>JAGKWU010000099.1 GCA_021151695.1 Cellvibrionaceae bacterium | reverse complement strand
TATGCCCGCTTTTCCCCGTCCTTTATGCAGGACGCGGGAGCCGCTGCGGTGTTCTAGGTGTACCACCGTACACACCGGCCCCCAAGGTACACACCGCTAAGTCATTGAAAGCATGGTGGGCGGTGAGGGATTTGAACCCCCGACAATCTCGGTGTAAACGCCAGACCCGCACGGCAATCTGCCATTTTTTGCCTTATTTCCGGCGCGATTACGCCAATCTAAACCAGTGTTTCCTTGCTTATTCGCGCTTGGGTGTGTACACAGGTACTCACCAGTTGGGCGAGCCGGTCTGCCAACCAGCCCGCCCTATCACCCAGCGTGGAGGCGCTAGATGACAACCTCGCACTTACCAAGTGCGCGCGTAGGCAGCAAGCCGCGCGCACTTCCCGGAGAAGCGTTGGAGCTTGTCCGGGAAGTAGCTCTTGAGCCGCCTGATCACTGTTACCCTTGGCCGTTCGGAAAAGATCGCCTTGGTTATGGCCGAGTATTCTATCAAGGCAAGACACGTCCAGCGCATCGAGTGGCGTGGGAACTCCATCACGGCATAGTGATGGGGGTAGAGTTTGATGCCTGTCATCAGCCGATGATTTGCCATGATCGCTCGTGCATTAACCCGCTCCACATCAGGCCGGGGACGCGGGCAGAGAATATGGCCGATTGCGATATTGATGCGCTCCTATTCCAAGATCGCGCAAGCATTCGGCGTTTCTTACGACACCGTTCGCTCAATCAAGACAGGTCGGCGCTGGCGCTGGCTGTTTACCAAGGAACCGCGCAATGGCTGATAATGATCTAGCGCCCGATGCTGGCGCTGTGAACCCCGCCGATCCGACCTTCACCACGCGCGCCGAGCTTGAGGCGTGGGAATACGATGACGACGCCAATGAGTGTGGAAACTGCGGCGGTGAAGGCTTCACGTATGGCTGCTCGTGGGATTGGCAATGCGACACCTACGACGAAGGTGAGGGCACTTGCCTCTGCACCCGTCGCTGCGAATGGTGCAATCCGCTGACGGCCGCAGAGATCGCCGAGCGTGACAGGCTGCGTGACGTTCTGGCGACCGCGTTGGCGAAAGACAAGGTTGCTGAAATGCGCGCGGAAGAAGCCCGCGTCACCCTCGCCCACCTGCATTTGAAAGGGGAGTGAGGATGGAACGCGAGCAAAAGGCGAAAGCGTGGGCCGCGAACCGCATGAAAGAGGGGCAGTGGGTTGATGATTGCCATTGGGTCCGCAGCGGCTTCGGCATTTGGCAGAAAAGTGAATACGGGCACCACTGCACCTGCATTGAAGTGCCGCGCAGCTACGCCCGTTATCTACCACCCCCACCCCAAGGAGACGAGCGGTGAGCAGTGACCTGCGCGAAAGCTATGAGCGCTTTGATGACGATGGGCGCATCCGGCATATCTGGGCCGTCAAAAGCGATGAAGGCGCGGTTCATATTTGGGCGGAGATCAGCCCAGCATTTTCCACCTATCCCGCGCGGTGGATGGGCGGCTGTGAATGCCACTCGCCGAAGCCTTATGACCATTCTGACCAAACAGAACCAGACCATTCCCACTGTGAATTTCTTGACGGCCCCTGCTGGCACGATGGGACGTCGCTCTATTTCAGTGAGAACA
Source organism: Cellvibrionaceae bacterium (assembly GCA_021151695.1). Taxonomy (GTDB): domain Bacteria; phylum Pseudomonadota; class Gammaproteobacteria; order Pseudomonadales; family Cellvibrionaceae; genus Cellvibrio. Next base: position 342 of record JAGKWU010000099.1, on the reverse strand, counting down.
TTGCCGACACCCTGCCCGGTCCTTGGTGCGATGATCCGCATAAATTGCAGCAAATCCACCACGACTACGTGATGCGAGAGGCGCGGCGTCTGCATCGCCAATGGCTTTCAGGAGACGAGCGGTGAGTGAGGAACTGAAGGCGGAGGATGGCACGCTGGCTTGCTGGCACAACTTTATCCGCGTGACGCGCACAACGTCGGACATTCCGGTGCCGTACCTCAAGTGCTCGCGCTGTGGCGAGGTCCGCACCCCTTCCGATAGCAATGGGGGTGGGGCGTGAGCGATATTCCACACCTAACCCGAGCACGATGGTTTTGGCTTAAGGCCCTCAAGCAATCGCGG
>JAGKWU010000098.1 GCA_021151695.1 Cellvibrionaceae bacterium | reverse complement strand
CAAACATATATCACCCTCGTGCTGTATAACTCTTATTACTATTGAAGTTAGTGTGTGTTGTACGGATAGTATACTTACCTTTTCCATAAATGTCATCAACAATCTTCTGTGCTTTATCTCTGGCTAGACATTTCACAAATAAAATACCTAAAGCATCAATAATGTAAAACCTACTAGGATGATGAACTTCACTATCCCCATCATATTGATCGAAATAGTCTGCATCCTTTCTTACACATTTTTCCATTGGGTCATTAGATGCTTCTTTTTTCACTACTTCTTTTTTAGTTTTAAAGCTCTTTGGCATCTTCATAGAAATATACGACTCCTATTTACAACATGAGAATAATATGCACTATCTTTATGTACTCTACCATATCTTACTACAAAACGCATTAACTTCCTGTCTACTGTATTATACCACCCATAGATATAATTACCAAGAAGAATAGCTCCGTAGAGGTTCTTTGATATTGAGCAGTATACATCTACAGGAATTGCATCTTCCCTTCGCAATAACCTGTAGTATTTGTAAACACTAATTGGAAGAAGTTTCTCCTTTTTGTTTCCTAGCATTCTTTACTCCTCTTTTTGGTTTTTCAACTTCTTGAGGATTATCACAGCTTTCTTTCAGTTCGTCAAGTAGGGCTGTGAATGTTTCTTCAAAGTTATCACTATCTTGTTCTTCAAGAGATTCACGATATTCAATCAAATTCTCAAGACGTTCTCGTATCTGAGCAGCATTGAATGTCATGTCATCCTTGCAACGAATAATAGTGGAGATTTCTTCTTCGGTCAAGAATCCTTTGTAATTTAGTTCAAGGAAATCTTTTTCTTCTTCTTTCAACACTTCAGCAGAAGTATGAATATCATGTGGTTTACCACCCCCACCATATGACTCAATACCATGAATCATGATACGTGCAAAGTCTTGGATAATCCATTCATCACAGTGCATTAGGATAGCACTTCCTCCACTAGCACAAAGATTAGTAGGAATCCCTACAATACGAGCCTGACACGTCTTCATTTGGGAAATGTACTGGTATGCTGTATACAGACATCCTCCCGGTGATTTGATGTTCAGCTCAATTACGTCATTAGGAGTTGCTTGTGAGTATACAGTGTAATGGTCGTAGATTGTAGGGTCATCTCCTCGAAGTTCTCCATCAATATAAAGAACATAACGGTATGCCACTACTTCAAAAGCATGTGCCTTGAAATTACCAATTTCTTCTTTTTCAATTGTCATTGATTATTATCCTTCTCAGTACCCATAAGCTGAAATAACACTCTTCACAACATCATT
>JAGKWU010000097.1 GCA_021151695.1 Cellvibrionaceae bacterium | reverse complement strand
CCCGCAAAACTGGGTGACCATCCATTTTAATGCTGAGGATCACGAGCAGACGCGCGCTGCGATTAATCAGGTTTCGGCGAGCAAGAAAGTCAGCGTGGCAGATGCGCTCAAACTGGGGTTTGCCCAGGATGAACTGGGCGAGCGCGACGAGCTGGGTCTGGTCACTATTCCCGCCTGGCGCCACGCGCTGATCAGCCTGGATCATCCGCTGTTGCGCCAGGGTTTACGCATTGTGGATACCCCCGGCCTGAATGCACTGGGCAACGAACCTGAACTCACTTTGAAAACCCTGCCTGATGCCCAGGCGATTTTGTTTTTGCTATCGGCGGATGCCGGCGTGACCGCAAGTGATATGGAAATCTGGCGCGATCATATCCAGACCCTGCGCGAAGAAAATTGCACGGCGGTTATCGCGCTGTTAAATAAAATTGACAGCCTTTGGGATGATTTAACGCCGCCGCAAGAAGTGGAGGCTAATATTAACCAGTTGCGCCAACTCACCGCGCGCCAACTGGATTTATCGCCCAGCCATGTAGTGGCACTTTCCGCCAAGCAGGGGCTGCTGGGTAAGGTTGGACGCAACCAGGCGCAATTGCTGCGCAGTAATTTCCCGCAGCTGGAGCGGATGCTGGCGGAAATCGTCATGCGCAACCAGCAGCAGATTATTGGCCACCGTTTGGTGGGCGATAGCTACGAGATGATTATCAACGCGCGCAATGGCCTGCTGCGCCGCTTTGCCGAAGCCGAACAGGAATTTAATGAACTGCGTGCGGCAGCGCCGGAAAATGCGGCTGCTAAATTGCAGGAGCTGCGCGATACCATTCGCCGCGTACATCACGACTACCACAAGCAGGCGCTCTCGCTACGCACCAGCCAGCGCTTACTGGAATCGCAAAAGGTGCCGCTGCTGGCGCCAGTCAGTTTGGCGCAGTTGGAGCAGCAAATCGCCGAAGCTCATAAAAATCTGGCACAGAGCTGGACAACTGTGGGCCTGGCGCGTGCGATTGGAAAATTCTTTGATGATGTGGATAGCAGTATCAGCCATCTGGAGCGCGAAATTGAGCGTTGCAACCGGGTGATGGCATCCATCTATGAAAGGCCAGATCAGCCGCTGGGCGATGACCATTTGATGATGCGTCATCTACTCAAAATTCAAAAGCAGCGCCGTCAGTTGCGTCAGTTGCATAAGCGCGCGGATGATTTCCGTAAATCGCTGAGCGCCGTTTTCTCCCATAAAGGCGCGTTAATTAGCCGCTTTATCAATACGCTGGTGCAGGAAGTGCGCAATGTGTATGTGGAATTGAATCAACACATAAACCAC
>JAGKWU010000010.1 GCA_021151695.1 Cellvibrionaceae bacterium | reverse complement strand
GTGGGCGGTAAAAATATCCGCATTGTGAGAGTAAATTATGGACAATATTACCCATCTGGTGCACGGCACCAAATCAACCTGCAATATCACCCTCGACGATTATCAACACGCTTTTTATCTACAAAGCAGCATTAACATCATCGCCCCCGATGGAAGACTGTTGCAGCATATAGGTTACGAAGTAGAAAAAGACGCAAAGCACCAGCTACGAGAAGATGTCCACCTGGTCAGCTGCCTGCTAAGCAACATCCACCACGATCTGGATTTACCCCAACAAGCACTTTATGGCCTCGCGGATTTGATGTACCGGGTGCAGGAGTTTTGTGATAAGAGTTTGGGTTAGAGAGACAACGCGGCCGGAAGGCCGCGTTGTTTAAGAAGATAGAAAGCTGATCTAAATTAAATCCCTCCGCCCCTTTTTAGCCTACCACCCCAAAAGATTTTCAAGATTCCTAGATGGATTTTCATGCTTTCGCTTTAGCCTTAAAAATAAATCATAAATGTTTTGAAGATACTTTAATGACAGCCAATCCCCTGAATTACAAAGCTCAACAAAAAAGGGAGATCTCGTATTAATTTTAGAAAGCCAAAACTCAACGTCGACTGTATCCCCTGGATGATTACCTAAATACTTTTCATATACTGACTTCAAATCCCAAACAACAACAATCTCATCACGGATAATCACATTATATGAAAACCTTACCACCATAATTTTATCGTCGTCATCACTTGAATTCGGAAAAGCACATATCGAATACTCACCCTCATCTTCCATAATACCAATTTTATCGTAATACAATTTTAAATATCTCAGCAAATGCCTTTTCCCAATTTTTTTAACAACGCCAAGAAATTCAAATAAACGACTGTATTTAGGTATCAAATAATACCTCTCGACCAAATCAGGATTCATTTCATACAATAAAGAAATAACGTTATCAGACTCTACATTAACTGCATACTTTTCAATTAGTCTTTTCTGAACCTCGGGAACAGCACTTGCTATATAACATGCAACAAAATACTCCTGAAATGATCTATGAGTGTAAGATAAATCAAGCCCATCCTCAACCAACAGACAAGTCGACTCCAAGAGATCCGAAAGATATCCATCAAAGGAAAAGTGATTATTTATCGCGCCCGCACTCTTCTCTATAAATGTCAAACATGAAATTCTAGACATTCTAAATAAGCGTTTATCGTAGGCTAATAAAGAAAACAACGAAAACACTCGCGCAAAATCCTGAATATCCAAATTGGTATAGCGATCGCGAAGATAGCCACCTTTATTTGCGTCATGTTTTTGAAAAAGAACTTCGTAAGATTGCTGATAAAAAACGCTCAATTTTGTTGGTATATCTGCATTTTCACTATAAGTCATCAACATAATTGTTAATAATAAAGGATTTGATAGAAATGACTCGTGCTTTTCAAACAATTCTTTAATCAATGCTTCTTTAAACTTCTTCTTTATCTCGATATCGTATGGAAGCTTATCGACCAATAGAGCAGCAGAACCAAGACTAAGCGGATCAACAAAAAAAATATCGAACTCATCAATCCCATGAAATATCTCATCCGGACGAGTCGACAAAATCAACGGGCACAACGGGCATCTATTAATAAGCCTCTTTATATCTTTAATTAATTTTTTCCTATCAGAGTGATTTACCTCATCATACCCATCGAGAAGAAACAAGAATTGCCCAGACTTTTTCGCCTTTTCAATAAACTCAGGCTTTATATCAAAACCAAACTTACCAAATGCTTCAGCAATCAAGCCATCTAGCGATGCAACCCCCTCATTTACATCTCTTAGCTCTATCATTACAGGGACATACTGACAACTACGGATACAATCAAGAAGCAAATGCCGCATTAAAACAGATTTACCGCACCCTCCCGTACCCGTAATAACCAAATAACGAGAATATTTAAGCACATTATCTATACTAGGCTCATTAATTGAAGTGTGACCACATGAAATACTTATCGGGACATAATAATCATACATGTCAACAGACTGACTTCTAATAAAAAATGATTTGCTTCTAGAGTATTTATCGTAAACACCATACAAATAAGTATCGTAGATTAAACCTAAAGAGTACTTTAAGTTTTCATCTACAGAACTATATGTTTTTCTAATAATCGGCATTATTTTATCTATATTTTTTATAAAAAATCCTGCCATTACTGATGTGGAAAGCTCCATATATATACCTCAATCTTTTATTTGATTTTTTTAGCTCGTAGGGTGCAATCAAAGAACCGCAGAAAATGGTGATGAAGAGATTTTTAAATGATCAAGTTGACTAAAATTAAACCCCTACGTCACCTTTTTACTCTCGCAGGCATTCATACTTGGGCTATCTCAGCCCTGTAGAATATGAGAGGTAAAGTGCTTTTTACTAAAGCTATCCGCTTAACTGGGGGAAGCCCACTCTGACCCCAATTATTTTATTTAGGCAGGAAGTGGCGGAGCGGTGCTGCAATGACTTATTAGGCCTTATTTCTAGCGCTCCTAACTAGATGTTGGGCTGCAAGACCTAAAGCATTTGAAATTTTTGATAATAATTCCAGATTTAGATATTTATTTCCGCCACCCTCGTAAACATAGCGAAAATCAACAAACGGTTTATCCCCAAGAGAAATCAAGTGTTTTTTAAACTCTTCCGGCGAAGTTGTAAGTTCCGCTATTTCGGAAAATTTCCTAGCAATTTTAGCTTGATGTTCGGCATTGATTCTCCCAAAGAGAATTGAATATGGATGACCATAAAGATCAACTTTACCCTTTAATTCGGATGTATCTCTTATATTAGGATGTTCAAACACCAAAAAGAACTTTAATAACAACTCAATTGCAAAGCTTCGACACATAATTGCCGGTGCAACGAAATCAGCATCTTGACTCAGTGTTATTCTTGCCAATGCCATTTCAGCGGTTTGATTATATCTGTCGGCCATATTAAAAATGGATTGATACACAGGTCTTGGGGTAGAGTTTTTAAAAGCTTCATCCATTAGTTTTTGCATTTCTGGATTTATCATAATTCTCCTTTCTGGCATAGCCTAACACTGTGGTAAACGGCAGCGTGTAAGTAAGGCTGCGATAAAACTCGCGCAGCGATTCACCAAATGCGCTACTTACAAACGGTCCACTGGAGCAAAGCGGAACGGTGTTTGACCTCCTTGTTAGATTACATTAGCCATACTTGACTGAAAATTCTTCATCAGACATGCACAGATAAATAATGAACTCAATAAAAGCAATGATCGCTGGTATAAATGTCCAAAAAAAGAGTAGATAAAGGATACCTTGCCCTACACGCCCAAGATAAAATTTATGAACTCCGAACCCACCAAGAAAGAAAGCCAAAAGAGCAGCGGTTACTCTGCTTTTCTTTCCTGATACAGATTTTTGTCTTACTCCACATTTCGGGCAAATTTCTGCCCGTGAGTCAATAGCTTGACCACAAGCAAAACAAAAAGCGCTTGAATTTGTAACCGTATTGGTTATTGTTATATCCTTGATTGTTGTTGGTTTGCAATTGATCTTACCCACAAAACTGCGACTTAAAAACTGTCCAGCGCCGAAGGCGGTGCTGCAATGCGGCTTGTTATTTTCTAGTTTTTCCAGTTATATCTTTTTCTTGATAGCTTTCAAGAACAATCTTGAGCTGCGGCAAAGCAGCGTCTTTATTCGGCTTTTCTTCTTTGGCCTTTTCAGGCTGATTGTTTTTAGGTGGTTGTGACATTTTATACTCCAAATATTTTTGTTAAAAAAATTATAATAAGTGTTATAGAAACACACCATGCAGAAAATTGAATATTTTCATATGCGAGGTTTAATTTTCTGATTTTAAAACCTATATTCTCACTATTGAGGTCAACGCTTTCTTTGCATTTTTTTGCTAACGCCCAATAGCATGTAATTAAACTTTCATTTTCAAAAAAGTCAAATGTTTCGTTGTTTAGCGGTAACTTTGCGACATCCATAAGTTTAAATACAGCTAGCAGAACTCCCCAAGAGTATATTAATACTAGGTAAGAAAGACCCGCCATGAACCAAAATAAAATTTTTACGTATAAATGGCATTCAAAGTTGAAGTCGGCAGCCTCTTTAATTAGCGCAGTAAAAGCAACAATGACAATCCCAACAACCGTTAGGAGCTTACTGGCTTTTTCATCTAATTTCTTGATGCGTTCTATTTCGTCTTCCATTGCTTTTTTGGAAATCTCATATAGCAACTTATAATTTTCAGTAGACATCTATTTTTCCAAAAATAACAGTTTATTAAACGGGTAAAGCTGTATATCACTCAGACGCGCATCAATTTCAAAAGTGTGTAGTCATTAAAAAACCCTGGCCAATCATGTCAATAACCGCTTGTCTAGAGGGGTTGATATACGGCGGCAGCCGCTTATGCAGCAACAATTAATATTAGGCTTGAACTGAGCGCCCGTTCTGAGTCGAAAGCCGACCCAAACCGATATTAATCTGGCGAGAAAAACTTAGAGTGGAAATTAAGGAGGGAATATCACAACACCCCAACCCAGCACCCACCATCTCCTGACACTCGCGCCGATTGCTTTAAAGCAGACCCAAGAATAGTCACCTAAATTGCCCTGTCAATGGCCGCTTCGCTTTGTGAGCGGGTTTGGCTGCATTTTGTCGTCAGTTTGCACACATATGAAAAAACGTATACTCTATTTTCCACTTTTCCTTGGAGCGAACCATGATTGATCCCCTCCAGTTTTTTAAAAGCCTTTCTGATGAGACACGGCTTAAATCCCTGATGCTTATACAAGCCGAGGGTGAGCTGTGTGTGTGCGAGCTGATGGAAGCGCTGCAGGAAATACAGCCGAAGATTTCCCGGCACCTGGCATTACTGCGCGAGCAAAAAGTGGTGCTGGATCGCCGTCAGGGCCAGTGGATTTATTATCGGCTTAATCCTGAGTTACCCACTTGGGCCAAAGCCGTGCTGGCGGATATCACCCAATCCAACAAAAGCTATATAGATTCCAACCTCAAAAAACTTTGCACCATGGGCAGCCGGCCCGAGCGAAGCAAATCTTGCTGCTAATTAATTTTTAGGGACACACCATGAAGAAAATCAAAATTGGTATTAATGGTTTCGGCCGCATTGGCCGCCTTACCTTGCGCGCCTCATGGCATTGGCCGGAGTTTGAATTTGTGCGGATTAACGACCCCGCGATGAACGCAGAGACCTGTGCCCACTTGTTAAAGTTTGATTCGGTGCAGGGCACTTGGCCAGAAGATGTGACAGCAGAAAATGGCATGCTCTGCATTAATGGCAAAACCATAAGAGTCACTGCCAATAAAGCCATTGCAGGTACAGATTGGTCGGGCTGCGATATTGTTATCGAGGCCAGTGGCAAGATGCGCGCGGTGGAGCTGTTACAAGCTTATCTCGACCAGGGCGTTAAACGCGTGGTGGTCAGTGCACCGGTAAAAGAAGCAGAGGTGCTCAATATTGTGATGGGCGTAAACCATCAGCTATTTAACCCCTCGCAACATCGCATAGTGACTGCCGCATCTTGCACCACTAATTGCCTTGCGCCAGTGGTAAAAGTGATTCACGAACAGCTCGGCATTCGCCACGGCTCCATCACCACTATCCACAACCTGACCAACACCCAGTCAGTGCTTGATCAACCTCACAAGGATTTGCGCCGCGCACGCGCCTCCGGTTCTAACTTGATTCCAACCACCACCGGCTCAGCGACGGCCATTGCCGAAATTTTCCCGGAGTTGCGCGGCCGCTTGAATGGACATGCGGTGCGCGTTCCGCTCGCTAATGCCTCTATTACGGATTGCGTATTCGAAGTTGAGCGCGCAACCACCGCTGAAGAAGTAAATGGCTTTTTAAAAGCGGCGAGTGAAAATGAGCTGCAGAATATTCTCGGTTACGAAGAGCGGCCATTGGTATCTACCGATTATTGCGGAGACCCGCGCTCATCCATAGTCGATGCACTCTCCACCATGGTTACCAACGGCACCCAGGTGAAAATCTACGCCTGGTACGACAACGAATGGGGTTACTCAAACCGCACCGCCGAATTGGCTCGCTATGTGGGCTTGGCGGATTTGTAATGTCTACGGATCATGCCGCAAAACAAATGGATAGCGCCATAAAACAATACGCACTCATCACCGGCAACTACTGGGCTTTTACCCTGACTGATGGTGCACTGCGCATGCTGGTGGTTTTGCATTTCCATCAATTGGGTTACAGCCCTTTGCAAATTGCCAGCTTGTTTTTGTTTTATGAAGTATTCGGGGTGATCACCAATTTATTGGGTGGTTATCTGGGTGCGCGTATGGGCTTGAATCGCACCATGAACCTGGGTTTGGTGATGCAAGTGATTGCTTTATTGATGCTGGCCCTCCCCTCTACCGCCCTGACAGTGCCTTGGGTGATGGCGGCGCAAGCGATGTCCGGTATCGCCAAAGATTTGAATAAAATGAGTGCGAAGAGCGCTATTAAATTATTGATAGCGCCGGATCAGCAAGGGCAACTATTCAAATGGGTTGCCATGCTGACTGGTTCCAAAAATGCGCTCAAAGGCGTGGGATTTTTTCTGGGCGGCGCATTGCTCACCACTTTGGGGTTTCAAACAGCGCTTGCCAGCATGGCAGCCACGCTGGGTATTGTTTGGTTGCTGAGTTTATTTTTACTTAAGCAGGATTTAGGCAAAGCCAAAAGCAAACCCAAATTTCGCGAGCTGTTTTCCAAAAGCAGGGCTATTAATCTGTTGTCGGCCGCGCGTTTATTTTTATTTGGTGCGCGCGATGTCTGGTTTGTAGTCGCGCTGCCGGTATTTCTCGCCAACCAATTGAATTGGAACTTTTGGTGGGTAGGCGGCTTTCTTGCCAGCTGGGTTATAGGCTACGGCATTGTGCAATCGCTGGCGCCCCCGCTGCTAAAAACCCTCAGCGCGCATACACCCGACGGCCGCTCAGCATTTGTGTGGGCGTTGATATTGGGCGCAGTAACTGCAGGTATAGCGGCAAGTTTTTATTTTGCACTTCCCATCGCCTACGCCCTTATTGCCGGCCTGATTATCTTCGGGATTTGCTTCGCGATTAATTCATCCATCCACAGCTTTTTAATCGTGAGCTATGCCAAGCAAGATGGTGTATCACTGGACGTGGGTTTTTATTACATGGCCAATGCGCTGGGGCGCTTAATAGGCACACTCTTGTCCGGCTGGATTTACCAAACCGCTGGCCTCGCGGTTTGTTTATGGGTATCGGCGATGTTTATTGGTATTGCGGCACTCTTGTCCATCGCACTGCCACGCAACCGGATAAGCCATTATGAATAAGGGCGCAAGCCTTGCCGGATTATCAAGTTATTTTAATTCGCAATCAGCCTGAATAACTTTTTGCCAATAACCAACATCCACCCACTGATTAAACTTGCGGCCTACTTGCGAAAAGTGAGCGACCTTATTAAAACCAAAACTTTCATGTATACCGACACTCGCATCATTGGGAAGCGCTATACCGGCAAGTATAAGATGACAACTTTGCTCAAGCTTTGTTAAGAGCTCCGCGTAAAGCGCCTTGCCATAACCTTTGCGGCCCTGGTCTTTATCGACATAAACCGTGATCTCACATGAATGCCGATAAGCCGCGCGCTCGCGCCATTTAGTCGCATAGGCATAACCCACCACGCGCCCTGCATCCTCGCACACCAACCAGGGATACACTTTTGTGTAAGCCTCTATGCGCTGCTGCATAGTATCAACAGTGACGGGCTCCTCTTCAAAGGTGATGGCGGTATTCAAAATATAGTGATTGTAGATATCGCAAATGGAAGGAATATCTTCCGGACGACAAGCTCTTACCTGCATAACAAAACTCCTGTTCTTTATTGTTTTAAATCAGTATCAAACCAATACACAGTGACGCCCGCCCATCATAACCAGCACTAACCATCACTGCAAAAAATTTGAATTTGCAAAGCGCCCCATATTGTATGACAATTAATAAACTACAACTAATAACACCATTATCAACTAACAGGAACACAGGATGAGAAACAACATAAAGAGGCTTGCCACCATTGGTCTGCTGTTGGGTGCAGCTAACAGCTGGGCGATAGATCTTGACCTGGATGCATCTACTATCAAAACTCATATCCAGCCCACCATGTACGGCATCTTCTTTGAGGATATTAATTTTGCCGCAGATGGCGGCCTTTATGCCGAGATGGTGAAGAACCGCTCTTTTGAATTTGAAGCGCCCATGATGGGCTGGAAGCAACCCAATAGCAGCCCCTACTCCTTCAATGAGCAATCCGGTATCGCGAATATTATTCATACCAGCGAAAACACCAGTAATAAAAATTTTTTGCGCGTGAGCGTCAACACCGATAAGGGCTACGAGCTTATTAACGAAGGCTTTCGTGGCATGGGTGTAAAAAAATCGGCGCGCTACAACTTCAACCTGAAAGCTGCCAATCCTGAGGCCGGTGTTAAAAAGATTCTGGTGCAACTCATCGATAAGGATAACAAAGTACTCGGCGAAACCAGCATTGCGCCAGATGCTCCCGAGTGGAAACATTATTCCGCGCAAATAACGGCAAACGCCACCGAAGCCAAAGCACGTCTCAAGGTTTCCTTTGTAGGGAAAGGCAATATAGACCTGGATATGATTTCGCTCTTTCCCGAGGAAACCTGGAAGCATCGCAAAGGCGGATTACGTAAAGACCTGGCGCAATTGCTATATGATTTGAAGCCTGGCTTTTTGCGCTTTCCTGGCGGCTGTATTGTGGAAGGTCGCACCTTGGCAGAACGTTACCAGTGGAAGAAGACGTTGGGAGATCCTGAAAACCGCGAATTAAAAATCAGCCGCTGGAATATGGAATTTACTCACAGGGCAACACCTGATTATTTCCAATCCTTTGGTTTGGGTTTTTACGAATACTTCCAACTGGCGGAAGATATAGGTGCATCCCCGCTTCCCATTTTAAGTTGCGGTATCGCCTGCCAATTTAACTCGGGTGAATTGGCGCCTATGGCCGAACTCGATCCTTATGTGCAAGACGCGCTGGATTTGATTGAATTCGCCAACGGCGACCAAACCACCAAATGGGGCAAGCTGCGCGCTGATCTTGGCCACGCAAAGCCTTTTAACCTCACTATGATTGGGGTTGGTAATGAGCAGTGGGGCTATCAATACATTGAGCGTTTTAAAGTGTTCCAGGCGGCAATTAAAGCCAAATATCCAGATATAAAAATTGTCTCGGGCACAGGCCCTTTCCCCGACGGCCCACATTTTGATTATGCGAAAGCTGAGCTGAAAAAACTCAACGCCGAATTGGTGGATGAGCATTATTACAAGGATGCAAAATGGTTTCGCGAAAACGCCACGCGCTACGATAACTATGATCGCAACGCGCCCAAAGTGTTTGCCGGTGAGTACGCCGCACAAAGTGTTGCACCCGCAAGCCCTGACAATAAAAACAATTGGGAGACAGCCTTTTCTGAAGCTGCCTTTATGACCGGCCTGGAGCGCAATGCTGATGTGGTGAGCCTGACTTCCTATGCTCCGCTGTTAGCACATGTAGATGCCTGGCAATGGACGCCGGATTTAATCTGGTTTAACAATTTGGAATCCTATGGTTCGGCCAATTATTACGTGCAGAAACTTTTCTCGAATAATAAGGGCACGCAAGGCCTTGGCATTACTTACCAGGGTTCTGCAGTAACGGGACAGGAAAATATTTTTGCCGTAGCCTCGAAGGATGAGAGCACCAAAGAAATCATTATCAAGCTGGTTAATACGGATGCAAAGGCGCAACCGGTTAATATCAACATCAGCGGAGCCAATGCAGCGGGCAATGGTAAACGCATCAGCCTGTCGAGCCCAAAACTGGATGATCTCAATTCATTTGAGGCTCCTAAAAATATTTATCCTACGGAAAAAATCTTTGTTGCCAAGGGCGATAAATTGAGTCAGGAGCTTGCGCCCTACTCTGTGAATGTTTTGAGGTTTAAGGTTAAGTAAAAATCCAGGTTGTTGGCCACGCCAGAAACCCCTGCCACACACTGCGTTCCCAAGCTGGAGCTTGGGGCGCCCGGCGAGGGAACGAGGGAAACCAGTCTCTTATTTTAAATGGGAGTCGTCATCCTCGCGCAGCGGGGATCCAGCAGTTAAACACCATATTCAAGAACTGGATCCCCGTGAGTGGGGGCGCCTAGCTGAGGATGACGATTCCCTTTTATATAAGAACCAGTGATGAAATGCAGCTAAATACCACTTGCGCACAAGCAGAACTGCTGAAAAATCAACTCCCTCGTCGAAATAATTGCTGATATATCACCACAAACCATCCCAAAATCCTCGCAAATCCCTTTAAAGGCAGCTGGTTCATTTCTTGCTAAACGCTGTTGGATTTACTCTCTTCAAAGTTCAATAGCGAACACCCCTACACCATGTGGACACCAGCCCTACAATGTGGATAGTCAATATCGCCCTGCGGCGCCCGCATACGTTTATTGTTGCGGCGCTTTTAATCCTACTCGCCATGCCCTATGTGTTACGCAACATGGCGACCAATATTTTTCCTGAAATTGAAATTCCGGTAATTGCCCAGCTGTGGGAATACAAGGGATTAACCGCCAAGGAAATGAGCGAGCGCGTCACCAGCCAGGCAGAACGCGAGCTTGGCCAGGCGGTGGAAAATATTGAGCACACAGAAGCGTTTTCCGCAGCTGGCTTGGGGATAGTGAAAGTTTTTTTCCAGCCGGGCACTGATGTGAATGCTGCCCTGGCGCAAGTAAGCATGAGTGCAAGTGCGGCTGCGCGCGGTATGCCGCAGGGTGCACAAACGGCGCGAGTGCGGCCATGGTCTGCATCTGAATTGCCCGTAGTGCAACTGGGTATTTCGAGCGATACGCTGTCCGATATTGAAATTGGCGATGCAGCAGGCACAGTGTTGCGCCCGATTATTTCGCGCAAAAAGGGTGTATCACCCACAGCACCTTTTGGTTCGCGCCAACGTCAGGTACAAGTCGATATAGATTCTGCCGCGTTGCTCGCCAACAATCTCACACCGGCAGAATTGGTAACCGCCATGGGTGTACAGAATCTCGTGTTGCCCACGGGCACTATGAAAGTCGATGACAGCGAGTTTGATATAAAACTCAACGGCTCCGTACCCAATATTGCCGATATAGGTAACATCCCCGTGCGCACCGATCAGGATCGCACGCTGTTAGTAAAAGACGTTGCCAATGTGCATGATGGCTTTTCACCCAGCAGCACTATCGCTCGCCAAAACGGTTCGCGCAGTGTGCTCAATTCCATACTCGCTTACGGCGGCGTTTCCACCATTGAAGCGGTGGAATATATTCGCAGCGTAGTGCCCGAAATCATCAGCAAAATGCCCGAAGGTATCGACATCAAATTGATGTTTGACCAATCGGTGTTTGTCAGCGCCGCTATCCGCAATGTATTGCACGAAGGATTAATTGCGGCATCGCTCACCGCCGCCATGATTTTGCTTTTCCTCGGCAATTGGCGCAGCACCTGCATTATTGTCGTATCCATTCCGCTCTCTATTATGGTATCGCTCATCTGCCTCTATTTGATTGGCCAGACAATCAACCTCATGACGCTTGGTGGCCTGGCACTGGCCGTGGGCATACTGGTGGATGATGCTACGGTTGAGATTGAAAATATCGAGCGGCAATTGGGTATGGGTAAAGATCCGATCCAGGCCATACTCGACGGCGCCCAAGAAATCGCCGTGCCCGCTTTTGTATCAACCCTGTGTATTTGTATCGTGTTTGTGCCAATGTTTTTCCTCACTGGCATGGCGCGCTTCCTGTTTGTCCCCCTGGCAGAAGCGGTGGTGTTTGCCATGCTGGCGTCTTACATCATCTCGCGGACACTGGTACCCACATTAGTAATGTTTATGATGCGCAACCATCATGCACGCGCACAGCAGCCACCAGACAATACCATCGCCAAAACCTTCGCGTATATTCATCATAGCTTTAATCAGGGTTTTGAAAATTTTCGCGTGCATTTTACGATTGTGCTGGCGGGCTTGCTGCAGCGGAGAAAGCTTTTCGCTGGTGCTTTTTTCACCCTTTGTGTCCTATCCTTGGGGTTATATCCCCGCCTGGGCCAGGATTTGTTTCCCACGGTGGATACCGGTCAATTGCGATTGCATTTGCGTGCGCCTTCGGGCACTCGCCTTGAGCAAATGCCGCGTCTGGTGGATCAAATCGAAAAGGAAATCCAGGCAACGATTCCTGAAGACCAGCGCAGCGATATACTCGATATCATCGGCGGGCCTTACAGCACCATCAACACACTCAACGGCAATTCAGGCACAGCAGAATCTTCCGATTCTGAAATTTTGATCAGCTTTAAACGCGCTCCTGCGTTTAGCAATGGATTAACCAGCGCCGAATTGATGAAAGAGTTGCGTTTGAAATTGCCGCCGCTTTTTCCCCACGTGGAATTCTTTTTCCAGCCTGCAGACCAAATCAGCCAGACCCTCAACTTCGGTATACCCGCACCTATTGATGTGCAGTTTGTCGGTGGCAAACCCGCCGATATTATTCCACTCGCCACGGAATTTAATAACGCACTGCGAAAAATTCCCGGCGTTGTGGATGCACATGTTTACCAGCGCTGGAGCAAACCCACGCTCTCACTGGAAATGAACCGCACCCAGTTACAACAACTCGGCCTTAACGCGCGCAATGTAGCGGAAAATATGATGATTGCGCTCAGTGGCAGCATGCAAACCACGCCCACCTATTGGCTCAATGAAACCAATGGCAACACCTACAACATAGGCGCACGCGCGGTTGAAACAGATATGGATAGCATCGATAAATTGTTGCATGTCCCGGTGGGCAAAGGTGCCGATGGCAAACAGCAATTGCTGGGCAATCTGGTCACCTACAAACGCGGCGCGCAGACTTCTGCAGTGAACCGCTACAACAATAACAACCTCATTAACATACACGCGAATATTCAGGGCCGCGACCTGGGTTCTGTCAGCCGCGATATTAAAACATTAATTGAAAAAACCCGCGCAAGTTTGCCGCGCGGCGTTGACCTGGAATTGCGCGGACAAAGTGAAACACTCAATACCGCGTTTACCGGTTTGGGCCTGGGATTGATTGTTGCAGTGGTACTGATTTATTTATTGGTGGTGGTGAATTTCCAATCCTGGTTAGACCCGCTCATTATTATTAGCGCGCTGCCGGCAGCGCTTGCCGGCATCGCCTGGATGTTATTTTTAAGCGGAACAACCCTCAGTGTTCCAGCACTCACCGGCATCATCATGACCATGGGCGTTGCCACCGCCAACAGTATTTTGCTGGTGTCATTTGCACGCACTCGATTGGCAGAAGGTGTACCGCCCATCGCAGCAGCACTGGAGGCAGCATCCACACGCCTACGCCCGGTATTAATGACAGCCTTCGCGATGATCGCCGGCATGTTGCCCATGGCCATCGGCTGGGGCGAAGGTGGCGAACAAAATGCGCCTTTGGGCCGCGCTGTTATCGGTGGGCTTATTTTCGCCACTCTCTCAACACTTTTATTCGTGCCTGTGATTTTTGCAAGCCTGCATCAGCGCTTGGCAAATCGTCATGGTGCTACTCGTGCGCATAATCAGCGCAACGATGGAATTCCTTTTTACTTGAGTAATCCACAATGAATGATCTGCATCTTCCGCAACTGGATTTGCCACCAACCACCGCAACCCAGGGCAAACAAAGTTTGCGCGTTGCAAAACGCCTGGCGATTGCCGGCCTGGCAATACTGGCTGTGGGCGGTTTAACTCGCGTGCTGTTCAACGCACAACAAGCAAAAGCACTAGCCGATTACAACGCGCAGACACGCGAACGCACAGTGCTGATCGCAAAAGCCAAGCCCGGCGAATTGCAACGCACGCTCGCCCTTCCAACAAGCTTGCGCGGCAATACTGAAGCCGTTATTTATGCGCGTACCTCAGGTTATTTACAACATTGGCACAAGGGTATTGGCGATCAAGTACAAAAAGGCGAATTGCTTGCAAGCATTGATGCACCAGAACAAACACAGCAATTAATCGAGGCCCGCGCCCAACGCGAACAAATCGCCGCGCGCCTGGAATTAGCTGAGCAAACATTGGCGCGATGGGAAACATTGCAGCAGCGCCAAAGCGCCATCTCGCAACAGGACCTTGCCGAAAAACGCAGCAGCGTTCGCCAGAGTCGCGCCGACCTAGCGGCGGCCGATGCCAATGTGCAACGTCTCGCACAACTGGAAAATTTTCGCCGTATCACGGCCCCCTTCAGCGGCGTTATCACCCGCCGCAGTGTAGAAGTGGGCGATCTCGTCAGTAGCAACAAAGAATTATTTGCTATCACCCAAACTGATCCACTACGCCTGAGCATTTGGGTTCCGCAGGCCTATGCAAGCGATTTAAAACCCGGTAGCCAAGTGAATATTAATTTGCGCGAGCAGCCTGGCAATAAACTCAAAGCCACTATTGATCGCGTAGCGGGCGGAATAGACGTGGGCACTCGCAGCCGCCAGGTGGAATTAACTTTGCAAAATGCCAACGGCAAATTGCTCCCCGGCGCCTATGCCGAAGCCAATATCCAATTGAGTAGCGGCCTGCGCACATTGGTTGCGCCTTCGGCGGTGTTATTAATTACCGACCAAAACCAGCGCGTTGCCGTAGTGGATAGCGAAAGCAAAGTGATTTTTAAACCCGTAAAACTGGGCCGCGATTTAGGCCGCGATGTAGAAATTATCGAAGGTATTGGTGCGGACGATACATTGATTGTCAGCCCATCAGATCAACTGGTAGAAGGTGAACAAGTGAAAACCCTGGCGTGGCAACCATCTGCTGCAGGCGCAGCCCAACCTAAACCGAGCCCAGAAGGCACCGCGCCAAAAGATGAATCCAATAAACCCAGGGAAAGGAAAAAAACCTGATTCAATACCTATTTAAAATATACATTAACCATAACCTGTAGCGCGGGTTAGCCAAAGGCGTAACGCGCGTTTTGCGATGATGCTTAAACCGCGCGGGTCTAAAGACCCGCCCTACGCCTTATTTACCAAACCCGCCAGAGTCGCTACCATCAAGCTTTCGCCATTTATTTGTTAGCGCAACATTTATTCATTAGCACACCATTTTCCCTATGAGATTCAATCCTGCTCAATTGCGTCCCGGATTTTTTCATTTCGCCCAAACTATCCTGTTTGGGATTTTGTTTTGGGTAGTGGAGAGTTCGCTCACCCACAATCCCGCCAAAATATGCTGGTGGGCTTTGGGCGGTGGGGCTTTCGGTTTTTTGTCAGGATATTTTTGGCGCTTTTTGTTAGCGACGCGCTATAAGCCTGTACTTCTTGCCAGCATTTTATTAGCAGAATTTGTGTTGGGATTGTTTCTTATCGGCCCCGGTATTTTGTTAGGCCTGTATTTCATTCCAACATCCAACCTGCACAGCATTTGCTGCGAAACACCAAAAGATTACGGCGCGACAGAGTTTGAGAAAATCAGCGTTAACACCGCCGACAAAGCCACCATCGCCGGCTGGTACGTAGCCCCCACGAGCCAGACAGGAAAGGTCATTATCCTTATCCACGGTTATGGCTACGACAGACGCGGCACAGATTTCCAAACACGCATACTCATCGCCGCAGGCTACGGTGTGTTGCTTTATGACTTGCGCGACCACGGCGAATCCACCGGCCCGCTTAATTTATTTAATCGCATGGATAGATACCAACATGATCTGCAAGATGTGCTCACCTTCTTGCGTGCAAAGCCGGGTATTGGACAAATTGGTCTGGTGGGCATTTCCCTGGGCTCATTCGCTACGCTTAATTTGCCGGCGACACAATTAAATCAATTCGCAGGGCTCTGGCTCGATGGATTGCGTTTCGAAAACTTCGGAGCAAAACAACCTATCCAAAACCCAATCGATTATCTAAAGCGCCTATTGGAAGACCAAAGTTATTGGATCGCCACCAAACTCTACGACAATGTAATAGTTCCTGAACCCCAAAGATTCACCCAAATAATCCCCAACATCACCCGTCCGCCCCTCATGTTGGTCGCCAGCGGAAAAGACCCCAGCGAACGCGCAACCAATGAACAATTGGCCCCGCTACTAGGCAAGAACCAGCAACTCTGGATTATCGAAAACGCCTGGCACATAGGCGGCAGGTTTGATGCGCCGGAGGAATACAAGATTAAGTTATTGGCGTTTTTTGCAAAGGCGTTTGCGCAGGTTGACGCCAGAAAATAACAACCAGAAATATTCTCCCGCTCCCAAGTTCCGGCGTGGATATGTAGAATCAATGGCACCTCATGGGTGGGAGTCAAGAGCCACTTAATGTACTTTGGGTGGGACTGAATGTACCCCAATCACTTTCAATCAAAACCAGTTTCAATAAACAGGTGAACGATTTGAAACTTCAACCCGGATTCATATTTTCCATCCGTGATTCTATTGTCTTAGTCGCTGCATTTTCTCTTGCGTTATATATCTATCCTGTTGGTTACACCTACAGTATTTTAGCGGGGTTTGTTGTTGCTCACTTTTTCCTATTCTGTAACATTGTCAGAATGTCCAGACGCAATGAACTTATATGGTCAGCGGTATTTCTCTGCCTTAACCCTGCCTCCAACCCACCGCCTTCGAAAAAACCACTATTGTCATTGGAGCATTGGCTTTGTCTTTATGGATATTGGTTGTGCTTGCGCATCATGTGGATATGTAGGCGCTGTATAATTGGGTGCATGGGGCTTGAGGGAAATGTTTAGCGCGGGTCAAAGATCCGCCCTACACCACACATCAAACTTGCAATTTACTGAAGGATTTTCTTTCTAAAAGCGTATATAGAATAAATTAGGGGAGGCAGAGGTAGTAGCAATGGAAAGAGGATACCCAGATAAAATGCCTTCTCGGGAAGTTTATGTACATTACCTGTCCATACCATACAGATGGCGTCAAAAAAACGCGAAGCCGCGAATATGACAAACACATACAATGCCCATCTTTTAATTGCTAGAAGACCAACCACCCCCGCTGCTAATATTAACACCGGATAAAATCGAACAATGTAATCAAGCACCGAAAGCTGAGAAAATGCTTTTTGATATTTTCCATTAAAATGAATATAAGTTTGAATTGATATAAAAAGCACAACAAATAATAAATATAAAACTGCAATGATCCACAGCATTAAAGGTCGACGCCGCTCTTGTTTTTCCATATTTCCTCTATATTGCATTGTTGTTAGATTTCTCATTAAAATACAAAGCCGGAGCAACAGTGCACTCCAAAAACCGTTCATATTAAAACCAACGCCCCACTCGTCGGGCATACGCCTCCCACTCATCCCCGTAAGTTTTCGCCAACCAAGGCTCCTCTCCAAAAACCACGCGAATGTGAAATGCAACAGCGACGACAATTGCATACACAAATAACCCTGCATGAGCAAATGCCCAAGCCCACCCAAGCAAAATAAGCGTAACGGCTATATACATTGGATTGCGCGACCAGCGATACAAACCAACAATAACCAATTGTGTTGGCGGTGCCCAGGGAGCCAAAGTGCCTTTGCCTTGTATATAAAAATCACGCACACACCATAGAAGTGCAATTATACCGAGACAAAGTGGAGCAAGTCCGAAAGGATGTAACAACTGAAAGCGGGAGCCGATGACAAGCCAAGTCACCGGCACAGCAAATGCGACGATTCCCGGGAGGCACAAAAATGCAACAAGCGCACGAAGAAACATACGTCTCCCAACAAGACCTAAACACAGCTTACATTAGTGCAGTCCGTTCTTTTCCAACCCTTTCACCTTGACACCTGCTTTTGCAGTCAGCAACTTAACCTGCTCGAATTGTTCAAGGGGCACCAGCAACAACGGGTACGCGTCTGATTCTTCGTCAATCATCACTAATTTGTACTTTGCTTCCGTTACGCAGGAAAAAAGGTATTGGGCATCCGAATTTTCGAGATAGTTTGAGATAGCATTCGCTGTGGTTTTCTCCTTCATATGCGCAACA
Organism: Cellvibrionaceae bacterium; assembly: GCA_021151695.1. Classification (GTDB taxonomy): domain Bacteria; phylum Pseudomonadota; class Gammaproteobacteria; order Pseudomonadales; family Cellvibrionaceae; genus Cellvibrio. The sequence continues at coordinate 340,604 of JAGKWU010000010.1, read as the reverse complement.
AGGTTCACATATGAGCCACCTTGCTTTAGCTTGCCATTCGCCAGACTCTCCAGCCGTTTCAATACATCGCCCGCATCTTCCTTATAGTCAGCGTAAACCACTTTCTTTATGGATTTTAATGAGTCAATCAAGGTGATAGCAGGAGAGATTTCATCTGGCGATTCTATTCCGCGCTGAAGCAACTCTTCTTCGTGAAGCTTGAAATATTTTTTTCTGTCCGTTTGGAATAGTGTTAAATCTTCTATGACCTTAGGATTTCCGTTTGACAACATAGCTCCTAAATCCAGATAGTCGCTTGCATTTACTTCAGCCGTGAAGCTAATAACTCCAATTGCGGCTAAAAACTTTCCAATAAACTTAATCATATGCAGCACCCACCTGAAATACGAAATTTATCTGTACTACGAAAACCAACAACCCTAGCACTGCCACAGAAATTTAGCCGAGCTTTTACAGGTGCATTTAAAATGCAGAGTTTTTTCACGCCGTGAATATTACTCAACAACTTCTATTTTTACGTCGATAACCCCAGAGGATTTATCAGCGATGCTATTAAATGCAGATCGCGACAGATCTATGATTCGACCTTTAACAAATGGGCCGCGGTCATTAATTTTAACAACGACACTTTTTCCATTTTCGATGTTAGTGACCTTAACTTTTGTACCAAACGGTAAGGTCTTATGGGCAGCTGTACTTAATTTGTGATCGTAAATTTCCCCGTTGGCCGTTTTCATTGACTGATGCTTATCAGCGTAGTACGACGCTTTACCCGTTTCGGTATACGCACTTAATCCTAGGTCCTTCTTTTGCTGAACTGAACTACAGCCAGACATTAAAAAAGAAGCCAATATTACCAGCAGCACACTCAAAGAAGCTCTCATTGCCACACCTCTAATTACTATACATAACAGGGGATAAAACAACTAAGGCGACGATATGGAAAATTGGCAGCCACCACCTATTTTAATAAAAAAACGCGCCGCTGCTTTCGCAAGGGCGCGTTTGAGGAGCTTAACGCTAAAAACTACACTCGGGAAGCCTGATGTGCGTGTAACTGTTCCAGTGCATAAATGACGCCGCGCAATTCAGCCAATGCCTTCATACGCCCCATATAGGAATAACCGGGTTTAACACCGGGGACGTTCTTTTCATCATCAAATAAATGACCATGGTCAGGGCGCATGGGGATGCAGTTGCGTTGACCGCGATTGCTCTCTTCGTTCAAGAGCGCGCTGATGAGCCCCACCATATCGTTGTCGCCATCAAGGTGATCTGACTCGAAGAAAGAGCCATCAGCCTCGCGCTTAACATTGCGCAGGTGCACAAAGAAAATGCTGGGACCAAAGGCACGCACCATATCGACCAGATCGTTATCGGCGCGAGCGCCAAATGAACCAGCGCACAGCGTAATGCCGTTGCTGGGACTGGGCACTGCTTCGATAATCGCACGCGCATCACTCGCGGTGGAAACAACACGCGGCAACCCGAACAGCGAGAATGGTGGATCATCCGGGTGGATGCACATGTTGATGCCCGCCGCTTCTGCAACTGGAATGACTTCGCGCAAAAATTTAAACAGATGTTCGCGATAACCTTCGGTACCCAATGCAATAAATTCTGCAATTGCCGTGCGAATACTGTCGCGAGTGTAAGAGCCTTCGCCGCCAGGCAAACCGGCGATGATATTTTTTTCCAGCAGATTACGCTCTTCGTCGCTCATCGCATCAAAACGCGCGCGGGATTTTTCCAGCAACTCGGGTGCGTAATCGCGCTCGGCATTTTCACGCTTGAGCATGCATACGTCGTAAGCCACAAAATCGCTCATTTCAAAACGCAATGCCTGAGCGTTGTTAGGCAGTGTGTAGCTGAGATTGGTACGTGTCCAATCCACCACTGGCATAAAGTTGTAGCAGACGGTTTTTACACCGGCTTTGCCGAGATTGGTGAGCGTGGTGCGGTAATTTTCCAAGTGGCGAAGGTAGTCGCCGGTGCGGGTTTTGATGTCGTTGTGCAGAGGCACACTTTCCACTACCGCCCAATTCATGCCATGGGCCTCGATCTCGGCCTTGCGCGACAGGATCAACTCTAACGGCCAAGCTTCGCCCGTAGGGATTTCGTGCAGCGAGGTCACTATGCCAGTGGCCCCCGCCTGCCGGATTTTTTGCAGGGTTACGGTATCGCCGGGGCCAAACCAGCGCCAGGTTTCTTGCATTGCTGTCTCCAATATCAGGATTAGGGGCGCACGCTGCGACCCAGAGTTTTATTGGAGCAATAATAGCATTTGGTATAGTGGTAAGGCCACTGGACTTTTAAGAATCATCTCTGTTGTCACATCTTAAGCGTCCAGTACCCTCAGCAACCGGATGTTCTCAAGCCGTAGCTTGGGAACAAGAAGGAGAGAAAAACGAATAAAAGCAAGAGCTGGATCCCCGCTACGCGAGGATGACGATTCCCCTAAAGTAATCAACTGGAATTTTTAACGGGACGCCATGCGTAAACCAAACACCACAACAAAGGCATTGCCTAGATAATTCCACGGCCCTACTTAAGTAGGGCGTCGTCATCCTCGCGTAGCGGGGATCCAGTTCTTGCTCTTCAATTCGTAACCTTGTAATCCGCCTCAATCGCGTTAGAGATGTGGGTAATCATCGCCTGGCGAGCGGCAGCTGGGTTGCGGGCTTTGATGGCGTTGTAGATGTCTATGTGTTCTTTAATGGACGGGTGCACGCCTTTCTCGCGGACACGCTGATGGAAGTAGGTGCTGATTTCGGAACGGTTACGTAAGGCCCACAGCCAGCGAACGATAGAGCCCAAGGCGCTGTTCTCGGCAGCTTCGGCAATGATGCAGTGGAAGCGCTGGTCGGCTTCTTCGCTGATGCTGCCGTCTTTGTCTTCGCGCTCCATATCGCGCAGTGCTTGCTCCAGCTCGGCGAGTTGTTCGTCGGTGATACGTTGGGCCGCGAGCGCAACCACTTCAGCCTCGATCAAGCGGCGCGCCTCCAATAATTCGAAGGGGCCGGGAAAATCGTCGATGGCCAGTGACACCGTCTCGGGGACGTCTTTTACGTAGATACCGGAACCGGTTCTGATCTCCACCAGACCGGCAATCTCCAAGGCAATCATGGCTTCGCGGATCGATGGACGGCTAACGCCAAAGCGCTCAGCCAGGTCGCGCTCGGAGGGTAAACGGTCCCCGGGGCTTATCTCGCGGTTTTTAATGAGCTTTTCCAACTGCTCGGCAACTTCGAGATACAGACGGCGAACTTTGACGGCTTCTATTTTCATTGTTTCTGTTTTTTTGCTGTGGCGTGAGGCTTGGGATGATAGCAAAAAAACAACATATCCCAGAGCCTCAACCCATCTTAATGTCCCAAGAGTTTATAAACCTCTGAGCCTGCCGCCAAAAAGGCCCCTACCCCATAGACTTCACTTTTGTCGGCCCGCGCGCTGCCGGGTGCGGCCCCCACCGGTTGCACATAGCCGAGCAGACCATCGCTATTAACATGGCTGACGAGATTAGCCCAACCCTTGTGCACTACCGGCTCGTATTTGGCACGCTTGAGCAGGCCGTTGTTAACGCCCCAGGCCAAACCATAGGTAAAGAAGGCACTGCCGCTGGTTTCCGGCTGCGGGTATTGTTCCGCAGACAGCAAATTCATGGGCCAGTGGCCCTCCGCAGTCTGTAACCGCGCTATGGCCGGGGCCATGTCTTTATAAAGTTTGACGAAGTAATCGCGCTCTTTGCCTTCGGGTAATTCGGGAATAATCAGTGTCAGTCCTGCAAACACCCAACCGTTGCCACGCGACCAAAACACTTTTTTGCCCTGCTCGCGCGCATCGATAAAATGTTCATCGCGAAAAAATAAATGCTCGCGTTTGTCGTAGAGATGCTTAACCGTGGCTTGATATTCCTTCAGCATCCATTGGCGATAAGAGGCGTCACCCGTAATGTTGGATAACTTGGCCCAGACAGGTGGGGCCATAAATAATGCATCGCACCAGGTCCAGCGCTCGGTGTATTGATAGTGATTCAAACGCATGGGCTGGCTGCTAGGGTTATCGCGAATCCAACGCGTGCGCTCCAGGGTTTTCTCCAGCATTTTGGGCTCGCCGAATTTGCGGTAGAGCTCAAGATAGGTTTGGCCTACGGCTTGATCATCTGCATGATATTTACCGGGGCCAAGATCCCAATTATTTTTTTCGCCAATGCTGCGCAGAAACTCGTAATAGCGCGAGTCATCGCTCATCGCCGCCCATTTATTCATACCTACATAGAGCGCGCCATAAGTCCATGCGGTGAGACGATTGTCTTGCTTATGCTCGCGGCCAATGTCGTCTTCAAGGTGCTGAATTTGCCAATCGGCCACTTTTTTCATAATCGCAGCCACATCAGCTTGTGCTGCCGTGGTTTTATCAGCAACCGTTTTTTTGCTCGCGTTGGACGCACTGATTACCGCATCGGCAGAAGTCTTTGCAGCGGAATTTTTGGACGATGAATTAGTCGCGGCTTTTTCGGCGGTAGCTACATCGCTCTGTTCGGAGGCAACCGGCTGCTGGCTCATGCCCAGCCCTAGCCCCATCATTACGAACATGAGGCTTTTACTGAATTTTTTCATGGTGGTCACTCTTATGGTTATTAGATTTCTTCGATGCTGCTTTTTCGACACTGTTTGGCTTTTTGAATCTATGGTGGCAATTTTAGGGATTAAAAGGGTGAGCTCAAAAAATAAACCGGGTACCTTTCTCTCGTTCATAAGGGGAGTCGTCATCCTCGGGCTAGGCGCCGCCGCGAGCCGGGGATGACGACTCCCTACTATAAAAAAGGCTCAAGCACACCAAGCATGTATCGAGAGGAATAGCGGTAAGCGTGTGCCGAGCCGTAAACGGGGATGGTTACATTAGAAAGAACCTCTGATACCTAGCATCAACGTCCTTCCATTGTATTTGGCGTAATCTTTCCGCGAATCACCCGAGCCATATTTGCCTTGGGGATTTTCGAAATAGTCATAGGCAAGTGCATCATTGAGATTAAGTGCATCCAGCTTTATTTCGAGCTTGTCTGTCAGCTTGTAGCCGATGGTCGCATCAAGGAAACCGGCACCGGCGTGCCAACGTTGCAAATCATTGCCCGTGTTAGTGGTGTCTATGATGAATTTATCCTTGTAGCTATAAGTCAGCCGCAACGAGAGCGCATTTTTTTCGTAGAACAGGGTTGCACTGTAACCATTCTCGGGTACCGTCCAGACTTTGTGTGCGACACCGTCATTGGTGATCCAGTCTATGCCTTTGGTATCTACCAGGGTGTAGCTTGCCAAGGCACCCAGGCCATCAAAAGGCGCCGGCAAAAATGTAAAGTTTTGCTGATAGGCGAATTCGAGCCCCGATAGTTTTTCACTGTACCTGTTCGACTTTGGCTGAATCCTTTATATCTTTCCAAAAAGCTCCTGCTGAGAGCATACCGCCTTCTGCAAAATACCATTCCACACCCGCATCATATTGATCAGATAGCTGCGGCAACAAATTAGGATTACCCGCATTGGCAATGGCATTGAATGGATTGGGGATTACCAGGTTAGCGGCTATATCAATCAAGCCGGCGCGCGTGATGCTGCGGCCCCAGGAGCTGCGCAAAATAACATCGTCACGCAAATCGTAAGCAAGGTTGAGTGCGGGCAACCAATGATCATAGGAGCCATCACGCTGATTGGGAACATACTGGCCGCTTTGCAATGTGTAGTTGTCGATATGCACATCGGTATCGGCATGGCGCAACCCCATGTTTATTTTTAAATTGCGCGCAAACACTTCACCTTTTAAATCTGTCTGCACAAAAAATCCTGTTACATCTTCCTCGGCCACAAACTTATTGTTGTAGTCGATAGGCGCGTTGGCATTGGCGAGATCAGGTTTAAAGAAACTCTCCATTTCTTTGCGTGAAAACGTCGACCAGGTTTTAGGGAAACCAACTCCCGCACCTTTTGCAAAAGGCTTGATCGGCATAAAGCGTTGCATATGGCTGGCGATTTGTGCCGAGGTCATGGTATTAAAAGTTAAACCACCGCCGAGATCCTGGGTTTTACCGGCGTTAGTGCCATTGCGCTTTTGCAGGCTCTTGCTGGATTCCACATAGCTCAAACCGGATTTCAGTTTTCCTTCCCAGTCGCCCAGGTTGTAATCCCAAGTCACGCCAAATTTTGCGAGTTTGTCTTCATCATCTTCGTTATTAATACCGAAGTTGAGATCGGGCCGCTGGCCGGCCCAAGCAGTAGGATCAGTGAAATCCACATCCAGGGCTTTGAGTACAGGAAATACTGTGTCGTGCTCGTAATTGATTTCCGCTGTTACGCCGCGCGCTTGCATAAAAATGCGGTTGGGGCTGTTTTGCGCTTCGCTTTTGGAGCTGGTTAACTGGCCATTGAGCGCCAAGGTATCGCTGAGCTTGTAATCAGCGCGCAGATTAAAGTTGCGGAATTTGGTTTCGCTGTCGTAGATGTAACTCTCGCCAAAATAATTCGCATTGCCAAAGGTTCCCTGCAAATTATTATTTTTATCAATAGAGACATTGATTGGCACCATGCCGGGCACACCGTTAAGGCCGGAGTTGCGAATGGCGATACCGAAAGTGTATTCATCTTCCGAATCTTTTAAATTGGCGAAAATTGAATCCAGGCTAACATCCAGCTGATCGGTTTTATATTGCAAAGATACAACTTCTGAGTGACGCTCCCGCTCATTTTCAGATGCGTAAGCGCGATGGAAACGCGGCAAAAAGGCATTGTCTATTTGCGCTTGTGTGTAGCCGCCAAAATTAGTACGCGGATCGGAATAATCCAGCTTGAAAGGATAAGCACCTTTGTAAGGCACTAGCGATCCGAGCGCAGAACTGTTGTAGCCGCCCGTGGCTTCGTACCCCGAGCGAGTATTGGTGTTATCCGCTACGGCAACGCCCACCAACACACCGAAATTATCCCAGGTATTGCTGTAAAGCAGCGAGCCGCGCGGATTGGTTTGTTCAGATGAGGTATTGTAAACCGCGATTGCTGAATAGCGGATTTGCTCGCCGTTGCTGTTAAAGGGACGCGGCGTTTGCAAATCCACTGTGCCACCTATGCCACCTTCGTTGAGTTCCGCCAGCGGTGTTTTGTAGACGTTAACCTGACCAAATAAATCTGACGGGAAAACGTCGTAATTAAAATCACGTGTAGAACCGCCGACATTGGCTGCAGAAGTCGTATGCACAGGAGCGCCGTTAATTGTCGTTACCGCGTATTGCGGGCCGAGACCGCGAATACTGATGCGATTGCCTTCGTTACTGGCGCCATCGCGCGACAGATAAACACCCGGGATGCGCTGCAAGGCTTCTGCGACGTTGGCCTCGGGAAACTTGCCCATATCTTCGGCCACAATGGCATCCACCACGGCGGTGGCTTCGCGTTTTATTTCGAGGGATTGCGCGAGGCTTTCGCGCATACCGGATACGACTATTTCTTCTACCGCATCTTTTTCAGCAGCAGGTTTTTCACTTTTGTTGATAGTAGTTTGTGCGTTGGTTGTTGCGGCAATGCCGAGGGCAATCGCCATATAAAGCACGTTGTACTTGGTTGTTATTTTCATCGCTGTCTCCCTGGAGTCTGAGGCATAGGTTTTTGATAGTTATGCTCCGCCAACAATCGCTTGGGCGATTGCTTTCCTCTCTCTTGTACTGCTTTTTATTGTTGTATTCGCACTTTGCGCTTATGTCAGCGCGACTGTCAGGGTAGTTTTATTGATGCGTTTTATCGTTATGTGGTTTTTATATTGTGTGATACCGGTATTGACCGAAATTTGATGAGTTACGAATAATTATTTTTAGAAGGGAATCGTCATGGCTAGCCATGACAATTCCCCACTTAATTCACAGTTGAGAAACCGTCAAAATGAATCGTAGAAATTACTGAACTGGCTGCTGCTCACGCTGACGATAGTAATCGCGCAGCACAAAAAACGCCTGCTTCTTCATGCCATCGCTCGACACCAAGCCCTTGCGATTGAAGTCATCCTGAATCAATGGCAATACACGGCGCGGTGAGCGGAAGTCCACCAGAATCCAGGGTGAGAAGCCGGCAAGGCCGTCGATTTTGCCGAGCATGTTGATAGTACGTTTGAACAGATCTGCCTGATATTCTTCCGTCCAGCGCTCAGCAGCATCGCCGTGACGACCATAGCGGGCATCTGCGCCAAATTCGCTGATAAATACCGGCTTGTTGTAACTGATTTCCCAACTCACACGATCAATTTTTTCCGGCGCGCCATCGTACCAACCTATGTATTGATTAAAAGCCACAAGGTCGACTACATCAGCCAATGGATCTTGTACAACCGCCACAGCGTCGTTATCGGGTTTGTAGTGTTTTTCCATAGCAGCACTGAGCAGGCGAGTGGAATCCATGCTGCGTGCTTTTTCCGCCAGGCGAGTCAGGAATTTAGTACGCGACTCTTGCACGGGCGTTTCATTGGCGAGCGACCAGATGATGACACCGGCACGATTGTAATCGCGTTGGATCATTTCACTCAGCTGGTTTTGTGCATTTTGATAAGTGGATTCGTTAGTCCAATCGATAGTCCAGTAAACCGGAATTTCTGACCAGAGCAGGATGCCCATTTTCTCTGCTTCGCGCACCATGGCCTCGTTGTGTGGATAGTGTGCAAGGCGAATAAAGTTGCTGCCCAATTCTTTGGCCCACGTGAGAATCTGACGATCTTCTTCTGCCGTTTTTACACGGCCGCCGCCATTGAGTGCAAACTCTTCATGAGCGCAAATACCGCGCAGGAAAATCGGTTTTCCGTTAAGTAAAATTTGTTTACCTTGCGTGCGAATCGTGCGGAAGCCGATTTGATCGGTAATCACATTTTTACCCAGCGCAATTTTTACATCGTAAAGTTTGGGGGATTCAGGACTCCAAAGTTGCAGATTGTCGGCGGCAAAACTAAAGCTGGCATGCCCGCTGGCATCCGTCGTCAGTTCCAGCTTTTTATTCAGCTCGGGAATGCTCAGCTGGATTTTTTTGTTGGCGCCAGCGCCATTGAGCGTGATATCGCCACTGATGGTTTTGGTTTGCTCTGAGTCAAGGCGCAAGCGATGCTCGGCAACAAAAATTGCCGATGTACGCACAAGGTTTACATCGCGGGTGATGCCGCCGTAGTTCCACCAATCAGTATTAACGGTGGGCACTGCATCTTTCGCGCGCTTGTTGTCCACCTTAACCACTAATGAATTTTGGCCAGTGCGCAGCTTGTCGGTTACCTCAAATGCAAAAGGTGTGAAACCACCTATATGAGTGCCGAGCTTTTTGCCGTTGAGGTACACATCTGCACGATAGTTGGCCGCACCAAAATGCACGAACGCGCGCTCACCTTTTTGCAACGCCGCTTCATCAAAGGTTTTGCGATACCAGACAGAGCCTTCGTAATAATAGAGTTCGCGCTTCTGGGTATTCCAATCGCTGGGCACCTGGATGCTCTGGGCTGTATCAAAGTTATATTCGAGCAGCTCTTGTTTGTCTTTGGGCTGCGCGTCCATAAAAAAGGCTTCGCGGCCGGGGTTGGCAGCCTGGTCGCGAGGAGTAAGGCGGTAATCGTAATAGCCCGTTTCGTAGGGATCGACCAGATATTTCCAGCTGCCGTTGAGTGATTGCGCGTTGTGCAAGGTGAGATCGGGAATATTGTCGGCCTGAGCGCCCCCGGAAAAAGTAACGAAGGCCAGAGCGAGGGTAGCGGGCAGCAATGCGCGCGCCGCCCAGCGAATGAGTGTCTTATCCATGGTTATTCTCGTGTTTAGTTGAATGTGCCGGTTTGCCGACATAGCTTCGTTGCGTCAAGGCACGTAGCTTTAATTGTCAGGCTTTTCAATCAACAAAAGCCCTGTTGCACCGATCATAGCCACAAATTGGCCAGAGGTCTAGTGGTAAGGCCAATTTTGCTAACCACGATAATTTGGACAAGTCGCTTGACCCTACCCGGCCAGATACATAGAATGCGCGCCCCAACGCACTCGTAGCTCAGCTGGATAGAGTACTCGGCTACGAACCGAGCGGTCGGAGGTTCGAATCCTCCCGAGTGCGCCATATGCGAAAGCCCTGCTAGCAATAGCAGGGCTTTTTTTATTGGGTCCCAGGTCGGATTGCCGGCCCTTTGGCATAGCCAACGGGCGTTCGCACCGCGCGAAGCAGTGCTTCGCTTTTTTGCGGTGCTCACCCTCCCGAGTGCGCCATATGCGAAAGCCCTGCTAGCAATAGCAGGGCTTTTTTATTGGGTCCCAGGTCGGATTGCCGGCCCTTTGGCATAGCCACGTCGGGAGGCCTACGGCCAAGGTGCCGCCTTCACATTTACATACTGCGGGCCGCCCTGCTCCGGTTCCGGCTGAGCTTTGAAGATATCGCCCTGATGCTGCACCAGGTTGCGCAGCTTGGTGGCCAGCTCTTCCAGGTTCTGTGCAAAATCCGGCGAGAAATTATCAGGCGCACTGGCTTTGGCCCAGTTGTTCAGGTCGTCCAGACGCTGGCCAAACTCTTGCTCAAAACTCATCTGTGACATAGCCACCTCTGCATTGATCAATACAAACATTTCATAACCCCGATGTGTGCAGGCTAGAAATTCAGGCGCTGGTGATGGCCCGTTTGCGCGGCGGCTTGGGCGGCAACCTGGGCCGCACCGGCTTGCTCAGGGCCCGCAAACAATTGCTGCATCTGGTTGCTCTTGGCGTCCCAGATCTCGGCGACACTGATATCAAATCGAATCAGCGTAAGGTGGGGATCATCAACGCCTTGGGGATACCAGACCGCAACGGCAGGGTTCCAGAGTTGCTGTGCACGAGCGCGATCTTTCAGCAGGCTCGCCTCACCTGCGAGGGAGATATAGAGCTCCTGCGCCGGCTCGGAAAAGGTGATGTTGGCTTGCGGATTCACAGACAGCTGATGGGCAAGCAGTTGGTCGTCGCTGGTGAAAAACCAGAGACTGCCGTTGTCATCCAGCGCTTGTTGGGTCATGGGGCGACTGTAGAGATCACCCTCGCCGCCCAAGCTGGTGAGCATACCGAAACGGATGGATTTAAGTTGGTCGCGCAGTTGGACAATGGAGTCGTAAGTGGCGTGCGTAGCGGTAACAGACATAATAATTCTCCACAAAAGTGAGTAGTGCGCTTTCACGATGAAAAGAACATTAGGAGCAATTCCTGCCGCGCTCTGTACGGAAACTAACCTTTGAACCTCACTCGCCGCTTATTGCCCCACCCTCATTTTCTATCACAACATTTTTTTGCAGATTCGCCGCTGCGCTGTCGATTATGATCAGCGCCGCTCGACTAACTATAGCTCACGTGACAATGACAGATGGTACGTGACTATGGTGCGTGACAATGACATATGGCATGTGACAATCACGGTCAGGCATGCGACCCTTTCCGGCCAACAACTCCAGGATTTTTGGACTCCGCTATGAATTCATCCGAACCCATTACTAACGACGAGCTGGATAACGAGATCAACTCGCCCACCTCGCGTATTTCCCAACAGGAGTTCACCGTTCTGGTAGCTCTGATGATGTCGATTGTGGCTATTTCGATAGATGCGTTGCTGCCGGCGTTGGGCATCATCAGCCACGACATTCACCTCACCCACGCCAACCAGGCGCAATACATTATCAGCGCTCTGTTTTTGGGAATGGCGCTCGGTCAATTGATTTGCGGCCCGCTATCAGATGCGACTGGTCGTAAAGCGGTGCTCTACGGCGGCATCAGTTTATTCCTCGTCGGCAGTGTGCTGTGCTTTGTAGCGCAGGATCTCAACACCATGTTGATCGGCCGCTTCATTCAGGGTCTGGGCGTTTCCGGGCCTTACGTGTCGGCAATTTCCATTGTGCGCGATAAATATGTGGGCCGGCAGATGGCGAAAATCATGTCGCTGGTGATGCTGATTTTTATTATGGTACCGGCGATTGCGCCCAGCCTCGGCCAAGGTATTTTGTTGATTGCCGACTGGCGTTATGTGTTTGTACTTTATGTGGTTTATGCACTGACAATTGGCCTGTGGATTTTTCTGCGCCTGGAGGAAACATTGCCAAAAGAAAAACGTATTCCCTTCACAGTGCAAGGCTTTAAAGATGGCTTTAAAGAGGTAATCACCCACCGCAACACCATGGGTTACACACTCTGCATGGGATTATTTTTTGGCAGCTTTGTGGGCTATCTGAATTCGTCCCAGCAAATTTTTCAGGTGCAATTCGGTACCGGAAAAATGTTTACCGTTTACTTTGGCGTACTGGCATTGGTGTTTGGTTTGGCCTCGCTGTTTAACGCCAAGCTGGTGATGAAATGGGGCATGCACGCCATCTGCCATCGCGCGACTTTGGCGATTATCATCAGCTCGGCTGCCTTCCTCGGTTTGCATGCAATTGCCGCCATTGAGCTGTGGATGTTTATGCTCTACGCCGCGGTATTGTTTTTCAGTTTTGGCCTGGTATTCGGGAATGTGAATGCATTGGCGATGGAGCCTATGGGCCATGTAGCAGGTATTGCTTCGGCGATTATTGGTTCAGTGTCTTCCATTCTTTCTATGGTGATCGGCACCAGCATTGGCCAGATGTATAACAACACTCTCGTACCAATCACGCTGGGCTTTTTGGTACTGTGCAGCATAGCCTTGGGAGTGATGTATCTGTCTGAGCACAAAACGCCTGTAGCGCATTGATTTATCGGACTTGCCCCTGAGTTCCGGTTCGCCTTGATACACAAAGCGCCCTGAACCATAATGCTTTTTTAACCGAGAGCCAGAGCCTGGATGTGAAACGCGTCCAGGCTCATTTACGTTTTAACCTTTAATCAACAAGGTGTTATATGAGCGCTCAAACTCTTAAACAAGAAGCACTTGAAGCGCTTCAGCGCTTACCTGAGGACACAGATATAGACGAGATGATGTATCGTCTATACGTAATCGATAAGGTTCACAAGAGCCGTGAGGCCATTCGACTTGGCCAAACTATCAACCAGGATGATTTAGAACGAGAGATGGAACAGTGGTAATTTTTTGGTCCTTTGCAGCACGAGATGATTTAAAAAGTATTCACGATTACATCGCCAGAGACTCGAAGCGTTACGCGATCCGGGTAACGCAAGATATTCTTGAAAAAACAAAAACACTTCCAGAACTGCCACAGCTAGGCAAGGTTGTTTCCGAAATCAGCGAGGACAACCTGAGAGAAATATCCCTTTATTCCTACCGTATTATTTATGAAGTCATGCCAGATGCCATTTATATGCATGGTGTCGTACACAAGCGCCGTAATTTTAAAGCGGAAGATTTGGAAAGATAAGAAAGCAGCAATACTCATCCTATCCGCGTTACACCCTTGCCCAAATTACCCACCGATTTACCCATCGAAGCCGCCGATTGTTACCTTTTTGCCATGGCACATTTCTTTGCATACGTATGTTATATGACCAACTCTATGAATACGTATGCAGCGAATTGTGCGAGTTGAATCACGCGACATAGCATCTCCCTTACCGGAAAAAACAATAACGGCTGTTCCGCCTCCCAATCTGTTCTCTCTTTGTTTTGCAGCTTTGCTGCTTGCACCACAACCTTGCCAATCGCAGTCAACCGGCAAGGGTCGCGCTATCAAAATTTACATAAAAATAACGAGGCTACTCAAAATGAAACCACTCGCTTTTTTGCGGGCCGCCTTGCTGTTGGGCTCCCCCCTGATATTGGGCTCAACGGTGACTCAAGCTGCCACCACTTCACCCGTACCACGCACCGCGTTTGTTCACCTGTTCGAATGGCAATGGAATGATATTGCCAGCGAATGTGAAAACTACCTGGGCCCCAACGGCTTCTCTGCCGTGCAGGTATCGCCACCACAAAAATCCGTAAGCGGCAGCCAGTGGTGGACACGTTATCAACCACTCAGCTACGCCATTGAAGGCCGCTCTGGCACCCGCGCCGAGTTCGCCAGCATGGTGACCCGCTGTAAAGCCGCCGGCGTGGATATTTATGTAGATGCCGTGATTAACCATATGGCCGCGCTCAACCGCAGCTTTCCTGAAGTGCCTTACTCCAGCGCGGATTTCCACAGCTGCACTACCGACATCAACTACGCTGACGCCTGGTCAATCCAGAATTGCGACCTTTCCGGTCTCAACGATTTGAAAACTGAATCCGATTATGTGCGCGGCAAAATCGCTGCCTATATGAACGATATGAGCAGCCTGGGTGTGGCTGGCTTCCGTCTGGATGCCTCCAAACACATGCCGCCAGCGGATATCTCCAATATCGTGGGTCGCCTGACGGGCGCACCCTATATCTATCAGGAAGTGATTGGCGCATCCGGCGAGCCAGTGCAGCCCAGCCAATACACCTACATTGGTGACGTGACCGAGTTTAACTACAGCAGCACCGTGAGTTATTACTTCAAAGGCCGCGGCGCACTCAAAACCCTGGCGAACATTGGCACCTCCAACTGGAGCACCTGGCTGGCCAGCTCTGATGCGCAAGTCTTCGTAGAAAACCACGATAACCAACGCCAAAACACCAGCAATATCATCACCTACAAAGACGGGGCCAACCTCAATACCCTGGCGCACGTGTTTATGCTCGGCTGGCCGTACGGCTATCCCGAAATCATGTCCAGCTACAGCTGGGACAGCTCAGACCAAGGCCCACCAACCACTGGCGCTAGCGCCTGTAACAACGGTTGGTTGTGCGAACACCGCACTCGCGCTATCGCCAACATGGTGGCTTTCCGCAACAACACCAACGCCAAGTTCCTGACCAGCAACTACTGGGATAACGGCAACAACCAAATGGCCTGGGGCCGTGGTGGTTTGGGCTTTGTGGCGATCAACCGTGAAGACAGCGCAACCCTGAGCCGCACCTTTGTCACTGGCATGCCAGCGGGTACCTATTGCGACATCATCCACGCTGACTTCAACTACGCCACCGGTGCTTGCAGCGGCGCGACTATTACCGTTGACGCATCTGGCAACGCCACTTTCACCGTTGCGGTACACGATGCTGTGGCCTTCCACGTTGGCGCCGTTGTAGGTGTTCCTTGCACCAACTGTGGGGGCGCCAAGACAGCAACTTCCAGCTCAAGCACCACGTCCAGCGCCGCTTCAAGCACCAGCAGCGACACCTGGTACTTCCGCGGTACGCCAAACAGCTGGGGTTCAACGGTGATGACCTTGACCAATGGCCTCTACTGCACCACCCAAACCTTTGGCGCAGCGAGCACCAGCCCACGCTTCAAGATCGACCACTACGCCAACTGGACCGAGAGCTATCCAACCAGCGACTACACCGTAAGCGCCAACACCACTTACACCATCTGCTTTAACGCCAGCAGCAAAACCATCACCCTGAGCACCGTGGCGTCCAGCACGGCTACCAGCAGTGTGGCATCAAGCGCAGCGACCAGTAGTGTGGCAAGTAGCGTTGCGACCAGCACCGCTACTACCAGCTCCGTTGCCAGCTCTGCGGCTACCAGTTCTGTTGCCAGCAGTGCGGCAACCAGTTCAGCGGCTACTACCAGCTCGGCAGCCAGTTCAGCCAGCGGCACAGTTGCGGTGACTTTCACTTGCAACAACGGCACAACCTACAGCGGCCAAAGTGTTTATGTCGCAGGTAGCGTGACTGGATTGGGCAATTGGGCAGTAGCCAGCGCCGTTAAACTGAGCCCCACCAGCTACCCAACCTGGACAGGTACGATCCAGTTGCCGGCTAACACCAGCATCCAGTGGAAGTGCCTCAAGCGCGAAGAAGTGAACGCTGCTAATGGCAATGTATGGCAGGGCGGTAGCAACAATACGGTCAATACCGGAACCGGGACTGCTGTTTCTGCCAGCTTTTAATCGGTTTTTATAAAATTTTTTAAAAAAATCCGGTGTGAATTTAGCGGTTCATACCGGATTTTTTTCGTCTCAAACTTCCTGCCTACAAAAAAAACTTCCCTCGCCCCGTCTAATTAAGCGCCATAGTAAGCGCTCACTCACATAGCGGAACTACGTCACATTTTGCTATTATTACCGCTCATTTTATAACCTACAAAAAACCATTTTCCCGTTAAATCAAAGACTTACCATCTGGCGTATTTTTCATCATCAGGTTATATTACGCACAGTTTTTGCAGTCCCCCTCCCAAGTGACGGATCACCTTACTCCATTAAGGCACTTGATCAACCATGTTACAGCTCGTGAATAACCCGTTTTTACAACCGGTTACGGAATCTCCATTAACCCATGAACACACCGCTACCAATAACGCGCAGACTACCTATGCCGATTTGATAGTGGACTACCTCAAACAACTGGGCATAGATACCGTTTTCGGCGTTCCCGGTGGCGCTATTGAGCCGCTACTGAATTCCCTGGCTCGCAGCGAACGCAATGGCGGTCCACGCCTGGTAGTCGCCCGCCACGAGTGCGGCGCCGCCTTTATGGCCGACGGCTACTACCGCGAAACCGGCAAGATGGGGGTGGTTTGCGCCACTACCGGCCCGGGTGCCACCAATCTGCTGACCGGGGTGGCGTCCGCCGCTGAAGATGAAGTACCTATGCTGGTGATTACCGCGCAAACCCCCCTGCCCAAATTTGGTAAGCGCGCTCTGCAGGAATCCAGCTGCACCGCTGTGGATACCGTCGGTATTTTCCGCTATGTCACCCAATTCAACACCCTTGTGTCACACCAGGAGCAGCTGGAAGGCAAATTGGTATCCGCCATTATGGCCGCCCACCGCGTACCTAATGGCCCGGCCCACATCAGTATTCCGGCTGACATTTTGCGCGCCCCTGCCAACATCCAGTCCCATATACATGCGGACTTGCTGGTACATGACTTTTCCATGTCCGACTCATCAGCTATCGCCCGTCTGTGCGAAAAGCTGGGGCGCGTCAACAACATCGTCATGTACATAGGCGCTGGTGTTGGCAAAGCCAGCAAGCAAATCATGGAGTTTATCGAGCTGACCGGTGCCGCTTTTGTCACCGGCCCTATGGGTAAAACCTGGGTGAACGAAAAGCACCCCCAATATCGCGGTGTCTACGGTTTTGCCGGCCATGAAAGCGCTAAAGCCTTGCTGCAAAGTGATGAGGTGGATTTGATTCTGGCGGTGGGCACCGCCCTTGGCGAGCTGGGTACCAGCGGCTGGAAAGATGACCTGCTCAATACCAAGCTGGTACATATAGATTCATCCATCGAGCACTTCACCCGCTCTCCCATGGCCAACCTCCATGTGTTCGGCAATATAGACGCTATTTTTGATCAGTTGCTGGAGAAGGTTCGTGAAGCCCGCACTTGGGGCCGCACCTGGGACACACTGAACGCCACTAACACCTTCAATATCAATGGCGGCTACGCCACGCTCAACGAGCCGGACAAGTGCCTGTCCAACGAGAGCCCGGTCAAACCCCAGCGTTTGATGAACTACCTCTCGCGCCAGCTGCCCGACAACACCCGCATTTTTGTGGACGCCGGTAACGGCTGGGCCTGGGCGACTCACTACCTGACCCGCGCCAACAGCGAAGGCCTGTACCGCATTGCCATGGGCTATGGCTCCATGGGTTGGTCGGTGGGGGCTGCCATTGGTTCGGCACTGGGCAATCGCGCTGCACCAACCCTTTGTATCGTAGGCGATGGTTCTTACCTGATGAGCGCCCAGGAAATCACCGTGGCTGCCCAGCAGCAATTGCCGGTGGTATTCCTGGTGTTGAACGACGCCGCCATGGGCATGGTGATGCACGGCCAGAAGCTGGGCGGCCAGGAATCCATCGGCTGGGAGCTCAACCAGATCAACTACGCTGCCATGGCCGAGGCCATGGGAGTCGAAGGCATAGTGATTGATGCCCCCGCCCAATTGGATGACCTCAACTGGATGGAGCTGTTCAGCAAAAATGGCCCCACCCTGCTGGATATTCGCATCGATCGCAATGAGGTTCCGCCCATGGGTGATCGCGTCAAAGGTCTGGCGAGCGGTTCGGCGACTCCTGGCGGTTAACCGTTGCTGTTGTTTAGTTGACAGAGCCCTGACAAAGAACGGCGCAAAACCCTGTTTTTGCGCCGTTTTTTTACCCGTTGAAAATGGCGCTTGGCCCGGGATTAGGCTAGCATGAAGCCAAAATGGAGAGGTATGCGCGTTGCAACAGACCCCGAATAATCAACTACCGGCAATAACCAATATATTGGTGGTAAATCACGATTCGTCTGCACTGGCAAGGATAAATGACAGCCTCATCAGCGCTGGCCACCATGTCATACAAGCGGATTCCGCCACCAAAGCCTTGCGCGTATTGCGCAACCATCAAATTCATCTGCTGATTGTCGATGTAGACACCAGCGACATGGATGGCTGGCGTTTATCGCGCCTGGTGCGCAGCGGCATACTCCACTGCCGCGCCGATATGCCCATCATCATAGTGTCCAACGTTTGGTGCGAACGTATCGCGGAAGTCACCGCGCGCGAATACGGCATTAACAACCTGCTGCCGCTCACCCATCTCGACCAACTGCCCAACCTGGTGTCGCGTCACATCGCTGATGCCATAACCGTCATCCCGAAACCAAAGTTGTTGGTTATTGAGGATATGGAGGATACCTACCAGCTAGTCGAGCGCCTGCTCTCCTCCTCCTTTGAAATAGAAATCGCCGCCGATGGCCTTGAGGGTCTGGAAGCCTGGAAGCGCGGCCGCCACGAACTGGTACTGCTGGATGTGGCGCTCCCCAGTATGAACGGCCACGACATTTTGATTGAGATCCAACGCATTGACCCACGGCAACCTGTGGTAATGATGACCGCGCATACCACCAGCGATAAGGCAGAAGAATTGATGCTGCTGGGTGCAGTGGATTTCTTACCCAAACCCTTCCGCGCCGAAGCCCTGCGCAAAGTCTGCGATATCGCCATACAGCGCGACGATTTTATGGTGAGCAACGCCCAATTTGCCGAGCGCGTGCAATCACTGGAAAAACGCGAACTGGCCTATCGCCAGTTGTACGAAAGCCATCATCAATTGCTCGACGATCTGCAATCGGTGGTAATGGAATTGGACGAAGATTTCACCATTGGCTTCCTCAACCGCGCCTGGGAGACCATGATCGGTCATAGCATTGGCGACTCCCTTGGCCGCTCGCTGGAAGACTTTGTGTCCGACGAACACATCACCCATTATTTGATGTTCAAAGAGAAATTGCTGATCGCCCAACAGCAACAAAAGTTGGGCGGCGATTTCGAACTCTGCCTGCGCGATATCCACGGCCATCTGATCTGGACCCAACTAAAAGTCAACCGCTCCACTAAAAATCCCGAAACGACTTTCACAGTTTGCCTGGACAATATCACTGAGCGCCGCGCCACCCAGGAGCAACTCAAATACCTGGCGATGCACGACTCCCTCACGGGTCTGTTCAATCGCCATTATTTCGAAACTTCTCTCGGCCAGTTGAGCGCTGATTCAATGCGCACCCAACGCTCCCACGGTTTGGTTTATCTGGATCTGGATCATTTCAAGGTAATCAACGATACCTTTGGTCACCAAAAAGGCGACGAGGTATTGCGCGAGATGTCGTCGCTGCTCAGCCAGCGTATTCGCAAACCCGATTTGCTCTGCCGTTTGGGTGGCGATGAATTTGCGGTGCTGCTGCATGAAGTGAATGCTGTAGAGGCGCTGGCATTTGCGGAAGATTTACAAAAAATCATCTGTGAATTCAGCTTCCAATCCCAGGAGCAGCGTATCAACCTGGGCTGCAGTATTGGTTTGAGTTTGATTGATGGCAGCACCGGCAATGCCGAAGAATATTTGATGCGCGCCGACATAGCGCTCTATGTGGCCAAGGGCCGTGGCCGCAACCTGATCCACATGTACGACCCGGAAGATAACGAGAGCGACGAGCTGCGTCACCGTATTAGTGTGTCCCAGCGCATTAGACGCGCCATTACCGAAGATCGTATGGTGCTCTACTTCCAGCCTATTTTTGATGTAAACCGCAAAGAGATTTCCTATTACGAGGCGCTTATTCGCCTGCGCGAAACCAACGGCGATATTGTTGGCCCTTACGACTTTATCCCCGCGCTGGAAGCCTCGGGCGAAATGCATTTGCTGGATCGCTGGATTATCAAACTCGCGATTCGCACCTTGCGCGATCACCCGGAACTCAAACATATCGCCATCAACCTTTCGGCACAGGCGTTTAAAAACGAAAACCTGGTGCCCTCGATTCTGGAAACCCTGCGCGATACCGGCGTTAATCCCAACCGCATTACCTTCGAGCTGACTGAAAGTGCGAGCCTGTTTAACCTCAATATCACCCAGCGTGTTATTGCCGAGCTGCATCATTTAGGCTGCAGCTTTTCGGTGGATGATTTTGGCTCCGGTTTTAGCAGCTTCGCTTATCTGAAAGAATTACCGGCGGATTACATCAAGCTGGACGGCTCCTTTATCCAAAACCTGCACAAAGACACAGTGGACCAAACCCTGGTGCGTTCCATCATCCAGGTGATCCAGGCACTGGGCAAAAAAGCTGTGGCGGAATATGTAGAGAACGAGGAAATCCTGAATATCCTTATCGCCATGGGCATAGATTATGTCCAGGGTTATCACATCGGCCATCCCCTCCCCGTGGAGAAAATCCTCACAAAAAAGACGCAAGGGTAGTTGGTTAAACCAGCTACCCGAGCAGGCCGGCAACGGCCGACATTTCCTGCCTGATGGAATTAATGTTCTACACTCTCTTTACCAAAGAAATCCATAAGCGCTTCGCTTGAGAATACGGCGAAAGCGCATTCCAACAAGCCACCGCTGAGCACCCACATGAACTGGCGAACAAAATTAGTATTGGTATTGCTATCCATGCATCTCAGTGCGCTCAGCTATGCCGCTAACGAGCTGCGTGTTGTTTACAGCTATAACGAAGCTCTGATTGGCGTGTTGATGAGTGGTTTTTCCCAGGAGCAGAAAGTTGCGGTCAAGGCTGAGCATTTGAATGTCGATGACATGAAAACAAAGCTACTGTCCATGATGGAATTGTCACCGCCCGATGTGATTATTTTACCGAGCGACCAGGTGGGGCTTTATTCGTTTGCCAATTACAGTGAAATCGATCCAAAAATTTTTAAAGCCAAAATTCCCGATAACATACTCAAATGCGGTATTAGCGACGGCAAGCTGTACGGCGCCCCGCTTATTCAAGGCAACCATTTATTTCTCTATTACAACAAAGCGCTGGTAGATGTGCCGGCACGCGATTGGCAAACGCTCGCGGCGCAAAAAAGTAAATTTGATGCGCAAAATGTTTCCACCATTGCCTGGCCCTACAACGAGCCTTATTACTTGCTGCCGTTTATGAGCGCCTATGGCGGTTGGCCGTTGGTTGATAACAACATCCAGTTAAATACGCCAGCCGCTATAGATGCACTGAAGTTTTATCGCGACACACGCAAAATAATTCACTCGCCCGTGTGCGATTTAGCCTGCACCGAAATTTTATTTAAATCCGGCAAGTTGGCCTATGCCATTGGAGGCACTTGGGATATCAACGATTTTGCGCGCAGCTTGGGCGATAAATTGGGGGTGAGCGATATTCCAAAAATCGGTGATAAAAAACTCGCATCGCCGTTCAGTACTTACGTAGTTGCCTTTCCCGAGCAGGGCTTAACCGGTGAAAAACGCGAGCTGCTGCGTAAACTGCTGGATTACCTGCAAAGCCCGGTGGTGCAGCGCAAGTTGTGGGATCAGTTTCAGGCAATTCCGGTAGAGCCATCGGCTTATGTCTATGCCAAAGACAAAGCCAGTGGCTACATGAAAAAAGTATTGGAAGTGATGGCTGATGCCAAACCCATTCCCGCCGAACAGGATATGAGCTTGGTGTGGAACGCGATGAACAAGGGCATGCTCAGGTTCAATGAAGGCTCTATGGATGCCGAAGCTGCCGCCAACTATATGCAGCAGCTCGCCGAGCGCAATGTGCGCGCATTGGAAAACTCCCGGCAAAAACCCAAAAAGCTGGCAAATTAATCTCACCAATTTACGGCGGGATTAATCCGGTACCGGGCGCGCAGCGGCACCCTGATAATCAATGTCATCGCAGCGCCAGGGCAAAAAACTTTCTGGCGGTTGCTTGAGAGCATCCACATAACAGGCAGTAACGCCGCTAGCGACCATCGCAGCGAACATCTGGTACATCTCCTGCGCGGTAAAACCATAGTCCGATAAAAATGCGCACACATAGCCGTTGATGTTCATGCGCTCATCGTAATTGTCGATAAGCACTTGCTCTATTTCATAAGCCAATTGCAAATGCTCGCCGGCAGTCAGGCCGAGGTTGCGGCTAACGCGCTGCATGGTGTCGATACGCTCGTCGCCTTTGGCGATGGGGCGAATGTAGCCAACGATATAGGGTTTGCCGCGCGTGCCCGCCGCAGCTTCGGCGACTATCTCCTCCGGGGTCATGCCCTCTTTGAATTTTTTCAGGGCGCCCTGGATAAACTTCACGCCTTCCAAGCGGGTGCGCGGACCATAGGTGCGCGAATCTGCCGCCAGTGCGCCCAGGGTTGTCGCCGCCACTACTGACGTGCGCGCCGTGCCCGCCAAGGCACCAATCTGGTTGCACCAGATGCGCGGATCGGGCCAGCTCAGGCAGCCGTAGATACACTCCACCCAATAAGCCAGCTCGCGCGACACCATCTTGCCCGTGGCATTGAGTATCAGGATCTGGAAATAGGATTTTTCGCCCACCAATTCTTCCAGCATGGAATAGCCGTGGCTGAACACGCCTTTGCCCGGAAACCAGCCGCCGGTACCGCTGATAATTTTGCCGCGGCGGGCATTCAACCAGTCGACTGTCTGTGAATTGCTGTAGCTTAGGGATTTAATACCGTTCATAAACTATACCTTCCGCTCAATCACATAGTTCGCATCGCTCACATAGGGCATAGCGGTAATAGGTTTGTTCGCGACTTCGAGACCATGAGCGACCAACCCAGGTGCTCCGAGAAGTTGGAAGAGCACGCCGCCGGCGCGAGGCTGGAAGCCCAGATCAGCAAAGACAGCCGCCGCCACACCTGTTGTTAACCAACCGCGACCAGATTCTGCCAATACCGCCGAGAAAGCCAATCCCCACTTAAGTGCCGGGCCCGCAGCCGGCATAGCGGCCAGACGCTCGCCTATGCCAACGGCGAGCAAATCTATCCCGCCATGGCGTTGGCCAAAACCGGGGGTTGCTTCCACGTCTTCAAAGTCCAGCAGGTCCGCCGGATTGGATTTTTGCTGTTTGCGCACAAAGCGCATGGCGTCTTCCAGCTCACCGCCGCCCTGGTGATCGCCGCCCAACACACCTGCCGCTATAGGCAATATGTGCAGCGGATCTGTCTTGCCTACGCCCACATTCATGGCGGCGCGAGTGGCCGGGTGACGCGGGCCGGGGTTGATCAACCCGATCATCAGCGCCTGTAACAACTTGGCTTCGTCGGGACTGGGCAGCTCGCCACGAAACAGCAGGTAAAACACATCCACAAAGGAGCGTTTTTCCATAAGTTCAAACAGGTCATAGCCGTGGCAGCGGGCTGCGCTGGCGATGTAGGGATTATCGTCTGCTGGCGTTTCCTGCCAGATGCGAGTGGATGCACGCTCGCTAAATGCCTCGTTGCGGCTGCGCACTTCGACTTTTTTGATGGGAGGTTGCTGATTGTCCTTGTGATTGGTGTCCTTTGGTGAGGAATCCAGGGTCATTAAATAGTCTCGAGGGGGATGATGGTCTCAATGGAGTGGAATAGCCGACTGCCACGCAGCCGGCGACTACTTTTTTGGGGCGACTACCTTTTTGGAACGAATAGCTTTTTGAAACGAATAGCTTTTTGGAGCGAATAGCTTTTTGGAGCGAATAAATAGCCTAGTGGAACGAATACCTTAGCTCCAACCAACCGCTGCGGGACTCCAACGGATAATCTTTGGCAATACGGCCGCTACTGGGTTCCCGTGCATCCGCATCAGTAGCATTGCGCACGGCCAGCGACAGATCCAGATCGGGAACTATATCTTTTGCGCGCAAGGTGAGGTTTACCCAGGTGTAATCGGCGATGGGTGCACGCTTGTCGCCTTGGGCGCGGGCGCGATCTGCAACCCTGTCCAACTGGGAGTTAAAGAACCAGTTGTGGGCGAACTCCCAGTCAGCGTTGAGTTTGTATTGTTTTCCTGGCGCATCGGCAATAGGGGTATGGGTTTTCGCATCAGTCGCATCCTGCTTTGAATAGCTGCTGCTCAAACGCAGCTGCGACATAGGCTTCCAGCTCAGCTCCAGTTCGAAGCCATCGCCGTCCTGATCGCGGGCATTTTGCGCAGTTTTGGTCACACCGTTGGCGTCGGACAAAAACTCAATTACATCTTTGGCTTCGTAGTCAAAGAAGGTCAGGCTGGCTTGCAGGTTCTGGTTGAGCCTGTAGCTGAATGCCAGTTCCACCGTATCTATCTGCTCGGGATTAAGATTGGGGTTGCCCAGTGATACCGGGTTGTTCTTCTGGCCCAGATCCGAAAACGAGGGCGCGCGGAAAGCGCTGCCATACAGTAGTTTGGCGGTCAGGTCTTCATTCACGCCCCACACCAAGGCGAGGCGCGGATTGGTGGTATCGCCAAAGTCCGAGTAATCGTCATAGCGCAAACCGGCCGTCAGTGTGAGGTCGGCAAGCAATTTCCACTCATCCTGCAGCGACAGGAAACGCACCCGGCGGTTGTGGTCGGCGAGGAAGATATAGGGCGTGTCGTCCACCCCCACCAGATGGCCATCCACGACCGGCTGGGTGCCATTTATCACACCCGGGCCGAAATTTTTGTCCTCGCTGCCATTGTACGTCTGGTAGCGAGTACCCAGTGAAAAACGCAGCCTGTGGCTGTCCCAGCCGTTGTAGATGGAGATAAATTCCAGTTGGGAATCGTTAGTCACCTGGCCGGGTTTACCCCTGAGGCCATCAGGAAAAGACACCAGCCCGGCGGGCTTGGCGAAGTTGATATTGCCGTCGCTGCCAATGGGGATTTTCGCCCCGGCGGGAAACAGGATAAAGCTGGTGGTGTGATCGCTGTAGAGATCGCTCAGGCGGATACTGTTATCCCAGGCTTGGCCACCACCGTCGAAATGATAGGTGGCATCGGCCATCACCAGATGGTTGTCATCGTGGCCTTCGTAGTCCAGCGCCTGGGCACCGCCCGCGCCTATGCCGGCATCCGAGGACAGCCAATTCCAGAGGTTAAATTGCCAGCGTTCACCGCTCAGGGCCAGGTGGGTATCGAAAATCTGGTAGCGGGTGGAGAGCGCACCGGGCGCCAGTGAGGCATGGGTTTTGAGCATGGCATCCAGGGTGGTCTGGAAATCTGTGTCTACCCGTCGGCTGTCGTCGCCATCGGTTTGCTGATAGGACATATCCAGCGCCATGGCGATACCGTTCCATTCACCCGCACTTTGCAGGGAAATTTCGCGCGCACCAAAGGAGCCAACGCTGCCAGAGACTTTGGTTGTTTCAATGGAGGATGAATCCTTGGTGATCACATTGATCACCCCGGCGTAGGCGTCCGCACCGTAGATGGCAGAACCGGGGCCGCGCATGACTTCCACCCGGGCGATATTCACGGCCGGAATGCGCAACATAGCGGGATGGCCGCCCTGGAAAGTGGATTGCACCGGCAAGCCGTTAACCAGCAGCAATACCTGGGAGTTAAAACCTGTGTGTATACCGCGAATGGAGTAAACCGAATCCAGTCGACTTAAGGCAGAAGGTGCCACATGTAGGCCGGGGATACTTTTGAGCACATCGTCCAGGGTGCGCGCCCCCATGGCCTCAATCTCGGCGGCGTAGACAACCGAGGCGGTCGCCGGGGCTTTATCCAGCGGTGTGCTGTTACCCGTTGCGATAGAAATCTGTACCTGACCCAACTCGGCCAGCGAGAGATTGTAGACATCCACCGGTGCACTACTTGTCTCCGCGTGCACCGTCAAACAACCGATTGCTGCTGCCAATGGCAACAGACGAAAAACCTTGTTCAGCTTCGCCATAGTCAAACCCAATCCCGTGCGTAAGGGCGTCAGTTTCCATCTCACCGAAAGCTGCGCCAGATCTGTAGTAATGAAATTATTTTCTGGCCAGTTGCCGCGCTACTGCGAGCGTTCCGTCAGGAACAACAGGCCTGATCACTTCTAAAAACAAGGGTGTAAGTACAATTTGTGCTAAGCATACTAACCTTAGTTTAGTTAGGGACGAAAGCAAACCAACCCCAATTCTTTTGCGAAAACTGTGGTTCAGTTCTGTTTTGATGAAATAAGCGACAACACAAATCCGGGCCCGATTACGGGCCAGGAATTCATGCGTTGTTGATGCGTGAAAATTGGCTAATGGAAGTTATAGGTCAGGCCCAGCCAGTAGCTGCGGCTTTCCAGGGGATAATCTTCAGCGATGGCGCCGGTGCTGGGTTCGCGCTCATCCGTGTTGGCAGCGTTGCGCATCGCCAGCGATACATCCAGCCCAGCCGCCAGGTTTTTACGGGTGAGGTTGAGATTGAGGCGGGTGTAATCTTCTATGGCAGAGCGTGTATCACCCGCACTGCGCGCGCGTTTTCCAACAGCGGCAAGTTGGGCGGCCAGTGACCAGTCAGCTGCAGGTAACCAAGTCACATTGGCTTTGAGCTGCTCGCCCGGCGCATCCGGAATAGTCGCCCCGCTGCGGCTATCCTCCGACCACTGGCGCGAATAGCTGGCGCTCAGATGCAGGCTAGTTGCCGGTTTCCACAACAATTCCAGCTCATAACCACTGCCATCTTGGTCGCGGGCATTTTGCGCCGTTTTGGTGGTGGCGTTGGCGTCCAGCACAAAATCAATCATGTCGCTGGCCTTGTAGGTAAAGGCTGTCAGAGTCGTCTCCAGTTCGCCCACGCGGTAGTTAAGGGATAGCTCGCGAGTGTCGATCTTTTCCGGCACCAGATTGGGATTGCCGAGAGAGACGGGATTGTTTTTGAGGTAAAGCTCGGCAAAGGACGGCGCGCGGAAAGCGCTGCCGTAAAGCAGTTTGGCCGTAAAATTCCCGGTGGCAGACCAAACCAGTGCCAGGCGTGGATTGGTGGTGCCGCCAAAGTCGGAATAGCGGTCGTAGCGCAGGCCAGCAGTCAACTCCAGGTCAGTCGCCAGTTGCCACTCATCCTGCAGAGAGACGTAATGCAGACGACGGGCCCTGTCATCCAGATAGATATTCTCCGTCCCCGCCAGATCTGTCAGCTCCCCTGTCACTACCGACTGGGTGCCATCAATCACACCCGGCCCAAAATTCTTGGTCTCCGAGGCACTGATAGCTTGCCGGCGCGCGCCCGCGGCGACACGCAAACGGTGGTTATCCCACCCGGTGTAGGTGGAGATAAATTCCAACTGGCCATCGGTGGAGCTACCACCGGGATTGCCAAACAAACCATCGGGGAAACTGACGATGCCCGCCGGTGCGGCGAAATTGAGGTTCCCATCGCTGCCTACCGGCAGAACAGCGCCATTGGGAAACAATTTAAAGTGCGTGCTAATGCGGTAATCCAGATAGTTGAGCCGCAGGCTGTTGTCCCACCAGTCGGATTTGAGCAAATCCAGGTTGATATCGCCACGAGTGAGGCGGCTATCGTCATGGCCCCAGGGGTCCAGCGCCTGGGCACCGCCCGCCCCTATGCCGGCATCGCGCGATTGCCAGTTCCACAGGTTGGCCTGGAAGCGGTCGCCAGTCACCGAAAGATGGGTATCGAGTATTTCATAGCGAGTCGACAATGCGCCGGGAGCCAGGGACGCCTTGGTCCCGAGAACGCTATCCAGAATGCTCTGCTGATCGCTGCCCACGCGGCGATTCTTGTCGCCGTCGGTGGATTGGTAAGTCATGCTTAATGCCAGCCCCAAACCCTGCCAATCTCCGCCTGTTTGCAACCAAAAATCGCGGGAATCGAAGGAGCCGGTGCGCATACCTATGGACGTGGAAGCGATAGAACGGGAATCTTTGGTAATCACGTTGATCACCCCGGCAAAGGCGTCTGCGCCGTAAATTGCAGAGCCGGGGCCGCGAATAATCTCCACCCGTTCAATGCTGGTAACCGGCAGGCGAAACAGTGTCGGCCTGCCACTTTGCAGACTGAATTGCACAGGTACGCCGTCGAGCAGCAGCAACACCTGCGGATTGAAACCTGTGTGTATGCCGCGTATCGAATAGACCGAATCCAGCCGGCTCAGGGATGAGAGGGAAACATGCAGGCCCGGTAGCGTCTCCAATACCTCATCAAGGTTGCGCGCGCCCATGGCTTCAATCTCTGCCGCATAGACCACCGAAGCCACCCCTGGTGCCTTGCCTATTGGCGTGTTGTTACCGGTGGCAATGGACACCTGGATTTGGCTTAACTCTTCGAGGGAAAGACTGTAGAGATCCACACCGCTAGTGGCCGAGGCCAACTCAGCCCGCGCAGGCATGGATTCATCGGCGCGCGCAGTGATACCAATAATGGCCAGCGAAAGCGCAAGCACAGGAAACCATCGCTCTGTGGCTGGTGTAAGACGTAAAAACATGGAGCACCCCGCTCTGGCGAGCCCCGCTGCGGGGCCGGCATTTTTATGGTTTCATCAGGATTTGGGTGGCTTAATTGCCGGAATTACAGCAGCCTTGCGGGATTTGGTCACCTGACCAGGGTCGCGATCAGGTGAGGTGTAGTGTAGCTGAAAATAACCATTATGATAATTTAAGCGACAACTTATCCCTGTACTAACAGTGTTCTTTGCACAAACTTTATTCTTTGCCAGCAGGAGGCACCAGGCGCTGTACCGCCAGTTTAAGGGTTTCGCGGCGCACAGGTTTGGTCAGATACTCCTCCGCCTGGCGCTTGCCGTGTTTCCGCTCGTCCATCATGGAAATAATGATGACTGGAATTTCTTTTAATTCAGGGTCAGCTTTGATCTTTTCAAACAACAGCCAACCATGCTGGTCGGGCAGTAGCAAATCCAGCGTGATGACTTGCGGTTTGACTGTCTGCAACAGGCGCAACCCCGCCTCTGCATCCGCCGCCGTATGCACCAGATAGCCTTCGCGGCGCAACGTGCGCGCCATGATATCCAAAAACGCCGGGTCATCGTCGATCATCACGACATGCTGGCCCGTTAGCAGCATGCTCTGGTCTTCACCGCCAAGTTCGCCATCAGCGTCTATCACCGTGCCGCCATAACTGGGTGAGGTCTCGATGGGAAGTGGTATATCCACAATAAAGGTCGCGCCCTTATTCAGCTGGCTTTCCACCTCAATAGTACCGCCCATCAGCTCGCACAGCTGGCGGGTGATGGACAGGCCCAGGCCACTGCCCTGGAACTTGCGGGTAGTGCTGCTATCCGCCTGGCGGAAAGGATCAAAAATGTGTTTTTGCTGATCGGGTGACAGGCCAATCCCGGTATCCGCTACGCTCAGGTAAAGCCGTGATGGCTCGTGCAGGGCGCGCAGAGTCACCAGACCTTTGGGTGCGAACTTGCTGGCATTGCCCAGCAGGTTGGTGAGTATGTGAATAATTTTTTCCGGGTCAGCGGTGGGCAAGTAGGTGCCGTCGTTAACCTCGATATTGAGTTTGATCTCGTTTTTCTCCAGCAGTGGCGCCACCATGCCCACCACCTCGTCCACCAGGCTGGAAAGCCTGATTTCAGTGAGATCCAGCTCCATACGGCCAGACTCTATCTTGGCCAGATCCAACACACCGTTGATCAACTTGAGCAGCCGCTCGCTGTTGTTAATCACCCGAGTAAGGTCGTTGATATGGTGCTGGTCGCCATTCATCTTGAGTTCTTCGATTACCACCTCGGTATAACCGATAATGGCTTGCAGCGGTGTGCGCAGCTCGTGGCTCATCAGCGACAGAAACTCGCCTTTGGCCTGGCTGGCATCCTCGGCTTTGCGCTTGGCGATGGCCAGGCGATCTTTCGCCATTTGCAGATCCTGGCTGTGCTCGGCAAGGCGCTGGTTGTCGCGGCGCTTGATGGTGTAAGCGATAAGGATCGTGATGATCAGCAACAGGCCCAACGCCACAGAACCCCAGAGATAACGCAGGGCAATTTTCTGGGAACCCACCGTCTGGTCGAGGCCGGCGATGGCTTCTTTCTGCTTCTGGATTTCTGACTCTTGCGATTTGATAGTGGCGTTGAGACTGGCGAGGCGTTTTTCGCGCGTTTCTATAGTCTGGACTATTTGCGCAAGCTGCTGCTGTTGGCGGTCCAGCTCTTTGCTGCGCAAATCCACTTCGGCCAACAAATCCTGGCGCTCTTTCTTGTTTTTCTCGATCTGCTCGCCCTGCTGTTGCAACTGCTGGTTCTGGTTGGCGATCAGCGCATCACTCTTTTGGATATTCTGGTTGAGCGTCGCCAATTGGCTTTCCAGGCGCTTGTTGGTGGCCTCCTGGTTTTGGATGGCAGTCGACAAATCGCTCAGGGTTTTCTCGCGCACTTGCAGTTGCTTTTGCATGGACACCAGCGACGATTGCCCTTCACGGTAGAGCTTGGCCACATCGATTTCACTGCCGCCATTGAGAATCAGCTCGGGCAGCGGCTTCAACCCCTGGTTGATGATGTTGGACTTGTTGACCTCGAAGCGCAGGCGCTCTTTATCAGTGGTCATGAGGTTGATCATCACCAATTGCTTGTTGGCGTAATCCAGGGTAACCACCAGAGTCGGGCGACCATTCAGGGCATCATAGACCTCGGCGATATTCTTGCTGTTGGCCTGATCGACATACACCAGCTTGTACTTGGCCAACGCTTTAACACTGGTCGCCTGGCTCACGGTAATCGGCAGGTTTTTAACCTTGACCTTGTCCGCCATCTGGGACAGCTCGTCGAGCAACTGGGGGTTGTCGCCATAGAGACCTATTTCAAAGGCACTCATGCCCGTCTCATTGGGCCATTCAATATTCTTGGCGAAGTTGTACAAGTAGGATGCGGTGATTTTGTTTTTATTAAGCGTCTGGGCGGAGATGCTATTGGCAAGCAGGCTCAAAACCAAACCCAATACCATTAAAAACACATTCAGTGTTTGAAAGCGGCACCGGTTGTTGTGAATCTGATGATTTACTCTGAACGGCAGAATCGACATGTAGCGTTAAACCCTGATGATGCTTTCCCTTGCAAAAAAGTTATCACGCCGAAGCATAACTGGTTAACAAACGGGATGGTAGCAGCGACCAAGGGCAAATTTAGCTGCCACAGGTATTTTTTTGAATGCGCATCAGGTAAGGACTTTGCAAACTATAAGAATGGATTGTCATAAGTGCTCAAGTTTTCAGCAGCTGCCTGCTGCCGCTGCTATATTGTATTTCGCTGCCAGGCCACAAGTCGGGTAGTAGTTCGGGCGGCATGAAAAGCCATTGGTGGCCGCCGAGGGAGTTCAGGATGTAACAGCGCGAGATGGAGATTTATGAGGCCTGATTTCAACCCGGAGACACTCGTCCCCGACCACAACGAATTTGCTGATTTACTTCAGCGCGCCCAGGCCCGCTTGCCGGCCCAGGAGGTTGACGCCTACCTGGAAACTCGCCCCGATTTGGCCCGCCTCAACCGCGTGATCGAAACCTATCACCAGGCGCTGATACTGCAGCGCGACAACTACAGTCAAAGCGATATGCTCTGGAAGCTTGCGCTGCAAGCCTCAGGCGATGGCGTCTGGGATTGGGATATCCCCAGCGGACACGTCAGCTACTCATCTCTGTGGAAAGAAGCAAACGGCCTGACCCAGGAGGAAATCGGCAGTTACTATGATGACTGGATTGAGCGAGTTCACCCGGACGATCTGGAAGATACCCTCAGCTGTATTGAAAACCACCTTGAAGGCCGCACAGCAACGTTTATTTGCAGCCAGCGCTTGCGACGCAGCGATAACGACTACCAGTGGGTACTAGCGCGCGGCATGGTAGTAAGCCGCGACAACAATGGTAAAGCCCTGCGCATGGTGGGCATACACACAGATATCACCCCCTACAAAAACGCCGAGCAGCAATTGGTAACCAGCACTCGCTTGCTGGAAGCTTCGCAGTCCATCGCTCATGTGGGCAGTGTTGAAGTGGACATAGCCACTCGCCATGTTTCCTGGAGCGCCGAGACCTACCGCATCCACGATACCAGCCCAGAGGAATACACCCCGGTGCTGGACCCGAATTTTGAATACTATCCACCGGAATCACGCGCCATCATCCAGCCCGCGCTGATGCGAGCAATCAAGGATGGCACTGTGTTTGATGTGGAAGTCGAAAAGTACACCATGAAAGGGCGCAAAATTAACCTGCGCACTACCTGTATCGCCGAAATGGAAAACGGCAAACCCGTCCGGCTGACGGGTATCTACCAGGACATCACCGAGCAAAAAGCACGGGAAAAAGCCCTCAAGGAAAAGGAGGCAATGCTATCCGAATCACAGCGTATCGCCGAAATCGGCAGCTGGAGCTGGGATCTCTCCAGCAACGAAATGCGCTGGTCCGACCAGACGTATCACCTGTTTGGTGTATCCCCTAGCAACTTCAATCTCAACGCCCAGGCGTTTTTCAACCTGCTGCCGCCGGATGACCGTAAGGCCATGAAGGATTGGTGCCTGGCGTGCATCTGCGGCAACCCGCGCGGCCACCTGGAGTTCCGTGTGCGCCTGCCCAGTGGCGACGAGCGGGTTATCAACGGCCTTGGGTACCTCGAAAGATCTGCCGAGGGCAAGCCATTGCGCATGGTGGGTACGGTACAAAACATTACCAACCAGCGCCGCAGCGAACTGCTTCAGCAACATCACAACCGGATATTGGCCATGCTGGCGGAAAAGGCGCCCTTGGACCAGGTACTACACTGCATGGCGCGCGATGTGGAGGCGATTAACCCCGGCGCTATCTGCAGCATATTGCTGTTGGATGAGGAGGGCTTGCACCTGAGCCATGGTGCCGCGCCCAGCCTGCCGCCCTTTTATGTGGAGGCCATCAACGGCGAAATTATTGGCTTTGGCAAAGGCGCCTGTGGCACCGCCTCTGCTACTGGCCAACGCGCCATTACCGAAGATATCAATACTCATCCCTGGTGGACCAATTACCGCATTATGGCCCGCAACGCCGGGCTGGCGTCCTGCTGGTCAGAACCCATAGTGGCGGCCAGCGGCAAGGTGCTGGGCGCTTTCGCCATCTATCACCGCTACCCCTGCGCTCCCACCGCCGATGACCTGCAACTGATTGAGCAGGAAGCGCGCCTCGCCGCCCTCGCTATCGAAAAAACCACCGATAGCAATCGGGTAGACCTGGCCGCCAGCGTATTTACCCATTCGCGCGAAGGCATCATGATCACCGACAGCCAGGGCGTCATCGTAGAAATCAACGATGCCTTTACTCGCATGACCGGTTATGGGCGCGATGAAACCATAGGTATGAGCCCCAACCTGCTGCGCTCCCACCACCACACCCCGGAATTTTTTGCCAACCTCTGGCAAGAGCTGGAGGTCAAAGGCCACTGGTCTGGCGAGATATGGAACCGCCACAAAGACGGCCAGGTGCTGGCCTTTATGGAAACCATCAGCGCCGTGCGCGACAGCGCAGGCAATACCATCAACTACGTCAGCTTGTTTACCGATATCACCCCGCTCAAAGAGCACCAACGCCAACTGGAGCATATCGCCCATTACGACGCCCTCACCGGCCTGCCCAATCGCGTGTTGCTGGCTGATCGCTTGCAACAAGCCATAGCCCATAGCCACCGCGCCAGTAACTCGCTGGCCGTCTTGTATATAGATCTGGATGGCTTCAAAGCCGTCAATGACAGCCACGGCCACACAGTGGGCGACGAGTTGCTGGTCATACTGGCCGAGCGCCTGAAAGCCGCCCTGCGCGAAGGCGATACCATGGCGCGTATTGGCGGCGACGAGTTCGTAGTGGTACTGGTGGATTTGAATCTGGCCGATGACTACGAGCCAGTGCTGAAACGCCTGCTCAAGGCCGCAGCCGAACCAGCCATCGTCGGCAATTTGCCCTTGCAGGTGTCGGCCAGTATAGGCGTAACCCTCTATCCGCAAGATGGTGCCGATCCCGATCAGCTAATGCGCCATGCCGATCAGGCTATGTATCTGGCCAAGCAAGCCGGTAAAAATTGCTATCACCTGTTCGACGTCGCACGCGATGTTGCAGTGAAAACCCAGCGAGAAAGCCTCGAGCACATACGCCGCGCCCTCGATAAAGACGAATTCGTGCTCCACTACCAACCCAAGGTCAACATGTGCACCGGTGCCGTCATAGGGATGGAGGCGCTTATCCGCTGGCAACATCCCGACCATGGGCTGCTGGCACCCGGCAGCTTCCTGCCCATCATTGAAGACCACAGCCTGATGATCGAGTTGGGCGATTGGGTAATAGACCACGCTCTGGATCAATTAAGCCAGTGGCGTAAGGACGGACTGGATTTGGCGTTAAGCGTGAATGTCAGCGCGCAACAACTGCAACGACGGGATTTTGCCCTGCACTTGGCCGAATTGCTTGCGCTGCATCCTGAGGTTCGCCCCAATCAGCTCACTTTGGAAATTGTCGAAACCAGCGCGCTTGATGACTTATCGAAAATTGCCCAGCTTATTCGCGACTGCAGTGATTTGGGGGTGGAGTTTGCGGTGGATGATTTCGGCACAGGCTATTCATCCCTCACCTACCTGCGCCACCTGCCGGCACGCCAGTTGAAGATCGACCAGAGCTTTGTGCGCGACATGCTTGAAGACCCGGATGACCTCGCCATTGTGCGCGGCGTTATAGGCCTGGCTCAGGCATTTCATCGCGAAGTGATTGCCGAGGGCGTGGAATCTGTCGCCCACGGCCAACTGCTCATTGCCCAAGGCTGCCAACTCGCCCAGGGCTATGGTATTGCGCGCCCCATGCCCGCTAACAATATTCCCATCTGGGTCGCCAACTGGAAACCGGACCGGGCGTGGACGGAAGTCTCGCGCCTCTAAATTAAAACTGCTCGCGTTTATAGCTCACACCCGACCGATACGTCCCGACAACGGCCAAACCACGCGACGCCGGGTTTCGCCATTGTCCCAGGCTTTACCCAACATCAGCGCAAGTCATCCACCGGATTTTTACCCAGCGCTTTAGTTGCTGCTTTCACCGCAGAGGCATAACCCGCACTGCCCGACGAAACATGATCTTTGAAATCGCTCATCAACTTCCACCTCGAAACATGTACTTCAGCACATGATTTTCGCCATCAACCGATACCAAAGACCAACCCAGCTTTAAATAGAGACCGGGCACAGTGGTGTACACAAAAATTTCTCGCGCCTGCGCATGCTCGTTCATTGCAAATTGAACCAGCGCACTGGCAACGCCGGATCTTCGGTGAAAGGGAGCAATGAACAGTGTATTTATCCACAACGCCAATTGGCCGCCGCCGGGTTTGGGATACCAAAGAAAAGACAAGCCGCCTATTACTGAATTACCCATCACTGAACTACTAATTACGGCCAATATTGCTTTGGGAAGTTTTGATCCATCCTGATGCCAATCAGGAAGCTCCGCATGGGGCCATTGATCAGCAATCAATGTTTTGAATTGCCGAAACTCCGGCTCACTATAAGTCGTAGTAATGTGCATTTCGCTAACTCAAATAAATAAGTGATGTAATTTTTAGAAAAACTTTTCAATTCAAGTTGAGACTGCAATACCGCCACCATTAACCGGCGAGCGGCAACATCTTGCCGAAACGGCAAAATATGGCAATTCCAGTCGACAATCAACAGCAGTGCCACTTTTCTACACGCCATAATTTTAGTGACGTTTATGGCGGTCTAATCTCCATTAACGCACCAATTGCACAAACATTGTGTAAGAAGCTTGCAAAGACTGTGAATACAGACTTTCCCGTTTGAAGAAGCCAAACCCGTGGCCGATAGTTTGCTTTGCAGCTATGCCAATTCCCGGAAACTGAAATTGGTTTATCAGAAGCGCGAGCAAAGCATAAAGCAAGTAACCGCTCGCTTAATACAACCTGTAGGGAGGTAGCTATGAGTAGCATAAGTAGCCTTTCGGGTTCATCAACGCTAGCGAGTTATGCCAGCGTTAAAAATACCCAGAAAGCGCAAACCTCGTCGGTGGTGGATGAGCTGTTCAATAAGCTCGATACCAAGCAACAAGGCTTTCTCGATAAAAGTGAGCTGCAAACTGCATTAACCGCAACCAGTACCAACTCAACATCCACCGCAAGCGCTGATGAAATGTTTAGCGCTATGGATGCGGACGGCGACGGCAAGATTACCAAAACAGAATTAGGTAATACCCTGCAATCGCTGATGGACAAAATGGATAACCTCGCCGCATCCATGCGTGTACGTGGCAGTAAAGAGCATGGTGGCGAAAAAGGTGCTGACGAAGGTTTTACGTTGGATCAATTGACAAAAATGTCGCAAGACACAAGTTCAACAGATTCCAAACGTTCAACTTTTATGGCTGAAATCGCCGCAAACTTTACCGAGGCCGATACCGATGGCAACGGCAAAGTAAACCGCGATGAAGCCATGGCCTACGCCAAAGCAAATGATCTGGAAGGCCCTGAAGCCGGCGGTGGACCACAGGGCGCGGGCGGGCCACAAGGTGCTGGGGGACCACCACCCGGTGGAATGCCTCCAGCAGGTGGTGCAAGTGGCGACAGTGAAACAAAATCAGCCAGCGCATCCACCGATCCGGCAGATACCAATGGCGATGGCAAAGTAAGTGCGAAAGAAGCGGTAGATTATTTATTATCGCAATTGGCAACCAAAGAAGATTCCACCAAAGCAGATGACAGCAATGCGTCGTCTACTACGAGTAAATCCGAATTGGGCGCAGAGCTTTCACGTCAAATTTTGCAGTTGGTGAAAACCTATGGTTTAAATACCAGCGCTGCTAATGATGAGACCAGCACACAAACGCTATCGGCATCGGCGTAATTGCGTTACTTCGCTCCCAAGCCTTCTTGGGAGCGACTCACATTT
This sequence comes from Cellvibrionaceae bacterium, assembly GCA_021151695.1. Lineage (GTDB taxonomy): Bacteria > Pseudomonadota > Gammaproteobacteria > Pseudomonadales > Cellvibrionaceae > Cellvibrio. The sequence goes on along the minus strand of JAGKWU010000010.1, from coordinate 303,586 downwards.
ACCCTCCTCAAAAAATCAGGAAATCTGATTGCCTTCCAAAAAGGCACAAACCAATGAAACTATTTTTTCCTGATTTTCGCGATGAGGAAAATGGCCGCTGGCGGGGATGATTTCCATTTTGGCGGGGCCGCGGACGGATTGAATGATATGACGTGGAGAGGCACAAGAACCATACTCGTCAGATTCACCATGAATGGCCAACAAAGGGATGTGAATTTGCGTGAGATACGCATCAAGCGTCCAGTGCTTGAATTCATCGGAAAGCCACATACCTGTCCATGCATCCAATACCCATCTGGTTCGTTCACCGTGCCACTTAGCCAGTTTTCCAAACAGGTTTTCGTCTGCAAAATCCTGCTTCGCTTTTCTGATCTCTGCAACCGCGCAATCTTCTACAAACACCAGAGCTGATTCGGAAATAATCGCAACACAATTATCACCCTGCAATGCCGCAGCCACCAATGCCATAGCGCCGCCGACGCTATGACCAAACAAAATATATTTATCTATTCCAAGCGCGGCCACAACTGCCGGCAAATTAAACCTGGCCTCATCATCAATAAAGCTGATCTCGATTGGTTCGGTGCGCAGTGAGGATTTTCCAAACCCAAGGCGATCATAGGCAATGACAACTCGCTGTGTCGCATGTGCCAACGCGGCCGGAAAGTCTCGCCATAACTCAACGCTGCCCAACGAATCATGCAGCAAGATTATTGGAAGGGATGCTACGCCATCAGGAATCCATTTTCGGACAAAAATATTTCCATTGGAAATCCCTACCATCATGTCGATTATTTTCAATAGGCTCTCACTTTTTACATAAACGTTGATTCACAACCAACATTGGCCCAGCACTTTAAATGTAGGGCATATTTAAAGCAAAGCGTAATACGCAACGTCTTTCTCTCGCTCCAACGCTCCAGCTTGGGAGCAGCCCCTGAGTAGCATTCCCAAGCCACGCACTGGTAGGTTGGCGGTAAGGCTTGCGAAAGCAAGCTGCACCCCAACATGGATTTACGTTAAAGTATATCGTGAACTGCAAGTCAGAATTGTTGGGGCAGGTCGCGCAGGCTGACAAAAACGTAGGGACGCAAGCTACCGCAAGAATTTTTCAATCAACTGCATTACCAGGTGGATGCTCCGCAAACCAATCAACAATCCCCGGCATATTCACTTCGAAATTACCTGGAGCCGATATATTTAAAACCCCGGCTATCTTTGAGCTTCTATTTTGAAAATCATGGATCATCCCTCCCGGTGCCAACACAAAAGAACCTTTCGGCGCATCAACCCAGCGATCCCCCAAAAGAAAACTCATGGTGCCTTCCAAAACATAAAACGCATCATCCTCTTCATGTGAATGCGCACCCGGCCCTTGGGTGTTTGGCTCCAACCACCACTCTGAAATGGAATAGCGATTTTCCGTTTCTTCAGCATCGGCTTTAAAAATTGCACTGATTCTGCCCATGGGATATGAGCGTCCATCGCCAGGAGCGAGAAAAATACTTTCTCGCTGTGTTGAATCTTCTTTGCTGCTCATACAAATTCTCCTTTTCTTGATTGCTTTTGATCTTTTGGTGTGGACCTATCTCGAACTGTCGGAAGACACTTCGCTCACCTGCGCACCCCGCTCCAACCTACGCTAACCCTTACTTTTTGACAAGAAGTGGCCAATTAAGCGCAAAACCAGCAGGTAGCCAATCACGACAGAAAAAAACAACAGTTTTCCACCTAAAGCTTGCTTTAAGTCATTGCAGAAAAGTCCAAGCAAAACTATACCTGCAATATAAACAACGAAAGCTGGATTTATATTTTTAAAATTCAAATTAGGCGCTCAAATTATTAATTAATAAAACTAAAAAATTTACATCAAGCTACGCTGTGAGTTAACACACCCCTGAAACCACTTCACCCGCCCTGCGTCGCCATCCCCGTACGGGTATCCAGCGGCTTTAGCTTTTTAAAGGCACTGGATGCCCAAGGGCATGACGAAGTCATTTTATATCAACTTCGCGCTGGCTAGTTGTTGACAACGCTTACGAAATCAAGCGCTGTCAACCGCATCGTTGCACTCAACATAATCATGGGCTTCAAACAAGAGTTGTTGGGGCGCAGGCTTAGTCCGCGCAACGCCCCCTGACCTACGCGCTACTGATCAGAGGAAAATACTTTTTTTAAAGACGAAATCAGAAACTCTGTATTCTTCACCAAACCCGCATCCTCCCACGACACTTCTCCACGCTGAACTGGTTTTATAAAGGGGCCATTTACTCCAAAACCAAAGGAGTAAATAGTTTCCAACTTAGGATGCTCTATTAAATAATTCCTTACCATAGTTATGCACCTACAGTCATACCTGCTCTTCCCGGTCAATATCTGAATTAACTTGGTTATTTTAAATGCATTGTAATAATAATGCTCAACTAGCGACTCCATTTCTATCTTTAATGCTTCAATAATCTGGGAGTCAATTTCATCATCAGACAGCTCGTTGGTATAGTCATGCCTTACTAGCGCAGGCCCATCCAAGAATGAAACTGGAACATCAGGCTCAGCTCTTTCATATTTCACATGAACGCTCTGCCCCATGAGTTCGACAGTCATTATCCCAGTTTCAGAATCGAGAGATATTTGAGGCATAGACTCTTTGGATAATTGTTCATTGATATTGGTTAATCTATTAAAGCTATTCTCAAGACCAAGCAGCCTTCTTTTTATCTCCGCCGCAGCATCTATTTGCTCAAGTGAAAATTTTTGGCGATGATGCTCTATATATTTAACGACTATTTTATATACATCTCTTATGCTATCCATTTTCTTGCCCCCAAGCTCCAGTTTGGGAGCTCAACTCAATTAACATTCCCAAGCCAGAGCTTGGGAACGAGGAAAATTTACATCAATCTACGCTGTGCGCTAATACATCCCTCAAAACCACCTCGCCCGTTCGCGGGTTTGTGAGCGTTACATTTTCCAGTGCGCGAATAAGCCAGGTGTCATTTTGTTTAGTGAGTACAGCGAGGATCAGCGTGTCTACTTCATGCGGTCCAGCAGGATGAGCTACACCGGCAGTTAAGCGACTCCAGAAATGGATAACGGCTGCGCCCTCTACCAAGTGGTTAACGTCAATCAGTTCATTCGTGAGGGTGGAATCACTGTAGATGGTTTGATGGATAGGGGTGTGGAGTGCGATTATCTCGTCGACGCCGCGAACATAATGACCAAAGCGATTTACGAAGGTGGCGTCTTTTTCAAATAGGCCGCCAAACGCAAACATATCGTGAGTATTCCAGGCTAACTGGAACGCGGCGGGTGCATCTTCGGGGTTGATGATGAGCATTGATTGGTGGCCTTTTACCTGAGAAGTAATTCATCGGCCAAACTATAAATTGCCAGTGCTTGTTTTCCAAGCCGCTTGATAAATGATTCGGGGATATAAAACATGTTTGGCGTGGCCTCCTATACGGCCCTGCCCAACCTATCCCACCCAATTACGATTCAAACGCCTCCACCACCGCATGCGCCATTGCTGTAATTTCTTCGCGCAGTTCAGTGACCAATTCTTTCGGAGCCTGGCCGTTGCGGAGTTGTTGTTCCAGCAATGCGGCTATGCTTTCGAGTTTTAGCATACCGAGGCTGCCGGCGAGGGACTTGAGGGAGTGGACGTTGTTGAGGGCTTCTTCGTTGTGGGTTTCGGTACCTACGCCGGCGAGTAATTCTTCCAGCTGTACACCAAATTCAGCGCGCTCGCGGGCGAAGCGTTCGAGCAGGCGGCGGTAGAGTTGTTCGTTGCCCATGAGGTTGTGCAGTGCGCGTTCGGTATCTATGTTATGAGAGCGCAGGCAATCAAAACCGCGCAATGCTGATTGATTGGATTTTGTGTCAGCCTGTGATGCAACAGATGGCGATTCGTTTGTTGAAGGTATTGCCACATCGCTGTTCGTTACTGGATTATTTTTCTCCATCATGGGTTGGGTTGCATTTTTTATCGACACATTCAAGGCATCAGATTTTTTTTCAGCCGATTGTGCGGCCAACCCTATATGCGCTGGAAGTAATACTTTTACTTCAGCCGCCGACGTTATTTTATTTTCAGCATCGGGCACTTCCGCCAACAAATAGTTCTGACCAATAACGGGCGATGTTGCGACAAATGTTTTGGCCGGGGCAGCCGCTTGCGCCTGGGCCGCGACAGCAGCGCTGGCACCCGGTGAAAGCCAACGAATTAACAGGCGGTGCAATTCGTTAGGATCTATGGGTTTGGAAATATAATCATTGAGGCCAGAGGCGAGGTAGCGTTCGCGATCGCCCGGTAACGCGTTGGCGGTGACGGCGACTATAGGTAAATTGCGCGTGGCCAAATGCCAGTGAATTTCGCGGCAGGCGGTAACACCATCCATGCCGGGTAATTGGATATCCATTAACACCAGATCAAATTTTTCACGCGCCGCCGCGGTGATAGCCGCAGGGCCAGAACCAACGCAACTGACTTGCACCCCCATGGTTTGCAACAGCGAGCTGATGATTTCCTGATTGAGCGGATTATCTTCCACTACCAGCACGCGGCCAGTGACAACAGTCAGTGGACTATCGCCTGCCACGGCTGCGGGCACCGCGAGGGATTTATCGAGTCGCACCTGAAGACGGAAGCTACTGCCGCGTCCCAGTTCACTTTCAACAGTTAATTCACCGGCCATTAGTTCAGCCAGGTTTTTACAAATGGATAAACCGAGCCCTGTGCCTTCAAAGCGGCGCGCACTGGAATTGTCGACTTGCTGAAATGGCTGAAAGAGCGTACCGAGTTTATCTTCGGCAATACCTATACCTGTATCGGTAACACTGATGAGCACTTCGACTTGATGACCAAGATCATGCAGCAATTTCACCTCGAGCACTATGCTGCCGCTATCGGTAAATTTCACCGCGTTGGCGGCGAGGTTGATAAGGATTTGTCCGAGACGCAATGGATCACCAGCCAGCACTGAAGGCACTCGCGGATCTATTTCCACTTTGACAGCCAGGCCTTTGGCATCGGCGCGCTCCCAAATTAAATCAACTGCCTGGTCAATCACCTGTTCTATCACCAACTCCTCGCGATCAAGCTTGAGCTTTCCAGCTTCCAGCCGCGAGAAATTGAGAATGTCGTTGATGATATTGAGCAAGTGCTCGCCGGAGCCACGCATTTTTTCGAGATAAACACGCAGTTTGTCGTCCGGGTTGCCGCGCAGCGATAAATGCGCAAGGCCGATAATCGCATTCAGTGGCGTGCGTATTTCGTGGCTCATATTGGCGAGGAAGTCTGCTTTTACTTTGCTTGCCGCAAGCGCTTCATCTTTGGCGACCATCAACTCATAAGTGCGCGCGTTGACTGAGTGCTCCAGCTCCTGGTTGAGCAGGTCCAATCGGCGATTACTTAACATGCGATCAGTAATATCGATGATAATGCAGGCAACAGCCTCGGGCGGCTCGCCAGTGTGCGTTGTGATAGGAAATTGCACGCGACGAAAAAACTTTAACTCGCCATTCGGGATGGTGATTTCAAGGGTTTCATCGCGGGATTGAAAATCATCCATAATTTGCAAACGCTCGGGCACTAATTGGCGCTGCCAGCCACTCAGGGGAATGTCGCGCAGGTGGCGCCAGAGCAAATGATCGCGATGGAGTTTGATTAAATTGCAGAAGAAGGCGTTCACCACGGTGATACGGCCATCCAGATTCACCATATAAACCGATGCCGGCAAATTTTTAAGCAGCGAGCGAAATAATGCTTCGCGCGATGCGAGCGAGCGGCGATTAAGCACCGAACTGGTAGTGAGCACCAGTATTAATAAAAGTGCGCTGCAAGTGAGGCCGACAATAACATTGCGCGATGCCAGGTAAGGGGCAAACGCCTGTTCTATTTCTGACTCGGCGACTATGCCGAGATTCATTTCCGGCAGCCAGCGCGCCATTCCTATGACCTGGCGACCGCGATAATCAGCATAACCTTTTATCTGCGCCGGTTTATTTTGCAAGAGCATCTCAATCAAGCGGGTAAAAGGACCAGGTGTCGCCAGCTCGTCTTCGCGCGGCAAACGCGCGGGCAATTTTCCACTGGGCATCCAGTTGAGTTGGTAGCGCGCATTGGCGGGCACATCCAATTTGGGTGGTGTAATGATGTCACCGGCGCGATTGATCGCGTAAATGTTGTCGGCGCGATCATGGCTGACAAAATTGCCAAAGAAGCTGGGGTCGGGGTTAAAACGAACACACAAAAAACCAATGGCGACCATGGCTTTTGTACCTGGCTCAGTAAGTGTGAGGCAGAGGTTCTGGATAAGCGCGCCGGGTGCCATGGCACCGCGCGGGCCATTGATAGGAAGATTCATCACCGCCGGGCGCGAAATGGCCGGCTCACCGCGCAAGCTGCGCTCCATGATTTCGAGATTTTCCGGCGTTTGCGCAACGCGCCCGATAAATTGCTCGCTACTGGCGGAGACTATGCGACGATCCAGATCTATCACCGAATAGCCATCGTATTGCAGCACCAGCAGCAGGGGATAAATCCATTGGCGAACTTCGTTTTGTATTTCCGCCCCGCTCTCATGCTTTATCAGCAGCCGGACAAATAGTTCTTCGCCTGTGGGGGAACTGGCCAGCACTTTGGCGGCGCCTATGTTTTGCCGTTGCCAGCGAGTGAGGAGTTCAGTGGTGGAGTCCAGCTCGGTATTGAGGTGTTTGAACATCAGCTGTTCATGGCTTGCCGCTATGTAGCTCAGTGAAAAATAACTGATCGCCAGAATCAGTAGCGCGCTCGCCAGCGCCAGCGCGACTACCGAGTGCTGTTGGAGAAATTGGTGAAGCTTGCCGTGTTGCTCTTTTACATCTGACATAACTCGCGGATTGACTCCAGGCTGGTATCCATCCAGGGCAAGAGTTTATCGCCCGGCATGGGTCGCGCTAATAAAAATCCCTGGGCTTGTTTGCAGCCCAGGCGTTTTAATAAATGCAATTCCGCCATTGTCTCCACACCTTCTGCCACGGTGCTTATCCCCAGGCGTTGGCCCATGTCGATGGCGGATTTGAGAATACTTTGCAGGTGTTCGCGGCTGGGCGCGCCATCCACAAAATAGCGATCAATTTTCAATTCGGAAAAGGGGAAGCGCGACAGCTGCTGCATGGACGAAAAACCGGTGCCGTAATCGTCAATGGCAATGCCGTAGCCCTTGAGGCGCAAGCGGCTGATAGTCGCCAACGCCGACGGCAAATCCACCACCAGCGCGCTCTCCGTAATTTCAAACGTGAGGAAATGAGCGGGAATACCCTGGGCGGCAACACGCTGGATAATGGCGTTGGCCAGTTCCGGGTCCGCCAGGGATTTGGCCGAGAGATTCATGGCTACTGGCATATAGCAGCCTTCATCCCACCAACGGTTCATGTCTTCAAGGATGCGCTCGAACAGGCAGAGGGTGAGTTGGTCAATCAGGCCGTGCTCTTCCGCCAGCGCAATAAACTGCCGCGGGGGCACCCAATCGCCCTCTTCCCGCCAACGCGCCAGCGCTTCCACACCAGCCAGCTTGCCGGTATCCAACTGGATTTTGGGTTGGTAGTAAACCTCCAGGCGCTGCTCGTCCAGCGCTGTGCGCAGCTGGGTTAGCTCCAGGGAGTTTTCCGGTTCGGCAGGGATTGAAAGCAGCTGGCCGGGCCGGTAGCGACACAGAGCCTCAAGCATGGCAGAGGCATCTACAGGTTTACGAAAAGCGCCCAACAGGCAGATACCCATGGCCTCGGCCATAGTTGCCACGGTGCCAATCAGGACCTCGTCCGAGCTGCTGGCCAGCACCACGGCGGGCGCCATGGGAGCAGAAGCCAACTGTTGCAGCACTTCAACCCCATCCATTACCGGCATTTCGAGATCCAGCAGCAGAACGGCCGGTGGCTGTGGCAGCTTGTCGAGCTGCTGCAGGGCAGCGCGACCATCGCCGGCCTCGTAGATGTGCTCGATGCCGAAAGCGCGCAAACAGGCATCGGCGCTGAACCTGTGCATACTGCTGTCATCCACCACCATTACGCCACGCTCCAGTAGATCCCGGTGCAGGCGCGCGTCGGTGGCGAGATTAATGGACGAGTTGAGTGAAATCATAGGGATTCAAGATCGCAAGGTTTACTCAGTGTAGGCGCAGACGCCGAAGAATGCGCAGGCTTTTGCGAAGGATTTTGCTGTGCGTGATTCAACACTGCCGCACGCAGACTGGCAACCAGTTCGTGGCGACGGGCGCGCAAAAAACTGGTGACATCCAACGCCGGGCGCGGAATCACATCGGTTGCCCCCGCTTCTAACAATTGGCGCGCCAGGCCGGGCTGACCGAAATGAGCGCACACCAGAATCGGCGTTGGCCGCACAGCCATAACACCGCGCACAAAGCTTACGCCGTCCATACGAGGCATATCGGCCGCGGTGATAATCGCATCCGGCCACTGGCGCTCCATTTTGGCCAGTGCAAATACTGGATCTGGCGCAACCGCCATAACGCTGATATCGGATGACTCTTCCAGAATACATTGCAACACCGAGCGTACTACGGCCGAGTTATCGACCACCATCACTCGAATCATGTCAGGCTCCGCAAAGAAGATACATTGCTAGCAGTTTTAGCCGCACCACCCGTTTTGGTGTAGATGCTGGGCGAGTGCATGCGCACAGGTAAATTAAGACCTTGCAAGGTTTCGCAGTGACTGAGGATCAACCAACCGCCCGGACGCAACGCGCGCATCACATTCTCAAGCACTTTTTGTTTGGTGGGTTGATCAAAATAAATCAATACATTGCGCAAAAACACCACGTCAAAACCTTCGCTGTCATCCAGCGATTCAAGCAAATTATGTTGGGCGAAACGCACTTGTTTGCGCAGCGAGGGCGCGATGGCGAACTTGCCTTCAAACTCGTCGGTGCCGCGTAAACAAAAGCGCTTGAGGTAATCTGTCGGCAAATATTCCAGCCGCTCCATACGGTAAATTCCCGCGCGCGCCTGCTCCAATACCTTGCCGGAAATATCCGAGGCAAACACTTCCCAACTGCCAGGAGCGCGGCAATCCGCCAACACCATCGCCAGGCTGTAAGGCTCTTCGCCGGTGGATGAAGCACCGCACCACACGCGCAGCTTTTGGCCGCCATGCTCGGGGATAATCTTGCGGCGCAGCAATTCAAAATGCGCAGGCTCGCGGAAGAAATAGGTCTCGTTGGTGGTGAGCAAATCCAGCATGGTGGCGCGCTCATTTGCACCTTCGCTGCTGCGCACAAACGCGAGATACTCTTCAAAGGTCTCGCAGCCGAATTTTTCCAGGCGACGCCACAGACGGCCGGTCACCATGGATTTTTTTTCGGCACCAATCTGGATGCCCGCAGTGCGATGTACGTAGGAACGTATTTGCTCAAAGGCGGCGGTACTGATCGCCGATTTCATAAAACCTACCTCGGTAGCTGCACGCACTGTATTCATTGGGCACCTGTGATGTTGGACTGCTATTTCAGGCTTTCTCATTCATCAACGAGTAAATAAAGGGTTAAAACTCTACAAACATCGCATCCAGCTCATCGGAATCTACAACTCGCGATCTGGGCTTGCTTGATTTGGCACCAGCAACCTTGGGCTTGGCGGTCGCTTTAGCGGAGGATTGATTGCTGCGAGCCACGTAACTGTTACGCGCAGCGGTTTGGAAAAACGACATAACATTCGTGAGCTGCAACGCCTGGCTACTCATCTCTTCAGCGGTAGCCGACAGTTCTTCCGAGGCTGATGCATTAGTCTGGGTAGTGCGCGACAGCTCGTTCATAGCGATGCTGATCTGGTTGAGGCCGGTGCGCTGCTCTTGGGAGGCGGCGCTAATCTCGTTCACCAGATCGGCGGTTTTGGCGATAGAGGGCACCATGTCATTCAGCAGGCCGCCAGCGCGTTCAGCGGTGGCCAGGCTGTCACCCGCCAGGGCGCCGATTTCTTGCGCGGCTACTTGCGAACGCTCGGCCAGTTTGCGCACTTCACTTGCCACCACCGCAAAACCGCGACCGTGATCGCCAGCGCGACCGGCTTCAATCGCAGCGTTAAGGGCAAGCAAATTGGTTTGGTAAGCAATTTCGTCGATGATGCTGATGCGGTCGGCGATGGATTTCATGGCATCCAGGGTTGAACGCACGGCTTCACCACCGGCTTTGGCGTCTTTGGATGAACGTGCAGCCATGCCGTCAGTCACTGTGGCGTTCTCAGCGTTTTGCGCAACGGTAGCGGCGATTTCTTCCACAGATGCACTTGTCTCTTCCACACTGGCGGCCTGCTCGGTGGCATTTTGGCTCAGGGTGTTGGATGAGGCAGATACTTGTTCAGAGGCCGCCGCCAGGGCTTCAGCAGAAGCGTTTACCTGGGTGATCACATCGGTCAAACGGCCCAACATATTGTTCATGGCAAACAGCAAACTGCGATCGTCGTTTTTGCGCAGATCGATTTTCAATGTCAGGTCGCCCTCAGCAATGCGCTGCACAACTTCGGTAGCGTAATCCGGTTCGCCACCTAACTGGCGAGTAATCAGGCGAGTCACCAGCAAACCAAAAGTAATGGCCAAGGCAATGGCGAGTGCGATCATGGCACTCATTACCTGACGCATTTTGGCTACTGCGGCCTGACCTTGTTGATCGGCCTGTTCACCCTGTTGTTTGTTGTCGTCGATCAGGCCGTTGTAGGCTTTTTCGATGTCATTGCTGCTGTTGCGCAACTCGTTACTGCTCAGGTTGTTAGCTTCAGCGCGCTGGTTGTGTTGCAGCATTTGTATCAGCTGATTGGTCAGCTGCTGGTAGTGGGCAGATTCGCCATCCAGTTGCTCGAGGAATTTTTTCTCGCTAGTAGACAGGTCGGTTTTCTTGTAGGTATCCAGCGCAGCCTGGGATTTTTTCCAGTGGCCTTGCATACGCTCAATCGTCGCTGCCAGCTCATCGCCACTCTGGGTGGGCAAGCGGGTTACCGAGCGGGTGTAGGTTAAAAAGTTGGAATAGGATTCTGACAGCAAGTCTACCGCCACCAGGTTGTTGCGGTACATGGACCCCATAAGATCGCCCACTTTGACGATATTACTGAGCCCATACAGGCCAACTGCTGCGGTAATCAATGCCAATGTGATAAAGGTAGTGAGCAGCTTCTTGGCCAGACTTAACTTCAAAAACCAATTCATGGATATAGCCTCTTACGAAAATTGCCTTTTTTCAGTGAAGCCCTAAACAACAAGAAATCACTGGGCGGCGGTTGATCAGCTCGCGAGTGGCCAAGCTGCTGGAATAAAAAAGCCCCAACGGCAAACACAATCAGGGCAAAGCGCTAGTTTGTGCGCTCAGCGGAAATAGGTTTCATTGGTGGTCAGTGTGACAAAAAGGCAAATTTACGGTGAGAGTAGAATTACTCAGCGGGGGTGAGGGAAAACCCCTATCGGGGATAAGTGGCTAATCGCAAGAAAAGCGGGGCAGCGCATTTTAGGCGCCAGAGAAAGCGGGCTGAGGGAGACTTAAGGCAGGGAGCGCTGCACGGTGGCAGGGCGCTGGGTGCTGGTCATGAAGTCGCGCATCAGCTCCATGGCGGAGTTAACCCGCAATTTTTCCATGATACGGGCGCGATGGTTTTCCACAGTGCGGGCACTCAGGCCAAGTTTGGCCGCTATGTCTTTGCTGGCGAGACCTTCCAACACTTCCTGCAGAACTTCCTGCTCTTTGGGTGTCAGCAGTGCAAGTCTGGCTTCGCGCGCGGAGAGCTGCAGGCGGCGCTCGTGCAGCTGGCGGCTCAGGGTGAGCGCAGCTTGCACTTTTTCTAAAAACTGATGGCCTTTGATGGGCTTTTCGACAAAATCAAACGCACCCTGTTTCATGGCTTCCACGGCGGCGCTCACTTCGGCGTAGCCAGTCACTATGATGAGCGGTGGAGGGACTTCGTAGCGCTCTTGCAGGTTGCGGTGCAGCTGCAGACCGCTCACGCCGGGCATACGCATATCGGAAATGACGCACTCACAGGGTCTTGGACGGTAACTGGACAGGAAAGCTTCGGCATCATTAAAGCACTGGGACGAGGTCCCCAATGGCTCAAGCAGACCGCGCATCAACTCCAGAGTGATGCTGTCATCGTCAATGAGATATACAGTCGCCAGTGGGCTTTTATTATTCATAACGCGCTCTTGATAATCCTGCATCCATGGTGAATCTTTTGAGTGTAGCAGAGGCGTGCAAAATTACCCGTTAGTGCCCTTTTTGGAGGCAAAGCCGTACCAAACTCCCTCTCTCCTTGGCGGGCCGCGCAGGTGAGAGGGCTAGGACTCAGGGGTGAAGGGTAAAGCCAGGCTGCGCTACCCCTCATCCTAACCTTCTCCCAAAGGGAGAAGGGACTGGACTACCTTAAACTCAGGTTTACTGAATGGTGTAAGTCGCCGGTGTGGCCGCTGCGCTGCACTTGCCGTTGCAGGCCGCCGGCAGGTCGAAGGTGTAAACGCGGCCGCCGTTGATCAGCTCGTCGTTCACGTCGCGCACCCGGATTTGGTAGTGAGTGCTGCCGCCCTGCAGGATATAAGCCTGGCCCATATCCTTGTTCATGCTGGCCGCCACCCAAACGCCATTCACCAACTGCTCTACCCCATGGACACCATTCTTCAAATGGTTAATGGAGATAGCCGGCCACCAGATTTCCGCACCCGCCATAAAGTAGATGTTGATGTCGCCCGTGTAGTTAGGTGCATCTATGTAGTGCCAGGAGATCTTGCGGTTGTTGTCGTTGTTGGGCAACAGGTTCACCGTGGCGCCGTTGAGGCTGAACAGGTTCATGGACGCCAACGAGAAATCCAGGTGGTAGCGACTATCGCGGCACCAGGCGTTATCGTCGCCACAGGAATCTGCCACTATCATGTCCTGGGTCGCGCCTTCCAAACCATCTTTGATCCAGCCAGTACCGCCGCGGCAGAAAGGTTGGCTTTGCGCGCCGTCGTTGGTGCCTTTGCAGTATTCGCCAATAGTTACGCGCACCCAGCGGCCGCAGTTTTTGCCATTGTTGAATTCACCGAGGTATTGCAAATCGCTGCCGGTAATGGGGCGAGTCCAGAAGGTGTAAATACCTGGCGAGTTGAACACGTTAAGTGCAACGAAACTTTGTGTCTCAAGCTTGTCTTGCGGAATACCGCAACCGCCGTAAGGAACCCCCAAGCCATCAAAGTGGGTAGACATACCGGTGAACTCGGAAGACACGCTTGAGGCTACAGAGCTAGAGGTTGAGGTAGCCGCAGATGAAGTCGTAATGATTGAACTGCTGGTCTTCACCGATGAACTGGTGCTGGTAGCAGTAGAGGTCACCGAGCTTGAGCTACTGGTTTTTGCACTGCTTGAAGTAGAAGACACTGCGCAAGCTTGTACGCCATAAGGTGCCGGTTGGCTGGCGCACGTGCTGTTAGAAATACAGCTCGCCCCATTCTCATAACCCCAACCGCTGGTCGTCGTCACGCAGAGCGGATAGCGAGTGCCGTACCAGTTGCAAACACTGGCGCAGCTGCTGGAGGCAACCGAACTGCTGGTGCTGGTCTTTACCGAACTGGAGGTGCTGGTTGCCACACTGGTCGCCACACTCGTAGACGTTTTGCTGCTGGTGGCAGCGCTGGTGGAGGTCGCAACGCTGGTAGAGGTCGCAACACTGGTAGAAGTAGCGGAGCTGGTTGATGTGGCAAGGCTACTGCTGCCGCCACCACATAAACTGCCGGTTACTGCCGGTAGCTCGGCAACGCCGCCATTTTTGGTGCCCTGAAAACCAAACTCCACCGTTTGTGCCGGCGCTATGCTGCCGTTCCAGCCAAGGTTGGTCGCCGTGTAGGGGTTGCTGCCAGTGACGGTCGCATTCCAGCTGCTGGTGATGCGGTTGGGTCCGGCGTACTGCCATCCAACGGTCCATCCAGTCACTGCGGCGGAACCACTATTGGTTACGCGAATCGCGCCGGTAAAGCCATCGCTCCACTCATTAGTAATCACGTATTGGCAGGCGGCCGATGCGCCAGATGAAGCACCAGCCAAAACCATCACCGCAGCCAAACGGCGCAAGCAGACGGGAGAGAAAAAAGAAAATGCGCGAGACGAACGCCACGCACTTGGGCGGGCGATTGTTTGTGAAAGATACATATGCCATTCCTGATAAACCGACAGGTTGTCGCGCAAACGAGCGTGCGAAAAACACCATGCCGAATGATTATTGTTGTGCGCAGGGCTGCGCGTCAGGGCACAGGACAAAGTAAAGCGCAGCGCCGGCAAAAGCCGCACGGAGTTGCGCACACCTGTGTGCAAAGTTATCTAGCCAAACAATATGAAGTGAGCGAATGAATCGCCCTTATTATGGGAATATCTTTTAGCGATATTTCAGCCGCATAGGGCCGCCGCGTATGGTAATGCAGTTTGCATCTTTCGCCCAGCACCCCACACGCCAAGCCTGTCACAGGTGATCACTCGCAAACTCCAGCAAGCATTTGGGGACGTCCAGTTGGGGGCACCTAGCTGGGGGCGCCTAGCTGGGGGCGCCTAGCTGGGAGCGCCTAGCTGGGGACGCCTAGTTGTGTACGCCAAGCCACTGACCCACCGCTATGAGAAGGCGCAGCATCGGGAACATTAGTCACCGCGAGGAAAAATCATGCGCAATATTGTTTTAGGGCTAATCGTCGCTATCACTTGCCTGAGCCTGATGCTAACCGGCTGCCTGGGCAAACCAGACAATGTAGAACCCGTTAAACATTTTGATGCATCGCGATACCTGGGCACCTGGTACGAAATTGCGCGCCTGGATTACTCCTATGAGCGCGGCCTGAGCCAGGTAACCGCGAATTACAGTTTGCGCGAAGACGGCGGCATCAAGGTGCTTAACCGCGGCTATTCACGCAAAAAACTGGAGTGGAAAGAATCGGAAGGCAAAGCTTATTTTATGGAGAGTAAAAACACCGGCTATCTCAAAGTTTCTTTCTTTGGTCCCTTCTACAGCTCTTACGTTATTTTTTATCTCGATAACAATTACCAATACGCATTGGTCAGCGGCTCGGATAAATCCTACCTCTGGTTACTCGCCCGCACACCGTCCATTCCCGGCGACATAAAAGCCGACCTAATCGCTAAAGCCACTGCACTGGGGTTTGATACCAGCAAATTGGTGTATGTGGAGCAGGATGGGGATAAGCATTAAGTGAGTTAACTAGCCTGTCACCTGTTGCGGTCATCAGCTGTTAGAATCGCATGAGGCTCATCAGGAGAAAATAACATGCAAGCGGAAAACACTTATCAAGTTTTTGATTGGCTCTGGAGCTCTGGCCACTTAACCGCCGAAGATATTGCGAAGCTACCTGATTACGGTATCAAGCATTTGATTAACCTGGCCCCACCCAATGCCAGCCTTGTGTTGCCGCAAGAGGCAGAATTGGTGAGTGGTTTGGGCATCAACTATTTCCAGTTGCCAGTTACCTGGAGCAATCCCGAGCCGGACAAACTCGCAACCTTTATCAAACTTCTCAGCAGTCTTGAAAGCGAAAATACCTGGGTGCACTGCGTTAAAAATATGCGCGTCTCGGCGTTTATTTATCTGTATCGCAAATTGCATTTGCAGGAGAGTGATGAGGCAGCCAGTTTTCCGATGAAACATATCTGGCAAGCCGATGAGGTCTGGAGACGTTTTATGGCGAATGCCATGCTCCAAAAAATCTAACAATTTACATCCACAAATTACAGCGACGGCAGCTTGTTCCCCCCAAGCTGCCATCGCTGTACCTGCCTATCCTTGCAGTAATTTCCATAAAATCCTTTTGTGCCGTTCCTATTCGGATGTACGCATTAACGCAACGCGCGCTGACTGTTATCAGCCACGACTTTTTGCGCAATGTGTTGCAATTGATCTTTAAGTTCGGGGTTGGCAAGGCGTGTGGACAAATCATGCAGGGCCAAACCGAGAGCCACCTGGTTGGTGGGAATATGCCCCCAGTTTGGGTCTTCCCAACCGTGTCTGAACAGCCAAAGTAAAATAGGATTGGTAATGGTTTCTACGGGGATAGTTGCTGCCAATACATTCATTTTGGAACCTCCTGGTCATGCGGAAATAGTATTTTGGATCGCAGCCGCAAATCCCTATGACTGGCGATCCGTGCAGTTATAGGGATTTGCAAAACTTACAGGGCCGAGGGAGGTTACTGAAGTGAATATTTCACACAGCCGGGGCAATTAAGTCCTGGCTGGTGAATATTGAGTCATGGAAGAGATAAGCGAGAGAGTTAGGCCGAAGCCACAGGGCCCGTACTTTGACGCACGATTAATTTGTGCGGAAGAATTCGCGTAACACCCTGCATTTTTTCGCCGTCTAATTGCGGCAACAATAATTCCATACAGGCAATACCTATCTCGGTCATAGGCTGCGCAATGGTAGTCAGCGCGGGATAGCAATATTGTGAGTAGGAAATATTGTCGAACCCTATGACAGATATATCTTGCGGAATTTTCAGACCGAGATTTAACAGTGTGGAAATACAGCTCATGCCCATCTCATCGCTAAAGGTAAAGATCGCGGTGGGCCGTTTTGGTAAAGACGCCAACTCGCGTGTCGCTACTTCGGCTTTTTGCTGTGAATAATCGGCGACCGTAATCAATTCATCTTCATAAGCAATACCTGCTTTTGCGAGGGCGCGTTTGTAACCCTCAAGGCGCGATTTGGTGCTGGGCGAGGTCATATTCCCGGCTATTACGCCTATGCGTTTATGGCCGAGGGAGAGCAAATAATTTACCGCATCTTCTGCCGCTGCCGCGTTGTCGATATTAACTTTGGGGATGCCATCTATCGCAATGTCTTCGCAGGCATTTACCAAGGGCGGCAATTGATCAGCCAGGGGAATTTCATCGCCCACATCAAAAGGCAGACGCGAACAAAATAATAAAAGGCCATCCGCCTGGCGCGAACGCACCATAGCCGCAAAAGAGCGCTCGCGGCTTTCCAACTCTTGCGTATCACCCAGCAGCAAATTGTAGCCGTGCTCAAGCGCAATACTTTCCACAGCGCGCATCACCGGGTAGTTAAAGCAGCTGATCGCATCGGGAATCACGGCAATGAGATTATGGGTTTGGGATTTGCGCAGGCTAACGCCGAGGTTGTTGGGGGTATAGCCGTATTTTTTAACTGTCTCCAATACTGCCGTACGCGTGGCTTCTGCCACCAGATCCGGGTTGCGCAATACGCGCGATACGGTGGCAGGAGATACTCCCGCCGCCTTGGCTATATCTTTAATGCCGATCATTGGGGCCTCTATTCCGCTATCAGGGCCAGTAAACCGCCCTGGATTTTTATTTTTTATATACCTTGTTCGCTGCCGAAGACTACTGCATTTGGCCTGAAGGGTACCGCACTTGGGCTGAAGCACCAATATGCATACCACTTAATGTGACAAGGTTGTCCCTAAAGGTAGCAGATACGGAAAAATGTTGCCCTACACTCAGTGCCCACCAAAGACAAAGCACAGACTGTCGCCAGCCTGTGCTTTGTCGGGGGCAGCCGTTCAGGGGCTGCCCGTTGGAGGTAAATTACAAACAGATTGGCCGATTACCAGCCGGTGTTGCCCGTGGTTTTGTTAAAGAAGGCACTGGGTGCGCCACCCGCGTTAAGCGGAGCAACTGCCGAACCGGAAACCTTCACACCTTCAAAGTTAACCTGGCCACGACCGCCGCCGTCCAACACTTCAATGCCATAGGTGCCTGCATTGGTGACAGTGATGTTGCGCAGGGTCACGTTGCGCAACACTGCCGCGTCAGCCGCTGCCAATATTTCGGAGGAGAACTTCTCGCCCGCCGGAACATAGGCAGTACCAAAACCGCGGAACTCAATGCCTGAGTAGGTTGGATCAATGATATTCACGTTTTCTACCAGAATGTCATTCACATCACCTTCACGCAGGTAGAACTTGAGTGCACCGTGTTTCCACACATTGCCATTCTCAAAGAACATAGGGCCGCCCGCGCGGATCAGGTCTATGTTTCTGAACGTCGTCAAGCCGGGGCCGAACGGATAAGATGAGAACTCGTTGTCGATCAGAATACCGGGATAGGTCAGCACGTCTTCGCACTTCAGGTTTTCGAACAGATTGTCGTAACCACCGTAAGCCGCGAAGCAGTTGGCGCGCCATGGCATTTGTACACTCAGGTTGCGGAAGGTGTTGCCATGGCCAATACCTTGGTCGGGCGCATTGCGTGCTTCCGGTTTGATAAAGTTGGGGCCAGCGTTAACGGTTTTATCGCGCACCCAGCTAGTCCATTTGATCGACCAGACCACCGCAGCATCATCACCTGTGTTACGGAAGTGAGAATTTTCCACCACACTGTTTGAAGTGCCGTTATCCAGATTCACGCCATCCGCATAGGTATTGCGAATACGAACCTGGCGAATAGTCAGGCCATCGGTTGGTTGGGTTTGGTACGGTGGGTCATTGCCAACCCAGATTGCACCCACAACGTGTTCGATCCACATGTTCTCAATAATTGAACCTACACCCATGGGACCAGCAAAGGCTTTTTGCACGCCTTGTGATTCTTCTGCACGCGCTTTTGATTCGCCTCGAATCGAGAAATCACCAAACACGCACTTCACCGGGCCGATACAGAAGAATATGGATTTCGCACCTTTAATCGTGGTGTACCACATACCGGCACCGCGAATTTCCGCGCCCTTGTTATCCATACCCGCGTTACCAGAAGTTAGCTTCTGTGCAAGGTACTCGCCTGGTGGGAACCAGAGTTTTGCACCGCCGTTCATGATGCCGGAAATTTTATCGGCGTAATCAATACCGCTGTTGGGGATAATGCCGAGCGTGGTCACATCAGTAAAACCAGCAGGCATAGTCAGTGGTGGAGCAACCTGCTCCAGGTCAACCAGATCAACCACATAGAATGCCGCCGTATCTTGCGCATCGCGCTGGATTTTTACTTCGGCGCCCACAGGAATTGGATCAGTCAATACTGCAACTTCATCAAAGAAAGTATGTGGCTGTTCAGCAGGAGTATCCACAATCGGATCGCCAATCAAACCACCTTTGTAAGACCATGAATATTTCGAGGTCAGCGCCAGGGATTTAACGCGCGTGCCGTTGATATACAAGCCGAGAGTCGCATCCAAACCTCCGCCGCTGGCAGAATCGGGAATTGAATAACGCAACACAACAGAGTTAGCTTGTTTGGTGTTGGTGATAGCAACAGAGTCACCGGTGCTATTCAACTGCACAGCACTGCGGCCAATCGCTTCGGCCTGGATAACATTTTTATCCCACTTGGTACGATTGGGAGCCAACACTTTTGCACCGCCGCCCAAACGGCCAGCTTCCAATTGGTACTCAGTCCATGGTGCCGCATAACCACGAGCTGATGCAGCGCTGGAGGTTGTACCTGATGAAGACGTCGTGACCGATGAAGAAGTAACACCACTGCTGGAAGTGACTGCAGTTGACGATGAACTTTTTGACGTAGTCGCAACAGAAGTAGCTACAGAAGTTGCTACCGAAGTCGCAACACTTGAACTGCTTGAGGTTTTTGCACTGGAAGTGCTAGTCGCAACACCACCTAAAGAAACAAGCTGCCACTGAGCGCTTTGCCATACATCGTAGATAGTACCAATCTGGATGGAACCGGTTTGGTTTTCCACATGCATAAATTGGTTGGTCAACCAGCGGCTGCGAATGCGAACATAACCATCGCCGGTATCTTCAATGGTCCACTTGGAGCTATCCCAGCTTGGTTGACGCGTAGTGGATTGCACCGAGCCATTATTGCTCTCGATATTTAAATATTCGCCCGTGGCCGAGTTGCGAATCTCATACACGCCACTGCCTACAGATTCCAACACCCAGTGGGAGTTGCTGCCACTTTGTGTTACGTAATTGGCGTTAGTGCCACCGTCATTAATGTAGGCATGTGACCAACGGTTCACTATGTCATAACCCGGTACAGCCGACGCCTGTGAAGACGAGGTTGTTACGGTTGAAGATGATGAGGAAGATGCAGGAGATCCTACCGAAGTAAATTTCCACTGCGCACTCATCCAGCTTGGATCAATAGTGCCGTATTGCGCAAAACCGGTTTGGTTTTCCACATGGATATATTGCGTTGGCTGCCAGCGATTTTTAATGCGCGAGAAAGTACCATCCACATTTTCCAGCTGCCATTTTGAACTATCCCAACCTGCTGTGCGCACAGTTGCCTGAACTTTGCCGGTTTGGTTTTCGATATGCATGTAATCGCCAGTGGCCTGGTTGCGGATTTCAACAAAACCGCCACCAACATCTTCAGTTACCCACTGACATGCTGGGCCAGAAGACGTCGCTGCGTAAGTCACCGAGTCGCCGCCATCGCACAAGTAGGTATTTTTCCAGCGGTTCATAATGGTGAATGCACCATTGACCGGGCCTGCACTTGAAGTACTGGGGTTTGAACTGCTTGAGCTGGTTCTGCTCGAACTGGTAACCGCAGCACTCGTTGTTGTGGCAACACTTGAGGAGCTGGAGGTTTTCACGCTACTGGTAGAGGTAGTACCACTTGAACTGGTGGCTACAGAACTGCTTGAGGTTCCATTCGGTAACGGCAAAAAGTTGGCAACCAAATTAAAGCCGGAATTTTGGTTAACCATGTTGGCATCTTCAACATTGCCGATATAGACATTGTTAAAGGTTACCGCACCATTGGCCTCGCCGTATAAACCAACACCACCCCACACATTCTGGGGCACGCTGCGCACAGTTGCATCCAAACCTGTACCGTCAATAGTCGTGTTGTTGAATACGATATTGGTAAAGCTGTTGCCCACCATTTGCACCGCATGGCGCTGGGAGTTTTTAATGTAGATATTATCGAACTGCATATTGCGCACACCGCTCGGTGTATTAAATTCGATAGCGCCGCGTTTCTGGTGCCACAAATCGTAGCTGGTGCCGCAGTTATAAATATCCACATCATGGATCAGATATTTGCCTTCGGTACTGAAAGTATAACCGGGGAAGTCTGTAGTGAAACGAATCGCAGAACCGCCGAAGCAATCGCGAATCAGCATATTGTGCACTTGATGATTTTTACCACCAAATATAGCAACACCACCGGCGCGGAATTGATGCTCGACAGTGTTGTAACGGAAAATGTTATTCACTTCTTCCGGTACCGCCGGGCTGTTGGATGGCCACATGGCCAAACCATCATCGCCACCGTTGCGAATATTGGTTTGTTCAACCACGGAGTTCATGGTGCCTTGCGAGAAGTTAACACCATCCGCGTAGTTGTTGCGGAAACGCGCCTGTGAAATCACCAGGCCATCGGTGTAATCAACTGGGTAAGGTGCATCATAGCCACCTAACCAGGCCCCCACTTCAAAGTGCTCCGCCCACACGCGGGTGAACTTGGAGTTTTTGCCCCAGGTACCCATGAAGGCTTTATAGATCATGTACTCGCCACCCACGGGGCAAGCCATGTTGCGACACAAGCGTTGGTTGTTGACGGTACTAAAATAAATATCCGACACCTCAACGCCATTGACGCGAGCGAGAATACCGCCGCTAAATTGTGCCGGGTTCGAATAGTTAATATTGGTGTACCACATACCGGCGCCTTTAATGCCGATATTGCTGGTGTTCAACACTACTTTATTATCAAAATCCCATTTACCTGGAGGCAAATAAACACCCGTGCCTGCATTGCCCGCTGCCGTGAGTGCAGCATTAAATGCGGCCAAATCGGAATTGCCGTCGTTAGGTACACCGCCAAAATCAGCGATAGACACATAGCCCGCTGGTTTGGAGATGGCTGCTGGTACAGGCTCCACTTCAATAAAATCTATACCATAGGCATTGCTGTCATTGGTTTTCTTCTGGATGCGGATTTTATCGCCGGGATTCACCGCGTGATTCAACATAAAATGCGTTTCATCAAAACGCATCGCAATGTAATCAGTGCCGGAAAAAGGTGTGGGGGTATTTTCCGGCTCTTTATTCAAAAAATATTGCCAGGCCCAACGCGATGTCACCGCAACAGTTTTATCAAACACACCGTTTACGTAAACATCGACTTCACCGTTTAAACCTTTACCATCCGCTGAATCCGGCATGGTGTAGCGCATGGTCACACCATTACCGGCTGCCGATACGGTAAATTCAACCGCGCTGCCAGCACTGGGCAAATTTACAAATTTTTGTTGCGATGCCTCTGAGGCAGTGGTGGAAATATCAAAGTTGGTGGTTTGCAAAATTTGCGCGTTGGTCAGTGTACCGACATCTGCCTCGTAGCGGGTGTAGGGCATCAGATAGGCACCGCGCGCACTGGATTGCGCCAGCACATCAGTGGATAGCAGCTGCAAGGCCGCGAGGCCCGCCAGCATGCAGGTTCGCGCAGCAGAACCGCGCGGCCTTATGGATGATAAACGCATTTGTATGTCCTCATTATTATGAAAAATGTCGTTGGAGCTCTCATTACAACAAATGCCGACAGATCGCTGTAGCCGGCTATATCCGCAGTCAGGCTGCGTGATATGGGGTTTGGCAAACCAGTGCCAGTGGTTTGGCCGAAATTTTGGCGAAAAGAATCCCCTGCGCCCGAGCGCATTGCGAAAAAAGGAATAGTCAAAATGGTCAAAAAGCAGAACAGCTTATAGTTAGTGCAATAATTATTGTTATGGTTAAACACAAAACAGCTAGCCAACATCCGTCAGCAAAAAAAAGCGGAGCGGTACAACAACAGCAACCAAGTGGGACCTTATTACTGCTACCGCTCTCAAAAAAAACGGGGAGGCTAATCCAATGTCCTTTAGCAAAACACCAGAGGCAATCCGTTGCACCTGATACTCACAGTTAAAGCGATAATCAATTCAACATCGTTAGAGCGCAATCAAACTAATTGCCAGTCCGCCGCCAGAGGCGAGCTGGGCTGAAATTTTATCGCCAGCTTTTACCTTACGTGTTTCAATCACATAGGCTTCAGGGTTGGTTAGATAATTTGCATCTGACGCATCGCGGTAAATGCGTGCTTGATATTCTTTACCCGCATCCAGAAAATCTAGCGAGACAGTTGCCATACGTGGATTTTCATTGGTAATGGCACCGACAAACCAGTTGTTACCATTACGTTGCTTGCGCGCAATTGTCACATACTGGCCAACTTCACCTTCCAGCACACGCGTAGTTTCCCAGTCGGTTACCACATCGCGGATAAATTGGAACGCATCCAGGTGGCGTTCGTAGTTCTCAGGTAAATCACAAGCCATTTGCACCGGCGAGTAGATAACAACATATAACGCCAGCTGATTGACCAATGTGGAGTTCACCTGGTTTTGTGGACGCGAAGGCAGATCAATATCAAATACGCCTGGCGTGTAATCCATAGGGCCCGCCAGTAACCTCGTGAACGGAATGGTCGTAAGGTGATTAGGTGGATTCCCGCCATCTTTAGACCAGGCGTTGTATTCCTGGCCACGCGCCACTTCGCGGGAAATCATATTGGGATAGGTACGACGCTCACCCGTGTCTTTTACAGTTTCGTGCGCAACTACCGCGACATGATGTTTAGCGGCTGTATCAATGACTTTTTGTTGATGCTCAACAAAACGTTGACCGTGATGATAAAAACCGTTGGTAAGCAACTCACCGGATTCTACATAACCGGTTTTCACTGCTTTCATACCGTTATCTTGCAAAAATTGGTACGCGGGCTCCAGCTGGCGCTCATAGTTATCTATACCGGCACCCGTCTCATGGTGGCCGATAAGATAAACACCTTTTTCTTTGCCATAGCGTGATAATTCTTTTACGTCGTAATCAGGTGTTGGTGTAGTGAAATTAAATTTATCGCCATTTTTCCACCACTCGCCATCCCAACCCTGGTTCCAACCTTCAACCAACACGCCGGCAAAACCATACTTCTCCGCAAAATCAATATAACGCTTGGTATTCTCAGTGGTTGCGCCGTGGCGGGGGCCTGTGGCCCAGGTGGTTTTGTCCAAATGCATTTCCCACCAAACGCCCACATATTTCGCCGGCTTGATCCAGCTAACATCACCAAGCTTGTTAGGCTCATTGAGATTGAGCGTTAAATAATTGGTAATCAAATCGCCAGCGGTTTTACCTACTTCCAGGGTGCGCCATGGAGTCACCGCCGGGGTAGTAAGCTTTACTTTTACCGGAGTAGTTTTGCTGAGCGGTACCAGGCTCGCGGTAATAGCGCCGTTCTTGCCTGCACTTTGCAAATTCATGGTGGAGTAATTATGCAGGGCCGCTTCGTGCAAACTCAAATAAAGACCAGAGGTGGTTTTCAAAGTAACAGGTGTATGCACCAGGCCCATTTTATTGGCGTTGGTGTTGCGATAGAGATACTCATATTGCTCACCGGCCAACGCCGGGGTCCACCAGGCTGCTGCCTCTTCTGCCAAATTAAATTGAGTCAGCTCATCAGTAATTTCCACAGTGCCTTTTTGTGGAAACTCGTAACGAAAGCCAACACCATCGTCGTACACGCGAAATACAATATTCAGCTTGCGCTTGGCACCGGCAGCTTCTTGCAGCGCCAGGCTTAACTGGTTGTAATTGTTTTTAATGAAATGCTCTTCACCCCAAGGCTGCTCCCAGGTTTTATTAAAGGAGCTCTGCTTGGCAGACAGCTCGGTCAAGCCTGTAGCCAAACGTGTACCGTCGTTGAAGGCGAACCCTAACAAGGAGTCTTTCAGCACCAGCTGCTCCCCGGCATAGGCGCGATAAGCTGGCTGACCATCCTTAGTGAGAAAAAATTCAACCTTTAGTTTTTTGGTTGGAGAATAAACTTCCTCAACGGCCATTACAGGCACACTCAACATTGAGAGCGATAGGAATAAAGCTGAAATTTTTTTCATTATTAGCATCACATAATAATTGATATTTTTATTTATCCGTCAATAACGCTGACGGAAAACCATCCGCAAACCAACAATCATCTTGCAACTTTTACAAGCGATCATCAATGAATCCATCATAGATACTAACCACATTACGTGTCTATAGCAGCACCACCTATTTTGCACATTGAAAACGTTTTCAAAAAGTTGAAATCGTTTTCAATGTGCAAAATATTTTTATAAAAGCAAAATGCTTTTCATTAATTAATTTTTTATTAATTTGGAAAACGTTTTCAACAAAAAACCGTTTTACAAATTCAAAAAACCGCAATTAAAATCAAAAAAACATAAAACAACTTTAAATAAATAATTTATTACACAAAAACAAAAAAATTCATATAAATAAAAAAACAACAAGAAAGGCGCAATAAAAAATGCACGCGCTTACGTGAAAGGATTTAGAGGTAGCCCTCTAAAAAATGAGGTTAAGTAGCACTCACAAGGAGCTTATGCTCAGATAATTTAACAATTAAGGAAATTTAATGATGAATTTAAAAACTATTTTCGCTACCGCAATTTTAGCTGTCAGTGCCATTAGCCTTCCAAGCTTGGCGATAACCCAGACAATACCAACAACCGGATTGGGGAGCGCAACCTATAGCTGGGGCGGCTGCACTTGGAACAAGATCTACGAAAATGGCGCATTTGGTACGGCATACTATTACTACAAACCTGCTGGAGCCTGTTCATTTAGTTCGTTGAATATTACCTGGAATACCAGCAACAATTACGCAACGCTCAATGCAAATTAACTAAAGATCAGCCTCGCAACATATGCGAGGCTGATCTTTTAAATCAAAAAAAAGCCAAGCCGCGAAATCGTCAGCCTGGCAAAGCGGAGAGAAGCCTGAAACGATATTGAAAGCCCATCAAGAAACAATAGGTGCTAATTTTTTCATGTTATAGAGAGAAAAATTCTGCGCATACGCATAGCTGGCAATTTCCAAAAATGCATCTTTTGTTTTTTCGTCAGCCCCCATGATCTGGGCGATTTTACCTTGGTCAATACTATAAAGACCTTCCAATAGCAATGAAGGCTTATCGGGATAGCGTATCTCTGCCTGCAGCTTCGAAATCAGATCAAGCTCCAACACCCTTCTCACGTAATCTTTGGTCTGATCGAATCCATGGTAGAGTTCAGCAACGGCAGCAACAGCCGATTCAAATCCTTGGGATTCTTGCTGAAAGATATAATCCCCAGTTCCAACCCCATGACCTACGCCTGAGGAGGTGCTATTGATACCAATCAACGGCTGCACCTCACCCGCTGGCGGTGCTACAGCCATCAAAGGCAATCGCCGAATATTGAGCGGTAGCCCTTCATCCTTGGCCAAATCCCATCGATCCATTAAGTTCGCATCATCAGAAACACCCAGCAATATTGAACAAACAAACTCGCCGGTATTCTGATCTTTCACAAACACGATGGGATAGTGGAACATCAGGGAGTGAAACTCGGAAACCACTATCGAAATCAATTGCCGACGCGGGCTGCGACGCGCTTCTTTGAAATCGATGTTTATTTCCCGATGCAGATTGCTATCCAGTATTTCTATGCTGCCCATTGCTTATATCCTCTGCAGACCGTACTCACGGATTTTATTAATCAGGTTACGATTATCAGGTAACGAATTAATTAACGCAGCCATGTTGCGCTGCTGATTATGGATTTTCCTTTCCAACATATTTAACTGCGCATCACCGACGGCATGGGTTGCAGTTTTGAACTTCATGCCATACAAAATGTAACAGTAACTTTCGAACGGAAATACTTCGGCGCGACTTAAAAAATCGACTACTGACGGGCACTGCTCTCGCCAGGATTCAAGCTTCTCCAAAAGCACCTCGGGAATGGAATCAGGATGGGTATTGTCCCGCCAGAAATCCGTATCGGTGCGCTTGGAGATGCAATAGTGAAGCTTCAGGAACTCGATAATCGTATCCCAGCGAAAGCGAAAGGTTTCATTAAATTGTTTTTCACAGCTGGCAAAGCCGGACTTTCTGTGCGGCAGCTTTTCCGCTATCCAGAAAGCGGAAATTTCAACCAGCAAAATTGACGATGCCTCAAGCGGCTCTACAAAACCCGCCGCCAAGCCGACTGCAACGCAATTTTTCGCCCAGAATTTTTCACGGTGGCCAGGCGTGTATTTAATGTGGCGAACATCCAGTTGATCCATGTGTTTGCCGACGTATTTACGCAAATCCCGCTCCGCATCACTCTCATTCATATGCTTGGATGAATAGACATGACCAATGCCGCGGCGCTTTTGCAAACCTATATCCCATATCCAACCTGAACCAGTAGCGGCTGAAATGGTATGACTGGCGATAGGCGCATCCTGGTGCTCATAGGGACATTGCACGGCTACTGCCCTGTCGCAGAATAAAATATCGCTTTTGTCGAGAAAGGGAACGTTAAAATGCTTGTCGATCAACAAACCCGCGAAGCCGGAGCAGTCGATATAAAAGTCAGCAATTAACGCATTGCCATCCGCCAGGAGAAGCGAAGCTACTTCGCCCTCTTCCCCCATAGTGGTGCCAACAATATCCATCACCAGATGGTTGATATTTAATTTGTTGATGCAGTGCTCTTTAATAAACACCGAAAATTTATTGGTATCCAGATGGTAGGCGTAATTTAAAGCGCCCTGATATTCTGGCATGGTAATATTTTTGGGCGCCAAGCCACGCTCGCAAGCCATCTCCTGGCTGCACAACATATTGGAATAGGAAAAGCTTTCATCACCGGAAGCGTTATTTAGCTTTCGAATAATGCTATTCAGCGGGCCGAGATTGGAAGGCAACATCAATGGATGATAGTAAAAATCATCATCACTATTATCGATCCATTTTTTAAAGCATGCCCCTTGCTTGAAGGTTGCATCGCAGTGGCGAATAAATTCAGTTTCGGAAATCCCCATAGTTTGCAGCGTTGTTCGCAGCGAAGGCCATGTGCCTTCACCAACACCAATGGCTCCTATTCTGGGAGATTCCACCAAAGTAATCTTCAAATCGCGGCCGTGTTCTTTCACACATTTTGCGGCCAATATCCCCGCCGTGAGCCAACCGGCAGTACCTCCGCCAACAACCACTATATGTTTGACGTCGTCATTTATCATTATTTGATCTCCGCTTTAAAATAGCTTTCATAACGACAGCTTTTATTTTTGTGCGTGCTTTTATTTTTGTACAACAACAGGGGCCTTTTTCAAGGCCCCTTTTTTTAACAACGAAATTTTTAACAACGAACTTTATAACAACTTAGAAGGATGCACGAACACCCAGGCTATAACGCGGACCACTGGTTTCAGCCAGCTCGAAGTGGTTGGCGTAACGGCCGCGCACCTGGTAGGCCTCATCAGTAATATTAATCCCGTCAAACGTCAGCGTGATATTTTGAGTCAAGTTATAGCTTGCGCTAAGATCAAACTGACCGTAAGCCTTCACAAAGTGAGGTTCGTTGTCGTGCAATGACTGTAGGAACTCGCTTCTCCAGTTGTATGCCAAGCGCACCTGGTACTTGTCGGTTTCATAGAAACCAACCAGGTTGTAGGAGTCACTTAAACCAGTCAACGCAAAGGCGGAATCAAACTTTTTAATATCGTATTCGGCGTTGGTATTCACGATAGTACCGTTCGCAACAGCACCGAAACCTGACTCACCAAACATATGCTGAACAGCAAATTCAAAACCATTAACCTTTGCAGTTTCAACGTTTGAAGGCTTGGTAACCTGGAACACAATCTCCTGACCCGTTGTTGGATCAACAGCTGGCTTGCCACTGGCATCATTGATCTTCTGACCACTGGTCGAACTTACAATAAAGTTATCCACTTGCTTGTAGAACACACCGGCAGACGCATAACTTCCCTTGGCGTAATACCATTCAAGTGCAAGATCAATATTCTGGGACTCAAGTGGTTTCAAGTCCGGGTTACCCGCTTGTACAGGGTAAGGACCACCTGTTTTGAGATCTCCAAATGTCAGGTTAGGACGCAAGCTATCGATTGCCGGACGAGTGATTGTTTTTGAGTAATCTACACGACCAATTAAATCATCCGTAAAGTTATATTTGAAATCTACGTTTGGCAAAAACTCATCATAACTAGACTTAAGTGTCTTTGGCGTAACCGCAGATAATGTTTTAGCCAATACCTCACCTTGCGCAGCAACAGACACAAGAGATGCAAGATTTCCGTCAATATCAAGGTCTGTTTTCTCGTAACGTAAACCGGCAACAAAATAATATTTGTGCCCGGACAAATCACCCGCAAACTCTAATTGCGAATACAGGGCATTGATATCTTCTGTCACTGCAAACGTATCACTTGGCAGTTTAGCCGTGGTGAAATTAAGCCCTACCGCCCCTTCATAGACTTTACGGAACTCATCAAAGTCAAATTGCAACCACTTGGTTTGAATAGGCCCGGTTTTGCTCACGCCGCTCAGGAAGTCTGAACCTGCATCCAGAACCGTTACTTTAGGTGGAGTGATTTTTGTCCAAAAGAACTCACCACCACAGAACATACAGTTCAGATTTCCGTCTACATAGGCTTCGGGGCGATTCGCCTTCACTGTTGCTTTCTCGGCATCCGTTAGAGGACGTTCAGTAGTGTAAGACTCGCGCGCTTTTTCGCGCGACTTGGATGAGAAACCAAAGGTTGATTTTACGAGGCCGCTATCTTCATGCGAATCAAAGACACCTTCCAACTTGAACTGAGTCATGGTGTCATCCACTACACGACCATTTCGACTGGTGAACCCGGGACGCAAGTTGGAAGGATCAAGATAGTCTTTGTTAGGAATGGTTAACGCACCATTAGCATCAGGCTGACGGCCATCAGTGCCAGTGCCAGTTTCAAAACCTGAAATGGCTGGAATAGCGTTGCCGTTCATATCCCAGGTTAAACGGTTGCGATAGCCCATTGTAACTTGCGCGTTACCAAAACCATTAGGGTCTTTATAGTTAGATTCAGATCTATAAGCATCTGCAATCACACTAAAATTATCGCTGATGTCATATTTTGCATTGAGCCCGGTTTCCAGGGTATCAGACTTACGGTTTTCTCGAATGGCATTAAACTCAGTACCCTGGGAAAAGCCACCCGGAACATCATGATCATCCGCAACAAAGTGGGTAATTGTGCCGTTTTTATCGGTCACGAGGTCGTGCCAACCTGCGCGGCTACCAAACCAATTCACCAACATGTTTTGATCGCGCAGGAGTTCGTATTTTGAATAGAGCGCATCCGCCGTAATAGTAAGCTTGTCGGTAGGCGCAAACTGCAACACGACATTTGCGTTATCGCGAGTGCGACGATCGCGCTGCACCTCAATAAAATGGTTTTGTGGTTGGTACACATATCCAGTTGTACTGTTGTTCGACTTGTAATCACCAGGATCGTAAGCACTTACAGGAACACGCGTCCAATGGTTGTTGTTAACGCGATCTACTGTGGAATCGCGTTCGAAATGGTTATAGGCAAGGAGAACGCCAACTGTGTCATCCGCAAATTTGTGGCTTACCAACACCGAACCTTCCGGTGCAGATTCCTCTTGCAGAGTCTCGTAGCCTATTTTCAGGCCGCCAGAGATTTTATCGCCCACTTCAAGCGGACGAGCGGTTTTGATATCGATAGTTGCGCCAATACCACCAGACTCTACAAGAGCGGAACCACTCTTATTAATAACCAAGCCGCTGATCATGTCTGCACCCAAGGTGTCAAACTCAAATGCGCGGTTGGTATCTTCAGAGGTTAATTGACGGCCGTTCAACGTGGTGATGTTGAAATCAGCACCAAAGCCACGGACGGTTACGAATTTACCTTCACCGCCCTCACGGTCAATAGAGACACCTGGAACACGCTGTAATGATTCAGCCATATTGGTGTCAGGGAACTTACCAATATCCTCTGCGTTAATGGCTTCTACAACACCAGTTGCATTCCGCTTTGTTTCCATTGCGGATATCAAGGCTGCTCTCACACCTGTGATTGTTATTTCGTCAACGGGCGCATCTTGAGCATATACATATTGACCCAAACCAACCAGCGCGCAAGAGGCTATAGCGCTAGCCAGGATTTTTTTATTGAAATTCTTTGTCGTTCTCATGGAGTTCTCCTGTTAACCACTTTTGTACTAATTTCCAACAGCTGGGCCGCTTTGCTTTCATGGTGGGCAATTGTGGCGCCAGAGTCAGTTGCTTTTTTATTGGCCTGATTTTTATAAATGGGTGGTTATCGAAAAATTGGCAGTCGTTAGTACCGCTATTTATTTTTATCACCGACTTATAAAACTGCAGCAGACAGATCTAATAACATAATTGGCGCCATGTCTATAACCCTGAAAAAATGAAATCGTTTTCTGAAAAAATGAAATCGTTTTCAGTTTTTTGAAAACGATTTCCAAAAATGCCAACCAGATCAACAAGATGGGCAAACCCTGAAAATAGAAAACCAGTATCACATCACATCGCCACCAGATCCCACACCACGTCAAAAATCCTGAAAACGTTTTCCAAAAAATATTTAATTTTGGAAAACGTTTTCAACAAAAACCGCTGTGGACTTTTATAAAAAACAAAAACTAGAATCGCCCCACTTTTAAAAAAGCCAATTGCATTCACTACAAAAACGCCAAAGGATTTTAGTGGGTGGGATGGGAGTAGTTTTGAAATGGCTGTTTGCCTGGCAGCAGCATTCAAAATTGCTGGAAGGGATTATCAGCAGACGCCAACTATTTTTTTTGCGGCAGGAGCTACTTAAAAATAATCATAATTGACATTTATCAGGAGATTACAATGAAGTTGATATCTATGGTTTCAGGATTGGTATTTTGTGCGCTGACTGGTTTTGCATTTAACGCGCATGCGACCAATGTACCTGTATCCTGCAGTTGGGAAACGACGTCAACCACCTCAACCCCCACTGGCCCTTATGTATATTCTGCGTGCAAAAATGGCAGCAGTATCATCGCCAGTCGCGCACAAAAATTTGGCCAAAATCCAAGCTGCTCACTGTCAACCAATTCGCCTTATCAATACACAGGCACTTGTGACAGCCCGTCGTTTTACTATGTAGAGGCTGCGCAATGCACGCGCTCCGGTGCCTACTGGGGTTCGGTAACCGTGGGTAACGGCCAACCGCCAATTCCCTATGATGCGATCAACGCCTTCTGCGGCAGCTGTGGTTACAACATGGTGTATCGCGGCTCAGGTGCCAACTCAGCCGGGTTTGATGTCTACTGCAAATAATCGGTAGCCAATCACAACCGCAAGCCTGCGCTCCCTGCACGGGCTTGCGGGTAAAAATGACACACTCGCCGCAGGCTGTTTCAGTCGGTGGATATCCTGGTGTATGGTGACGCCTGTTTTGGCCCCGTGACACTTCGCTATGGATCACAAACCGCAACTGACGTTCTGGCAAATCTGGAATCTCTGCTTTGGCTTTATCGGTATTCAATTTGGCTTTGCGTTACAAAACGCCAACGTCAGCCGCATCTTCCAAATACTTGGCGCCGATCTGGATCGCATTCCCATCCTCTGGGTAGCTGCCCCTATTACCGGCCTGCTGGTGCAACCTGTCATCGGATACATGAGCGATAAAACCTGGAACCGCTTTGGCCGGCGTCGCCCTTTTTTGTTGCTCGGCGCCATATGCGCAAGCCTTGCCCTGATGGTCATGCCCAATTCGCCAACCCTGTGGGTGGCTGCCGGTATGCTCTGGATTATGGATGCCTCGTTCAATATCGCCCTTGGGCCAGCCCTGGCATTGGTCAGTGACATGCTGCCCAATAAACAGCGCTCCACCGGTTTTGCCATGCAAAGTTTTTTTATCGGTGTCAGCGCCGTTATCGCATCCGCCCTTCCCTGGATACTGAGCAATTGGTTTCATGTCAGCAATACTGCGCCTGAAGGAGTGGTGCCACCCTCAGTGGTCTACGCGTTTTATATCGGCGGCGGCATGCTGCTCGCGACTGTGCTCTGGGCCAGCCTGAGCACACGCGAATATCCTCCCGCGCAACTTGCAGCCTTTAGCTGTAGCGAACTTCTGCCCGAACATAACAGCCCCGCAACTGATCGCGCGCTGCTAAAACCAGGTCTTGTTTGCCTGGCGGGTGGATTGCTCGCCAGCACCGCCATTTTCGCCGCGCAACTGGCGCAACAGCTCTACATACTCGCACTGGGAATCGCCACTCTGGGTGGCCTGCAATTAATGGCCGAGCGTATGCGTCGCCGCGGCCAGGTGAGTAATGGTTTTTACCAGGTCACCCAGGATTTATTGAACATGCCCAAAACCATGAAGCAATTGGCGCTGGTGCAATTTCTCTCCTGGTTTGCACTGTTTTCCATGTGGATTTACGGCACCGCAGCAGTGACCTCCCATCACTTTCATACCCATGACACCACTTCGGCGCTCTATAACAAAGGCGCTGACTGGGTGGGCGTACTCTTCGCCGCCTACAATGGTTTTGCAGCGGTGGCCGCCATTTTTATTCCGCTGATGATTCGCGTCAGCAATCGCAAAATTACCCACATGATTTGCCTCAGCCTGGGTGCGCTCGGGTTAGTCTCATTTGTCTGGATTCGCGATCCCAATTGGTTGCTGGCACCTATGGTCGCCGTGGGTTTTGCCTGGGCTTCCATACTCTCACTGCCCTACGCCATACTCGCCAGCTCCCTGCCTGCCAACAAAATGGGCGTGTACGCCGGCATCTTTAATTTTTTTATTGTGATTCCCCAAATACTGGCCGCGAGTGTGCTGGCGCTGGTCGTACATCACGTGTTTGATGGGCAAAGCATTTATGCGCTGGCAACGGGCGGGGTATTTATGCTGTTGGCTGCCGCGGCAACAGCACTACTGGAAGACAAGCATTAACGGAAACTGAAAGCGGGTGCTCCTCACAGGGTTTTAGTGTCATTTTGACAGCGCAATTGATAACGCCTATCATTCGCGCCACTTCTTCCCTGTATAACGTCCAGCCATGTATAACAAAGCATTCTTGCCAGCCCTGTTCGCGCTTACCACCGTTTTAACAGCCTGTGGCGGTGGTGGCGGCACCTCAACAACACCGCCGCAAACACCGGGCAACCCATCGCCCGTGCAACTCTCGGATACTGCAGCGCTCGGCAAACAAATTTTCTTTGATGAGAGCCTTTCGGCATCTGGCCTGCAATCTTGCGCCACCTGCCACGTAGCCTCCCGCGCTCATGCCGGCAATGACGATGTTGCAGTTCCGCTGGGCGGTATTGCCATGAAGACCCAGGGATTCCGCAATTCGCCGTCGTTAAACTATCTACAGTTCAACCCGTCCTTTTTCTTCGACAAAGAAGGCACGCCCACTGGTGGCTTTGATCGTGACGGTCGCGCGAATACTTTCGCGATTCAGGCTGAACGCCCCTTCCTGGCGCCCCATGAAATGGCCAACGACACCAAAGAAAAAATGGTGGAGAAACTGGCGCGCGCGGCTTACATCTCTGAATTCCGCCGCATCTACGGTGCCGACATTACCGAGCGCCCCCAAGACGCCTTCGCTGCTGCCGCTCAAGCTATTGCCAAGTTTGAAATGGAAGATCCCGCATTTCACACCTTCGATAGCAAATTCGATTATTTCCTCGCCGGCAAAACCAGCCTGAGCGATCAGGAACTGCGTGGCTACGCTTTGTTTAATAATCCCCAGAAAGGCAACTGTGCCGGCTGTCATCCCAGCACGCGGACAGATTCAACACCGCCATTGTTTACCGACTTCACCTACGACAACCTCGGGGTGCCGCGCAACTTTGATATACCTGCCACCGCTGATCCAGCCTACGTTGACCTGGGCCTCTGCGGCCCCGACCGTACCGACCTGGCAACAGACCACCCGGATCTATGCGGCGCCTTCAAAGTCCCCAGCTTGCGCAACGTCGCCATCACCGCGCCCTACTTCCACAACGGGAAATTCAAAACCCTGCGCGAGGTGGTGAGCTTTTACGTGCGTCGCGATACCAATCCCGATGAGTGGTATCCCAGCGGGCCGAACGGCATCGAAAAATTTAACGATTTGCCTAAGCAATACCGCAACAACGTGAATACCACGGAAGTCCCCTACAATCGCCAGCTTGGTGACCAGCCAGCGTTGAACAGCGATGAAATAGATGCAGTTGTGGCCTTCCTGAATACATTAACCGATGGCTACAAGCCGGAATAACTGGATGAACAGCATGAAAAAACTCGCCCCCCTCGCGCTGGTGATTGGCGCCCTCTGTGCCACACCGGCCCAGGCAGACGAAGCCGCGTTACAAGCCAAAATCGACAAGCTGAGCGCCGAGCTTGAAGCCCTCAAAGCAGAGGTTAAAGGCCTGCACCAGCAGACCGAAGCTATAGCCACACAACAGGAAACTGCGCCGGCGCAAACTGCTGCCACTACCAAGGGCACTGAATCGCAAGCAACCGGAGCGACGCTGTGGGGCTATGGAGAAATTAATTACAATCGCCCAACCGACGACAAAAGCCAGACACAAATGGATCTTCGCCGCGCGGTATTTGGCATTGGTTATAAATTTGATAGCAGAACGCGCTTCGTATCAGAGTTTGAAGTTGAGCACGCAATTGCATCGGCTGACGATTCTGGTGAGGTAGAAGTCGAGCAGTTTTATATAGATCACCAGCTCACTGACAACACACACCTGAAAGCCGGTTTGTTTTTGATTCCGGCAGGGTTGTTGAACGAAAGCCACGAACCCACCAATTACTACGGTGTAGAGCGCAACTTTGTTGAAACTGCCATTATCCCAAGCACCTGGCGCGAAGGCGGTGCCGCACTCTTTGGTACCACTGAAAGCGGGCTCGCGTGGGATGTTGGCGTCACCACTACTGTAGACCTGAGCGGCTGGGACGCTACCTCGGACGAAGGTCGCGAATCGCCCTTGGGCAGTATCCACCAGGAACTCCAACTGGCCCATGCCAGCGACCTGGGCACCTATGGCGCCCTGAACTATCGCGGCCTGCCCGGCTTCCTGATCGGAGGCTCGGTATTCACCAGCAAAGTGTCGCAGGACAATCCTGATCTGGCTGTTGCCCATGATGCCCGCATGACGCTCTGGGATTTGCACACACGCTGGACACCTGCAAATTGGGATTTGTCTGCCCTCTACGCCAAAGGCACCTTCAGCAATACCCAGCAATTGAATTTGGCATTTGTCGGCCTGTCGACCCCCATCCCCAAAGAATTCTTTGGCTGGTACGCGCAAGCTGCCTATAAACTCTGGCAAAATGACGGCTACGCCTTATCACCCTTTGTTCGCTACGAGGGGTTCAACACCGCCTCTGCTTACGAACCAATTCCACTGGGACTGGGCGCTAACGAGGCTGAAACTGAACACGTCACTACCTTGGGCTTCTCGTTCAACCTCCATCCGAAAGTAGTGATCAAACTGGATTATCAGGATTTTGATCAAGAATCTGCGCGCAATCGCCTCAACCTCGGGCTTGGCTTGGCTTTCTAAGCCAGCCCGGCTGTTCTGCATAGCGCTGTTGCTTGCCTGCCTTGGCCAACAGAGCTATGCAGATACTGTTTACGAGACACCGGAAAATTTTCTCAAGGATGCCTTTGCAGAAGAGGTAAAACCCTCTGTCATTTGGCTTGATAAAGCCACGCAGGAAGAGATCAGCAAAATTCTGGGCCACCCCTACCCGCAAGCGCGAATTTCCTATTGGCGCAAAGGCAACACCAGCGTGTGGATTCTCGATGAAATTGGCAAAGAATATCCCATCACGGCCGGCTTCATTGTCACCGACAATTACATAGCGCGCGCCCAGGTGCTCATCTATCGCGAAACACGTGGAATGGAAATCCATTTGCCCGCTTTTCTCGCTCGCTTCAAAAACAATTCGTTGAAAGACGGAAAACTCGCCAATAAAGTGGACAGTATTTCAGGCGCGACTCTCTCTGCAAATGCCA
This sequence comes from Cellvibrionaceae bacterium, assembly GCA_021151695.1. Taxonomy (GTDB): domain Bacteria; phylum Pseudomonadota; class Gammaproteobacteria; order Pseudomonadales; family Cellvibrionaceae; genus Cellvibrio. The sequence goes on along the minus strand of JAGKWU010000010.1, from coordinate 266,711 downwards.
TGGTTAAAATGGCCCAGCTTGCACTTGTCCTGAACCAAAAGGCGCCGTAGTTTTCCATGAAAAAATCCCGTTATCTGTTATGGATTAGCGCTCTCGCCTTAGCGATTACTGGCATAGCACTCTATTGGATGATGCCTGCAGAGGGCGAACTCCCCCATCCACTCAATGGCTTATTTCGCGAATTGCACGGTGCCTTCGCCGCCCTCGGCATTTTTATGTTTGGCTATTTATTTGGCGATCATGTGCAGAAAAAAATCCACAAACAGCATCATCACTGGGATGGTTATGTGCATTTGAGTCTGTGGATTTTATTGGTGGTGAGTGGACTGCTGCTGTATTACCCGTTAGCCGTATTGCCCGAAACCCTCGCACACAACATCCATTGGTATGCGGGCCTCGCGCTCTGTGTCTGTTTTCCATTGCATTTTTCACGCAAGCGCATCAAACGTTGGTTGGTGTTGCGCGATAGCACTCACCGCGCCCATCACCCCAAACAAGCTCGCGCTACCAAACCCACCAAATCTTCCGACACCAAGCCCCCTCACGCCTAGAAGGTTTTTTGTCCCGCTTCGTAAAACTCCAATTGGGTTTCGGTAACCATTTGCTGTTCCGGCATCTGGATAAAAAAGCCCTGGAACAAACGCACGCCGTACAGCCACAGCTTGGTGAGATTTTTCGCATCCTCCACTTGGGTTGCAATAACCTGCGCACCTGAGTCTTTCGCAAGCTCGGCAATGCGTTGCAGCTCCACAAGGGTTTCGCCCTGTAATTTTGAAGTGAGTTTTGGTGCAAGCTTTACATAATCAAACTTGTATTGATTGATCAGTTCTTCACTATTCCTGGTCACGCCCGCCTGCGTCAGGCATACACCGCAGTTAATATCCCGCAGCGCGTTAATGATGGATTTGGCCTGTGCCATTTCACTGTCTATCCAGGTTTCACTCAGCATAAACACCAGCCGTCTATCGCCGCGTAAACGCGAGCTGCGCAATACATTTGCGGCAAACGCAAAAAAGGATTTTTGCTGGAGAGTTTGCTCTGACAAATGAATAAACAGGCTGGCGCTTTCACGTGTCAAACTATCGCTGACCACCGCGTTCACTGCCGTCTGCAACACCCAGCGATCCAGCTCGACCTGCATCACAGAGTTTTCGATGTGCCGCAAAAATTTGGCGGCTGGCACCAGCTCGCCCGACGCATTGCGCCAACGTACAAGCGCCTCGTGGTGCTCCACTTTCTGATGCTCAAGACTGATCATTGCCTGATAGGAAATCGCAAGATTTTCGCTGGAAAAGCCCTGGCTGAAATCAGCAAACACCTCCTGACTCACAGGCTGCGGCGGAATCGCTACAGATTCACCGCCGCGCTCGCCAGCACCTGCACGCGCTTTTTCGTAAGCTGTTTCCGCATGCAATAAAACACTATTGGCAGAACCAAATTCGCTATCGATATAGCTGATGCCAATGCTGACACGCAATTTGATGGAGCCATCGCCCAGTTCGTAATCTTTATCGCCAAGGCTTTTGACTATTTGTTCGGCGCGCTCTTGGTGAGCGATATTATTTTTATTGCCGGTGAGCACACAGACCACCAGGTTGGCCATATCACTCCATTGTTCATCTGTGCCCAATACACTGGCCACGCGCTGGCAGAACTGCTCATGCAATTGCACCAGGCCGGTTTGGCCGTGCTGCTCGTAAATTGTTTCCAGATTATCTACACCAAGATAATAGAGCGCTATGTGTTCATCCTTGTGGGATTGCTCACGCAAATATTGTTGCTGCAATTCATTGTCTATAGCACCAAGAAAATAACTGCGCGTAATTTGTTGGGCGCGCCCCGCTCGTCGGGTAACGCGGGCAATACGATTTTTTAATCCGAGAGTTTCCTTGAGCGCGCGATTTGCAAGTGACACTAATTGTCGACCATCCACCGGTTTGTTGAGCAGGCCATTTACACCCAGGCTCTCGATAGAGTTGCGTACATCCGGCGAGGTATCCGCGGTAATAAAAATAACGGGCAAGACCACAAACTCTTCGTCCTGCCGCAAGAGTGTAGCCAGCTCAACACCGTTGATATCCGGCATGTGCATATCCAGCACGACCAGATCAGGTTTAAAAATAGCGGCCTTTTGCAAACTCTGTAGCGGCTGGGTAACTATCTGCACATCCATACCGGCGTAGCGCAGGATTTCAGCGTGATGGCGCGCGACCAATTCATCGTCATCCACCACCAACACTTTGCTGTTGGTTTGGGAATCGCTGATGGCCATGCTGAGGGTATTGATCAGGCGATGAAAATCCACCGGTTTGGTGAGATAATTGGCGCAGCCGGCGCGCAGTGCGCGCAAACGCGCCTGCATATCTTTGCGTGCCGACAATAAAATAATCGGTACGCTATTGCCCAACTGGATTTTGATGTGTTCTACCGCTTCCAACCCCTGCACACTTTCACCCTGGAAACCCAGGTCCATCACTATGGCTTGAGGCGGATAAGCATCGAGCTGCTGGATGCAGGCCGTGGGCGATTCAAATTGCTCAACGTTGTAACCACTGCTGCGCAGATAGGCGGCGATCAGCGCTGAGAGTGCACGATCATCATCGACGATATAAACGCGCTTACCTTGCCCCTCGCCCAAATCGACCGGTGCACTGGTAGCAATCGCTTTGGGCTGCGCTTCGCGCAACTGGCGCACCAGTGAAATGATCATCTGGTTGAGTTGTTCGCACTCTTTGTCTGTCACAGCCGTTTTATGTTGCTGTAAAAATATTTCCACTTGCTGGGCCGCAGTGCTAAGTTCAGGAAAACCATAACTGCTCCCCGACCCAACCAATCTGTGCACCAGCAGGTGTAATCCCTCTACAGCTGGTGGCGTCCAGGCCTGCGTGAGCTGCTGCCAAAGCGCTTCGATTTGCTGGGCTCGCTCGGGCAGCCCCGCGACAAACTGGGCGTGCAACTGTTCGAGGTGAGCGCTGAAATTGTGCGGCATAAACAAACTCCTTTGGCGAATGCAGACAGATTGGCAGGGGCCTGTACCCTTCTCAATCAATTGTAGGCACAGATTCTTATGACCCATAATTACTACTAGAGTGCCGCTCGCGAAACATCCGTGAAAAATTCGCTTAAATCCTCAAGATCAACAAATTGCCTTACTCACTGATGGTTTTGATCACCCGCGCCGGATTACCTACTGCTACCGTGCCCGCTGGAATATCGCCAGTCACCACCGCACCAGCACCGATAACAGCTTTGTCGCCTATGGTTACCCCAGCGAGAATGATGGCACCACCACCAATCCAGCAGTCATTACCTATAACAACCGGCGCACAAAACTCTTTGCCGCTGGCTCGCTCGGTCGGGTCTAGCGGATGGGTTGTACCGTAAATCTGTACACCCGGACCAAAGAGTACACGGTCACCAATGCGAACCTCGGCCACATCCAGAATCACGCAATTGTGGTTCGCATAAAAATCCTCGCCCAGGAAAATATTGCTGCCGTAATCGCAGAAAAAATTGGGTTCTATATAAGCCCGCGAAACCTGCCCAAATAATTGCTGATAGATTGGCTTACGCGCTTTGTGTTGGTCGGCGCGCAGGGCGTTGAGTTGCTGGCACAACGCCTTGGCACGTTTGCGCGCGTTGACTAACTCGGGGGAAAAAGGATTTATCTCGGTAAAATTTTTCATAGTCTTTGTATGGTCTCAACTAAGCTTAACCTGTCCACTACCCATCCGAAGCGATTGGGAGCAGACATTCTCATCGGCAATCAGAGGCGTGAACCCAATAGTCTGGCAGCTGCTGCATCTCACCTAAAAGCCTGTACAATGGTGAAACAAGAGCGCAAGCCAGGGCCAGATTCCATTTGGCCAGGCAAACAATAACCAGGCGCTGTTTTTGCCAACACTGATATCACCTGACCTCTGATCATCACATTACTAACTATATAAGGTGTCTGGACGGCATAGCCTATGGCCTTGCCCGAGCAGTAGCAACACCGGGAGTACTTGATGATAAATTCGAAATTCCTGACACTGGTGACAGTGTTTTTCTTTTGGGGGTTTATGGCTGCCTCTAACGGCATTTTCATCCCTTTCTGTAAAAGTCATTTCCAACTATCGCAGTTTCAATCACAACTGATCGACCTGGCATTTTACGTGGCCTATTTTGTCGGCTCGCTGATGCTTTACATTTATCAACAAGTTGCCCGCATAGATCTACTCAATCACATAGGTTACAAAGCCGGCATTATTTATGGATTGATTCTTTCCGCCGCTGGCTCACTCTGCATGATCGCTGCGCTTCACTCAGGTAGCTACTGGCTTATACTCGCGGCATTTTTTGTGATTGCCCTGGGCTTCTCACTGCAGCAAACCTGCGCGCAACCTTTCGCGATTGCGCTGGGCGACCCCGCCACTGGCTCACAGCGTTTGAACCTCGCCGGCGGTGTTAACTCCATTGGTACCACCATAGGCCCTTTGGTGTTGGCCTACTTATTGTTTGGTTCGCTCACCAATCAGAATACCAATGTAGAAATCATTACCGTGGATAAAGTGTATATGTTTTTATCCGTGCTCTTTTTAGGTGTCGCTTTCTTTTTGTATATGGCCGATATGCCGCGCGTGCAACAGGATGAACCTATTGAAGCTGGTTCGGGTGCGCTGAAATATCCGCAGCTCTCACTCGGCATGCTGGCGATTTTTGTTTATGTCGGTGTTGAAGTTACCATCCAAAGTAACCTCGCGGCACTCTTGGCGCTGCCCGACTTTGGCGGTTACAAAACCTCAGAAATTGCGCCCTTTATTTCGCTCTACTGGGGCAGCTTGATGATTGGCCGCTTAACGGGCGCCACCGGCTTGTTTAATATTCGTCGCGCCTGGCGCAATGCAGTGGCGGTGATTTTACCCTTCACTTTTTTTGCGCTTATTCTCGGAATCAATATGCTAGCGGGCCACAACGTTAGCAATCTGTTGATTTATTTTGTGCCTATTACGGCGGCGGTTGCGGCGATTTTTATCGGCGACCACAAGCCCGCACGTACACTCTTTGTGTTCGCACTCTTTGGTATTGTGGCTATGTGTATTGGCATGGCAACCACGGGAAAACTGGCGGTATTCGCATTTGTCAGCGGCGGCCTGGCCTGTTCGATAATGTGGCCATGCATTTTCACCCTCGCCGTAACCGGCCTGGGTAAATACACCGCGCAGGGCTCCACCTTTTTGATCATGATGATTTTGGGCGGCGCTATTATTCCTCCCTTCCAGGGTTGGCTGGCGGATATTTTTGGCATCCACCAATCCTATTTCATCACCATTTTTCTGTTCGGTTATTTGGCGTTTTATGCGATCAAAGCGCGTCAGGTGCTAAAGGAACAAGGGCATGATTTTGAGGAGGATGACGATAAGCTCAAAGCTTCTCTGTAAGTTAATATCGTCATCCTCGTACAGCGGGGATCCAGCTCTTTATTTTCTCGCATGCAATATGTGAATGATGTTTTTAAGTTGCAGCCCTAAAAAGAAGAGGCAACCCAAACTACAAAAACAAGAACTGGATCCCCGCTGCGCGAGGATGACGACTCCCTATTTATCCTGATAAGAAAATAATTAATATATCAACTAAATTTAGCTAGCCGGACCTGCCCGGCCAGACCAAATTCCCGCTCTAACAGGGCGGGAATTTCTTCTTTCGCGTATTCCTCAAAAGTCGTCTCGCCTTTTTCGATGCGCTTTAAACGTCCATCCAATAAAATTTTGCGTCCATTGGGTGTGATCATTGCGACCAGGAGTTTTTGCACAAAAATCGTATCCGGATGTTTTGAATTGAAAAAGTTGGCGGGCATAAAGTCCACCATCTCATGCGGGTACAAATCAAAACCGTACTGGCTTGCCCATTCGTCGCCGGTAAACGCTTGTAAGGTAAAATTTTGATTGTCGTCGCTTGGCCTGATCCAACGCAATGGGCTCGCGAATACCAAAGGCGCCAAAGCCGCAATCGCACAGGAATTGGCGGCCATCTATGTTGGCGATGATGACCATGTGGGTGCGCGCCCAGCGAGTGGGGTAAAACATGGGGCGGGCGCCGACGATCTGGTATTCAATACCCAGGGCTTCCAATGCCATCGCAAACAAACCATTCACTTCGTAGCAGTAACCGCCGCGCGGCTTGTATAAAATTTTTCCTGCAATATCCTCCGGTACCAGTGAGACAATTTTTCCTGCTTGCACGTCGAGATTTTCAAACGGCACAGTCTGCAACTGGCGCTTCATAAATTCAGTCAAGGTGGCAACACTGGCAGTCAGCTCACCTGTGTAACCAATGCGGTTGGCGTAGTCCCTTAGCGTAAAATTTTCAGCTTTCATCAATAACTCCTTCAGGTTCAAGATGGGCGCGCGCGTAGCTTTCCATCCACGCGAGCACAAAATCAATAAAGGTGCGCAACCTGGCCGACATCACTTCGCGGTCGCGATAGAGTAAATTTACCGGCCGCACTGGCCCGCGCCAATCGGGCAATACGGTCACCAATTGCGGACGTATAGCCGGCAATTCCTGGGACTGTTGGTAAAAATAATAATTGGGTACTAGCGTAATCCCGAGCCCTGCCGTCGCCGCATCCAGTGCGACCAGGATATCGCTACTGCGCAGGTGGGCTTGAGGCGTAAATGAAAAGGTCTCGCCGCTGGTGCTGTGGGTGAGCGCCCAGTTTTCGATGTAGTCCGCCACCACCAGATGATGCTGGAGCAAATCGCGCGGATGCGTCACTGGGGGCGAGACCTGCAAATAGGCAGGCGATGCGCAGAGCGCCATACGGGTATTCCACAGGTGCCGAGCAATCCAGCTATTATCGCGCAAGCTACCCACGCGAAACGCGGCATCAAACTGCTGCTCTATCAGATTTTCGTAACGGCCCGACAACACAAGCTGAAGGCGAATTTTAGGGTGGGCCTGCATAAATTCAAAAAAGCACTGCCCCAACCACTGCTGGGTAAGGTTGACCGGCGCGGTGATTTTCAAACTGCCGGCAAGATTATGCTGGTCGTTATCCAGCTCGTCTGCAATCGCGTGCAGATCGTCCAGTAAAGGTCCACACTGATTAAAATAGTGACGCCCCATATCCGTGAGCGAAAAGTGATGGGCGCTGCGCTCCAGCAATCGACAACCCAGCTCATTCTCCAGATTTTTGATTCGCCGGCTGATAGTCGCCGTGGGAATCCCCGTCGCTTCGCTGGTCAATCGCAGGCCGCCCTGCTGCACGACTTTGTGGAAGAGTTGCAGATCATCCAATGAAAACCTTGGTTTCATTTATGGAAACAGCCTATTCATTTTTGAGGGTTACATAACATATACGAAACCAATATCCTTATCACTCACCTTAAAACTTTTCTTAACACTTATGTTGTATCGGCCCACGCAAAGGCCTTATGGAGTGAGAAATGAAGCATACCCACGGCAGCATTTGGTTGATGGTCGTTGCCAGCACGTTTTTCTGGGGCAGCAATTTTAATGCAGGTCACGCTGTGGCCGACTATGTAACGCCGCTCACCGCAGCGGCAGAGCGCTTCGGCATCGCCCTGGTGCTCTTCTGGGTATTGCGCCTGTTCAGCCAGGCGGAATCGCGTCTGGGTTGGGGCGATGCACTTATCATGTTGCCATTGGGCGTTGTGGGTGTGTTTGGTTTTAACTACGCGTTTTTCACCGCGCTGCATACCACCTCGGCTCTGAACGCCGCATTGATCATGGCGTTATCACCTATGGTGTCAGTGCTCTTTTCGGTGTTCATGCTCAATGCCCGCATTGGCTCCGCGCAATACCTCGGCATGTTGACGGCTTTTGTCGGTGTCACCCTGGTGATCACCGGTGGCCACTTCAACGCGTTGCATATCGCACCTGGTGATGGCTGGATGTTGTTTGCTTGCTGTGTATGGAGTTTGTACAGCGTGAGCGCGAAGAAATTTGCCAGCCACATTCCCGCGATTCAATTTGCACGCTGGACGGTGAGCATAGGTGCCATAGCGCTGATTGCTGCGGCCGTTTTTATTGAGCAGCCGCTGACCACAATCAGCCATCTCAACCTGACCAATCATGCGATTTTAATTTACATGGGTGTGTGCGGTTCTGTGTTGGCTTATATCTACTGGTTGCGCGGCGTGCAATTTTTGGGACCGGAAAAATCCGCGATAGCGTTTAATCTGGTACCTGTATTCACTCTGCTGGTGAATATCTCATTGGGAACCTTACCCAATGCCGTACAAATATTTGGCATGGTGACGGTGTTGATTGGTGTATTGACTTCCACCGGCTGGCGTCCCATTGCAAAAACTGCTTCTGCATCCTGAATAAAATCAAAAGGAAAAAGTATGAAAAAAGGTTATTGGTTGATTCGCGTGGATATTATCCAGCCAGATATTTTTACGGATTACGCCAGTAAAACCGGCCCGGCACTTGATGCTTACGGCGGAAAATTTCTGGTGCGTGCAGGTCGCTCGCAATCTGTGGAAGGTGGTGCGCGTTCGCGCAATTCGGTAATTGAATTTCCGTCTTACCAAGCTGCACTGGATTGCTATCACTCTCCGCAATATCAGGCGCTGGTGCAACTGCGTACCGGCGCCTGCGAGATGGATATACTGGTGATCGAAGGCCTGTAACCTGAGGCGATTCCGAAAGAGAATTTTCTTGCCGACACCTATGCACAATATCTTTATGCACAACATCTCTATGCATAATATCTCCAGGCACTTATCCATAGGCACTTATCCATAGGAGTGGACAGACCGTTTATTCCACAGGCGCCATTAAATGTTGATAAGGAGTGCCGGGCCACATCACATAAGGCTGCTTAGTGTCCGGGTTAGGACTTTTGGGGTACTGATCGTAAAAGCTGTCGTCGGCGCCCATCACCATCACATGAGGGCCGGTTTTCAGCCACTTACCACCTTCTGGCTTGTCGAGGTAAGGGTCAGTATTACTGGTATCTGTGCCGCCCTGAAGCATGTACATAAAACCCACCTTTCCCTTGGGCGGTATCTTGTGCGCTAACCAGGCTTGAACCCATCCGGCACTGTTTTTGTCAAAACACATGGGATCGGGGCCGGGAGTATTTTCCATATCGGGCATACAGGTGAAGCCATTGGTGCCTTCGCGCAGGGTGCGCATACTGCCATCAGGATTCATCACCACAACGGTAGCGTTTTTGCCTACAGACTTGGGCGCTGCTGACTCGGCACTGGCAATTAAAACCTTGTCAGGTTTCAAAGATTTTTCCATAGCCATTTTCATATCTTTGGATTTGTCCGCGGCCTTATCCATCACCTTGGCTTTCTCGTCACTCATGTTTTGGTGCATGCCATCTTTCACGGCTTCCATCTGATTATCCGCGAAAGCATCAGCAGTAGTCATAGCGAAGCACACTAACATGGCTCGCAGCAGTGGTTTGTACAGGCTCATAATGCAATTCCTCTTGAAATGTAGAAATACCGACGGCTCTGCCTTGCCGACTAACGATCGTCAACGGCAACTTCCCTGCTATTAAAAATAGCCTAGGCCAAGCGCTGAAATACGAAGGAATGTTTCGCACTGTCAAAGAACGCTGATAAGCCAAATGACGATGAAGGAGGACATTGCACAATATAAACGACGGCAAGGGTCAGCCTTTAGACCCGCGATAAGGGCAATTTCTGCCTTAGCAGGCGCTGGTGCAACTGCGCACTGGCGCCTGTGAAATGGACATCCTGGTCATTGAGGGATTGGATGTTGAAGGATTGGATGTTGAAGGAATTTAAAAAACAACGTCCTTGTCGTAACTGCAAGAGCAAAACTATTCAGGCAACCACATACGCGCCTGACGTGCTGGAATACTGAAGGTGTAATTGCTGGTGGTGATATACACCAGCGCACCGCCACTCAACACATCGCGATAATTGCGATTCCACTTAAAGCGGTTGTTAGTGCTCACTGAGAAATTCTGGTCACTGGTGCACTTATTAATACCCACCACACCTTCTTCACCACGGCGGAATAAAATCGCGCAGCTGTTGCTCGCCAATACTTCCATACCTTGCCCCTGGGTGCGGTTGTGGAATTTGAGCATATTGCTGATGTGAGTCGCTTTGTAGGCATTTACCCAGCGATTGCTATCAGTACCAGTGTTGTCACTAAAAATCAGCGGCTTACCACCATCGCGCCCCATCACATAGGCATAGGCAAGATATTCATCTTGCGGGTCCATAATTTGATAACGGAAACCGCTGTTGGTGGGAATATCGTGCGTGATAGTGAAAGTAACTTCGCGATCATTTTGCAACGCCTGTCCATAGCCCACAGGGTTAGCCAGCGAACTCATGCTGCCGCCATAGGCGAAGGCGCCGCGAATAGTGGCGAACAATGGGAAGTCATAAGCTTTATGATCCGTTTGGCTCAAATAAGGCGCGAGAAAACTATCGTATTCACTACTGCCTGAACCGCCGGTTGTGATGATTTCACCAAACACATACATGCCGCTTTTGATAGTGGATGTGAGGATTTGGTTAAGATGCCAGATGGTCATGTGTTTGGCCGCATCCATACGGAAACCTTTTACACCCAGATCTTTCAACGCTTGCAAATAATTGCGTTGTTGTTGCACTACCCAGGAGTTGGGATTGAGATCCGGCAAACCTTTATCAGGCGCGGTGCCGCACATACGATAGTTTTGCACTTGCCACACATCGTTGTAATTGCTGATGCAAACAGCCGGATTGAAATCACCGCTGCTGAACAAACCAACGTTCAAATCGCCAAATAATTTTTGCTTGTTCCAGTAAGTGCTATTGGATACATAGTTACTCACTGCAGCAGCGCCAGGAAAATCTGTCGCATTGTTGCGTTCGTTGGCCATGTGGTTGAGCACTATATCGGCATAGACATCGACATTGCGGCTGGCATTGGCATCTTTTAACGCGGCAATCATGCGCATAAAAGACTCCTTGTTGCCGCGCGCATGATCTATCACTCGTAGGTCTTCCGGCTGGTAGTGTTGCCACCAGGCCGGATCAGTTGCATTGTTTTTAAGTGGCGGAGCAACCAATACGGCTTTGTAGCCAAGGTTTTTAATTTCGGTAGCGCGATCAGCCACTTGATCATAGCTCCAGTCGAACGCATGCAAAATTGCATCGGCCCGCGCTTCGGTCATAACTCCCAAACTGCAAAGGGACGCCAGTAATGCCGAGGCTATTGTTTTACCAGAGAAAAAAGTTGCACGTTTTTTCATAGTGAATACCATAAATTATTATTAGTAATGGATTAATCCCGCCATTATGTAAATGCTTTGCGGAACAGGAACACTGGTATTGCGGAGCGACCTTGCTCCAAATAAGGGGCGGATTGCAGCAAATGCAAACCATGGCTATCCCGGCCTTATAGTTATGAAAAAATTGTTATGAAAAATATTAAGAAAAAGGGATTTATGTAGTCAGGATGATAAATATTTATTGTTATTACTTTTATTTGCGCCACTGAGCATGATTTTTTTAATGTAGCTATGCGGCGTCATTGGTAAAAAATAGTAGGGGGATGAACGAAGCGCAGCAATTAGCTGCATACGTATTCATGGATGAAAATGCAATTTTTGTGCGCTGACTTAGATTCAAATACTTTGTTGCAAATCGATTACACCACAGAAAATAACAATTACGGAATATCGCGCAAAAAACACTCAGCCAAATAAATCCTGCTGGCCATTAGATTTTTTTCTGGCGGGAATCTGCAAAGGCTTGCGGAAATTTGTTAAATCCATCTCAAAAAAGCGCCGGCTCCTGTGCATGCCAAGTCGCACCAGAGATTTTTCGAAACGCTGGCGAATTAGATCCGCCCAGAGGCCCTCACCGCGCATACGCGATTCAAAGTTCGCATCGTAATCCTTGCCGCCGCGCATATCGCGCACGCGATTCATCACACGCTCGGCGCGCTCGGGAAAATGGGTTTGCAACCATTCCTGAAATAGCGGATTCACTTCCCAAGGCAACCGCAACACTGTATAGCCAGCGCCTTTTGCGCCGGCTTCGGCAGCGGCCTCCATAATTTTTTCCATCTCCTGCTCCGTAACAAAAGGGATCATAGGAGCAACACTCACGGATACGGGAATACCGGCAGCGGTTAATCGCCGAATCGTTTCCAGGCGTCGGCTCGGCGAGGCAGCACGCGGTTCCAGCGTGCGTGAGACACTATGGTCGAGTGTGGTGATCGTGATTGCCGCCACCGCCAGTTTGTTGCTCGCCATTTCCGCGAGCAGATCTATATCGCGCTCAATCAACGAAGATTTGGTGATCAGCCCCACGGGATGCCGACATTCCTGCAATACCTCAAGCACTTGCCGGGTGAGTTTGTATTGACGCTCGCATGGCTGGTAAGCATCGGTGTTTACTCCCAATGCCAGCGGACTGACTTCATAGGAAGGAGATGCCAATTCGCTCCGCAATAGCTCGGCCGCGTTGGTTTTGGCGTAGAGGCGGGTTTCAAAATCCAGCCCGGGCGACAAGCCGAGATAAGCATGAGTTGGCCGCGCAAAACAGTAAATACAACCGTGCTCGCAACCGCGGTAGGGATTGAGTGAAACACTGAAGGGAATATCAGGTGACTGGTTGCGACTGAGGATTTTCTTGGCCAGCTCGGGTGTGACTATGGTTTTGAGCGAGGGCAGCTCCTCACTCTCATCCTGCCACCAACCATCATCCACCGTTTCTATCAGCTGGGTTTCGTAGCGACCGGTGATGTTGCTCACCGCACCGCGCCCCTTGCGCGGCTTGGGTTGGGCGGGAATCCAGGGGGCGGGGTCGACATAATCATCGTCAGTATTCATGGGGCACCAATACTGTATATAAAAACAGTATTTTGAGCCTACGTCATACAGCTGGCAAGGGGATTTACACTTCTCCGTTACAGATCAATCAGGTAGGCTGGAAGAGGCGAAGCCGACTTCCGGCATTCGGAAGCCATCACGCGATCTGTCGGAAGTCGCTGCGCTCTTCCAACCTACTCTACGAAAACACATGCACGAATCAAATTACTTCTTAGAAACACTCACATTACTAAAATAAACTTTTTGTTGCGTGATATCCGCCAAATTGCCAGTGATATTCAACTTGCCCTGGCCGCGAATATCCTGCGATGAACTGCCCAGCATTACGTCAAACACACCTGGCTCCAGCACATATTTCATATCCGTATCATAAAAACCGAGCTGGTTGGCAGAGAGCGCAAAATTCACGCGCGTACTTTCACCCGCTTTGAGGCTCAAACGCTTGAAGCCTTTCAGTTCTTTTACGGGACGTGTGCGACTGGCAACCAAATCGTGCGTATAGAGTTGGACTACTTCGTCACCAGCGCGATCACCACTGTTGGTGATTTTCACACTCACATTGATGATATCGCCCGCTTTGGCATCAGCTTTGTCCAGTTTGAAATCCGAGTAGGTAAATTGCGTGTAGCTCAAACCAAAACCGAAAGGATAAAGCGCGCTGGTTTCATCAAATTCGTAACCGCGCTTGGCCGAAGGTTTATGGTTGTAGTACACCGGCAAATGGCCGACAGAACGTGCAAAACTCACAGGTAATTTTCCACCGGGATTTACATCGCCAAACAATACGCGCGCGACGGCGCTGCCAGTTTCCTGCCCGAGATACCAGGCTTCGATGATCGCAGGGGCAGTTTGTGAAATTTTGGTGATGGAAAGCGGACGGCCATTGTTCAGTATTACCACCGTTGGTTTACCTGTAGCTAACACGGCATCGACCAAATCCTGTTGTTGTCCAACAAGATCCAGATCAGCGCGATCACCCAAGTGATTATCAGCCCAAGCCTCGCGCGAGGTAGCTTCGTTATCGCCTACGACGACGACTGCCACATCACTTTTTTGTGCAGTGGCAACCGCATCAGCAATTAGCTTTTTATTTTCTTCGGGTTTCGCCAGTGTCACACCATCTTTATTCCAACGCTCTTTGGACAAGCTATTGGCAGCAACCGTATCGGCACCTGGCGCCCAGTCATCCTCGGTAATTTTTACGCCGCGCGCATAATTCACTTGCACTTTGCCACCGAGATAATCTTTTACACCTTGCAGGATACTCACAGTTTTCTTGGGAACATCGCTGTAACCACCGAGCAAAGTTTCATGTACATGGGGACCAATCACGGCGATGGATTTTAATTTTTTAGCATCCAGCGGCAACAGCTTGTTGTCGTTTTTCAACAACACGACTGTTTGCTCGGCGGCGCGCTGTGAAAGTGCACGGTGCTTGTCATTGCCAACAAATTCATCCACGCCTTTGGTTTGCACATAGGGATTTTCAAACAGACCGAGATTAAACTTCTCACGTAGCACTCGTGCGACAGCCACATCGATTTGCTGCTGGGTAATCTTGCCCTCTTCTACCAAAGCCTTCAGATTCTGATAGGCGTCGGCGTCGGGGGTTTCCACATCAACCCCGGCTTTAAAAGCGATAAGTGCAGCATCTTTCGTGTTGTCCGCTATTTTGTGGCGGGTGATAAATTCGGTAATCGCGAAATAATCACTCACGATCATGCCATCAAAGCCCCACTCGCCACGCAATATGCCATTGAGCAACTTGGTGTTTGCGTGTGAAGGCACACCGTCGATTTCGTTATAGGATGCCATCACACTGCGCGGGTGCGCATTTTTTACAACAGCTTCAAACGGGAATAAAAAAATTTCACGCAGGCCGTGCTCGCCGACAGGTGTAGGCGCAATGTTTAAACCACCGGTGGGTTCACCGTGGCCCGCCAAATGTTTAAGCGTTGCGACCACATGATCGTTGGCAACACCATTTTCACCACCCTGAAAGCCTTTCACCGCAGAAACACCCATAGCGGCAATTAAATAAGGATCTTCGCCCATGGTCTCTTCGATGCGGCCCCAGCGTGGATCACGCGCCACATCGAGAATTGGCGCCAGTGCTTGTTGCGCACCATGGGCGCGAACTTCTTGCGCAATCACTGAATAAGTTTCTTGCAGCAACTCAGGGTTCCAGGTACTGGCTAAACCTATGGCCTGTGGAAAACTGGTGGAGTTGCGGCCGGCGTGACCGTGCAGCGCTTCCTCGTGGAAGATCACCGGAATTCCAAGACGGGTATTTTCTTTTACCCATTGTTGAATCGCATTGGTGTAGACCGCGGTTTGCAATGGCGTTTTGTTGGGTGATGTCGCAGAGGCTTTACCTTCGGCGGGGCGCGCAATTTCACCTATACCATTGCCTAATAATGCTTTGGCGTGCTCGGGTGTAAATTCAGTTTTGTCGTTTTCCAACTGCTTACGTTTTTCCCAGAGGGTTTCCAGTTGGGCAACTTTTTCGTCCAGCGTCATGCGCGACAATAAATCCTGCACACGCGCCTCGGTAGGCTGCTTCGGATCTTTATAAGGAAGCGGAGCCTCAGCTTGGGCTGCTGCGCCGATTAGCAGCGATAGCGATAAAACAGACGATGTTATTTTCATAGTTGTTCCTTTTATTTTTGGCCAGCGTGTCAGTTTTTACATAAGGTGAAAATCTACCGCAGAAGTGTTTTATTTTTTGTTGTTGGAAAAGCACAGCCGTGCCAATTTTCTGTTGTAGTTATAGTTGTCAGGGCACAAATGAAAACTGCCAATCACCCCGGCAAATGCAGCCGCAGTGATTGGCAGTTTCAACATCAGTTGTTTAGATAATTGCGATGCCGAACACTTCTCGCAATCATCGCAAACAATTAACGGATGTAACGGTTGATAACGTTTTCGTACAACTCTTGACGGCCGCTGGTCAATTTCACTTCGCCACCAGCGTTACCCAGGTCAGCCAGTTGTTGCAGAGTCAGTTTACCTTGTTCGTACAGAGCACCATTGCCTGCATCGAAGCTTGAGTAACGCTCTTTGCGCATGCCTTCCAGCGGTGATTGCTGAATCAGGCTGTCAGCGATAATCAATGCGCGAGCAAAAGTATCCATACCGCCGATGTGGCCGTAGAACAGGTCTACTGGATCTGGAGAATTACGACGTGCTTTCGCATCGAAGTTAACACCACCACCTTGCAGGCCGCCGCTGCGCAGCAATACCAACATCATCTCAACAGTTTCGTTGATGTTGTAAGGGAACTGGTCAGTGTCCCAAGCGTTTTGGTAATCGCCGCGGTTGGCATCCAGTGAGCCCAACATGCCAGCGTTAGCAGCAGCTTGCATATCGTGGCACATGGTGTGGCCAGCGAGAGTCGCGTGGTTGGTCTCCAGGTTAAGTTTGAAATCTTTATCCAGACCGTGGTGACGCAAGAAACCAATTACAGTTTCAGCATCGAAATCGTATTGGTGCTTGGATGGCTCCATTGGTTTTGGCTCAATGAAGAAAGTACCTTTAAAGCCTTGGCCACGTGCGTAATCGCGAGCCATGGTCAGGAAGCGCGCCATGTGTTCTTGTTCGCGTTTCATGTCGGTGTTGAGCAAGCTCATGTAACCTTCACGGCCACCCCAGAATACATAGTTTTCGCCGTTCAATGCGATGGTTGCATCCAGCGCGTCTTTCAATTGCGCACCGGCGTAAGCCACTACGTTGAAATCCGGGTTGGTAGAAGCACCGTTCATGTAACGTGGGTTGGAGAACAGGTTTGCAGTACCCCACAACAGTTTCACACCAGAAGCCGCTTGTTTTTGTTTGGCGTATTCAACGATGGTTTGCAAACGCTTTGACGTTTCTGCACGAGAAGAACCTTCGTCAACCAGGTCGATATCGTGGAAGCAGTAGTATGGAGTGCCGATTTTAGTGATGAACTCAAACGCAGCGTCCATTTTTTCGTGCGCACGCGCAACGGCATCAGTAGTAGCAGCCCATGGGAAAATTTTTGTGCCTGGACCGAAAGGATCGTGACCAGCGCCGCAGAAAGTGTGCCAGTAGCAAGTGGCAAACTTGAAATGGTCTTTCATGGTCTTACCGGCTACCACGCGGTTTTCGTCGTAGTATTTGAATGCCAGTGGGTTATCGGAATCAGCGCCTTCGTAACCGATTTTGCCGATGCCGGGGAAATATTCTTTACTGCCGAGAACTACGCTCATAAATCACCTCGTGGTTTAAAAATTCGAAAATGTCTTTTGTAAAATTAACAAATTTGTTTTTTTGAAGGGAGTCGTCATCCCCGCCAGGGGATCCAGTGCCTTTGTATTTACACAACAGCAAAGGCACTGGATCCCTACGGGATGACGACTCCCCGATTAATTACGTCCAACACGTATTTAAAAATTATTCCTTTGGCAACAGCGATACCCAATGCTGGTAAGCATCCTGGTACTGCGCCAACAATCCTGATTTGGGTTCAATCACCTGTAGGCGAGTCAAACCGCTAAAAGCTTCTTTGGCCGATGCATAAAAACCTGCACCCAATGCCGCCGCACGCGCTGCACCTTCAGCACCGTCGGTTTCGAATAATTCCACCGCGGCTTGTGTGGTATTGGCAAAGGCTTGCGTAAATACATCACTCAAAAACATATTGCCTTTGCCGGCGCGCACAACTTCACAACTGCCACCCAAAGATTTAAGTACGTCAAAGCCCTGGTTGAGTGAGAACACAATGCCCTCTTGCGCTGCACGCACCATGTGGCCCAAACCATGACGATTGAAATCCAGGTTGCGCAGCTGCGCACCGAGATTTTTATTTTGGAAGATACGCTCGGCACCATTGCCGAACGGATGGAACACCAAACCATCGCTGCCCACGGCAACTTGTTCGGCTAAAGAATTCAGCAGCGGGTAGGCCGGTGTGCTACCAGCAGCGCTGATAGTCTGGCGCAACCAGGAATACAAACGGCCACAACCATTCACACATACCAACACGCCGTTGCGTTGTTTCTCTTCTGTGCTGGTTACATGCAAGAAAGTATTTACGCGCGATTCCAGATCTGCCGCCGGTGCATCTGTTACACCGTAAATAACACCGGAGGTACCGGCAGTCGCCGCCACTTCGCCCGGCTCAAGCACATTCAAACTGAATGCGTTGTTGGGCTGGTCGCCGCCGCGGTAGCAAACTTTTACACCCGCACTTAAGCCTAGTTCAGCGGCCACATCGTTGCGCACTACACCTTGCACACCAAAGCTGGGCACGATTGCAGGGATGACTGAGTGCGAAATACCCCAGTGATCCAGCAATTCAGTTGCAACGCGCTGCTCTTTGAAATCCCACAAAGTGCCTTCGGATAAACCGGATGCGGTGGTGGTGATTTCGCCGGTCAATTTCATCGCGATGTAATCGCCTGGCAGCATGACTTTGTGGATCTTGCTGAAGATCTCCGGTTGGTTTTCTTGCACCCAGCGCAGCTTGGCGGCGGTGAAGTTGCCGGGTGAATTCAGCAGATGACCGAAGCAATAATCGCTGCCCAAATCGGCCAGCGCAGCGTTACCCAATGGCACAGCGCGGCTATCGCACCAAATGATGGATGGACGCAGCAGCTGTTGATCTTTGTCGACAACAACCAAACCGTGCATTTGATAAGAGATGCCAATGGCACTGATTTGCTTGGGATCAAACTTGCCGCTGGCGAACAGTTTGGCGGAACCCCGCTTGATGCAATCCCACCAGACGGCCGGATCCTGCTCGGCAAAACCTGGCTCCGGGCTGCCAATGGCCAGCTCGGTTTCAGGGTAGGACTGGGCCCCCAGGCACTTGCCGGTGGCGCCGTCGATAACAGACAGTTTGGTGGAGGAGCTCCCCACATCTATTCCAAGAAACAGCATATGAAATCTCTTTTGGATTACGGGTGGCTAAGGCCATATATCAGTGGACATGCAGCGCTTATCGGATGCAGCAGCACTTATTGTTCTTAATGACTATTAGCATATCTTATTGTCGTCTTGACCACAAGACTATTTAACGCGCCCAGCTTCGCAGATGGGCCCAGTTGGTGGACAATTGGTCAGATGGCATTACAATGCACTTATCCATATAGTAAGAAATACTATTTCAAATAGTAATAATCACTATTTGCCGGCGGGGTTTACAAAAAATTACAATCCCCCAACAACGACAAAAGCACCTCATAACTACACAGGATCAACCAGTGACAACCAATGCCAGCACCACCAGCAGCCATGTAGAGCCGCTGCAATTGCCGCCCGATGTCATCAAGGCACTCTCTATCGACAACCTGGTTTTTGGCCTCGACCACGACGAGCTGAAAATCCTGCTGGTAAAGCAGACCGACCCCATGCACGAAGGCAAATGGGCGCTACCGGGTGGCTGGATTCGCTACGATGAAAACCTGCGCGACGCCGCCTATCGCTTACTGGAAGAATTGACCGGTGTTAAGCAGCTATACCTGGAACAGCTCAAAACCTTTGGCCGTGTGGATCGTTTCCCCACTGAACGTGTAGTCACCATCGCCTACTACGCTCTGGTAAGCGCCGAGCACTATTCACTGGTAGCCGGCCAGGCGGCGGATGACGTGAGCTGGCAGAGTGTTAACAACCTGCCCGAGTTGATTTATGACCACGCCGAAATCATCGCCTATGGCATGAAGTTTTTGCGTCATCAGGTCTGCCACCAACCTATTGGTTTCAACCTGCTGCCGGAGAAGTTCACCCTGTTGCAGCTGCAGGCGCTCTACGAGGCGATCCTCAATACCAAGCTGGACAAGCCCAACTTCCGCCGCAAAATCATGAAGATGGATCTGCTCACCCCCTGCAACGAAAAGCAGCAGGGTGTACCGCACCGCGCCGCCAGCCTCTACCGCTTTGACCCTGAGGTTTACGAACAGTTGACCGAAAGCGGCTTCTCTTTCGAGATTTAACCCTTTCCCTTCGATATGGCGGAAACCAACCGCCATATCGTCTAGCTCTACCATTCTCCGCTGTATTAATAGACTACATCCGGACAACTCGTGGTCTCGGATGCAACCATATAGTCAATAGAACCATATTGGTTTACTATGGTGTCGCCTGTGTATCGGCCGCGCCCCACAGCCGATACGCCACCCACGACGCATTGGTATGCCGGCAACACAACATGTGTTAAGGTCGCGCATCCCCTTGCAGCAGGCCTTTACAGCGGGCCTTAGCAACGGCAATAGTTTGCTGGGATAAACAACGACAAGCTTTGCTTAACCATAAAATAATAGGTATCACCATGAGTTCATCACCCACAATCACCAATGAGGTTGGTATCTCTACGTCAGCTGACGAGAGAAACATGACCTCTATCGTCATTATTAGCATCATCGCCACGCTTGGTGGCTTTCTGTTTGGTTTTGACAGCGGCGTTATCAACGGTACCGTCGACGGTTTGAAAGTATCATTCCAGGCTGATGCCAGTGTGATAGGTATAGCAGTTGCGTCTATTTTGGCAGGTTGCGCTGTAGGCGCATTCTTCGCAGGCTTCCTCGCCGACCGTTTCGGCCGTCGTGGTATCCTCATCCTCGCCGCCACACTGTTTATCCTTTCCGCTTGGGGCGCGGGTATTTCTACCAACGCTACCGAGTTCGTGGTTTACCGTTTGATTGGCGGCCTGGCGATTGGTGCAGCCAGTATCATTTGCCCGGCCTACATCAGTGAGCTGGTACCCGCCGAATTCCGCGGTAAACTCAGTTCTATTCAACAAATCGCCATTATTTCCGGTCTGACTGCTGCTTTCGTCAGCAACTACTATCTGGCCGCCAGCGCAGCTCACGAGGTTTGCGCTGCCGCCAATGTGGCGACCGATGCCTGTAAAGCTTATTTGGCGGATAACAGCATCAAAGGCTCAACCTCCAAACTGTGGCTTGAATATGCCTCCTGGCGCTGGATGTTCTGGGTAGGTGTGATTCCTGCTGCAGTATTCCTGTTCTCTTTGCTGGTCATACCTGAAAGCCCGCGCTTCCTGGTTGCCAGTGGTAAAAAAGACAAAGCCCTGGGCGTGTTAACCAAACTCTACGGCGCCAAAACTGCCGAACGCACCGTTGCCGACATTTACAACTCCCTTGCTCACGATCACCAACCCAGCTTCTCAGACTTGATCGACAAAACCAAAAACCGTGTTCGCCCCATCGTCTGGGTAGGTATTGGTTTGGCTGTGCTGCAACAATTCGTGGGCATCAACGTAGTGTTCTACTACGGCGCTGTACTCTGGCAAGCCGCTGGCTTCTCTGAAAATGACTCGCTGTTTATCAACGTAGGTTCAGGCCTGGTATCTATTGCCGCCTGTTTCATCACATTCTTCTTTGTGGACAAGATCGGCCGCAAACCGCTGCTGCTGGTGGGCTCCATAGGTATGACCATTACATTGGCACTGGTAGCCTACGCTTTCGCTGGCGCACCGCTTGATGCTAAGGGCAATCTTGCATTGAGTGGCACCATGGGTACCACCGCCCTGATCGCCGCCAACCTCTACGTGATTTTCTTCAACCTGTCCTGGGGTCCCGTGGTATGGATCATGTTGGGCGAAATGTTCCCCAACCAAATCCGCGGTACAGGTTTGGCGATTGCCGGTTTTGCGCAATGGGCGGCCAACTACCTGATCACCTGGAGCTTCCCGATTCTGCTGGCCTCTTCACTGGGCCTGGCGGGCGCTTACAGCATCTATGCAGCCTTCTCTCTCTTCTCCGTATTCTTCGTAATCTGGTGGGTGAAAGAGACCAAAGGTGTAGAACTGGAAAATATGGAAGGCTAACCCCCGCTTGGGTTACAACCTCCACTTGTGTTACAAAAAGGCCGCTTATGCGGCCTTTTTTATTTTCAGCGACAAACAATTAACAGCCAGCGACCCTGAGGGAACAATCATGAGTTTGAAAGAAATAGCCGAGGAGTTTCTCCACCTGTGCGCCACGGGCAAGGCGCGCAAGGCTTTCGAGCAGTTCGCCAGCCCGCACTTTGCCCACCATAATCCCTGGTTCGGCCCCGATGCCGACAGCTTGATCAACGGCATGGAGGAGAATGCCAAAAACAATCCCAACAAGGTATTCGAGATACAGCGCAGCATCGCTGAAGGCGATCTGGTTGCCGTGCACTCGCGTGTCACCATGACCGGGCAACCTACCGACATAGCCGTAGTACATATCTTCCGCTTTCAAGGCGAAAAAATCCTGGAGCTGTGGGATGTGGGCCAGGCGGCACCTGCCGAAAGCCCCAATAGTCTGGGCATGTTTTAACTCTGCCAACAGACATGGCGGGAGCAAAACGCCACCGCCATTCCCCCTCGCCACATAGCACAACTGAAACCTTTCCTGCGCAAGCTAGCCATCCGGCAGTGTCACTGCCCTAACCCACCACTAGCCCAAACAATGCAGGAAAATAACTATGCTCACTGCAACCTCTGCTGCCAGCCCTGAGCTGCCAGCCAAGCCCCATCCACTTAGCCTTGCGAAACATTACAGCCTTTATCTCTGGCTGATACTGGGAGCAACCCTGGTACTGCGAGCTATTGCCATGTGGTTGATTCCCCTAACGGACACCACCGAGGCGCGCTACGGCGAAATCGCCCGCAAGATGCTCGAAACCGGTAATTGGGTAACACCTTTGCACGATTACGGCGTTCCCTTCTGGGCCAAGCCGCCGCTGTCGACCTGGCTTTCCGCTATTAGCATGCAATTGTTTGGTATCAATGAGTTTGCGGCCCGCTTGCCGTCATTGCTGCTCTCGCTGGCCGTCCTGGCGCTGGTTTATCAGTGGCTGCGCCAGTATTCAGCCCAGTTACGTCAGCTCACCTTGGTGGTACTGGCAACCAGCCTGCTGTTTTGCGCATCGGCCGGGATAGTCATGACCGACCTGAGCCTGATGCTGGCGACCACTATCGCCATGATCAGCTTTTGGCAGGCGATGCAGCCCAACGCCAAACGTCATTGGGGTTATCTGTTTTTTGCCAGCCTGGCACTCGGCCTGCTCGCCAAAGGTCCACTGGTATTTGTGCTAGCCGGTTTACCTACCGCTTGTTGGGTGCTGGTGAATCGCCAGTGGCGCGACCTATGGCAACGCCTGCCCTGGTTGACCGGTAGCCTGGTGACACTGCTGCTGGCCGGCCCCTGGTATTGGTTAGCCGAAAGTCGCACGCCTGGCTTTTTGCACTACTTCATTGTCGGCGAACATATAGAGCGGTTTTTAGTGAGCGGCTGGAAGGGCGATATGTTCGGCAATCCCCACGCCAAACCTTTGGGCTCTATCTGGGGGTTATACCTGGGCGGACTTATGCCCTGGCCACTGCTGGCCGCCTGGCTGGCATTCAGGCATAAGCAATCACTGAATTGGCGCGCACCACTGAAAAACCCCTGGTTAAATTATCTGTTGTGCTGGGCCATATTGCCGGTGCTGTTTTTCACTTTTGCACACAATATCCTTTCGCCCTACGTACTGCCCGCCATGCCTGCCTGCGCGATTTTGCTGGCGGAGTTTATCCTGCACTTCAACAAGCAACGTGGCGAGCTCAACCAACGCAACGTGATCCTGTTGTCCCTGCTAACGCCGGTGTTTGCTGTTATTTGCCTGGGATTGTTTTGCCTGGCGCCCGAGGTAGTGGGCAAACGCAGCGAAAAAGATATGGTCGCGCTCTACCAGCAACTGCGGCCAACTGCCGACAGCCAGCTCATTTACTACAACCAGCGTCTCTACTCATCAGAGTTCTACTCCGCCGGCAAAGCACGCGCAGTTTACGAGGCTGGCGACCTGCAAAAGCTGCTGACGAACACAACCCGGGATTTTGTGGTGATCAGCAAAAAATACATAGATGCCAATACCCAACAATGGCTGGACCAACATTTCACCCCCATAAGTGGACACCACCAGATACTGCTCTACCGTGAGTGCGCTGGCCCCTGCCAAACATCAACACCACCCGTCGGCAAGTTTTAAACTACTGGGGCCTGTGCAATACAGGCCCTGCTGCAACACACCGACAAGTCATCTCCCGCTAAATAATTCCTTACATTTTCCCACTGCACCCTTGTATACAAGAATAAAACACTTATGGTTTAATTGACCAAAAGATACATAGAAATTCATAACAATAACCTGAAAAGAGAGAGTGCAATGCGTAAGTTGATCAACCCTTTGTTAATTCCTTTGAGCCTGAGTTTGATAGTGTCCGCCTGTGGCGGTGGAGGCGGAAGCTCCGGCTCAAGCACACCGACCGCCACAACGAGCTCTGCCGTTACGAGCTCGGCTGTCGCTACATCGTCCAGTAGTTCGGCTGCCACCAGCAGCGCAATTGCTACCAGCACGTCAAGTAGCTCATCATCCAGTGCACCCACCGTCTATTCGGCACAGGTGGATCACTTAAAAGATTTGGCAACATTCCCCATTGGTATAGCGGTATCAAATACAGATAGCCCTACATACAACATTCTTACCAACCCCAAAGAACAAGCTCTGGCGGAAAAACATTTTAATCAGATGACGGCTGGCAACATCATGAAAGTCAGCTACATGCATCCGGCACAAGACACGTTTTATTTCACTGATGCCGATGCATTCGTTAATTATGCTAAAAGCAAAAATATTAAAATCCACGCTCACACATTGTTGTGGCATGCGGATTATCAAGTACCTGCGTTCATGAAAAATTGGGCTGGATCAGCCAGCGACTTTTTGACAATGCTGGATGACCATGTGACCACACTTGTCGATCACTTTGAAGCATCCAACAATATTGCGAGCTGGGATGTTGTCAATGAAGCGCTTACCGACGGTAACCCCTCCAGTTTCCGTACTGACTCACCCTTTTATATCAAGAGTGGCAATAGCGCGGTTTATATTGAGCGTGCATTTAAAGCCGCTCGCTTGGCCGATGCGAACGTGGATCTGTTTTACAACGATTACAACATCGAACAAAACGGAGCCAAGATGACCAAGCTGGTGGAAATGCTCACCGATTTCCAAGCCCGCGACATACCTATCACAGGCGTGGGCTTCCAGATGCATGTCACTATGGATTATCCCCCGGTTGCCACTATTAGCGCCGCCATGAAAAAAGTGGTTGATAAAGGCTTAAAAGTAAAAATTTCCGAACTTGATGTCTCCGTCAACAATCCCTACAGCAGCGGCTGGCCCGGCAATAAAGTGACGACTTTCACCAACGACCTCGCCACGGAACAAAAGAAACGTTACTGCGACATTATCGCGGCCTATCTGAACACAGTGCCGGCAAATTTAAGGGCGGGTATTACCGTCTGGGGTTCCGTTGATAAAAGCTCCTGGTTAAACACCAAAGACTACTTAACCTGGCCACTTCTGTTTGATGACAACTACAACGACAAACCCGCATTGCGTGGATTTGCCGATGCGCTCATGGGTACTACCTGTACTAATCTGTAACATTATTTATTCGCTGGCTCGCTAAAACGGGCCAGCGTTTTATAGCTTTCCGATCAATTGAGTAGCCGCTTATGAAATACACTGCACTCATAACACTGCTAGGAGGGTTTTCACTAAGCCTGAATGGTCTCTGCTCACCCGCTCAATCCGTACACTTTCACAACTTCACTTATGAAGGCAAAGATGCAATATTCGCGGCACCTTTAGCGCCCGATGAATTTCAAAACCCGATACTCGCCGGCTTCCACCCCGACCCGAGTATCACAAGAGTTGGTGAAGATTATTATCTTGCGAACTCCTCTTTTTCCTGGTCGCCCGGCGTGCCGATTTTTCACAGCAAGGATTTGGTGCATTGGGAATCGCTCGGCTACGCATTGGTAACCCCAAAACAATTACCACTGCACAACCAACAGGTGTCACGTGGTATTTACGCACCGACGCTGCGCTATCACAACGGTGTGTTTTACTTGATTACCACCCTGGTAGACACGCGTGGAAATTTTCTGGTGACCGCCAATAATCCTGCAGGTCCCTGGTCTGACCCCATTGAGTTGCCCGAAGTTGGCGGTATAGATCCCGATATCTTTTTTGATGACGATGGCCGCGTGTACATCACCCATAACGATGAGCCACAGGGTGAACCGCTTTACCAAGGTCACCGCGCCATATGGCAATGGGAATTTGACCTGACCACTAAAAAAATCATCAAAAATTCACGGCGTTTGTTAGTGAATGGCGGCACCGACATCAGCAAAAAACCTGTGTGGATTGAAGGCCCACATATCTACAAAATCGGTAGCTGGTATTATTTGCTCGCCGCAGAAGGCGGCACTGAGGCAAACCATTCCGCTGTGGTATTTCGCAGCCGCAGTTTGAAAGACACCTTTGTACCCTACGAGCACAACCCGATTCTTACCCAGCGCGATCTTGATCCTAATCGCAGCAACCCCGTTGCCAATACGGGCCATGCAGATTTGGTGCAAACCAAAGAGGGCGAATGGTGGGCCGTATTTTTGGGTACACGCCCTTACAATAAAACTAATTTCAATACCGGCCGCGAAACCTTTTTGCATCCCGTGCATTGGAACGATGGCTGGCCCATTATTGTCGACGCAGGCAAACCTGTTCCGCTACGACTAAAACGCCCGGTAATTAATGCAAAAGCCATTGCCAGCGAAACCACCACCGGCAATTTCACCTGGACGGATCACTTCACCAACCCGGGGTTGGCCTCTCCCTGGAATATTTTGGGCACGCTGGATACAGCCTGGTACAGCATCGCCAAAACTGGCGGTATAGACATATACGCAACGGAAAATCCGCTCACAAGCCTCGCGCAGCCTGCATTTATTGCACGCCGCCAGCAGCACACACATTTTGAAGCACAAACCCATTTGCAATTGCCAAAAAGCACCAGGATTTCTGCAGGTATAGCCGCTTTCCAAAACGAATCTTTTCATTATTTTTTCGGTGTGAAAAAGGTGACGCAAGGACAAAAAGAGAATTACGAACTCTTTGTTGAGCAAGTGCAAAAAGGTGTGCGCAAAATTCTTGCACAGGCGCCGCTTGTCAACTCCGCCAAAGATCTGAGCCTGCGCATAGAGGGTAATGGCGGAAGAATTTCGTTTTATTGGCTGGATGCCGCCAACCAACCCATTGCCTTATTAAAAGATGCCGATGCAACACTACTTGGCAGCAGTGTTGCCGGTGGTTTTGTGGGAACTTATATCGGCATGCATGTGCGCAGCGAACCTCAATAATTATTCCGATTCACTCATCAACAGCTTAGGTGTTTTGACTATGCTCGCAAAAAATCCCCTGACACTTGGCGCCCTGTGCACATTGCTTGCAAGCCTGAGCTTGCCGGCTTTCGCACTGGGCGAAAAATCCTATATCACCGAAAAAGCGACAACCGGGGATTTGGTTATCGCCGGTGAAAAAGCCACGGCGACTATCTATGTGGACACCAACGATTATCCCGGTGTGCAACGCGCCGCGCGCAACTTGCAAGTTGATATCGAAAAAGTCAGCGCCCACAAACCAACGCTGGAACAGGATGCCGCCAAACTTGGCGAGCAAGCGGTAATCATAGGCACGCTCGGCCAAAGCAAATTGATCGACGAATTGGTGTCTACTAAAAAAATTGATGTGAGCGGCATCGCCAATCAATGGGATGCCTACCAGATTTCTGTGGTGCAAAATCCTCGCGCAGGCATTAAAACCGCACTGGTGATTGCCGGCAGTAACAAACGCGGCACCAGCTATGGCATTTATGATTTGGCCGAGCAAATTGGTGTATCGCCCTGGTACTGGTGGGCCGATGTGCCAGTAAAAAAACACAGCAGCCTCGCCATACTCAAAAATACCCGCGTGCAGGAAATGCCCAAAATCAAATACCGCGGCATTTTCCTGAATGACGAAGCCCCCGCGCTCACCAATTGGGTAATGGCCAACTACGGCAATTACAACCACGATTTTTACGAGCACGTATTTGAATTATTGCTGCGCCTGAAAGCGAATTATTTGTGGCCCGCTATGTGGAATAACGCCTTCAATGTGGACGATCCACTCAATATGCAATTGGCCGATGAGTACGGCATTGTGATGAGCACCTCGCACCACGAACCTATGATGCGCGCCCACAAAGAATGGGGCGGCGACAAAGGCAAATGGGACTATCACAGCAACAAAGCCACGCTCTATCCCTTCTGGAAAGAGGGCGTCACCCGCAATAAAAATTACGAAAGTGTTATCACCATGGGCATGCGCGGCGATGGCGATGAGCCTATGTCCGAAGGCGAAAATATTTCATTGCTGGAAACCATCGTGAAAGACCAACGCGAGATTATCGCCAACGTCTTCGGCAAACCCGCCGAGCAAGTACCGCAAGTCTGGGCGCTCTACAAAGAAGTACAGGGCTACTACGAAAAAGGTATGCGCGTTCCTGACGATGTGACACTGCTCTGGTGCGATGACAACTGGGGCAACATTCGCCGCTTGCCCACTGCTGACGAACGTAAACGTGTGGGCGGTGCCGGTATTTATTATCACTTCGATTACGTGGGCGGCCCGCGCTCTTATCGTTGGATCAATACTATTTCCATCGCCAAAATCTGGGAGCAAATGAACCTCGCCTATCGCTATGGCGCGGACAAAATCTGGATTGTGAACGTAGGTGATTTAAAGCCGATGGAATATCCCATCGAATACTTTTTACGTATGGCCTGGAACCCCGACGCCTGGCCGAAAGAGCGTATACCTGAATTCAGCAAGCTCTGGGCTGAACGCGAATTTGGCCCGCAATACGCCAATGATATTGCCGAGTTGATGACGGGCTACACGCGTCACAACCTGCGTCGCAAACCCGAGCTGCAAGATGAAGATACTTACAGCCAATTAAATTACGACGAAGCGGATCGTGTAACCGCTGATATCAAAAACCTGCGCAACAAAGCCGAAGCCCTGGCAAGCAAAATCCCGGCGGATGCTAAAGATGCTTACTTCCAGTTAGTTCAGCACCCGGTAACTGCCAGCGCTATAGTGACCGAGCTGTACGACAATGTGGGCAAGAACCATCTCTATGCCGAACAAGGTCGAGCCAATGCCAACGACTACGCCGATAAAGCCCGCGCACTTTTTAAAGCCGATGCCGATTTGCAACATCGTTACGACACCGAACTCAGCAAGGGCAAGTGGGCGCACTTTATGGATCAGCCGCACATTGGCTACACCCATTGGAACAACCCGCCCGCCAATACCATGCCCTTGCTCTATGACCGCCAGCCTCACAACGCGGCCGACATGGGTGTTGCGCCAGAAGGCAGCAGCTCCGCTTGGCCATTAGCCGCCGCTTCTGTCTGGCCACACACGGGAGCTTACGAGTTGCCCCGCTTTGATCCCTACGGAAAACAGGAACGTTTTATCGAAGTGTTCAATAAAGGAACAACGCCCTTTAAAATTTCTGCAAAAACTAGCGACCCTTGGATAAAAATAAATTACACTAGTATACAAGTTGAATCCCAAGTGCGTTTGCTGGTCTCTATCGATTGGAGCAAGGCGCCCAAGGGCCTCAGTAGCGGTAAAGTGCAAATCACAGGCACAGGCTATGGCGGTGCCTCCATCAAAGTGAGCGCCTTTAACCCCGAGCCTGTGGCCAAGGGTTTCAAAGGCTTCATCGAAGCTGATGGTGCGGTGGCGATAGAGGCAGAACACTTCAGCAAGGCGCAACGCGTACAGGGGTATGGCTGGGAGAAGATTCCCGAACATGGCCGCGCGCTGTCATCCATGTCGGTGTTCCCTGTACCTTTGCAATCTTTTGCTGATGCCAGCAATGCGCCCTGGCTCGAATACAGCGTCTACTTGTTGAGCGCTGGCGAGATTAAAGTGGATGCGCTCTTTGCCCCCAGCTGGGCTTTCAGCCCTGGTCGCGGCTTGAAATATGCGGTTGCGATTGATGATGAAGCGCCGCAAGTCATCGACCTGGTGCAGGATCGCAGCGACGCCGCCTGGGAAGAATCTGTGCGCAGCGAAATGCGTGTTGGCACCAGCCAGCACAACGCCAATGCCGGCGCTCATCACCTGCGTATTTACGCATTAGATCCGGGCCTGACCTTGCAGCGGATTCAAATCAATACTGGCGGACTGCGCCCGAGTTACCTCGGCCCGGCAGAAAGCCCCAAACGGAGCCACTAGCTACTAGTGGCAAGTCACTAGTTAGTTGTTCTGAGTGTTGTAGATGAAAATTATTGATGCAAAAGTGATTGTCACCTGCCCCGGCAGAAATTTTGTCACGTTGAAAATTGTTACTGACCAGGGAATTTACGGCATCGGCGATGCCACCCTGAACGGCCGCGAAAAAGCGGTGGTGTCTTATCTGGAAGATTATATGGTGCCGGCGCTGATTGGCCGCGACCCGCAACAGATTGAAGACATCTGGCAATTTTTTTATCGCGGAGCTTACTGGCGCCGCGGTCCCGTGGGCATGACAGCACTGGCAGCAGTAGACGTAGCGCTCTGGGACATCAAAGCCAAAGCGGCCAATATGCCACTTTACCAATTGCTGGGCGGAAAAAGCCGCGAGCGCATCATGGCTTACACCCACGCGAATGGTGCCGACCTAGAATCGACGCTGCGCGCCGTAGAGAAAGCGAAAGAAAAAGGCTACAAAGCGATTCGTGTGCAGTCGGGTATTCCCGGCATCAAAAAAACTTACGGCGTAGCCACCGGCAACAAAAATTACGAACCAGCCGATGCTGATTTGCCATCGACGGAAGTTTGGTCCACCGAAAAATATTTAAATTTTGTACCGGAATTATTTGCCGCTGTGCGCAAAGAGTTTGGCCGTGATATTCATCTGCTGCACGATGTGCATCACCGCTTAACCCCAATTGAAGCGGCGCGCCTGGCAAAAGAACTGGAGCCCTATCATCTGTTCTGGCTGGAAGATTCGGTACCGGCAGAAAACCAGGAATCCTTCAAACTGATTCGCCAGCACAGCACTACACCGCTTGCGGTGGGTGAAGTATTCAACAGCATTCACGATTGCCGTGAACTTATCCAGAATCAATTGATCGACTACATACGCACTACCATTGTCCACGCCGGCGGTATCACCCATGTGCGCCGCATTGCGGACTTGGCGAGCCTGTATAACGTGCGCACCGGCTTCCATGGTGCGACAGATTTATCGCCTGTGTGTATGGGCGCTGCATTGCATTTTGATTATTGGGTGCCAAATTTTGGTATTCAGGAACACATGGCGCATAACGAATTAACTGAACAGGTTTTTTCACACACCTATCAATTCAACGATGGCTATTTCACGCCCGGCGAAGCACCCGGCCATGGTGTGGATATAGATGAAAAGCTCGCCGCAAAATATCCCTACCAGCGCGCCGCTTTGCCGGTAAATCGCTTGGAAGATGGGACGCTCTGGCATTGGTAAAACCTGTTGTTCCATCAGTGCCAGCTCATTAACAAATACACGGCACACCCAACTGAAGTGCTAGTCGCCACAATTGCAATGTTGATTGCGGCGATCTGTTTACACCTGCAGGATCAACCTCTATATTGGCCGGGATTGCGACAAGAAATCCTATTAACACAGCGCCCTTTCACACAAAGAGAGAAGAAGATGCATACATTTCACAAACTCACTCTGGTCACCACCATCGCCAGCGCGCTCCTGTTCAGCGGCTGCGAAAAAAAATCTGAAGAAAAAGTTGTTGCCCCTGAAACCGCCAGTGCAGCGCCCGTAGAGAAAAAACCTGAGCTGGCTTCCGAGCCGCTGGTAACCGAAATCTACACCGCTGACCCATCGGCTCATGTGTTTAATGGAAAGATTTATATTTATCCTTCGCACGATATCGAATCTGGCATTCCACAAAATGACAATGGCGACCACTTCGCCATGAAAGACTATCGCATCCTTTCCATGGACACTGTTGGTGGCCCGGTTGCCATCAGCGATGTTGCGCTGGATATCAAAGACATTCCCTGGGCTGGTCGCCAATTGTGGGCGCCTGATGCCGCCGAAAAGAACGGCAAATACTTTTTGTATTTCCCAGTTAAAGACAAGCAGGATATTTTCCACATAGGTGTAGCCACCAGTGATTCACCCACCGGCCCGTTCAAAGCAGAACCGAATCCTATCGAAGGCAGTTTCAGTATCGACCCTGCTGTATTTAAAGACAGCGACGGCAGCCACTATATGTATTTCGGCGGTATCTGGGGCGGCCAGTTGCAACGCTGGACCAGTGGCACCTACAACGCAGCTGATATTTATCCCGCTAACGACCAACCGGCCCTCTCCGCCAAAGTGGTCAAGCTGAGCGATAACATGTTGGGCTTCGCGGAGAAGCCACGGGATGTACAAATCATCGATAAAGACGGCAAGCCATTAATGACCGGCGACAACGGCCGTCGCTTCTTTGAAGCCTCCTGGCTGCACAAATACAACGGCAAATATTATTTCTCCTACTCCACTGGCGACACCCACAACATCATGTACGCCATTGGCGACAGCCCCTACGGCCCATTCACCTATCAAGGTGTAGTACTTGAGCCAGTATTGGGTTGGACCAACCACCACTCCATCGTAGAGTTCAACGGAAAGTGGTACTTGTTCTACCACGACAGCTCGCTCTCCGGTGGCCAAACTCACCTGCGCAGCGTTAAAGTGGCCGAACTGCACTACAACCCGGATGGCACCATCCAGCCGGTGAGTGCGTTTAAGAAATAAGTTTTTTGCCAATCATAAAAAACCCGCTACGGCGGGTTTTTTATTTCCAGCTAAATTTTTTGTTTCAAAAATTCCCGTATTAGCCCTCCACTTCGCCTTTACGTTTTTTGACATTTCCCAAAAATTGACATTTGTCACAGATAGGCAAATAGTATGAGTGCGTCACCAACCAACTAATAATAAATCTACGGGGGTTATCGTATGAGCAACACCTTTGTTAACTGTTCACTTGCAAGCCTGATCTTTGCCTGCGCCAGCCAACTGGCTCTGGCCGCTAATCCAAATCCAAATTTTAATTATATTGTTAGTGGCGAAATTATCGCTGGCTGGGGGATACAACTAGGTGACCCGGATAACTGGTCGACAGCCGTCACAAATCGCCAAGGCAAATCCGCAAGTGGCAAAGTTTCAGTAGAGCCCTCAGACTTTCAGGCCAAGGGGGATGCCCTGAAGTTTTCTTGGTCACCGCGCAAAGATGTCCCAGGTAATGCCGCCATCTATGGCTCGCCAATCGACCTGAGCAGTTTTGAAAATACTGGTGCATTAGTGCTTGATCTTAAGGTAGCTGTAAAGCCTGACAAAGATGTTACTTTGGGTATGGATTGCGGTTACCCTTGCGGAGGCAAACTCCATATAAAACCAAATCTTGCGAATCTGAAAATAGATCAATGGTCTTCACTGCCTATTCCACTCAATTGCTTTACCAAAGAAGGGATGGACCTTAAAAAAGTTAATGGCCCACTGGTGATGAGCACCAATGGAAAACTAACATTGGAAATTACCAATGTTCGTCTGCAGAAGCTGGAAGAGGGCGATAAAGGCTGCGCTAAATAAGCCAAAAAACGTCCCTGGGATTGGCCAGGGACGTTGCAATCATCAATACATTTTAGGTGCACTACAATGCTGCGCAATAAATTCTTCGTGGGTTGGCATAACCTCAGCAGAACGATCTATAACACTCTTGATAGATTTTAAGCGTTTTTCAATCTCAGCCTCATCCAATACATCGACTAATGGATGATAAGCGCGAGGACGTATTCCTTGCCCATGCATAACCTCAAGCCAGCTCAAATCATTAAACATCTCATTATTCGTTCGAAAGATTCGTCCATTTTTACGGAATTGCTCTATTTTCTGGCGCAGCGTTTCCGGAATCTCCATGGTGCGGCAATAATTCCAGAAATCTGAATCTGTACGACTGGTAGCATGGTAATGCAAAATCAGAAAATCCCGGATACGATCAACTTCAAAATGTGCCTGGCGATTAAACTCGTCTATATCCTCCTCATCAAAATTTTTGTTGGGGAAAAAGTTCAACAATCTGGCAATAGTGGACTGAACAAGGTGAATACTGGTTGATTCCAATGGTTCCATAAAACCACTTGCCAACCCTATAGCTACACAGTTTTTATTCCAGAATTTTTTGCGTTTACCTGTTACAAATTTTAATAACCTCGGCTCCGCCAAAGGTTTGCCATCCAGATTATTCAGCAAAATTGAACAGGCCTCATCTTCACTCATATACTTACTGGAGAAAACATGTCCATTTCCAATGCGATGCTGAAGAGGAATTCGCCACTGCCAACCAGCAGTGTGTGCAGTAGATCTGGTATATGGTGTCAATGAACCAACACTCTCACAAGGCACCGCCCAAGCTCTATCGCAAGGAAGCCAATGTGTCCAATCTTCATAGCCTGTATGCAGGGCCTGCTCTATCAACAATCCACGAAAACCGGAACAATCAACGAATAAGTCACCTTCAAGAGTTTCACCAGATGCAAGGGTGATGGACTCAATGAAGCCGGAATCCTGATTTACTTGCGTACTAACGACCTTGCCTTCCGTACGAACCACTCCAAGTTTTTCCGCATACTCGCGCAAGAAGCGAGCATAAAGTCCAGCATCAAAATGAAAAGCGTAAGCGATCTTGGATAGCGGCGAATTTCCAGCGTCAATGGGACGCATAAATTTTCCCAAATCTGAAGCAACGCCACTGATGGTATAGTCACTCAAGCCCTCAGCTTTTCCCATTTGGGACATTTTCAGCCAATAGTGGTAAAACTGGATAGATTCTATATCTTTACCCACGTCGCCAAAGGCATGAATATATTTTTCACCAATTGTATGCCAATTAACGAATTGAATTCCCAGTTTGAAAGTGCCCTGGGTTTTTCTAACAAACTCATCTTCATCCAGATTTAAAAACTGATTATAAAGTTGTATTTGCGGAATAGTGGCTTCGCCAACACCCACAGTACCGATCTCTTCTGACTCTACCAGGCGAATATCGCAAAAATTATTCTTTTTCAAAACCTTTGCGAGACCTGCGGCGCTCATCCAGCCTGCAGTACCACCACCAACAATAACCACTCTTTTTATACAAGAATCTTGCATAGTACCCTCAGCTAAAAATTCAATATTCTTTTACTTTCGCAATATATTCTTTATGCATTGGCATAGGTAATACTGCCCGCGCAAATACACTGCGGAGCTTTTCCATAAACTCAAGTATGGATTTATCACCAATAGCATCCAGGGTGACATCATATGATTTTGGAAAAACACCTTGTCCTATAAAAAACGCAGCCCAGTCACCAGTAGTCAGGAGGCCTGGTTCATCCTGCGGGCACCGCCCCATTACAGTAAACAGATTGAGCCTGTGAAGGGCACTCTCAGATAATCCTTTATCATCGAAATACGCACTCAAATACCTGAAGTTATGGCGAGCAAAGTAAAAATTAAGTTCAGTAAAGTCTTTTACAAGATTGAACTCCAGCATAGACAATCGATTGTATTCTTCAGCGCAAATATCCATATGCGCAACATTAACAAATACATCCAGGAACCTGACTATGGAGTTCCTGACTATATGCAACGAAGAGAAAAAAGTCTCGGGAAAAGCATATGCCGCCGCTCCCATAGCCACGCAATTTTTTACCCAATATGATTTTCTGTTATAAAAAGCAGAGGTGGACAACGTGACACCTGTAACCCCCAGACGCTCCATATCCTTCAAGACTATGTCATCAGCGGTATGGCTGGAAGAATAAACGTATTTGATAGCTTCCATATTATTCAACGGCGTTATTTTGACATAACCATTAGGGACCACTTTCAGTTCGGCCACAGGTGTATTTGATATTCCTACCGAACGAAGTCCACAAGCGCATCGGTCAAAAATCCCTGTAAAAAACTCTTCACAAGTAGTGTCCTGCTGCAACGCGCCAGATAGCATTCGCTCAGATCCAGTACAATCGAAAAAGAGATCACCTTCGATAGTCACACCGGTATCCAAACCAACAGAATGAATAGCGCCATCTTGATGTAGATTAACGGCGATGCGATTGGCGGAAACCACATTAACACCTGCC
Organism: Cellvibrionaceae bacterium; assembly: GCA_021151695.1. Lineage (GTDB taxonomy): Bacteria > Pseudomonadota > Gammaproteobacteria > Pseudomonadales > Cellvibrionaceae > Cellvibrio. The sequence goes on along the minus strand of JAGKWU010000010.1, from coordinate 230,836 downwards.
GCTATAGCATCATTTTTTAACAACTCTTTGTACTCATCTCCATGCAAGTGCAAACCGTATTTGATCTTTGCATAAATAGATCCCGGATCCTGAGGCGGGTGGCCAAATCGCTCAGCCTGCACTGCAGCAGCATTCAGCGAATAACTATCATAATGATGAGTAACGCCTAGCTCCCGGGCTTTAGTATAAATTTGTGAAAAAGAGACACCGCGCAAGCTTGCGCCGTAATCTCCGAATGCCAGGGTATATTGACCAGGAAAACTCCAATGATGATAACGAAGCCCCAATCCAAACGCTGCATGACCGTTTTGCACGCAACGCTTTTCATCAAGCCCGATGAGTTCATGAAAATTATGTATTGCCGGATGGGCAGCTTCCACGATCTGATCGTCAGCATGACGACCATACTCAATCAAATAAATACTCACTACATTTGACGGTATTTGTTTTCTCAAAAAGCAGGCAACCGTCAAAGCGGCAGTACCACCACCTACTATTATAATTTTTTTCATTGTCACCGCCTGTCGATGCCAGAAAAGGATGTCGCTACCATATTATTTATATAGCGCTTGGCGGATGGCATACTTTCGACAGCACTAGCGACCTGGCGGCGCATAGCTTCAAGGTATTTGACAATTGCATGGCTAGCCAAACCATCAATTTTTAAATCATAAGTCTTTGGAACTAGCCCTTGACCGATACATACTGCTTCATATATTCCATATTGGCGGCGATCCACATAACCACATTGACTGAAGAGTGACTGTCGATGCGTCAAAGAAGCAGGCACATCCATATTTCTGCAGTCAATCCAAAATTGTGAATCATCACGCGAGCCCTCTTTATAATGCATGATAATAAAATCACGGATATTGGCATATTCCGCATCAAGTTGCCGATTAAATTCGGCCGTGTTTTCTGCATAAAAATTTCTATCAGGGAAGAAATCCAGCAACTTTTGAATACCAACCTGAATAAGATAAATGCTGGTTGACTCCAATGGCTCCAGAAAACCACTCGACAAACCTATAGCAACACAATTTTTTCGCCAGTTCTGCTTTCTCTTACCCGCGGTAAAGCTGAAAAACTTAGGCTCTGCCAAAAGCTCACCACTCATATTTGATCGTAGAATAGCAACTGCTTCGTCATCGCTCATATAGTTACTGGCATAGACATGTCCATTACCCGTGCGATGTTGCAATGGGATTCGCCATTGCCAACCTGCCTGGTGCGCGAGAGATTGTGTGAATGGTTTAAATTCATCCTCCACTGTAGCGCAAGGGGCCGCAACAGCGCGATCACAGGCCAACCATTGACTCCAACTTTCAAATCCAACGCCTAAGACCTTGTCGATGAGAACACCGCGAAACCCGCTGCAATCGATAAAAAAATCGCCGTAAATTTCCTGCCCGGATTCCAGAACCAGCGATGCGATAACGCCTGTATCAGGATTGAGCCTTGATTGGGTTACAATACCCTCTATTTTTACAACTCCTTTCTTGCAAGAATAATCTCGCAAATATTTCGCATATAAAGCAGCATCAAAGTGAAATGCATAGGTATACGTAGAAAAAATTGATGCATGGTCGTCAACAGGATGCTGAAATTTTCCAGCGCGCGCCGCCATAGCAGGCAGCGAATAATGATCCAACTCTGAAATGAAACCTTCCTGCCTCAGGCGCACCCAATAATGCAGGAACTCTACACCATTAATATCATGCCCAATACGCCCAAAGGGGTGAATATAATCGCTACCTAAAAACCCCCAGTTTTTAAATGCTATACCCAACTTAAAGGTCGCTTTGGTCTCCCTTAAAAAGGTGGCTTCGTCTATGTTCAGAAATTGGTTAAAATTTCTGATATGAGGCAATGTCGATTCACCAACACCCACGGTACCTATGGATTCACTCTCAATTAAAGTGATATTTATATCCAGGCCCGAGAATTTTTGAGATAGCGCAGCCGCGGTCATCCATCCGGCGGTTCCACCACCAACTATCACTATTTTTTTTATAGCATTAACGTTCATGGCGACATTTTATTGGTTAAGATGAAAACGAAAATATGCCTTCATATATTGAGTGTATTCAGGCAATTCCATTATTTTTTTGGCATTTTTCGCGCTTATGTCCTGACCCCATCGTTCATAGGTGCCCGGCGGTTCTGTATTAGCGATCGCATCATAAGTATCTGGCCAATATGAAAAACCTAAAAACAATTGGATCCAATGTTGGGGATGAATAACGGTTGCTTCGTCCGCAACACACCGCCCGGACTCTTTGAATAAATGAATACGATGCATCAAGGTTTCAGGCACAGATAAATTGGCAACCACATTGGAAAAGGCGGATCTATTTTTATGTACCAAAAAATAATGCAAACAGTGAAAATCCCTGAGAGCTTCGAACTCAATTTTCATTAAGCGATTAAATTCATTTGAAAGCACGTCAATACTAGTTTGTGCTGGCCAATATTCAAAAAACCTTTTAAGAGAAATTGCAGCTAAAAATAGCTCTGAATGACTCAAACGATCAATCGCTATCGCTGACCGACCTAACGCAAGGCAATTATTAACCCAGCTTTTTTGTCGGTATCCAGTCGTGTGTTTTAGCTCCTCACAGTTTTTGAAAGTTCGAACCATCACGTCATCGAAAAACTGATGATTATCCAATGCTTGCGGATAAATAAATTCCGAGACAACCTTGGTACGCAATGGTGTATTTTTCACCCACCCCCGCCTCCCCATTTGAATCGATGAAAAGGGAATGAGCCGCTCACTTCTCGGCGCACTCACCAATATTTTTCGTCTATTGCAAGGAAAAAAGTTGTCCCAGGATTCAAAACTATTAGCAGGGATTGCATTCATAAGTAACGCGGAATCACCCGTCGCATCTATATAAAAGTCAGCTGCCAGGGTTTTATCTTGCTGAGTTGTTATAGAACCAATAAAGCCTTGGGTGGTTATATTTATTGCTTTTATTTCTTCCTGAACAATCTCTACCTTCAAGCTCACAGCGTAAGCCTTTAGCAGCCTATGCAGTGCCTTCACGTCGAAGCTACAACCTATAGCATATCGCCGAAAATCCTCAAAAGCGGGTATTTTTCCTTGCTTTGCCAAAGCCGCGGACAATAAATAATCTTCGGGGACCACTGCAAAACCAGAGCATTTAAGCTTCAATAACCATTGATTAAAATCAACAATACCGCAGGCTACATTGTTGATTTCATCAGAAAAAAAACAGCTGCCACCGGAGTCATGCCACTCAAAAAATGCTCTTGCCCCATGAATATTTCCATCTGCATGAAGAATAAGTTGCTGCTCGTTAATACCTATATAGTGCAATAGAAACAGCAAATCAGCGCTTGCCACATCGGCGCACTCGGCATCATCCCCGGTGTCAACTACAACCACATGCAGTTCAGGCATGTTTTTTTTTAAAAAAACTGAGGCCCACCAGGCAACAATTCCGCCTCCGGTTATCAATACTCGATTTATCGTGTCATTCATGTCATCGGCTACCGTAAAGGCTCAGGGCGGCGGCGGGATAAGCATTGCCACTTGGTTCGGACTGATAATACGCGCGATCTATTTTGGGCATAGCCTCTGCATAACGATCCAATGTTTGCGCCATCGACGATAAGTGTATGGCAAGCTCGCTGGAACCCCATTTTTCAACACGCTGATCATAGTGTTGCGGAGGTGAGGCCTGGCCGAGATACACAGCCAACCAACTTGGCTCCATAAATAACCCCTGCTGATATTTCTCCACATGTCCCGACGAATAAAATAGGGATTTTTTTCGACTTAAGTCTTTTGGAAGTGACATATTTGCACAATACTTCCAAAATTCAGAATCGTCGCGGCGATTAAGATGATAATGAAGAATAATAAAATCCCTAACTTTTTCATACTCGTTCTTAATTTGGCGATTAAACTCATCGCGCTTGAACACCTGACTATTATTCGTTGGAAAAAACTCCAGCAATTTCATAATGGCGATTTGAATTAGATAAATACTTGTTGACTCCAAAGGTTCCAGAAAGCCACTGGATAGCCCTATAGCCACACAGTTTTTAACCCAGCTTTGCGAGCGTCGCCCTGGCGTAAAGCGCAAAAAGTTGGGCTGTGCCAATACCGGTTTATTCAATTGAGACACCAGATAATCACACGCCTGATCATCGCTGATAAATTGACTGGAATAAACGTATCCATTACCAGTTCTATGTTGTAGAGGGATTTGCCACTGCCACCCGAACTGCCTTGCAATGGCACGGGTGTATAATTTGACTTCATCTTCTGGTTCAGATGGAATCGCAACGGCCCTGTCGCAGAGCAGCCACTGCTGCCAATGCTCATATGCCGTTTTTAATGTTTCAGAGATAAGTAATCCGCGAAATCCGGAACAATCAATAAATAGATCGCCACCAATAACCTGACCATCGTCCAACAAAACAGATTCAACGTTTCCATCCTGACAAAGTTTTCCCTGCTGAATTTTTCCTTCTATCCTGATGACGCCACGATCTTCAGCGTAGCGACGTAAAAACCTGGCATAGGTGCTGGCATTGATATGGAATGCGTAGGTATACGTAGATAAAGGAGAACTACTCTCCAATGAAGGATAGGCAAATCGCTGCCGTCTGGCAGCTGCAACAGCCATAGAAAACTGATCAAAAGCTGGAACAAGATGTTGTTGGCGCTGCTCTATCCAATAATGATGAAAAGCAATGCCGTTGATGTCGTATCCATGACTCCCAAAAGGGTGAATATAAGAATCCCCCAACGCGCCCCAGTCTTCAAATTGAATACCCAATTTGTAAGTTGCCTGGGTTTCACGCATAAAATCATATTCATCAATACCGAGCATATTGTTGAAATAGCGTATATGGGGAACTGTCGCTTCCCCAACCCCCACGGTACCAATTTCATCAGACTCGATTAATGAAATGGTGTACTCGGGTGCGCGAAAAAAGCGGGACAAAGCAGCGGCTGTCATCCAGCCGGCAGTACCACCACCTACAATTGTGATAGTTTTGGTTGCCATCAGAGATTTCTAGCTTTAGGGAGATTGGTATTATTGTTTTCAGGGCTATCTGATGTAGAGGTCAATAGGACATATTGAACACAAAGGACAGCTGCCTTTATAGGATAGCTTGCTTTCACAAGATGGCTGCCTTTACGAGATAACTGTTTTTATAAGATAGGCGCTTTTAAAAGATAGTTGCTTTTAAAAGATAGTCGCTTTCCATAAAAAATGCGCGCCACTTACGTAGCGCGCATTTCAGATGAACAACCAGCTCCTGTTAGAAACTGCCTTTCAACGTCAACGCCGCACGACGGTCATTCTCAAACCACGAGCGACCGGCTTCCAACCCCTTACCATCGAGAATCATGATAGTTTTCGTCTGGCTATTCAGGATATTTGTAAACTGCAAACCAACGGTAAAGTTATCATTGATTTTGTAGTTAACACTACCATCCAGGAAGCCGTTATCGTCATTCCACAATGGATACTTACTGATTACATCGCGCGTGGTCAGCAGATAACGAGAGCGCCAGTTGTACGCCAAACGCGCAGACCAGGCATCCTTTTCGTACATAGCAGCGATATTAAAGGTTCGCTTGGACTGCCCTTGCAAAGGCAAGCCCTTAAGAAGATCCAGAGACGCGCCAGTATCATTCGTGGTTCCAGCAGTTACGCCAGCATTTGGAATAGATTCGGAATCAATATAACTGTAGTTAAATTGCGTACCCAAACCATCAAACGGTGCCGGGAGCATATCGTAGAATTGCTGGTAAGCGAATTCGAAACCTTGAAGCTTACCTTTACCATTATTAATCGTGCCGTTTACTGCTGCTGTCTCAGTAACCCCCGAAATCGGGTTGGTGTAAGTTCGATCAAATGCTCCCTGGATCCAGAAATCATTCAAATCTTTTCTAAACAACGTGAATGTCATGGAACTACTTTTTGCAAAATACCACTCCAGCGCCACGTCGATTTGTTTGGACTCCATAGGCTTCAGGTAAGGGTTACCTGCAGTGCCGACCCAACCATTGATACTACTCCCTACCAAGGTTGTTCTTGGAGGGGTAACACTGGTGTCTGTTAATACATTACGGATTGTTTGAAACGCACTTAAACTGGTTGTGTTTTTCACACTTTCCATATCCGGGTTTGCCAATGCCTTGGATATTGCTAAACGCCCGATCAAATCATCAGTAAAGTTGTAGGCCAGGTTCAGGCTAGGCAGCACTTTGGTATAACTACTTTCCGCACTTTCTTCTGTGGCAGCTTTGTTGCCAAAACCTAACTCATCCTCTGACAGGAAGTTACCAACATCACCAGCATACTTCGCAAACGCGTCATAATCTGTCTTGATAACAAAATCATCGTAATTTCGAGTTGCTGTAGCAATGTCTTCCGGCGTAGCGTTAGAAGGCAATGCGGCCAAAGCCACATCCAGCCCCTGTTGATAGCTGGGCTGTAATTTGGCTGCAGACAATAAGGAATCACGTTTAGCCTGCAGATAAGCCAAATGCGCGGTGGTATTTCTTGGATCTGGTGCGCCATCTGGCACAGGCGTGTGAGGCAATACATCAGGGTATTGGACGGAACCTGTTGCAATACGCTCCAATTTCACAGCGCGCAAGCCAACATTACCTTTAAGCGTACCTTCACCTACTTCCGATTCAAAATTGAAGCGAATATATGCCGCATCATTTTTCTCTTCAGTTATAAATACTTCTGACGGCAGAAACGGCGTGCCTGGAATTACGCCATCACGATCCTGTCGGTTTTTCCAGAGGTTACCGCTACCACCTGTTGGCAATTTGCGATGCGTTTCAATAATGGAACGCACAAGCTCAGTGGATGGGTGAAGTAATTTATCGCCTGGAATCGTGACAGTGCCATCGCCGCGATAGAATTTACTCCAATCCACAGCTTCCCACTGACCAGACAAGTCTTTGACAACTGGAGCATCCAGCCAACCGATTTGATCATAGGGTTGAGCCCAAATAGGTGCGAGCTGACCCCATGCATCGTTGTAACTTGTGCTTCTAACAGTTTGCTCACGATCAGCGTAACGCACACCAGCTTTGATAGATTTCAGCATGCCCGCATCACCATCAAAATGGTATTCGGTATCAAAACGAATCGCCTTGGAAGTACCTTCAGAGCGCTCGTAGTGATCCATTGCCGATTGCCAGTAATAAGACGTTGGATCCTGGAACCAATTTGTGTCACCAGCTGGATCATCAGAGAAGCCAGGCAACAATTTACCGGCAACTTTGGTGCCCGAACCTGCTGCGCCGTAGATGCCCCCAACGTTGTTATCACGCAAGCCATGCCAGGGTTCAATCAGGGTTAACTTGGGTGAACTACCTGCAATGCTGTAATCCTGAATGGCATGGGTAGCCATCATGACCGTTACGTCATCATCTTCGGTGTGAGCTTTGATGTATTGCAAATCAAGACTAAATTCCCACTTCTCATTGGGAGCCCACTTGAAGGTGTTGCTGTAATCATCAATAACCGTACGCGTTTCTTTAATACGAGTATCCGCTTGGAAGCGGTTACCAAATTGCTGGACGGCAGGATTTGCCCAACTGGCAGCATGAGGCATGCGCAAGAAGTTTGGATTATCAGGGTCAGCAGAGCGCCAGCCACCGTTACTGAAGCTACCATCCTGAGTAATCACACCACTTTGGAACAAGCCGTCATCATTAAAGCTAAATTGAGTGCCGGTAAGCGGTACAGACTGTCTTTTGTCGTAACCGGTTTGATATTTGAGTGCATTCTCTTTCCAGGACAACAATGCATCGGAGCGCAGGAATTGGAAATTGTTACTCAGTGTTTGATCTGTGCTTTCCCATTGAATATCCGTGTAGTAACCCTTACGGGTACGATCATCATTCTTCATGGTCAAGTTAGAGCCCATCGGCATCCAAACGGTCTTACCTACAAATTTTTCAGCACCGGGAATATCATTTGGGCCAGCAGGATTTATCATGCCATCTGTGCCCAGTGTGAAAGGTGCCTTGGTGTAATCATCCATATATTGGACATAGGCATCAGATTGAATACCGTTGGATTGGCCCTTCAACTTCGAGTTAGTAAGGTTTACCAATACTCCAAATTCGCCAGCATCAGTTTCCCAGCGATCGCTGTACAGGGCAGAGCCCGTGGGCGAGGCCTCTTTAGCCATATCGCCATAAGAGACGTCCGCCGTAAACGCCATGACGCGACCAGGCTGATCAAACGGCTTACGAGTACGCAAACTTACAGTACCACCAATACCGCCTTCGATCATATCGGCGGTTTGGTTTTTATAAATATCAACGCCCGCCATAAGTTCTGGAGGAACGTCCTGGAAACTCAATCCACGACCAGAGTTTGCGGTAAATGAGTCGCGACCATTAAACTCTGAGCGGGTTTGGCTCATACCGCGGATGACCGCGCCTGAACCTTCCACACCAATGTGATCTGGATCGTTTGCCGCAGCAAAACGCTCAATAGATACACCAGGGATGCGCTGCATCGCTTCCAACACACTGCGGTCAGGTAGCGAGCCTATATCTTCAGAGGAAATGGAATCCACCACTGTCGAAGCGTTACGTTTAATTTCCTGGGCGTTTTGGAGGTTTGCACGTTGTCCCGTAATTAATACCTCTTCTACATCAGAAGCGGTTTCCTTTTTGGCTTCGTCTTGCGCAAATGAAGGTGCACTAAGCGCCATTATGCACATAGCCAATAAAGACTTTCTAAAAGTTATCGGTGATGTGTGTTGATGATCTTTATGGATCCCCATAAGCCAACCCCTTTCTTAAGATTATATTAGGTGATTTTGTGTGTCGCACTGGGGTCAAAACCTTTGTTATATCGGTGCAGTTTTGACCGCCACGTATACAAGTGTTCAGTATAGTGGGCCTTTCCATGCTAGCCAGTGAGGATGACAATTGTCAATGTGACTATTAGGTTAAAAAGCGCGCCATTTGCAAAGGTTTGTAAAACAGCTTCATGAATGAAAAACTTTTTACTATCAAACAATTCATCATAATAACTACCGATTTATCTGACTAACTCTCAATTTCGCTACAGCTCCTGTTACTGATGTTCCGCAAGCCGGCTAATAGCGCTATAGTTGATGGCATCTATCCCATCCGAGTTATTGTTATGAGAGTAAGCATCCCGGTTCTCTGCGGTTTATTCGCCCTATTCAGCTGCACTGGCGCCCTGGCAGCCAAGGTGTATAAGTGGACTGATGAAAAAGGCATTACCCATTTCAGTGAGCATCCTCCCCTGAATACCAAGACCACCTTGATTAAGCCTCAAATAGCCATGGGCGAATCCTCCGAATCCAGTGCTGGTACAGCCTCCTCCACGGCCTCCAGCAAATCCTCATCGTCACTGGATGTTCGCGCCGCCCTTAAAGACCCGGCGCGCTGTGCAAGCGCCAAGCAAAATGCGGAAACGCTGAAAACCTACAGCCACATAAAAGTAAAAGAGGAAAATGGGGAGTACCGCTATTTGACGCCGGATGAACAAGCCCAACGGTTGACGGAAGCAACCAAGGCGGCAGAGGAAAGCTGCCCCTGATGTCGCAGAGATGAGATAAAAACGAAAAAGGCCATCAACAGATGGCCTTTTTCGTTTTTGGGAGAGCTAAAACAACTACTGCAAGCGCTTGGGCTCAAACACCAATTTATCGCCCTTGAGCGAGCCATGGATGATAGAACCTGGTGCAAACTTGCCCGCCAAAATATCCTGCGCCAGAGTGTTTTCCACCAATTGCTGGATAGCACGTTTTAATGGGCGGGCACCGTACACAGGATCAAAGCCCACAGATGCCAGCTTGTTCATCACCGCATCGTCCAGTTCCAGTGAGAGATCCCGCTCGGCCAGGCGTTTGCGCAGCAGATCGAGCTGGATGTCGGCAATACCACGGATTTGCTCGCGCCCCAGCGGATGGAACACAACAACCTCGTCGATGCGGTTGATAAACTCGGGGCGGAAATGCCCTCCCACAACTTCCATCACCGCATCTTTCATGGCGTTGTAGCGGTTCTCGTTATTGAGCGAGTTATTCATGTCGCCGGTAACAAAACTGTCGAAGCTTACGGTGTCAAAAGATTTGTCTTCCGCCAGTTCCTGAATCCGATCAGAGCCCAGGTTAGAGGTCATCACAATCACCGTGTTGCGGAAATCCACTGTGCGGCCCTGACCATCGGTCAAGCGCCCATCCTCCAATACCTGCAGCAGAATATTGAATACATCCGGATGTGCCTTTTCGACTTCATCCAGCAGCAGCACAGAGTAAGGTTTACGGCGTACAGCCTCCGTTAAATAGCCGCCCTCTTCATAGCCTACATAACCTGGTGGAGCACCGATCAAACGCGCGACCGAATGCTTCTCCATAAATTCCGACATATCAATGCGCACCATGGCATCGCTGGAATCAAACAAAAATTCCGCCAGTGATTTGCACAATTCAGTTTTGCCAACGCCGGTCGGGCCTAAAAATAAAAACGAACCATTGGGACGATTGGCATCGCTCAAACCAGCGCGTGAACGGCGCACCGCATTGGCTACCGCGACTACCGCCTCGTGCTGGCCGATAACGCGTTTGTGCAATGCGTCTTCCATTCGTAAAAGCTTTTCGCGTTCACCCTCCAGCATTTTGGATACGGGAATACCGGTCCATTTGGAAACCACTTCGGCAATTTCTTCATCGCTGACTTTATTGCGCAGCAATTTCATTTCCATCATTTCGGCCTGGCTGGCCATATCGAGCTGCTTCTCAAGCTGGGGAATGATGCCGTATTGCAATTCACTCATACGCGCAAGATCACCTTTGCGGCGTTTCTCTTCCAACTCCAGACGCGCTTGCTCGAGCTGGCTTTTGATTTCTTGCGAACCTTGCAGCGCGGCCTTTTCCGCGCGCCAGATTTCTTCCAGATCGCGATATTCGCGCTCGAACTTGTCTATGTCCTGATTGATTTTGGCAAGGCGTTTTTTGCTCGCTTCATCCTCATCTTTTTTGACCGCTTCGCGTTCAATTTTCAATTGGATCAGGCGACGTTCAAGACGATCCATTTCCTCCGGTTTGGAATCAATTTCCATACGGATGCGGCTGGCAGCTTCGTCAATCAAATCAATCGCTTTATCTGGCAATTGACGATCAGTGATGTAGCGCTGTGATAATTTCGCGGCGGCGATAATGGCCGAGTCAGTAATGTCTACGCCGTGGTGAACTTCGTAGCGCTCTTTCAAGCCGCGCAAAATGGCAATAGTGTCGGATTCGTTAGGCTCATCGACTTGTACCTTTTGGAAGCGGCGCTCAAGGGCCGCATCCTTCTCGATATATTTGCGATATTCGTCGAGCGTTGTAGCCCCCACGCAATGTAATTCACCGCGCGCCAGGGCGGGCTTGAGCATATTGCCCGCGTCCATGGCGCCTTCGGCTTTGCCGGCGCCCACCATGGTGTGAATTTCGTCGATAAACAGAATGATTTTGCCTTCCTGCTTACTCAACTCGTTGATTACGGATTTCAAACGCTCTTCGAAATCACCGCGAAATTTTGCACCGGCGAGCAGCGCACCCAGATCGAGTGCGAGCAGGCGTTTATCTTTCAAACCTTCGGGGACTTCGCCATTGACGATACGTTGTGCGAGACCTTCGACAATGGCGGTTTTACCCACACCTGGCTCACCAATTAATACCGGATTATTTTTAGTGCGGCGCTGCAACACCTGAATAGTCCGGCGAATTTCGTCGTCGCGGCCAATCACAGGATCAAGCTTGCCTGACTCGGCGCGCGCGGTTAAATCCACCGTGTATTTTTCCAGCGCCTGACGATTTCCCTCTGAGTCAGCATCCTCAACAGAAGAACCGCCGCGAACTTTTTCAATTGCCTGTTGCAAGCGTTGCTCGTTGCCAAATTTTTTCAGCAACTCACCCATACTGCTTTGCGGATCTTTAAACGCGACCACCAACACTGTGTCGCTGGATACAAATTTATCGCCAATTTTTTGCGCGTAACGATCAGCAAGATTGAGCAGGCGGCCCATCTCGGGTGACATGGCAACGTCGCCCGTAGGATTTTTAATGCTGGGCAAATCCTCCAGCTTTTTACCCAGGGCATCGCGCAGGCCGGCCACATCAAAGCCTGCCTGGCTCAGCAATAAACGCACACTGCCCGCGCCCTTTTGTTCGAGCATCGCCCAAAACATATGCACTGGCTCCAGCTGGCTGTGGTCGCGTCCGAGTGCGAGGGATTGGGCATCGGAGAGCACCAGTTGCAGCTGATTGGTTAAACGATCTATACGCATTGCTAACCTCTGAATTTATTTCAACAGATGTTACAGACGTGGGGCTGTGCGCGGCGATTTCAAGCAGGTACACAGCAACAGAATGGAATACAAGCTCTGTGCCAGGTGCTGCTATACTCATGGCTTCCCCTTATCAGGAGCATAGCCCATGGGAACGCATTGGTTCCTCCGCTATCTATTTGCGCTGGTTACCTGCGTCGGCTGTCATTCTGGCTATGCACAAATCAACTCCCCCGCCAGTGAGCAACTACTTGCACCACTGGACACGCCCGCATTAATCCAAACTACTCCTACTGCCACGCCCGGCCCCGGCCATTTCAAAGGCCCTATATCGGCCCGCCGCCCCTGGAAGCTCTGCGTGGTGCTACCCAACGTGAGCGACAGTTTCTGGAACGATATTGCCAATGGCGTGCGCATCGAAAGCTCCCGGCTGGGGATCAACAGTATGATCTTTGAAGCCAGCGGCTACACCGAGGCCGCCCTCAAACAACAGGAGCGCATACTTAACCAGCGCTGCGTAAATGGCAGCCTGGATGCAGTACTGATCGCCGCGATCACCAAGGATGGATTGAACGAAAGCTTGCGCCGGTTGCGCGCACAAAATGTGTTGGTGGTGGATTTTGTGAATGGCTATAGCGCCAGTGAAGTCGACGCCCACGCCCTGCTGGATAACTATCACCTCGGCAAAACCGCTGGCGAAGCCGTGCGCGATTACCTGCCCAGACTGCACCCGGATCATAAAGGCAAATGGCGCATTCTCTGGGTGCCCGGCCCCCAAGGGCCGCAATGGGTGGAGCGCGCCGATCTCGGCTTTCGCGAAGCGCTCAAACCCATCAATAGCACATTGGAACTGGATAGCCTCTACCTGCAGCCGCACTATCGTGTGCAAGCGCGCGAGATTCGCAAGCAACTGGAAGCCAACAAAACCTACGACATGATCGTAGGCACAGGCCCTACCAGCCTCGCGGCACAGCAGTTAAAGAAGGATGGCGTACTGCCAGCAAACACACCGGTATTTGCCTACTATGCAACGCCGGATGCGCTGGCGTTACTGGCTGCTGGTCAGTTGGTCAACGCTGTTACCAACGAACCAGAGTTGCTGGGGCGCATGGGAGTTGCCCTGGCAGTGGGCATGCTGGAGAAGAAACCAATGCCCTATCAAGTGGGGCCGCTGCCACACTTGGTGCAGCCGCTTACCACTCAGTAGGGACTGTTCCTGAATGCCCTATTCGTAAATACCCTATTCGTAAATGCCTTGCGAGCGCAAATACTCTTCATAGCTACCGCTGAAATCCACCAACCCGGTGGGCTGCATATCAATAATGCGGGTTGCCAGTGAGGATACGAATTCGCGGTCGTGGCTTACGAAAATCAAGGTGCCGGGATAGTTCTCCAGCGCGAGGTTAAGCGCCTCGATGGATTCCATATCCAGGTGGTTGGTGGGTTCGTCCATCAGCATAACATTGGGGTTGATCAAGCTGAGCTTGCCAAACAGCATACGGCCTTGCTCTCCACCGGAAATCACCTTCACGGATTTTTTCACTTCATCGTTAGAGAAGAGCATACGACCGAGCGCGCCGCGCACCAGTTGCTCGTCGCCTTTGGTCCACTGCTTCATCCAGTCGAACAGGTTTTCGTCGGTGGCGAAATCATCGGCGTGATCCTGCGCAAAGTAGCCGATCTCGGCCTGTTCGGCCCATTTCACGGTACCTGCATCTGGCGTCAGGTCGCCCTGCAGGCAGCGCAGCAGTGTGGTTTTACCCGCGCCGTTAGGGCCGATAATGGCGATGCGCTCGCCGGCCTCTACTTGCAGGCTCAAGTCCTTAAACAACGGACGGTCAAAGGCTTTGTTGATGCTCTCTACAGTCACTGCCTGGCGGTGCAGCTTTTTGTTTTGCACAAACTTGATGTAGGGGCTCACGCGGCTGGAAGGCTTGATGTCGTCCAGTTGGATCTTGTCGATCTGCTTGGCACGAGACGTCGCCTGCTTGGCTTTGGAGGCGTTGGCCGAGAAGCGGCTCACGAAGGTTTGCAGCTCGGCAATCTGGGCTTTCTTCTTGGCGTTTTCAGACAGTAGCTTCTCACGCGCTTGTGTAGAAGCCGTCATGTAGTCGTCGTAGTTGCCGGGATAAATGCGCAGCTCGCCGTAGTCCAGGTCGGCCATATGGGTGCAGACCGCATTCAGGAAGTGACGGTCATGCGAGATGATAATGATGGTGCTGTTGCGCTGGTTGAGGATGTTTTCCAACCAACGGATGGTATTGATATCCAGGTTGTTGGTGGGTTCGTCGAGCAAGAGCACGTCTGGATCGGAAAACAGGGCTTGCGCGAGCAATACACGCAGCTTCCAGCCGGGAGCCACAGCGCTCATGGGGCCAGTGTGCTGTTCCAGGGGAATATCCAGCCCCAACAGCAGTTCGCCAGCGCGAGCTTCGGCGGTGTAGCCGTCCATCTCGGCGAATTGCACTTCCAACTCGGCAACCGCCATGCCGTCCTCTTCGCTCATTTCAGGCAGGCTGTAGATGCGATCGCGTTCAGCCTTCACACGCCAGAGTTCTGTATGCCCCATGATCACCGTATCCAGCACAGTGAACTCTTCGTAGGCGAACTGGTCTTGTTTGAGCTTGCCGAGACGCACGTTGGGCTCCAGCATCACTTGCCCGGCGGATTGCTCCAGATCGCCACCCAAAATCTTCATAAAAGTGGACTTGCCGCAGCCATTGGCCCCGATCAAACCATAGCGGTTACCGTTGTTGAATTTGACGGAGACGTTTTCAAACAGCGGCTTGGCGCCAAACTGCATAGTGATATTAGCGGTGGAGATCACGGGAGTACCTGTTGGGAAGAAGAAAATACCGCCAACCAGATCATCTGGTGAGCGGCCGCGCATTCTACTCAAATCAGGTTGCAATAGCAGCCGGCAAAGCGTTAAGCAGCCTCATCTTCTGGCTGTTAGAATGGCGCCCCGCTGGCTGTGCGGTATAAAAACGCCCTCATCCTGCGGCAATTATCATCACTATGGACACCTTATGGACTCACTCTCCACCGCTAGCTCGCGCCCCTGGCAGCTGAGCACCACCAAGCTCACCTGGTTGCTGGCAGGACTCTTTACCGCCTTTTACAACAAATCCCTGTTCAAAGCCCTTTGGCAGATACTGGATTTGCACCAGATCGAAGGCCTGCTGTTTGGCGTGAGCCTCAGCCTCGTGGTGCTGATATTTACCGCACTGATACTGTCGCTGCTGGTATTGCCGCGGCTGGTAAAGCCGTTCTTGATCGTCATTATCTGCACCGCCGCCTGCGTGGCTTATTTTATGGATAGCTACGGCATAGTGATCCATACCACCATGGTGCAAAACACCTTGGAAACCGATAGCAAAGAAGTGCGCGGTCTGATTAACAGCCTGTTGCTCAGTTATTTTGTGTTACTGGGACTTTTACCCAGCGTCCTGTTGCTACGCACAAACATTGTGTTCGGCAGTTTTAAACAAGAGCTGATTAGCAAAGCAAAAATCTGGGGCATCGGCCTGCTCGCTATCGCCCTGTTGGTTGCACCCTTCACCGCCGATTACGCGTCGTTTTTTCGCAACCACAAAAATATTCGCCAGATGGCCAACCCCACCAACTTTATCTACGCCACACTTAGCTACGCCATGGCAAGTAATAAATCCCTGGTAGTAAAACCCATCGGCGAAGATGCGACACTCAATGCACTCGGCAAAGCGCAAACCAAACCCACACTGTTTGTGTTAGTGGTGGGCGAAACTGCACGCGCTGATCACTTCAGTATCAATGGCTACAGCAAACCCACAACGCCACTGCTGGCCCAGCAACCTATTATTAATTTCACTGACGTTTCTTCCTGCGGCACAGAAACCGCCGTGTCTGTGCCTTGCATGTTTTCGAGTTTAGGGCGCAGCCGCTATTCGGATAAAAAAGCCAAAAGCCAGGAAGGCTTGCTGGACCTGGTAAAACGCAGCAATGTTCAAGTGCTCTGGCGCGATAACAATTCGGGCTGCAAAGGCACCTGCACTCGCGTTGACTACGAAGATATGAGCAACCTGAAAGTGCCCGAACTGTGTAACGAAGAAGAGTGTTTCGACAATATTTTATTGCACCAGCTCAGCGACAAGCTGACCGCAGCCGGTAGCAAACTGGTGGTACTGCACCAAAAAGGCAGTCACGGTCCGGAATATTTCCGCCGCTATCCGCCCACCATGGAGGTGTTTAAACCTGTGTGCAAAGTCAACAAATTGCAGGATTGCAGCGATGAGGAAATCAACAATGCGTTTGATAACACCATCCACTACACGGATTATTTTCTCAACAGCACTATTGAATGGTTAAAGCAGCAAAGCGACAGCTATAACACGGCGTTGCTCTATGTATCGGATCACGGGGAATCCCTGGGTGAAAAAAATCTTTACCTGCACGGAATGCCTTATTTGATCGCACCCAAAGAACAAAAGCACGTGCCTATGTTCTTCTGGTTTTCACCAGGATTTGAATTGGATAACAAGATTAATCGCAACTGCTTGCAAGGCAAAACGGCGCAAGAGTATTCCCACGATAATCTGTTCCACACCCTGTTGGGTGCACTGAATATCAGCACCAGTTTGTACAAACCGGAGCTGGATATTTTGCAAACCTGTCGCTCGCTATAGCGCCCGAATTTAGTGTTTCTTATTCTTGGCCTCAATGCTTCTTATTTTTGGCTTCAATCCATTGAGACATATATTGGGTGCTCTTCATGCTGTGATGACGCAGCATGACCCCGATAAAATTCTGCTGGCGCTCTTGCGCCAGATCTTCCTGCAATTGCGTCACTCGCTGTAACAGTAGTAGCGAGTAATCATCGCGCCCGAAATAATCGTGCAAAATTGCAAAACCGCGCGCTTGTGCTTGCTGCCAGGATTCCGGTTCGCGATACAAACGCACCGCAACCTCGGCAATATCTTGCGCGCTATTGCCAATCAATCCACCCCAGGGCAAACCACCACTCATGGACTCCGCACCTATGTCTGTCGTCACACTGGGTGTACCACAGCGCATGGCGTCCATTAATTTACCTTTTATTCCCGCACCAAAACGCAAAGGCGCGATGCACACACGTGCGTGGCGCATAACATCCAGCGCATTATCCGCCCAACCTTTTACATAAAAGCCCTGCTTTGGATTATGTAATTGCGTGGCCTTAGGCGGTGGGTAGGCACCATAGATATGCAGCTGCGCCTGCGGCAGTTGCGCGTGAACGAGCGGCCATATGGCGTGCTTTAAATAAACCACCGCATCCCAATTAGGCTCGTGGCGAAAATTGCCTATGGCAATAAAATGTTCACGCTCGTTATAGTCTGGCAGGCTGGTATCAACCAGTTGTCGTGTTTGCAGAAAAGGACAGTAATGCAGCAGTTGCGCTGGCACTGAAAAACAATCAGTCAGCAAGTCTATTTCAAATTGTGAAATCATCAGCGTGAGATCACAGCGAAAGATAGCCGCGATTTCGCGCTGGGCCATATCATCACCAGCCATCTGCGTATAAAGCGTATCAGCATTGGCCAGCACAGGCTCAACCGCGTTGCGCGCGGCATCATTTGCACAGTGTTTTTGCGCCTGCTTTAACAATTGCTGGCGAGCGTGGCGCAGGCTGTGCAGATCTTCCGTATCCAGCAGACGCAATGCATTGGGGCATTCTTGCGCAACACGCCAACCAAATTGCTCCTCGGTAAAAAAACGATCAAACAATACGGCTTGCGGCTGCAGCTGTGCAATAAAGTGATTGAAGCTGGAATCGTTAAGGGCAATCACTTGCTCGCTAACGCCAATGGCTTGCAAATCCGCGCGGTGCTCAGACAAGAGTGCCGCCGATGCAAAAGTAATTTGCCAGCCATCGCCCTGGAATAATTCAATCAACTCCAACATGCGACTGCCCGCTGCCGAGGAATTCGGCTCGGGCCAGACATAACCTATGATCAATAATGTTTTCATGCGGAATATTCACTCACGTGTGGCTGCGCAGGTATTTCACTATACCTTCGCCGGCAGCGCGACCTGTGGCAAAACAGGCGGTAAGCAAATAGCCGCCGGTGGGCGCCTCCCAGTCGAGCATTTCACCTGCGCAAAATACCCCGGGCATTTTTTTCAGCATAAGGTGATTATCCAGCTCATCAAACAGCACGCCACCGGCGGTGCTAATAGCTTCGTCGATGGGACGACATGCGGTGAGCGACAAAGATAGATGCTTGATGGTCTGCGCCAGTGCGAAATGATCTTGCCAAACATCGGCGCTGGTCAGCTCGCGCAAGAGTGCAAATTTTATCGGCGGTAAATTAAGTTGCTTGCGCAAAAAATTACTCACTGAATTTTTTCCGCGCGGCTTCGCGAGTAAAGCATTGAGTTTTTCCAGCGAGGTATCCGGCATTAAATCCACTACCAATTCCGCCGTGCCACGTTCGCTGATCAGTTCGCGCAGTACATTTGACAGCGCATAGACGCTGGTGCCTTCAATACCCGTGTTGGCGATCATGGCTTCGCCGCGCACAAAGTGACGCTGGCCATAAAGATCGGTAACACTGAGCCCAATCGTCTGTAAAGGCGCACCGGAAAATTCCTGCTTGAGGTGTTCGCTCCAGGCAATATCAAATCCGCAATTGCTCGGTTGCAAATTGGCAATCGTAATATTTTTTTCGCGCAGCATTTCCACCCAGGCACCATCGGAACCCAAACGTTGCCAACTGGCGCCACCCAATGCCAATAGAGTCACTTGCGGGGCAATAAACTTTTCGGAGATTGCACCTTTGTTATCTTCAACCAGCAACTGGTTTTCACCGCACCAGCCATGCCAGCGATGGCGAGGATGAATTTGCACACCCAGATTGCGCAACCGGTGCAACCAGGCGCGCAATAGCGGAGCAGCTTTCATATCGGTAGGGAACACACGGCCGGAGGAACCGACAAACGTATCTATCCCCAAACCGTGAATCCAGCTGCGCAGCTGGTCGGGAGAAAAGAGTTCAAGATAAGGTTTGAGTGCAGGCGCCGCCTGGCCATAGCGCGTCAGAAATTTTTGCGCTAATTCCGAGTGGGTGATATTCATACCGCCCACACCAGCCAGCAAAAATTTGCGGCCCACCGAGGGCATGGCATCGTAGAGGGAAACGCTGTAGCCAGCCTCGGCAATAACCTCAGCGGCCATCAAGCCCGCCGGGCCACCGCCGATAATAGCGACCTGGGGGCTGTGGATATTCGAAAGAGACAAATGTGACAAGGGCAAAATCCGTCAGTGAAATTAATGCCCTGTGTCATCGATAGGCTCAGCTGATTATTGTTTTAGGCTCAGCTCAAACGGCGATAGGGGCAAACCGGCGCTATTATACAGATTTGCACCCTCAGGGTTATCCGCCCAGGCGTAGCGCACACTCACAGGTTCAGGTACCTGCTCGCTCCACACCAGCAGTTTCTTGCCCTGGATTTTGGCCTTGGCCCAGACATATTTTTTATCTGCACCGGCAATGGCGATTTGCTTGATATCACCGCCGCCTTTCACGATCAAATCACCCGCATCAAACTCCACCAGCAAGCCTTCTTTGACGCGCTTGAGTTTTTTGGCATTGGGCGCAGAGGCCACAAGCTTTTTATCCCCATAGGCGAGCTTGCCGGCAGCTAGCGCCAAACGCTCGCCAACCATTTGCTTATTGAGCGGATGAATATCGTTCCACTCGCCAGCATCTATGGCCGTCACCATCGCGGTATTTTTAACCGTTAAGGTTTCGCGTTGCGCCTCGCGCAGTTTCGCCCAATCGCTCTCGCCCGGCTCGGTTTTGGTCGCCATGAAGTTAGCGAGCTGCACATAGAGGAAAGGAAAATCGCCTTGGTGAAATTGTTTGCGCCAATCGTTAATCAGATCGGGAAACAAAGTCGCATATTCTTCCGAGCGCGCGGTGTTGGATTCGCCCTGATACCAAATTACACCTTTAATACCGCTGCGCAGCGCAGGTGCCAGCTTGGCATTAAACAGGCTCGCCGGTTGGTAATGAATGGTTGTGGTTTGCGGGAAACCCTCGCCGCGCATACCCACCTGATATTGCCACTGGCCCTGCAGGCTGATTTTTTCATCGCCCACTTGCAGCGCGTAGGTTTTATCTTTTACAAAACCGGGATTGGATGAGTAGCTGGTAAGCCTGATCGTAATGTGGTTTTCACCCGCTTTTAAAACACCAGCTTTTACAGAATAAATACGCGGCGGATATTGGTAACCGGTCTGGCCAACCAACTGACCATTGATATACACCTCGTCACCATCCACTATCGCACCCAACCAGAGTTTGCCTTCCTGCGCCGCCTGTTGCGCATTAAGGTTTACTGTTTTGTGCACCCACACAATGCCGTTGGTGAAATCCACATTTTGCTCGCGTAAACTTCCGGGTACATTGAGCGACGGCCAATTCGTAGTGACGGGATTAGCGGCACTCCAATTGTTTTGCAGGCCTTTATCCTCGCTGCGCGCTCGCGCATACCAGGCATCTACCTTGGCCTTGTCATCGGTAATTGTTTTTTGCAGCACCGCATCGTCTTTAAATTTTTGATAGGCGGCGAGATGTTGCGGATATTTCTGCAACACAGATTCACTTACCCAGGCTTCGGCGGGCGAGCCGCCTACCGGAATGCTGATAATACCAATCGGCACCTGGTATTTTTGATGGAGATCGCGCGCAAAAAAGAAACCTACGGCAGAGAAGCTGGCCAGATTTTCCGGTGTAGCCGTTTTCCATTGGCCCTTGGCAAAATCCTCTTGCGGCCCCTGGAAACTGTAAGCGATAGGCACAGAAAATTCGCGGATATCTGGCAAGTTAGTCGTGCGCACCAAATCAGGATAGCGAGTGAGCACGCGATTGATGGGCAATTCCATATTGGATTGGCCTGCGGCAATCCACACATCACCCGCCACTACATTTTTTACCTCAATATGGTTTTTGCCCTGCACCTGGATTTGCAGATGCTCGCCCGCCTTCAGGGGCTTGAACACCAGCTGCCAGCGGCCATCTTTGGCGGTGGTCGTCTGCTCGCGTTCGCCAAGCTTGACCTGCACTTTCTCACCGTCATCAGCCCAACCCCAGAGGGTGACTGGCTTGCCCTGCTGTAACACCAGGCCATCACCCACCAGACGCGGCAGGCGCACATCGGCGCTGGCGGATAATGTCATCAAGCCAGCCGCCAAGGCGGCAAGGTACTTCAACGATTTCATAGCTAACGATCTCATAGCTCTCCCCTTATTTTTATGGTTTAACCAAAAAACTATTGTAGTTCAATACATGCTAACGCCCAGAAACACTTGTATACAACAAAAGATTTGTAAGCGGGGGAATTTGCTTTTCGTTTAGGGTTTAGGCCGTGAAGCCACCTGGCGCGCACGCTGCAGCTCTGCAACGGATACGGCATAGTCGGCAGGAATAATTTTGGAGCCAAAGCGCCGCGCATACACTTGGGTAAACTCGGCACCAAAGAACAGGATTTGCGCCGAATAATAAATCCAGGCAAGCAGCACCACCAGCGAACCAGCGGCACCATAGGTAGAGCCAAACGCACTCTTGCCCAGATAAAGCCCTATCAGGAACTTACCTATCGCAAATAAAAGCGCGGTGATGACGGCTCCGATAAAAACATCGCCCCAGGCGATTTTGGCATCGGGCAGGAATTTAAACATAAGTGCAAACAGCAGCGTTGTCACCGAAAAAGAGAGAGTGATATCGACACCAGCGGTGATGGCTTCAGCACTGGGTAATACATCTACAAAGAGTTTGCCAAGAAACGCCAACATAGCACTCAGCACCAGCGAGACCAGCAACAAAAATGCAATCCCCAACACCATGCCAAAAGACAGCACGCGGTTAATAATAAAATGGCGAAGGTTATTTCCGGGTTTTGGAGTAACGCCCCACATGGTATTGAGCGCGTCCTGCAATTGAATCAATACAGCAGTAGCGCCAAAGATAAGCACCCCAATACTAATCAGCGACGCCGTCAGATTTGAACCAATGCCAGATTGGCTGGCGCTGGCAATAATGTTTTCAATCAGATTGGCGCCATCGTTGCCGATGAACTGACGCAATTGCGACACCACTTCGCCACGCGCCGCTTCTTCACCAAGAAACACACCGGCGAAGGCAATCACCAAAATCAATAGCGGGGGAAGTGAAAAAACGGTGTAGTAAGCGAGGGCTGCCGCAAGACGGGAAGCCTTATCCTCGCTCCATTTTTCGAAGGTATCTTTAAATAGATAATAAAGGCTCTTTCGGTTCATGCCATTAGCTCCGGGCGCGCGTTACATGTAAACAATCGCGTGAAGTGTAAGCAGCAATCCTCGCCTTAAAACCTGGCTATACCAAGGGGATAAAATTATTCTTGTTCGTCTTCGTCTTTATCGCCGATATAAATTTTATAATTTTCGCGGTAGTCATCCAGATTATTGCGCACCAGCTCAGCGTAGCGACCGGTTAAATATTTCTGGGCGCTCTCTATCTCTTCAATATATTCCTTGCGATTGATAGAGGAGGTAGCCACCACAAAGGCATTAAAACGTGCCGCTGCGTTTAACAGGGCCGCACTCACTGCCCCCGGGTCCTGGTCGTCACAAGCATCATTGGCCTTTTCGATAAAGGCATCCACCAGGTTCCAGAATTGATCGTCTTCGTTGTTTGTCATAACACACCTTTAGTACTGACAGAATATTGGGACGAATTATCCGTTATACCGCCGCCTATGTCCAAACTGGTGATAAAAAAACCCGGTAAAGCAACTACCTTACCGGGTTTCACAGGTGCGGAACCGCGAATTACTTCAAGGGTGCAAAGGCTGCATCCTTAAAGTTAGTGCCGCGCAACTGAATCAGCAGGGTTCCCGCTTTGTCATTGAGCAACAGTGCTTCATAGATGCGAATCAGATCATCCTTGGTAACTTTTTTCAGCGCTGCTATCTGGCGATCACGCGCATTGAAGAGATATTTGGCATTCGTAAATTCATTCGTATAGCGGGCTGCTTCTTTATAGAAATCCGTCGGTTTCTGAGTAACATTCGCTATTGTTGTTTGCTTGGCTTGCTCAATTTCGGCCGCATCTGTGGCTTTTAATATAGCAAGATACTCTTCCCGGAACTTATCCATACGTGCTTTGATTTTCACCAGATCCGAGTTTGAACTCTGCACCAGCATAAAGAAAGCAGGCACTTCATCAACCGGTGCCGGAGTGCTAAACACGACGTAGCCTAATTGCTCATTGGTACGCAGCTGCATAAAGAAGGCGTTACCCAAAAGCGCATTGAGCACCTGCAATTGCGCCATTTCGTCGTCAGATTTGGCATCGCGGAACCATGCCTGCAACACAGCACTATCCGCCATATCTACCGATTCTTTGTATTCAAGCTTCTGGCCAGTATGCGCCGTAGTGAAATGTTGCAGCAGGCGTGAATCCGGCAGGCGTTTACCCGGCAGTGCAGTAGCCGCTGTTTTGGCCATGGCTTTTACAGCATCTTCGCTGTAGTTACCTACGGCGAGAATTCGCAGCAGCGGATCCTGTTTCACCGCTTGATAATAGGCTTGTACATCTTTGATGGTCACCTTGTTGGCTGCCACCAACAAATCTTCACGACGCCATTGCACCTGATTAGTCAAACGACTGTAATGACCCTGCAACTGACGAAACACATGATCTTTATTGCCATTGGCAAGCCCCTGCTTGTAGGACTCCATGGCCTCATTAAATAATTGCGGCGAAATTTCCAATTTGGCAAAGCTCTGCAGCAACTCATCCAGTAAAACTGCATGTTTGGTGGTATAGCCTGAAAGAGTAATTATCTGAGAGCTCGCGCCACCACTATCAATATTCAAATCCAAAGAGGCGCGATCCGCACGATCCTTTAATGTAAGATTTTGCTTGAGATAAATACTGCTCAATATATTGGCGAGGACAATATTTTTAGCGGATTTTTGCGCAAACGCACTATTAATTTCCAGCGAAATTTCACCCTTATCTTCACGATAATATTGCGGCTGCTGTACAAAAGCTTCTATACCCGGCTGAGAAACTACTGCATGAGGTTTGAGATAGGGGTTATCAACTATAGGCGCTGGCTTATCGGTAAAGAGATTATTGAGCGGTGGCAAATTAAATTTGAATTTCGCACCCAGCTCATCCCACTTGGTAAATTGCGCAGCCGTTATCGCTTGCGAATCATACTTGCCTTCAAAGAATGGAATAGCGGTATTCGCTTTTTCCTGATCGCTGATGTGCCAAACACGCGCTTTGCGTGTGTCCAATTGGTTTAACACATCCTTGATCGCCTGCTCATCGTA
Source organism: Cellvibrionaceae bacterium (assembly GCA_021151695.1). Lineage (GTDB taxonomy): Bacteria > Pseudomonadota > Gammaproteobacteria > Pseudomonadales > Cellvibrionaceae > Cellvibrio. The sequence continues at coordinate 206,161 of JAGKWU010000010.1, read as the reverse complement.
TTTTTCATAGAGGTAATCAGCATTAAGCAAGTTTTCAACAGGCAGGTCAAATTGCGCCATTGTTAATTCCACCGCTTGCTTCAGCGGATTGGGCTTGCCGAGATTGTCGAAATCCTTACCGCGCATGGCCTGCAATTCTTTGTAATAATTTTGATTAAGGCCATCGCGTTTTACCAACTCTATATAAGCGAATACAGCGGCAACAATTTCATCCTGATGTTTCAATCCTGAATCAGTCAGATCTGCCTGTACACGCAGAAAGCCATCGGGGCCGTAAGCATCAGACTCTACAAACGCGGTGACATTTACTGCATATCCCAGCTTACGCATTTGCTCACACAGAGTACCGATTTCCTCTGAAGTGATGAGATTTCTTACATATTCGTTAGGCTTCAAACGCCACAGGTCTTTGTTGGATTTAATCGGAAAGTCTACATAGATGGACTTCAAATCCTTTACCGGGTTGTAGTGAATATCCAAACCTTTCTGCGCATCGGTCAAGCCAGGAATGGTAATTTCCGGCTTGGTGATATTTTTATTGGGGATATTGGCAAAGTGTTTTTCTGCCAGCGCTTTTAATTCCGGAATCGACTGTTTTCCCACTAACGTCAAACGCATGGTGTTGGCGGAATAATATTGTTTGTAAAACGCGCGCAATTGTTCGTTCAAATTGGAGCCCGGTTTGTCGGCCAGGGTTTCCAAATTACCGATATTAAATTTGGCGTGGGGGCTTTGCGGGTTGCCCAGCAAACCATCAAGACGGAACAGGTTCCAGGAGTCCTGGGCTTTTTGCAGCGACCACTCATTGTTTACTGCATTGCGTTCTTTATCGGCATATTGGGCATCAAAAGTCGGTGATTTAAAATAATCACTAAATCTATCCAGTGCCTCATCAAACTTGCCAGCATTAATCTGGAATAAAAAATTGGTTTTATCGTAACCGGTAAATGCGTTGGTCATACCGCCGTTGGATTGGGTGTACTTCATAAAGCCATCTGGCTCGGGGAATTTTTCGGTGCCTAAAAACAACATATGCTCAAGATAATGTGCAAGACCTTCCTGATTCTGTGGGTCTTGCGCACTGCCCACCGCCACGGCCAAAGAGGCTGCCGAGTTTTCCAGGCTTGGATCTGACACCAGTACTACCTGCAACTGATTGGACAATAGAACCGCTGCGTAGCTGCGATCATCATTGGGACTTTTCTGGATAACGGCATTATTGATGGCTGCAGCCAGTGGCGAAGGTGCTGGCGCTGCTTTCTTTGCAACATCATGGCTGCAAGCAGTCATGACCAAACCGGACGTTAGCGCAGCTGCTAACCAGATAGATTTATTCTTCAACATCTAAGCATCCTTTTTATTCAGGCAGAGAGATATGTTAGGCAGAGCATGGAAGCAAATGAGCTTATGGTTTTTTAGAAGCGGCTTAAAAAGAATTGGCCCGCAAAACCTGCGGGCCAGACTAGCAGACTTTAATTTTTTTGGCGATACGCTGGAAAATCTTTGGCGATCCAAACCAGCTCGAACAGAAAATTAGCCGCGGCAGGCAAATATACTGGCAGCAAAGATCCACTGGCCTAACATAGCCGCGAACAACCAAAATCCGCTGGCAAACCTTAATGGCTCATCAAGGTTAGATGAGACACTGATCTTTTTAACAGGCTCCGGCAATTCCATAACATGCTCCTTTAAAAGTTGTCAGGTATTAACAGGTAAAATAAGCCACTGCGTAAGAAGCAGCCAATTAAATTTCATAGCGGTTATTGCGCAGCCAAATTGCACCCGCAATCAAACTGGCTCCGGCTCCGATACAGGTTAATAACGGCATCCACATTGATGAATCAAACACGAAGGGTTCTTGCAGCACAAAGGCAGCTCTGGTTTTAACCAGCGCATCAAGGTAATAAGAGAACAGATCAATTACACCCAGATTCAAACCCCAAAACCGCTGCAACAACATATCCACTAGTACCAACACAGCGGGGCTCGCAAATAAAAAGAAGGGGGAGCGCTTGGCCCACGCGGAAGCCAGCAACGCAAAACCGAAAACGGGCATTAGCATAAGCAACCCGAACAGCAACTCGTAAAATATCTGGAAAGGTAAATACCACGTATTACCTCTCGCTACCGACGCCAGCAGCACAGAAGGAGCCACGCCAAAACATCCAAAAAATACGATACCCAGAACAATGGATATTAATGTGATGAGCAGATTGAGCACCAACATAATAAAAGGCGCTACCAACAAAATCATAGACAGCTTAACCAATACATTCAGGGTTTCGCTAACAGGCATAGAACGCCAGAACAAAATATCCTTATTCTTTCTGTCGTCATATAAACAGCGAAGCGCATAAGCAGAAACAACAATAGAAAACACCAGATACAAGAGCGCGCAATTCGCGTACATGGTTCCATTTAGCATGCCATCAAAAGCGGCTGAATCAGATTGCACCTGACGGATTGAATCATAGATTTCGGCCGCTTTTTTGTCGCCGATTTGCGGGTGCGCCTCTAGCGACACCTTGTGATCGTCCGCTACTTTAACGCCGGCTTCAACAGGTACACCATTGCTATTAAAAGTGAAACGCACTCCGTCTTCATTGATGATCCCACCGGTGAACAGGCTGGCACAGATAACTATCGCCACTACAAATGCAGTAACCAAGGCGGGAGTAATAAGAAAACTAATCCGGTTTTCCCATAACTCACGTTTTAGTTGGGTTGTTATTACTTGTGTTTTCATTATCCAATTCTCACCAATTGCTGCGCAGCTTCAGTTAAATCTCGTTGCTCGTTGTCACTGATTCAACGATGCCATTGCGCATTACCACACGAGTAAGGGTTTTGGAAATATCTTTTTCAGATTTGATATCAAACAGAAAGATAAATGTTTTGCTGGATGTTGTGGATTTTTCGCACACATACTCAAACACTTCCAATCCATCTTTTTCAACCTGGGTGCGATCAGGGATACCCAGATTAGCCAACACCCACTGCTTATTGGTTTTACCGGATTCTATTTGCACCAACTGTTCTTGCTTAACACTGCTACCCTTGTTGTGATCATAGCTGTGTTGACTGTAGACACAGGCGCACAGGGAAAAACAGGCAATCACCAATAACAACTTCTTCATGTTTATTTCCTTAAATTTTATTAACAAATTAATTAACGGCTTTTTAGTTAATGGGTTTTTCGTAACGCGGCAGTTCACCGGCCGGCATTGCCACCCAGAGTACCAGGTAGGTCAGCACACCAAAACCACCAAAAAATGCCGAAACGACAAAAATAACTCGCCACATCCAGGATGGCAGAGGTGTGTATTCGCCGAACCCGCCGCAAACACCTGCAAGCTTTTTATCAATCAGGGATTTTTTAAGATCGCGAAATTTACGCTCTTCAGTCATAAGTCACCTTTTTGTCAAAACACATTAAATTTCATAACGATGATTGCGAAACCAGATGGCGGCTGCCACAAACACTCCACCCACCGCCATGGCCAGCAGCGTTGGCTTTAGCAAAGCGACATAACCATAAAGGTTTTTATTTACATCAATAAAATCAAAGGCACTTGCCAAAAAGGCGGTGTAAACATCTAACGCATTAATCACTTGCAAATTGACCCCCAGATAACTTTGCAACAACTTGTCAAGCATCAACAATCCGATCGGTATCAGCGCAGCAATCAGGAAAGGAGACTTTTTGGCGAAGGCCGACACCCAGAGCACAAAACCTATGATCGGCATAAATGCCAACATCCACAGAATATTGAGAATAAATATCTCAAGCGCGAGCAGTAGCGCACGACTTTTTAGCAATGCCAGAATCCAACCGCCAATGGCAATACCCTGAAACATCAGAAAAATGCTGGTGCCGATAAACACAATTAAAGTCACCACCAGATTTAGTACCAGGGCTATTATGGGAAAAGCAAACAACAGCATCCCCAATTTCACCAACACATTAGTCGTTTCGCTTACCGGCATGGAGCGCCAGAACAAAATGTCGCGATTTTTGCGATCATCAAACAGGCACCCATGGTTATATACCGCGAGCACTATTAGCGCCACCAGCATAACCAGACAAAAATTAATCCCTACTGCTGTGGAAAAAAACATCTCCAACGTCTCGGAACTCCCCGTGCGAAAATCATTCATCAGCGCATCAAATTTTTGCCCGGCATCTGCATCTTTGGCATCTATGTGATAGCTGGCACCGCTGCCATGCAAATCTATATTGCCCGAAAACGGCAAATGACCCGCGCTATAATTTTGTACAAAAGCAATAGCTGCATAAGCCAGCAGACAGAGGAACAGCACTGTTGCTATCACCGGTGCATATATAAAGCCGGTTTTGTGTTCCCACAGCTCACGCCTGATTTGCGTTTTTATGATGGAAAGATTCATAGTCCCCTCCCGCTTACACACTCAGCACTGGCTGGATTTTTGCCACAAACAGGTCAGCCAGGCTCGGGGTTAACACACGCCCCAAACTCTGCAATTCTGTGGGCGCCACATTTTCATAGAGCATGCTGTAGCCACCCAGCATCTGACGCACATGAATGGGCTGACGAGCCAAAGCGCGCTCTTTATTGGCTGGCTCAACTTGCAACTCGGCAAAACGCTCTGCCACTGATTCCATACTGGCTTCAAGTACAATTTTGCCCTGATTAATAAACATTAAATCAGTGAGCACACCTTCAATTTCTTCTACTTGATGAGTCGTGATAATGATGGTTTTTCCCGCATCGTAATAATCATTAAGCAGTGATTGGTAAAATTGTTTGCGATAAATAATATCGAGGCCGAGCGTGGGTTCATCCAACACCAAAAGTTTACTGTCGATGGCCATGATGAGTGCCAAGTGCAGCTGGGTGACCATGCCTTTGGAAAGATCTTTTACTTTGCTGGTGAGACCTATATTGGTTTTCGCCAAAAAACTTTCGCAAGTAGCACGACTAAAGCGCGGATGCACGCCCTCTACATAACTGATGGCTTGTTGCACACTTATCCAGCGCGGCAATATGGCGGTATCGGCAATAAATGAGACCTGCTCGAGTAATTTGACGCGCTCTTTGTGCGGGTCCAGCCCCATCACCTTGAGATCACCGTCCACGGGAGCCAAACCCAAAATACCCTTAAGCAAGGTGGTTTTGCCGGCGCCGTTCGGCCCAATCAACCCGATGATGCGCCCGGCGGGAATATCAAAACTCACGTTATCCAGGGCATTTTTTTTGTTGTAGCGCTTGCTGATATTGCGAGCACTGACCATGTAGTCCATTAACTCACCTCCGTTGATGCGTTTTGGTTCGATATGTTTTGGTCGGGTAAATTTCTTATGGTTTCGATCAGCTCAGCGCGGCTAATTCCCAGTTGGGAAATGCGGATTAACAGTTGGGGTAATTCCTGCTGTAAAAATTTTTCTTTTTCCATACTGTGTAATTTTTCGTGTGCACCCGTTAATACGTACATACCCATCCCCCGGCGTGATTCCACCAAGCCCAAATCCACCAACTCCTGATAGGCTTTGGCGACCGTTAAATGATTAATTTGATAATCGCTGGACACCTGCCGCACCGAGGGAATGGGATCACCCTCGCGATAGACACCATCCAGAATCAGCCCTACCATTTTGTCGCGCAGCTGGCGATAGATAGGCTGTTCGTCGTTCCAGGTTATGCTCATAAATTGCCTCAAATAAACCTGCGCTAACTCAAATAAACCTGCGCTAAAAAGTTGCGCGCAGCATATCAGGCCACGTCCTGCCAGTGGGCGAGCAATTGCTGCAAATTAGCGCGGCCGCGGGCTACGTGGGTTTTCACTGTTCCCAATGGCATATCCAACACCTCGGCGGCGCTGCTGTGGCTGTGGCCATTTTGTAAGCAAAGCTCAATTGCCTGTCGTTGGGCGCAGCTGATACCGCTCATGGCCATTTGCAAATCGCGGCGCAAATCGCAGTGATGCAGTTGCGAGCATTGCACCTCCGTATCTGCCTGCTCCAGTTCGCAACACTCCACACTTTTGCGACGGAATTTATCGGCAACCAGATTGCAGGCAATACGATAAAGCCAGGTAGAAAATTTGGCCTGCGCACGATAGCTATCCAGTGCCAACCAGGCACGCAAAAAAGTTTCCTGCAGGAGATCATCCACCAGATGCGGCTCACGACGACAAAGACGCTGCAACAAACTGCGCACCATCAGTTGATGACGCAACATCAATTGCGCAAATGCATTTTGGTCGCCCTGCGCGAGGCAGCGAGTTACCAGAATCTGATCTGTATTCATGCTACTCATGTTTGATGCTCCCTTAACGGCTCGCCGTTTCGCGGGTGACCGCAATAAAGTCGTATTTTTTTACTTCGGGAACCATTGCTTTCAAATTGCTCTCATGTTGATCAAGCGCGACCATGGACGAACAAAATTGCTGCCCTTGTGCCTCGAGCTTTTTGCCACGCGCCTCCATTTGTTGCCCGAAGGTTTGCATACGCGCATCAAACTCATCGGTGTTCTTCCCGGAAAAAATCGCCCAACCCACCATCTTCATCGCCTGCCAGGCGATATCTTTGCCCGCCTCTTCTACAATTTTTTGTACGTTTGCTTCAAACGCCTGGTGAAACTCGGGAGAGCTTGGAAAATTCGCATCACCCTTGCTACCTTCACCTAAATAAAATCCATTGGTTGACTGGAAGCTTTTGTCCAGATCCGCCTGCAACAGGCTGAATTGTTTTTGCACCTTGCGGCTGGTCGTTGAATCCTGCTCCGCAAAGCCTTGCAACATCATCACCACTGCATCCGACGCCATAGATACGCCGTCGCTCGCCATTTGATGGGCTTGGGGCACTAATGCCTGCAGCGCTTCGCCATAGGCTTGCACTTCATCCGCCTGCGCCTGACTCAATGACAACTGACGGGAATCAACCCAGAGCGAACGCCCCTGAATTTTGTAACGCAGCTGATTACCTTCGCTGAAATCTATTGCCGAGTCAGTGATGTGCAGGCCACCGTTAAAATTGATATTGCAGTTGGTATTCGCAAATGCCAGTGATGGCAACGCAACCAGGACCAATAACGCACCGATAAATGGTTTCATCGCAAATTCCTCTTTAGTGATGATCCAGTGAATGACAACTCAACCCAAATCCACCCTGTCCTTTACCAGGATAGAGCCAGTGAATCACTGTTATACATAACTATAACACCAAAACAATAAACCACAATATGGAAGTTGATCTTTTTTTACACAGAGCGGTAAATTCAGCCCCGCCCGGCCCCTGAAAAATAACGTAACAAATTGAAAAATATAGGATTTATAAAAAAATCACCCAGTAAATCACTGAGGGCTTAGGAAGCAAAAGGAAACAAAAAGGAGGGAAAAGACGGGAGCGGAGGTGTTATGGGGTGATATAGCGAGGCAGTTATTCCACTGCCCCACTCACTTCGTAGCCTTTGGCGCGCAGCTTGGCGACGTAACCATCGGGCTCAGTCAAATGCGGCATGGGGAGCAACGCAAAGCTGCTGGGATTATTTGCCAAGGCGTTTTCGGCCGCCGCCAACCAGGCAGCGTCCATACGGGCCGGCATATCCTGCCAGCCCTGCTCGCGCACCAACTCGGAGTTGAGTACAGCCTCACCGCAGGCCGCAGCCTGATTGGGATAGGGCAATTGTTTCAATGCCGGCATATCGCCGGTCGCCCAGGCATTGGCGCGGGCACGCATGGCATCCAGATCAGTCTCCAAACGATCCAGCGTGCGCGCAAAACACTCAGTATCATCCAGCGTTGATTGTTTGAATTTTTTTACCACGGCGCGCGGCGATTCAAATTCCATGGTGATTGTGGGTTTGGTGGTGGGAATCTTGTTATCGCGCACTACGTTTTCCAATGTCCAGCGCACGCTTTCATCGGGAACCATGCCGGATTTGGCGATAGCTTTTTTAAACAGTTCTGCCGCAGCAAAAATGGGACGATGCTTTTCGATATCTTTATCCTTGCCGATATATTTTTCTTTAAGCACCAGCCAACGCTGATAGAGAGGCTCGGGCAATACCTCCTGTAATTTTTTACCGTCGGGATTATTTTTAACACCTATGAGCGACGGCGCTACAGCCACCTTATCCCAAAAACCCAACACCATTTTTACATTCGGCGCCATAATAAATTCCTGCGATTGCGCCAGCACTGATGTCACTGGCGCTGAGCGCCACTGTATATTTTTTGGCAGCGGTGAAAGCGTACCCATCACCCAGAGTACATGCTCACCCTTGCTGATTTTTATCAATGCGGGTCCGGGTTGTTCACCCACCACCAAGACCTCTTCAACGGCATCGGCATCTTCCATTTGATTGGCGGCAGAGGAATTTTGTGCAGATGATGCAGGATCAGCGGATACAGCTTCCTGCGCCCGGCCGCACGCCGCGAACAAACACAACCAGGTTGCCAATACCAATTTGTGCATACCCTTTCCTTCGTTATCTGGTGACTAGCTCATTAAAAATGCAATTTGCCTTCTGACAATGCGACTTGCCAAAGTTCATCGATACGCGTGGCGATAGACAAAAACGCATCTCGCTCCGCTGCAATCGAGTGGCGGCTGACGGTGGCCAACGCTTGCAGCCGCATAGTTGCAGCCGCTTCGGATGTCATCGCAAAAGCGCTGTCTACTGCGGACAGAATATCTTGCTCATTAATCTGAGCAGGCATAAAACAATTCAAGCCATCCACACAAAAACTGCGATTGCCCACACAATCGGGGATCAACGCGATGTCGCAATATTGCATTGCTTCGAGCGCTGGCAAATAAAATCCTTCCGTGTGATGCGGCAGCACTATGCCGAGCTTGCTGGCATTCATGAGTTGTAATAATTCCAGGCGAGGGATCAATTCATCGACCAACTGGACGCTTTGCCCCTTAGCACGCAAAACCTCTGCTATACGTGCGCCCAACGCTGGTTGCTTAAGGCTTAACACCAATGCATCAATAGTTTTTGGGATTGGCTTAAGTACCGGCAATTCCAACCCATTGGGAATGACATGTACCGGGCCATTAACGCGACCAGTAGCCAGAATTGCCTGGGCTACCTCATCGGATACACAAATCCGAATGGCAGGCTCGGAAAGAAACGGATACATAGGTTGCGCCGGATCTGCATGGCGCACATGTTGAATCAAATTGATGACAGGTTTGCGCAACGCGCGATGCGGCAAGTATTGCTGCCAGTCCATACCCGCCAGAAAAATATAATCGTAAGCGGCCGGCACATAATCCACAGATGCAGGTGATCCGAGTATTTCCCAGGGATTTCCAGGTGGCAAAACACTTTCTGTCGAAAAATGAATAGCGGGACGAAACTGCGGCTGGCTCAATAAATGGGAAAAATAATCGGCGACCTTTTGCTGTCCACCTGTGTGGAAAGGATAGTGTCGGTAAAACAACCAGGTTTTATGCTCACTCATGGGAAAATTAATGTCTGGAAGCGGTTCCGCATTGTAAGCGCAAAACCGCTCCAGAAAAATGGACAGCTCGGCCAGGTTCGCTGACCGAGCTTTATTACGGGTTAGTTCAACTGCAAGGTGTAAGCACCGGTAACCTGGGTCGAGTAAGAGGTAACTTCAATGGTATAAGCCGCCGTGGCAGGCATTGTATAAGTGCCAGAAGTTGCCGGAATGCGTGAATTGGTTCCACCGCCCCCATCGTCGTTAGAAGTCATCACAGTACCGCTCGAATTTTTCAGGTAGACGTAGCTATCGAACGCCGTTGAGGTCAACAATATGGAAATCTGTTGGCCAGCCGTTGCATAGAAGCTGTAGCGATCAGTGTAGTAAGCCGTTCCGCGCGCACCATTAGTGCAATCCGTTGCGGCCAGGGCGCCGTTAGCTGCCAGGCCAAAGCTCAGGTTTGTGGTCACGCAACCTGTGGCCGCACTGCTGTTACTGCTTGAGCTACTACTCGCCGAGCCGCTAAGTAAGCTCATGGTATAGGCGCCTGTGTTCAACGTAGCGTAGGAGGTGACCTCAACAAGATAGGCACCCGTAGTTGGCAATGTGAAGTAACCAGAGGTTACCGGGATGCGCGAATTGGTGGTACCGCCGCTGTCATCGTTCGACGCCAAAACCGCACCGCCACTACCAAGATATCGAAGGTACACATAAGTATCGAACACACTGGAAGTTAGCTGCACAAAAATCTGCTGGCCGGCAGAGCCACTAAAGGCATAGTAATCCGTGTAATAGGAAGAACCGCGAGTTCCCGCTGTACAGTCACTGGCTGACAAGGAGCCATTATAAGTGCTGCCGATAGAGATAACTGGCGCACCACAATTGTTAACTGACGATGCACTCGAGCTGCTGGTGGCAGTTGATGACGTCGACACCGCGAGACTACTGGCGCTGGTGGTGACAGAGCTTGAGGTTGAACTGGAAATCACAGAGCTGCTTGAGCGGCTGGTGCTGATCGAGGCTGCAATTGATGAGGTTGCCGAGGAGCTCGTCGATGAGTTACTGCTGCTTGAACGGGACGAGGACGAACTGGTCGCGGCACTGGTAGACGAGCCAATTCCCGGTGCTAATACAGAGAAGCTGTAATTGGCTGAAACTCCCACATCATAAGACGCCACCTCAATAATGTAAGGGCCGCTATAGGTAAGGGTGAAATAAGAACTTCCTGGTAAACGCTGCCCGATCATGCCAGCAACGCCTTGAAGACCAATTAAATAGATGCGACCACCGGTATAGGTCTGCAAGGCAATCTGGTCGCCGGCATTGGCATTATAGACATATCTTTTCGTGTAATAGGCCGCCCCCCACGCGGAGTCTGTGCAGTCAGCTGCATTCAAGGTACCGCTGTAAGTCCCACCGCGAACTACCGGCCCATTATTGCAATTAATCGCCGCTGGCGTAGCGTAAACCACATTGGATAATTGACCGGTACCCAGTGCATTGGTCGCCGTGATACGGAAGCCGTAATTGGTACCATTCACCAGGCTGGTAATCAGGTGACTCAATTCATTCGGGCCGTAGTAACTATTGGTTGTACCTGCATGACTATCTATCCCACCCGCCGGCGTTGTAGTAACCGTATAACCAGTGACGGGAGAACCGCTGTCGTTGGCTGGGGGATTGAATCGTACAACCGCCCGGGTATCACCGGGCGAAACCATGGAAATCTCCGGTGCAAACGCCTGTAAGGTCGCCACAGGATTAAGGCGTTGCACTGTGGTGTTATCGCCCAGCTGATTTGACGGGTTCCAACCAAAGCAGCTCACAATGCCAGCAGTGTTGAGTGCACAGGTGTGATAATTGCCTGCCGCAATAGCCGTAATACCGCTACCCCAGCCGGGAACATCCACCGCAGCATCACTGTAGGACGAGGCATTTGCACCCTGAACGCCAGTGCTATCCAGATTGGAGCCCCAGCACTTCACCGCACCGCCGTTCATGAGCGGGCCTGTGATACTTAGCGCGCAGGTGCGCTTGCCACTTGCACTGAGCTCAACAACATTACTGAGGTTTTGAACGCTGATTGGAATCAGAATATAAGGCAACCCGACCACAGAGCCAGATTGCCCGTTGTCATTTGCCCCCCAACATTTAACGCTGCCATCAAAAACAAGCGCGCAATTGTGATTGTCACCGGCGGCAATTTTTTGAACGCCGCCAAGATAGGGAACCTCTACCGGCACAGCGCTTTGGGTAAAGGTACCATTCCCCAATTCATTGAGGCTATTGCTTCCCCAACACTGCACACTGCCATTACCAAGCACCGCGCAACTATGGCTACCACGTGCCGCAATAGCGACTACGCCCTGCTCTAATCCCACGACAGTGACAGGCACCAGGCTGTTTGTCGTCGAGTTATTGCCCAGCTGACCGCTCTCATTGCGGCCCCAACATTTGACAGCGCCGGCACTGGTAAGGGCACAAAGGTGATTCAAGCCTGCCGCAATTGCGGTGACTCCGCTGGCCAAGCCAACAACATCTGCTGCTGCGTGAGGATGACCCGTTGTAGTGTTATCACCTAATTGGCCGTAGAAATTTTGACCCCAGCATTTAACGCCGCCAGCCGTGGTACGCACGCAGCTGTGATCGGCCCCTACCACCATCTCCGCTACTGCGGAACCCGCGATAGGAATGTCATGGGCGACAGGCATAGGGCTATTAGCCGGGCCACTGTCTTCGGTGTAATGCTTTGCGCCCCAACATTGCGCCGCGCCACTGCCATTAACAATCGCGCAAGTGGTGTCTACCCCCGCGCTGATTTTGCTCACATTATTTAATGGAATTTGTGCCTGCACTGCCGCAGTTACACTCCAGAGCGCCGCACTTGCAACCAGCGTGAGCGCTTGTTTGACAGGTCTGTGCCAACAGGCACTCACACTATCCAGGTATGCCTTCACGTTACTATTCATCGATGTTTCCTTTTGGGATATTTAAAATTGTTGTCTCCATCACCCGGCCACAGGTCGGGTGAGGCGCCATGATACTAGGCAATCCCCCCTAAAAAAGTGACAAGGCGCCCGAGCAAAGGAAATACCCAAAAGGCACCGAAAAAGTGCATGCAAAATAAAAAAAGGGGGCATAAGCCCCCTAAAACTGCAAGTGAAATGGAGTAAAACGGATTCACATAAAAATCATTTATTCGGCTTAATTAATCGCGTTCACATTACTGGCGCCACTGGTTTTGCTTTGCAATTTTGGCTGACCGAGATAGCGAATATTGGAAGCGCCGCTGGCTTCAGCTTTAAGCGTTTCAGTAGCATTGACATCGATATTGGAAGCCCCGCTCGCATTAAGATCACCCTCGCCAACCTGCAATGGTTTACCGCGATAATTACTTGCACCACTCGCCTCAACTTTTAGATAGCTGCCTTTGCCGGGCGCTTTAACTTCCGCGTTGGCTGCACCAGACAAATTAAAAGACAAGTGCGATACGGAGATTTGTTGGAAGCTGCTATTGCTGGCACCACTCTGTTCGATTAAAAAATTTTCCAGCGCAAGCGAGCCAAAATCCGTCCGGCTGGCCCCGCTTGAATAGACTGCCATATTTTTTCCCGTCCAATTGCCGATACGCGCATTACAGGCGCCCGCCAAATCCAGTTGGGTAAGATTTTTCAATTGTAAAAAATAATGGAATTCGTCGTTGTGGCCTTCAAACCATTTGAGAGGATTAAAACCGCCATTAAAGTTTTTGATGCTCAGCGTGAGCTTATGGCCAGTCTGATCAACTTTGATGCGCTCCAGCGTCTCCGGCTTGCCTTCAATGCGCAGGCTGTCACTATTGCCCTGGATAATATCCATTTGGCAGCCGCCACCGGCAACCACTTCTGTAACATCTTTAATCTCGTAAGATTTAGCGATCCAATTATCAGCCTGTACGCTCTGCGCCACTAAAAAAGCAGCGGCGACACCGAGTGAAAAGCGCAACGCAAAAAAAGAAGTTTTCATAAGCTGTTCCTGTTTAAAAATGTGAGCGGCCTAATCTGAAACTTAAGACGCGTCCTCATTAACGGTGGATTCATCCGAAAAAATTAAATCGCTTTAATATCACTGGCACCGCTGCTATTCATTTGTACTTTGGGTTCGCCCAGATAATTAATATCCGATGCACCGCTGGCCTCCGCTTTAAGCTGCTCAGTCACATGCGCATCTATATCGGATGCCCCGCTCGCTTGCAGTTCCGCTCGCAGGGCCTTCAGCGATTTGCCGTGATAATTGCTGGCGCCGCTGGCGTCCACCTTTAAAAACTGGCTCTGGCCAGTGGCTTTGGCACCAGAGGCGCCGGAAAGATGAATTTCCGCAGTGCTTGTCGATGCACCCTGCAAATCCATATCGCTGGCGCCATCCAAATGCACTTGCAATGCATCGAGTTTAAGATTGGCCAAATCCAGACTACTCGCGCCGCCGGCATGAACCTTGAGCGATTTTCCTGCCCATTTGTTAATCACCCCTTGGGAAGCACCACCCACATCCAGTGAATCCAGGTTTTTAAGTTGTAGATAAAAAGTGACAGTGTCGTGATTGAACAGCGAAGACAGGCCAAAATCTCTGTTCTGTTTGTTCCTGACCGTCAACGTCAAACGTTGGCCATCCTGATCCACTTTTACACGCTCCATCACTTCCGGCTCGCCTTCTACCCGAAGGCTATCACTATTGCCCTGCACTATTTGCAGATGGCTGGCATTTCCAACGACCACCTCAGTGATATTGTTGATTTCATAGGCACGGGCCACAGGTTTGGCTGCAGCCTCCAGGCTGGTCAATGACGCGCAAATAGCCAATACAGTAACGAGGTGAGTTTTCATGAAAGTATCCTGTGTAAAGTCCAGAGTTATTCCTGAGACACAGGTAGCGACTGATTTGGATTCAGCAACCTGCAGGATTTTTGCAATGACCGCTTTTTAACCAAACCGCCATTCAAATTAACCAAACCGCCTGCCGAACTGTGAACCGCCACAAAACCCTGTGTAAAGCAAGTCTGGCAGGGCGGGTTTATTTGGGGATAATGGCGCTCTTGTTTCGCTGTCTTTCCTATTTATGTTGTTTTCTAGCCCCCACGCGAGTTTCCGCTTATGACCAGCCTTGCCAGTTTGCCCAGTATTTTTCAACGCATCGCCGACGAACTTAACGTAAACCAACAGCAAGTAGGTGCCGCCGTGGCCCTGCTGGATGAAGGCGCCACAGTGCCCTTTATCTCGCGCTACCGCAAAGAGGTCACCGGCGGACTGGACGACAGCCAGATGCGTACCCTGGAAGAGCGCCTGCGCTACCTGCGCGAACTGGAAGACCGCCGCGCCGCTATCATCAAATCCATCGCCGAACAGGACAAGCTCACCCCCGAGCTGGAGCGCGACATCAACCTGGCTGATACCAAAAACCGCCTGGAAGACCTCTACCTGCCCTACAAACCCAAGCGTCGCACCAAAGGCCAGATCGCCAAAGAGGCCGGCCTTGAGCCACTGGCCGAAAGCCTGTTGGCCGACCCAACCCTCGCACCCGACGTGGAAGCCGCCAAATACTTCAACGCCGAGCACAACATCAACGATGTGAAATCCGCCCTCGACGGTGCGAAATATATCCTCATGGAAAAATTCAGTGAAGATGCCGAACTGCTGGGCCGCTTGCGCAACTTCCTCACCGCTGAAGGCACATTGAGTGCACGCGTAGTTGCGGGCAAAGAGACAGACACATCACAAGAAGTGCAAAAATTCCGCGATTATTTTGAGCACGACGAAGCGCTTAAATCTGTTCCCTCACACCGTGCACTGGCGATGTTCCGCGGCCGCAATGAAGGCGCGCTCACTATCGCCATTAAAGTGGGCGACGAGCAACCAGGCGCGGGCCATCCTTGCGAAACCATGATTGCCGAACACTGGCAAATCAAAGACCAGGGCCGTGCCGCCGATGGTTGGTTGGCAGAAGTAGTTCGTTGGACCTGGCGAGTAAAACTGCTCACACATTTGGAAACCGATTTGCTCAGCGAGTTGCGCGAAAAAGCGGAAGACGGCGCAATCAAAGTTTTCGCCTCTAACCTCAAGGATTTGCTGTTGGCTGCACCTGCCGGCCAAAAAGCCACCATCGGCCTGGACCCCGGCATGCGTACCGGTGTAAAAGTCGCGGTAGTGGATGCCACCGGTAAAGTGCTCGACCACGGCGTTATGTACCCCACGCCACCGCTGAATAAAATTGCTGAATCCGAAGCCATGCTGGTGGCTTTATGCAAAAAACATAATGTGGGTTTGATTGCGATTGGCAACGGCACAGCATCGCGCGAAACCGAAAAATTTGCCAAAGATGTACTGAAGCATCACAAAGATATTCAGGCCACCGCTGTTGTGGTGAGTGAAGCCGGTGCATCGGTTTACTCAGCATCCGAATACGCGGCGAAAGAATTCCCCGATCTGGACGTGACTATTCGCGGTGCTATTTCCATCGCTCGCCGCTTGCAAGATCCACTCGCCGAATTGGTAAAAATTGATCCCAAATCCATCGGTGTAGGCCAATACCAACACGACGTTTCCCAATCGCAACTGGCTCGCTCGCTGGAAGCGGTAGTGGAAGACTGCGTGAACGCCGTGGGTGTGGAAGTGAACACGGCCTCTGCTGCACTGCTGGCGCGCGTATCAGGTTTGAACACCACTCTCGCCAACAACATTGTGGAATTCCGCAACGCCAATGGCATTTTCAAATCCCGTGCCGCGCTGAAAAAAGTCCCACGCTTTGGCGAAAAAACCTTTGAACAAGCCGCGGGCTTCTTGCGCGTTGCCGGTGGCGACAACCCGCTGGACTCATCTGCTGTGCACCCTGAATCCTATTCAGTAGTGGAAAGCATCGCCGAGAAAAACGCGCGCGATATTAAAGGCCTGATCGGCGATTCCTCCTTCTTGCGCGGTTTGAAAGCTGCTGATTACACCAATGAAAAATTCGGTGTGCCCACTGTGACCGACATTATCAAAGAACTGGATAAACCCGGCCGCGACCCGCGCCCAGAGTTTAAAACAGCGCAATTCCAGGAAGGCGTAGAAGAAATCACCGACCTGGTACCAGGCATGATCCTCGAAGGCACCGTGACCAACGTAACCGCCTTTGGTGCTTTCGTGGATATAGGTGTGCATCAGGATGGCTTGGTACATATCTCCGCGCTCTCTCACACCTTTGTAAAAGATCCGCGCGAAGCGGTAAAAGCCGGTGATATTGTGAAAGCCAAGGTGATGGAAGTAGACGTACCGCGCAAGCGCATCGCCTTGTCGCTGCGCCTGGACGACACCCCCGGTGAAAAAGTGGAAGGCAAACGCGGTGGCGAACGCCCGCAATCGCAAAACCAACAGCGCAACGCCCAACGCAACAACCCTGCCCCCGCCTCCACTGGCAGCCTGGGCGCTTTGTTGCAGCAGGCGATGAAGAAGAAGTAAGCTTAGGCGTTCTTTTAAACAGGCAGAAAATTGATCGCCAAACCCGATATATTCCTACTCTTTAAGGAGACACTGATGAAAAAGTTTGTAATAGGTTTTATCTCAACCCTGTGCATATTGGCTGTACAAGCTGAAGCGGCCGATTTGAAAAACATATCCCTACAGGACGCAATGGCCTCTGACGAAGCCAAGCTGAATCTGCCCGATGATGTGAAGTTTTATTTTGGTGATGCTGCGCCAACGGGGACTGTGACCAAAACCATTGGCGAATACACTTTCAACCGCCAGGTGAATGTATCCCTGAAATCTCAAATCAATGGCTGCCACGCGGCACTGGTATCGGCACTGAAAGATCTACGCGAAGCGGCAAAAAAAGACGGTGCTAACGCGGTGATTAACATCAAGACCAATGCCAAAGGCAAAGCTAGCAGCAGCAAGGAAATTTATGTGTGCGAAGCCGGCATGTTGAAATCCGGTGTTTCGATTTCCGGCGACCTGGTTGTTATAGAGTAATACCCCGGAGTGACGAGCCATCAGGCTCGTCACTTACCCCAGATAGATTCCCTCCGCTTTTTCCATCGTTCACATTTCCCTTTACATACTGTCTTGGCATAACGAGATAGTTGTGGCTTTACAAAAATTATTCCTGCCCTCGCCGGAGTTGCGCTAGGCTTGCGCTGCTATCTCCCATAACAACAGCGAGGCGACAATGTTAAAAAAAATACTCTCCCACACCGCGCTCTGTGCCGGATTATTACTGACAAGTGCCAGCAGTCTGGCCGAGCAATTTAATGTTCTGCTCTTCACCATGACCCAAGGCTGGCATCACCAATCCCAGCTTGAGGGTGTGGCGGCAATGCGCCAGATGGCTGACAAACATTTTTTTAAAATGGATTGGGAAGAAGACCCGAAAGTCTTCAACGATGAAAACCTGAAAAAATATCAGGCCATTGTGTTCCTCTCTACTACCGGCGACATACTCAACCCCGAACAGCAAGCCGCTATGGAACGCTTTATAAAATCCGGCAAAGGTTTTGCTGGCATCCACAGCGCATCTGATACGGAGTACGATTGGAAATGGTACACCGAATTAGTGGGCCGCAGTTTTCATATACATCCCGCCAATCAAACTGCTGAACTGCAAGTTATTGATCGCAAATTCCCCGGTCTTGAGCGCATGCCCGATAAATTATTGTGGACTGAAGAATGGTATGAGTTCGGCCCCGAAAATATCAAAGGCCTGAATTATATTTTGGCGGTAGATGAAAAAACTTATGACCCTGTCACCGATTGGGGCACCAAGAAAGGCGCTGGCATGGGCAAGTTCCACCCCATCGCCTGGTACCACAACTACGACGGTGGTCGCGCTTTTTACACAGCCTTGGGCCATATGGCAGCAGATTATAGTGATCCTTTATTTTTAGAACATGTGTACGGTGGCATCTACTGGGCCGCGACAGGTAAAGGCTTACATAATAAATAATAAAAAAATCCCCGCAGCGACAACTGTGGGGATTTTTGTTTGGCGCGTTACATTATTTGAAATGTCATCTATTTAACGTGCTTTTCATTTAATGTGATTTTATTTAAGGCACCTTGTAAACCACCTTCACGCTGCTATCCACTGCACTGCTATCCACATAGCCAATCATCGTGGGGTTAGCAGCCACCAGGGCTTTTACCGCAGCGTCATTAGCGGCCTCTTTCGGCAATGTCCCTTTACCCGTAAAAACCAGTTGCGACCAATAGGCTTTGTATTGGCTCGCATTTTTTTTACACACAGCTTCATTAAATTTAGCGCGGGTAGCTGAGCTTTCATCCTGATTGACAGGCACCGCTGCACCACCGCCGGGAAAGCTATTACTCTTGCCAAGGAAAATACGTGACACGTCGTCTTCCGCCATACTGGCCACTACCACCGAAGGATGTACTATCACCGCCACTTCCGCGTAAGCAACCAACCCGGAACAAAACCCCGCCGCAATAAATATTCTCAGTAATATTTTCATAGTGGCGCCTCCTAAAATACGGTTTGCAGCGCAACAGAGAGCACTTTTTGTTTGCGATCTGCGCCACCCGGTTGAGTGTCATCCACATCATCATATTGGAGTTTAAGTGCAGCAGAGCTGGTAAAGTCCCAGCGAATACCCAAGGTTAAAACGTCCCTATCTACGACTTGCGACGCTGCGAGTGCTTTCAGATTTGCTATTAAAAAATTGGTGCTGCCCACGACGGGCAAAGCCACATTTGCGGGGATACCACTTTCAGGATGGGATGCTTCGTCTTTGGATTGTGAACCCGTCACATGGAATAACCAGTCTCCTGTTCGCACCCCCAACATGACATATTCACGAATATTTTTTGACAGGAAAGAGCCTTTTGGCTGGAACTCTACATATTCTGCGGCGGCGACAAATCTGCCTGTGTCTATGTTAAGGCCCAACTCGGCAAAGCTGGCATCGTCTTTTTCAGTCAAAATATCGTCGGCATTTTTAGCAAAATTAAAGCTGCGCAATATATTTGAAAAAGAACCCACTGTCGCCGTTGGGCCAATAGGGACCTGGCTAAAATCAATCGTTAACTCAGCTTCATGATAAGCGGCGCGCAAGGTCCACCAATCTTTTCCTATGGTGCCGGCAACACCGATTTGATTGCGGGTTTTCGCTGAGAGAACCTGCCCGCTGAAATCCAACTCATCGGTAAAGCTACCAAAGTAACCCTGCAAGCTGGTATCCAAACCACCCCATGAACCCGTTGTATAAAAATCAATACCATCCACATTATTGAACGGCAAATAATAAACTTCGCGCGGCGGAGTAATCCAGGAATAGGCATAGCCCACATCGAGAAAATCGGAATACATGTAGAAAGGTGTGCGCAAACGCCCTGCGCGAACTTTGGTGGAAGATGTTGCCTGGTATGAGACATAGGCCCACTCGGATGCCACCTTGTAATCGTCTCCGCTGCGCGCAATAAACTGCGCCGTGGCTGTAAGTTTTTCGGCAACAGGACCTGTGACTTGCAAGCCGAGAATATTGTTATTGAAATTAAAATCTTCCTCGCTGTAGCCATCGTAGGGCAGGGATTTTTCATCATCGACCATACCACCGCCGATGGACAGAAATCCCGAAAATTTTAAATCACTCGCCTGCGCGGGCAAAACTCCCAAAGCAAACACCATAAGCGCCAAGCAGGTTGGCTGGAGTGTAAGTTTCTTCATGCATTGCTCTCCTGTGGTTAACACGTGCCTGTGTCGGAAATCCTTGCTCGCCGGTCATAGCGCCACCGCACAAAGGTGCATGGCGAATAAAAAGCTATACGCGGAACTGACCGGAAATACTGCGTAAACCGCGTGATATTTGTTCTATATCCTGGCTGACAGAATCCAGTTCACTGGTGCGCTCGGTCACAACTTGCGTGTTGCGATGAATGGCGTGGACGTGTTGCATTACGTCTTGGAAGGTACTGCTCTGCTGGGAGGTAGCGGCAGCAATTTGTTCATTGATACTGCTGATGGTTTCGACATTGGTCAAAATACTATTGAGCACTTCGCCTGATGAGACAGTGGCTTCAACACCCAAACTGGCGCGATCTACACTCACTTGCATAGCGGCAACGGCATTGGCAGACACCTGGCGCAATTCACCAATGACTTTATGAATTTCCTCGGTTGCCTGGCGAGTGCGTACTGCAAGCCCGCGCACTTCATCGGCCACCACCGCAAAACCGCGACCGTGTTCGCCTGCACGTGCAGCTTCAATAGCGGCATTGAGCGCAAGTAGATTTGTTTGCTCAGCGACGGTTTGAATAGTGTTGAGTAATTGTCCTACGTCGCGCGAGAAGGTTTCAAAGCGATTCACTATATCGGCCGCGCCGCGAACTTCATCCGCGAGCGTGGAAATAGTGGCAACATTCGCATTGAGTGTTGTTTTTCCCTGGGCCGCCGCATCGCGTGCATCAGCGGTTTGCACGCTGGCATTACTCGCAAAATGGGCCACTTCATTGACGCTGTTCATTAATTCGGAGATAGCGCTACGCATATCTTCTATAGCGCGGGATTGCAGCGAGTTTTGCTGCAAATTGTCTGCACTGGTACGCGTAAGCCTGCTTGATACCTTGCCAAGTCCATTCAGCTCTCCCGCTACTTCGGCAAACGATCGGTGGAGCTTGCTGACGAACTCATTGAAATGATTGACCAGATTTCCCACTTCATCGTTGCCGTTGTATTTAATCCGCACCGTTAAATCGCCGGCGCCGGAGCTCATCTCATGCAAGGAATCAGAAACCTGATTGATGCTATCCGTAATCGAACGCCCCACAATCAAGCTCACTACTACCAGGCCTGTCACCGCAAGCAACGCGATGGTGAGCGCAACCCGGCTCGCGGATTGCGATTCATCAACCGTAGTGGTGATAGATTCAGTAAAGCGGGTGGTGGTTTGTTCTTTCATGGTTTGCAGCGCTTTTTTCAGCTGGTCCAGGCGCTGCGCATTTGCGGCTGTCTCGGCACCTACTTTCGACATATCGACTGTGCCAGCAATAAACTCTTTGGCGATACGAATCGCTGTGTCGTGCCAGGCAACCAGTAGCGATTCGATTTGCTTTTCCTGATCTTTTAGTTGGGGGCTGATATCGGAGAGTTTGGAAAGATTGCCGCGTATTTCGGCGTAATGTTGCTCGGCAGAATTCAGGGATTGATCATCACCGGTGGTGACGGCGCTATTGATATTTTGCTCCATCAACAAGAGCGCACCCAAATTAACGGTGGTGAGCTCCAGTGTAGGATAAAGCCTGCGCTCAACATCTTTTAGCCGCGCGCTGTTGGCGCGTTCCACCAACATGGCATAACCCTGGCTCACAACAAAGGCAAGCAGGGTAATTGCAACCAGCAACATTAGCTTGTGCGAAATTTTCAGTGAAAACATGCAGGCTCCACTCAGACACCACACCTTGGCCAAACACCGTACCTTGGTGTCATTCATTTTTATGCACACGCGAAAAAACGGGTGGGTGCAAAAAAATATCCACCCACCAAGATTCTGTTTGGTATAGCAGTGGAAATACTTATGCGCAATTTTTCGCCGTTTTCAAAAACAAAAAAGCCCGCATTTGCGGGCTTGAAGAGTGTTGATGCGGATATACAAAATAAAATATGAATTAAAAATAATTTACTAAAAATAAAATTAAATAAGGCGTATCTGTTTGGCGATCCAATAACTGGCGGCAGATACCGCCGTTATCGCGAGAAGAACACCCAATTTAAGCAAGCTGGCAAAATCCATCGATAATAATAAATACCATGCCTTGACGCCGGAGGTTATGGAAAATTGACTGAGCACCAGCAGGCTAATCACGGCTAAAGGCACCAGCAATATCAACCGCTCGTGCAACAGCGACAAACGGCGCGGCGCAGGAAGACGCGCCATCAGTTTCGCACTGAAATCGCCATCATCCAGATAAGGCTGGTTATGCTGCAGTTGCTCACGCAAAAATAACTCGAAATTATCGGGTGCGGTTTGCGGATCTTTGTCTTGATTCATCATGCGACCTGACTCCATGAAGAAAGGAGTGTTTGCAATTTTTGCTTGCCGCGATTCACATGGGTTTTCAGTGTGCCTAAAGGCACCCCCATAATGCTCGCGGCCTCGTCGTGGGAGAAGCCATCTTCAAAGCATAGCCGAATTGCCAACTGCTGGGCAGGTGACAATTGCTGCATAGCCGCTTCTACATCGCGCTTGGCATCAAACTGTTTGAGTTCGCAGTGTTCGGCTTCGATATCTTCGTTATCGTCCAGCTCGCACCATTGTATCTTTTTACTGCGCCAGCGATTGGCGGCTATGTTAAATGCGATACGGTACAACCAGGTCGAAAATTTGGATTCCGCACGAAACGCACCCAGCGCCGCATAGGCTTTCATGAAAGCCTCCTGCGCCAGATCGTCGGCCAGGTGCGCGTCGCCATCACACAGGCGTCGCGCCCACAGCCGCAGCTGCGACTGGTAGCGCAATACCAGCTGCGCGAAGGCATGCTGGTCTTTACGCGCAACCACCCGCGCGATCAATTCCTGATCGGGAATTGACATGCTGATTAGTCCTCTACCCTTTCCACATCAAGGGTAAAGCCGGGTGCCGCCTTGCGGCGACTACCCGACAACAGCCAGATCACTACCTGGGAAATGCCCAGGCCGATAAAGATAAAACCGAAAGAGCCAATCTTGAACCCAAACATAATCGTGAGAAACAGCAGCCAGCCAGTGCCCAAACCAATATTGCGCACACCTTTGTGCATCATCTCTTCCGAGCCGGGATAGGTAACCTGGGCAGAACCATTGGACTGGCCGGTTTTGATCAGGGGCGCGTCGTCTCCCATCAGGAGTTCAACCGGTATGTCGCGACCGGCAGCGAGCAGTTTGTCGATATTGGCATTAATATTTTGCTGGCGACGGGCTTTGGCGCGGTAGTAAAAAAATGCCAGCACTATCACCAGTAATACCGGGCCGCCAAACAGCAAGCTCATAGCCACTATGGGAATCAGTAAATCCGGTCTGGCCCAATTGCTGTGATCGAAGGGATCATTATCGTTGTCAGCGTGGTTGAACGGGCTCTTGAAGGGATTCGCCTCGGAATCCAGATCCGCTGCCGGAGGCAGGGGTTCGATCGGGGGGATAGGCTCAATCGGGGGCTCTGCAGGCATCAGGGATTGGGCGGATGTGCTCGCATCGCTCGCCGCACTAGCCGCCGCACTAGCCGCCGCACTGATTACCGAGCTGTTGGTAACTATCACAGGCTTACCGACGGGCACAGGTTTACCCACGAGTTCGGCAGCACTTGCGTTGAAGCTCAGGCACAGAGAACTTAAGAAAAGTGAGCTAAAGAAAAGTGCGCTGGTGACTGTAAGGTAGCGCGCTGCCATCCGCACAGTGGAAATCTTGTTCATAGTGAAGTTCTCACATCGAAAAATGAATAGGGTCTGTGGTTCCGTAGACTTAAGGGGAAACCCGCCGATTCCTTAATTTGTACGTATATAGACACAGGCCGGGAAATTTTGGATTCAGCGACTGTCTTTATTTTCGCCAGCGATCATAGGTGCCACTAGCGAGTCGTATTTTTGCTGCTATTTTTTAGCGGTTCGCTTAGTCTCAGCCATGGCCAATACCGGCCTTAGCCGCTTGCAGTAACGTGCAATAGCGAAAGATGATCGCGACGGGCATACTGCCCCCAAAGTTGCCTGCCAGGCAAGCGTCTGGCGGCAGGTCGACAACTACAAGGATCTCTATGAAATTAGCCTATCTTCCGCTAATGCTCGCGTGCTTCGGTGCACCTGTATTGGCGGCCTCCAGCTCCTCCAGCGGGCCGGATCAGGACACTCCCGCCGCTGTAGCCGCCCCCTCTTCCACCGCCCAGCAACTCTACGCCGCTGCCCAGCGAGACCTGCTGCAATTACGCGTACTGCTCAAGAATGGCCGCAGCCAATCCGCCGTGGGTTCTGGTTTTTTAATTGGGACCAGCAACCTGGTGATCACCAACTTCCACGTGGTATCCCAAATTGCATTGGAGCCGGAAACCTATTTTGGCGAGTACAAAGACACCCAGGGCAAGAGCGGCCCCATCGAATTACTGGCAGTTGATGTGCAACACGATCTGGCGGTAGTACGCATCAATCGCCAAGGCACCGGCTTTTTCAAGCTGAATGCCACCGTTGCCAACTTGACCCAGGGCGAGCACCTGTATTCGTTGGGCAACCCGCTGGACCTTGGCTTTTTTATTTCAGAAGGCACCTACAATGGCGTGACCCACCGCGGCTTTAGCGACCAGTTTATGTTTACCGGCGCGGTTAACCCCGGCATGAGCGGCGGCCCCAATGTGACCGCGACTGGCCAGGTTGCCGGCGTTAACGTCGCCCACAGACGCGATGGCGAGCTGGTGAGCTTCCTGGTACCGGGGCATTTCGCCTACGAGCTGTTTAACAGCATAACCCCCGAGAGCAAGGCGCCGACGGATTTCAAACCCCTCATCGGTCAGCAACTGCTCGCCCACCAGACCATCATGATGGACAAACTGCTGGAGACACCCCTGAGCAGCCAGCAATTGGGCCCTTATTCTGTGCCTGTGCGCGAATCAGAGCAGCTGCGCTGCTGGGGCAACTCCGATACTCGCGGCGAAAAAACTTACAATACTGACCAGATAAGCTGCTCCATGGAATCAGCGATTTTTGTGTCGGAAAACTTGCAGACTGGCCAGATAGGCATGCAACATAAATTTGTGCAGAGCGACAAACTCAATCCCCTGCGTTTTTCGCAATTGATGAGCAAATTTTTTAGCAATCGCGTGCGTGGCAATACCAAGGATGACAACCTCACCACCCCCCATTGCACGGAGGAATTTATCGCCAACAACAAAGTGAGCAGCCGCGCTGTGCTCTGTGTAGAGGCTTACCAGAAATTCGCCGGCCTGTACGATTTCACCCTGTTCACCACCAGCGTCGACGAACCCTTGATGAACCTGCAAAGCCGCCTGGAAATCAATGGCGTCTCCTATGAAAACGGGCGCAAGTTTGCGCTGCAATTCCTCTCGGCCTTTTCCAAAGGCAAAGCCAAGGACCAAACCTTGCCCGACAGCAAAATCCCACTCGACCAAACACCGCCCGAAAAAGCAGGCGACGCGAGCGCAGCTAAAGATAACGAGGGCACCGCTAAAGATAACCAGAGCACAGCTAAAAATAAAAAGGAGCGTGCACAATGAGCTTCTTTTATGTAGTTGAAATCCTCACCGCCAGTGGCGATGTGCACAGCCGCCACAAGTACACAGAGCTGCCCATTCGCATCGGGCGCAGCTATCACAATGACATAGTGCTGGATGATCCCCATACAGCCGCCGACCACGCCCAGCTCGAACTGGACGAACAAGGTCGCTTGCAGCTGCGCGACCTTGGCAGCCACAACGGGATTAAATTGCAGGGCAAACGCGCCGCCAGTTTTGCGCCCGGCAGCAACGATGTTTTCCACCTGGGCCAAACCCAACTGCGGGTACGCGACAGCAACTACCAGGTAGCGCCCGAAGTCGCCGATGAAACCAACCATCGCTGGCAGGGCTGGCCGCTGTTCAGCAGTGGATTGTTGATCATCACCTTGCTGGCGCTGCTCGATATGTGGGTGGGGGATATTTCCGACAGCAAGGCCAGTGCTTATGTAATGAGCGCATCCACCTGGTTGGGGTTTGCGGCTGTCTGGTCTGGCATCTGGGCGCTGGCCAATCGCGCCTTCGCAGGCGGTGCTCATTTTGGTCGCCACCTGTTTACCCTGGCCTGTGGCCTGGGTGCGCTGACGCTGCTGGATTATCTCTGCGCTGTGCTGGGCTTTGGCCTCTCCTGGGAGTGGGCGACGCGCTACAGCAGCCATCTGCAGACGGCCATTGTGGCGGGGACTGTTTACTACCACTTGCGCCACATCAGCTCGCGCCAGCGCAATCGCCTGAAGCTTATCTGCGCTTCGCTGTGGCTTATAGGTGTAGGTCTGACGCTGATTAAAAACTACCAAGGCACCAATACTTATGGCGATGAACTCTATATGCACGAGCAGTTGCCACCAGCACTGCGCTTGAGCCGCGACCATAGTTTGAGCGAGTTTGAGCAATCGGTAGAAAAGCTGAAATCGGAAATAGACGCCGAACGCGACCACAGCTTGAAGGAAAAAGCGAAAAACCGCAGCGAGAAGGCCGCTGAACCGGAAAAGTCCAGCGCAGATGCACCGGAAAAGCCAAATCCGGATACACCGGCAAAAGATGAGACCGACAAAGGCGAACAGAAAGCCTCGCCCGAAGCTGCCCCTCAGTCTTGATAATTACACCAGCGCCAGTTTGCCCTGCTCCTGCAATTGCAGGGCGACTGGATCGCCTATGTAGCTTAGCTCCCCCGATTCAGTAACCTCAGTGACCACCGGCAATAAGTACCAATGGTCATCCGCCCCCTGCACTACTCGCCCGCCAATCATGCCCGGGTATTTGAGCAGGCTCTCCTCCAGATTTTGGTAAGGCCCCGATAATTGGCTGGAAACAAAGTATTCGATGCCTGCCAGCGGTTGGCTGCGCGGCAAAGGTGCAGATGGCCGTACCAAGGCACAACAAAACAGATAGTAGCGATTGTCGATAGCGGCAATTTGCGGCGCTGCCAATTCGCCGAACTGACCGGGCTCGAGAAAAGCCGGCAGCGGGTTCCAGTCGATAAGGTTATCCGACCAGGCCTGGCCAATAGCGCCACGCCCGTCGGGCGCACCGCGGTTGCTGCGGCTGGCCAGCAGCATATGGAAGCGATTGCTGCGCGTATCTTTGGTCACCCAAGGCGAGCGCCAGCAGCTGTGGGGCCATTGGCTGGGGTGCAGCCCCTCGTACCAGGTTTCGTCCACTTCAAGAACCGGATTGGCCCCGCTCTTGGTCCAGGTAATGAGATCCTCGGAGGTAGCGAGGCACACCCGCTCCACCAATCCCCGTTCCACCTGGCTGGTCCCTGTGTAAAACATGTACCACAGACGATGTTCGTGCATGACGCAACCAGCACCAAGGGCCAGGGAATCGGGTGCATCCGGGTTATCGCGGCTGGGGTGCAGGACTGAGGGCAGCAGGGTCCAATGGCGTAAATCGGTAGAGACCGCATGACCTATATGGGCCTGCTGATCCCGTTCGCTGGCCGACAGCTGGCAATCGGCTTGAAGGAAAAACAGATGGAAATCGTCACCTGCCCGGGTTAGCCAGCAATCCCACAGGCAGGTCGCATCAAGTTTCAACATACTACTCACTCGCAGCGGCGATTTGGCTCGACTATAGCTTGGCAGCTATCGCCTTTCAGTGAGTTGCCGAACGCTCAATAGTTCACAATTTGTGCTAGTTGCACATCAGGCCAGTTTATTGCGCATCGTGTTTCTGGCGATGGATACGGCGGCTATTAGCGTTTTCTGTGTGTTTAATTTTCGCCTGCTCGGCCGCACCTACATGTCCATCGGCGGCGGCATTGGCTTCGCGACGGTCAGCGCGCGCCTGGCCGCGTTCCATACGCGCGGTTTCATGGGCATTAAGCTCGCCAGATTTCGCACCCTGGGCAATGCGCGCCTGCTGGTTGGCATTGCGCTGTACATCAGTTTGTAATCGTTTGGACGAGGCTGAATCAGGATTACCTGTTTGCGCATCGTGCTTTTGCGCGTAGATCTGTTTGCTGGCCATGTCTTGCGCTTTCTCCAGGTGCGCCGCTTCAGTGCTGCTAACACTGCCATCTTTCATGGCGTGAGCTTCCATATGGTCTATACGGCTTTCTGTGCGCTCAAGCTTACTGGCCTCGCGGGTGTTTAACTGGCCGGATTCAAGGCCATTTTCAATACGCTCTTGCTGGTTAGCGTTGCGATCCAAGGCGCGTTGATCTGTATCGGCTGCATAGACATTGCCGCAAACCAAACCTATAACAACCACTGACAATGAACGGGAAAACATCATGGGAAAGCTCCTCAAGTAGATAATCTGGTAGCGGTGCTACACTGCTCATTGACTTAAACGCAATCAACGACAAATGGTTGACAGCCTCCGGGGATTTTTTAAAAAGATTATGACCGACAGACTCGCGCTCATCGTCACTCAAGTACAAACGCTGACTCCACGCGTGCGCCGCTATCAACTGCGTATGGCTGACGGCGGGCAATTGCCACTGGCAGCGGCTGGTGCCCATATCAATATCGACCTGCCACTACCCGGTGGAACTTCAGCGCGCAGCTATTCACTGTGCAGTAATCCATTGCAGCGCGATTACTACGAAATTGCCGTGCTGCGCGAGGAAAAGGGCCGCGGTGGCTCGGCTTATATCCACGACCATTTCGCGGTGGGCACGGAGCTACAAAGCAGTATTCCCAGCAACCATTTTCCCTTGCACGCCGATGCCAGCCCGGCGGTATTAATTGCCGGTGGAATTGGTATAACGCCGCTGTTTGCCATGGCGCAGACGCTCAGCCAGCGCGGCCGCCGCTTTCAATTGCACTATGCGGGGCGTAGTCGCGGTGACATGGCTTTTCTGCAAGAACTGGAAGAAAACTTCAGCAGGCAACTACACACCTACCCTGCCGACGAACGGAGATTGGATGCGATGCACTTATTGGCTGATGCGCCCGGCAATGCACAGCTCTATGTCTGCGGACCGGAATCACTGCTGCACGAAACAGAAAACTGTGCTCGTGCACTCGGCATCAGCAACGATCGCTTGCACAGCGAGCGTTTTCACCCCGAACATGACGACAGCGACAAGCCAGTGATTCTGGAGTTGGTGCGCAGTAATAAATTGCTGCAAGTCGCTGCCGACCAACCATTGCTAGCTGCTGTGCGCGCAGCTGGTATCGACATAAACTTCGATTGCTGTGTAGGAGACTGCGGCAGTTGCGCGGTAACCGTATTGGAAGGCGAACCTGAGCATCGCGACCATGTCCTCAGTGACGCCGCCAAAGCGCGGGGGCGTATGTGCCTGTGTGTGTCGCGTGCCCACAGCGATAAGCTGGTGTTGGATTTGTAGATAAAAAACGCGGCCGAAAAATCTGGTAATCCGACAGTAAGATTACCGCGATACAGGGCTTGTGTAGCGCAATAAATGACTTACTATTTTCCGGGTTTGGTATTCACGATTTCATAACAGGTTTTACTCACTCTCAACTCTTATATACGGATATCGCTATGGACTCACTGGCTTCGTTTTTCTTCAGCCCCACCTTCTGGTTTGTTGTGGTCTTGTTATTTACGCTCAAGAAGAGCGTTTACTTTGTACCGCAAAACCGTGGCTATGTGATTTACCGCATGGGTAAATACACCCGCACACTCGGCTCGGGCCTCAACTGGATTGTGCCCTATCTGGATTCCATCGCCGCTGACCGCAATTTAAAAGAGCAGACACTCACAGTGCCGCACCAATCTGCCATCACGAAAGATAACGTTGCACTCATGATTGATGGTGTGCTCTTTATCAAAGTGGTCGATGCCGCTGCCGCCACCAACAACATTACTGATTACAAACTGGCGACCACACAACTTGCCATGACCTCCATGCGTAACGCGATTGGTACTATGGAATTGGACGAGTGCTTCCAAAACCGCGCGGCAATTAACGCGGAAATTCAAAAAGCCATGCTCGATGCTACCCAACCCTGGGGCATCACCGTGCTGCGATTTGAATTACTGGAAATTACAATTCCACCTTCCATCAAAGAAGATATGGAAAGACAAATGGCGGCGGAGCGTCAAAAGCGTTCTGCAATTTTGACAGCCGAAGGTGAAAAAGCCGCGGCCATTGCAAAAGCCGAAGGCTTGAAAGCGTCAGTCGTATTGCAAGCGGAAGCTGCGCGCGAACAGCAAGTGTTGGCGGCCATGGCGAGCAAAGAATCACAAACCCTGGAAGCAGAAGGTAAAGCCAATGCGATTACCTTGGTAGCCACCGCCGAAGCGGAAGCACTGCGCACGGTAGGTGAAGCCGCCGCAACAGCAGATGGCAAAATGGCGGTGAATTTTAACCTTGCGAAAGGCGCTATTGATGCACATAAAGCCATCGCAAAAGAAAGCACCGTAGTGCTCACTGAAGGCAAAACCGGCGATAACATTGCCAACACGGTGGCTCAGGCAATAGCGGTTTCATCTACGGTTAATGCCCGCTAAAACTCGCTAGAGGAGATGATCATGGTTGAATATTTCTCGCAGCATCTGGATTACTTTTTTTACGTACTGGCGGGCATTTGCCTGCTGGTGGATTTAAGCATTTTAGGCATGAGCGGTCCGCTGCTGTTTATCGGCATAGGCGCTTTGGTAACTGGCCTGTTTGTCACCCTGGGATTAATTGAACATTTTCGTGTCGCATTGGTAATTTTTGCCGGCTTCTCCGCCGCCAGCGCCGCGCTTTTATGGAAGCCGCTCAAACAATTCCAGAATAAAGAAGTGGGCCCGGAAACCACCAGTGATATGGTAGGAAAAATCATTCCCGCGAGTGCGCGCATCACCAAAACCGATGGTCGGGTTTATTACTCGGGTGTGGAGTGGTTGGCACGTTTGGATGCATCAACCGATGTGCCCATTGAAGCGGAAACGCAAGTGCAGGTTACGAGTGTGGATGGGACGATTATGTTGGTGCGGGTGGCGTGATTAAGGGGGGAGTATTCTAAATGTTTGCACGCTGCCCAAACACTCGGGGAATCGTCATCCTCGCATAGCGGGTATCCAGTTCTTAAAAAAAACTTGGAGTTGCCTCTCGCTCCCAAGCTCCAGCTTGGGAGCGAGAGGCAACTAGAACTTGGGAATGAGAAAACTGAGGATTTAAAATGGGATTTAATTGCTGGAAAGACTTTCACAACTTTCAAGAATACGTGAAATTCACAAGTCGCTTTATACACTCCCCAAGCATAGATGAATTTCTACTCAACATTGACCGAACTTTATCTGCAAGAGAACACCTTCTATCGAAGGGAGAAATTCTCTATCGCGGACAAATTGGTTTCGGCGAGAACGAAGTGGAAGGGCAGCGCATTCCTTGTGCTTTCAAAGCAGACAGGATGAAGCCTATTCCAAATAAAGGTAAAGAAGGACGAGGGAATCCCAAAGGAATTTCTTACCTATATCTGTCTGATGATGAAAACACTGCTTTAACCGAATTACGTGCTCACCTTGGCCAAGGTATTTCATCAGCAAAATTTGAAATTCGGAGAGACCTGCGTATTGTTGATTGCCATTCAGTGACCAAGTA
This sequence comes from Cellvibrionaceae bacterium, assembly GCA_021151695.1. Lineage (GTDB taxonomy): Bacteria > Pseudomonadota > Gammaproteobacteria > Pseudomonadales > Cellvibrionaceae > Cellvibrio. The sequence continues at coordinate 174,512 of JAGKWU010000010.1, read as the reverse complement.
CTACTCATATGCTGAGCTGGTATTTAATCCCCCTCAGTCTCAGGAAGAACTTACTAACGCAATGTGGTCCATGATCAATGATGCTTTTACCAAACCAGTAACAAATGAAGATGAGAGATCAGATTATGTTCCAACACAAATCCTAGCGGAATATTTCAAATTTAAAAAATTTGACGGTATCCGTTTTAAAAGCAGCATGGGGAAGGGAAATAATATTCTTTTGTTTAATCTCAACGATGCTGAAATGATCGAGTGCGTAATTATGACAGCTACAAAAATAAGTTATTCATTTGATAAATATGACCCTAGACCTTACTAACATTGACCGACATATTGGGAAAGCTTTTCTCTTCAGCTAGGTGCCCGCTTTATCACTTCCAAGCTCCAATTTGGAGCGTATATCCAACCTGCGTTCCCAAGCTGGAGCTTGGGAACAAGAGGAAAAATCAAAAGCAAGAACTGAATCCTCGGCTAGGCGCCCCCGCTTGCGGGGATCCTGTTCTTCTCGTTCCCTCACCGGACGCGCCAAGCTCCAGCTTGGAAGCGTATATCCGATCGGCATTCCCAAACAGGAAAACTTGGGGCGTCAACCAAGGAGCGACGGGGATATTACCAATCATCATTTCCCCTACCAAACGTTTGAACTCCCCCACAGAAGCATTGTCTATCCGCATTCCCACACTAGAGTTGGGGGGTAAAAGCAAGTAAATTACGCGCGGCCCCCTGTAGTAAAACCCACGAGCGGATAAATTATGAACATCAAGAAATTAGTTGTGTTTTTATGCGTCGCCATGTTGCCTGCGTTTGCGAATGCAGCCGAGACGCAAACAACCAAGCACAAGAAACATAGCGCCCATGCGAGTACGCAGCACACAGCTACCACGCATAAAGCGACAACCAAGGGCAAAACCAAAGCCCATGCCCAGGCCACCAAAGGCAAAACCCAAACCCATACGGCCAAAAAGAGCACCAAAAAAGCCAAGCACGTGGCTTAATCAAAGGCTAGTAAGCAAAAACCCGGCAATTGCCGGGTTTTTTATTTTATTGATCGTCTTTTTTGGCGTTGCGCTTCTTCTTCCAGCGCCAGAAGGCAAGGCCGGCGATGGTGAAGCCAAGGGCTACTTGTGCCCAATCAAACACGCCAGGGTAATGCTGCGCGAGGTAGACGTAGCCGGTGTAGAGGTGGGGCACCAGGAGCATAGTCAGCGCGGTGAGCACTATGGCGATGATGGCTGCGAGTATATGAATCTTTAACATAGGCGGCGATACAAGAGGAAAAACGCGCAGCTTAGAGGCTGATGGCGGCTAGTGCAATGCAGATTTTGCCAGCGCGTGCAGATTTTGTAAGAGCGGATCGACAAGGCCCAATTTGTAGGGGCCAGAAAGAAAAAACCCGGCCAGTTTGCGCTGGCCGGGAAAAGCTCTGTTGACGAGAGGAAAGCTTATAAACTTTTTTACAAAGACTTCAGGAAGGCGATAAGTGCATCCTTGTCTGATTGTGTACGAGCGTTGAAGGCTTTACGGGCGTTAGCCGCTTCACCGTCGTGCCACATAATGGCTTCGGTGAGGGTTTTGGCACGACCGTCGTGCAGGTAAGCCTCGCGGCCACCACCGGCAACGTCAGCCGTGAAGCCAATGCCCCACAGAGGTGATGTACGCCATTGCGCGCCGGTAGCCTCACCTTCACCCAAATTGTCCGCCAAACCTGGGCCCATGTCGTGCAGCAGCAGGTCGGTGTAGGGGTGGATGGTTTGGCTGCGCAGCTCGGCAAAGGGCGAGTACTGGCTGGTTTTCAGGGTGTCTTTATGGCAACCGGAACAGTTCACTTCACCAAATACCACTTCACCGCGCAGGGCTTGGGTATCTTCCAGCTTGCGACGTGCAGGCACGCCCAGGGTGGCGATATAGCGAACAGTCAGGTCAAGGTCAGCGTTGCTGATTTCGGTACCGGTTTGGCAATCCGCCTGGTTGGTGCCGCAATCCAGTTTTGGCAGAACACTGGTAGTTACGCCCATTTCAGCGTTAAAGGCAGAGGCGATCTGGTGCTTCAGCGACGAAGTACCCGCTTTCCAGCCAAAGCGACCCAGACGGGTTTGGCCAGTCACAGGATCGATCACACGTTGCGCTTTACCGGCAATGCCAGCGCCATTGTTGGCCGCTGCGATCGCCAGAATGTCAGACTCAGGTACCGCATCCAGCAACCCCATACCCACGAACGGAGGGCTGTTACGCACAGACCAGAAGTCTGGCGCCTGGCCGTTCACGAAGGCGTATTTGGGTTTTTGCAGGGTGTTGGGCGTGCCGTCTGCATAGTTGGGCGCCTGTTGGGTGCCGATCAACTGGGTTTGGGCTTCACCTATACCGGATGCACCCGTGGTGCTGAATGGCTGCAAGGATGTACCAAACAACGCGTGTGGAGCACCAAGGGCATTGCTACCAATCTTGACCGCCTGGTTGTTGATGGTGACGCCCACACCGCGAGGAATAGAGCGGCCATTGTTGAAGTGGCAGCCTACGCAGCTGGTGTTGTAGAAGCGTGGACCAACTTTGCCTTGCATAGCAACGAAAGGCTCGTTGGTTTGCACATCGGCGGTGTTGTTGGGGTTTTGCGGCAATTCGCTGTGCACACCGGTTTGCATGTCGGTGTGAACAATACGACGACCCTGCATAAACAACTGCGCGTTACCACCGGTCTTCATGTTGGCCAGAGTACCGCCGCCCATGTTAGTCGCTTCTTGTTTGAAGGCTTGCCATGGCTCAGCTGAGTAGTTGTAAGGCAATGTAGTGCGACCACCTGACCAGCCTTTCAGCGGCAGCGGGAAGCTGTCGTATACAGTTGGGCAAGTTGGCTCGTCGTTGGACACAGGGTTACATACGATAACGTTGCCATTGTCGTCGGTATCCAGGGTTGGCTTGCCTTCCCATGGGATCAAACCATTAGGTTGATCGCCTTTACCGCCACCAACCTGATACAGCAAGGCTGTGCCGTAGTAGTTGTTGCGACTGCCCGCCGGGTGGATGCTTGGCGCTGACAGGAACTGGGCGATTTCCATCTCGATACGGTCACCAACGCGCAGTGGACGCTGCGGCAAACCATTGGTGCGCTTCCAGTAGTCTTTCAACACGGGGTTGTTTTGGGTGAGTGACAGTTTGAAGTGGTTTGGCTCGCCGGGGACTTCAGTTACGCCGGTGTTATCCATATACAGGGCCACAGTGCCGCCACCCATGTAGAAGAAACGGGTACCGGTACTTTCCATAGGAATCTGGCTGTACATGTCCACATCGATATAGGTACCGCCTTTGGCGATATAGTCTTTCACTACCACAGTCACGGTACGGTCTAACCAGTAGTGTGGCAGGTAGTGATCATAACCACTGCCTTGCTCCATAGCGCGCAGGTAGCCGGTTTCGTCAGTAAAGGCTGGCGTGCCTTCGCGGCGAACTTCACGGGCGTGACGGTCGCGGCTGCGGTCGGAGAAGATGGTTTCCACGTGGTCGGCGTACTCTACAAAGGTTTCTGCCTCAAGCGCGGTCGAGCTGTTGTAGAGCGGGGTGATATTGCCCAAGGCTACGCTGCTGGTAGTACCTGAGGAAGAGGTTGCCGCGACGCTGCTGCTGGTTGCGCTGCTTACCGGTGTACCACCGCCATAGACTTTGAGTTCAAAAATGGAGTAACCCCAGGCGTTGCCCTGGCTGCGCGCTGTGCCATAGACACGCACATAGCGATAGCTGCCGCTAACAACGTTGGTATCTGTGCGGGCACCAAAAGTACCGCCGGAGTAGTTGGCCAGCGTGGTCCAGTTGGTGTTGTCGTTGGAGCCTTGTACCTGATAGGTCGCCGCGTTAGCCGCTTCCCAATCAATCACTACACTGCTGAGCGTTTTGGCAGAACCCAGGTCAACACTGATCCAGCTTGGATCGACGCCGGCATTGGACTCCCAGCGGGTACCCGTATTGCCGTCCACAGCATTAGCGGCTGCTTGCAGAGCGGTACTTGCCGTTACAGTTTTGCCGAGCGCCAGGTTGGTGCCGCCTGCAACGCTGCTGGTTGCAGGCGCACTGCTAGGTGCTGCCGACGAGGTGCTGGTAGCAACTGCACCGCCGTACACCTTCAGCGACCACAGGGAGTAACCCCAGTTGTTGCCAGTGCTACGCGCCGTGCCGTACATACGCACATAGCGGTAGTTACCCGCCACTGTGGTGGTATCGGTACGTGTACCAAAGGTACCGCCGGTTTTGGTAGCAAGGGTCACCCAGGTGGTGTTATTGGTCGAACCCTGGATTTGGTAGTTGGCCGCGTTGGCTGCCTCCCAGTCAATCACTACGCTGGTCAAAGCATAGGTATTGCCCAGGTCGACGCTGATCCAGCTTGGATCGGTAGCTACGGCTGATTCCCAGCGGGTGCCGCCATTGCCGTCTACCGCGTTGGCGGCAGGTTGCAGGGCGGTGCTGGCGGTGGCGACTTTATTTAACGCAAGATCCGTTTGCGCGTAGAGATGCTGACTGCCCAGTAGTAACACTGAACACAGCAAATAAAAAAAACGCATCGCGTAAATTTTCATTATGGAGTTCTCCATTCGCTGTCCGGGTTTGGGCCATATTGTTATGAATGCTTTCCTATCCCCCGGTTGCCTGGGATAAAAAGTTGTGATGGCGTCAAACCTGTGAAGCTATTGTTTAAGGGTGTAAACCATCTCGGAAACACAGCTGAGAATGGCCCGTTGTTATTGTTAGAAAAGTCCTTACTGCATGCGCCTGTGGTAACTACAAAGTGGGAAGCGCGCTGTAATTCTCACACAGCGGTTTCAAATCCCTAGCCCACTAACCGCAGGCGACATACATGGGAACCTGTGACATAAGTGGGAAGCTGGACCTTCATATCTGGGAAGCCCTGCCTCCCAGACAAAAATCCGCGGCAAATTGCCACTTATGTCACTGAAGAATCCTTTCCTGATATTTTCGTCCTTCGTTTATCACTGATCGCGATTACCAGACCGTAAAGTCCCAGAGGGGCTCCTTACCAAATCGTAAAGTCCCAGAGGGACAGGCCGTAGCCGGTCGCGCGGGTCACCGCCAGCACACGCACGTAGCGTCCGGTGCCATTGACGTTGAGGTCGTCAATGTTGCCGTCGCCGGTGGTGGTGGAGTAAATATCGGTCCAGTTGGCGGCGTCGTTGGATACCTGAATCTTGTAAGCCGAGGCGTAGGCGCCTTCCCAACTCAGGATGACGCGACTGAAGCTCTGCACTGAACCCAAGTCCACATAGATCCACTGGTTGTCGAGCCACTGGCTGGCCCAACGGGTGTTGGAATCGCCGTCTACCGCGAAGGATGGAGCAAGGCCTGCCCCTTCGGAGGTAGAAGCAGACGCCGGTTTCTTCAGCGCCAGGTTGATGCTCTGGGCGACGGCGGTGCCGTACACCTCAAAGTCATAGAGCGAGTAGCCATAGCCAGTGCCGCGAGTAATGCCCAGCATGCGCACATAGCGGCCGCTGCCGGTGACGTTGAGTGTTTCCTTACCGCCTACACCCACAGCGGTGGCGTAGATTTGCGTCCAGTTAGCGGCATCTGCCGACACCTGGATCTGGTAGGCCTTGCCGTAAGCGGCTTCCCAGTTCAGTACCACTTTGGTGATGTTGTAGGTGCCGCCCAGGTCGACGTAAATCCACTGGGCATCGGTCGCCTGGCTGGCCCAACGAGTAGTTGAGTTGCCGTCGACCGCCTTGGCCGCTTCCATACCCGCCGCTTCCGTTGTAGAGGCCACAGCGGTTTTATTCAGCGCGACATTAGTACCGCTGGCCACAGAGCTGGCGATGCTGGACGAACTGGAGCTGGACTTGGACGAGCTGGTCGCAACCGCACTGGAGGTACTTGCTGGTGTGCCGCCGCTGTAGACTTCAAAGTCCCACAGGGAATAGCCATAACCGGTAGCGCGCGTCAGGCCCAACATACGCACGTAGCGACCAGTGCCAGACAGGTTCAACACCTCACGACCACCCAAACCGTTGTTATTGGTGTAGACGGTTGTCCAGTTAGAGGCATCGTTGGAGACCTGGATTTGGTAGGTCTTGGCGTAGGCGGCTTCCCAGAACAGGATCACGCGGCCAATGGTTTTCACACTGCCAAGGTCGACGTAAATCCACTGGTTATCACTGGCAAGGCTCGCCCAGCGAGTGCCGGAATTGCCATCCACGGCGTAGTTAGCGCCCCAGGTTGTCTCCACAGTAGAAGCCACCACCGGAACGTTCAGCGCCAGATTGGTCGTCCCCACGCTGGTAGCGGTGCTACTGGTTGCGCCTGCACTGCTGGTGGCGCCAGAGCTACTGGTAGAAGGTGCAGAACTGCTGCTCGGCAAAGTCGCCGTACCCGTGGTGCAAACTACCGCGCCTGGGAAGTTGGTCGCCAACTGCCAGGTGGATTGACCGGTGTAGTTCACAAAGGCCGCACGGTTGGCATCGCCAGGTTGCATAGTGGATGTCCAGCTACTCCAGGGCAGTGGGAAAGCACAGCTGGCCCAGTTAGTGCCGCCAATAGACAAAGCCTCTTCCTGGGTTGGCAGGCGCATGGTCTGGCTGGTGCAGTAGGATTGCGCGATTGGTTGGGTGTACTGCGCGCCTTGGGCGTTGGCACCGGTATAGGTGGTTTCCGAGCGCTGCCAGGTCAAGCCAGTCAGGTTGTCGCGGACTTTGGAGGCATCGATAACGGTATAGCGCTCACCGGCACCACCACACTGCGCCAGGTTGTACACCTGCATTTCATAGAGCGAGTAACCGTAGGGTGTCGCACGCGCCTGGCCGTTCATGCGCACATAGCGGCCAGACACAGTGGCAAAAGACACCCGCTCTACCCCGCCCACGCCAGCATTGTTAGTGGTAGCCACCGACCAGTTGACGTTATCGTTGGAGTATTGAATCTGGTACTTGGTCGCGTAGGCGGCTTCCCAGTGCAGGATCACCGTGTTGAAGGATTTCACAGAGCCCAGGTCAATGGTCAACCAGGAAGGATCTATACCACCGGCAGATGACCAGCGGGTACTCAAGTCGCCATCGGTCGCCATAGTCGCCGCCAACTCATTACCTTGCGCGGTGCTGGCTGTCGCTGGCTGGTGGATTGACAGGTTTACGCCCGGAGGCGCAATGGTGAGGCTGGCTGCCGCGCTGATGGCAGTGCCCGCCGCGTTAGTCACCACTACCGAGTAGTTGCCCACGTTATTTTGCTGCACCTGGAAGATGCTGTAGGTCGCCTCATTCGCACCTGGCAGGTTGCCGCCGTTCAATTGCCATTGATAGGTGAATGGGCCAGAGCCGGATACACCCACCGAGAAAGTCGCCGTGGCATTGGCTAATACGGAAATGCTGGCTGGCTGAGTGGTAATGGTCGGCGCAATGGCCGCATTGACCGTCAAGGTCGCTGCGGTAGAAGTCACGCTGTTAACCGGGTTGGTCACTACGACGGAGATCTTGTCGTTGTTGTTGCCCGCTACCAGTACTGGCGTGGTATAGCTGGAAGATGTAGCACCAGAGATAGCCGTACCATTTTTCTGCCATTGGTATTTCAAGGTTGGGGAGCCTGCGGCCACTACCGAGAACTGCACTGTCTGACCTACATAGGCCGTCTGGTTTTGCGGTTGGGTAGAGATAGTCACAGCAGCAGCCGGCACTACCGTCAGCTTGGCCGCATTGGACGTTGAAGCACCCAGGCTATCCGTCACAGTTACCGTGTAGTTGGCGTTGTTATCACCAGAAACAGTCGCTGGAGTGACATAGCTGGCGCTGGTAGCGCCACCGATAGCAGTACCGTTTTTATACCACTGGAAGCTCAGCGTCGCCGGTCCGCCGGTTGCTGTCACGCTGAAGGTAGCAGGCTGGCCGAGGGTTACCGAGGTGCTTTCGGGCTGGATCACAATCGCCGGGATAATCGCCGCAGGCGTGAAAGAAGGCACAGGTTGCACGTTATAGCTCACAGTGCCTGTGGCCAAACCTGGCGCCGTAGCGGTGATAGTTACCTTGCCAGTGCCAAATTGGCTAAGCAGCGCGATACGGGTCAAACCGCCTTCAAACTGCAGCTCCGGGTCACCCGGTGAGTGATAGTTAACCGCCGAACGACCGCCAGTGGTGGAGTAGGTATTGCTACCCGATTGAACAAGCTGCTGAGTGCCACCGAGGTAAGTCGCCGGGCCGGACACAGAGAAAGTCACGTTTTGGTTAGCAGTAGGTACAATGTTGCCATTGGCGTCTTGCACTTGTGCGGTTACGAAAGCCGCATCAGAACCGTTGGCGGTAACTGCAAAGGCGGCCCCATCAGGTCGAACCACATTAGGCACAACTGACAGGACGATCTTGGCTGCTGCACCCGCGGTCACCAGCTTGTCACTCGCCAATACACTGCCGAAAGAATCCAGACAGTCGGCCTGCAACGTGCCCGCCGCCCAGTTCACCGTCCAGGTGGATTGGAAGGGAATCAGGGTTGTGGTTTGGGTGAGGTTGCGGCTGGTGTCGGATTGCCAGCTGTTAGGTGTTTGCACCGCGCCCTGCTGCACGCCGTTCAAACTCAAACGCACTGAAGGACAGTTACTGAACGCACTCACTTGGATAGGGCCGGAAGCACGATTCCAGTGATGCGCCAGCTTAACAACCGGCTTGATGCTGAAGGGATTCCAGGCCGCTTGGTAAACATAATAAAGCAGCTTGGGGAAACGGTTTTGGTCAACCATGGATGCACCCAGCGAGCGCACACTGTTTTGGTAGAAGTTTTGCTGGCTGGTGTTCTGGTATTGCCAGTATTCGGCGAACAGACCGTTCTCACCGGGAGTATCAGCGAAATACCACTGCGCCATACCAAAGGCCTTGGCCTGCTTGCTCTTGCGCCAGTCGTCAATAAAAGGCGCCACAAAGGCCAACTCGTAGTCGTAAGCCATGCCGCGGGTAGAGCCAGTGCCCCAGTATTCTGAGCCCCAGGCTGGGTTGTTGGGATAGGCCGCTTTAATACCCACCTCACAACCTTCCAACGTACAACCCAGCAGGTAGCCATTCACCGGATTGGGGCTTCGATCCGCCGCTACGCGGGTGTTGATCGGGTCCCACTGGTTGTTAATGGCCAGCAGCGCCACACCGGTAGATTCCGCCATGGTGCCGTTGTTGGATTCCCAAGCAAGAATCGAGGGATGGCTGCGGTCGCGGATAATCATGTCGCGGTGCAGCTCTTTCTTGTAAGTCACGCTGTCGGCGGGCGCTTTATCAAAGCCGTTTTCGCCGTCGCCGCTGGGCTGAACGATCATCACACCATAGGCGTCAGCCGCATCCACAAAATTTTCGCTGGTGGTGGAATGACCGGGGCGCCAGATGTTACCGCCCGCTGCCGCGAACTGCTCCAGGTCGCGCCACTCAACTTCATCAGGTACAGATGAACCCAATGCGGGATAGTCGTAACGACCGGAACCACCGGACAAATAGGCCGGATGGCCATTGAAATAGGGATAGTCGTGATCCCAGGTAATGACGCGGATACCCAGTGGGCTCTCGGTCGAATCCACCACTGTGCCGTTCACGCTGACGATGTGGTAGACCTTGTACATATAAGGTTTACCGTATGTGCTCGCGTTGGGGTACCAGAGGGTTGGGTCATTAACCGTAATCGACTGGTCGAACATAGGCGCAGGGCCTGATGGATAGGTCGCCGCCGTCATGGGTTGTACGGTTTGGGTTACAGGCGCGGCTGATGCCACAACTTTCCCAGTCGCGTCGGCAATCTGGGTTACCAGAGTGACTTGTTGTGCGCTGGTAGTATCGTTCAACACGTTGGTTTGCACGCGCACCACAGCTGAATTGCCTTTGGCCGTGCTGGTGTTGGAAGGCACTATGGATTGGGTCGCCACATAGGTACCCCAGGTTTTCTGGTTGGAGTAGATGTTGCGCGGGATACGCACCTTGTTGGAGACAATCATCTTAACCGGGCGGAAGAGCCCGGCTTCAGCCTGGCCAAAACGGAAGGCACCGGAGAAAGTTGGCTGCACAAACCAGGGCGCATTGCGCGACACATGCACAGCCAGAACGTTAGGTGTAACACCGTCGGTTTTCAGATAAGGCGTCAGGTCCACAATAAAAGGAATAAAGCCGATTACGTGGGTGGCATTGGCACTGCCCGGTACATCGGTAATGCCTTTCAACAAGGTACCGTTGATATACACCTGAGCCCCCGTATGGGCACCTTCGAACTCCGCCATTATCTTGTTGGCGGCATACTGGTTGCCCAGGGTGAATTTCAGGCGATACCAGTTACTGCCACCGTCCATCTCACCATCGCCACCACCGGACGTCAGATTAAGGAAGGTGGTCAGGTAGTTGGCACCGTGGGGAATACCCACAGGCGTCCAGCTGGAGTCATCGAAGTTCACGCCCGAGTTGGCGGTATTGTCACGGTCTTTGCCATAAAGCCAGCGATTCTGGCCGGGGAAACCGGACGATAAATCAATCGTCACCCGTTGAGAGGGTGGCAATTGCGCAAGGGACAAGCTTGACCAAAGGGTCAACAGAGCAACCAGCAGCCCTGTGAGCATGCGGCCGTAGTGGCCCATATGCTGTGTAACAGGCAAATGCCTCGTTATTGTGAAGAGGTTTTTCACGCGATAGTCCTCGTGTTAGTTGGAGTTAACATCGATGTAATCGGGTTGCCCCGACGGACTAGGTAAATCAAACGGAACTGTTTGGCGTTGGAGATGAACCGGGATTCACTGGTAACTGGCACGAAATGCACTGCCGCTTGCAACACGTCATTTATTGTTTTTAGGGAAAACCCGATCCAGGGTTACAAGGTTGCACCACCAGGACTCTCAATCTTTACGCTATTGTTATTGTTTCGATTAGCCCAGACACGAGCCTATGGTTGCACCACGAAAAAGCAGCGTCCTCCCACTTTCGACGGCTGGAGAAGTCATTTTTGGCCGGTTGGCGTTTTTAAGGAGAACAAGGGGTACGGCTGGGAAACAGGAGTCGAACCTTGGTGGACTGGCGAATTAAGTGGTTGATGTGTAAGGGGATTTTTGTGGCGGGCGAATTGGGGTTTTGGAATGTGATGGGGGGCACATTTGTGAGGGACAGCTATTCAAACCAGCCCCCTCCTGGTCGTCGTTAAACAGGGAATCGTCATCCTCGGCCGCAGGCCGGGGATCCAGCTCTTAAAAATCTAACAGCAAAATCAAGAACTGGATCCCCGCTACGTGGGGGCGCCTAGCCGAGGATGACGACTCCCTAGCTATCCCCTCCCACCTCTTCTTATCGGAAGAGATCGAGTCCCGTCCCAATATTCTTTAGCAACGAAGGGGAGTCGTTCCTCCCTTTAACAAAGGGAGGTTAGGAGGGATTTGATTTTCTAAAGCGAATTAATAAACCTAACCAACGAATCCTTATCCGAAGACGACAAGCGCTCGTAATTTTGCTCCGCTTTCAACCCCTCACCACCATGCCAGCGAATCGCCTCATCAATCGTGCGGGCACGACCATCGTGCAGGTAGTTGGCGTTAGGTGCACAGACTTTGTGGCCATCTACCCCGTAAGGCAGCCCGTCGGTATTGTCCGGCCCAGTCACACCGCCCGTTACGCAGGGCGATAAACCAATCCCCCACAAAGGTGGCGTGCGCCATTCCGCACCTGCCGCCAAACCCTCACCCAGGTTATCAGCCAAGCCAGTGCCCATATCATGCAGCAGCAGATCCGTATAAGGGTGGATAGTTTGGCTGCGCAGCTCCGCAAAAGGGGCGTAGGCGCTGGTTTGGAAGGTTTCAGTGTGGCAGGCGGCGCAGCCGGTTGATGTAAACAGTGCCTTGCCTTGAATGACTTGGGTATTGGCGTAATCGCGCTGGGAGCGCACACCAAGAAGCGCGATATATTTCACCAGGTTATCCAGGTGCGCGTCAGACAGCTCGGCACCAGCCGTATTGCCACAGTTGCTTTGCGCGCTGCCGCAATCCGGCTTGGGCAATACCGAAGTCATCACCCCCATGTCGGTATTCAAGGCAGCAGCCACCTGATGGCGCAGGCTTGAAGCGGCGGCCTTGTAGCCAAAACGGCCGAGCCTTACCTGGCCAGTTACCGGGTCAGTCACCTTCTGGGCCTTACCGGAAATGCCATCGCCATTCGCATCATTCTCGTCGGCCAGTGCCAGTACCGCACTTTCCGGAATCGCCTCCAGCAAGCCCATTCCCACCAGTTGTGGCGCTATGCGAGCGGAGTATTGTGCAGGCGCACCGCGCTCAAACTGGAAGTTGGGCTTGCGCAAACCATTTACCTCGGTAAATGAGGAAATCGAAACAGAACCCTCGCCCGATGCTGCGCCATTTACGTTATTTGGCTGCAATATCCGACCGATAGTCGCCGAGGGATTACCCGCGCCATCACCCACCTTAACCACCCATTTGGTCAGCGATTCGCCAATCGCCGCCACAGGTGCACGACCATTGCGGTTGTGGCACTGCACACAGGCGGAATTGATGTAATTGGGCCCGGCCTTGCCGACCATTTCATCGAAAATTCCATTCTCGTCCGATTCGTCGTGCTTACCGGTGGTGAACTCAGTGTGCGCCAAACGTCGCCCCAGCATAAACGGCTGGCCGTTGCTGTAGCCGGTGCCGTAAGACATCTGCATAAAGTGATCCGCTGGCTCGGCGGAGGTCTGGCGATTAAGGCTATGAATACCGCCCAACTGTGCAGACGCGGGCATTTCGATGGAATCGCGCTGGTAGGTTTTGCCACCCACAAACGGATTCATATCGGTCACATCCCAGGGCACCAGGCCTTTGCCCACTATGTAGAGAAAAGTACTGCCATAGTAGTGGTTGCGGCCGCGCAAGAGCGTTGAGCCATCGAGGAACAGGCTGATTTCAAACTCCAGCTTGTCACCGATTTTGATGGGATTCTGGCCGCCACGGCAGTTGATGGATGACTCCTTCCAATAATGGGTGGTGTCAATCACGTTCATCACACCATTGCCGCAAAATTCTGCCAGGGTGTTATTGCCGATATACCACCAGCGGTTCTCCGCCTGCAGATCATCCAGCTTGCCGAGGGTTACTACGTTCATGCGGACACTGGTACCGCCCTTGGCCACATAGTCCACAATTTCGATAGCATCGGTGCGGGTCTCCCAATAGAACGGCAGATAGTGATCGTGCAGCTGGAAGTGGTTTTCCTTGGCATGACGGTCGCGGGCACGGTCGGAAATACGCGTGACCAAGGCATCGCCGCGATCGTATTGAATCACAGGCTCAAGCGCGGTGCTGCTGTTAAAGAGCGGCACTATGCTACCCAGGGAGACGGAGCTGCCCGAACTGGAGGTGGTCGCAATGGAGCTGGAACTTGAGCTGGATTTAGAGGTAGAGGTGACCGAGCTGGTTTTAGAGCTGGCCACTGAACTGGAGCTGCTGGTCGCCGAAGAAGTCGTCAGCGTACAACAGCTAAATTGCACCCAAGCCGTATCCGTCTGGCCACCGGCAGCCAGGCCAATGGTATAGGAATAACGCACGACAGCACCCGCAGCTATGCCGCTCAGGGTAAAGCTGTTGCTGTTGTCCGCATTGTGGGTCATGCGGATATTTTGCTGGCCGCCGCCATTGAGCGTGTAGTGAATATCCGCCCAGGGCGCATTATTCACGTAGAACTTCACGCTGCTCCCGCTCAACACCGTATAGCCATTACCGCTACTTGCGACAGCGCTTGAGGCCACAGAGGTCGAGGTTGCTGCACTGGTTGCCGTTACCGTACAACAACTGAATTGCACCCAACTGGTATCCGTTTGGCCTCCGGCGGTTAAACCAATCGTGTAGGAATAGCGCACTACCGCGCCCGAGGCGAGTCCTGTAAGGGTTAGCGTATTGGTGTTATCAGCATTGTGCGTCATGCGAACATTGAGCTGGCCGCCGCCGTTTACCGTGTAGTGAATATCCGCCCAAGGCGCGGTGTTCACATAAAACTTAACACTGGAGCTGGATAAGACTGTATAGCCATTGGTCTGCGCAAACGCGGTACCGCTGAGCAACAACAGCATAAAACCGAGGATAAAACGAAAGCGTAATTTGCAGTTTACAAGCATAGAAAGATCTCCGAACTTGTCGCCGCATTACCTAAGTTAACAACGTATCGGCGCTTGTATCTGTGTGCGTATTGGATTGCCGAATAACTGTGATAACAGCTGGGATAAGTAGAACGGTTGTGAGTTGGCGCAGCGGTTCAGGCGACTGTGCATGTGATTATTATTGTTATGGCTTACCAGGTACTTCCGCCGGCTACAGTTATTGTTATTGGGCCTAGGGGGTGTACACCTGCACCATCTCATATAAACGCACCAATGACGTCCCATTTGACTCGATTTATGAACGTGGGATATCTCCGAAAGAAACATGGAACACTGGGACAAGAGCCTGTCATTTCCAGCTGACGCCGCATTCAACACAGCTTTACAACCCGGATTTTGCGCCAATTTGGAGCAAAAAATACTTACTCAAAATTAACCCGCCAAATTGGTGATTGCAAAAACGCCCCACAAAACCTCCTTTTAGTGCCCCACACCCCATTTTTTGCCCCGTTTATGCGCACAAATCCATAAACAACCAGCCACTTCGAAGTACAAATATCGCCACAACTGTGACCTTTACCAGCTTGATAGCCACTTTTAGCGGCAACTTCTCAACTTAAGGCGTCTCTTTCCTTCCATGGCATACCGCTTGCAAAAGCCCGGTCATATCGGAGCTTTGCGCATGTCTTCTACTGAAATAACAAATTCCACCGCCACCAAAACCGTTGCCAGCGTCTGCCCCTACTGCGGCGTAGGCTGCGGCATGCTGATTGAGAGCGATGGCAAAAAAGTCATCAAGGTCTCGGGCGACAAGAATCACCCCACCAACTTTGGCCGCCTGTGCACCAAAGGCCAAACCAGCGCCCTGGCGCTCGCCAATTCCGGGCGCATGGAATCTGCCTTTGTGCGCCACGAGCGCAGCCATGAGCCGGTCAAAACCGGGATGGATGCTGCCATCACCGCCACCGCCACCAAACTGCGGGCAATTCTGGATGCGCACGGGCCGGATGCCCTCTCCTTTTATGTATCCGGGCAGATGTCCATCGAGTCCCAATACCTGGTGAACAAACTCGCCAAGGGTTATGTGGGCACCAACAATATTGAGTCCAACTCGCGCCTGTGTATGGCGAGTGCGGGCGCAGGTTACAAGCTGTCGCTGGGATCGGATGCGCCACCCGGCTCTTATCAGGATTTCGACAATTCCGACCTGTTCTTCGTGATCGGCGCCAATATGGCGGACTGTCACCCCATCCTTTACCTGCGCATGATGGATCGCGTAAAGGCTGGCGCTCGCTTGATCGTGGTTGACCCGCGCCGCACCACTACGGCCGAGAAAGCCGATCTGTTTATGCAGATCAAATCCGGCACAGATCTGGCGTTGCTAAATGGCTTGCTTTATCTGTTGCTGCAAAACGGCAAAGTGGATCAGGACTTTATCGCCCAACACACCCAGGGCTGGGATGCCATGCCTGAATTCCTGGCCGACTACACGCCAGAGAAAGTTGCCGCCACCACCGGCCTGCGCGAAGAAGACATTCGCACCGCCGCCAGCCTGATCGGCGACGCCAAAGAATTTATGACCTGCTGGACCATGGGCTTGAACCAATCCACCCACGGCACCTGGAGCACCAACGCCATCTGCAACCTGCATTTGGCCACTGGCAAAATCTGCCGCCCCGGCAGCGGCCCCTTTTCGCTCACCGGCCAACCCAACGCCATGGGCGGGCGTGAAATGGGCTATATGGGCCCAGGCCTGCCGGGCCAACGCACTTTATTAGTAGAGAAAGATCGCGACTTTATTGAAGACCTTTGGGGCGTAGCGCGCGGCAGCATCAAAACGAAATTGGGCAAAGGCACTGTCGACCTGTTCGAGCGTATGGCCGCTGGCGACGTAAAAGCCTGCTGGGTAATTTGCACCAACCCTGTTGCCAGTATTCCCAACCGCAAGATAGTGATCGAGGGCCTGCAAAAAGCCGAGCTGGTGATTGCGCAAGATGCCTTCCTGGATACCGAAACCAACCGTTACGCCGATATCTTGTTGCCCGGCGCCCTTTGGGCCGAAGCCGAAGGCGTGATGATCAACTCCGAGCGCAACCTGACGCTGATGCAAGAGGCGGTAGAGCCACCCGGCGAAGCATTGCCCGACTGGCAAATAGTCGCGCGTGTCGCCTGTGAGATGGGCTTTGCCGATGGTTTCAGCTACAACTCCGCCGAAGAAGTCTTCAACGAGATCAAACGCACCTACAACCCCAAAACCGGATATGACCTGCGCGGCGTGAGCTACCAGCGCCTGCGCAAAACCCCGCTGCAATGGCCCTGCGCCAGCAATGCCAGCGAGCGCAACCCGATCCGCTACTTGAATACCGGCATCAACCAGCCCTTAAAAGTACTGGAAGACGGCAGCACACCTGCCCTGCAATTTGCCACCGAGTCTGGCAAAGGCGTGTTTTTTGCCCGCCCACACGCACTGCCCGAAGAGATGCCCAACGAGGACTACCCCTTTATCCTCAACACCGGCCGCCTGCAACACCAGTGGCACACCATGACCAAGACGGGCAAGATCGCCACGCTCAACAAGCTCAACCCCAATCCTTTCGTGGAGATCCACCCGGAAGATGCGGCCGAGCTGGGCATCAAAAACAAAGACAAGGTAGAAATTCGCTCCCGCCGTGGTAGCGCAATACTGCCAGCGGTAGTGACTGACCGCGTACTGCCCGGCGCCTGCTTTGCGCCTATCCACTGGAACGACGTATTTGGCGATGATCTGTGCATTAACGCTGTGACCAGCGATAAAATTGACCCTATTTCCCAGCAGCCCGAGCTGAAAGTGGCTGCCGTAAGCCTGAAACTGGTGGAAGTCTTCGCCAGTGATAGCGCTCCGCAAGCCGCCAACACCACAGCACCCGCTGCCATGGCGTTTGCCGCGATAAATGAAGAGACGAGCATGTCGTTGATCAGTAGTTTTGCCGATAACCTCGGCCTGGCCGTTGCGCCCAAGCCAACATTAACCGCCGAAGAAAGCCGTTACCTAAGTGGATTTATCAGCGGCATGCAGGCCACCGCCAAACATATCAACGCCGTACCGGCACTGCCCGCCGATGCCCCCATCAGCGCGGACAATCTGGCTTATATCAACGGTTTGCTCGCCGGTATGTTCAGCCGCGTATTGCCACTGGGCGTGACCGCACCCGCTGCCGCCAAAGCCGGCATCAACCTGCTCTGGGCCTCGCAAACCGGCAACGCTGAAGCATTAGCCGAAAAATTCGCCGCGCAATTGGGTGAAGCTGGCTGGGCCGTGAATTTGCTCTCGATGAACGACTACAGCCCTGAAAAACTCGCGCAAGACAAACAAGCCATTTTCATCACCAGCACCTTCGGCGATGGCGATTCGCCCGACAGTGGCGGTGATTTCTGGAGTCTGCTCTCTGCTGATGACGCCCCCAAACTCGACCAACTCGAATTCGCCTTGCTCGCACTGGGCGACTCCAACTACGACCAATTCTGCGGCCACGGCAAAAAACTTTTCGCCCGCCTGCAAGCATTGGGCGCGAAGCCGTTGATCGACCGCGTGGATTGCGACACAGATTTCGATACACCCGCGAACAGCTGGTTTGCTAAGCTGAAAGAAACTCTCGGCTCACCTGCTGCTATGACCGAATCCTCAACCAACACGGCAACCACTAGCGCTTCTGTGAAGAAAGCCAGCGGCTTTAGCAAAACCAACCCTTACCTCGCGAAACTCGTCATCAACAAACGCCTCAACACCGGCAGCAACACCAAAGACACTCGCCAATTCGGTTTCGACCTTGGCCCATTGGGCAACAAAGAAGGCGGCCTGAGTTACGAAGCCGGCGATGCCCTGGGGGTATGGCCACAAAATTGCCCAGAGCTGGTGACTGAACTCGAATTAGCGCTCAACCTGAATGAAGATGCACCAGTGATTGTGGACGCACACGAGCGTCCACTACGTGAAGCGCTGATGCGCGATTTCGAAATCTGCAAACCCAGCAATGAAGCCCTCGCGTTTATCGCACAACGCAATGGCAGCAAAGAATTGCAGAGCCTGCTGCTACCCGATAACAAAGCCGAATTGCAAAACTGGCTTTACGGCCGTCAATTGGTGGACGTGATCCACGAGTTCCCCATCCGTTGCAGCAACGACGAATTTATCCCGCTGTTAAAACGCATGCAGCCGCGCCTGTATTCCATCGCATCCAGCTCGAAAGAATACGCAGATCAAGTTCATCTGACCGTCGCTGCCGTGCGTTACGAGCGCGTGTTTGGCGGCCGGAAAAAAATGCGCAAAGGCGTTAGCTCAACCTTCCTGGCTGATCGTGCTGAGGGTGTGGATATTCCGCTGTTTATCCAACCCAACAAAAATTTCCGCGTGCCCGCCAATGGTAACCTGCCCATGATCATGGTCGGCCCAGGCACAGGCGTTGCGCCTTTCCGCGGCTTTTTGCAGGAGCGTCGCGCACGTGGCGACCAAGGTAAAAACTGGCTGTTCTTCGGCGAGCAACACGCCGCGACGGATTTCTACTATCGCGATGAGCTTGAACAATTGCAAAAAGATGGCGTACTCACGCAACTGAGCCTCGCCTTCTCGCGCGACCAGAAAGAAAAAATCTACGTGCAAGATCGCATGCGCGAAAACGGCGCGCAATTGTGGGAGTGGCTGGAAGAAGGCGGCTACTTCTTTGTGTGCGGCGATGCCAGCCGCATGGCAAAAGATGTGGACAACGCACTGCGCGACATCATCCAAACCCACGGCAAATTCGACGAAGCCGAAACCGCCAACTACATGCGTAAACTCAGCATGGATAAGCGCTATGTGAGGGACGTTTACTAAACGCTGGTGACCATGGTCTATCTCGGTATGTTTAACGATAAAAACCTCGCACTGATCGACCAACAATCGACCCCAACTATATCCAACACAACCCTTACGCACCCACGGACAGGGAGCCCTTGAGAAATTTTGTCAGCACACGCACGCCAGGTGGCTTAAGCTTTTTTGCAACGCTGGCCGATGACGATTTTGGTATGGACATTTAGTGGGAAGAGCAACTTAAGCCTGATGGATATATTTCGCGTGGACAATAAAAAGATTGTGGAGCACTACGACGTATTTTAATTTTTTTAGCGCGTACAGGGCGCCGGATTTTTACCATCCAAAGGCGCCCTTCTATCTTCCTTCCACCTGTCAGATCAGGGCGATTCCGGCCTAACCCGTGTTTGAAATGCGCAAGACAAACTCCTTTTCGCGCTTATGCCTGATCAATTCACATAATATTATTTTTACCCTTAAATAAGCTTGCAAAAGCTACCTGCCTCTTTTCAAAAATCGTTTCCCAGACAGCAGATTTTGCACAAAGAATGTTCGCAATTTGGACGCTGCATCTGCATAATACGGCGCCATTCCAACAACCCCAAAAAATAAACATGCGAACTTTTAACCACGGATTCTGGTACGCTCTGACGCTGATGGGCTCATCGCTCTGCTCGGGTGCCGCCCATGCCCAAACGGGCGAAAACCAACGCTTTGATCTTCCCGAACAAGCCCTGCAAACCAGCCTGATTGAATTCGCACTCCAGGCAGACATCACCATTGTGGTGGACAACCAGTTACTCGACGGGCTACGCGCGCAGTCGGTAACAGGCGCCCGAACCATTGAGGATGGCCTGCGCCAATTGCTGGGGACAGCGCCGCTCAGCTTCCACTACTATCCCGAGCAACGCCAGGTGGTGGTTACGTCCGGCTCGCCAGCATCACCTGCGGCAGAGGCCATTGTTGAAGAGTTAGTCATCACCGGGCTGCGCTACCCTTTTCGCTACAACACCATCACCAATACTCAGGAACAGGGCAATATTCCCTATTACGATTCGTCGCGTTTTTTAAATGTCATCGGCAGTAATCTGCTCGCTGATCAGCAGGCGGCGGATCTGAATGACGTACTCAAATTTACCAGTGCCATCACCCCCGGCGATGGACTGACCGATAGCAACGACGATATTTTTATTCGCGGATTCCAGCGGCACGCTATTTACGTCGACGGATTTCGTCTGGGCGACAGCACCGGCGTAAAATTGCTGCCAGCCAATATCGAGCGCATTGAAATACTCAAGGGCCCATCAACCCTTCACTATGGCCAGGCTGAGCCGGGCGGCATAGTGAATGTGGTGCGCAAAAAGCCGCAGAATAACGAGTTCGCCAACCTGGAAATCGGTGGCGGAAATCTCGGGCGTGAATACGCCAATCTGGATCTCAATGGCCAGGCTCCTTTTACTGAAGATATTAATCTACGCCTGGTCATGGCAGACGATGGCCAGGAAGATGCAGGCGAGATACACGACCTCCACAAACAACTCGTCGCGCCTTCAGCGACCTGGAATATCAGCAGCAATACCAGCCTAAATCTCGGTTACGAATACCAGCGCTCAGAACTGACCTGGGATAGCGATCAGGAAATATTCCGCCCCTATGAAGATATTTTCCCCGGGGTAAATCTGAAAGATGCCTCGAAGCATGCCCGCCCGGATTTCACGACTGACTTCAATTTGTTTAATGCCGAAATCAGCCATTATTTCGATTCTGATTGGCATCTGGACGCAAAATATTTTTGGCATCGTGAAGAGCGCCTCGGCATTCGTACCTCCAGCGAGGCCATGCTGCACACAGATACGCTAATCGATTACAGCGAACTGGGCCCGGACTATCTGTTATTGTTGCCCGGCAGTGAAATGGCACTGCCCATCATCATGCACACGGCGACGCCGGATCAGCTCTATTCCATTGGCAAAATTCGCAGCATCTATGACGAGGCCGCCACCGAAACCGGCAATGCGGCACTGATTAATCTGGAAGGTGATATCCAGTGGGGCAACACCACCCACCATGTGATGTTAGGTGGCGACTGGCATCGCCAGGATCTCTACAAAAAATACACCATAGAAACACGCGATTTGTTTCACGGCCAACGCTGGAGCGAAGAGGAATTTTCCGAACAACTGGCAGATATCGCGAATATTATTTTTGACCCGAAACAACCATTGGGCGATCTGAAGAATCGCGATTTGGGTTTGATTTACGATGACTACGGCAGTTATTTCCAGGACAACATCCAACTCAACAAGCGCTGGATGGCATCGCTGGGCGCACGCTACACCATCACGCGCGGTGACTTTACCGACTTCGAAACCGATACCACCAGCGCACTGAAAACTTACAAACGATTTTCCACGCAACTGGGGCTGGTTTACGAGGCAACGGACAACCATTCCATTTACCTCAACTACAGCCAGGCCCTGCGCGCCAATTACCAAATCGACGAACTGGGCAGCCAACCGGCGGACCCAGAGCTATCCGACCAATGGGAGTTGGGTTTGAAATCCCATTTACTGGACGGCCGACTGGTAACCACAGTGGCGCTCTTTGATATCGACAAAACCCATGTCATAGAAAGCCAACGCTTTAATATCGCCAATACTTTTTCGTCCGGCCGCGAGCAACGCGTGCGAGGGTTGGATCTTGACTTCACCTTACAGGCTTCATCCAAACTCAATGTGATTGGCGCCTTGTCATTGCTGGAGCCGAGCATCGAATCCGGCATCAACGCCGGCAAGCGTCCGGCGCTGGTCGCCGAGCAAACCGCGAGCCTCTTTGTAAATTACGCCTTCACCTCCAGGCTGCGCTTGAGCACGGGAGCCAGTTACGTTGGCGAGCGCTTTGGCGATAACGCCGAGCAATTTGTATTGCCGGCATACACCACAGTGGATGCAAGCCTTGCCTACGAAGCGCAATTATTTAGCAAACCGGTGCGCCTGCAACTTTCCGCCAAAAACCTGCTGGATGAACACTACTACACCGCCATTCTCGGTGGAGTGCGCATCAACCAGGCAGAGGGCCGCACCCTGGTTGCCAGCATGAAGGTGTCTTTTTAACCATGAGCGGCCCGCATTTTTTAAGTGCACTGTTCAACAAGCATCAGGCGGATTTGCGTCGCCTGATCGCGCACAAATTTAAAAAAAATCAGGCAGACGCAGAAGACATAGTGCAGGACGCTTTTCACAACATACTGCGCGCGGACAACATTGAATCCCTTGAAAATCCCAAGGCCTATCTCTACCAGACTGCCAGCAACCTGGCGCTCAACCGTATTCGCCAGCAGCGCCAACATCAAAAATACCTCGCCGGATTTCATATAGATGACGAGAGCGAAATTGATGAGGTATCACCCGAGCGGCGTGTCTTAGCCAGAAGGGACCTGCAACAGCTTGAGCAATCCCTGGAGCAACTGCCAGCCAAATACCGGCAAACGTTTTTACTCAGCCGGATGCAGGATAAAAGCTATCGCGAAATTAGCGAGCAGTTGGGGATTTCCGAGAGCACAGTGGAAAAACATATTATTAAAGTGCTGAAATATTTGCGTGACGCACTCACCGAGGAGGGCCAATGAGCAACAACCAATTCATGGCCAGACGCGCTGAAGATGAGGCCATCCAATGGCTGGCCCGCCTTAACTCACCGCAGCTCAGCGACGCCGACGAACAGGCCTTTATGCAATGGCTGGAAGCATCGCCACTGCACCAGGCTGCGTACATCAAAGCCGAAGAACTCTGGGAGCGCGGCGCTGTACTGGCGCGCGTATCCGAGCCACAAAAAGTTACACGATTCCTATTTGCCGCCTGGCAAGGTTGGGCACTGGCTTGCAGCGCCCTGCTGGTCATCGCACTTGGATTCTTCCTGAAACCGGAAAAGGCGATCGAATACGATATTCAAACGGCAATGGGTGAACAAAAGACGCTTGAATTGCAAGATGGCTCGCGCGTTGTACTCAACACCAATAGCCATCTGCATATAGTGTTGGAGCACAACAGCCGTCACGTAGAACTGTTGCAGGGCGAGGCCTTATTCGAAGTCAAAAAAGATGGTCGCCATTTTGACGTAAGCACGCGCGACGGCACGGTGCGAGTATTGGGCACACGCTTTTCTGTTTATCAGCTGCCAGCAGATACGCAAGTTACCCTTGCAGAAGGCAGTGTTGCGCTGGGTGAAATCGCCAATGGCACCTTCACCTCCCATGCGGTACTCAAACCCAATGAACGCCTGAGCCTGTTGTCAGCAAAAGCGGGACACGTCCCTGAAAAAATCAGCAGCGCCAGCGAACTGGCCTGGCGCAAACATCAATTGGTATTTCGCGGGCAAACGCTGAATCAGGTAATCGAAGAACTGGGGCGTTATTTTCCCGAAACAATCAATCTGGAGAATCCGGCATTGGGCCAGCGTGAAATTACCGCCGTAATTCCATTGTCCGATGCGCAAACCACACTCACCGCCCTGGGCCAAGCCTTGGGCTTTAGTGTGCAGGCTAACCCTGCCGACAAGAGTTTTACGCTTCACCAATAGCATTCTGGCGGAGCCCGCTCCACCAGAACCTACAAAACCTCTACAACTTACAAAACCTCCAAAAAAAAGCACAACAAATTGGAGGTCCCCCGCCTGATACGTGTCCAGGGATAGGAACACACCTGAAATTATTTCCGGTTTTACACAACGACATTCCCGACTTTACCCAACGACACTCACAGGTACACACATGATAGCTATTCGATATTTCGCGACAGCACTAAGTCTGCTGGCCCTAACCGCATGCGGCGGCAGCGGTGGCGGTAACAGCAACAACACGCCCACTCAAAACGCAAACACCAGCTCAAGCTCAAGCGCAAGCTCGAGCACAACAGGTCCGGTCAAATCAGCCATATTGTTTGAAGAGCAGCTCAATAGCGAATGGGGCAAATTCAAAGTCTGGCAATGGTCCACCCAAACCGGTCAGGGACAAGGCTTTACCGAGAGCCCCAATAACGGCCTGGTGCAATGGCAAGTTATTAACGCCGGTTCTGCTGATCACAACAACGTGGTGGAGGTGAGCTATGGCAACCAGCAATTTACCAATGCGCATTTTCAAATAATGCCCGACACCTCCAGCACACTGGATCTTTCAAGCTATGGGACAGGCACACTGTCGTTTGATATTAATGTGCTGGATTGGGGCGGCAGTTTTGACCCCAATCTGGGACATGGCGTGTTTGCCGCGCAGGTGGAATGCGTATGGCCATGCGTGAGCCATTGGCAAAAGTTCGCTCCGCTTAATTTGAATGAATGGAAGCATATTGAAATTAATATTGCCGATCTGGTTAACCAGGGGCTGGATCTCACCCATGTGAATTCCGGCTTTCTAATCAAGCCTTTCGGTTTTGATCAGCACGGCGTCCGCTTCCAGTTGGACAACATCAAATGGACGAAAGGAGCCGGCAGCCTCACCACACCAAAAACCATCTTCGCGGAACACTTCAATCAGGGCAATGCTGCCGATTCATGGCAAGTGACCAATTTTCAAGGCAGCGTCAGTTTGCAAAGTAAATATTTGTGGGATGCGCTCTGGATGTATCCCATCTGGACCACCTCATTTGACGACTGGGCACTGATGACGGCTATCGCCCAGCCCATCAATATCAAAAATAAAAAGGCGTCAGTATTGATGAATATTTTCTCACCACTGGCAGGCGATAGCGCTATAGACGTGCGCTTCAGCTTTATCGCTATAGATAGCGATGGCAATCAGGTCACTACCGATGAGTCACCGCTGCGCAGCCTCACACCGAATGAGTGGGTGAAAGCCAGTGTCGATATAGGTGGCAGCTTCCCCGCCGGATTTGATGCATCCAAAGTGCAAAAAATTGGCATACGTTTCCGCGCCAATGGCAAAATCCCCGAAATCACCGGCGGCATCCAGCTAGACGAAATTCTTATCACCGAATAAGTTAATTCGCGATAGCAAGTAAATCACTTGCTATCGCATCCCCCTGCTTTCCATTCTCTTTCCGTTCTCTATCCATCCGCTTTTTCATTTTCCTGTTATCGCACTGCATTCGTCATAACACGCCCCATTAAAAATATTTTAAAAAAATGGAGGGGGTTTTATGCAGCTGTGTCTTACTCATAACAGGAGGCACAGCTTAGGGAAAAATGCCGGCTTGGCAATTCAGGCTTGTCGGAAAACCGCAGTACGAGCGCCGCCATGGAATCCTGTTTATTCATTAACTCATTGGTCATCGCAAAGGATTTTTTATGAAACTCCGCAAATTGTTTGGCTATACCCTTGTTGTGTTGGTCGCCGCCTTCGCATCAGGTTGTGCGAGCGTACAAAAAGCTGCCCCGGCAAAAGATCTCGCTGCAAAAAAATTTGAAGCAAGCGCCGAGCGCGCGCAAGTCTATGTGTATCGCAACGAAGTCTTGGGCGCGGCACTTTCAATGCCAGTCACTGTTGACGGCAAACTTGCCGGCAAAACCGGACCAAAATCATTTTTTAAATTTGATCTACCTGCAGGCAAACACACGCTGACATCACAAGGTAAGGAATCCCAACTGGACCTCAATGTAGAAAACGGAAAGATCTACTACGTGTGGCAGGAAGTGAAGATGGGTGTCATGTCAGGCGGCTCCAAACTTCAACTTGTCAGCGACGAGCAAGGCCAAAAAGGCGTTAAGGAATGCTCACTGATCGACGCATCCCTATAATCAGCCAGCGTTAAATCCGCCATAGTGCCGAAGGGGAACAGGACGTCCCCTGAACAGAGCAAGCCACATAAAACCTCCTTCTTGCGTCAAAATCTACATCAACCCAACAACAAATATACTAGTCGATCACAAAGCCATAGCGCCCAATAAAGATTTGTAAGCATCTGCAGCCGACAAAGTCGCTTCAGGTCACGCTAAGTTCCCGAAAAGCTTATTTTTTTCTTCCGCCCTGTCGCACATTTCAACAATTATTGGCGCAGTATCCATCCCTGACATAGTGGATTTTTACAATTTCTTTGTTGACTTAGATCCTGCCATATAGTATCTATGACTATATAAAAATTTGACTAGTGCAGTTGTCCACAAGACATCACCTGTAAAATTTTTTTTACTAGCACCACAAAAAGTACAAAATCTCCGCTATACCCAAATAAAAAGATTTTTGCTGATAAAAACCAAAAACAACTTTAGAGACAGGCTTTAATCAACCATCCCTAGCTGCATCCGCTTTTGGCTGCTTTGGGCCGCCGCGCACCCCAGGGAAAATGCACAACCACAACAACAACTTGCCAAAAGGCAGGAGGGAGAGCGAACAACTTGAAATTCTACTTTTCGTAAGAAAGGGCGAGTTTCGGTCGTCCACAGCCATACGCGCGATTCAGGCATAGCTGTGGAGCAGCGGACTGGCCACCCCGGCTTTTCAGGAGGTGGCTGGTAAATCGGGAGCAAGGTTTTTAGCGCCCGGTAAAAATAAAAACTGTTGAGGAGCATTTAGATCATGCTTGATTTACTAAAAAAAGGCTTCAAAGTAAAACCAATGACAGCGGCGGTAGCATCCGTTATCGCGTTCAGCGGCAGCAACATTGCATTTGCACAAGAGGTTGAAGAAGTAGTCGTAACCGGTATCAAGGCGAGTTTGCAACAAGCCATGGATATCAAGCGCGATTCAGCCGGTGTGGTTGATGCAATCTCCGCTGAAGACATGGGTAAATTCCCTGACACCAACCTTGCAGAATCTCTGCAACGTATCACTGGCGTTTCTATCGATCGTTCCAACGGTGAAGGTTCAAAAATCACCGTGCGCGGTTTCGGCCCTGACTTCAACATGGTGACACTGAACGGAAGAACACTTCCTACCGGTAGCGCCTACGGTGGTAGCTCAGGCGCAGACGCCTCAACACGCGGCGGTAACTCGCGTGCCTTCGACTTTGCCAACCTGGCTTCAGAAGCGGTTGCTGGCGTAGAAGTTTACAAAACTGGCAAGGCTGATGTTGCTGCTGGCGGTATCGGTGCAGCTGTAAACATCAAAACCTCTCGTCCTCTGGACAGCCAAGGCTTCAAAGCTACCATCGGCGGTAAAGCCGTTGCTGATACCACCAACCGTACTGGCGATGACATCACTCCGGAATTGTCTGGCCTGGTAAGCTGGTCTGATGACTCACAAACCTTCGGTGTTTCCTTGAGTGCCAGCTACCAAGAGCGTGACTCAGGCTATACCGGCGCTACCGTTAACGACTGGTCAGTAGCAGCATGGGGTGGTGGTGAAACAAACACCCTTTATAACATTAAAGCCAATAATCCTGCTTTCAAAAACGCACCAGCCGTTGGGCAGCTTTACTCTCGCCCCAACGATGTTCGTTACACCTTCTCTGATCAGCAACGCGACCGCACCAACGCCCAGCTGACCTTGCAATATCGTCCGATTGAAAACCTGACAGCAACAGTGGACTACACCTACGCTGAAAAAAATCAATCTGAAAATCGTGGCGAAGTAACCACCTGGTTACAAAGAGGTGATTACACCACCCTGGTTGAATTCGATAACTCGACAATCAAAACGCCGAAATTTATCAGCGAAGAATATGCGTCTCACACAGCTAAATTTGACACAGGTTTCGCACAACAATACCGCTCACAACAAGACACGCTGGAGTCAACCGGTTTAAATCTGGACTGGGCAGTTAACGATCAACTGAACCTTGTTCTCGATGCACACCACTCCACCATGGACAGTATGCCAACAGGTCCAGGTCACTCAGGTGAACTCGACGTAGGTATCGGCTCAGTGGTGAAAACCAGTGCAAACTGGCAGTTCAGCGGCGCAGAAATTCCCACCTGGACGCAAACCAACTCTGCTGATTTGGGCCAAAACCTCAGCTCCTCTGTTATGCGTGTATGGTCAGCCGAACAGCTGTCTGACGTAAATCAGGTTAAGGTGGATGCCAAGTGGAAATTTGACGATGGCAGCCGTTTTGATTTTGGTATTGAGCGTCGTGAAATGGGCTCCAACACCATTAACTACAATGGCGACAACGCGCAAATTTTGGGTGGTTGGGGTGCAGCTGCTCCAGGTGAATTCCCAGCTGGTTCGTTTGAGCCATTTGATGTTGCTGGCGAATTTAACGACGTTAGCACTGGCAACTCTCCACACATCGGCTTCCGCGCTGATGCGCGCCAACTTGCCAAGTTCCTGGTTGGTAAATACACCAATGTTCCCGCGTACATTGGCGTAGAAAATACCCAGGTTCCCGGTAAAGTTCGCAACAGCAAGAGCAACAACGACATTCAGGAAGATACTGATGCAGTGTACTTCCAGGTAGGCACCAAGGGTCAAGTTGGTGGCTTTGAAGTGGATATGTTGGCCGGCTTGCGCTATGAAACTACCAAGCAGGTTTCATCTTCAGATACCCCACTGCTGGATCACTTCGAGTGGCAATCTGATAACGACTTTGGACAAGTTAGCGGCCCAGCGGGTAGCAAAACTGTTTTCCACAATGACTATGACGCACTACTTCCAAACCTGGATCTGTCTGCCAAGTTAACTGACAATCTCGTAACCAGATTCTCCTACAGCAAAACTATTGCTCGCCCAAGTTTGTCAAACCTTGGCGCTGCGGTTAGCGGTTATGGCATTAACGGTTCTTCCCTCAATGCAGCCACTGTCAAAGCAAACGCCGATAACCCAATGCTGAAGCCACTGGAGTCAAGCAACGTTGACGTCTCTGTAGAATGGTATTTCGACGATGCCAGCTACGTGTCTGCCGGCGTGTTTGAAAAACGCGTTATCAACTTCATAGGTACTGAGCAAGTTCAACGCACCATTGGGGATATCCGTGACCAGACTGCAGGCCCACGTGCCAAAGCGGCTATGGCAGCGCTCACAGCCAATGGCATGGCAACTGATGACCCGCATCTTTTTGCGATGATGAACTTCCTACAAAATCCTGCGAAGTGGGGTGCACCATCAGGGATGACGGAAGCCGATGTCGTCGAATTGAACTCGACCAAGTCAGCTTACTTCATCAATCCAACGTCTGATGATCCATTGATGCAGTTCACCATCAGCAGCCCGGTAAACAACCATGAAGCCAAAATTTATGGTGCCGAGTTCGCCGGTCAACACTTCTTTGGTGATACTGGCTTTGGCTTGCAAGCGAACTACACTATCGTACGCGGCGACGTGAAGTTCGACGATCTCAACATCGACGACAACCAATTTGCGCTGCTGGGTCTCAGCGATACCGCAAACCTGGTGTTTATGTACGAGAAGTATGGTGTTGAAGCACGTGTGGCTTACAACTGGCGTGACGAGTTCCTCGGCAGAACCGGTTGGGGATCTAAAAACCCAGGTTACACCGAAGCCTACTCACAAATCGATGCCAACGTGACCTACCACTTCACCGACAACCTGTCGGTATCTCTGGAAGGCATCAACATCACTGGTGAAGATCGTCGCGAGCATGCTCGCAACACCAATATGATGATAGGCTATGACGATTTGGGTGCTCGCTACCAAATCGGTGCTCGCTACAACTTCTAAGTTTTACTTAACGTTGTAAAAAAAAGAGCCGCCCCTGGGCGGCTCTTTTTTATCCTAGACTTACAATAATTAATTCAAACCGCCGGACATCTTTATATGCAAAAAATAGAAGTGCTCAACAATATCGCTCATGAACACCTAAAAGTGAATTCGACCTTCGCTGCATCACTTGGGGACAATGTTGTAAGCACCATTACCTTTTTGACAGAACTGGCCGATGTTCAAAAAGAATACCCCATACTCTGCCGTAAAAATCCGGAAAATAATGAATACCAGGCGGTGGTGTTATTTGGATTCGAAAAAGATGAAAATTTATTTCTTACCGACATAGACACTCGTACCCAAAAAAATCCAGGTTGGCGAGCAGAATATGTTCCAGCGGCCGTTACCCGCGAGCCCTTCTCCATTGGCATGCACAGTGAAATGGTAAATGGCGTAGAGTCATTCACCGCCATGGTTCATATCGATATGAACCACCCCAAAGCAAACGCCGAAGATGGCCCCACATTATTTTTGGAGAACGGCGGCCACAGTCCCTATCTAAATCACATTTCCAGAACCCTTGAAATCATTAAAGATGGCATGCCGCTGACCGCCATGATGTTTAATGCGTTTAATAAATATGAACTGCTGGAGACAGTCGTTCTGGATATAGAATTCAAAAACCAAACCAAATTAAGTATTTCCGCCTTTGAAACCATCAATATGGAGAAATTAGCCCAACTAAGCGGAGACGCATTAGAGGAGCTTAACAAGGCAGGATTTCTCCAGGCGGCGTATTTTATTGCCGCATCATTGTCTAATATTAAAAAATTAATTGAATGGAAAAACCGCAAGCTATCCGCAGGAGTTAATTGACCTTGAAAATAACAAAGTGTCTGCATGGAGTTAATCCCCGTAGTATTCCAAGGGATGTAATAAGTTCCGCAGAGCCCGTTGTTCTTAAGCAATTAGTGAGTGATTGGCCGCTGGTTCAGGCCGCGAGGAAATCTGACGAAGCCTCCGTGGATTATTTAAAGTCCTTTTACAACGAGCAGCCCTCAACTGTGTGCAAAATCCCACCCGAATATAATGGGCGGATGTTTTACACTGAGAATTGTACAAAGCTTGATTATGAGAGCTTTAAAGGGCGGATTGATGAAACCCTGGATGCAATTCTGGAGGGAAAACATCAACCTGATGGCCCGACGTTTTACATTGCATCCAATCTTATTGACACCCATTTGCCCGGTCTTCGGGAGACAAATGACATAGTCATTCCAAGAGATAAGCATATTGATGCCATGGCGGAGAGAGTTAGCATATGGCTTGGTGGCGCAACTACAGCCACCTGCCATTTTGATGCACTGGAAAACATCGCTTGCTGCGTTGCAGGCAAGCGCAAATTTACCCTTTTTCCTCCAGATCAAATCAGTAACCTTTATCCAGGCCCACTTGAACCAACACCGGGCGGACAAGTGATTAGCCTGGTTGACTTTAAAAACCCTGACTTTCAAAAATTTCCTCGCTTCGAAGAGGCACTCCAACATGCCCAGGTTGCCGAACTGGAGCCGGGCGATGCACTGTACCTTCCCACGATGTGGTGGCACCACGTTGAAAGCCTGCAGCCCTACAATGTATTGGTAAATTATTGGTGGGATGACCAACCCTCTTTTTTAGCATCGGGCATGAATGCACTTTATATGGCCATGCTCGGCATAAGGGATAAATCGGCCCACGAAAGGGAAGGCTGGAAACAGGTTTTTAATCATTATATTTTTGATGGCCCCGAGAAAGCGAACGCCTTCATCCCCGAAGAAGCGAGAGGCTTCTTGCAAACCCTTGATAGATTGAGCGTTAGAAAGTTAAGGGCTTTTCTTATTAACAAACTAAATCGTTGATATAAAATGTTAAACAAAAAAATGCGAATTGTTATTGCAGGTGGCGGTACAGCTGGCTGGATTGCGGCGGCGGCACTCGCCAATCAGATGGGCGAAATTCTCGATATCACCCTGGTAGAGTCCCAGGAAATAGGCACCATTGGTGTTGGCGAAGCCACAATTCCCCCGATGCGAACATTTCATCGATTTATCGGTATTAACGAACAGGAGTTTATGAGAGCAACCAATGCTACTTTTAAACTTGGCATTCAATTTGAAAACTGGAAACAAATCGGGGAAAAATATTTTCATTCTTTCGGTGTCACAGGCAGACAGACATTAATCACCGATTTCATTCACTTCTGGCTGAGGGGGCGACAGCTGGGAATCGCCCAAGAGTTTGGCGATTACTGCCTTGAATATAAAGCCGCACTCATGGATCGCTGCTCTCTGACCGATGGCTCCAAATTAAACTACGCCTTTCACCTGGACGCCGGACGTTACGCGAGCTTTCTCAGACAACGCGCGGAATTGCGCGGCGCAAAACGAGTGGAAGGAAAAATAGCGCAGGTTAACCAAAACCCCGATACCGGCTTTATCACGTCACTCACGCTCGACTCAGGCCAGGAAATAGAAGGCGATTTATTTCTCGATTGCACTGGCATGAGAGGCTTATTGATTGAGCAATGCCTGAAAACGGGTTTCGAAGAATGGAAGCAGTGGCTACCCTGCGACAGTGCCATTGCTGTTCAAACTGAAGCTACCGGCCCAGCGGTACCCTATACCAAATCGATTGCCCATCACGCGGGTTGGCGCTGGCAAATTCCGTTGCAACACAGAGTTGGAAATGGACTGGTTTTTTCCAGCCCCTATATGTCTGATGATGAGGCCACAAATTTATTGTTATCGAGCCTGGATGGAAAAGTCCTTACCGAACCCAAAGTTATCAAATTTAAAACCGGCAGGCGCAAACAATCCTGGAATAAAAACTGTATTGCAATCGGCCTTGCGTCCGGCTTTTTAGAACCGCTGGAATCAACCAGTATTCACATGATAATGACAGCGGTAACTCGCCTGTTACAAGTGTTCCCACACCATGAAATCAAGCAGTCGGTTATTGACGAATACAATACCAAGGCCGAAAGCGAATACATAAGAATCAGGGATTTCATTATTTTGCATTACAAAGCGACTGAGCGGGATGACAGCCCCTTCTGGCGCTATTGCAAAGATATGGAAGTTCCCAGTGAACTTAGGCATCGCATCAATCTTTTTAAAGATTTCGGAAGATCCTTCCAGGTAGAGGGCGAACTATTTCGATTAGATTCCTGGACCCAGGTCATGCTTGGCCAAGGCCTTATGCCCGAGTCCTATCATCCCATTGTTGATTTAATGCCGGAGCATGATCTAAAAAATTTCCTGAATAATATTGCACTCGATGTTAACAACAACATCGCCACCATGCTAAAACATCAGGACTTTGTTAATCAATATTGCAAACCTATGTGAAGAGGCAGACTCCGCCAAGCCCTGCGAGCTGCGGCAATGTTGCTGCAGCAAACGGATTTTATCAGTCACTCTTTAGCGTCTGGCAAGCGCTCGCCAATGGGCGATAAACGCGCTGAATTTTGCAGCTGAGTAGCTTTCGCCCTGCTCCAGCTTGCCGGTATCCTGCTCGCCTAAATACTTCCCTTTAGCATCAACAATAATAAAGTGAGGATAGCCCTTAATGGCGGGGAACTGTTTGAAAAAATCCAGGTTCGATTGTTCCTCACTGATATTTACTTTAAGCACAACAAACACCTCATCCACAGAAGCGCTGATGTCGTTATGACTTTCCAAAAAGCTATCCAAACGTTTACACCAAATACACCAATCACCTCCCACATCAATTAATAACAACTTCCCCGCGGCTGCGGCGTCGCGTTTGGCTTGTTGATAATCAATAAAGGGATTGCGAAAAGGATCGTAGGTTTTGTTGTAAGGGTGCTCAGTAATCGCCATAACCTGCAGATTACCCACAAGCAAAACAATAATTAACGCGACTGCCATACCTTTATTAATCATCATTACTCTTCCATAACTCGATTCACCCAGCTCATCACTCTATGGTCGAAGAACGTAAATACTGGGAAGGCGCCGCACCAGTCAGCTGACGAAACACAGAGATAAAAGCACTCAGGCTCTCATAGCCCACCGCTAATGCCACTTGGGTTACAGACTCGCCAGCACCCAATAATTTTATCGCCAGAAGTATGCGCGCCCGCTGACGCCACTCAACAAAAGACATGCCCGTCTCGCTGCGAAATTTCCGCACAAGCGTGCGTTGCGCCATATTAATTTGCCCGGCCCAATCACCCAAGCCGCGCTGATCAGCCGGGTCTCTTGCTAGCATGTCTGCAAGCTGGCGCAACCGTAAATCCTTCGGCGCTGGCAAATAGAAATCATCCTGCTCCGTTGCTCGCAGCTCATCTGCCAATACCCACCAGAGATGCTGCAGTCGTCCAACATCCTCGCTGACATCCAGCATTCGGCTCGTGAGCTGAACAATAAATTCATTGTTTTTCAGAATACAAATATGGTCCGGTAATTCCTTACAAAACTCCGGACCAACACGCAGGCTGATG
This sequence comes from Cellvibrionaceae bacterium, assembly GCA_021151695.1. Lineage (GTDB taxonomy): Bacteria > Pseudomonadota > Gammaproteobacteria > Pseudomonadales > Cellvibrionaceae > Cellvibrio. The sequence goes on along the minus strand of JAGKWU010000010.1, from coordinate 140,564 downwards.
CCGACCATTGCCCCTCGGGATTGAACGCCATGATCGGCATTGGGCGGCACCCAGCAAGGGCGCCCGGCAGTCATTACCCGCTCGCCATCAGCCGTGATAAAAGCAGCTGCACCATGCAGCAGGATAAAAAACTGTCCCTCATCGTGCTGATGCAAGCCATGGAGATAAGCCTCTTTATGCTCAAAACGAAAACAGCCAATCATGACGTCTTATTCCAAAACAATATTGGCCGAATATAGCACCATTTACGGCCCAATCACGATAGCTGGCCAAGGCGGCAATTTTTATACTGCGGAAGTATTCGTCAACAGGAGCTCTCATGACACACCCCGACTCACATCCCAATGCATTCAAATTGTCACTCTTTACCGGAAACTGGTCAGGGTTTGGTGAGATATTTGCGAACGCCTGGAGCCCAGCCGCAAGCTGCGAGGGGCTATGGCAATTTGGCTTTGATAAAAGCGGTCATAATTTGATTCATGATTACTACGAAACACGTAGTGACGGCAGCCAGTTTGAAGGCCATGGCGTGCTCAATCTGGATAGGGATACCAAAGATATTTTATGGTTCTGGTTTGATAGCTACGGGTTTCCGCCACTCGCCCCGGCACGCGGCACTTGGGACGGAGAGCGACTCGTACTCACCAAGTCCACAGCCCGCGGAACTGGCCGCTCTACTTTTATTTTTTCGTACAACTACTTCGATTATGTAATTGAGGCACAACTCAATGGTGAGGATAAATTTTCTACTATTATGCGAGGAGAATTTAAAAAGCTGGCGGGATCACTAGCGCACAATCGCTTAGGGAAAACTGCCTACAAATAAAAGTTTTTGTATTTGTAAACGCTACTTCTGCTTTACATTTCATCCGGCTGCGCAAAATCCTTGGCAAAACGTTCTATCCACTCAAGTGCTGCCGCCTCGCTAGTGAGGTTACGCCCCATTTCCACCAGATGTTGGCGATACCGCTCTATCTGGCAAACTTGCTCCACCATACGCATGCGAAAATATTCATTATCGTTAGCAAAACGCACTCCCACTTCAAACCCACTGGGTTTGTTATTACGCCGCCAAACAATAATTCCCTCTCCCTGATAATCCGGTTTCACAAAGGAAATCGACAAGTCCACTACAGCGCCAACCTGCACAGGTATATCGGTAATAAAACACAAACCACCTGCACTCAGGTTGCTGGCGAGCGCTACAGACGTCTGAGAGCCAGTAGCCGATACCTGAATCGGGATTGTGGTGGGATGGCGAATGTAATTGCGCATGAACTGGCCCCGGCTGCCCTTATTGGAGTTGCTTAAAAAGTGTAATCCAGGCAAAGCGGTAGCGAACTATCAGATTGCAATCACAAGAGGCTCTACTTAGAACCATCTTCTATAACTAACGGCACTATCAGCCGTTTGGCCGAACTTGCCTTGCTGCTGCCCATCCAACAGAGATCAATTGCCCGCTGAGAAATCAAGGAGCCACGTATGTCGATTATGAATTCAAATTGTATTGAACATTGCAGTCAATGCAGTGCCACCTGTTATTCGATGGCGGTAAATCATTGTTTGCAAGTTGGCGGAAAACATGTGGAGCTTGAACATTTTCGCCTGATGTTGGAGTGCGCCAAAATTTGCGAAACCTCTGCGCATTTACAAATCAGTGGCTCACGCTTTTGTGCGCAGATATGCAGCCTCTGTGCGCAGGTTTGCGAAGCTTGCGCCGAGAATTGTGCCAGCATTGGTGATATGGATGAGTGCGTAGAGGCTTGTCGCCGCTGCGCCGCAAGCTGCCAGGCAATGGCCGCATAACCCTCCATTAATAGAACAAAACAAAGCGGCTTTCGCCGCTTTGTTTCAACTGCACTTTACTCACATTTGAATTAGCGTTTATAAGAACACTTGTTGGGATTGCCTACAGGATCACTACCAAAAGCAGCCACTGTACAGGCTATAGAACCGGGCACAGAAACGCGCTTGGTTACCCACTTGCCTTTGCGACCAAAAGCAACCCAACCATCACCCGAATCTACCGAGCAAGTCTCACCAAGATCAGCACACTTGGAGAATCCATCTGGATAATCACCGGTGCCGGTTAATACCGGAGCACTTGCAGAGCTTGAGCTCGATGATTTGCTACTGGAGGTAGAGCTTGACGTTTTGCTGGAAGACGTTGAACTGGATGTTTTACTCGATGAGGTTGAGGTCGCAACAGAGCTGGAGGTTTTGCTTGAAGATGTTGAGGTTGCCACTGAACTGGAAGTAGTAACCGTACCGCAAACAGCGCTTGTCAGCGTCGCCGCGTTTTTACCTACACCAGCATATTGGGCAAGTTTATCCTTCACACAAGCGGCGGCAACCGGTGAATAGCTGTAGGGAATACTGATGGGGAAAGGCGCTGTTGTTGTCCAGTTAGTGGCATCAATGGTACCGCCCTCAGTCCAGGTAATATTGTAAGTGGCGAAATCACCAGGTGTGAGAATGTTGTTTTCGCGCAAATCCCATTTACCGCAGTTGCTACTATCGTAACGGCAAGTCACAGGGTTGAGAGAGTTCTGAAACCAGTTTCTTTCAATCAACGAATAACCGGCCTGACGAACGTTTACACCCGAACCGGTGATGCCATCGTAAAAATTATTATAAATGTGCGTCCAACCACCGCGCTGCAATGGTAAACGAGCATTAACGTTCTTATAAACGTTGTGGTGGTAAGTCAGCTCACGGCCACCGGCGATATCACTACTGCTGGAGCCATCCAGACCCACTTTTTTGCTGTCGTGGATGTAGTTGTAGGAAACGGTAACATTGTGTGAGTCCTTTTTAATATCAATCGAACTTTCAAAGGTCAGGTCACCATCAGGTGAGCCGTTACACTCATTATTTACCGCAAATAACTCGTTGTGATCGATCCACACATTGGAGCCGCTGTCGATACGAATCATATCCGCATCATTGTTAGCGCCCCCAAGAGCACCAATCTTCATGTTGCGTACAATAACGTTGCTGGATTTATTCACCACAATACCAAAGTTGGCCGAAGAACCATTGGCACCAATGATGGTAACACCTTTGGTGAATTCCTTGATTTCAACGTGGCGATACTCATCATCCCAGTGAGCCTTAGGGCAATCATGATTAGCATCGACTGTGTGGTCTTTAACGATTTGTGCAATCAGCGAATCTTCATTACCGGTATAGGTAATGATAACGGGATAGGCGCCGCCGGTTACCTTATCGCCGTTAGCATCCAGCAGAGCATTCGCAAGAATAGTATTGATTTCTGTGTGAGTCGCGGCAGTAAAAGATTTTGCACCAGTCACATTGCCGCCATCAGTAGTGGCAAAACCACCTGTTGAAGCTGCAAACACAGAACTGCCTGCCAGCAGAGCCACTGCAGTAGCAGTAGATTTGAGAGCAAAGCTGGAAGCTCTCAGGATTGAGGTTTTTTGGATATTCATAGTTTCAATCTCGTCTTAATTATTAATGTAAGGACGGATTGACCGATATGCCATCTGCAATTTTCAGGAAGTTACAGCTTTCCAATAGAACAACGCAGTTTATTTTATATTTATTGTGTCCACTCGATGCCCCTAGCGGCAACTTGAGGAGGTGAAAACAGTACTTGAGTTGCTCCCACGACGCAACCCCTTTCCTCCCATTTGTGACAAGCGCATGATTTTTTACAGATCAAAAGCACTTTTAACCGCCCCTAATGCCCAACGCCATCGACAAAAGGAAGAGGCTGTAGATTCGAACGAGGAGACTCATACCCCCAACCTTTAGCAGGGTTCGCATCAGGAATTCCTACCGCCTGACAACAGGCATTTAACTCAAACACTTCTTCTTTTTCGTCAGCCTTACGTCCAACATCCTGGTTGCTTTTTTCACGCTATCGCCTACAAAAAATTCATTCAAAAACATCTTTTGCAAGTGCAAAAAGTAAAAATAATTTATTTATATTTGTCACATTTAATCCCGTCAAAACAAAAGCGAAACGCTGATCAGAAAATCTGGCGAGAGATTTATTTCAATCATTTTTATGACTCTCTCTGGCAGCCTGTTCAACATTTGAATAATCTACATTGGCATCTAGTTTTTTCTATTTGCATTTCCCCAATTATCTATTTCTTATGAGGTTTTTTTATTATGCAAACTTCTCGCGTACAACTTGCTTATAACGCAAATCAAAACATGTCCATTATTGGCGCAGATTTTTCTCAAGCCAAAACCTATCATCAAAAATTTGAAACCAATTTAAAGCACTCCAACGCAACGCAAAACGTTTATTTTTCAAATTTCTTTGAGTGGCAAGGCGCGACCAGAGAGCGCTGGTTTTTTGAATGTATTTCCGAGGACATGCTGCAAGACAAAGGCGTTTTTATCACAAAGCAAGCACACAACAACTTCATCAAAGAGGCATTCCCTTTTCAGACAGTGCACTGCGAGCTAAACTCTTTTGACATCCAAAAATGCTCATTCCACTTACTGTTCCGCTTTTTTATTAACGGTGAACTCGCCTCTTCCGGTTATCAACAAATCGTTTTTGCCAACAAGCAAAAACGCATTGCAAAGCTTCCTGAAAGCATTATCGCCAAAATCAAATCCTTTGAGTGCGATTACGACAAGGTAAAGGGGCAATAAGAAGCCGGTTGACCGGAAAGGCAAAGGCTGATTGAGCCATAAAGATGTATCACATAAAGCCCCCCTGCAGCGATAACGCTTATGGGGGGAGCTTTTAAATCAAGCCAACAATTTGATGTTATAATTTACCCGCTAACCAATAATAGTTTCAGCCAGGATATTACATTGAAAATACCACTTTGCTTTTATCCCACCCAGGTCATTCTCATTGATGACAATAGTGAATTTTTAACCACCCTGTCATTGGCGCTATCCAGACAATTTAATGTTAAATCATTTACCGACACAAAAATGGCGCTTAAATACATAAATGAGCAGGAGCGCGAGATAAAACTCAGCGAAGCAAACGACACCCCCAAGCCTGAAGGTGACTCGGAGGTCTGGGTCAAGCAGGTCCTCACCCGCCAAAACATAAAACGTTTCGATCAATTCAAAGCCAGGGAGGTATCTGTTGTTGTCGCAGATTACTCCATGCCGAGCATGAACGGCATAGAATTGTGTGAACAAATACAAAATCCATCCATTAGAAAAATTTTGCTTACCGGTTACGCCACTTCAACCGAGGCAGTCAAAGCATTTAATAACAACACAATCCACTATTACTTGAAAAAGAATGATGAAAACATGTTGCAGGAATTGGAAGAAACCATACATCAGTTGCAACATAAATATTTCAATGAAATATCCAGCAGCATCAAAGCGGAAGCCATCGACAGCGGAACCCCTTTCTTTGCTGACCTGGAGCTCGCTCGCTATTTTAAGAAAAGCTGCGAGGCACTGGGGGTTATTGAATATTACTACTTAACCAATCCTTCACGCTTTGCACTAAAAGCAAAAGATAACCAGAAATTTCTATGTATTATTTATACGGCGGATGATATTGCTGAGCACCTGCAAGTACTTGAAGAGGAAGGCGGACCTGACAACATTTATTCTGCAATCAAGTCTCATGCGTTTATTCCTTATTTTCCTACTGCGGATGGATATTATGAACCTGGCCTATCAACCCCCGAAGCCAACATCCACCCTGCCGATACCATCAAGGGAAAGGTAAATTACTATTGCGCGATTATCCCTGATTCAGCAGACACGCCCCTGCCCATCACAAAAGTTCGCGCAGGGCATTTCCACTAGTTACTCGCCCGACTTAAAGCGCAGGGTAAATAGCGTATATTTACCCTGCTGCGACTCACAACTAATACTGCCTCCAAATGACTCCATCACGTTCTTACAAAAGGCCAAGCCTACTCCGGCATTTCCCCCACGATTTTTTGTTGTGAAGAATCTGTCGAAGATATGAGGCAATACGTCGCTATCTATGCCCTCGCCGTCATCAAGGAACTCAATGCGATTACCCGCCCCGTCGGACAATATAGTAATCCGGATTAGCCCTGCATCTACTTTTTGCAGCGCATCCAGTGAGTTATTGATGAGATTAATAAGCACAAAGATTAAAAATTCCCTGGAGGCCAACACAATAAAGTCCGACCTAACATCGACATAAATAGTTTTTTTCAAATCATTTTTGTAGGGGACCCGGCTTACCGCCAACTCTACACACTCCTTCATGGAGAACTGCTGAAAATCCTTTTCGTTAATGTAATCAGACGTAGCTAAAGCCATTAGCATATCAATCGCCTGATTCGCACTTAACACCTCTTTCTCCAAAATTTTGGCCGATTCACCAAGATGATCAAGCACATAATCATCGATTTGGGAAACCACCAATCCAGATGTTATAGCGCGACGATAAACAGCGATAAGTTCAGGTAGGCTTTCCCCCAGGATTTTTGCTTGTATTTTTAGCGTTGCCAATGGCGTGCGCATTTCATGGGCCAGACTGGCAGCCATCATTCTTGAATCATCCATTGCGTGGTACTTAACCGTCGCCAAGGCAATCAACCCAAGAGCTACCGCAATAAAAACAACACCGGGAGGATAAAAATCAAAACCGTAATTACACAAATAATCTACAGCTGATATCGAGAACAACAAAAGTGCGAAATTGCAGTATTGCAGCTTTGTTTTCTCACCAGCCTGAACTATTTTTTGCTTTTGATATGAAATATAAAGACCGTAAATTACTACTGCCGATGTTTGCATCACATGGAAAATATGGACTGGACCAGCCTTAGGGTAATAACCCCAGGAATAATGGTAATTCCCATCGATAACGAGATTGGTAGTGACATGTATAGCGGCGAGAAAAATTGAAAATATATAAGACATATATACTTTCTTTTTTACATCCAACCTTCCAGTGATCTCCGCCAAAAAATGAAAGAGACTGGTGGGCAAAAACAAAATCAGCAACCATCCAAGCTTAATCAACATTTGCGCCATTTTTTCATCTTCAATCTGAAAAAGTATGGCCCAAACAAATTGCCAAAAAAACGTGGTGACACACAACACCAAAAACGCGGTGGTTACACGATTGAGCCCCTTGGAATGGGCTACATACAATCCAAATAGCAGGAACAGTATCGCAACAACGGCGGGAAGAACCGAATACATAAGGAAGTTTCCAGCAACCTATTCTGCGGTCAGAAGGCCTAACGGCCAAGCAGGAAAATCAGTGCTGCACAGCAACACTGATTACAATCGTTTTATTAGCGGCAATTAAAACAGAAGAAAAGGCATGGCGCGCTCGCAAATCTCCCGCAAGAATGCACAGAGCTTTGCTAATCAGCGCGCCCGGGGCTGCCTAGACATAATCTCTGTATAACTTGCGGAAGCCACTTGGAGATAAACCGGTCCAACGCTTAAAGGCATTGGTAAAGCTGGTTCGATCTGAAAAGTACAAGGCTTTGGAAACAAGGTCCACGCTCATTGCATCTTCGATCAAGTATTTGATCGCATAATGAAAACGAATATCGTCGCGCAATTGCGCAAAACTCGTACCTTGCTCGTGAAGACGACGTTGCAAGGTTCGCTTGGTCAGACTCAAGTCTGCAGCAATTTGCTCAACAGACAGGTCAGCGTGACCAACGCGCGCGCGCAGCGCACCTACAACTCTATTGGATATCCCCTCGCAATAAGGAATTTGCGCTAATGCCAAATATTCTTCGTACGAGCGATAGGGTGGGGTTAATTCACCATCTTCAATTCGGTAATTGCGTTGCAGCTGAATCATGCAGACTCCTTGACTTCATGGGTGTTTATTACAAATGTTGAATCGGCCATCCATGCTGAACTTATAAAATCAATCTACTCACCTGTAAAACTATATCACAGCCCTGCGCGTAAAAACGCCCTGTAAACAAGACTCGACTAATCAAAGTGGCGCGTAAACTATCAAAATAAAAACGATCGAAATTTAAATTCAATCTCTTATTCCAAAAGAATCCAAACAACCAATCTGCAGCCTTCCGGATACAACTCACACATCGAAATCATAGCCCCCCCTGCACGAGGAGGGTCAAAAAAACTGACGCGGTGGAAAGCAGAAAAACGGGGGCGACAGAAAACAAAAAAGCCCGCAAATAAATTTGCGGGCTTTCGTGCGCACTGATGTGCTTATGTATGGTGCCCAGACCCGGAATCGAACCAGGGACACGAGGATTTTCAATCCACTGCTCTACCGACTGAGCTATCTGGGCGTGTCGTCTTGCAGGCTTGGCTGCAAGAGGCGCGTATTAAACCCGCTGGAGCGGGTGGAGTCAATACTCATGAGAGTAAAAAACTCCTTTTTTATCAAGGGCTAATTATGAATTAGCCGATTTGGATGTTTATTGCGCAAAAGAATCGATGAGTCAGGATTTGGAGGGTGGCACATAGCCGTCGGCCTGATCATAAACGTCACCTGACAGGAATTTGGTCATCTGCTCGCCGAGATAGACGCGAGTGCCCATATCCATCATGTTGAGCCGTTTTTCGTTGATCAGCATAGTCTGGTGTGCCATCCACTCCTGCCAGGCTTTTTTGGATACATTGTCGTAGATATCCTGACCTTTGGCGCCCGGGTACGGAGGGATATCCAGGCCTTCCAGCTCCTGTTTGTATTTGCGGCAAAAAACGAATCTGGCCATGGTTGGGTTCCTGTGGCAGTGCCAATGTGAGGCGGCGATAAAAATATAAGGCAAGAGTGCAAACGCGAGGCGCGCATTCTATGCGGACTCAGGCTCTGGGTCTATTTCCAATAACTAGCGACGCGGGTCCAGCTGGGCCAGTTTCTCCAGTAGCTTTTTAACCGGTGCAGCCAAGCCCAATGCTTCCGGCTCATGGGGGTTGTACCAGACACTAGCCGCCTCAGCCACACCCTGGGGTGCCTTGCTGAGTTGGAGCAACACAGGGGTAATATCCAGATGGTAATGGCTGAAGGTATGGCGATAGCTATCCCAGAGCTCGCTGTTGGCAACCTTGGCACCCAGCTGCATCACATAGTTTTTGGGATCCTCATCGATTGCCAATTCGGGGAAACTCCACAATCCACCCCAAATGCCTTGTGGTGGACGCTGGTTAAGCCAGATGTCCCCGGCGGGATTGCGCAGCATCAGCAACTGCACCTCTTTTACCGGCAGATCTTTTTTAGGTTTTTTTCCGGGATAAGCGTTCTGCTTGCCCAGAGCAAAAGCAACGCATCCCTCCTGCAGGGGGCACAGGTCGCATTTGGGCTTACTGCGGGTGCAAAGCGTTGCTCCCATATCCATCATGGCCTGGGTGTAATGATTGCTGCGTTTTTTCGGGGTATAGGTTTCAGCGATTTCCCACAGTTGATTGAGCGTATCTGTTTGCCCTGGCCACCCCTCCACCGCGTGGTAGCGAGCCAACACGCGTTTGACGTTGCCATCGAGAATCGCTGCGCGCTTTTGAAAGGCAATACTGACAATCGCACCAGCCGTAGAACGACCAATACCGGTAAGTTCGCTCAAGGCTTCCACTGAATCGGGAAACTCACCACCGTATTGATTCACGATGGTCTGCGCGCATTTGTGCAAGTTGCGGGCGCGGGCGTAATAGCCAAGACCGGTCCAGAGATGCAACACCTCATCGATAGGTGCAGCGGCGAGACTGCGCACATCGGGGAATTTTTTGGTGAATCGCTCGAAATAGGGAATCACCGTGGTGACCTGGGTTTGCTGCAGCATAATCTCGGACAACCACACCCGATAGGGTGTGATGTCTTGCTGCCAGGGAAGATGCTTGCGTCCGTGCTTGTCAAACCAACGTAAAACGGATTGTGAAAAGTTATTTGTCATCTTTCTTCTTGAATAAATTTTTAAGCAGGCTTTTGGCTTGTTCGGCTTTTCCTTCGCCGCCTAATTTTTCATCGAGCTTTTTCATCAGCTCTTCTTTTTTAGCGTCAATTTTTGCGCCGTGTTTTTCTTTGAGTTTGTACTCTGCATAATCTTTGGTGAGCTCACGCAACATGTCGCCGTCGGGACGGCAATCATTTTTAGGATCTATATTCGCGTAAGCGCCTTTACAGCGCAGCAACGACATACTGCGCTCAGCCCAATAATTGCTTGTGACAGCACAGCCTTTGGCGCTGGTGGTAATACTTGAGGGTGTATCACTGGCATCGCGCACCAACTTTAAGGGCAACAGGAAATTGTAACTGCCTTTTTCAAGATTGATATTACCCGATGCGGCCAGCAGTAATTTTTCCACACCCGCATTCAGGCTTTCAATGGTAATGACGCGATTGGCAATGGCCACTCTACCGGTGAGTTCACGCAACTCGGTGAAAGCATCCCAGGTTTGCTCCTGTGCCTCGGCCCGATTGACGAGATTAACCAATTTGCAGAATTGTTGCTCTATATTCAGCGGAGCCAGGCGCACTTTGGCACCGGCGAAGTCAGCGCCACCGGTGAGCGATGCGATTATCTGGTTTTTAGTGACGCCATTGGCCTGCCCCTGCGCATTCAACTGTACCGCACCCGACAGATGCAAGCTTTTATCCAGTTTGCGATCCTTCAGGATGGGCGCTATCTCAACACCCTGTAGATGAGCTTCGAATTGCACTTGCGCCGTCTGGTTCGCTTGCAAGTTGGCTTTTTCACGAATGGTACCTGAATAGGCGCTAGCGCTCAGTTGCTGCTGCAAATGACCGCCGTTTGCAGCTATATCCAATTGCACATCGGCGAGTGACAAATCCATTATTTGTAATTTTTTAAAGCCGGCTTTGAGATCAACATTGAGTTTGCGCAGCAGCTCCAGCGGAATCAGCACTTCGTCGCCAGTGGCGGCCGTCACCGCTGCAGCAGAAGCTGGGGCGGCAGCCGGGGCCGCATTTTCACCGACTTTGGGGGCCAGGTAATCGTCCACATTAATTTCATCACCTTGCAAGCTTGCCTCAAGTGCGCTGGTAGAAAAATTGGTGATGGCCAGGGTGCCCTTAAGTGAAGTTTTATCGAGCTTAAGATCAAGATCCTTGAGCGAAGCGCTGGTTTTATCGCCGTTGATGTTGGCTGTTACTTTGATATCAGTCAGGGCTTTGTCGTTGGCCATTTTAGGCGCACTACCAAATACTGCTAAAAGTTCACGCGCACTAAAATTGTCCGATGCAAACTCACCTTGATAAGCGAGATTATTTTTTAGATTGCCGAGTTTTACTGCATATTTGAGCTTGAGCGTGGCGCTCGCATTTTTACTGATCACCAATACCAGATCACCTTCGGACAGCTTCACCTCACTCAGTTCTTTATCCAGCGTAATCTTTTGGCCAAGTTTTGTTTTAATGATAAGCGGCGGCGCTTTCACATCTGCCGAACTAATCTGGGCCTCGCTGGAAAATACCATGGTAAAAGGATCGCCATCAAGGTTCACGCCGTCCATTTCCAGCTCTATGTCTTTTAATAAAAAACGGCTGCCTTTGGCGAGATCGCTGTAGCTGACCTGGCTGTGCTGGAGGCTGATTTTTTCGATGGCGAGTTTTAATTCTTTCGCTTTAGTATCGGTAGGCGCGCTGCTGGCAGCACTGGTGTCAGCTGGTTTTTGCTTGATCAATTTGGTCCAGTTGCCTACGCCCTGCGCATCCACTTGCAGATCGATTGCAGCGGTATCTACCAATATGTGTTTGACTTGAACATCGCCGCGCATCAGCGGCATAAAAGCCACAAGAAAGCTGGCCTTTTTTACGTCGGCAATAGGTTTATCAGGGGTATCCACGCTGGCCACGCTCACGTCCTGCACCGCCAACCCCAAAGATGGCCAAAAAGCCCAATGGAGATCGCCGCGCATGGCAAGCGCTATGCCCTGCTCTTTGGCCAGCGCCTCAATACGCGGCCTGAAGGTATTGGCATCGATCAAAAAAATCAGTGCAATAAAGGAGATAACCAGAAAAGCCAGGACGTAGCCGGCGATTTTCAGTGCGGATTTGGTTGCCATAATTCCCCCGAACAATTCCGTGATTTGCAAATACCCTAACAGGTTCACCTTAACAGCAGTGTAATCCCGGACGACTATAAGGCAACCAGAGTTAACTTACCGATGCCCGTACAACTGGTAGAAGCCGGCGCTGGCCGTTAGAATAGCCACCCTTTTTCGCATCCCCTTTCGAGGCACCTCATGGGTTTTAAAACCGCACTCTTCACCACACATCAGGACATGGGCGGCAAAATAGTGGATTTCGGCGGCTGGGATATGCCCCTGCACTACGGCTCGCAGTTGGATGAACACAACAAGGTGCGCAGCGCCTCAGGCATGTTTGATGTATCCCACATGACCGTGGTTGATGTCACAGGTGCCGACGCCAAAGCCTATTTGCAATACCTGCTGGCCAACGATGTAGCCAAGATCGAAGCCGTCACCGGCAAAGCACTCTACAGCGGCATGCTGAATGAGGATGGCGGCGTTATCGACGATTTGATCGTGTACAACATGGGTCAGGATAGCGCAATCGGCCAGTGGTTCCGTACGGTGGTCAACTGTGGCACCCGCGAGAAAGACCTGGCCTGGATGGGCAAAATCGCGGCCGACTTCAAGGTCGAACTGAAAGAGCGCGATGACCTGGCGATGATCGCCATCCAGGGCCCTAAAGCCATCGAACTCACCAAAACGGCGGTATCTCCTGCCCGCGCCGCACTGATCGACAGCCTCAAGGTATTCCAGGGTTTGTCCGAAGGCGACTGGTTTATCGCCCGCACCGGTTATACCGGCGAAGATGGCCTGGAAATCATGTTGCCCAACGCCGAAGCCGTCGCTTTTTGGAAAGCACTGGCGGATGCCGGTGTGCCGCCTTGCGGACTGGCAGCGCGCGACACACTGCGCCTGGAAGCCGGCATGAATCTGTACGGCCATGAAATGGACGACAGCGTTTCTCCGCTGGCGGCCAATATGGGTTGGACCATTGCCTGGCAGCCAGCCGAGCGCAATTTTATTGGCCGCGCCAAAATCGAAGCCGAAAAAAATGCCGGTCCGGAATACAAACTGGTAGGCCTGGTGTTGCGCGAGCGCGGTGTGATGCGCGCAGAACAACTCGTCTCTATTGAAGGCAGCGATAAGAAAGGCGTCATCACCAGCGGTACTTTTTCGCCGACTTTGGGCTATTCTATAGCGCTGGCCCGCGTTCCGGTTGCTATAGGCAACCAATGCCATGTTGAAATGCGCGGCAAACAAATTCTGGTCGATGTGGTTGCACCCAACTTTGTGCGCAACGGCAAGTCACTGGTTTAATATTCAATATTACGTTTAGAACAAACAGAACACAGGAAATCATCATGAGCGACATTCGCAAAGAACTGAAATATTTAAGCAGCCACGAGTGGGCGCGTGTAGAAGAAGACGGCACCGTCACCATCGGCATTACTGACCACGCGCAAGAAGCATTGGGCGATGTTGTATTTGTTGAGACTCCAGAAGTAGGCAGCACTGTAACCGCTGGTGAAGAAGCTGGTGTTGTGGAATCGGTTAAAGCCGCTTCTGATATTTACTCGCTGGTGAGCGGCGAAGTTATTGCGGTAAACGAAGCCCTGCAAGATTCACCTGAGACTGTAAACAGTTCACCTTACGACGACGGTTGGTTCTTTCGCGTTAAACCAGACAATCTGGATGAGCTCGCCGAAGCGCTGGACGCAGACGACTATCGCGACCTGATTGAAAGCGAAGAGTAATTTTCGCTGGAGAAATTCCAAAAAAACGCGGCCCGGGCCGCGTTTTTTTATTGGCCGATATTGCCATTTATTCCCACAGCATCGCTCGCAAGGACACACCATGATCGTTATCTACGGTATTGATTCACAACTCAATCCCATCAAGGCGGCATTATCCAACGTGATTCACCAGTGCATGCAAGACGTGCTGGGCATGCCCGAAGATAAACGCGCCCACAGATTTATTCCGCTTGCCAAAGATGACTTTTATTACCCTGGCGGACGCAGCGATGCCTACACAGTTATTGAAATCAATATGATGCAGGGCCGTCAGGCGGAAACCATTAAAAGCCTGATTAAAACCCTGTTTCGCGCAATAGAAACACAACTGGGCATAGCACCGGTGGACATAGAAATCACGGTAAAAGAACAGCCGCCGCACTGCTGGGGATTTCGCGGCATTACCGGTGACGAGGCAAAGCTGAATTATCAAATTAATGTGTAGCACCTTGATCAAGTCAGCGAAGGATTGTTGTCATCAGGCCATTGACCAGCCGATTAAAAATATCTCTTAATCAACGATAGAAAATGTCGCTAAATTTTCTGCTGCCCTGCGCAAAATGGCCTGATCTTGCTCGCCGCGCACACCGCTAAAGGCAAGCACAAGACGCTCACCTCCCGCCGTTTTCGCTTCAAAGCCACCGAGCCAACCGATTAACTCGGGGCGCGGAATTCCAACGTCATCTTCGTTAACTTGCCCGGTGTACACCAGGGTTTCGTAGGTGCCAGTGGCGTAACCAGTGATCCAGACTTGCAACGCTTTTTTCACCACGGTTTGCGCAACCTGACGTTGGCGCAACGGCTTATCGCCACCATACATACGCAACACTGTATCGCCCTGTGCGTTCATTACGCAGAGCACACAGTTGCCATGGGCAATCGCCAATTCTTCGGGAACCGCTAACACACTGGGCAACAAGCGGCCGACTTCATCGGCGATGCTATTCGCCAGGGATTGGAATTCGAGAGTATTCATATTTTTATAGCGAGTAGTTGGAGGAGCTGCGAGTTATACCGGAGCTGGACACGCAATCAAAGTAAGGTTTTGTTTAGTGATGTGGGCCGTAAATACAAAACCCCTTACGGGTTATTTATGGTGTGAGATTAGGGAGGTACCAAGGCTCTGCATGCTCAGGAATCTCCCAGCGCAAAGGCGATTTGCTGCTGGTTTCACTGAGCAACCCGTCAGCTTTTAATTGGCTTAATAACCGCCGTGCACTGCGCTCCGGCATGGCACATAACTCCAGTGCCTGGGCGCGATCAATTTCGCCCTGCTGAAATGCCGTAGAGAGAATTAATCCCGCGGTCGATTTTAGCGGTGCACTAACACCCTCAACCCGATCATCATTACGCGCAATAATATAGCGCTCAATACGCTGGCGCATTTTGGCTACATCAAGTAAATCGCTGATATAAGTTACCTGGTCTATGGCCTGATCCAGCATATAGCTACAAAACTCGGTTAAGCCTTTTTCAGTGAGCGCACCGCGACCATCGTAATCCCCCAAACGCGGGGAATCTGCATTGGAAAGCAAGGCTTTATAGCGACTGGATGAGCGAGCCAAACCGCGACTTAAACACCATGCACCGCAACTATCCAACCCGGCAGCCTTGAGCGCTGCATCCGTAAATAAGCGCCCCACCCTGCCATTGCCATCGATAAAGGGGTGAATCCAGGCAAAGCGATGATGGGCTGCCATAAGCGCAATAATTTTGCGATCGCCGCTAAATTGTTGCGGGTGATATGTTTCGCAAAAGCGCGCCATAAGCGCAGGCAAATCCTCCGCTTGCGGTGGAATATGCCGGCCCACAATCACCTGCCGGCTACGCCATTGGCCGGGCACAACTTTATCTACATCCGCGCCCTGCTCATCTTTAATAAGCCACAGGCTTTTAGGTACACGCTTATAAAATTCGGCGTGTAGCTGGCCAATAAACGTTGAAGTAAACAGCTGGCTTAAATCCGGTTTTTGGGCCAGCAACCGTTCTTGCACCTGCATATGCGCCAGCGACTCCTGCTGCAAATCCCGCTTGGCAGGATCACCGCTGTAATCGCCGCGTTGGGCAGCACGAATCTCATGGGGGCGAGTTGAGTTGCCCTCAATCAAGTTGGAATAGTAGGAGTTGATAGCCGCCATATGCTGCTCAATACGAGCCAGTGTTAAGGGCGCAAGCTGGCCGGCTAATCGGGAAGAAAGGGCAATCAGGCTAATGGCTTTATCCGGCAACTGCGCCTGTACTAACGCCTTATCACTGGGGATAAAGGGGCTGACATCCATTATTGAGGCGCTCATGGCATCTGCCTTTGTGAAAGTTTGGTCAGCCCTTAAATTTTGGCCGGCACTTCGTATTGGCCGGCCCTTAGTATTGGCCGGATAGTTAGCCGAATTCAATAAAGCTCATCTGACTGATAATAAACAGGTTATTAGCTAATTTAAATAGAATTTAAGGATTATTTGGCCGGATAAGTGGCCGTTTTAGTCTTACTTAGCGCATGAACCCTGCCTTTACAATACAAGTCCCGTCAGCTTGACCAACCGCCCCTCAGCCTGAGGGCGAATGTCAATCACCAGATCCGGTTTGCCCAGGACACCCTCGCCGCGCGCAGGCCATTCGATCAGGCAGATGCTGCCATCGGCGAAATAATCCCGGATACCCATGTACTCCAGCTCTTCCGGATCGCCCAGGCGATATAAATCGAAGTGATACACACGACGCGCGGCGAACTCGTAGACTTCGACCAGCGTATAAGTGGGACTTTTGACAGCGCCCGTATGGCCGAAGCCGCGCAGGATGCCGCGCGTAAGCGTGGTTTTACCGGCCCCCAGGTCGCCAATTAAAAACACACTTAAGGATTGAGGATGCGTATTAAAGCGCCGACCGAGTTGCTCGCCAAAAGCAACCATATCGGTCTCGTTGGCGATAAATATTTCCTGGTTTTGTTCGGGTGTGCTCGCCACTTTTTATTCACTCAGGAGTTGCGCAACATAGGGGATCAAATCGCTGGCGAGCAAGCCGCGCTGACCGGTTTCTTCCACCGCCAGATCGGCGGCACAAGCGTGTAGTACCGCGCCCAGATGCGCGGCTTTCTCCACACTCAAGCCCTGTGCAATCAAGCCGCCGAGGATACCGCTCAGCACATCGCCCATACCGGCGCTGGCCATGCCGGGGTTGCCATCGGTAACCAGACCGATAATGCCAGTTTCGCCCTGTACCAGGCTGCCGGCACCTTTCAGAATGACCGCTCCACCCAACTGCTGTTGCAAACGAGCGAGAGCAGCAAAACGGTCCGCATTAATATCGGCAGTGCTCACGCCTAACAAACGCGCCGCTTCACCCGGGTGAGGTGTCGCCAGCCAGTGGGATTGCGGTTGGAAATTGGGAATCACACGGCCTTCGGCGATCAAATTGAGCGCATCGGCATCCACCACCATTGGCAGGCCGGATTTGGCAGCTGCCTGCAGCATCTGCTCGGACCAGGGCGAACGGCCAAGGCCAGGGCCAATGACAATAACGGTTGGGCGCTCCAGCATCGCAGCCAGTTCCTGGCCAGAGGCCACACCTCGCACCATGATTTCGGGGCGACGGGTTAACACAGCAGTCACATGCTCAGGGCGCGTCGCCAGGCTTACCCAGCCAGCACCGGTACGCGCCGCTGCTTCGGCCGCCATGATCGCCGCACCGCCCATACCCAGGTCGCCGCCAATGACCAGCACATGACCAAAGTCGCCCTTGTGGGCATCGGCTTCGCGTGCAGGCAATAGGGCGAGCAGCTCATCGAGTTGCAAGCGTTCTGTGGCGGGAGTTTCTTGCGTGTAAATTTCAGCGGGAATCGCCAGATCAGACAGTACCAACTCACCCACAACCGCAGGGCCGCGGCCCGTCAGCAGTCCGCGCTTGATGCCTATGTAGGTGATGGTGAGATTGGCTTTTACGACAGCGCCAGTTGCGCAACCAGTATCGCCATTGAGACCAGAGGGAATATCAATCGCCAATACCGGCAAACCGCTGGCATTGATTTGCTGGATGGCCTCGGCAAAAGCCGGACGCGGGTCGCCTTGCAAACCAATCCCCAGCAGTGCATCCACAATGACGCCCTTTGCAGGCGCCGGTGCGGTGGCGAAAGGAATAATCTGCACTCGCTCCTGTACGGCAAATTCGTAAGCAGCAAGTGCTTCACCGGTGAGCTTGTCGCCTGCGGTTAATTGAATCACCGTCACCGGCAACAACCGCTGGGCAGCTAACGCGGCCAGTACATAACCGTCGCCACCATTTTTACCCGCCCCGCAGTAAACCGTTATGTGCTCGGGCTGGGGAAAGCGCTCCAACAATAGATCAAATGCCGCGCGCCCCGCACGCTTCATCAGCTGGATGCCAGGAATACCGCTGGCAATGGCGGCGGCATCCAGTGCATAAACCTGGGCGCAGCTATAGAGGGCGCTGGAGGAGGCGGAGATTTTCATAAGATGACCTAAAGCGAGGCAATTCGGGAATATTCAGAGGGCGCGATTATACGCAAGTTACGCTGGCTGCGGCACCTATTCTCCCGTGAACAACAGCCTGGCGAGCCTGCGCAATTCACCTATAGTTACAACTGTCGCAGCCGCCGCCCGCAAGGCTAAAACACGAAATCAGCCATAAATAACACTATGCAAACTTGTCGCAACACATCCGATTTATATCAGGACGCGTTAGACTAGCGCGCTTGAAAGGATACAAACCAAACAAAACCCAGTACAACAACAGAGCCTAGCGCCCGACCCATGTCATCCGATTTCAATATTGCCGAGATTCTGCAGGGCGACAGCGCCCAACTTGATCTGCTTTTTACGGCAGCGGCAGCGCCTCAAGATACATCGCCCCTGCGATTGCAAACAGCGCAGGCACTGCTGGATCGCCTTGGGGCTGACGAGCAAATAGACGCAGCCCTGCTGGGCGAATTCAATCGCATCCACGCCACCTGTGCGCAATGGATCGCCACCGATAACCACTTTTACTGCCAGCCCGACCACCCCCTGCGCACCCTGTTGGATAACCTGTTGCAGCGCGGCCGCCAGTGGTATCCACGAGACAACAAAGCCAGCCAACAATTTTTGGAAAAAGTCAGCGGGTTATTTCAGGGCGAGCTGACTGCCGAGCTATTACAGGCAAGGCTAACCAGCTTCCAACAATGGCAGGATAGCGAAGAAAAACGCGCATCCATGTTGGAAGCGCGCCTGTGCGAGGCGGAGCTCAGCCATTTAAAAACCCTCACCGCTGAGTGCAAGGTACTGGACTTATTAAACGGCGCGCTCACCGCCTGTGCATTGCCACCCGAACTTGCCAGCGGCTTGCCGCAACTCAAAAGCGAATTGATGCATTGCCTGCTCATCGGCGGCAACGACAACCCCTTTTGGAAAACCTGGCAGCGGCTGTTGCCACTGCTGGGCCAGGTGTTTTCCCATGAACAGGATGAGCAGCTGATTTATCGCAATGTGCCCATTTTGCTTAACGAGTTGGAACGCAGCCTGAAACTCACCACCAGCAACCCGGAGGCTTATCAGCTGTGGGTTGCCAGCCTCTGCGAACATTTGATTGTCCTGGTAAAAAAGCAGGCGCAGGAGCTGATCACCTTTTCGCCCCTGCCCTATCCCGAGGGCCGCACCCAACTGGATGCGCGCGTCACCCAGGCTGTGTTGCAGCAGGGTAGCAATCTCCAGCAGGGCGATTGGATTCTATTTAAAGCCGAGCAAGGACAAATACGCTGCAAGCTCGCCCTTAAAAATCCCGACGTAGATCAACTGCTGTTTGTGGACAACAACGGCCGCAAGGTAATGACCAAAAGCCCGCGCGAACTGGCACTCTGCTTTTCCACGGGAATCGCCAAACTCCTGCCAGCAGTTTCACTGCAGGAGCTGATTAGCCGCCAGCTGCAGGAGCTGCGCGACCTGCAACAGCTCAACCAGGCCAAGCGCCAGGTGGAAGAGGAAAACCTCAAACTCAAAGCCCAAGTGGTAGCCGAGCTGGAGCAAAAACTGGAGCTGCAAAAGCAGGTAAACGCTCGCGCCCAACAGCAGCGCCAATTGATGGAAGAAAATGCCGCGCGCCGCGCCGCCGCACAAAAAGCCATGGCCGAAGCCCGCGCTTTGGCCGAAGAAAAAGCGCGCCGCCAGGCCGAGCAACAGCTGGAAAAAGAGAAAGAGCGAGAGCGCCAGGCGCAGCTGCAGCTTGAGCAAGAGCGGGAACGCGAGCGGCAATTGGCCGCCGAGGCCGCCGAACAATTGCAGCGCCTGCAATTGGCCAATATCCAGATAAGCGCGCTTAACCTGGGCGCACGCGTTGAGCTATTGATTGATGGCGAGCCAGTGCCCTGCAAGCTCGCGGTCATTATCGCCGCAGCCGGCAAATATATTTTTGTAAATAACCTGGGCCGCAAAGTAGCCGAATTGCATCGCGATCAATTGTTGCAGGCGCTGCTCGACAAACAGTTAAAGCTGCTCAATAACGGCGACAGTTTTGATGACCAACTGGTAAAAGTGATTCGCGGATTGCGTAAGGATGTGACCTAAAAACACAATTTAACTGGCAAGCGAGCAAACCTGAGCTAAAAAGATGTGATCGATATAAAAATTCCTAACCGACGACCAACAGGAAATTGCTGAAAATTTTTACCCGCGGCAACTGCTGCAACTTTTCAGTCGCTCTTTTTCCGAGGCATCTATGAATAACGACGAACAACGCCAGGAATACCGCCTCACCCGGACGCTGACAGTTTTTATCGAACTGGGCGACGCACGGGAGGAAGATATTTTAGTCGCCAGCCAAAGCCTGGACATCTCCGCTAATGGCTTGCGCGTGATCACCGACCAGGCATTGCCTGAAGGCAGTATATTGCGCAGCTGCGTAAACACCGCTGACGCGCGTTTTGTATTAGTGACCGAAGTGAAATGGTGCAGCCCCTGGCAAAACGCCGGCGAGTATTTGGTAGGACTCGCGCTATTTGAATCGGAAGATACCGACATACAAGCCTGGAAAGAATTTATCGCCACGCAATGCGAAATCGACGAGTGATTCGCCGCTTAACCCTTTCGCTACTGGCCTTGCTAGTAAGCGCCTGCCAAAGCCTTCCCACACCCATTGCACCTGGCCACTATGGCGATGCCAGTGCAGTGCAAGCGCAGTTCAAACACCTTCTTATCAGCCGCGCGCAGGCAACTTCTGCCAGTCAACTCCATGTGTATATCGAAGGCGACGGCATTCCTTTTTATCGCCGCTTCCAAATCGCCAACGATCCCAGCCCTTCTTATCCCATGATGTTGGCGATGATGCTGCAAGACAGTAACCCAAGCCTTTACCTCGGGCGCCCCTGCTATTTTGTGCGCAGCTATCCCGCCCTCGCCGATCCCCAATGCAACCGCCACTATTGGACCGATGCTCGCTACAGCGAAGAGGTTGTCGCAAGCATGGTGAGCGCCCTGCGCCAGCAACTTGCCAAGCTGCATCCAACGAGTATCACCTTAATCGGCCACAGCGGTGGCGGCACACTCGCATTGCTGATGGCCGCGCGCATGCCGGAGGTCACTCAACTGGTGACCATCGCCGCGAACATGGATACGCAAGCCTGGACGCAATATCACCACTACAGCCCGATGAACCACTCCCTCAACCCAGCGGATACCATCAACCGCGCCCAACCACTATTGCAGCTGCATTTTGCTGGCGGGCGCGATGACAATATCCCGCCGGCGCTGGGCCAGGACTTTCTCGCGCGCTTGGGCTTGCGCTATCGCATCATCCCCGACAACGACCACAACTGCTGTTGGCAGCGGCAGTGGCCACGGTTGCTGCGAGAGATTGAGCTGCAGCGCCAGTAAAACGAAATCACCAAACTTTATGGATTGATATTGTTACTGCACGCACCGGCGTATTCCGCGCTAGCTCGCCTATGACACCTCTGTCTATAATTTGCGCTTGATCTGTAAAGCCCAAAAAAGCCTGCCTATGAAATTACGCACACGAATTACCTTGTCCATGCTTGTTACCAGCCTGCTCGCCCTGGGTGTGGTGGGCGTGATTGCCAACCAACGGTTGATGAGCAAATTCAGCGATGAATTTGCCCAGGCGTCGACGCGAAATTTTCGTGCAGATGTAGCAGGCTATATCGGCAAGTGGGGCAGCTGGGAGAATGCGGTTGCCCATGAAGATTTTCGCAGCTTTGCCGAACATCGCCGCGATCGGCAAGGTCGCCCGGTGTCTACCGGCCTGCTCAACAATGGACCGGATGCTGGACCAGCTCCGGCAGCGGGCGAACCCGAAATCAGCGTCGATCGCAACGCCGTTTCCAATGATCATCCCGACCAGCGCCCACCACGAGATAACCGCCGCGAACGCCCGCCACATGATTCACAAAGACCAGACCAACAAAGACCACCACATGACCCACAAGGACAACCACCAGAAACGGATGAAGAAGTTGATCGCCCCCCTCGCGATGATCGAGGGCCTCGCACGGACAGACCGGGTGCCACAGTCCAGACTCGCAACGGCCCGGTAGAAATTCCCTACGGCATGGTACGCGCGCCTTTCCGCTTTACGCTGTTCGATACCAACGGCAAAACCTTGATGGCCATAGCGCCCTACAAAGTGGGCGACACCGTGAGCGATGCCGATCGCAAAAGTGCTATTCCGATTGAAGTGAATGGCGAGGTAAGAGCCTGGCTGTTGCCGAAAGCCGGCGTGAATTTTTCGGATTTGGATTTGGGTTACATCAGCGCCATGCGCGAATCATTGATGATTGGCCTGGGTGCCGCTGCATTGTTAGCGCTGGGATTAGGCCTGTTACTGGGAAATTATCTTTCATCGAATTTACAAAAACTCACCCAGGCCATTCGCCATCTGCAGCAGGGTGAGTTGGGCCGGCAAATTGAGATCACCTCCAAAGACGAAGTTGGCCAGTTAGCGCAGGCGTTCAATCACATGAGCGAAGAGCTGGCGCGCAGTCACGACGAGCTACGTGCGAGCCACGCGGAGCTGCGCGAAAGCCACGAAAAAATTGCCGAGCAAGCGGAAATATTGCGCGACCTTGCGCTGCGCGATTCACTCACACGCTTGCACAACCGCCGCCATTTTGATGAGCAGGCCTGCCGCCTGTTCAGGCGTGCACAACAACAGGAGCGCCCGCTCACCGTGATGATGGGCGATATAGATCACTTCAAGCAAATCAACGATAAATTCTCCCACGCCGTGGGCGACAGCGTGCTGCGCCGCGTGGGTGAACTGCTGCGCAAACACACACGCACAGGCGATCTGGTTGCGCGCTACGGCGGCGAAGAATTTGTGATTGCCTTTGTGGATACCTCACTCGAACAAGCGCACCAGCTGTGCGACAAATTACGCACGCAAATCGCCAGCGAAGATTGGTCGGATATAGACCCGCAACTCAAAGTCACCATGAGCATTGGTGTTGCGCAATTGCAGCGCGAAGAAACTATCGATCAGGTAGTGCAGCTCGCCGATGTGCAGTTGTATCGTGCAAAATCTGGTGGACGCAACCAAGTTTGTAAGGCGGCGTGATTAGGTAGGTTGGCGCGGGCCGCGCAGGCTAAGGCGTGAGCCGCACCCCAACATGCGTATTCTATGTTAATTGCGAATGTAAAATTAGAATCGTTGGGGTGCAGCCTGCTTTCGCAGGCTTTACCGCCAACCTACCAACGGCGATTTTTCATCACATATCCCCTGCGTTGACAGTCCCAACCCCATCCTCTACCCTGACGCCGCCTTGGTAAAACCCAAGGTCGGGATTGCAACCCCCGTTGACACTGTTGGCACATTGCGAAATTTCGCAAGTCGTGTCCTCGCACAGCTTTGCCTGTTGTTATGGCGGCTGGGTGGGGCCACCTTCGGGTGGGCCGGTGTTAACAGTGTGCCGGTGGTTGCAACCCTGTCCAGTCGCCCCCATGAATTGCAACCTCATGGCGGCGTTCTTAAACACTGTTGTGAGAGCTACATTATGGATAATATTACCCCCTTGGTGCACGGCACCAAATCAACCTGCAACATCACCCTCCACCAAATGCGCGACGAAATCCATTTGGTCAGCTGCCTGCTACACAACATTCACCACGATGTAGATTTACCCCAACGAGCCTTGTACGGTCTTGCTGATTTGATGTACCGAGTGCAGGATTTTTGCGATAAGAATATGAAGTAGGAAAACAGGGCGGCCGAAAGGCCTCCCTAATTATTTTGCCGTGATGTAGGTTGTGCCGCGCCGCGTAGGCAGCAATGCCCAACATGTTTCTGTGCGGATCATAAATAACAGCGCCTTACACCATGTTCAAATCCCCCTACCACGCCCGTTCAAAAGCTTATATATTCAGCAACTTAAAACATCGAAAGGAATGATAACGCGCACCCGCAGGGAGGGATAACAAGCGTGCTCGTTTTGTTTTACGCAAAATACAAAATTTTAGCCTCCATCTTTTTGGAAACAATTGCTCAGAAATTGTTTTTAACTTTCAAAATTAAGAGTGATACTGCACATGCGCGGTATACAAATGTTAGCTTAAGGCACTAATGGAAAATAACAAGTATACATATCTTGAAAACGCTAAAAAGCTGATTCAATTGGGCGGACAAAGCAATCTTCGTTATGCTGCATTAGAACTAAGATTCTGCATGGAAGCAATTACGTATGAAAAACTTAAGCATTCTGCATGCAGAATACCACCAGCCGTATTAAAAAAATGGCAGCCACCGCAGGCGGTTAAAGCACTCTTAGAACACGAGCCAAATGCAGATAAAAGCTTTACTTTGTTAGTTGGCAAAGAGGAAGCGTATGGAGTTCCAAGTAAAAACATGAAAGTTATAGGTGTTCATAATACCTTTAACTTAAAATGGCTTAGAAAACATTACAATAAAATTGGTGGATTATTACATTACCAGCATGAACCCGAACATAATTATAAAAACTCAAATACTGAATTAAAAAATTACCTAAATATCATCGTTTCCGATATTGAAAATGTGATTAACTCTCCAATCCGTAGTGCTTGGTTTGGTATCACTTATGAATTCAACTGTAAGAATTGTTCAGAGCTGGTTGTATATGGAAAACATACTATTGAAAAATCTGGGCATATAATTTGTCAAAACCAAAATTGCAATGCTGAATATTATGCCAGTTTGATCAATGGTGACAAAAATGCAATTTTTGAACTGAAAATTACACAATTTAAGTGCATCGGTTGTAATGACCTAATTTCGGTTGAAAATAGATTTCTAAAAATCGGCTATACTTTTGAGTGTGAGAATTGTAAAAGAGTTCACAAAATTGAAGAAAGACATTGGGCATACAGTACAGATGGGTAAGACCAACCGACCAAAAAGATAGTAAGAGGGAAAGAATGGAAAAAATTCCAGTAAATGACGCAATAATATATGCCGTCGCTCGCTTAGTTGATGATGCTCAAAAGGAACGCAGAGATCCAAGCCATTCAGATATCGAATTTCAAATCACTCGCGTAGGCCTAAAAGATGCCGATCCAAATAAGGACGGAGCACCTGTCGGAAAATCAAAACGTATAAGAGGTGTATTAAATTGGGCCATAGAAAATGACATCACAAAAGCTGAGCTTTTTGTTTCAGGCATAATTTCCTCCGTTAAAAGTTGTGGCGGCTTTAGAAGTACCTCAAGTAATTATGTGAGTGCAGAGGCTATAAAAAACTTATCTGATGCGCTAAAGCCTGAAGGGTACTTTCTTAGTGAAGACGGTTCTATATTACCAGTAACTCTAACTAGTCTATCTGGTCGCAATCTGACTCAGGCACTTCGTGGCTATGTGAATAGGGCAAAAAAAGGCATTGAAGACGCGGCTCTTGTAGTGGGAACAAGCAAAGACCTAATGGAGGCTGTTGCAGCTCACGTAATTCAGGAGCTTTGGGGTAGTTATCCCTCGACGGCCAATTTTCCAAGCTTATTGGGTCAAGCATTTGTGGCTTTAGGAATGGCCACACCTGAAACCCCCGTTGCTGCTGGCGAGCACCAGCGTTGTCGAATGGAACGATCGCTTTATGAAACTGCGTGTGCAATAAATAATTTGAGAAATAAGCAAGGCTCAGGCCATGGTCGTCCCTGGGTACCTGAATTAAATCAATCTGAGGTCAAAGCAGCAATTGAACTAGTTGGTGTAATTTCAGAATTACTTTTAGATAATCTTGAGCGTAAAAAAGCATAACAAGTCACTCAAGCATCGCGCACTTCGTGCGCTAGCCAAAAATGAGGAAGTAACATGGTTCCATGGTTAAGCTTGGCAATTTCTATTCTTGCCTTAACAATCTCTGGCATTACTGCATGGCTTACTTTCTTTCGTAAAGGCCAACTTCTAATGACTCAACCTACCGTTATTTTTTTTGGTCCTGACGGATCAAAATACGACCAAGAAAAAAACAAAATTTATTTGCGAACGCTTCTTTATAGTTCTGCAAAAAGAGGTCAAGTTATTGAAAGCATGCATATTTCATTAGGTCGTAATGAAACAAAACAAAATTTTAATATTTGGGTTTACGGGGAAAATGGTAATTTAATGCGAGGTAGCGGCTTATTTGTTCCTCAAGAGGGCATTGCCTTTAATCATCATTTTTTACTTCCTGCTGACGGAGCAAATTTTCAATTTAGGGCAGGCTCATACAAGCTAGTTGTTTTTGCCACTTTGGTTAACTCGCAAAGCTCAATTGAATTAACATCAATTAATCTACAAATTACCGAATATCAGGCATCGCTGCTAAGCACACCTAACACTGGAATTTACTTTGACTGGGGCCCAGATCAGCAGAATTATCATTCTCATACTGAAACAAAATGAGTAACTAAAAAGGGCATACAAACGACCGAGGTAAAAATCAGTGAGAGAAAAATCTCTCAACCTGCAAAAAGCCCAATTCACCTTACCTAAACATCCCACTCTAACAACCCATACGGCGCACCACGCTTCGCTTATAGGTGCGCCCTACATTGCGCACGATAAAGGTTCTGACTGAAACTTATTGAATGACCTGGCGCCGCTCAGCCGCCGATTTTGCCACTCCCCCGCCCTTGGCGCCGCCCCCACGATTTCTCCTACAACTGGTGTATGCGCGACTTACTCTACAGGCTCAATTCACTGAATGAGCTAGGGAGATGAGTATGTTGTGCAAAAAAAATGGCGGCTTGATAGCTACTATTATTGGAATCATGGTGGCAATAATGGTTGCCAACAAATCCCATGCGGAGCAATTTCAAGGTTTGGAAATTACGCGGAGCGGCCAAGGGCCAGCGATTGTTTTTATCCCGGGCTTGAACAGCGCTGCGCAGGTATTTAGCGACACCTGTGCCAGCTTGTCAGCCAAGCATCGCTGTCACTTGGTGCAATTACCCGGTTTTGCGGGCTTGCCGCCAAGGCTTGATCCGCAAGATGATTTTCTGACGAGCATGAGCAGCCGCATTGAGGCTTACCTGCGCGCGCAGAAATTAAAACACGTTACGTTGGTGGGCCACAGCATGGGTGGTACTCTGAGCCTGATGATTGCGCAGCACGCGCCCGAGCTGGTGGAAAAGCTGGTGATTGTGGATGCCTTGCCCTACTATCGCCAGTATCGAGCCCTGACTCAACGATGGCCTGCTCATTAAGTTGCGGGATGGTACCGAAGTAGAAGTGTCGCGGCGCCAGGCAAAAGAATTAAAACAGCAAATGGAAATTTAATAGCCGCACCTTAAGCCCGGCTGCGATTGCGTTTTTTATTCAAGTACATGGCATCATCGGCATGTTTGAGCAATTGTTCTTCGTCCTGGCCATCAGCGGGAAACTGGGCGACACCTACGCTGGCAAATATCTGCACACGCACCGCCCCCAAATCAATAGGCTGCGCAATAGCCTGTTGTACATTGGCGGCAAAGGTCTGGCTTTCGTCTTTGCCGCGCAGGTTTTCCAGCAGCAGCACAAATTCATCACCGCCGAAGCGCGCAATGGTGTCGCTCTCGCGCACGCAGGACTCCAACCTTCGCGCTACTTCAATCAACAGCTTGTCACCCTCGGCATGTCCGTAAACATCATTCACTTCTTTAAATTTATCCAGATCGAGAAAGAAAATCGCGAGCTGCTCCTGATTGCGTCTTGCGCGCGCCAGCGCCTGCAACATCCGATCGTGGAACAGGCCGCGGTTAGGCAAGTCGGTCAACGGATCATAAAGTGCCAAATGCTGCAGGTGCGAAAATATTTGCTTGCGCTCAATAGCATTGGCGATTTGCGTCGATACATACTGGAGAAGTTCTTTATCCGCCTCCGTGTAATTTTTTTGCGGATCGTAGTTTTGTACAACCAATGCGCCCATCACACTTTTTCGACCACGCAGCGGAACCCCCAGCCAACTGTGATTTACCACCTGGGTGTCTGTGCTATTCAGCAACATAGTTTGATCGCAGCGAATGACTTGCGCACAGGCGCTGGCAGAATCGTAATAATGCTCCAGCGATTGACGCATAGCATCATCCACATGGTAGGGAAAACTGACCTGACCGCGCGCCTCATCAAAGAGCGCTATGGAAAAATTGCTGGCAGGCAACAACCCACTGATTATCTGGTGGATTCGCTCGTATAACGACTGGAGATTATCAGCCAGCTGGGAAGCTTCAGAGATAGCGTAGACGGCAGCCTGCTTAAGTTCGGCGCGTTTGCGCAGTGAAATATCGCGAGCCACAGCCACGCGATATTGCCCCTCGGGTGACCAGCGCGCCGACCACATTAAATGGACAACTTCACCATTGCCACGCACGTAGCGATTTTCAAAATGCGGCTGGGGCTCTCCACCCATAATGCGATCCACTGCACCGAGCGTTCGCGCCCTGTCATCCGGATGCACAAAGTCGAGCATGTAGCGGCCCAGCATAAAAGCAGGCACATAACCGAAAATGCGCTCGCTTGCGCCACCCAGATAAAGAAACCGCCCCTCTTTATCGACCACACAGACCGCATCCACCAAAAGGTCAATATAGTCGCCAAGCAAGGCGGGGTTATCAAAATTCATAGGAGTATTCCATGAAGCGCATCCGCACCAGAGCGGGGCTTGTCCATTCCACGATCTCTTCAGCTTAGCCCAGTTTTGTTAAGTTATTCAATTTCTGACGCCAAGACGTTTAGGGCTGGAAATTTATTTTGCCCGTCCCGTGAGCCTCCTGAACGCGCTCTGCAGGATAGCCTTTTACGGTGACATCACCTGTGCCCATTACATGCACATGGGCGTAGTCGACTGCCCTGGCAGTAACATCGCCACTGCCAAAAACATCCACCTTGAGATGAGAGGCGGCGAGCTTACCGGCATTTACATCACCCGAACCCAAGACCTGAATGCTGAGCTGCTTAGCCTTGCCGCTGACAGTGACATCACCCGAACCAGCCAACACCAGCGCCAGGTCATCTGCGTTGAGATCTTTGGCGACCAGGTTGCCAGAACCGGAAATAGCGACCGAGCGCAAGGCGGGGCTATGCAGCTCGATATGGATCTTATCTTTAACATCACCCTGCCCTCGCATCAGCAATTGCAGCTCACCGTTTTTTACATCACTACTGATAAGTGCGAGCAATTCCGCCGGTGCGGTAATTTTGAGGGCGGGAGCGCCGGGGCGATAAACCACGTCGCCACCCAGATTGAGATTGATTGCAGAAAAATCGGCAAGCTTGCGGCTTTGCACCTCAGCCAGCGCCCATTGTCCAAGCGCGCAGCCCAGTAAAATGAGCAGTAATTTGTTCATGTCAGCATCCCTTAAGGGCAATTATTATCATCCGGTAACTATACCATTGGCGCATTATTAACCCGCGCCAAAAGCTGTGAGCCATTTGGCATATGATCCAAAATGCTTCCAAAAACAAAAGGCCGGCCCAGAAAAGAAAAGACCGGCAGCTAGCCGGCCTTTTGTTCGCTCTGCGGACAGCGGCTATCAGTAACTCAGCGCTGCGACTTCTTCCGCGGTGAGCGCTATTTCATAGATACGCAGCTCATCCATCAAACCTTTGTAAGGCGTATCCCACCAGTTAACCCCCAGGCTGAATACGCCAGTATTGTTGGTAAACACATTGGGGAAGTTGGTGCCGGAGAACTTCTGCACACCATTCACATAGACCTTGAGCGTACCGTTATTCACCGTAAACGCCATGTGCGACCACTGCCCCACCGGAATATTCATCCCCAGGCCAGCGTCGTACCAGGCAGTACCCGACCAGACCATGGAGGCATTGCCCACCCAGCCGTGGCCTTTCGGCAGCAAGCTCACCCAGGCATCAGTTGTGCGCGCGCCGAAGAAGGTGGTGGTGAATTCGGTCAACTGATCCGGGTTGAGCCACAGGGATACTGTGTAAGTATTCTTGCTGATGATGCCGTTGGGCAAACGCACACCACTACTGCCGTTGAACACAGCGGCACTGCCTTTAACACCGGTCGCATAACTGATGCTGCCTCCGGCAGTATTTATGAACGCACCGCTGACAGTGCCCGCCGCTAATACGCCAGTGGAGTCGGTCAAATTGTTATCGAAGGCATAGCGTGCAATCAGGCCGCCAATAGACTCCTCACGCACAACAACGACGAAACTCTTGGTAGTGCTGGCGCCGCCTTTGGTAATAGTTGCCGTCAAGGTCACCAATGCATCCCCTTTGCCTTTGGCGGGACGGTTAATCACACCTGCGTTGGACAGAACCTGCGGATTGGAAGATGTCCAGCTGATGACAGAGTCGCGCGTCGCGCTTGTGGGCAGGGTCAGGTTGCTGGTCACAGCACTGGTATCACCCAGGCTCAATTCACTGCTGATGGCGGCGACCACCTGCGCATCGGTTTTCTTGACCAGACGACTGCCCCAAATGGATATGCCCTGGCTGGACAGCGCGCTAAACGCCATCACATAGCTGTTGCTGGTGCCGTCCCAATTACTGGTCACCATCCCTTTGTAAGCAGGTGAATTCGCCAAATTGAGAGTGATCTGGTTTTTGCCTGCCAACGACCAGGTGCCAGTCGCAGCGCCTGTCACAGTGCCGTTAGTGTTGAGGCTGACATACTGGGATTTCTTGATAGTGGCCGTGATGTCTTTACCGTGATTGACCAGCATATAGTCGCCCGCCACCAGCGACAGGTTGGTGCCGGGCGCAAAAGCCCCTTCGTTGCTGTAGCGATAAGGTGCTACCACCGGCCAGCCATCCGCATTCATCTGCATCTGGTGCACACGGATTTCATGCTGTTCGCCGCGCTCAGGGAAACGACTGTGGAAAATCAGGAAGTGCTTGCCGGTAGCCGGATCGTAGTAAGCCGAATTGTGGCCGGGAGACACATAGCCAGTCCCAATACCTGTACCCGTCTCGCCCAGCTTGCGCTCAAACAGGTAGTTGCCCATCAGCTTGACGCCGTAGGGAGTAATAGAAGCATCATCAAACAATGGCAGGGATGCGTTGGCCTTGACGTTGGTCATGTCATTGCCGGCAGCGTCGTAATAAGGACCATCGGGCGCCGTGGAGCGGGCGACACGGATGTTATAGCCACCGGCGGCATCCAAACCACCGAAGGAGGTAAACAGGTAGTAATAGGAAGTCTGCGGGCTGTAAAGGATATAGGCGCCTTCGATACGACTGTGATTACCGCCGATCAAACGCTTGCCATAACCCTGGCCGGCGATAGGCTTACCGGTTTGCGGGTCTAGCTTCAGGATAAAAATACCGCCCGAGTAGGAGCCATAGACCATCCAGAGTTTGCCGCCCGCATCGAAAAACACGTTGGGATCAACCGTGTTCGGGTGCTTGAGTGCGTTATAGATAGTGCCATCTTCACTGGCCAACCCCCACATGCCTGACTTGAGGATAATCCCCTGATTTACATAGGGGCCCTCCACCTGATTTGCCACGGCAATACCCAGGGCCGAGCGCGGTGAGTCGCCTTTGCAGGCATTGTAGTACATGTAGTAGCGACCATCCGCCAGCTTGATGACGTCCGGCGCCCAGAGCGTATCCGATTGGGCCCAGGCCAGGGTTTCGGAAAGTTCGGTCAGCACATTATTGAACAGCGGGTTAGCGTTATTCACGCCTGCGGCTATCAGTTGCCAGTTCATCAGGTCACTGGTTTTAGCCGCCGCCAGGTGAGAGCCAAATACGTAGTAATTGTTGTCGACGCGGATAATTGAAGGGTCATGGACCGATGCATTCTGGAACTCAACAGGCTTAAAAGCCGTTTGCGCCTGAGCCGTTGGCACCAGCATAGCAGCGCACAGCAATCCCATAAGCTGCCATTTTTGGGGAAATCTCATCTCTCAACTCCATTATATTTATAAGATAAATTTATTATTTCAGAGCAAAATCGCGCCCTGGAATATGGCTGTTAGCTGCCATTTTTTAAGGAAATACTGGGTAAAAATGTGAAAATTCATTCTTCATTGCATAAAAAGATTATTTTTATGCGCAATTAGTGTTGCACAGGCGAGGATTTAGCTTCAATACAATTTTATTATTATCATATATTTTGATTTTATATGAAGCCGATTGCATCAAAACTTGCAGGTATACTCAAATTCAATCAAAACCAATCCAGCTTGTCGCAGGCGCCGATAAACCAGGCCAGCGCCTTGCCTTTATTCTCCTTGCGCCAGGCCATATAGAGCGGGGCTTTCGGGCGCGGCACCGAGCACTCCAATATCACCAAACTGCCCTCGGCCAACTCCCGCTTGATCATATGGGCGGGCAGGAATCCCACACCTACGCCCATCATTTGCGCCTGGATTTTGGCCGGGGCATTGGCCACGCGGATGGTCTGGCGGCTTTCAAGCAAACCGGTAGAACGGGCGGGCGCCGTAAGGGATGAATCGGCAGCCACTATGGTGGGAAAAGCGCTGATGGCCGCGGCATCCACAGGCCCTTTGTGCAGGCACAGGGGATGGTTGGGCGCTACTGCGAACACAAAATCCACCTCGCCCATCAGGCGAAACTCAAATACGCCCTTTGGCAATTCACCGGCGGCACCCAGTGCCAGATCGCAGCGCTCGGCTACCAGCGAATCCCAGGTGCCGCCCAGCACTTCTTCCGCAACGCTGATCTCCACGCGCTTATCCAACTGGTTAAAGGCGTTGATCTGCTGCAACAGCGGCGCCAGTGGCAATATGGTGTCCTTGGCGATGCGCAACTGCGTCTCCCAGCCAGAGCCCACCTGCTGTACCGATTCCTCAAGCGCGCTGGCTGCCAGCAACAATTGCCTGCCCTGCTCCAGCAACACGCGCCCCGCTGCCGTCAGTTGGGCGCGCTGGCGGGAGCGGTCAAATAAACTGATGCCGAGATCCGACTCCAGCTTTTGCACTGTGTAGGTAAGCGCCGAAGGCACGCGGAACAGGGCTTCGGCGGCAGCACCAAAGCTGCCTTTGCGATCAATCGCATCCAATACACGCAGGGCATCAAGGGTGATGGCGGAATGCATAAACCTGTCCTTTTCTATTGTTCAAAAAATTTGAATTAATACTGCAAAATCTTCCGCTTTTTTGCTGCAGGGCACAAGCCTAAAGTACACATCAAGCAAGGCAAATAAAGCAGCCAAGCAAAACGAATACCCTTTAAACTTTTTGAACAGGATTACGACCATGAGCATCATCACCAAAATCACCGCCACTCAAAACACCTTTGCCCCATTGGCTTTGCGCCTGCCAGTTGGCGTGATCTTCGCCGCCCACGGCTCACAAAAACTGTTTGGCTGGTTTGGCGGTTACGGCCTGGAAGGCACAGGTCAGTGGATGGCTTCTATCGGCCTGGAGCCAGGCGTGTTGATGGCAGCGTTGTCCGGCTCGGCGGAATTCTTCGGCAGCCTGCTGATTCTGCTCGGCCTGGCCACTCGCCCAGCGGCATTGGTAGCAGCATTCACCATGGTGGTGGCGATACTCTCGGTACACATCCACAATGGTTTATTTATGAGTAACAACGGTTATGAGTTTGGCTTGGCGTTATTGGCCGCGACTGTATCCCTGGTGATTTCCGGCGGTGGCCGCGCCAGCGTGGATCAGCTTCTCTCCAACAAATAAGAGATGGCAGCAAATAACCGGAACTGACTAATAGCAACACACCGGGGCTCCGGCCCCGCGCAACCCAATCGAAGGCCACAGACCGAAGGAGAACATCATGATCAGCATCAGACACGCCAACCAACGCGGCCACGCCAACTTCGGCTGGCTCAACAGCAAGCATACTTTCTCGTTCGGTGAGTATTACGACGAGGCGCATATGGGCTACTCGGCGCTGCGTGTGATCAACGATGACACAGTGGCTCCCGGCATGGGTTTTCACACCCATGGCCACCGCGATATGGAAATTATCAGTTATGTATTGCGCGGCGAAATCGCCCACAAAGATAGCGAAGGTAATGTGGAAACTTTACCTGCAGGTGAATTCCAACTGATGTCGGCCGGCAGCGGCATACGCCACAGCGAGTTCAATCCATCGGCGGCCAACGACCTGCACTTTTTGCAGATCTGGATTCAACCAAACGTCTACGGCCAACAACCCGGCTATCAGCAAAAAGATTTTGGCCAGGAAAAAGGTTTAACACTGGTAATAAGCCCCGATGGCGAAAATGGCAGCCTCACCATCAAACAGGATGCGCGCTTGTATCAGCTGATTCTCGATGCTAACAGCAGCGCAGAATTAACCGCCGACAGCAAACGCCATTACTACGTGCATGTGGTGGATGGTGAATTGCAAATCGAAGGTGAACTGGTTGGCCCAGGCGATGGAGCCAAAGTAGATGGAATAGCCCAGTTAAAACTGGTGGCAACCAACAAGGCAGTAAAAGCGCTTGTGTTTGATTTGCCTTAAGCCCGCGCAAGGTTAAAACCATCCCGCTACTCGCTCCCGGCGAGGAAACGACAAACCAAGGCCATCCATGTGATGGCCTTTTTTATGTCAATGACTTTTTACATAACATGAGAATATAAAAGGATGATTCTGGCGCACTATAATTTTTAGTACCGGTTTAAACCTACAACTAAAAAGATATTGCGTCAGGTTTTGCGCATAGCTTCCATAGGGATTGACTATGGCCATCTTCGATACAGTCAACATCATTGGCTCCACCATTTATTTTGTGTTTGTTGTGTTGCTGATATGGCTAAGCCGCATTCCGCGCACTAACCCGGGAGCACACTATTGGGTCGGCGCCATTTTCTTTAGCTTGTGCGGACGTTTGTCGCTGCTGGTTTTCGGCAATCTCTTTGCAACCCAAAGCGAATACCTCTACGCCGGCTGCCTGGTTCTGGAGAAATATTTTCTGCTCCTGGGTGCGCTTAAATTCTTTAACCTTCCCCAATTTATACAGCGCCTTTCACGCGTAACCGGCATTGCGCTCGGCGCTATATTGGCGAGCTGGCTGATCAATTTTAATCACCTGGTATTTTCACTCGGGCTCAGTTTGTTTAACGCCGCCATGTTGTTGTGGCTGGCCTATATCGCCCTGCGCAACACAGAACTGGCCCAGGAAAAACGGGTGAAAGCTATAGGCGCAATCAGTCTGTTATTAGTGCTTCATTGGTTAACCTATCCCCTGTTGCGATTAAGTAGTTACTGGTTAGTACCTGGATTTTTAATTGGCACAGGCCTGGTAGTGCTGCTCTATCTCACATTAATTTCTGCCGTGCTTATGCAATTTCAAAAACGCCTGTTGGATGCAGAACATCACGCGCTGGATTTGGCTTATCACGACCCCCTCACCGGGCTCAAC
Organism: Cellvibrionaceae bacterium; assembly: GCA_021151695.1. Classification (GTDB taxonomy): domain Bacteria; phylum Pseudomonadota; class Gammaproteobacteria; order Pseudomonadales; family Cellvibrionaceae; genus Cellvibrio. The sequence continues at coordinate 105,099 of JAGKWU010000010.1, read as the reverse complement.
AACCAGCGCTATATGACCACTTTATTTGACCAGGCACTGTTGCTCGCCATGCGCCCCCATCAGATGCTCGCGGTGATTTATATCGACCTGGACAATTTCAAACCCATCAATGATACCGCTGGCCACTTTGTGGGTGATGAAGTACTAAAAGCAATTGCACAACGCCTGCGCGAGACCACGCGCAGCACAGATATTTGCGCACGCGTCGGCGGTGATGAATTTGTGATAATCGTGACTCAACTCGAAAATGAGGAAGATGCTCGCCTTATTGCCGAAAAAATTTTACGACAATGTTGCACCAGCATTTCGGTGGACCAAAAAACCTATCAACTGGGTGCCAGCCTGGGCGTTAGTATTTATCCATTGCATAGCACTGATCTGGGCTCTTTATTAAAAATGGCAGACAAGGCTATGTATGAAATTAAAAAGAATGGCAAAAGCGGCTATCAGATTTACAGTGAGCTTTAACTCGAAAACGGGGCCAGACCCGACGCAAATCGAGACTGGCCCAAGGGGTAGATCATGCAAATTAACGAGCGGCGTTCACAATCGTGCTAATAATATTAGGATAAGCCTGCGCACCAGTGCTGCGATTAAACAAACCGGATGCGTGATTAGCCGTTACACCGCTATCCCAATACATAGGCACTATGCCGCGGCTGTAAGCGGCGTGCGTAATATATTGGTCCCAATAGGTGCGATAGGTTTCAGCACCAGATACATTCAAACGCGCGGTAGCCGCATACTCACCCATAATGACCGCCATACCTGCATCGATATATTTGGTTTTCAGCTTTTGCATTTGCGCATCCACATAGGATTCATTGGCCCAGGTTTCAGTGGCTGATGAATTGGTGGCTATGTTGCCCCACTGCCAAATCGCATCGCTATCATTGAGCGTAAAGTTGTAGGGATCGTAATAGTGAATTTCTACTGACAAACGATTAGTTGCAGAATCGCTTGGCTTGGTAAAGAAATTTACCGTGTGATCAATATTAGTATTAAAACCCTGCACAACCAGATGGCGCGATGCGTTATTACCACCAGTCGCACGCACTGCATTTACAAAGGTTTGGTTGAAGCTATTTTGCACTGTGTAGTACTCAACCGTTGGCGTACCGTAGTCGCCGTCCTTCATTACTTCGTTAGTGCCTGCAAATAACAAGTAATCGTCGTAGGTTTTAAAATTGTTGGCAATTTGCGTCCAGAATTTGGTAAGGCGCGTGTTCACCGTGGATTGTTGCGCATAGGTGGGTTGCATCCAACCGCCATCCCAATGCACATTGATCACCACATACAAACCCGCCGTGCGCGCATAGTTCACCACTTGGGTAACACGGGCCATCCAGGTTGCGCTGATATTGTCATTGGCATCCGCGTATTGCTTCCAGGACACGGGAATGCGAATGGATTTAAAGCCTGCCGCCTTCACCGCATTCATCAAGGTTTGCGATGCTTGCGGGTTACCCCAGGCGGTTTCGCCACCAATCGCTTCGAGTGTATTGCCCAGGTTCCAACCGGGTGACATCTCTTTGGATAACGTCAGGCTGGTGATGTTACGCATACCCGACACAGTAATCGTAAAAGCTTGAGTGGTTTTAGTGCCGCAACTATTGGTGTACACAGCGGTAGCCGTACAAGTTGCCGTTGGCGACACAGTTTGCTCACGCGCGGTGCCCGTGGTTCCGCAACCGCTCCACGACCATGAACCACCGCTGGTAGGCTGCGGGCCAAACACAACCTGCGTACCCGAACTGATGGTCGCACTGGAAACCTTGCTCCAGGTGCCCGCAATTTTTATATAAGGAGTAACTGCAGTGGCAGTACAGGTTTGTGCCTGGGAGTTGATAGCACCACCGATTAACAGCAACGACAGGGACAGCATTTTTGCAAAATTGAGTTTCATAGTTTTACCTTTTCGTTATTGATTATTTTTTACTGATACAAAGGCAGTATTGATGAGCGAACGATTGCTCGATAGTTGAATAGAACAGCGCATCCTTGAGTTTTATTATTGTTATTTCATAAAAACCAGACTTGTCCGCACAAGCCCGGTTTTATTTTTTTATGAAAAGCAAACGTAAATTTTTCAGGAACCTTACATCGTTATTATTAAAATAGATTGGTCGATCATTTTTTTGGCGAGACGATTTAACTTTTTACCTCCAGCGATGCCTCAAGCTGTGCGAGCCTTTCTATACCCATTTGCAGTGCATCACTCGATGTGTGAACAGAATTTTTATGCGCGATCAGATCATGGCCAAACGCCTGGCTTGAGCCCACGACAAAAATTGAATTTGCAGCTGCGCGCAGATTAACTTCTCCGCTGCTGCAATCCAGCAACGTAATGCGATTAGCGGCCATTTCACCGTCGGGTGTTACCAGCGCGCCACTCACGACAAACCCCCAGGCGACGCCGTGATTTGCAGGCATTTCATAACACCATTCCTGATTTGCATTCAGATGTACAACGGCATAATTCATTAGGGAAGGTAGTGTGAAGCTACCTGCGTTTTCACCGAACCATCCGATCAACAATCCTGCCGGGCCATCGCGTTCAACCAAATTTGCATCAAGCCAGGCACTTTGGGGCGGTGAATTTTCCAGCGCTGGCGCCAGCGCCACACTTAACTCTACCGCGAGATAATTGTGGGTTATTGGCTCCACTCGACTCCAAGCTCCCGAGCCACTCAACACCCATGACACACCACCCTGCTTTAGCAACCCGCGTTTACCCGTTGAGTCGGCATAGGCTGCCTGCCCCGAAATAACGTAAGTTACTGTGGCCTGACCTGACGCGAACACCACATCTTCCTGGTGTGCATCGCTCGCCGAACCGGCGCCGATCAGTTTGAGCGATAAGAAAGGTTTTATGTTTTCGGAAAGATTCTGCAGTGTGATTAAATTTCCGCTGTCGCATTGTGTGAGTCTTTCCATCAGGGGACTGACTATTCGCAAGGTGTTTGGCATGTTGGTTCTCCTGTTTCCCCGAGCGGGAAAATAGATGCACTCGTTTTTATGGTGTGAATGCAGGCATTAATACCCTGCATTCATTTTGGTTAGCATCCGCGTGTAACGCTGCGTAGAGACCGACTTAGGGATGAGCAGCAGCGCCTTGTACCAGAGCATCCAGAATGTAGCTCTCCAGCACTTTGTTGTTGGTGCGATCAAGCACTTCACCTATATCCCACACGAAAGGCAGCAGGCCGTTGGCGATCGCCTGTTTGGTGACATAGTTGTAGTAGTGGGCGCGACTGTCTTGATGCAACTTCAAATCATCGCCCGTCAGGCTTTTGCGATTCATAGCACCAAACTCACCCACCACAACGGGAATACCCTTGTCGATAAATTGGGTTTTCATGAGTTTGAAATTCTGGTCAACCGCGTCTTCCTCACCCCAGGTGGGGTTGTGAGCGGTATCGGTTTTGGAATGGAAATCCTTACCCCAATAGAAGAACTGATTGCCCCAGGTCTCGTCCTTGGTCATGCCGGTAAAGTTCCAGGGCGTGTAGTAGTGAATCTCGGCCATCAGCTTGTCTTTCACTGTGTCCGTCGGCAGCTGCGTCCAGAGCTTGTTGGTCTTTTCGATATCGGTAGAAGGCCCCTGCACAATCAGCACGCGGTTGGCATTTTTGCCGCCGGTGGCGCGCACTGTGTCCACAAAGGTTTGATGGTAGGAGAGCAATACCGCCATCTGCTCAGCCGTTTCTACATTGGGCTCGTTGGCACTGGCGAAGAGAACATGCTCATCAAAATCGCGCAACTGGGTGGCGATTTGCTCCCAAAAGGCTTTTTGCTTGGCATTGTTTTGTGCCTGCTTGGCTGTGGTCACGTTGTTTTCCAACCAACCGCCATCCCAGTGGATGTTCACAATCACATAGAGGTCGTTATCCACGCAGTACTGCACCACCTCCTTCACGCGGACCAACCAGGCCGCATCTATCTCCGCGGTCGTCTGGTTGGAATACTGGTCCCATGAGGTGGGCAGGCGAATGGCGTTGAAGCCGGACTGCTTAACAAAGGTCACAAACTCCTTGGTGATTTTTGGGTTGCCCCAATAGGTTTCCGTCTTTCCGCCGGTAGCCTCCAGGGTATTACCTATATTGAAACCGAGCTTGATCTTGCTTGCGACTTGCACCGCCGTGCTGCCAACGCCAGTGGCATCCGGTGCCAAAGGTTTGGTGTTGTAGCTTGGGTAAAGGCCAACGGCGGATGAGCTGGAAGATGACTTGCTGGTAGGCGTTGAACTGGAGGTAGATGTACTGGTTGAGCTTGAGGTACTGGAAGATACCACCACACTGGAGGTCGTTGCAGCCGCCGAAGTCGCTACCGGTGGATTAGAGCCAGTGGAACTACCGCCACCACCGCCGCCACAGGCTGAAGTGGCCGCCAACAGGCTGGACAAGAACAACAGGTTTATTATTTTCATCAGGTTAAATCTCTGCACTTATAGTCAACAACACCAACAGTGGTGATTGGCGTCAAGACTAGGGAAACCAGAGATTTAGCTGTAATGCTTTTGCTAAAAACCTTATCAACTTGCAAAAAGTTGAAGTTTTTTTCGTTTTTGTTGAAGTTTTGCCGGCAAATCAGCCTTGTTCAGGCGGATTTTCGCCGGGCGGGCGATCACAGATACTCTTGAAGGTTTTGGGTGTGCAGCCGTATTCCTCTTTAAACAGCTTGTTAAAGTAGGACACGTTTTTGTAACCCACCGAGTAGGCAATCTCGGCAATATTGGCATCCTCTTTTTCTGCCAACAGACGGGCAGCCTCGGTCAGGCGCAGCTTGTTGAGGTAGCCGGTAAAGGTGAAGCCTAACTCCGCCTTGAGGATATCGTTGATCTTGGTGCGGCTGACCGCAATGCTGACGGCCATGCCCTCCAGGCTCAGCTCGGCATTGGAATAGTTGGTGGCCATAAAGTGCAAAATGGCACTTTTGTCTTTGTCGCGATGCGGCTCTACGGTCAGCTGTTGGTAGGCCACCAGCGGGCGGTCGCGCTGGATTTTGTCACGCAGGTCGCCGATCACCGCCTGTGTGTGCTGGCGGAAAAACCAGAAACCATAACCACCCCATACCACCAGTAAAATCCCCCCAAGCAGGTACATATAAATCCAGTCGCGCCCGGTGAGGACGATCTCTTCCAATTGCACTTTGGAGGCCACGTCATAGGGACTTTGGAAGCTGCTGGCAAAGGCGATGCGCGGCACTTTATTGAGTTTGTACTCCTGCTCGGACAGCTGCAGCTTGAACATACTGAACCACCATTGGGGGGTTTCCAGGCGAGTCAGGTCTATGTCGTTACGGCTCCAGTTTTCGTTGCAGGAGAAGAAGGTGGACGGGCCGCGATAGGTCAATTGATCATTGGCGACGGAAATCTTGTCTTCAAAGGTCAGTACAAAAAACGTCAGGGTATTCGCGGGCGCACATTTGGCGCTGAACGACAAATGGTCGTAGCGGGAGAGATCTATCAGCGCCTGCTTGCCCTGCTTATCCAAAAACACCAGGGACGCGGAGGCCGCTGGGTACTCCGTTTTGTGCCTGAGCATAAACTCAAAACTCAGGCTGAACTTGTCGTCGTCAATCCTGATGGTCGATTGGCCACCCTGTTTATCATCGCCATCACCCTGGGAAACCCAGCGCAGCTCGCTCCCATTCGCCGGTAACAATGCCACCCGCAAAAAGGTACGATCTACACAGAGATAAGCCGTCAGTACACTTAACACCGTCAGGCCAAGAAAAGTCATTAGCGCTTTTTTATAGAATTCTTGCATGTGCCGCTGTCGCTTTTACGGAGGATGGTCAGGAGTATAAATTATATTATATATACATGTGTCCACTATAAATTTGACCTTGGCATCCCTGCCAGCCTTCAACGATCACATGATTTTGTAAAAACCCAAATCCGCTCGAATCCCGAGAGACCGGGTAAATTCCTTGGGATCAAATTTTTCCTCGGCAAATTTTTGCTGCATCACAATAAAGGCATTGGCGATAGAGGATTCGTTTTCCCACTCCACCAGGGTAAGCACATTAAACTCCCCGGTTCCGTCTGTTTGACTGAGTAGATTAGCGCTCAGGCAGCCGGGCAATGTGCGCAAACTCTCCTGCAGGTATTTCATCTTGCGCACGAACTGGTCATGCACAGCCTCGGGCACTACAAACTTATCGACACGCAGACGCAATTGCTCGTTGATTATTGGAGTTCCATCAATCATTTCACACACCTCTTACTAGACCTTGGCTAATCGGAGCGCCTAGACTAATACCTCAACTTAAGTTGAGGTCAAGCCTTTTATCGATACAGTCCGCACCATTAATAAAGGAGTCGTATGAACAAAGCTCTTGAAGCCGCCGGCATTCCACTCTCGCTGTCCGTTGGTGAAGTGGCTGCGCGCAGTGGCGTTGCGGTATCTACCCTGCACTTTTATGAAAACAAGGGATTAATTGAAAGCACACGCACCCAGGGCAACCAGCGGCGCTACGGGCGTGAGGTGTTGCGGCGCGTATCGTTTATTCGCGTCGCCCAGCGTGTGGGCATTCCGCTAAAGGAGATTGGCGATGCATTGGCTGGCTTGCCGCGCCACAAAGCGCCCACACAAGCCGACTGGAAAAAACTCTCTACTCACTGGCGAGCAGATTTGGATATGCGCATTGAACAGCTGCAAAAACTGCGCAACACATTGGACGACTGCATCGGCTGCGGCTGCCTGTCTATCGAACGCTGTCGCCTGCGCAACCCGCTGGATAAAGCAGGCGAGGATGGACCGGGGCCACATTATTTATGGGTGGAGGAATAATTTTTCCGCCCAATAAAAAACCCGCCATAAGCGGGTTTTTTAGCGAACCTATCTTCAAATCAAAACGGAATATCATCATCGAATGAATCAAAACCGGCAGGCTGTTGCGGCTGCTGAGGTTGTTGATTGAAACCTCCACGTGGTTGCTGCGCAGGTGCCTGGTTGAAACCGCCACCTTGACCGCTGCCCTGATTGAAGCCACTGCCTTGACCGCCTTGGTTGAAGCCGCCACCCTGTGCTGGCTGTTGGTAACCACCCTGGCCACCCTGATTGAAGCCAGCCGCTTGTGCTGGAGCTCCCTGAGCAAAGCCGCCGCCCTGGTTAAAGTTCTGGCCGCCGCCAAAGCCTTGATCCTGGTTGTAACCGCCGCCGGCACCTTCGCCGCGACCGTCAAGCATTTGCATTTCGCTGGCGACGATTTCAGTGGTGTAACGATCGCTGCCATCCTGCGCTTGCCATTTGCGGGTGCGCAGTGAGCCTTCTACGTAAACCTTGCTGCCTTTTTTCAGATACTCGCCGGCAATTTCGCCCAGGCGGTTAAAGAAAACAACACGGTGCCATTCGGTACGCTCTTGTGGCTGGCCGGTATTTTTGTCCTTCCATGTCTCTGAGGTTGCAACACTGATGTTGGTGACAGCGCCGCCGGACGGCATGTATTTGACTTCCGGGTCCTGCCCCACGTTGCCAACTAAAATCACTTTATTAATACCGCGAGCCATAATGAATTCCTCTTTGTTTGATGGTGTATTCGCCCTCATGATTTTTTTCAGGCGACATTCGAGTGTAAAAACAACTCAGCCCGACTTATGCCGGGCTGAGTTCGGTCACTTTAACCTTGAGCTTCGCCAGGTTCAATTGGCCGGCTTAGAATATTTCGGTGGTGTGAACTGACATTTCCCTTAGCCTTCAACAATCGCATGCAAGGCTTTGCGATCTACCAGCTGCTGGTCGACTTTGAGATAGGCGGTGTTTTCCGATTCCACTATCACCACTTCCGCCACACCGGTAACCGCACGCATTTTGGCCGCCACTTCCGCGCCCTTGTGGTGGCGAAGAGGGATAAGCACGCTGGCGAGGAAGCGCGGAGGTTTCATCGTCCAGGCGACGGCCAGCCAGACGATGCTGAAAATGGCACCCAGCCCCAGCACAGCGGGAATACCATATTGCTGCAACAGCCAGCCGCCCAGGGCGCCACCGCAGGAAACCCCTATCACCTGGCTGGTAGCGTAGATGCCGGTAGCTGTGCCTTTGGCACCGGCAGGGGCTATTTTGCTCACCAAGGAAGGCAGTGTCGCCTCCAGTAAATTGAAGGCAACAAAGAACAGGAAGATAGCGCCCAAGGTAAACACCAGGCTCGGCGGCGCCACCATCAAGGCTAATTCCATCAGCGCCAGCAGGCCAACGGCGGCAAGAAATACCGGCTTAATCTTGCGGCGTTTTTCCGCGATGATCACAAAGGGCAACATAAGCGCGAAGGCGATAACCAACATAGGAAAGTAGATCAATCCATGCTGGCTGCGGGGCAACTGCAATTGCTGCTCAAGGATCAATGGCAACACCATAAAGTTGGACATAAGCACAAAGTGCAGGGCGAAAATCCCCAGGTTGAGGCGTAGCAGTTCCGGGTGGGTAAAGGTTTTCCAGAAAAGATCGCGGGCGGGCAGTGCCTCGCGCTTGGGTTGCGGGCTTTCGGTTACGGCGGGGATCAGCCCAAACAGAATGGCGATACCTATCACCCCCAGACCGGCAGTAATCCAGAAGATAGTACCTATACCGCCCCAATGGGCGAGCAATGGGCCCACCGTCATAGCGACCGAAAAGGAAATACCGATAGAAGCACCGATCGTGGCCATCGCTTTGGTGCGGCTCTCGTCAGAGGTGAGGTCAGTCAACAGGGCCATGATGGCACCGGAGATAGCACCGCCGCCCTGAAGGAAGCGCCCCAGTATCAACCCGTAAACCGTGGAGGCTTTGGCCGCTATGACGCTGCCAATAATGAACACCACCAAGCCCAATAAAATGATGGGTTTGCGGCCTATACGATCCGACAACATTCCAAAGGGAATCTGTAGCAGTGCCTGGCTGGCGCCATAAGCACCCAGCGCCACCCCCAACAGGAAAGGCGTGTGGCCTTCGTACTGGGTGCCGTAAAGCGCGAGTACCGGCAGCAGCAAAAACAGGCCGAACATGCGGAAGGTATAGAGTGCAGCCAGTGAGCTAACGACACGGCGTTCAAAGGGTAAAGGCGATGAATTCACAGGAATCTCGGCAGCAACGGAGCGGGAGCTCCATAAAAAGGGGCGCAATTCTACCAAGACCAACCCCTGTGCGACCAGCCGGCTAAAGCCCGCCATTTGCCCTCATTTTCCGACAACCAATTTCCGCAACCGGCAGGGCAAAAGTGCGGGTATTGTCTACACTTTGAACACAGTGGATTTTAACCAGCCCTAACAATGGAAGTATCCAGGCACTCCCAGCAGTTAACGCCAGCCCTAATGGCGGGCATGACAGGATTCGGAAACAGGACTCACTGGTCTACATGAGCAACGAAAGATCCAATCATCATCAGCATCCCGCGCAGGCTGCATCCACCAATGGCCATTTTCGTACCCTGGTCGATGCCATGCCACAACAGGTCTGGAGTGCCCAGGCCAATGGCAGCCTCGACTATGTCAACCAGCGGGTGCTCGATTACTTTGGCCTGCCAGCCGGCGAGATCATTGGTTATAAATGGATCAACCTCGTTCATCCAGAGGATCAGGCCGAGGCTTTGCGTCGCTGGTCAGAGGCCATCAAAAATGGCGAAGGCTATGAAATTAACTTTCGCCTTAGGCGTGCAGACGGCAATTATCGCTGGCATTTGGCGATGGCGTTGCCGATGCGGGATGCGCGCGGCAACATCACCCACTGGGTAGGCACCAGCACCGATATCACCACCCACAAAGAAACCGAGACAGCCCTGGCCGTCAGTAAAACCCAGCTGGCCAGCGCCCAGGAGCGCGCGCTTATCGGCAGCTGGGAGCTGGATTTAAAAACCAACACTCGCTCTGCCTCCGCCGAATGGTTCCAGATTATCGGGCGCGATCCCGCCCTGGGTGTTCCCAGCCTCAACGAGTTCTTAGCCAGCGTCCACCCGGATGACCTGGAAGCCTTGCTCGCCAGCCGCGCCAAAACCCTGGTGGATTACGAAAACAGCCAGCTGGATTTCCGCATGATCAACAGCGACGGTGACGTGCGCTGGATAGAGCTGCGGACCCAGATGATTCTGGACAGCCAGGGCGAACCCCTGCGGACATTCGGCACTCTGCAGGACATTACCGCGCGCAAACAGATTGAAACGGCGCTGCAGGAGAGCGAAGCCCAACTGGCGGCAGCCCAAGCGCGAGCCAAAATGGGCAGCTGGCGGCGCGATCTGGAAACGGGGAAAGCCACCTGGTCGACAGAGATGTACCGTCTTTTCCACCGCGACCCCGGCCGTTTACCGCCCTCCTTTGCAGAATTTATGCGGCTGATTCACCCCGAAGATCGGTCCGGTTTTTTGACCCGCTACGAGCACTATATTCGTGAAGGTAACGGCTACCAGATAGATTTTCGCGTGCCCCAGCCAGACGGCAGTACCTGCTGGATAGAAGCGCGCAGCGAAACCCAGCGCGACAAACAGGGTCGCGCCATTGCCCTGAGCGGCACAGCGCAAGATATCACCGACCGAAAAGAAGCAGAGCTGGCACTCAACGCCAGCGAATCGCGCTTTCGCGCCTTTATGGAAAAATCCCCCGCCATTTCCTTTATCAAGGACGAGGCGGGTTACTTTGTCTATATCAACCCCATGTTTGAACATGTGTTCCAACTGAAACCGGAACACATTATCGGTAAAACCGTGTTTGATGTCTGGCCGCAAGAAATCGCCCAGCGCCTGCACGACCACGACCAGGCGATCTTTGCGTCCAACCAGCAAACCGAGGCCATAGAGGATGTACCTACCGCCGTGGGTATGCGCCATTGGTTGTCCGTAAAGTTTGTGTTTGACAACGCCAGTGGCCAGCGCTTTTTGGGGTGCACCGCCATAGACCTCACCGATCATCACAACGCCGAACAAGCGCTGCGCACCAGCACCAAACTGCTCAATATGTCGCAACAGGTCGCCCGCTTGGGCGGCTGGGAACTGGATATCCCCAGCGGCGAGCTGTTTTGGACTGACGAAGTCTATCGTCTGCTGGACACCAATCCGCTGGAGCACACCCCTACAGTCGCCAGTGGACTGGAATATTTCCCCCCCAGTTCGCGCGAACCCCTGGCTAAAGCGCTGGAAAGTGCCATGGAGACAGGGGAAAGCTTTGATATGGAGCTGGAGATGAACACTCTCGCCGGCCGCCACATCGATGTGCGAATTACCTGGGCAGTCACCTTCGAAGAGGGGCGGCCGCGCAAACTCAACGGCGTGATTCAAGATATCAGCGACCAAAAAGCGGCCCAGCTCGCGCTGCTGGCCGCCAACCGCGAGCTAGAGCGCGCCAACCAGCGTCTGGAGCACATAGCCCACTATGACGCCCTGACACACCTACCCAATCGGGTGCTGCTGGCCGACCGCATGCAACAGGCCATGGCCCAAAGCCAGCGCCGGCAGCAGTCGCTGGCGGTGGCGTTTATCGATCTCGACGGTTTTAAAACCGTCAATGACCAATATGGCCACTCCATGGGCGACCAATTACTGATCGCCATCGCCCTGCGCATGCGCGCCGCCCTGCGTGAGGGCGATACACTTGCGCGTATCGGCGGTGATGAATTTGTGGTGGTGCTGACCGACCTCAATCGCGCCAGCGATTGCGAGCCGCTGCTCAAACGCTTGCTGGAAGCCGCCGCCGAACCCATTACCCTCAACGACTCAAAATTGGAAGTATCCGCCAGTATAGGCGTCACTATTTATCCCCAGGACGGGGTAGATGCCGAGCAGTTGTTGCGCCACGCCGACCAAGCCATGTACCTGGCCAAACAAGCGGGCAAAAACTGTTATCACATGTTTGATGTGGCCAAGGATACAGCCGTGAAAAACCAGCGAGAAAGCCTGGAAAACATACGTGCAGGCCTGGATAACCACGAATTTGTCCTCTACTACCAACCCAAAGTAAACATGCGCACCGGTGAAGTGGTGGGCGCTGAAGCACTGATCCGCTGGCAACATCCCCTGCAGGGTTTGCTGCCGCCCGGAGCCTTTTTGCCCGCCATAGAGAACCACCAGATCAGCATAGAGTTGGGCGAGTGGGTGATCACCGCCGCCCTGCGCCAGATGGCCCAGTGGAAGAAGTTGGGGCTGGATATCCCGGTGAGCGTCAACATCAGCGCACTACAGCTGCAGCATGAAGACTTCATCAATCGCCTGCAGGAATTGTTAAAAGACCAGAGCGAGGCCCGCAAGCTGGAGCTGGAGATACTGGAGACAAGTGCGCTGGAGGATATCACCCAGGTATCGCGCGTCATTCACAGTTGCCAACAGTTAGGCGTAAGTTTTGCGCTGGACGATTTCGGGACAGGCTATTCATCCCTCGCCTATCTCAAACGCCTGCCGGCCCAGTTGCTCAAGATCGACCAGAGCTTTGTACGGGACATGCTCGATGACCCGGACGACCTCACCATCATCAAAGGCATTATCGGCTTGGCCACCGCCTTCCGTCGCCAAGTGATTGCCGAGGGCGTGGAAACTATTGCCCACGGTGAAATGCTACTGGCAATTGGCTGCGAGTTGGCCCAGGGCTACGGCATAGCCCGCCCTATGCCAGCAGCAGATATCCCCGACTGGGTGCGCAGTTGGCAACCGGACCCCGCCTGGAAACAATAGAAAAACCAGCACACAACTTCACACCTCTACCAGCCTGGATTACCATAGCGCCGCCGGCTACCATGCCTGGTGGCCCGGTATCAGCTTTCGATATTTTTGATAATCCGCTTTAGATATTCTTGATAGTCAGTCATTCGGTCTTCAAGAAGGACTCGTAAACCACAGGATGTTATCCATGCCCAGTATTTCCAAAACCTTTATTGCGGCTTCGCTGCTTCTACTCACCCTCGCCATTTTTGCCGTGATGCTCAACCGCCCCAAGCCTGTACCTACCCCGGTGCCTGTCGTCCAGCAAGACACCACCAGCGTGAATGATTACGTCGACAAAGTGTCGCGTGAGCGCGAGCTGGAACAAGAACGCCATTACGACGAGCGCAAACAAACCAAGCTCGCTATGGCTAAAAAGAACAGCGTCGAATGCCAATTCTGGAAGCAGCAAAAGCCCAGCAAAAAATCAGAAGAAAAAATTGCGCAATACTGTGAGCTTGCACAAGCATCGCCGGACACACAAAACTCAACAGAAAAAACGACTAGCGAAAAACTCGCGCAATAATCTGATCTCGCAAACTCAATTTTATAAAAAATGCCGGCTGCAAACACAGCCGGCATTTTTTATGGCGCCGCCTTTTTACGGAGTTTCCTTGCCTATCTTCCTGCTTGCCTTGGCGTTTTTTAGCTTGCCTTTAGGAAATTATTCAGCGAGACAAGCGCAAACAGCGCAAATTATTTTTTAGCGCTATCACATCAGGATCGGCAAACCCGGTAGCGAGTGACAGCCCGCGCCAATAGCGCTGGCGCAGCGGGTTTTGATACCAGAGCCAATGATCGTCCCACAAAATCTGCACCGGACTTACCCGACCACTGACGGCCAAATCCCACAGCAGCTTTTGAAATTTTTTCCGCGTAATTGCTGAGGCAAAATCTTCGATCACGATGAGCAGCGGCGAGTGATCTGCGCCGGCACGCGCTCGCCAATTGCCATCCAGCACACTCGAATCCAGCAACTGGTAATTATCGATGGGGGGCAACACACTCACCTTGGAATCAATGGCTTCGCGTACATCTATATCAATCCATGAAAAGCGCGGCCAATCGATTCGTGCGCACAAACGATGAAAGCGCGTACTCAAACCCGCGCCTATTTCGATAACACACGCATTGGGATGTTGCTGCAAAAACTCGCAGGCGCGGTGATCAAACCACTGGGTCTTTTCCAGCAGTGCGCGCTCGCGAGGTGTGGCGGAAAATCGCCGGGCGTCTACCCCCAATAAATTCGCCAGTGCGCAGGCCGGAGTATCAACAAAATGCATATCCGGCCACAAGGAAGGCGCCGCTATACGGCGTTGCAATGAGTGTATTTGTTCAGCAAGCATTGCCTGTACCTCCGCCGGTAGCGGACGGATAGACCCGCAATTCCTCCTTCACAAAACCCATGCCGAGCGACAGGCCAAAGCCACAGAGATACACCAGGGGATGTCCAACACTGGCGAGAATTTCCGATCCTTGCAGGCGCAGGTCCAACTCTGCCAATACCCGCTCCGCCAGGCTGCGCGAGCCAAAACGCTGGACCAGGTACATGCGCAAATCATCCTGGTATTGTCCAAGCTGTGTAATGTCGCTCATGTTGCTCTCCTCTGCCCCCTCTTACTTTAATCGTACCTTTGATCGCCTTGTTAATAATTATTCTCAACAAAACACATCAAAGTCAAGGCAAATGATATAAATTCTCATCTACAGGAGGGCGAAGGGGAGGATTAAGGAAGTAAAGCCCCTCTAGCAGGGCTTCACACAGGGGTTAAACCAGCCCGGCTTTATCCAGGCCAAACGCCTTGTCACGCGAGCCAGGCATAACGCGAAAAGCAACGCTGGCGCGGTTCCAGGCATTAATAGCCATGATGCGAAACACCAGCGTGGATAGTTCGGGATCAGTAAAGTGCTCGCGTACTTCCGCATAAAGTTCATCGGAAATACCCGTTGGGGCTATTTGCGTCAGCGCCTCGGTCAAGGTCAGTGCAGCGCGCTCTTTCGGGCTGAACAAGGGCGATTCGCGCCAGATGGGCACATGGTACAAACGCAATTCGCGCTCACCGTGCAGCTTGGCCTCTTTCACATGCATGTCCACGCAGAAGGCGCAGCCATTCATTTGCGATGCACGTATATCCACCAAATGTGACAGGAGCGGATCTATCTGGCCGCTGTTGGCGATGGCCATACTGAACTCCATCATTTTTTTCACTAACTCGGGCGATTGTTCGGCGTAATTAAGACGTTGAAGATGACTCATGATGTTGTGGTTCCTTGGTAAGAAAATGGATGTGCGTTGTGATCACGCCTATAAGACGACCCGCCTCGGCGCCTTGTGACATCCACAATAAAAAATACATTCACAATAAAAAATACATCCACGATAAAAAATTTATTGTTGGTCCACCGTTTTCGCCAAGGCCGCACGCAGGCTTTCCAACTTTTCAGGATTGCGCTGGATATAAATCGCCCCTATACGATCAGGTGCCGATGCGGAGGGCGCCAGAGTGACGGTTTGGATAAGCTCGCCGGTGTTGCTATCCATAATCAGACAGCCAGGCAAACCGTTAATCTGCGCCGGCTCAAGGCGCCAGGCAGCGCTAATGGGCAATTTGGCAAAACCGATAAATGCTTTGGCAACCAGCGGCGCACCATGTAAAGGATAAGGCACTGCCTTAGCCTTGCCGCCGCCATCTGTCAGCATCACGGCATCTTCGGCCAGCACAATCGCCAGTGCATCCACATCGCGATTAAGCACCGCTGCGCTGAAGGCCGAATACAAACGCTCGCGCTCCTCCGCCTCCACTTCGCGCCGTGCATAATCGGCTTTCACATTGTTGCGCGCACGGCTGGATAGCTGGCGACAAGCGGCGGGGCTGCGCTCAAGGCGGCGGCCGATTTCATCGAAATCCAAATCAAACACATCGTGCAACAAAAAAGCGGCGCGCTCCAAGGGTGACAATCGCTCCAGCGCGAGCATGAAAGCTACAGATACATCATTGGCAAACTCAGCCTCCGCTTCAGGATTGGGAGACCAACCCAGCTCTTCATCCAACAGCGGTTCCGGCAGCCAGACGCCCACATACTGCTCGCGCTTCGCCGCTGCCGAACCCAATTTATCCAGGCACAGGTTGGTCGCCACCCGTGACAGATAAGCGCCCGCGTGCTGGACGCTGGCTTCATCTACCTGCGCCCAACGCAGCCAGGTTTCCTGCACTATATCCTCCGCTTCGCTGCGCGAACCCAACATACGATAAGCCAGTGCCCGCAAGCTGCGGGCATGCTCACGATCGTAGCGCTGGGCACGCTCAGCCAGAGGGGCAAGAGAGAGATTAGTCATAGGGTTTGGTTTCTCCAAAAACAGATATTCATCATATACCCGCAAGACGAAATAGCTGGGCGGCATGTGACATTCCAGGCTCCGCCGCTTGCAAATCCCGCCCTCGCCCCCAAAATCACCTTCCCTGATCCACACCAGGCAACTGACAGCAGCTGTCACACCTGACATCTATTGTCAGGAGCTTCACGTATAATCGCTCGTTTGATCATTCCTCACCCTTTTGAGAGCAGTAGATGGATACCATTATCGTTCGCGGCGCCCGCACCCATAACCTCAAGAATGTCGACATAGATATACCGCGCGACAAGCTGGTGGTGATTACCGGCCCTTCCGGCTCGGGCAAATCCTCACTTGCGTTCGATACCCTCTACGCTGAAGGCCAACGCCGCTACGTGGAATCTCTCTCCACCTATGCGCGCCAATTTTTGTCCATGATGGAAAAGCCTGATGTCGACCACATCGAAGGCCTGAGCCCGGCAATTTCCATCGAGCAGAAATCCACCTCGCACAACCCACGCTCCACCGTGGGCACCATCACCGAAATT
Source organism: Cellvibrionaceae bacterium (assembly GCA_021151695.1). Classification (GTDB taxonomy): domain Bacteria; phylum Pseudomonadota; class Gammaproteobacteria; order Pseudomonadales; family Cellvibrionaceae; genus Cellvibrio. The sequence continues at coordinate 88,560 of JAGKWU010000010.1, read as the reverse complement.
TACGACTATTTACGTTTGCTTTACGCCCGCGTGGGCGAACCGCGCTGCCCGGATCACGGTGTGCCACTCACCGCGCAAACGGTTAGCGAGATGGTAGATACCGTGGTCGCCATGCCCGAAGGCAGCAAGCTCATGCTGTTGGCGCCGGTGATTCGCGACCGTAAAGGCGAGCATTTGCATGTGTTCGAACAATTAAAGCGCGATGGTTTTATCCGCGCGCGTATCGACGGCATCTTGTGCGACCTGGACGACACGCCGACACTCGACAAGAAAAAGAAGCATACCGTCGACGTGGTAATCGACCGCTTTAAAGTGCGCGACGATATCAAACTGCGTTTGGCAGAATCCTTTGAGACCGCACTGAAATTATCCGAAGGCATCGCCATCATCGGCGACATGGACGAGAAAGCGCCCGACCGTTTGTTCTCATCAAAACATGCCTGCCCCATTTGCGATTACAGCCTCACCGAATTAGAGCCGCGTCTTTTTTCGTTCAACAATCCTGCGGGCGCTTGCCCGAGTTGTGATGGCCTGGGCGTAAAGCAATATTTTGATGAAGACAAAGTTATCCAGGATCCAAAACTGAGTTTATCCGAAGGCGCTATTCGCGGCTGGGACAAACGCAACGTCTACTACTTCCATATGCTCGCGTCACTCGCCAAGCATTACGGTTTTGATGTGGATACGCCCTGGAACAAACTCAAAGCCAAGCAGCGCGAAGCTGTACTCTACGGTTCTGGCGAAGAAGTGATTTCATTTAATTACGTGAATGATCGCGGCGATGTGTACAAACGCAGCCACAATTTTGAAGGCGTGTTGCCCAATATGGAGCGCCGCTATCACGATACCGAATCCAATTCAGTGCGCGAAGATCTCACCAAATTTTTATCCACGCACAACTGCCCCGAGTGCGACGGCGCGCGTTTGCGCTTGGAAGCGCGCAATGTATTTATCGACGAAAAAACCTTGCCGGAAATTACTCAACTACCGGTGGCCGATGCCTATGAGTATTACACCAACTTGCAATTCACCGGTCGCAAAGCCGGCATTGCCGACAAAGTGTTGAAAGAACTGCGCGACCGCTTCCGTTTCCTTGTCGACGTAGGTTTGAATTATTTAACGCTTAACCGCAGTGCAGAAACCTTATCGGGCGGTGAAGCACAGCGTATTCGCCTCGCCAGCCAAATCGGCGCCGGCCTCGTAGGCGTTATGTATATTCTCGATGAGCCCTCCATCGGATTACACCAGCGCGACAACGAGCGCTTGCTGCGCACGCTCACGCATTTGCGCAACCTCGGCAACTCCGTAATTGTGGTAGAGCACGATGAAGATGCAATTCGCCTCGCCGATCACGTCATCGACATTGGCCCGGGCGCTGGCGTGCACGGCGGCCAGGTGATTGCACAAGGTAATGTCAAAGCCATTATGGCAAACAAAGATTCCATCACCGGCCAATATTTAAGTGGAGCGCGTTCCATCGCCATACCTGAGAAGCGCCATCCATTTGATCCCAAACAAGTGCTGCGTTTGGTGGGCGCAAAAGGCAATAACCTGCGCAATGTGACACTGGAAATTCCCGTGGGTTTGATGACGTGCGTTACCGGTGTATCCGGCTCAGGAAAATCCACACTGATCAACGCCACACTGCACCCACTCGCCGCCACCGAACTCAATGGCGCGAGCACGTTGGAGCCAGCGGAATATGAACAAATCGAAGGCTTAAATCTCTTCGATAAATGCGTGGATATAGATCAATCACCCATCGGCCGCACACCACGCTCTAACCCCGCGACTTACACAGGTATTTTTACGCCCGTACGCGATTTGTTTGCCGGCACCCAGGAAGCGCGCTCACGCGGCTACCAACCCGGTCGCTTCAGCTTCAACGTAAAAGGCGGCCGCTGCGAAGCCTGCCAGGGCGACGGTGTGACCAAAGTAGAAATGCACTTCTTGCCAGATGTTTACGTACCCTGCGATGTATGCAAAGGCAAACGCTACAACCGCGAAACACTGGACATCAAATACAAGGGCAAAAATATCCACGAAGTATTGGAAATGACGGTGGAAGAAGCGCGTCAATTCTTCGATGCGATTCCTTCCATCGCCAACAAATTGCAAACACTGATCGATGTAGGCCTCACCTACATCTGCCTCGGCCAGGCTGCAACAACTTTGTCAGGCGGTGAAGCCCAGCGCGTAAAACTCGCCAAAGAATTATCCAAACGCGACACAGGCAAAACACTGTACATCCTCGACGAACCAACCACAGGTTTGCACTTCTACGACATCCAGCAACTGCTCAATGTATTGCACAGACTGCGCGACCACGGCAACACAGTCGTCGTGATCGAACACAACCTCGACGTGATCAAAACCGCAGATTGGATTGTGGATTTGGGCCCGGAAGGTGGTAGCGGCGGCGGCCAGATAATTGCCACAGGCACACCGGAAGATGTGGCTAAGCTGGCGCACTCACATACGGGGAGATTTTTGGCTCCTATGTTGGGGAAGAAAGCGCCAGCCGCGAAAAAGAAAACTGCAAAGGCTTAGGCATACCTCCAATAAAAAAGGCGCCTTTTCACGGCGCCTTTTTTATTTTCATCTGTAGCAAATAACTTATTGTGCTGCGGTAACTTGCGGACTACCGAGATATTTCGCCAGAAACTCATCGACCTCACGGTAAACTTTTTCTATGTCTTCGCGATAATAGAAAGGGTCATGGCCAGAATCTTCCAGAGTTATGTATTTATAATCCTTCTTATATTTTTTAAGTGCGCTGATCAGGGTTTTGGCTTGCGCTATTGGCACAGTTTCGTCTTTAGTGCTGGCAACCACCAATAATGGTATTTTAATTTTATCTGCCTGCAGTGCCGGTGAGTTTTCGTCCAGCGCCACCTTATCCACCTCAGGATGACCAATACGGCGATAGAGATATTTCTCAATCAAATCATCGTCATCAATTTGCTTGGCATCATAGGCCATCATATCGCGCAAATGTGTTACGCCATTGATACTCACGCTGCAACGATAAAGTTCAGGTTGCTTAACCGCCGCCATCAAGGCGGCATAGCCACCATAGGAAATCCCTACCACGCAAACTTTTTGCGGATCCGTATAACCTTTTTTAACCATAAAGTTCACTACGTCATCCAGGTCATCCTGCATACGCAAACCCCACTGTTTGTAACCAGCTTCCTCAAACTCTTTGCCGTAACCGGTAGAACCACGGAAATTCGGTTTTACCACTATGTAACCCCGGGTTGAAAGGAACTGAGCAAAATCATCGTACTCTGAATGATCTCGCGCTTGTGGACCACCGTGGGGCAATACCACCATAGGGTAGCGTTTTCCTTCTTGATAGTCGGCTGGCAATAACAAATAGGCACGCAGTTTTCTTCCATCGCGGGCGAGATAAGTTGCATTAGCCGAATAGGAGAGATGCTTGGTTGAAATATTTGCGTAGGCGTTATGCATAAACTTCAGCTCGCCCTTTTTCGCATCATAAAGGCTGAACGATAAAGGATCATCAGCACCGGAGATTTTGACAATATACTTGTCGAAGGCGTCGGTTGCTGATCCAAATCGGAAATTATAATTACCGACAGCCTTGGCTATCTGGTCATACTTTTTTTGGTTTTCTTCACTAAAATATTGGTGCCGAGTAAGATCACCATCCACCACATAGCCAATGATTTCGTCCGAGCGCAAATCGCTTAATGGATAGAGAATATCTTTATCCGGCAAGCTGACAAAGGGTTCAATTTTCTTTTCCTTACTTTTGAACTTAACTAACTCGTAATAACCGGTTGTTTCGCTTTTTTTACGATAGACCAGATCCTCGTTATGGATTCCAACCAGATCACCCAAATCAAAATCCTTTTTCTCCTGGATATCATCCAGTTTAATAACATCTATTTTTTTCCAAGACTCTTCGCCCTGATATTCATAAAGCTCCATGGTTTTAGCGACTGGCTTGTAATCAAACCGATAACGCGGCTTACCATCCTCGTCGCTGACAAACATGAAAGTATAATGCGAGCCCCTAATGACCTGCTCGCTCTTACCTGTGTATACATTCACCTTGAATAATGAGATGGCTTCACCTTTGTAGGCACTCATTAAAATATGCTGATCATCTTTGGGCAGATAATTATGGATGGAGGACAGATTGACATTACCGCGCAAACTCCGTTGGTCCTCTAGCAAGACAACCGAATTTTTAGCATTCACATCCATGGACACCATGCGACTGAACATGTAGTAGTCATCAATATTAAAATCTTTCTTTTTGTTAGAGTCACGAATAACCGATTCCGTGTTATAGGGCACGGCGATATTGACCAAGAGGCGCTCATTATTCGCCCAACTGATTGATTGCGCCCGCACGACCTTATCGTAGGTATAACCTATAACAGGCTGCCCTTCTGCATCCAGATCAGTAATGGAAATAATACGCTCGTCCGCTTTATTCCAGAGCTTGGCAAGGTAGCGGCCATTGGGTGAGATGACTACATCAATAATGTCCTTCTTTTTTAAAAAATCATCCAGCGTTGGCTTGGCAAATACCAATCCATGTAACATGAACAACGCGCATACAATAATTATTTTTAACCCTTTCATCATGTATCTATACCTGATTTGTTAATTCCTCATATCCAGTTGCACAGACAGTTTCATGCTGAACGCATGCTTCTACCCGGCACTGGGCGGCAGCCTATCCAAGCGGCTGGATTTTCGCAATTCACAAAGATCGCAGCAGCACAACTTCTCTGGCAAAATAAACACTTTCCCAAGCCTCCAAGCCGCCATGACCGACTCAGACCTCAATAGCCTAGACCTCGATCAGCTCGCTACCGACATCAAACGTTGGGGCCGCGAGCTGGGCTTTCAGCAGCTGGGGATTACGGATATTGATCTGGCCGATGCGGAAGTTCGCCTCAAAGAGTGGTTGGCGAAAGGTTACAACGGCAGCATGGGTTGGCTCGCCGCACACGGCAATATGCGTTCGCGTCCAGCAGAATTGCTGCCCGGTACTGTGCGGGTGATTTCGGTGCGGATGGATTATTTACCCGGCGATACACAGCAAATCCAGATTCTGAAAGATCCAACCAAGGCTTATGTTTCGCGTTATGCGCTGGGGCGCGATTATCACAAGTTGATTCGCAAACGCCTCGCGCAGCTCGCCAAAAAAATTGATGATGCCTTGCCGGACGATTATCCGCTCAAAGGCCAGAACCGTGCCTTTGTCGATAGCGCACCGGTAATGGAGCGTCCACTTGCCGAAAAGGCCGGCTTGGGTTGGGCCGGCAAGCACACACTCATTATTAATAGCAGCGCTGGAAGTTGGTTTTTCCTCGGCGAGATTTTTACCTTTATTCCGTTGCCGGTGGACACACCCGAACAAAAGAACCAATGCGGTACTTGCACCGCCTGCTTAAAAGTCTGCCCCACCGATGCCTTCCCGCAACCTTATGAGTTGGACGCACGCCGCTGCATTTCCTATCTCACCATTGAAAACGAAGGGCCCATTCCGCTGGAGTTTCGCGATCCAATCGGCAACCGCGTCTTCGGCTGCGATGATTGCCAAGCGATTTGCCCCTGGAATAAATACGCGCAATTCACCCACGAAAAGGATTTTTTACCACGTCATGGTTTAGCCGATAGCGATTTGGTCTCACTGTTTAATTGGACAGAAGAAGAATATCTGACACGCACCGAAGGCTCAGCGATTCGCCGTATTGGTTATCAAGGTTGGTTGCGTAATTTGGCGGTGGGCTTGGGGAATGCTCCGAGTGACGCACAAATTATTGCGGCACTCACCGCAAAACGCGAACAGTGTTCTGAGCTTGTGCAAGAGCATATTGATTGGGCGTTGGCGCAGCAGATGAATCCTGATCGCCGCCGCAAACGTAAAATTAAACGAGCGTCAGACTAATGCAATGAAAAAAATAGAACCCTCTCAATTTAAAGACTCATCAGGTCACTCTCTAAAGATTACTTAATTACGTAAGCACTTTTCGCCTTTTAAGTGTGGGCACGTATCACCGTTCGCCACAAAAAATAACTCATCCTTATCTGTAGGTTGGCGGTAAGCGTAGCGCACCCCAACATTTCTGATCTATTAATTACGCATAACTTTCCTAAACATTAGCAATGAACCGCAGATATCCAGGTTTCGGTTTATGCCGCTGTACCGTGTTGGGGTGCTGCTTGCATACGCAAGCCTTACCGTCAACCTACCTGAACTCCCTACCACTTCCCGCTTCGCTCAAAATAAATGAACAATTCACTCAAACACTTATCCAATTATCGAGATCCAGCGGTAGCGATTTCACTTTAATTGCTATATGGTCGAACACCCACCACTAAAGGAGTAACCCTATGAGCAAGCCTGCCAAAAACACCATTTGTATTTGGTACGACCGAGACGCTGAAGAAGCGGCAAATTTTTACGCCGAGACATTTCCCGACTCGCGCGTAAATGCGGTGCATCTGGCGCCGGGTGATTATCCATCGGGCAAAAAGGGACAAGTTTTAACAGTGGACTTTACCGTTTTAGGCATTCCCTGCGTCGGGCTTAATGGTGGGCCCGTCTTCAAGCACAATGAAGCCTTTTCATTTCAAGTATCAACAGTTGATCAAGCGGAAACCGATCGCTACTGGAATGCAATCGTCAATAACGGCGGACAGGAAAGCGAGTGTGGTTGGTGTAAAGATAAATGGGGAATTTCCTGGCAAATTACTCCAGCTATTTTGATTGAAGGCGTCACTAATTCTGATCCCGCGGTGGCCAAACGCGCATTTAATGCCATGATGGAAATGAAAAAAATCGATATCGCGAAAATTGAAGCGGCCATTAAAGGCTAAACCCGGTGAAAAACGTTCTGGCTTGGCCAAGCTATTGGCTGAGCCTAAAAATATCCAATAGCAACACCCCATAAAACCATCGCAGTTTTAAGGTAACCATGAAAAATAATTATATTCCGTTTGGCACCATAGCCATCTGCTCAGTCACTTTTCTGTATTCCATCTTCGTTGCGCATAGCCTAACAGGCCATTTTTTTGGCACTGCCAGCATACCCAAACTTGAACCATACGGTGCTATTAACTTTTCTCACCTGCGCAACGTTGAGCTATGGAGATTGCTTGCAGCCCAACTCATACACGCCAAACAAATGCATATGATTTACAACGTTTTATCAATTTTCATATTAGGAATATTTTTGGAGCGCCACATGGGCGCTATTAAATTTTTCGCACTTTGGTTTATTGGTGGATCAATTGGGACGCTTATCAGCACCCTTGAAGGAACACCGCCATGGAATCTTGGCACAGGGGCGTCACAAGCAGCATTAGCTATTTCAGCGTTCGGAGTAGTGTTAGCGTTGAAAGGTGTTTTATCTTCTCGATGGTTATGGGCAACGCTGGCCATTTCATTGATTCCAGCCTTCGCGCTTGATTTGCTAGCTGTTGGCTACCCAAAGCCCGGGCATCTCGCTGCCGTAGCAATTGGTATAATCGCTGGCATCATTTATCTTAAGTCAGCGCATGCAATGCATTAAGTTCCGAGCAACGCTTCCACCAAAGCTTCCAACTGCTCTACCTGAGAAAAATCCCGATATTGCATGCGCAATAATTCTGTGTTGCGCGTTAAGGTCGGGCAATTGAGTGCGCGGTTAAAAATACCGGCGTAATCCGGCGCATCAGTGTCAGGATCAACACCATAAGCCAGACCCTGTTTTACCAATCTACGAGTGAGCATGCGCTGCTCCATTTGTGTTGGCACCATGACATGACGCAATCCATAAATAGCACAGAGCGAAGTCACTCCTGCGCCGCCCTGGCTAATCATTAAATCCACTTGCGGCAATACCGAGGCCATATTTATCGGCTCAGGTTTAATCAGCAAATCGGATCGGTTGTAAGCCGCCGCCAACGCCGGATCTATACCCGGGATATGCGCCAATTTAAAACCCGGCAACTCTCCCAGCGCTGCAAGTGCGGCCGGCAAATTGTGCACCCTGGGTGTGAGATAGGCAAAAATATTGGCCTCACTAGCCACCGGCCAGGTAAAAATCTCACCCATATGTTCGCTGTACAAAGGGCCCCAATAATCCGTACCGGCACGCAAGCCATAGTGATCCAGCTCGGGAAAAGTACATAAAAATTGACGAGAGCGGGTGAAAATATCGCCCAATTTCTCCAGGCGGGGAGCACTCAAGCGATCCATGATGCGATTGATAGTGGCAAGAATATGCGGCGCAGGATCTTTATCAGGAGCAAGGCCGGGATTGAACAGCGGCATATCCGGTGGAGGAATAACAAAGCCCGTACCTACCGCTGCGCAGTCTATGCCCAGCGATTGGGCTGCAAGTAGCGCGCTGGGTGCATGATCGGCAATAACCAGATCGGCACCTGCCAGCAAATTGCGCCAGCGAGTTAAATAATCCGTTAAGACAGATTCATCGTCGTAACCCAAAAGCCCCAGCAATCCTGCATAGCTATAGCTGTCTTTATCGGCAGGTACAACATTGGGAAGGGGCACTTGCACACAACTGACATCTTCACCCAATAACGGAGCAACGGCCATATTGCACAAGACAAAAATCAGCTCATCCTCTTGTCCACAAAGATTGCGGCTCAACTCAAGTAAACCGCTGACATGACCGTAATTACCACCCAGCTCTGTGCAAAACAAAATTCGCTTCATTACCAATCCTTATTCACAGCCTATGTAAAAATCATGCACCTTCACATAATGTTTTGCAAACGCTGTTATCACGGGAGATGGCAATCATCAAGCGATTTATCGTTTGCGCAGAATGCGCATCACTCGACTATAGACAATCTCCGTTATCATCCATGAGTTGCCGCCGCTGGTATTCACAAATTGAATAACAACCGTATCAATATCCTTGTGATACCGCGCAATACTCGAATAACCCGGCAGCAGGCCTGTGTGCTCATATACATAGATGGATGAATAAATCGCTTGCTCATTTGCATTCAACAAAGAGCCGTCATTGAGTGCTCGCAAGAAAATGCCAACATCCTGTGCAGTGGCAACCATAGAACCGCCGGGACCTATATGGTTTTGCGTTTTTAAGTCGCCGTCGTAACCAATGTAGTAGCCGCTGCTCACATCATTTACATTCACTTCATCAAGCAAACTATAGGTATGCCTTAGCTTAAGCGGTTCAAGGATCTGCTCTTTTATATATTGTCGATGGCTGTAACCCAGGGTTTTATCGATAATATTGCCGATCAACAAATAATTGGTGTTGGAATAGTGATAGCGGCTATCCGGTTTAAAGTCGGCCGGCTTATCCAGTGCAAATTGCAAAAGACCACTGATACTGGTGGGCATATTCGCCCACGGAAATTTTGGATCATCGATAAAATTCGGGATTCCGCTGCGATGTTGCAGCATCATTCTTAAGGTAATTTTATCGGCATATTCAATGCGACCGATAAGCTCAGGCAAATAGTCCGCAAGGGTTTTATCCAGCGATAAACTTTTGTTATTTACCAACTTGGCAGCAGCAGCGGCTATGTACAGCTTACTTATACTGGCAATTTTGAATAGCGCATGAGGATCGGCGGGCACTTTATTGTCCCTATCTTTCCATCCCGCTGAATAAAACTCAGGTGGGCTGCCTTTTTTATCTACATAGACGATGATGCCATCCAGATCATAATTAACCGCATCGCTAACTTGCTCCTGCACCCTATCTGGCAAGGGCTTTAAATAAGCGCAGCCTGCCATCCAGGGCACAAACAGGATTATGCAGATGAGCGACACTATGGGCATGGCGATTTTAAGGAATTTGATAATCGATAAAGAAGGGTTCATGACCAATCAGGTTTTGTTTATTGCCGACATAACGTCTGGCAAAGGGATTATTTTTTTCTCGCGCGTTTTCGAAAGTTCAGTTCTAACATTCAACAAATAGGGTTTATCGAACTTGCTTTCGTAATAAAAGGTAATATCCAGGGTCGTTAAATTAAATATCACAGAAAAAATAGATCTGGTCGGATTTATCCAGCCACCTTCCTGATGTGTTTTATCCAGAACAGATGCCATAAATGCCGTCGTCAACACTTGTTCGTGTGACAATATTTTTAATGCTTTATCCGCTGTTTTGTATCTACCCGGAAGAAACTGATAGTAGCTTGTATCGCGTACATTAAAGTTTGCAGAAACCAGGTAGCCCTTTGTTTTATCTATGCGCGTATAGGTCAACTTGCCATCCTGGCCTGGATGTATAACGGCAGCATCACCCAAGCGATCCGCTATTTGGATTTGATAGGCGATCGATGTGCCCCAATCGTAGGTGAAGAATTTGTCCAGCAGCTCATTGACGCTAGCAGATTGCCTCATCAATGCGACTAATGCCCACTCCTTTTGCTGAATAGCACCAGGTACTTTGTTTAGGGCCTCTTGGGGTATTGCGTTGATATCGTAACTCAATCCTTCTTCATTAATCCCCATTTGCATTACCAGCGGCAAACCCTCCATGGGAGTAGCAAAAAATACGACGCCGTATTTTCCGGTTGGATCAACAACTAGATAGGAATCATTGGTTGTTTGATCCTCATTGCCGGCAAAGAGCACGGTCGAGCCTTTTACCGCGGTAAAGATTGTACAAGCACCTACATGCCCGACAAAAAGTAAGGAGGCCAGCACTAGCATATAAATCTTTCTATACATATCCGCTGCCTAAAGGGATAGATTAAATAAAATCCCGCTTTTTATTTTGGAGATACCACGTCATCAGCAAGGTGGAGACTGCAACAAAAATTTGTGTTCCAACAATGCTAATGGCAGTAGGGTTCCACACCATTTCCGGACCATAGACATGGGATTTAATTGGCTCCAAATAAGCCACTATCCACAAATAAGCAGCAGTCCCTAGCTCGGAGGTCATCACCGTTAAAATCGTAACAGCCATAGATTGAAACAGCAGGCTCGCACAGAGAATCCCAGTGTAAGCCACAAAAATACCCACGAAGATCATGGTGATGAAGGGAACTGTCCCATAGGGAAATACACCTAACCCAAAACAAAAATAAAAAGCCACACCGCTAACTAACAGCCAAAGGATGCTAAACACCGGCAGGTTTACCAACAGCTTGGCTTGGGTAAACTCCTTTACCGTAACCGGCAAACTCATAATGAAAGATTGGGTGGATTTTTCTTTTTCCATCACGATGGTTTTCATCGCTAGAAAAATACCACATGAACAGGCAGGGATAATGAGCAGGGTAAATCCGAGATTAAAGAAAACCCAATTGGGTATGTGACCGAACAATAAACTGATAGTTACAAGAGACGCGAGACATACCAGACAAAAAATGATTATAGCTTTACGCATGATCATTAAGTCTTTGCGAACGAGCTGGGGAATAATGGTCGCACTCATTACGCAATCTCCTTTTCGTTATTGGCTTTCGCGTTGTTATTGGCTTTAGCGCTAGCGACATTACCCAGGAATATTTCTTCCAGGGTTAATCGCTCAATATGGTTTATCTGCAAACCAGCGTTGGTAAATTGTTCGTGGATAGAGTCTTCGTAATTGTTGACAGTTACTGTACACAAACGGCCGCTCTGTTGGACCTCTTTGATGTTGGATAACCTGGGTAGCGGACTATTGTTCATATTGGTCAATCGCAAGCGCCGCCAACCATCCATAAAATCTTCCTTGTTGTTTGATTCAATAATACGTCCACCGTAAATGAAGGTGATGTAGTCAGAGATTTGCTCGACATCCAAGGTATTGTGCGACGAAAAAAGAATGGAGCGGGTTTCGTCTTCCATGGCATTCATCATTTCATCCAGTAATTCTTTTCTAACTGCCGGATCAAGCCCGGTAGTGGGTTCATCAAACACCAATAAATTGGGACGACGAGCCAGGGCGAGCAACAACGTGGTTTTTACTCGCTGGCCGTGAGACATGCCTTTTACTTTTTGTTGTAGATTGAGATCAAACCGGCGCAGCAATGTTTTTGCGTAATCATCATCCCAGGAATCAAAAATGGATTTAATAAAATCCATGTGGAAGGCGATAGTTTGGCTCTCGTACAACCGCATATCTTCCGCCACAAAACCTATATTACGTTTTGCAGCAATCTGTTCGCCCGGTATGGAATGGCCCAGCACCTTGATCGAACCGCTGTCCGCTCCAATCAAGCCCAGCACGATACGCAGTAGTGTTGATTTGCCTGCGCCGTTTGGCCCTACCAACCCCATGACGCTGCCCTGCTCAAACGACAGATTCACATCTCGCAATTGAAAGTGGGGATAGTGTTTCGAAATGCCTTCGCATTCTATGGCGAGCGGCAGGTGGATCGAATCGGGCAAGCTCATGGTTCACTCCTTATCAACTATATTTTTTTATCATGTCCATCAGCTCGCCCTCAGAGATACCCAAGGACTTCGCCAACTTGCCAGCCTGCATGAGATGTTGGATTAACTCTTCGCGCTGCAGCTGGTTTATATCCAGCACGCCATTCACCCAGCTACCCTTACCCTGCTGGGTGGCAATAACACCTTCGCGCTCCAATTCCAGGTAAGCGCGCTTGACGGTGATGATGCTGACCTTGATATCCATGGCCAGCTCGCGAATGGAGGGCAACGGCGTGTTGGGCGGCCAATCGCCCACGGCAATGCGCTGTGTAATTTGCTCCATGATCTGTTGATACATGGGACGCTTGTCGGTCTGGGAAAATACGAATCCAAATTTCATATACACAGTATATACAGTTAAATTTTTAAAAGACAAGCACCTGGCGTGCGCCTGAGAGGGGAAATGTGAACTTAACGTCATTCAAACAACATAAAAAAAGAAAACCCCGCCTCACCGCGGGGGTTTTCTTTTTATAAATAGCACCGCACCAAACCAGCGCTTTTTCCCTTCATAAATAGACGTGCCTCTCACAACCGAAGCCTTCACTCACGCGCGGCTGTCACAATAAGCCCAGACAATATGCGCGATAGTCACAACAACCGGCTTTTTCACTAGGAATTTAGATGCTAAACGGGAATAATAGCCACCCCAAAAATAGAGCCCCGCCAAGAGCAGCGGAGCCGAATATACCCAGGGTGTTGAGCATCGCCCGGGTGGCGCCATTTGGGCCAACGAGCAAGCGGCAACTCGCGATGAACGACTTCGGTTGCACCTAAAACATCAACCACAGACGAAGGCTACTACGTTATGAAACCACTTTCCGATATAGGCTTGGTTGGCCTCGCCGTAATGGGCGAAAACCTGATCCTGAACATGGCCAGCAAGGGCTATACAGTTACCGCTTTCAACCGCTCTGTTGAAAAAGTGGACAGTTTTATTGCTGGCCGCGCTGCCGGCAAAAGCATTCGCGGCGCTCGCTCCATTGAAGAGCTGGTAGCCTCACTCGCCAAACCACGCAAAATCATGCTGATGGTAAAAGCCGGCAAACCAGTAGACGACTTTATCGAGCTACTCGTACCACACCTGGAAGAAGGCGACATCATTATCGATGGCGGCAACACCCACTACCCTGATACCGACCGTCGCACTGCTTATCTGGCCAGCAAAGGCCTGCGCTTTATCGGTACCGGCGTATCCGGTGGTGAAGAAGGTGCACTGACTGGTCCATCCATCATGCCCGGCGGCTCACCAGAAGCCTGGCCATTTGTGAAAGATATTTTCCAGGACATCTCCGCCAAAGTATCCGATGGCAGCCCATGCTGTGATTGGGTTGGTGAGAACGGCGCCGGTCACTTTGTGAAGATGGTTCACAACGGTATCGAATACGGCGATATGCAGTTGATCTGCGAAGCCTACCAAATCATGAAAGAAGTGCTGGGCATGAACGCCGATGAGATGCACGAGGTATTTGCCGAGTGGAACACCGGCGTACTCGATAGCTACCTGATCGAAATCACCCGCGACATCCTCGGCTACCGCGAAAACGGCGAGCCACTGGTTGAGAAAATCCTCGACACCGCCGGCCAAAAAGGTACCGGCAAGTGGACCGGCGTAATCGCACTGGATCTGGGCGTACCGCTCACCCTGATTTCCGAAGCCGTATTTGCTCGCTGCTTGTCTTCACAAAAAGACGAGCGTGTTCAGGCATCCAAAGTCATCTCTGGCCCAGCCGTTAAATTTGAAGGCGACAAAAAAGCCTTCATCAACGACTTGCGCGACGCACTTTACGCTTCAAAAATTATTTCTTACGCGCAAGGTTATTTGCTGATGCGCGAAGCTGCCAAAGAGTACGGTTGGCACCTGAACTACGGCGGTATCGCCCTGATGTGGCGCGGCGGCTGTATTATTCGCTCTTCATTCCTCGGCAATATCAAAGAAGCATTCGACAAGAATCCTGAATTGAACAACCTGTTGCTCGATGATTACTTCAGCAAGACTGTACAAGATGCACAAGCTGGCTGGCGTCGTGTAGCAGCTGCAGCGATTGTTAATGGCATCCCCGCCCCAACAATTACCTCTGCACTGACCTACTTCGACGGCTTCCGCACTGCCCGTTTGCCAGCCAACCTGCTGCAGGCACAACGCGACTACTTCGGCGCGCACACCTACGAGCGCACTGACAAACCACGCGGTGAATTCTTCCACACCAATTGGACTGGTCGCGGCGGCAATACGGCATCCTCCACTTACAACGTTTAATTTTTCAAACGCGATGTAAGAAAAAAGCCCGGATCAGAAATGATCCGGGCTTTTTATTTGTTTCGCCAACGCGAATTTTTATACAGGCAAAGGCTTGGCTCAGGTCACAAGTATGACTGCGTATTATGATTCCAATTCCAACGCCAATTCATCCGCCATATACCCTGCACTATTTCTGATGCGGTTAATTTCATCGATGTAATCCGCCCCCCAACCATGAAGCGCCTCCAATATAGGGCGGAGCGTCAGGCCAAAAGCAGTGAGGGAGTACTCCACTTTGGGGGGGATCTCCTGGTAGATCTTTCTATTCACAATTTCATCAGCTTCCAACTCCCTTAATTGTTTGGCCAACATTCGTTGGGTTACGCCGGGGATGGAGCTTTTCAGCTGATTGAAACGCTTGGATTCATTGCGAAGATGGAAAAGGATTAATCCTTTCCATTTTCCTCCCAGAATCTCCAGGGTCGCTTGGGCGGGGCAGACAATATTACGGTTTACTTTTTCAGACATAGCCAAATACCTACAAGAAATATACTGGTATACAGTATGTAACTATATATCCTCTTTGTGCGTGAAATGGCGGAATAAGTCTAATTCCAATTAGGCAGGAATTGAATAACGCCTCCTGTCTTGATTACGACAATCCTCGAAGAGCAATGATTGGTGACTTTAAACGCCGCAACATTTATACATTTTTTTACAATTACATTTTTTCGTCATCCACACCCTTCTCTTCTCCAGCACATAAACAAGTGATCTCCTTCACAACAACCCACCCCCTTGGCCGCCAAAGCAACATCAACACGAAAAATAATGCATAACTGCCAACTTTTTACCGTTGGATTAGCATTTTTTTGTTTCCTAAACACATGCGATTAACGATTAATTCCAATTTATTTTTAATTTAAAAAAAACAACAAAAAATTATTTTTCACGCACTTAAAAACTGTCAAAAAATTTAACAAGTATATTTTAGTAATCATGTTACAGATTTGTGCGTACTTACACGCCGAAAAAACTTGCTATATGATTTCAACGCTCGACAGGAATAAACATATTCCTGACACACTTCTAACACAATAGCTGTCGACAATAGGCGTCGACCATTGACGTAGACGTGTGTCAAAAACGCGAACATGCAATTAAGTAAAAAATTGCATTTGGAAAGGGAAATTCTAAAAAGTTTATCGCCAGATTAGCGAATGACTTTTTTGCGAAGGAAATAACACTCCTCACAATGGTCTAACCATCAGTGTCTCTCCCAAGGATTGGAAGAGCATTGATGGTCGAGCCACAACGAACCAGCATGTAAAGGACGTATATATGGAAACTAGCGTTAAAAAAGACATCATCATTACTGACGATGTTATCCAAAATTATCTCAACCCTGATGAAACTGTTGTTGGTATGGGAACCGGAGGTAGTGAGTCGCTCACACTCTTTATAAAATCTCCACACAACCACAACACCATCGTCAGAAAAATCCTCAGTGAAAAACTCATTACCGCAAAGTGGGACAGGAATGGCACGGATGTAATGCTTGCACCCTATAAAAAAGCATTGCAACAAGCGCACTTCCTGAAAGACCTGCCGGAACGGGTTAAGCACTTTTTCCCTATCGTTGATCACATCATTGAACGCTCAGTGACAGATGACAACAATACAGGCGTGGAATTTAAAGAGCTTATCTACGACATGTCCTTTATTGAGGGCATAGAAGTGAGCGAGTTCATCCGGAAACACAATCCATCCTCAGCCGTTGTCGCCCAGTTGTATTTGCAAATATTTCGGGTGCTCAACGAAATCGTTCATTCACAACGCAAGAGAAAACCCGGCGAACCAACCTTGGAAGCTTCCTATTTTAGAAAGATTGAAGAGCGATTGGATCTCTCTCGCAAGACATCGCCACAGGTTTTTTCTGATGCGCTGTTAAAATCAAAATACATTTATATCGATGGCATCAAACATCTGAACGTCAAACCTTTACTGGAAAAATTCAGAAAATCGAAAGAGTATATGGCCATTCTCGAACCCAAACACCATTCACTGGTGATGGGCGATACCAATACCGAAAACATTAAGATCACCAAGCCCTACACCTTATTAAACTTTATTGCCCGAGGCTCTCTGGATTTTACCTACGAGGACATCGGCCTTAAATTTCTCGACCCGAGGGCTATAGGTTTTCATGAAAACGGTGTTGATACAGGATCGGATGATCCCATGTATGACAACAAGCCATGGCACAACTCATTGGGGCAGTACGATGTTATTCACAGCGAATACTTTGATCTGGTCGTCAATAAAAATTACGACGGCATGAGCATCGAAGTTATTCCTTTTGAGGAACACCCCTACACAAACTCTTATCAGGACATAGAGATTTATTTCAAGGAAGTCATGAACAAAGCCTGGGAGCTGGACAAGCAAGGATCGCAAAAATCAGAGGATGACCCCCATTGGCTGGTGAGATTCGCCTTTGTAATGGGAACTCACTTTACCGCCATGCCGCCGTTCCATTTTCACAAAAATGATGATGGTTCCTTTAATGATGATTACGCGAATCAACGACGCCCAGTAGCTATTTATGCCGAAGGCATCAAATGGCTAAACCTCGCCTTGAACATGCTTGAGGGTAAGGTTTCACAGTTCTACGGCGTTCCGGTAAACAACTTTAATCAGGAGGCAGCATAATGAAAGCCAACATCACTTTTGAAGCAAGAACAATGCAAGGCCCATGGACAACCCTGGTTAAAGGGCGCGGCCTGGGCACATCAACCAGAAATTACAATCCACAAGATGCTCGCCACATTCGCAGAATGTTCGACATTACTATAGGCGCATTGCCGGGCACCCATGCTTACACGAACTTTTCCGCAACACTGACAAATTTTATTCTCGATTTCGTTAATCCGGAAAATTTGTATTTTATGCGGAAGGATTTGTTTCCAAAAATCGAAATGGTCTTTGCCGCATTGAATGACATTAAAGACGTATACGATTACATTTCGGCAAGCTCGGTGTTATTTGAGACCTTTGGCAAACTTGGCCTTGACCCACAATTAACCCAAATGCCTGACAGGGATTTGGTAGAAGCTGCGCTCTCCAGGCTGTCTGAGCTGCCACAAGCTACACCGGAACAAAAATATAAAGCACTTCAGGCATATGGCAGCTTATTTCTGGGCATCACCCACATAGGTATGCGCGATCGAATAATCGAAGGCCATTGCAACTATGTGGAACAGGCTTTTGCCATTGTTAATAGCATGGAGGAAGTCTGGTATCGCGGTCGTGGCACTGCAGCATTTTTAACCGTGTTGGGAATAATCGGCCTGGGTGAATTGGCTGATCATGAGCCACAGCATGTTAAAAACCTGCTCGACTTTTTATCTGACTCATTGAACGACGAACAAAAAGTTAAGGATGCGCCGAACGTTTATATTTTTGCCATTCTCCTCAGCTTAAACGCCATTAGCGTGCTGAATAAAACCGAATATCTTCAATATAAGCGCGACTGGATCAGCGTATCCCAAGGGTTGCTTGATAAATTAACACCTGATTTACGCATAATATTTTCTCATTATTATGTATCCGTTCTGCAAAACCTCAACAAGCTTGGCCACTACATTCCCGACAGCAAAAATTATGCGAGCCAGCTCATCCAGGCCGCCATTGAACAGGAAGCGGGTGAGCTGACGTATATGGGGCACACTTATCTGGTTGATTTAAGTTACCGCTTGAATAGCTGCGATGTGATACCCGAAAACTTTACCGATGTGCTTGTGTCAAGCATCAACCATCTATATGACGCCAGCCAGGGCTATATGCCCAAGCAACGTCTTTACGGCTCCGGGTTTATGCGACTTGCCTATGCGTTTTTGGCACTGATTCCTATAGGTAAAGCCAACGCGCTATTTGCCAGGGAAACCGGGGATACTCATTCCCTCGCCGAAAAAATTGTTCTCAATCAAATAGAGAACTGGGGTGAGGATTATTCCAGCCTGCCGTTTCTCTGCCATGCGCTGCTTGATGCAGCACTCAACTTGCGTGGGCTGAATGCGGAAAAAACTATCGTCGATAGATTTTTGGAAAGCAGCAAAATTTTTGGAAAATCCGCAAACACATCCAGTTGGGGTTCAGCCAAAAAGAACGCGCACAATATTGGCATTCACGCTTTCTTTCCCGGCATGAACAGTCGACGCGCCTACGTTAATCTCGCCAGGGATTTATATTATGACGGTGCGCCGGAAGTTCAGGATATTTTTGAGCAATCGGCACGTATCCTGAATTACCGGACACCTGAGGGCGAATTGGATATAACGCCATTTTTTATGGAAGAAAAAGATGTTCCCACCAATGTAGTGGCCAAATGGAATTTTATTGGCTCTGCAATGACCGTTTACAACCTGGCACTGTTCACGCACCTGAAAAAGGCCAACCCGCATATACACCTTCACAGCGTGGGCGGTGAAAGCTTTGGCATGATTGCCGCCGCAGTGGTCGCCGGCAGCCTGTCACTCGAAGATGGTTTGAAAGTTGCCAACACCACGTTGGGTTATATCTACGAGGCGGCCCACGCTGGTACTCGTGATATTTGGCACATTGTCAGTCTGCGCGGAAAAAATCTTCGCCATATCTTGACGCTTTTGCAGATGAACTTCCCCGACAAAATTGATGTATTCAGATGGCATGCCCTCAACACCAAATGTGATGAAGCACATCTCTACGTGCACACAAAAGCATTCAGTGAACTGAGGGAATCAATTCAGCATTATGGAAACGATATAGAGCTGAATGAATTCAAGAAGCCCACATTCGAAATTATTCATTCGCCCAAATTGTTCCAGGCCAGAATTGATATCAATCACTACTTGCAACGTGAGCACATCAAGTTTCTCGATCCACAAATACCTATCCTGGCCAACAACGGCAGCGGGCTAATCTGCAAAGGCGAGGACATACGTCAATCGATTCTGGATATGGTGGATATACCTATGTACACCGCCCAAACCATGAGTTCACTCAAGAACAGCAAGCCTGGCGCTATAGATGCCATTATCGAAGTGGGTTACGGCCAAAAAACACGAGCGCTGATCAAAGACAATCAAGTCAACATCAGCTTCACCGAATATTTTGGTGATCGCTATCGCCTGGCAGCCATCACGCGAGACCTGCACAAGTTGAGACTGGAGCCATCCCGCAGTCTGGAAGCCCAGCTGATTTAATTCACCCATTTATAAACTGATATTATTTAGAGGAACCTATGAAAAAGTTTTTATTATCTGCACTGGCACTATCTGTGATTGCACCTTTGGCGATGGCCAATGCAGCGGCGAACGAAAAGCATGACGACAAAAAAGAACTATCCATACCTGGTTACGTTGTTCATGGTATCAACAACTACAATGGCAAACATGTAGTGGACTTTTCAAAAGTGTCGCCCAGCATCCCTTACTTGAATGCGTTTCCACCCGTGAATGAAATTGGCGTGTACCAGGCTAACAGTGCGGTATCTGGCACTATTTCTTCTACTACCAATCGCCTTTTTCCTGTTGCAACAACTCGCTCGTTTTTTGATTACTTCAACCCAACTGGTGAGCTGGATCCACTTACTGTGAACCTGCCTCTTGCAGAAGTGGGCGTTAATTATCTCAGCCCTTCTTTTACCGATTTAAGCCAGCGCATTGTGCCCGTTCCTTTTACAGAAGCCGCCAAAGCGCCAGGTATTTATCGTAAAAATGGCATAGTAATTAACCCAACCGTGGGCGAGTGGGAGCAGATTTCTGGCAAGCTGACGGTGGTTCCACAACGCAATGGTAAATCCGATGTGTTAATCACCATTCGCAACGCCTTCCCGAATTCTGTTTATACATTGTGGGATTTAGGTGCAACCAAACCTTTATCGAATGAAGAGTCTGGTTATGCCATTCCTCTGGGCGGCATTCCCAATATTTTGTTAACCGATGAAAATGGCTGCGGCTATGCGGAAATTAAACTCGCCTATGACTTAACCAAAAAATGTCAGGCAGGTGCTGATTATTGCTCAAGCTATGTCTCTGCGTTTTATGCGTGGGACTATCAAGCTTACGGCGCTTCGGCTGCCGCTACCTGGGCAAAAGCACCTACCGGGATTTATGGCGCAAACCAAATGATTTGGCCGCTCTCGGGCGACGTATTAATTCAACCACAAACAAGTTTTGTGCCTAACAGACACGGTTGCAAGTGAGTTGATTTTGTAAGCGAAATGAAAAAGCCGGATCAGCGATGATCCGGCTTTTTTGTTGCGATTGTTATTGCCTGATTGAACACTGTACTCCAGGCCGCCTCACTCCCTTCAAAATAGCGAATCACGCCATTTTTGCTAACCTCAAACGCCAGTTGAGGCGTCGGCAATAACCCTAATCTTGCGGCAACACGGGCACTCGCCTGATTAGCTCGCTCGTATTGCGCATGAACACTAAGCCGCGGTTTCGACAACCGATCAACTCTGCGCTCGCCATACGCCATCACCGCTTGGGCAACGGCCATAGCTGCCAAACCTTTTCCAGCGGCAGATTCAGCAACTATATAAGTGAGATTGAGGCCGCGAGTGGTTGCCGCAATCCAGGCGAGAGCTAAGGTGTGCGATTCACCATCCAGTAATGCGGCATGCAAAGGTTCCTCGATAAAAGACCAACCGGCATAATCAATCAGCGCATCGGAATCAGGGCCTTCTATATCTTTAATACGTTCGGGCGATTCGGCATCCAGCAACGCGCGAATATAAGGCGCATCAAACCAGCCGTCACTGATAACCACCCTCAAGGATTTATTCATATGCGCAGCAACCTGAAAGAAGTTGAAGCCACAAATTCTATCGACATTTCATAAAGGGTGCAGAGCCATGCCTCACTTATGGTGCGTACCGACAGTTTAGTGCTATATATAAGCTGGTATGCAAGCCCACAATAATCCCTTACCAACCTGGATAGTGAATCTCACTTGGACAAACTAGCTTGGACAGTTGCGTGACAGTTATGAGGAACCCCCTGCCAGCCATCGCTGACACTGTAAGCTCGCCCGGATTGCGAAAGCGCAATGCCGCTACCTATCCATTTATCCTTCTTTTAATTTATGCCCTGTTTGGATTATTGAGCCTGGCCGCCACAGCAGAGCAATCCCCTGCCACCAGCAACTACCCAAAAAAAATCAGCTTCCACAATATTATGAAAAACCAGGATATAGCCCTGGGCGAGGTGGAAGCTATTACCCAGGATTACCAGGGTTTTATGTGGCTGGGCGGGCGCAATGCCCTGTTGCGCTATGACGGTTATGAGTTCCTCACTATTCCGGTGGCGGACAATCCGCAAGATTTAACCCAAACCTCCGGGGTAAACCAGATTGTTGATCTGCTTGAGGACAGCCGCCACATCCTCTGGGCTGCGACGCGTTCAGGACTGTATCGCTATGACCGCGAACGGGAGTTATTGGTACCAATCCGCGATCCCCAGGGCAAACTGCTTTTTCGCGTGGTGACCTATGCGCTGGACGAAGCCCCCAATGGCGAGTTGCTCATAGGCTCGGGCGACGGCCTGTTCGTTTTCAATCCTCAAACGCTGGAATCCCGCCTGCTCAACCACAATCCTGATGACCCCGACAGCTTGCCCAGCAATGTCATCACTGACGTTTATATGGATCGCCAGAACAAGCAGCTGTGGCTGGGATTGGATCAGGGCTTGCTGCGTATTGATTGGCAAACACAAAAAAGCCACCTGTTTATCCCCAATCCTGAAGATCCAAAATCCGCTACAGCCAACGGCGTAAGATCTATAGCGGCGGATCGCAAGGGCAATATCTGGGCAGGTACCGATCAAGGTGTGCATCGCCTTGATCCCGCCAGCGGCGCGTTTAAACATTACCGACACGATCCCAAAGATCCCTTCAGTATCGGCAACGATATAACCCGCCAGATCTATGTGGACAAGCAGGGTTGGGTGTGGACAGGCAGCGACAGCGGCGGGGTTGGACTCTACGACGAACCCAATGATCGCTTCCTTCGTTTTGAATTCCACCAGGGCAGCCCCGGCTCACTCAGCAGCAACACCATTCGCCGCCTCTATGAAAACGACAACGGCGATCTCTGGGTGGGAACTTACCCCTCCGGCGTAAACGTTTATGACCGCTCAAGCGCCGCCATGCGGGTTTACCGGCGCGAAGCAGGTCTGGATCAAGGGTTGCTGGATAACAATGTGGAAGCGGTGGAAGAAGATAAGCAAGGCAATCTCTGGCTCGGTGCCGGCGGCGTCACCCGCTACAATCCCGACAAAGAAACTTTTACTCACTACATCAATAGCACCGGCAGCGATTCGCGCGTGCCCTCCGGCTCGCTGCTCAATGGTGTAGTGGACTCCGATGGCGAGATTCGCTTTGGCTCCTGGGCCCATGGCGTTCTGATTTACAACCCGACCCAAGATCGTTTTGATGAAGCGCCTGCCGATCCAACCCAGGTTACCCGTGGAGAAAAATCCGGCCGCCTGCTCAACGACAAAATGGTGTGGAGCGTTTACGAAGATCGGCAAAAAAACCTGTGGATGAGCACCCATTTTAATGGCATCACCAAGTTCGATAAAAAAACGGGACTCTATAGTTTTTATCCTAACGAACCACAAAATTTCGACACAGTATCCTGCCCAGTGGTATGGACCAGCTTTGAAGATTCCCACGGTCGCTTTTGGGTGGGTACCGCTTACGGCCTCAATTTGATGGATCGCGAAAAAGGCACCTTCAAACGCTATCTGCCAACCGCTGAGGGCTCCAAAGGCTTGGTGAATGGCTCCATATTATCGATTGCAGAAGACCATAAAGGCCGCGTGTGGTTTGGTACGGATATGGGGTTACATCTCTATCACCCGGATGATGACAGTTTTAGTGTTTACAACACCAAAGACGGGTTTATCGACCAGGGTATTCGCGCCATTCTCGAAGACAAGAGTGGCAACCTCTGGCTGGGCACTAACAACGGTATCGTTATGTTCAACCCGGATACCAAAGTGGTGAGAAATTTTGTGCGCTACAACGGCGAGATGATCGGCGGCACCTCCACAGGTGCAGCGGCGGCTACCCGCAGTGGCGAACTCGCCTTTGGTACGCGCAACGGCCTTTATATGATTGATCCGGCCAAATTGGTGGTTAACCAGAAATTGCCACCGGTGGTGCTGACAGATTTTCGGATCTTCACCCAAAAGGTGCCCGTTAACGGCCCCGAAAAAATCCTGACCAAAGCCATCAGCCAAACGGAAAAGATCACGCTCGACTACACCAAATCCATGATCTCGTTTAGTTTTGCAGCGCTCAATTTTCGCGACCCGGAAAAAAACCAATACGCCTACAAGCTCGAAGGTTTCGATAATGACTGGCGCTACCTGGCCACCCAGCGCAATGCGCTCTACACCAACCTGCCCGCCGGCACTTATCAATTCCACGTAAAAGCCAGCAACAACGATGGTGTCTGGAATGAGCAGGGCCACAGCATCACCCTCGTCATATTGCCGCCGCCTTGGAAAACCTGGTGGGCCTATTGTCTCTACGCGTTGTTGGTGCTGGCGCTCTTGCTCTGGTTTGTTTACTCGCAACACAAAGAAGTGTTGCGCGAGCGCAAAACCAGCCGTGAACTGGAAATAAAAGTTGCCGAGCGCACCGCCGAATTAAGCACAAAAAATAACGAGCTGGAAGAAGCCTATGCACAGCTGGAAGCCATCAGCCTGTCAGACCCGCTCACCGGCCTGAGCAACCGCCGCTATTTGCAAAAATTAATGCCGATGGATATCGCTAAAGTCCAACGCGAATACGAAGAAAAAATTACCGGGCATCACAGCGAAAAATCGGCACTCGACCTCACCTTTTTTATTCTGGATGTCGATCATTTTAAATCGGTCAATGATGTGCACGGCCATGCCGCGGGTGATCAACTCTTGATAGAGTTTTCAGAATTATTGACCCAGGCCTGCCGCGAATCCGATTGCGTTGTGCGCTGGGGCGGTGAAGAGTTTTTAATTGTCAGCCGCTTTACCGACCGCAATGAAGCATCGCTGGTTGCCGAGCGCATCCGCAGCAACATCGCGCAACATGAGTTTGCGCTCCCCAGCGGAGTGAAAATCCATAAAACCTGCTCCATAGGTTTTGCCTGCTTCCCTTTCCTGCACGACCACCCCATGGCCCTGTCCTGGGAGCAAGTCATCGACATAGCCGACCAGGCGCTCTACGCCGCCAAAAGATCCGGCCGCAACCGCTGCGTCGGCATAGCCGCCAATGCCAATACCACCGAAGCCATGCTGCACCAACGCATCAGCCGCAATTTGAAAGGCATGATTAAAAACCACGAGCTGAGTGTTATAGCCCAGCAGGCGGAGGATTTGGTGTGGGATTGAGCTCTTATTTATCAAAAAATTAACCCTTCTCCCATCAGACAAATAGAGCAAATTTTGCACACAAATGTAACCGTTTACCACCAGAAAGATACCTGCCGAAACAACCACACCAATAAAACATCTTATAAATCAAAAGACTAATACTATAAAAATCAAAAATATGACCTATAGCATATTTACCATTCTTGTAAAGTTACGTTAATATGTAATCGATTACACAACAATATCAATGAAACCTGTTGCGAACAGCGGCTTCCAACGCCTTCGCACAATCAGATACAGGGAGCAATTCAATAACAAACCCGGAGTGGGTATTTGAGGGATATTCGCAAGTCAACTGAAGCTTATTCGTCCGGCCACTGCCGGGCATTATCGGTCTTTTTCACACTTGCGCTGGTTCAAATAAATCTAACACTAACTAGCAGGTAAATTATGAAATCCCTTAACTTCTCCAGGGCCCTGGCAGGGCTCGTTTTATCCGCCTTAAGCTGGCAGGCCGCCGCTGGCTGTACCACTACCGCCTGGTCATCCACCACCACTTACAAGGGTGGCGAACTGGTTGTCTACCAGGGCAATGAATACAAGGCGCGCTATTGGATCAACCCGGGGCAAACACCCAATCCATCCAACCAATGGGATGCCTGGCAATTCACCCAGGCTTGCGGCACTAGCACCTCGACGTCATCCGCAACCGCCACCAGCTCATCGCAAGCCAATACGGCAGCCACATGCAACTGGTACGGCAGCACCTACTCCATCTGCACGGGCACTACCGCAGGCTGGGGCTGGGAAAATAACCAAAGCTGTATCGCCTATACAGATTGCGCAGCACTCGCATCACCCTATGGTGTAATTAACGTAACTAGCTCGGCCACTTCGACGAGCAAGCCCAGCTCTACCAGCACCTCAATTCCCACATCGACTTCGAGCAGTAAGCCAAGCTCAACAAGTACTGCAACGAGCACATCCACTTCAACCAGCAAGCCGAGCTCAACCAGTACATCTACCAGCACATCAAGCAGCCTACCCAGTGCAACCAGCACCTCGGTGAGCACATCAAGCTCCAGCACCGGCAATTTGGCGAGCTGGACTTACGATGCCAGCGCCGCACAAATCACGGCGCCAGCAACTGTGGTAAATGGCGTTGGCCAACTACAAGGCAGTGGCAGTGCAGTGCTGTGGAATTTTGCCGCCGCAGTGGCTGGTGAATATCGCGTGAGCCTCACCTGGAGTGCGCCCTATAGTGCCAAAACCAATACCCTGGTGATGGATGGTAGCGCCAGTAGCTACACCTTCGATTCATTGGTACCTAGCGTCTATACGCGCGATATGAATCTGACGGCGGGCAACCACAGCTTCGGCATCAGCGTGGGGAGTAGCGATTGGGGCTATATGAATGCCCACAGCCTCAAAGTGGAATTGCTTGGTAGCCTGACGATTTCGTCGCCGGCGAATTTTGCGCAACTGCCAGCCGGTAGCAGCATCTCTGTTGTTTATGCAAAACAGGGCAGCGGGCGTTTGACTTACAGCCTGAACGACGGCGCTACTGTGATCTACAGCGGCACCAGCCCCCTGGTTATCCCCACCAGCGGCGACGGCGTATACCGCGTGAAACTTGGTGTTGAAGGAACAGGTATTACGCAAAACCTGCGCGTGAGCCTAGGCGCTACCAACCAACCCGCTTTTGTGGAAACCAGCGGCACTCAATTTGTATTGGGCAGCAAACCCTTTTATTTCAGCGGTTCCAACCAGTATTACCTGATGTACAAACCTGAGGCCATGGCCAATGACTTTTTTGATCGCGCCGCCGCGCTCAACATGAATGTCGTGCGCACCTGGATGTTCTGCAACGACAACTCACCGCACGATGGTGTGTGCATCAATATGAAATCCGGCGATTCATTTATTCTGAGCAAACCGGAAGCGCAGCGTACCGATGCGGAAAAGGCCATTATCAAACGCAGCTTTGAACTCTTCGACAATTACGTAGCGCAAGCAGAAGCTCGCGGTATTCGCCTGGTATTGGCGCTGGGTGATCACTGGAATTATTTCGGTAACATAGATGCCTACGGCGGTTACGGCAGCGCGACTGGTCGTGTGCTCTACAAAAATTTTATTAGCAATTTGCTCAACCACACCAACACTATTACCGGCATCGCCTACAAAAATGATCCCACCATCATGATGTGGGAATTGGCGAACGAACCGCGCGTAATGCCCGACCTCGCCACCTTCAAGGATTGGGTGCACGACATAGCAGCTCACGTAAAAAGTGTTGCGCCTAACCAATTAATTTCCATTGGGATGGAATCGTCGTTTGGTTTTGCGAGCAACGATACCTACGCAACACTCGTCGACATCAACAAAGACGCTAACGTCAATGCCATCAGCGCGCATCTCTACCCCACCTGGTGGAACATGAGCGACGCGCAAGCGCTCGACAATATCCAAAAACTCGCAGACCTCGCTCGCGAAGTTGGCAAGCCAGCATACATCGGTGAATTCAGCTGGCCGGTGAACGAGCAACGCACCAGCGCCAGCGCAACACAAACCCTGAAATTGTCGAGCTACACAGATCAAGCTGCGGTAGATGCGTTTGTTCAGGCATCACTCGCACAACGCGCAACCTATATGGACAGCTGGTACGCAAAAGCCTGGGCTAACCGCGATGCGATTGGCGGCATGTTGATTTGGCAATTGTCCGGTAAAGAGTGGGGCAACGGCGGTGTTCCGCTACGTGGATGCCAGTGGTGTGCCGGCCCTTATGGCGAACCTACTAATGGCTGGAGCGCTAACAACGATGCCTTCCAATTCTATTGTGCATTGAATGACAGCGAATATTCACTTACACAATTGGGTGCTGCTGGCGCCAACACTGAAGGCAATATCATCCACATGATGTTACACAAACCATCTTGTGATCTAGTGAAAAATTACTCGGACAAATACAAAACACTGATGCAATAGCACTGACGTTATTAATTGGAGTTCCATCCCTCTTCCCTCAGGTCAGCCCCCGCTGCCTGGGGGCTTTTTTTTGCGTTTACACACTCAAGTATTGCTGCACCAAACCATCATTCAAATCTGCAATGGGGCCTGTCGCTACCACGCTGCCTTTTTCCATAATAAAAAAATCATCGGCGACACGGCGAGCAAAAGGTAATTTTTGTTCCACCAATAACACTGTCAAACCCAACTCGCGATTGAGCTTGCGGATGACCTCACCTATATCGCGCACTATATTAGGCTGAATACCTTCGGTGGGTTCGTCGAGGATTAACAGGCTTGGATCAAGCACCAAAGCGCGACCAATCGCCAGCTGCTGTTGCTGTCCGCCCGACAAATCACCACCGCGCCTGTGCTTCATATCTTTTAGCACGGGAAATAATTGGTAAATATGATCGGGAATTGTGCGCAATTTGTCTTTGCGTGCGCTCAGGGAAATTTTGAGATTCTCTTCCACCGTTAACAATGGAAAAATTTCGCGCCCCTGGGGTACATAACCTATACCGGCACGCGCACGGCTTTCGGTGGAGAGTTTATCTATCGCCTTGTCACCCAGTTGAATACTGCCATCACGCACCGGCAAAATACCGGTGATACATTTCAGCAACGTGGTTTTGCCCACACCATTGCGCCCGATCAAGCAGCCACAAGTTCCCTGACGCAAATTCAGTGACAAGTTCCAGAGAATATGGCTCTGCCCATAAAATTGATTCACATTACTAATTTGCAGCACGTTATTTCCCCAAAAAATTCTGGCCCCAGCCAGCCTGGCCCTTATTCTCCCAAATAAACTTCAATTACCCTGGGATCGTTTTGCACCTGATCCATAGTGCCTTCCATAAGCACTGACCCCTGATGCAATACCGTCACCTTGCGCGCAATGGAGCGTACGAATTTCATGTCGTGCTCCACCACTATCACCGAGTGTTTGCCTGCAAGCGATAGCAACAGCTCTGCAGTTTTTTCTGTTTCTTCACCGGTCATACCGGCAACCGGTTCGTCCACCAAGAGCACGCGCGGGCTTTGCATTAACAGCATACCGATTTCCAGCCACTGCTTTTGCCCATGGGACAGTGCGCCGGCATTTTTGTGGCGAAGATCAGCCAAACCAATTTGTACCAACACCATATCGATACGCAGTTGCTGATCGGCTGTGAGCTTGCGCGTTAATGTCCACCACACACTTTTGTTGGATGCTGTTGCCAGCTCCAAATTTTCGTATACCGTCAAGGCTTCAAAAATAGTGGGCTTCTGGAATTTTCGACCAATACCGCCACGCGCAATCTGGTGTTCGGATAATTCCAACAAATTAATCTGGCGACCAAAATAAACACTACCGGCATCGGGTTTGGTTTTGCCGGTAATCACATCCATCATGGTGGTTTTGCCAGCGCCATTGGGGCCGATGATGCAACGCAGTTCGCCGTCATCTACATAGAGGTTTAAATTATTGAGCGCGCGAAAGCCATCAAAACTGACGGTGACGCCCTCTACGTACAAAATTGTGCGATGGCTGGTATCTGGCAATTCACCAAAATCGGGATCAGGAATGGGCAACAGCTGTTTTGCCTGGGAGAGAAGATTCATTCAGTCACAGCTCCGTTTATTGTTGGCGATTTACTGGTTTCTTCAGCGACAGGTAAAGGCTCATAAGCAGAATCGGGCAAAGGCTCGTGTGCCGATTCAGATTTTTTCCGCTGCGCAAACAAACCCACTATGCCTTTAGGTAGCACCAGGGTAACCAGAACAAACAGCGCGCCTAACACAAACAGCCAGCTCTCAGGCGACCAGGAGGTGAACAGGGTCTTGCCATAGTTAACCGTAAAGGCCCCAACGATGGCACCGTACAAAGTGCCGCGACCACCAGTCGCAACCCAGACCACTTGCTCGATAGAATTAAGCGGAGAGAATTCGCCAGGATTAATAATACCGACTTGCGGCACATAGAGTGCACCGGCGATTCCCGCTAGCACTGATGAAAATACAAATAGCCAGAGCTTGTAGGATTCCACTTTGTAACCACAAAAACGTGTGCGGCTCTCCGCATCGCGAATGGAAATCACAATGCGGCCAAGACGAGAGGTCACAATAAATCGACAGGCGAGATACGCGAGAATCAAAATAAAACCAGAACACAAAAATAACGCGATGCGCGTTGAGTCTGCGGTAATGGGTGCACCCAGAATATCTTTGAAATCAGTGAGGCCGTTGTTGCCGCCAAAACCCATTTCGTTGCGAAAGAAAGCGAGCATCAAAGCGTAAGTCAGCGCTTGGGTAATAATGGAAAAATAGACGCCGGTGACGCGCGAACGAAATGCTAACCAGCCAAACACAAAACCCAGTACGGCTGGCACCAACACAATCATCAAGGCTGCAAACCAGAAATGATCAAAGCCAAGCCAATACCAGGGCAGATGATCCCAATTTAAAAACACCATAAAATCCGGCAACTCCGCATTACCGTATTGGCCGCGCGCACCTATTTGCCGCATTAAATACATGCCCATGGCGTAACCTCCCAGCGCAAAAAAAGCGCCCTGGCCTAACGACAGGATTCCGCAATAGCCCCAGATTAAATCCACCGAGAGGGCCAACAATGCGTAACACAAAAATTTTCCCAGCAGCGTTACGCTAAAGGTGGATAAATGCAGCGGCGAGCTTTCCGGTACCGCGAGATTGCAAATCGGCACCACCAACATTGCCACCAGGACGATACCCAGCACCCAGGCACCACCGCGATCATTCAATAACAGACGTCGAATCAACATGAAAAACTCTCAACTCTTGCGAATAGGTTAGCAATCATTAATCGGCAGCGGCGCGGCCTTTTTGCGGGAACAACCCCTTGGGTTTCTTCTGGATAAATAAAATCAGCAATACCAGCACCAACACTTTCGCGAGCACCGCCCCCGCGTAGGGCTCCATAAATTTATTGAGCACGCCCAGGCCCATAGCGCCCACCAGCGTGCCCCACAAATTTCCAACGCCGCCGAAAACCACCACCATAAAGGAATCAATGATATAAGCCTGCCCGAGATTGGGCCCCACATTGGTCAGCTGCGACAGCGCCACACCCGCGACGCCGGCGATACCAGAGCCCAAACCAAAGGTCAGCGCATCCACCCAATTCGCGCGCACACCAACGGCGCGCGCCATACTGCGGTTTTGTGATACTGCGCGAACTTTCAATCCGAGAGATGTTTTTTTCAACACCAGCAGTAACGCAAAAAATACCGCGAGTGCGAAGAGCAAAATAAACAAACGATTGTAAGTAATAGATAACACGGGGTTGATTGTGAGCGAGCCGCTCATCCACTCCGGCAAACTTACTGCGCGGTTCAGAGGCGTAAAAATAGTGCGCGCAGCCTGTTGCAAAATCAGGCTGACACCGAAGGTGGCAAGCAATGTTTCGAGCGGGCGGCCGTATAAAAAACGAATCACCGAGCGCTCAATTAAAATACCGACAAGGCCAGCTACGACAAACGCGGCAGGTACCGCCATCAACAGACTGTAGGCAATATGATTAGGAAATAGTTGTTGAATAACCCAGGTAGTGTAAGCGCCAATCATCATCATTTCACCATGGGCCATATTAATCACACCCATGACACCAAAGGTAATGGCGAGACCTATAGCGGACAGCAAAAGCACAGATCCGAGGCTCAAACCAAAAAATACATTTTCAGCAAAGTGATACCAGGCAATTTTATTGTCGATGGCCTTAAGTGCATACTCGGCTTCGGTGCGCACATCTTTACTGGCGTCATTTGAAATGGTTTCATTCAGGGCTGTGCGCGCTTCCGGCTCCAGTGAGCCGCGCAAACTTTTTACCGCGTCGCGACGCTGCTGCTCTTCAGGGCTATGCAATTTGTAAACAGCGATAGCAATATGTAATGCGCTGAGCACTTGCGGGTCCTGTTCAGTCGCTAATTGATTTTGCAAAAGTGTGGCGGTCGCCTCATCTGCGCCGTCATTTAAAATACGTTTGACCGCTGCCAAGCGCAAACTGACATCAGGGCTGTGCAAATTCAATTGCGCTATCAAGCTGTTTAACTGATTGCGCAGGTTGTTGTTAACGGAAATTTTCTTGAAGTCTGCCACTGCTTCTGCTGGTACGGCGACTTGCGTCAGCGCATCCACTAAAGAGTCATCCTCCTGGCGAATGGCAATGCGATTATCCGGGTTGGCGACCAGTTTGGCCTGCGCAAACGCGCCCACTATGGGCAAGAGGCGATTGTCATTCAGGCTGGCCAGCTGTTTTAAAATATCACCGCGTTCAGAAAGGCTGGCTGGCGGTAATTGCGCTAATAATTGCTCAAAGGTTTGGGCCGCAGGAGCGACATCTACTGAGGCTTCTTGCGCATAAAGGTTGCTGGAGCATAACAAGCCGCAGCATGCGATTAACAGCAACTGGCAATAATGCAGCGGGAATTTGAGCAAATTCATCATGGTAAATCCTTAACGCCGTTGACGCGAAATGCGGCGATGCAATCAGGGAAATCACATCGCCGCGGATAACACTTATTTAGCGGCCTTTACTTAGCAGCCTTGGAACCTAAACACTGTTTGGTTTTGGTGTTGTAGTTTCCGCACTTCAAGGTAATCCAGTCAGAGGTCAAATCCTTGCTGCCTTCGAGGAAGTCAGACCAGGCATCGCCAGGAACCAGATCATCAGTTTTGGATACCACTTCAAATTGACCATCAGCCTGAATTTCGCCAATCAATACTGGCTTGGTGATGTGGTGGTTGGGCAACATTTTGCTCACGCCACCAGTCAGGTTTGGTTGCTCAAGGCCAACAATGGTGTCGATCACTTTGTTGGTGTCGGTGGTTTTGGCTTTCTCAACCGCTTTCACCCACATATTGAAACCTATGTAAGTAGCTTCCATGGGATCATTGGTAACGCGCTTGGGATTTTTGATAAAGGCTTTCCATTTTTTGATGAATTCTGCGTTCGCAGGTGCTTCAACACTTTGGAAGTAGTTCCAGGCCGCCAGGTGGCCAACCAATGGTTTGGTATCGATACCAGCCAACTCTTCTTCACCTACAGAGAAGGCAACAACAGGAATATCTGTTGCGGTAATTTTTTGGTTAGCCAGTTCGCGGTAGAAAGGCACGTTGGCATCACCATTAATGGTGGATACCACGGCGGTTTTCTTACCCGCAGAACCAAAGCGCTTGATTTCCGCCACAATGTTTTGCCAATCAGAGTGACCGAAAGGTGTGTAGTTGATCAGGATATCTTCTTGCGCTACGCCTTTGGATTTCAAATAGGCTTCCAGGATTTTGTTAGTGGTGCGCGGATACACGTAGTCAGTACCTGCCAATACCCAACGCTTCACCTTGCCTTCTTTCATCAGGTAATCCACTGCTGGAATAGCCTGTTGGTTTGGTGCCGCACCTGTGTAGAAAACATTCCGTGAAGACTCTTCACCTTCGTATTGCACGGGATAAAACAGAATGCCGTTCAACTCTTCGACTACCGGCAACACAGATTTGCGCGATACAGAAGTCCAGCAGCCGAAGATGGCCGCTACTTTTTCTTTCTCTAAAAGTTCGCGGGTTTTTTCCGCAAACAATGGCCAGTTGGACGCTGGATCAACTACTACTGGCTCCAGCTTTTTGCCGAGCAGACCACCTTTTTTGTTCTGCTCATCAATCAACATCAACACTGTGTCTTTCAGCGTGGTTTCTGAAATAGCCATAGTGCCCGAGAGCGAGTGCAGTACACCGACTTTAATAGTGTCGGCTGCCTGTGCACTGAAAGAGGCGATTGTAATGCCGCAGGCGATACCGAGTGCGCCGACGTGTTTTGCTATGGTTGTTAGCTTCATGGGTATTCTCCGTTTTCTACTCAGTTGAAATATAAAAAAGCGACTCAGTTGGAATGTAAAAGCTGCTTCATGGATTAATTAGCTTGTACTCATACGCCTGGCTTTATTTCACATCGCAGATGCGAAACTTATTGTTGCTACTTGTTATTGCCTAGCCTTCACTCCCTGCGCTGGCTGTTCATAAAACTAGTCATCGGCCTGCAATTCGCGCGCTTCATAGAGCATATGCAAAGTGATTTTGCGCACCTCTGCCTTGCTCGCCTCTATGTGGGTTTTTAATAAACGTTGCGCATCTTCGGCGCGCCGTTGAATCACGGTACGCAAAATTTTGGCGTGCTCATCGTAAGTGGCTTCTATACGATTGCGCTGGGTAAAATCTATGCGACGGATTATGCGCAGTCGTTCAGTAATATCGTGGTGGATACGGGCCATCTCCATATTGCCGGTAGCCTCAATCAACTGCTCATGGAAACGTTCGTCCAGGGCACATACGCTAGGGCCGTCTTCCAGTCGATCTGCCGGTTTTACCAACCAGGTTTTTTTCAAATCGTCGAGATTGGGCGGAGGCTCCATTTCGCAAAGCTTTCGCACCGCTGCCAACTCCAACACGATGCGCACATCGTAAAGTTGCTCGAACTGTTTAAAATCGAATGGTTTGACTTGCCAGCCACTGCGAAATGACACCTCGACAAAACCTTCACGTTGCAGGCGTGTTAACGCTTCACGCACAGGTGTACGGCTGGCTTCCACCCGCTCGGCAATTTCGTTTTCACTAAAGCGATCACCGGGCAACAGGCGGAACGAAAAAATATCTTCTTTAATCTGTAGATAAATCCGCTCGGTTAAATTCAGGCGAGGCTCATCCGGCTTTTTCTTTTTATCGTTCTTTACAAGTTTCATCATGATTTACCTATTTGCCTAATTAGGTTAGGCATCTTCAAGTACCACCAGCAGATCACCGGCATTAACCGGTGTGCCAGGTGCACAATGGATTGAACTGATTTTTGCATTGCGACCCGCGTAAACAGAGAATTCCATTTTCATGGCTTCTACTATCAACAGTGGCTGATCTGCCTCTACCTCTTGACCGGGTTCTACTAACAATTTCCAGATGTTGCCGCTGATATCGGCAGTGATGGGATGACCATCCACTTCGAGGGGACCAGTTGTGGTTTTGCGCTGCAAAGCTGCATCAACCTGTGCGGATTCATCGGCCTGCCAGAGTGCAACCTCTTGCTCAAATGCCATTTTTTGTTTGGCTTTAAACTCGGCGATACTGGCGGCATTTTTTTCCAAAAATTCTTCATGCTCCGCCAGACTGAAAAAGCTTTCTTCCGCGCGAACCTGAAAGCGACCTTCACGGAAAGCTTCGCGCATTTGCGTGAGCTCATCTTCGCTGACTTCGTAATAGCGCACACGGTCAAAAAATTTCAGCAGCCAGGGTTCGCCATTGGTGAAATCAGCATTCTTTAAAAATTTATTCCAGATTGGCAGAGTGCGCCCAACCAGCTGATAACCGCCGGGGGAATCCATACCGTAAATACACATGTATACACCGCCAATACCGACTGTGCCTTCAGCGGTATAGGTACGCGCGGGATTGTATTTGGAGGTAAGCAAGCGGTGGCGCGGATCGACAGGAACAGCACAGGGCGCACCGAGATAAACATCGCCCAGGCCCAACACCATATAGCTGGTATCAAAAATAATTTGTTTGACCTGCGCGATGGAATCCAATCCATTAATACGTCGCATAAATTCGGTATTACTCGGCAGCCAGGGTGCAGAGTCGCGCACTGATTGGCGATAGCGAGCAACCGCATCCAGGGTTGCAGAATCTTCAAACGCCATGGGCATATGTACGATGCGACTCGCCACTTTGATGTCGCGCGCATCGCCAAGCACTGCTTCAATCATCAGCAGCCTTTCCACTAAATCCTGTTGATGTATAACGCGGCTGTCGTAATTAATTTGCAGCGATCGCACACCGGGAGAAAGTTCAATCACACCGGCGATAGGATCTGCCTTTAAGGCCTCCATTAACGCATAGACACGTAGGCGCAAACTCAACTCGAGAATATTGTCGCCATACTCCAGCAAAATATATTTGTCGCCCGCCTGACGATAGGTTACCAACGGCCTTGCGCCCTCTGGCGAGAGTGAAGCGAGAATACATTCGGATAAGCCGTGCGCTGGCGCCACTACGGGCTTCACCGCAAATGGCGGTAACGGCTGCAAATTTTTGATGGCGATATCCTGGGCGCGCTCCAGATCCAGTGCATGATCAAAGCTCATGCGCTTGAAGCGAATTTTATCGCCAGGTTTTACCTGCCCTACTTTCCACAATTCCGCTTTTACAATGGTAACGGGGCAAACAAAGCCACCAAGGCTTGGGCCATCTTTGGTGAGAATCACCGGCATATCACCGGTGAAATTAATCGAGCCCACCGCGTATTCAGTATCGTGAATGTTGGATGGATGCAATCCTGCTTCACCACCATCAGTGCGCGTCCAGGTGGGTTTGGGCCCATTGAGACGAATCCCCAAACGATTGGAGTTGTAATGCACTTCCCACGCCGTATTAAAAAACATATCGATTGCGTCACCGGTAAAAAAGTCCGGTGCGCCATGCGGTCCATAAAGCACACCAATCTCCCACTCGCTGCCAACTTCTTCAGCCGCGAAATACGGGGGGATTAATGCCGCAGGCGCAACGGCAGGAGGAAATTCCGGTGCGGGGGTGGTACAAGCTGCAATAGCGGGATTACTAATGGGCAATATGTCAGTCGCGCGCAGTGTGCGGCCAGCGTGGCCACCGAATTGGCCAAGCGCAAAAGTGGAGCGGCTGCCAAGATAAACCGGCACATCAAAACCATTGCGTACCGCGAGATAACCGCGACAGCCGGTTTCGGCTTTACCTATATCCAGAACCTGGCCAGCCTTGATATAAATCGGCTGCCAAAATTCCACCGATTCACCATCAAGTGTCGCCGGCGATTTTGCACCGGCGAGCGCAACAACAGCGTCGACATGAAAACGTAATTTGGGGCCGATAATGGTGTACTCGATTGCCGCCGCCTCTTCGCTGTTACCCACAATACGGTTGGCAATGCGAAACGCGTAATCATCCATGGGGCCAGAGGGCGGAACACCAACGCTCCACAAACCAACACGACCGGGATAATCCTGGATGCTGGTGTAGGTACCGGGCTGCAGAACTTCAACAACCGGTGGCGCATACGCAAAACTCGCCAACTTATTGGTAGCCACATCGCCCGCCGCAAAAAAATCACTCGCGATAATTTGGCGCAAATAATCCAGGTTGGATGCTATACCGGCGATACGGGTTTCATTTAATGCAGCCGACATTTTTGCAATGGCTTCAGCACGATCACTGCCGTGCACAATAATCTTGGCGATCATGGGATCGTAATATGGCGAAACCTCCGTACCTGTTGCCACCCAGGTATCTATGCGCGCGGATGGAGAAAAAAGCACGTCAGTAAGCACGCCGGGTGAAGGCTGGAAATCGCGTACGGGAT
The DNA here is from genome assembly GCA_021151695.1 of Cellvibrionaceae bacterium. Lineage (GTDB taxonomy): Bacteria > Pseudomonadota > Gammaproteobacteria > Pseudomonadales > Cellvibrionaceae > Cellvibrio. The sequence goes on along the minus strand of JAGKWU010000010.1, from coordinate 51,106 downwards.
CTTCAGCATAGAGGCGAACCTCTATAGCAGCACCTTTGGGTTGCACCTCTATATCCAGCGCAGGCGGTTCGCCGGCAGCAGTGAGAATCATCCATTCCACCAGGTCTATGCCGGTGCAAGCTTCTGTAATGGGATGTTCGACTTGCAGGCGAGTATTCACCTCCAAAAAATAAAACGCATCGCGCGCCGCATCGTAAATATATTCAATGGTACCGGCAGATCTATAAGCCACCATCTCGCCCAGGCTTGTTGAGGCAGCTAATAATTTTGCGCGGGTTTCGGCAGGCAAATCAGGCGCTGGTGTTTCCTCCACTACTTTTTGGTTACGTCTTTGCAGGGAGCAATCGCGTTCACCCAGCGCCAACACATTGCCTTTGCCATCACCAAAAATTTGCACCTCCACGTGGCGAGCGTTATCGACAAAGCGCTCCAGAAACACACCGCTATCGCTAAAAAAGTTTTGCCCTAAACGCTTTACACTTTCGTAAGCATTTTCAAGCTCATCGGCAGAGTTACAGCGTGTCAAACCTATACCACCGCCGCCGGCTGTGCTTTTCAGCATTACTGGATAGCCCAGCTCTTCAGCAGCGCTTAACGCTTCTTCAAGTGATTGCAACAAACCCGTACCTGGCGTTAGCGGCACACCAGCCTGCGCTGCCAATTCGCGCGAGGTGTGCTTTAAACCAAACTGGCGCATTTGCTCGGGCGTAGGGCCACAGAATGCAATACCGGCAGCTTCACAGGCTTCGGCAAAGGCCGCGTTTTCCGACAGAAATCCGTAGCCGGGAATTATCGCCTCAGCGCCGGTTTCTATTGCCGCCGCAATAATGCGATCTGCCTGCAGATAACTTTCTGCTGCCGTATTGCCACCTAAACACACTGCTGTATCGCAGGCGCTGACATGGGCGGAGTTGCGGTCTGCATCCGAATAAACCGCAACAGATTCGACACCCATTTTTTTCAGGGTTTTGGCAATACGAACGGCTATCTCGCCGCGGTTTGCTATAAGCACTCGTGTAAACATGATTCTTCTCCGACCGCTGTATTCGTCAATGTGCGGTTTATTTTGTAATGCTATTTTTGTGCTGGATGAAAGCTCGCCATCCGCCAAAGTGCGTAATATCTTCGGCGCCTTCGATAGCTATGCCCTCGCAAATAAAACCTTTTACCTCGCGACCATCGCGCAGCTGCAATGTGCCTATACCGAGCGGTGCAGGTATAAGCGCAACAAAGCTGCCGAAATGCTGCAGCGGCACATCCCAAAGCTCGACAATAATTTCCGCACCTGCTTCGCCGCGAATTAATCCCGGCTTGGGTGGCGTGGTATTGGGCAACGCAAATAATTTGTAGCAATCCGCCGTGAAGGTGCTCTCTACAAACAAGGCTTTGCGCTCTTGCAGTTGCACATTGAGCGGCATTCCTGTGAGGTGCGCACCTACCACCGCCAGGCGCACATAGCCTTTCGGAACGGAATGATCATCAGCAGCAGGAGACAATAGTTTTTCAGTAGCACCCAAGGATAAAGTTGTGTTGGCTTGCCAGAATTTTCCAAAGCGAACCAGCGCTGCGTCCTGCCAGGCGGGAGCAATCAGAGTGATACCAAAAGGCAATCCATCAGCGCGCATGACAGCAGGCAATGCGAGGGCGCAACAATCGGCGAGGTTCACAAAATTGGTGTAGGTGCCCAACTGGCTATTAACAGAAATAGGCTCAACATTAACCTGGGAAATGGTTGGATGACGCGGCGCCGTTGGCACTAATAGCGCATCCACTGACTTCATAACGGATTGGATATCACGCGCAAGACGAGCGCGCTCGTATTCACTTTTGAATGCATCAAGGGCGGAATATTGCGGCGCTTTTTCAATAATACTGCGCACCGGATCATTCATATCAGCAGCGTGTTGTTTTATAAAATCAGCGACTACTGCATAGCGCTCTGCCACCCAGGCGCCGCCGTAAAGCAACTGCGCCAGTTCAAACATGGGCGCAAAATCCAGTGGGACCAATTCGATACCCAAGGCAATCATGCGCGTCAGTGTTTGCTCCCACGCGCGCTGCGCCTCATCATCACCAAACCACTGGGGCTCGGTGGGCACACCAAAACGTGGACGCGCCGAAAAATAGGTTGCTGGCCCACAACCCACACGGGAATAGGCATCGACCGCATCAAAACCTTCGAGCAACTGCGCAACCAAATCCGCATCGCTCACAGTCAACGCAAATACAGACACGCAATCCAAACTGCGACAGGCGGGCACTACACCTGTAGTGCTAAAGCGCCCCTTGGTTGGCTTGAGCCCAACAATATTATTGAAGCCCGCCGGAACACGACCAGACCCGGCCGTATCAGTCCCCAAACTAAAAGGCACCAGGCCATTGGCAACCGCTGTAGCAGAACCGGAGCTGGAGCCGCCGGAAACATACTCAGGCTTAAAAACATTGGGCACAGCTCCATAAGGGGAGCGTGTGCCCACAAGGCCAGTCGCAAATTGATCGAGATTGGTTTTACCCAGCACTATGGCACCGGCCTCGCGCAAACGCGCAACGCAGGTGGCATCACGCTCAGGTACATAAGTAAAGGCAGGGCACGCTGCCGTGGTCGGCATGCCTGCAACATCTATATTGTCTTTTATCGCACAAGGCACCCCATAAAGGGGGAGTGACTCAGCATTCGGCAACGCAGCCAGCTGCACAAGCTGCGCATCCAGCTCGGCGACGGAGGCTATATAAATCCAGGCGGCATCACTCTGGCTTACAAGCTGTTCACGCAGCTCATGCAATGCTTGGGATGGCGATGTGCTGCCACTGCTATAGGCCGCCAGCCATTGGGTAATTGTTGATCCGGTTAACATCTGCGTCATTATTGGGGTCGCCATTATCTGATTGCCTGCACCTGATGTTTTGCGTGCAAATCCATATTCCATCTTGAATACAAGATTGTGTATTAGATTTACAGCAGCAACCGTGCCAACCAAATCGCGCACCACCAAAGCGCAAGATTATCCAATTAGAAATCAACCATATACCGATAAAACCACCCATCTTGTATTAAAAAAAATGCAAGATTGTAAAAAAATATCGCACCTTATACGTGCAAAACACATCTGTTATTTCCATATTGATGCACGTAAAAACCCTATAAAACAAGGTTGTTTTTAAAAAAATACAAGATTCACAAAAAATCCACACCATCTTGGTTTTTTAAAAAACCAAGATTAAAAAATCGATAAATTTAACAACATTTTTATAAAATATTTTTGCACCACATTTGATGCAAAGCAAAATCAATGCGCACCAAAACAAAGCAAAAGCCCGATGGAAAGATAGGTATATAACCTTGTATTCAAGATGGAGGACTAGCATCAAGCTAATGAATTTTAATAAGAAAATTTTCTTGGCGTGCTTTTCGCTATAGACACCTCGCCATAAACAAACAGGCATTAGGTTGCGCAGGCCGTAAAGCGCGACTACCTCAACAAAAATATCAATCCAAAATCCTGGTTAGAGGAATTTACTCATGAAGATGAAACAAAAATTGATCGCCACTGCAGCCCTGCTTTCCGCCGCGACAGGTTTTACCGCACCTGTTCAGGCCGAAGTGGCAGCGACCATTGGTGTATCCAATATGTATTACTGGAGGGGTTTTGACCTGGGTGGTGGTGCAGCCTTGATTGGCGATGTGAACGTGAGCAGCAACGGTTTTATTGCTGGCCTCTGGACATCATCAGGTGATGGCACCCTGGGTACGGAATATGACATCTATGGGGGTTATTCAGGCAAGGTTGACGATTTCACTTATGGTGTGAGCCTGGTTTCCTACAACTACGCCAACCCTAAAACAGAAAGTGGTGAAGCCATCAACCCGGGTGATTATGTTGAGATCATCCCTACCGTTGGCTACGGCCCTTTCAAATTGACTTACTACGATGCGATCTCAGCTGAAGTAGCCCCCTTGGATAACAAGGATTACAGCTACATGACTGCCGAACTTATTTTTACCAAGTTTGCGTTTAAATACGGCCAGCACATGACAAAAGATGGCTCAGGCCTGGATGGTGTTTCCTTCCTCGATGCCACCTACAAATACAATGACAAATTAAGCTTTACCGTTAGCAAGGTTATTGACGATGGCAACTATGATCCAATAACCAAAAAACATGCAGCACCTGACGAAGCCCACTTCGTAGTGAATTTGACATTGCCCATTGAGTAAGTTTTTGTTTTAGCTTTAGTAATCATCGCCTGTTTAGCCCTGCCCGATATCTCTGGCAGGGCATTTTCATTTATCGTTCAACGACAATTCATAACGAGCCACGCGAAACTCGTCGATCATGTTGATATCGACCAACTGAAAGCCAGCACTCGTATAAAACCTGTGTAGCAGCACCCTGTCATCACAATCCAATCTGATCCAGCGCAAACCGCGCTTTTTCGCCTCCGCTGTAATCAGTGATATAGCAACAGCACCGTAACCGCAGCCGACAAATGCCGGATCTATAGTAAGCTTGTGCAGAAACAGAGTGTCCGCACCTGTAACCTCAGGTCAAAAATAGGGATCAGAAACTTGTAAAAACACAACACCGACAGTTTGGCCGGAGTCGTCAGAAATAAAATGTAACTCATCAAATCTATAAGAAGCCTGCAACCCTTCAAGTGAAACCTGATATTCAGACCAGAGTGGGCTGCCCAGCTCATGCAAATGAGTAGCGACTCGCGTTAGTAAGTGAGACGCGCGCAACCACTCATCATATGAAGATGCTTTATTCAAGCAAGGCATAGCCACTCCAATTCAGGTTATCTATTCAACCGCATCCATTCATCACCAAAGAGCACGAAGTCGCTTTTCTTAAACTGCACAAAATCTTCTGCACTTGGATGGCCCGGATAGGGCGTATAAAAGTGATGGCCGTTATGGCCACCCTTAGTGGCGTTGCGCCATAGCATGACGTAAACCATTTGACGGGATTGTTCATTAGCAGTCATGCCTTTTAATAAAACCTCTGTCCAGAACTTTGGATTGGGAATCGCCTCTGACCCACACTCAGTGAGCGCTGCCAATTTTTTATGCGCATTGGCGATAGCAGCAACGCTGGCGAGGCTCTGTGAAAAATTAGCCAGCTGCTCTGCAGGTGTGGCCTTGTTAGTGGGATGACCGAGATCCCAATAATTATCCAACCCCATAATGTCCACATAGGCATCGCCAGGATAAGCGTACATATAATCATGTTCGAAATTATTCAAATCTATACGGCTGCGATCCGGTGATGTGGCAATAATAAAATTGTGTATATGTTTTTGGTTGCGCAAATAATCGATAGTGAATCGCCAGAGTGCTATATATTCCTGCTCGCCGGCATTGCCCTTGCCCCACCAAAACCATTCGCCATTGTGCTCATGCCAGGGGCGAAAAATAATAGGGATATAGGTATCGCCAAGTTTTATCTGCTCATTAAATAATGCCAAGGCATCCAGCCGCGATTTAAATAATTCGTGTTTACTGCCGCCGGGCAAAATATCTTTTACAGCCGGTGTTTTGTCAGCGTGATCGCCACCCGTTACGGGATTGCGCATATGCCAGCTGATTGTGTTAATACCACCCTGTTTGTAAACCTGTTGTATGCCGTTGCGCATTTTCAATAAATTGACACCGTCGAGATTATTCTCTTTTCCCAATTCCAAACCGCCAAGATCCCATCCTATCAATGCAGAATGTTCGCCGGTCACATCTTTGACATCTGAACGAGGTGCGGCTGTTTCTGTTTTGCCATCCCAGGCAAAACCATAAGCCAATGCATCCTGCTGCCCAAAGAGCACGTGCCTTTGTTTAATGTTTTGTAAATGTGCATAGAGTGCACGGGTTTCTGGAGTAGGATTGGGATCACTTAAACCAATGCCGGCCTGTTGTTTAGCGCTGGCGGGTTCTTGCCTAGAGGCTGATTGCGGTTGCGTACAAGCAGCGAGCAATACACATAAAAGCCCAATACTGCCTGACAAAAATTTACACATGTTGACTCCTTAATTTGGCCTTGTGCGCTGGACACTTGCGCGCAGCCCTCATTATAGTGAGCCCGAAATGTAACCGTTTACACCCGATGATTTCAACCTTTTTACAGCCCTTTACATTTGCTGATAAAGCTTAGCTGAGCTTTACAGCAGACCGAGCTAGAGTTATCGCAACCGCACCTCGCATTGGGGCAACACTGGAGACACACCATGCAGCATAACAATAATTTGGCATCCGCCGAGCTAGAACACCCTCGCCGCAAAGCGATGAAACAAATTGCCGGCCTACTCGGACTTGCACTCTCAGCCCAGTCGCTCGATCTGCTGGCCGCCTCTTCGCCAGAATCACGCAAACGCGCCACCAAATTCCTGACCGCAGACGAACTGCAAATGACTGGCGAGATTGCTGAATTAATTATTCCCGCTACCGACACACCCGGTGCGCTGGCGGTAGATGTACATGGATTTATTGATCAATACCTGGCGGAGTGCGTCAGTAAAGATGAGCAGCAATCATTCAGAGCCGGCCTTAAACGCATCAATGCAGTAGCCGAAGATAAATTCCACAAAACGTTTTCAACCTGCACACACAAGCAACAAGTGCAATTACTCACTGCGTTGGAAAAATTGGATATGGGCTTCATCCAGGACGATAAAAATTTCTTCCACCAGATGAAATCTTACACGCTCTTTGGTTACTACACCTCTGAAGCGGGCGCCAGCCAGGAGCTTGCCTTCCTGCCAGTTCCCGGCGGCTATCAAGGCAACTTCCCCTTCGCAAAAATTGGCAAAGCCTGGTCCCTTAATTAATCCCGATAGATCACAAATAGCCCTGTGCATAACACAATTGATTGACGAGCAGAGTAACGCGCTATGGATAATGTTTATATCAAAGAAACCACCGAGAAATTTGACGCAATTGTTGTAGGCTCCGGCATTACCGGTGGCTGGGCGGCGAAAGAATTAACCGAGAAAGGTTTAAAAACCTTGATGGTTGAACGCGGTCGTCCGGTTGAACACCGCAAGGATTATATCGGCGAAGCCATTCCGCCCTGGAAGATGCACAACCGTGGCAAGGTGGATTTGCAATTGGTAGAGGATCAATATTATGTCCAACGCCAAAATTATGCATTTAACGATGCAACCAAACATTTCTATGGCAATGACCGCGACTTACCATACAGCACACCGGAAGATAAGCCCTTCAGCTGGATTCGCGGAAATCAATTAGGTGGCAAGTCACTCCTGTGGCACCGTCAATCCTATCGCTGGAGCGACCTGGATTTTAATGCAAATGCGGTGGACGGCCACGGTGTGGATTGGCCCATTCGCTACAAAGACCTTGAGCCCTGGTACAGCTATGTAGAAAAGCATGCGGGCATCAGCGGTGCGAAAGAAAATATTCCCGTTCTGCCCGACAGTGAATTTTTGCCAGCGTTTGAATTTAACAATGTCGAAAAGGAAATGAAAAAACGCATTGAGGCAAAATATTCTGATCGCAAATTAATTATGGGCCGTTGCGCACATTTGTCTGTTCCCAAAGAACACCATCTGGCACAGGGCCGCATGCAATGCCAGGCTCGCAACGAATGTCAAAAAGGCTGTTCGTTCGGCGCTTACTTTTCTACCCAGAGTTCCACCTTGCCACCAGCACTGGCAACCGGCAATTTAAAAATCGCCACTCACGCCATAGTGCACAGCGTGATTTACGACAAAAAAACCAAACGTGCTACTGGTGTACGTGTAATAGATGCGGAGACCATGGAGACACGCGAGTATTACGCGAAGATGATTTTCCTCTGCGCATCTACCTTGGGCACTACCCAAATTATGCTCAACTCAAAGTGCGATACTTTCCCCAACGGCATTGCAAACTCATCCGGTGCGCTTGGCCATTATTTGATGGACCATTTGTACTCTGTAGGTGCTTCAGGCCGCGTTGATGGTTTTGAAGAGGATTATTATTCTGGCCGTCGCCCCACTGGCCCTTATATGCCGCGTTTTCGCAATGTGACAGATAAACACCCAAAGTTTGTGCGCGGCTATTCCCTCGGAGGTGGTGCTTCACGCGAGAGCTGGGGCAGCTTTGCCGGCAAAGATGGTTTTGGCGTGGATTATAAAAATGCCATCAAAAAAGCTGGCGGTTGGAACTTTAGTTTGAGCGGCTCAGGCGAAATGTTGCCTCGCTACGAAAACTCGGTGAGCCTGCATCCCACCAAAAAAGACAAATGGGGCATGCCGCAGTTACATATTGAGTGCAGTTACTCAGACAACGAAATTGCCATGCGCGAAGATATCGCCAACACAGCCGCCGAAATCCTTACCGCCATTGGTGTAAAAGATGTGGTCAAACACAACGCTTCGCCCAAAGAGTGGCCGCTAGGTTTATCCATCCATGAGATGGGAACGGCGCGTATGGGCAAAGATCCAAAAACTTCTGTGCTCAACGGCTATAATCAAGCCCACGACGTGCCCAATTTGTTTGTGACCGATGGCGCCTGTATGGCTTCATCTGCGTGGCAAAATCCCTCGCTCACTTATATGGCCTTAACGGCGCGCGCTTGCGATTACGCCGCCAAACAATTCAAAGCCGGCAAGATTTAATATCAACACCAACGATAAGATCACACCACGATAAAAGGACCAAACAATGAAACTTTACCGCTCCCTTACCCTGGCACTGATTACCAGCCTCGGCCTTGCCGCAGGTGCAACCCAGGCCGCCACTACCAGCCCAAAACTCAGCGTGCAACTTTGGTCAGTCAAAGATGCTGTGAGCGCCGACTTTGAAGGTACCCTCACACAGCTGGCAGCCATGGGTTTTCAAGGTGTGGAATTTGCCGGCAACTTTGGCAAATACGCGGATGATCCAAAAGGCCTGAAAGCATTTTTGGATAAGCTCGGTTTAAAAGCCTCCGCAGCCCACGTTCCTTTTGATAAATTGAATGCAGAAAACTTTGATAAAACTGTCGCGTTTTATAAAGCGATTGATTGCAAGATGTTGATTATCCCGATGGATAAACGCGCTGCTACACCAGAAGGCGCCAAAGAAACCGCAAAAGACCTGAGTGCCATTGAGGCCAAGCTTGCACCTTTGGGTATGCACACTGGCTATCACAATCACAAAGCTGAAATGCTCGACCAGAATGACACCACTTCATGGGACGTGATTGCGAAAAATACGCCCGCCGGTGTAGTGCTGCAGCAAGATGTGGGTTGGACAGAAGTCGCCGGCAAAAATCCGGTGGATATCGTAAAACACTATCCCGGCCGCACTATTACCACTCACTACAAAGCAGCAGCACCTGAGCCAGGCAACACCGAAAACGCCATCATCGGTAAAGACACCACCGATTGGAAATCACTGATCGTTGCCAACCGTACTATTGGCGGCACCCTGTGGCTGGTAGTAGAACAAGAAGTCTATCCAGATGGCCTGACACCCATGCAAAGTGTCGAAGCCTCATTGAAAGGCCTGCAAAAAGAAATTGCCGAACTCGACAAGAAAAAATAATTTCGCATGATATATCCCCGCACAAAGCCAATGCTTTGAGCGGGGATATTTACTAGCCAGGCATTTTATCCAGCACTGCCTGTACTGATTGTTCAAGCTCGTCCATTAATTGAAAACGCTTTTTGTATTGGCTGCGTTTTTTGGATTGAATCTGCTCCAAATCCTTACGCACCGGCTGTAGCGGAATAGACCAATAATGATCAGCTTGTTGTACACCGCCCACCTCTTGCCATAGCACCTGGTAATCAAATTTAAAACGATTGCTCTTATGCTTCCAGCCGCCTTTAACATGGGTGTATTGATCTATTGCGCAAATAGTTTTTATACCCCACCGCCGGCAGACAGCTTGAAACGCGCACAACAATAACGGCGGTGGACGCAAGCCATGGGCCGCACGAGTCACCTGCTGAATGGATTCCAACTTGCTTTCCTGATCACGTGCGCCGCCTTGAATTGAGCCTATGAGCACTTTGTCAGCGGCCAAAAAAGCAAAGGTGAGATTAAATAAACGTGCGCCCTGGGCATCCAATAACATGATTGACCAAAAGCCTTCATGAAGGCTCACAGGATTCAGGCACAACTGAACACTAAAACTCTCACTCAGCTCAAATAGAGCAACAGCCTCGTTAGCGACCAATTTGTTGGCGAACTGCGCACCAAAATGCTGGTGCGCATAACGCAAATCAATTTGCAAAGCGCGAAAGCGGTCGGTCACGTTCCAACGAATATCGAGAAAATGTGCAATTGCCGCCATCAAATGTTTGGGAGATGATTCGAAGAGTTTGATCCAGGCGGCGTGCTGATTAATTTCATCTATCAGTGGCTGGCGATACTTTCGTGAAAAAAACAACCGGGTGTGGTATTTGATTTTTTGACGCAGGCGCGACGCGCGACGAGCCCCCAAAATACGCGACATTGTTGGCCATTGAAATGGGCCGGTTTGGTTTTCATAAAACGGGTGATACTGCTGACCGGTAACTTGCAAATCGCTCACTGGCGCCTACTCCGCAAAAAAGTGATGGCGCAGCTTACCCAACAGATCGTTAACCGCTTGTTAACGAGTCCCGGCGTTGTTGCTGAAGCAACATAGTGCCCTCGAAAAGGGGTTGAGAGCACCAAGAGCGTAATTTTAGAATTAAAAAAGGCGCCATCGGCGCCTTTGTTTTAACCCACAAAATCTCAATCCATCTTAAAAAACGTACCACGATAATGCTGCAGCTCCGCAATAGAATCCTTAATGTCATCCAACGCCAAATGTGCGCCGGATTTTTTCACGCCAGCGAGTACGTCGGGGCGCCAACGGCGGGCGAGTTCTTTGACGGTGCTGACGTCCAGGTTGCGGTAGTGGAAGTAGTCTTCCAGTAAGGGCATGCCGCGAACTAAAAAGCGGCGATCCTGGCAGATGGAATTGCCGCAGATGGGGGATTTGCCGGCAGGCACCCATTGCTCCAGGAATTTGATGGTCTCGGCTTCGGCTTGCTGGATGCTGATTTGGCTCTCGCGCACGCGCTGGGTGAGGCCGGATTTGCCGTGCTGGTTGGTGTTCCAGTCATCCATATTGAGCATGATGCTGTCGGGTTGGTGGATGGCGAACGTCGGGCCTTCGGCGAGTATGTTGAGGTCGGCATCGGTGACTATGGTGGCAATTTCGATAATCACGTCGGTATCCGGGTTGAGGCCGGTCATTTCCAGATCGATCCAGATCAGGTTGTTGTCATTCTGCATGGGTTTTTCCTCGCTAATAGGGCACAATTGCGCAGCTTAAAGTAATTACCCAGTCTAGCCAAACATTCACCCTCACCACAGCAGAGCGCATGTCCAAACGCAAACTCACCCGCCGCCAGCAATGGCGCATCGAAAAAATCCAGGAAGAGCGCAGTGCCCGCGCCAGCAAACGTGACCACCAGGCCGACGAGGCGCTGCTGGAGAGCGACCTGGGGCCAGAGCAGCACGGGCTGGTGATTACCCACTACGGCATGCAGGTAGTGGTGGAAGCGACTGAGGGCGAAAATGCGGGCCAGCAACAGCGCTGCCACTTCCGCAGCAATCTGGGCTCATTGGTGACAGGTGACCGTGTAGTCTGGCGGGCCGGCAATCCGCTGGGTGTTGTAGTGGCTGTTTTGCCGCGTGACTCCGCCCTGCAGCGCCCCGATCCCCACGGTGATATGAAAACCGTGGCCGCGAACATCGACCGTATCATTATTGTAGTAGCGCCCTACCCTGAACCCCACGCCAACCTGATTGACCGCTATTTGGTCGCCGCCAATGCGATAGATATAGAACCGGTGCTGCTGATTAACAAAACCGACCGTATCGACGACAGCACTCGTGAAAAAGTCACCTATCTGGAAACCACCTATCGCGCCCTGGGCTACACAGTGCTGATGGTGTCCACCAAAACCGAAACCGGATTAGATGAGCTTAAAAAGTACCTCGCCAATTACACCAGTGTATTTGTTGGGCAATCAGGTGTAGGTAAATCCTCACTGGTAAATGCGCTACTGCCCGAGAGCAACTTGCGTGTAGGTGGATTGTCTGAACGCCAACAAGGCACCCACACCACCACCAGCGCTACGCTTTTGCACTTCCCGGGTGGCGGCCAGCTGATCGATTCTCCCGGTATCCGCGAATTTGGTTTGTGGCATATGGATGAAGACGAAGTGCTGGAAGGCTTTATCGAATTCCGCCCTTTCCTCGGCCACTGCAAATTCCGCGATTGTTCGCATCGCCACGAACCTGGCTGTGCCATTTTAAAAGGGTTGGAAAGCGGCGATATCAGCCAGACGCGGATGGATTCCTATAGATACATTTTGCGCACATTGAACGAGAACTAAAAAATAACCCCACCCAACCTCTCCTTGAAAAGGGGAGGAGCTGCCAGAGCCTTGGACAAGGTTTATTTGACTATCGAGGCCTCCCCTTTTCAAGGAGAGGTTGGGTGGGGGTTAAACCACATATCTAAAGGAGTAAAAAATGGCTCTGCCTTTTGTAATTGAACCCACCCAACTGGCGGCACTACTCGCACAACCTACCGCCGGTAAACTGTTGATCATCGATATGTGCAATGAGCAAAACTATTTGCAAGGCCATATCGACAGCGCCATACATGTACCGCCGCAAAAAATTGTGGCAGGCACACCACCAGTGCCAGGCAAGATTGCATCCGTTGAACAACTCAACCGCGTATTTTCATTTTTGGGGTTAACGCCTGACACACACGTTGTGGTCTACGACGATGAAGGTGGCGGTTGGGCCGGCCGTATGATCTGGACGCTGGATGCTATTGGCCATAAAAACTATTCCTATTTAAATGGCGGTTTGCACGCCTGGATTGCCTCTGGCCAGTCGCTCACCCAGGAGATCCCTACGCTGACACCCAGCAAAACCGATTTGAAAATTGATCCGAAAGTTGTGATCGAAATTCCCGATATTATTGCCGAACTGGACCGCGCTGACTTTGTGGTATGGGATGCACGCAGCCCGGCGGAATATCGCGGCGAGCGTGTGATGGGCATGAAAGGTGGCCACATTCCCGGCGCCATCAATGCGGAGTGGACATCACTGATGGATCGCAACAACAGCCTGCGCATTCGAAAAGATGCAAAGGAATATTTGGCCTCATTGGGCTTGACCGCCGACAAACGCATGATCACCCACTGCCAAAGCCATCACCGTTCCGGCTTTACCTACCTGGTTGGCAAGGCTTTAGGTTTTGATATTCGCGCTTACCACGGCTCATGGGCTGAATGGGGCAATCACCCGACAACACCGGTTGAAGTATAAACAGCGCACCACACTGTCATCCTCGCGAAGCGGGGATCCAGCTCTCCCATGCATTCAGAATTGAGCATAATTTTTAAGAACTGGATCCCCGCTTCGCGAGGATGACGATGTGCCATTAACTATATATCCCTCCAGACTTCATCGCTTTAATATCCCAATCTTGTTTTTTAAAAAACACATTGCACCACAATAGTGCGCACACACTCTGAAATTCACAAATTTAACGCACAACTTTTTTGCATCCGTTTTAAATAGCCCGCGCCCCTACTGAATTGCTCGCTCTTTTTTGCGATTGGCATTTATATTGCTCTACTAAACCCAGCGAAAACCATGAATAGAATCCGCACTCTGGGTTCTTGAAATAGATAATTTGCAACAATTTACAAAATAGAACGCTAGGGTTCCGGCTGCAACAGCAGTGACTGGTCCGAGAGCGTTCGACCCCAACGGCGCGAGCCTTGTGGTTACACGGCGGGATAAAAGCCCGGGAGATGATGGCCTAGTGCCTGTTGATGATAAGTGCACCCATTGCGTTAGCAATTGCGGTGCTTGAGTCAGAAGCAGAGAACGCCAGAGTGCTCCCAATATCCCGAAAGCCCTGTAATTACAAAAGCCCTGTGACCAAACCGTTGGAGGTTTACATGCTCAAGTTGCCCGCCACTCGCTCTATCAAATCCTTCTGCACTAAAACATTATTTGTTCTTGGCTTAAGCCTTTCAACCTCTGCTGCCTTTGCTGAACCCTTCAAAGTCTGTTGGTCCATTTATGTCGGCTGGATGCCTTGGGGTTATGCAGCCGAACAAAAAATCATGGACAAGTGGGCAAAAAAATACGGCATAGATGTAAAGATTGTGCAGATCAACGATTACGTTGAATCCATCAACCAATACACCGCTGGTCAGTTCGACGCCTGCGCCATGACTAACATGGATGCGCTTACCATTCCCGCCGCCGGTGGTGTCGATAGCACCGCCTTAATTGTTGGCGACTTCTCCAACGGCAACGATGCCGTGATTTTAAAAGGCGACAACAAAACGCTGAAAGATATCAAAGGCCAAAACGTTAATCTTGTTGAGCTGAGCGTTTCCCATTATTTATTAGCGCGCGCACTCGAAAGCGTAAAACTCAAAGAAGCTGATGTAAAAGTAGTGAACACATCAGATGCCGATATGGTTGCGGTTTACGGCACCAAGGGTGTGACAGCGGTGACCACATGGAATCCGCTGGTGGGTGAAATTCTCGCGCAACCTCACAGCACCAAAGTGTTCGACTCATCGCAAATTCCCGGCGAGATTATGGATTTAATGGTGGTGAATAGCGCAACGCTGAAAAAGAACCCTGCCCTCGGCAAAGCCTTGGTAGGTGCCTGGTATGAAATCATGGCGACTATGAGTGCGACTGATGCCAAAGCCGCCGCCGCTAAAACTGCTATGGCAAAAGCATCGAGTACCGATCTCGCCGGCTTTGACAGCCAACTCAAAACCACCAAAATGTTTTACACACCAACCTCCGCTGTTGAGTTTGTAAAAAGCGATGCACTGCTTGGCACTATGAAAAAAGTGGCTGAGTTTTCGTTCGCCCATGGGTTATTGGGTGAAGGTGCCGCTGATGCAAACGTTGTGGGAGTCGAAGGCCCCAAAGGCGTTTACGGCAACAGCAAAAATGTAAAGCTGCGTTTTGACACCACCTATATGCAGATGGCAGCCGATAACAAGTTGTAACGCCGAACAATAGTCTGGGTAAAAATAATAATCTGAGTAAAAGAGGAGCTCTGCTCCTCTCACGCGGGAAAGCTCATGAAACGTTTAATCAATATCACACCATCCAAACCTGTTAGCTTTTTGCTGGGCGCGCTGCCATTTATCGCCATTCTATTGCTTTATGTGGTCGCTTCGGATGCGCGTCTGGCGGAAAACGCTACAGATAAATTATTGCCGGGCTTTAGCCAGATGGGTGCAACCATACACAGCTACGCCCTTGAAGCCAGCAAGCGCACAGGTGAATATTTATTTTGGGTGGACACCTTTAGCAGTTTGAAACGTTTGCTCATGGGCATAGGTATAGCGGCATTTTTTGGTTTCGTTTTTGGTTTAATGACCGGCGCCTTACCGGGGTTTAACGCCACCATCGCGCCTGTGCTAACCATCATGTCCTTGATCCCGCCCATGGCTTTGCTCCCCATATTGTTTATCGTATTCGGGCTGGAAGAGTTATCAAAAATCGCGCTGATTGTAATCGGCGTTGCTCCCTTTATCGCGCGGGATATTCAAGCCTGCGCCCAGGCAATTCCCAAAGAATTATTAGTGAAGGCGCAAACACTGGGCGCATCTACCTGGCAAATATTATTGCGTGTATTTGTACCGCAATTAATGCCGCGCCTGATCCAAGCCGTGCGTTTGTCGCTGGGCGCCGGCTGGCTATTTTTAATTGCTGCGGAAGCCATAGCGTCAACCGATGGTTTGGGTTACCGAATTTTTCTGGTGCGCCGTTATATGTCTATGGATGTGATATTGCCCTATGTAGCCTGGATTACCTTCCTGGCTTTTTTACTGGACTGGTTGCTGGCAACGGCGAGCCGTAAGTTTTTCAAATGGCAGTTTTAAAGGAAGACGACTTACATGAGCGCTATGATCCAAACCAAAAACCTGTGGAAAAAATACGGCAATAATGTCGTGCTGGAACGCATGAATGTGAGCGTTAATGCCGGTGAATTTGTCACCATGGTGGGCACTTCCGGCTGCGGGAAAAGTACCTTTCTAAAAATGTTATTAGGCATGGAGCAACCCAGCTCGGGGCAATTATTACTGGATGGTAAACCCATACCGCAAGAACCGGATCAAACACGTGGCATTGTGTTTCAACAGTACTCCGTATTTCCACATCTTACCGTACTGCAAAACGTCGCCCTGGCGCGCGAGTTTGAGCAGTCGCCTTTATTAGGGAAACTATTTGGCAGCCGCAAAAAAGCCGTTGAGGAAGAAGCTAAGGCATTACTCGATTCCGTGGGCTTGTCGGCAGCCGCCAACAAATATCCACAAGAATTGTCCGGTGGCATGAAGCAGCGTCTCGCCATAGCACAAGCGCTTATTCGCAAACCGCGCATTTTATTATTGGACGAACCTTTCGGCGCGCTCGACCCGGGTATACGTGCCGATATGCATCAACTTATTTTAAAACTCTGGCGCGAACACCAGCTCACCATTTTTATGGTTACCCACGATTTGCGCGAAGGATTTTATTTGGGCACACGCCTTTGGGTGTTCGATAAGTTGCGCCGCGATCCACACGCACCAGAAGCCTATGGTGCAAATATTACTTACGACCTGCCAGTCACACGCAAAAACAACGAGCTGGCCGATGTTCTGAGCAAAACAGAATTCCCTGCAAGTGAGTTAGCCTTATGAAAAACGCTATTTACACCACCACCCTACCCGGTAACGGCCATTGGTCACTGGAGTTGCGCCGCGGCACTTTAATGAAAATTACCGACATCGAAGGCGGTGCAAACCTCGCCATGTTGTTTTACAACCCTCGCAATTTATTGGAGCGCTATAACGCGCCTGACACACTCAAGTGCCAACACACATTTAAATTACAAAAAGGCAATTGTCTCTATTCCGATATGGGGCGAATTTTTGCATCCATTGTAGAAGAGCATTCAGCCAATAATGTTCCCAGCTGGCACGACAGTATTTGTGGCAACAGCACCGCAGAACAAATTACGCAACAGTTCGGTGCTCGCGATTACCAGGCTGATCGCAACCAATGGCTGCAAAATGGCACAGATGCATTCCTGGTCGAGCTGGCGAAATACGGTTTGGGCCGCGCCGATATGGCATCCAATATCAATTGGTTTAGCAAAGTGATTGCCGACGACCTCGGCAACATCCAACTCGACATCAACAACCAGTGCGAGGGCAATTCAGTCACCCTGCGTTTTGAAATGGATACACTGGTAGTGATGCACGCCTGCCCCCACCCGCTTAATCGCGCAACACAGTATCCCTTTAAACCTGTGTTGATTGAGTTGGGTGAAGCCGATGCGATTGCGGAAGATGATTACTGCAAAAATTATCGCCCGGAAAACCAGCGCGGCTTTCACAACAACGCGCTCTATTATCTAGCGGCTAAATAAATCGGGGTTACACAAAATGCCATTACTTGAAAGCACACTGACACCAGAAGCGGCGATTAACAGTTTTACAGTAGGCGCTGGCGATTACTTCCTGGGCGAAATAAAACAGGGCCAAACGTTCCGTATAGTGGATCTGGAAGGCAACCAGGCTGCCGACGTACTTTTTTACAATGCTAAGGATCCCAGCGAACGTTACAGTGCTATGGATACCATTCGCACCCAGGGAAATTTATATTTGAGCGCGGGAACGAAATTAATTTCCAACGCGCAAAATTCCCTGGCCATTATTGTTGCCGACACCTGCGGCCGCCACGACACGCTGGGCGGCGCGTGCGCTACCGAAAGCAACACAGTTCGCTACAGTTTGGAAAAACGCTGCATGCACGCCTGTCGCGACAGCTGGATGCTCGCTATTGCCGAGCATCCGGAATTTCGTATCAGCAAGCGCGACATTACCCACAATATTAATTTCTTTATGAATGTTCCCGTTACACCCGAAGGCGGCTTGACCTTTGCGGATGGCATTTCTGCGCCGGGTAAATATGTAGAGCTCAAAGCCGAAATGGATATTGTGATGCTGGTGTCCAATTGCCCCCAGCTTAACAATCCTTGCAACGGCTATAACCCAACACCGATTGAAATTTTGGTGTGGAATTAAGCCGAGCTAAAACTTAATAGATTTCACCTGTGATGGACGACCATCACTTGCATATTCAACCAGCGGGACGACCCGCCGGAGCCATCATGTTCACCAAAGTCCTGATTGCCAACCGCGGTGCCATAGCCACCCGCATTATTCGCACACTGAAAAATTTACAGATCATCTCAGTCGCGATCTACGCTGACTCAGATGCAGATTCCTTGCACGTTCGCCTTGCAGATGAAGCCTATCCATTGGGCGAAGGTGCAGCGGCAACCACTTATCTTGACCGCAAAAAAATTATTGCCATCGCCAAACAAACCGGCGCGCAGGCAATCCATCCCGGCTATGGATTTTTAAGTGAGAACGCACAGTTTGTGGCGGAGTGCGAAGCTGCTGGATTAATTTTTATTGGCCCAACAGCCGAGCAAATGCTGACATTCGGGTTAAAGCATAAAGCGCGCGAACTGGCGCAGGCTGCAGATGTTCCACTCTGCCCCGGGACAGATTTATTAAAAGATATAACCGCTGCGACAGAAGCTGCTGCACGCATCGGCTATCCCGTTATGCTGAAAAGCACAGCGGGCGGCGGCGGCATTGGTATGCAGCTGTGCAATAGCGAAAGCGAATTGGTCAGCGCATTTGACTCCGTAAAACGCTTAGGTAAAAACAACTTTGCTGACGATGGCGTATTCCTCGAAAAATTTATTGCTGCCGCTCGCCATATAGAAGTACAAGTATTTGGCGATGGTGCTGGTACAGCCGTAGCGGTGGGTGAGCGCGATTGCTCCAGCCAGCGCCGCAACCAGAAAGTGGTTGAGGAGTGCCCGGCGCCCCATTTACCCGAGCCGCAGCGCCTGGCAATGCAACGCACCGCTGAACAATTGCTTGCCAGTGTCAATTATCGCAACGCGGGCACTGTGGAATTTATTTATGACGCGCGCGAAAACCAGTTTTACTTTCTCGAAGTAAACACACGCCTGCAAGTAGAGCATGGCGTTACCGAAGAAGTGTTTGGTGTGGACCTGGTGGAATGGATGCTGCAACAAGCAGCGGGTGAGCTAACGAATTTGCGCGCTCGCCGCGATGCATTACAACCCAAAGGCCATGCCATTCAAGTACGAGTTTATGCGGAAGATCCAGCACGAGATTTTCAACCTTGTGCGGGCCTGCTGAGCCAGGTTGAATTTCCTGTTGCCCAACATGTACGCATTGATCACTGGATTGAAACCGGCATAGAAGTGCCCGCCTATTTTGATCCCATGCTCGCCAAAATTATCGTTAAAGGTGATGATCGCGATCAGGCATTGCAAACCTTGGAAGACACACTCGCCACTACCAAACTTTATGGTATTGAAACCAACCTCGGTTATCTGCGCAGCCTGCTCAAGGACGATACCTTGCGCGAAGGCCGGATGACTACGCGCTATCTCAATCAATTCCAATATAAACCCGCACGCATTGAAGTTATCCAGGGCGGAACACAAACAACGATCCAGGATTATCCCGCACGTATCGGTTATTGGCATATAGGTGTTCCACCCTCCGGTCCTTTTGATAATTATTCATTCCAACTTGGTAATCGTTTGCTCAACAATACCGCCGATGCCGCTGGTTTGGAAATTACCTTGCAAGGTCCGATATTAAAATTCACTGCAGCAACTCGCATCGTTATTACGGGTGCAGAGATAGAGGCAAGCCTTGAAGGAGCATCTGTTAGTCGTTACGAAGTTATTAAGGTATCAGCAGGGCAACAATTAATTCTGGGTCGCATCAAAACCGGAGCTCGCGCTTATTTGTGCGTGGCCGGCGGCATCCAGTGCCCGAATTACCTGGGCGCAAAATCTACCTTCACGCTCGGACAATTCGGTGGCCACAATGGTCGCGCATTACGCGCTGGCGACATACTCGCGCTGGATGCAGAAAATTGCAATCCAACATTAGCAAACGCATCTTTGCCCACACCACTTAAACCTACCATCAGTAACCACTGGCAATTGCGCGTGATTTACGGCCCCCATGGCGCGCCGGATTTTTTTACCGATGAAGATATAAAAACATTTTTTGCCAGCGACTGGGAAGTTCATTACAACTCCAGCCGTACTGGTGTGCGTTTGATTGGCCCAAAACCGAACTGGGCGCGCAGCTCCGGTGGTGAGGCGGGTATGCATCCGTCCAACATTCACGATAATGCCTACGCGTTCGGCACTGTGGATTTTACCGGTGATATGCCGGTAATCCTCGGCCCCGATGGTCCATCACTCGGTGGTTTTGTTTGTCCCGCCACAGTGATCAGTGCGGATTTGTGGAAGCTCGGGCAATTGCGCGCTGGCGATAAAATTCGTTTTGTACCTATCAGCCTGGAAGATGCGGTGTCCGCCGAGCAGGCACAACAAGCACAAATAGAATCACTCACTGTTAGTGAAAAAGATTACGCTATTGCGCAGACTGCTTCACCCATTGTTGCGCAGCTGCCAAAAGCAGAGTATGGCGAGGATATTGTGTATCGCGTCGCTGGCGATCACTTTTTGCTGGTAGAGTATGGCGCACTGGAATTGGATATTCGCCTGCGCTTTCGCGTGCACGCACTTATGCAATGGTTGGAGCAAAATTCCCTTGCTGGTTTGCGCGAACTGACACCCGGTATTCGCTCACTGCAAATTCATTACGACAGCCAGACGTTATCGCTTACTGAGTTACTTGCACATTTGAAACATGGCGAGCAAGCACTGCAAAGCCAGCTTGCGCAATTAACCGTTCCCTCACGTATTGTGCACTTGCCCCTGAGCTGGGATGACGAAGCCTGCCAGCTGGCGATTCAAAAATATATTCAATCGGTGCGCGACAACGCGCCCTGGTGCCCAAGCAACCTTGAATTCATTCGCCGCATCAATGGACTGGATTCTATTGATGACGTAAAAAATATTTTATTCAGCGCCTCTTATCTAGTAATGGGCCTTGGTGATGTTTATCTCGGCGCACCCGTGGCTACCCCCATTGATCCACGGCACCGTTTAGTCACTACAAAATACAACCCGGCACGCACCTGGACAGCGGAAAACTCGGTAGGCATCGGTGGTTCCTACCTGTGTGTTTATGGCATGGAGGGCCCCGGCGGCTATCAATTTGTGGGGCGCACCTTGCAGATGTGGAATCGTTACCGCAAGACGCAGGAATTTAAGCAACCCTGGTTACTGAACTTCTTTGACCAGATTAAATTCTATGAAGTGACTGCTGACGAGCTTAAACAAATCCGCCGCGATTTTCCGCAAGGTCGTTATCCGTTGCGCATTGAGGAAAGCCAATTCAGCCTGACACAATATCAAACCTTCATTGATGAACAACAGGAGAGCATCGCGCAATTTACGGCGCAGCGCGAAGCCGCCTTTGCTGAAGAGCTGGAGCGCTGGCATGCCAACGGCCAATTTAATTACGAGCCCAAAGAAATTGCTGATGAAGATGGCGAACATGCCATCCCCGATGATGCACTGGGAATTGATAGCCCTGTATCCGGCAGCCTCTGGCAAATTT
Organism: Cellvibrionaceae bacterium; assembly: GCA_021151695.1. Classification (GTDB taxonomy): domain Bacteria; phylum Pseudomonadota; class Gammaproteobacteria; order Pseudomonadales; family Cellvibrionaceae; genus Cellvibrio. The sequence goes on along the minus strand of JAGKWU010000010.1, from coordinate 29,497 downwards.
GCGTAAAACCCGGACAAGAGGTAAAAGCGGGCGATCTACTGGTGATCCTGGAATCCATGAAAATGGAAATTAATATACAAGCGCCGGCCGACGGAAAGGTGATGCAATTGCTTAAAGCGGAAGGGGCACGTGTACAAGCGGGGCAGACATTAGTGGTATTGGAACAAGCCTAGCGGGATTGAAACAAACTTAATAGATGCGCGGCATGACTTTAAAAAAGTGTGCCGCGCGCAAACACCACACTAATTTTTAATCCACCCAACTCCGTCGACTCATCAAGCATTAATTGCGCCTTGTGCCATTGCGCAATACGCTCGACAATCGCCAACCCCATACCATGGCCTTGGGTATTTTGCGCGCTGGCAATGCGGTAAAAAGGTTTTACCACATGTTCGCGCTCTTCGACAGGGATGCCGGGACCATTATCTTCCACCGCCAATGCTACGTTTTTTTCCGTGGTGACAATGCGCACCAGCACTTTGCCTTTGCCGTGGCGCTCGGCATTCTGGATAAGATTATGGATTAACATGTTCAGATATTCGCCATCAGCAAGGATATTGGCGGCGTAGTTGGATGGCCTTATCTCAATGCGAACTTGCTCCTCATAAAACTCTCGCACTATATCTTCCACCCAATGTCCCACATCCACCAGCGCTGGATTGAAATTGATTTTCGCCTGATCCATACGCGCATAGCTGAGCAAGGTTTCCACCAGCGTTTCCATTGCCACGAGATCGCGATTTAAATGGGCCAGTGTTTTTTGCTGCGCGGAAGAAAGTTCCGCTTCGTGTAATACATCCAAACCAAAACGCAGGCGCGCTATGGGCGTGCGTAAATCGTGGGAGAGACCGCGCGATAATAATTTGTTGTCGTACACCAGGGTTTCAATACGCTGGGCCATGCGGTTGAACTCCTGTTCTATATCCGCGATATAGGAAACACCGGACGGAATACGCGAACTCAACTCACCTGCGCCAAAGGCCACAGCCTGCTGTCGCAACAAACGAAGACGTTTGAGCAGCGGATAAAGCCAGATAAGCACTAACAATATAACGCCAGCATAAAACAACAATGTTAGCCACAGACGCAAACCTGAATCGCGTGTCTCGGCATTTTCCGGTAATTTAAAAGTCACCACCAATTGCTGTGAGGCTAAATAATAATGCAGCGACATGCCGCTGCCAGAATCCAGCAACAGCGGCTCGCCGGTCTCGAAGGCGGCTTTTAAATTGGGCGGCAGAGGGAATTCAGCGTAGGGTGTTAACTCAAGTTGAGTATTGGATTGATCGGCCCAATGCTGCAATTGTTCCTGATTAATATTGGCCACACTTACCAGCTGAATTAATTCCCGCCCCAACTGGCGATAACTTTTTATCGATTGGTTTTCTTCCGGTGCATGGGTATTGTTGTACCACTGATCAATACCCCAGCCCAACCCTATTACGGCCGCCACCACCACTAGCACCAACGAAACGGTTAGCTTACGCACAACTACTCCCAGGCATCGGCCGCAAATAAATAACCTTTGGCCCACACAGTTTTAATGCGGAAAGGTTGGGCAGCATTGTCACCGAGTTTTTTGCGCAGCCGCGAAATGCGAATGTCGATAGACCGATCCAAACCATCGTATTCAATGCCGCGCAATTGGGTAACCAGATCCTCGCGGCCAATCACCTTGCCCGCATTACTTGCCAATAGCCAGAGCACATCAAATTCGTGGCTAGTCACACTCACAGGCTCGCCTTGCCAAAAAACGGCCTTGGCATCTTCCACGATTTTTAAATGGCCAAAGATCAAGGTGGTATTGGTCTGCGGCTCTACTTGCTCGCGACGCAAAAGGGCTTTGACGCGCGCCAGCAATAAACGAGGCTTGACCGGCTTGCTGATGTAATCATTAGCGCCCAGCTCCAGGCCGAGAATTTCATCGGTCTCTTCACTGCACGCGGTGAGCATTAAAATCGGATGATGATAAAACTGGCGCGCCTCGCGGCAAATATCAAAACCATTTTTATAGGGCAACAGCACATCCAGAATAACCAGATCCGGCTGCAGGTTTTGCATGGCGGCGAGCGCTTGATCGCCGCGACTAACGTGGCTAATACGGTACCCCTGGGAGGAGAGATAATCCCCAATCCATTCAGCGAGGGAAGTGTCGTCTTCAACCAATAAAATATGGCTTTGATGGCTCATGGAATACCAATAACAGTTGTGCTAAAAGATTCGCCAATGGCTTTCGCGGCGGCTGCGTGAATCGTAGACCCAAGCCACTTCCACCGTAAACTCGGCGACGACCTTGTTATCGCGCTTTCGGATCAATGTAAATTTTTGCGTATTATCACTTTCAAACTCGTAATTACCGCGCGCGGCTGCCAGATTATCCCAACACAATAAAGGTGACTTGTTATCCTTTTGATAAAGACAATATCCATCAGGAGTTTCAGCTTGCCATTCGATCTTTAAGGTTTGATAGCAGGTCTGCCCCTCATGCAAGGCAATGCAGCGCGCGGGCTTTATGCGCAATACTGCCTCCGCAGATTGTTGCGACGCAGCCGAAGTTTGCGCATGGACATGAGGCAGCCATGCGGCAATGCAGAGCACTGCGCTCGTCCAGAAAACTTTTATATCCTTACTGAAAAAAGTCATGGTCGTTAAAACACGTAACTGAAAGATGCCACAAGCATATCGCCGCTTTTCGAGAGGATTATCGGACTGCCTGTCCACTGTGAATCCAACTCAATATGCCGCAACAGACCACGAAACACCCACTTTTGGCTCAACGGATAAGTTGCACCAATTTCAGTGGTATGTGTAAAACCGGCCGCGGCATGAAACTCCGGAAATTTCTCACTGGCATCTTCAGGTTCAACCGAAAAATAGTAATCCACCACTTTCCTGGTGCGATAGCTTTCACTTTGAATGGCGTGGAAGTTCCAGTTTTTATATTGCCAGTGGCGCGCCATTTTCAATGAATAAACCTGGCCATCATGGGTGTCACTAATATCAGTGAGTGCGTGCAGTTGCACTATGTAGTTGCCGTAGTAACCCGTGGTGCGTATGCCTGCCATAAAATCCGCATCGCGTTTTTTATAGCCTCGCAAATCCTTGCTTTCATCTTTGCTCAGCTCGCTGTGCTGCTCCAGGGCCACCGCATCCAATGCCCAGCGCTCTCCTTCAATAAAGTTGTAACCCCAGGTAAATTGCTCCAGGCTTTGCGAAAAAGCCTCAACAAAAAAACCCTTATATTGATAGCGCAAATTGAGATCGAGCGAACCCAATATATTTATCTCGTTTTTTTTATTACCAGGAGGAAGGCCAAGGTAAGGGCTGCGAATAGCACCAATGCTAAAGCCTAATTCGAGATAATTACCGTCGCCTGCCTGGGGGCCTTCCGCGCCCTTACGTATATCGGTTGAAAGGTCAGCAGCCCAAAGACTTGGCGCCAACAGGCAACAAAACACTATGCGAAAAAATGTAATCATAAGACAGAGGCTGCGAATTTGGGCCACGCCTTTATAAAAAGCGAAACCCAATTTATTAAAAGGTGATGGAAATACCTGCCGCCGGGATAATACCGAAACCCACCTCATCTTCCAATGTAAAGTTTTGTGGCGATGTTGTGCGTTTGTAATCCAGATGGCGATCAGTGACATTGCGTCGGTTGAGCGCATTGAGAATGTCCAGCGTCCAGGCGCCTTGATGTCCCCAGAAGGTGGTGTCGCGCTTCAAACGTATATCAAGCCGTGCATAGGTGGGTAAATTTTCGGAAAAAGCATCGCCATACACCGGCAAAATATGATTGTCGAAATAGGGATTTTTTTGCACGCCAACAATCGGTGTATAGGCATGTCCTGTGCGCGCCGTAAAACGGCCGCCCAGCGTCCATTTATTATTAAACTTATAGTTGGCCACCATATTTAATACCAGGGGCGTATCCAGATAATAATCCGTTTCTTTATCTGTTAACTTGTCAGTGCGTGTACTTTTTGACGCACTTAATGCGAGCCAGCCATACCATTTATCCGTCAACTCCTTATTGATAAACAAATCCATGCCATAAGCCTCACCTTCAACATTGTTGGTATAGTTGGGCACAGCGTCGACGCCCATGGCGAGCGGCAATTGATCCATCGTTTTGCAATAGGCCGTTGCCGACCAGCTCCAACCATTCCCCAGAGTTTGTTTTAAACCAAGGGTGTAGTGATTTGATTCCGGCGATTTCAGGTCCGGGTTTCCCACATCGGGAAATAATTTATCGATATCGGGCAAACGATCATAAGTACCAGCAGAGGATGTCAGTGTCCAATCCTGTGCAAAATTCCAACTCATTGCCACGCGAGGATGATAAAAAGTCTCCTCAGTCAGATCGTTATAATGAACCTGCCCGCCCACATCCAACGAGAAAGTATCAGCGGCAGCCCAGTGATCATTCAGATAAAAAGTTTGCTCATTTACCTTGATGAGATCAGAGGTATTGATCAATTCGCCACGACGAAATAAGCAATCAGGATCTGTCTCAGTACATACATAATTGATAAAGCGCGCGGTGTAATCATAATCAGTACTATGAGCCTCTGCGCCCAAAGTCAGGCTATGATCTTTCGCCAGCAAGAATTCATATTGCGCTGTAACATAGCTATCCGTGGTTTTAATATTGAAGAAATATTTTTTATCGCCCCAAAAGGTATCGCCCTTGTTGACGTATTGACCCAGCTGCACATTCAATTGCGAGCTATCATCGGGTTGTGAGCGCCAGCTGATAAAGGCATTTTGAAAATTATTTTTAATTCTGGCGTCGCCTGCCATATCAGGATCTTCCAATACATCAGTAGATAAATCCAGGAATTCAGCTTCAGCCAAATCTGTTGCACCGTTGGCATTCAGGGTGATGCTATTAGCATCATCGAGATTATATTGATACTTGAATTGATAATCGGAATCCTGCGGAACCTCCTGCACACGAATGCCATCCTCCTTTTCTAAATCTTCCTTCGCTTTATCACCAAATAAATATTGCTGGATGCTACCGCGCGCTGACAAATAAAAAGCGGAATTTTCCGTTACTTCGCCCTCGGTAAAAACACCAGCGTGAAGAGTATTAAGATCCAGCTTGGTAGTGATGGGCTGATGCTTGGGGTCGCGCAATTTAATATCGAACACACCGCCAATGGCGTTGCTGTATTGGGGGCCAAAGCCGGCGGAGTAAAGCTGAAAGTCCTGGATGATATTTTCGTTAAATACCGAAGTGGAAAAGCTGTGAAAGACAAACCCGGCCGGCGCACCATCAACCATATAGCGGTTGTCTGCCGGCGAGGAGCCGCGCACGGCAGGGGCACCGACTTCACCCGCTGATAGCACGCCGGGCAGGCTGAAAGCCGCCATAATCGGATCGCCGAGCGAACCTGGCACCTCCAGGATTTTTTGCGCCTGCTCGGTAATCACCGAATAGTCGCTCTCGCGACGTTTGATCACAACCACCTCGTCAATGCCGTCGCGCGAGGCGACCTCAAGCTGCTTGTCATCCGCCCAGACAGATGGTACTGAACCATAAGTCGCGATAAGCAAGGCGAGCAATTTAACGGGAGGTAATGAGCGAGAATAGGCGCACATGGGGTAATCCTTAAGCCTGATGTTTTTTGATGCAGCCAGCTTAAGGCCGGGGTTCCCTGAATGCTGTAACAGTCATAGACGGGTTTGTATCAACCTGTAACAGGCGTGGCGATGACCTTATAACCCTCCGCTGCTGGCTTCCAAACGCCAATCCCCCTACAATTCACACCCTGCAAATTGCCCAATACGCGCCCTATTCATGAGCTCATCCCTGATCCCCGAACGTCCGCTGCTGGTATCGCCTTCACTGGCCGCCACTATTGGCCTGGAAGAAGCCTGCATGCTGGCAATCTTCGCCGATATAGCCGCCTGGCGCCCATTAGTGGCCCATGATGGCCGCGATTGGCTGGAGCTGGGCGATAGCATGGTGGAACAGGCCATGCCCTTTTGGAGCGACCAGGATGTGCAGCGCATCAGCAAGAGCCTGCGCGACAAGGGCGTGATACTGCTGGCCTCGGCACCCTATGTGGAAAGCCGCCGTCTGTGCATCGCGTTTAACGACAGCAAACCTGCACAGCGCCAGGCATTGCCCATAGTGAATATGAGCATGGGCACAGGGGCCAATCTGATCGCCGCCAACTGGCAGCCGGATCGCGAGCTGATGGGCCAGATAGCCCAACACAATATCCCCGAGGATTTCGTTCGCCAGCAGCTGCCCGAGTTTATTACCTATTGGCGCGAGCGCGGCGAATCCAGCCATTCCTGGGGCGCCAAATTTTTAAAAGATGTGCTGCACAAGTGGCGCAACTACCAGACACAAGTAGCCCGCCAGCAGCGCGAGGCGCGCGAAAACAATGAAGAGTTTTTAAAGCGCGACCAGGATATCGCCATGCACCTCGGCTGGAAGCCCAGCAAAGACGCCCTGGAAGTACTGGTCAAGCACGCAGGTATCAGCTACGCCTTTGTGGAGGATGCCATCCCCGAGTTTGTGCTCTACTGGCAAGAACGCGGTGAGGTGGGTCGCACCTGGAACAGTAAATTTATCCAGCACGTGAAGCGCCAATGGGTGCGTTATAGTTCGGCGCTGGAGCACGACTCAGAACCGAGGCGCTTGCCGGATCATTGGCAACCCAGCACTGATCTCTTTGATGTGTTGCGACTGGCAAACATCGACATAGAATTTGCCCGGCGGCAGGTGCCGGAATTTGTATTGTTCTGGCGCGAGAGCAATCAGCTACACGCGTCCTGGAACACCAAATTTTTGCAACATGTAAAATACCATTGGGCAAGGCAACACAGCCTGGCCCCATTAGCGCAGCAAGGTAATCACCATGCAGGACAGCAATCAGCTCATTCAACAGGTAGCACAAGGGATAGAAGCCTTGTCGAAGACCTCACCGACCGCAGCTGGGCCCAATAGCGGAAGTGCAGATCAACAAGAGCGCCGCACGCCGCCGACCAGTGCGCACATAGACGCCCTGAATGAAATTTTTGCGCTCTTCCGCATCAATTATCACAACCAGTATTACAAGGCTTACAGCGATACCCAGGTGCTCAACCAGATCAAAAAACTCTGGCTGGAAAGCCTGAGCCAATTTGCACCTGAAACCATTTTGCGCGGTGCGCGCAAGGTAATTGAGGAATCGGAATTTTTGCCGACGCTCAACCGCATGATGCGCGCCTGTCAGGGGGACCCGGAAAAGTTTGGTTTGCTGGATGCTCACAAAGCTTATGTAGAAGCCTGTCGCGCGCCCAGCCCGAAAGCGGGCTATCACTGGAGCCACCCGGCGATTTACCACGCGGGTTGCGCAGCCGACTGGTTTTTTTTGGCGAGCAATTCCGAGAAAGTCGCCTTTCCGATTTTTGAGCGGCACTACTTGAAGCTCTGCGAGCGAGTGATGAATGGTGAGACCTTGCCATCGCCCAACGTGCCCGCACTGCCACAAACCATAGAGACACCACTGAGCAAGGAAGAAAACCAAAAGCGTATGGAAGCACTGCGCAAGCAATTGGATCTGTAAGCGCAAAAAAAAATTCACATCGTTTTATTTTCACAAGCAATCGGGTGCCGGCGGAGCTGGCCCCCATAGAAAGGTATGATCATGCAAAACAGTTTTTCAAAATGGATTCTGGGCCTTGCCCTTCTTGCCTACGCCATCGGCTGTATGGTGTTGGTTGCCCTGCTCGCCATGAACCCGCTCAGCGGCAAGATCGATAGCGATGTACTCACCAGTAACACGCTGCTACCCGATCTGACTGCCGTTAACCAACCTATGGAGCGAGTGCAATTGTTTATCGAAACACTGCGCCCGCTGGTAGAACAAAAGAACCAATTAATTCTCACCACCCGCGAACGCTTGCTGCAAATCAAAGACGAGCTGGCGCAAAAGCATGAGCTGGGTTTCGTTGACCAAGAGCAATTGGCACACCTGCGCGAAGATTTCTACGTAAGCAAAGAAGATTATCCCAGTGATAAAATGGCGGTGGATGTATTGCTGTTGCGCGTGGATGTGATCCCTTCCTCAATGGTAATTGCACAAGCGGCAATTGAATCCGGTTGGGGAACCTCTCTGTTTGCACAGGAAGGCAACAACCTGTTTGGCGAATGGTGCTTCAAAAAAGGCTGCGGCATAGTGCCCACACGTCGCGCTGCCTCTGCCACCCATGAAGTGCGCAAATTCGACAGCATCGAAGACTCGCTCAACTCCTATTACCGCAACATCAACACCAACAACGCCTACCGCAGCCTGCGTGACCTGCGCGCCAAAATTCGCCACAACGAGCAACAATTTACCGGCCATGCACTGGTTGCCGGCCTGGGCAAATATTGCGGTCGCGGCGACATTTATATTACCGAAGTGCGCTCGATGATTCGCTCGGCGAATCTGGAATAATTAAGCAAAAAAAACAGCAAATAAAAAAGGTGGCAATTGCCACCTTTTTTATTTGTGCTGCACCAGAATTTTTTAATCCTGATAAGTCCACTTGCCATTTTTATCCGTTGCCAGCCATAACTGGGTAAACCAGTGAAAGCGACCGCGCTCATTGCTGGCCGCGGTGCAATTGATTTTGGTGCGCCCTTGAGGATAGGCTTTATTGCCCTGAACCCAGAGTGTATCGCCAATAACGTCTGCTTTGATGGCACCTTCGTTGGACGAGAAACAGTGGATTTTCGGCAATAGACTTTTATCATCCAGCGTCAATACTAGCCATGGGTTATCACCCGCCTTTACTTGTATATCCTTCAACTCATGCTGTTTGTCAGCATAGAATTGCACACGCTTTACCGACATGGGTAGCGTATTTATCTTTTCAATAAAATCATTCAGCTCCGTGTAACTGCCACCAAAGGGAAAGCGCGGCAGCGTTTGCAAATCGGTCTTGCCGTATAAAACACCGGCCTGCTGGGTAAAGGCGATATAACCGAGATCATCCAGAATATCTTTCACCTCCGCGCTGTATTCGCCAAAGGGATAGGCAAACACTTTAGGAGCACTGCCAATTTCTGCTTCAATTTTTTCTTGCGCGGCGGTGATTTCACCCTTAATGCGCGTACGCCATTGCGACCGACTTTCGCCCTCGTTCAGACGCACTATGTGATTGTGTTTGGTCGTGTGGTTGGCGATAGTCACGCCGTGTTTTGACATATCGCGCAGTTGATCCCAGGTCACAAATAATTTGCCTGAACCAACCGCGTCCGTATTCACAAAGAACGTAAAAGGCCAACCGTATTTTTTCAACACAGGATAGGCACTGGTATAAACATCCGCATAAGAATCATCAAACGTGATAGAGACTGTTTTATCTGGTAGCGCTTCGCCTTTTTTTAGCTTTTCTGTTAAGTCAGTTAGCGGTACCACCTTGAAATTATTTTTGGCCAGATAGTCCATATGCGCCGCAAAATGCTCGGGGCTAATACTGGTAGATGCTGGCATGGTGGTGCTGACATGATGGTAAATCAGCACTGTGGCGGAATGGGCATTGAGGGAGCCGCACAGGAGCACGGCGGCAATAATTCGCTTAAGCATAAAAAACCTCTGCAATCACAAGATGGCAGATTTTACATCGCAGGCAGGATTTTGTGCGGCAATCGCAAACGCTTGGCAAAAGAAAAACGATGATTAGAAAAACGAAAATTAGAAATGACCACCCAGTAAATCAGTTTTCGTGATTAATGAATCGCAACCCTACACCCGTAGGCTCAATACGCACCACTTCCATATCCAATATGGGAGCATCCTCCATCATGCCCTGCACCTGCCCGGTAACCACTGTGCCAATGGGAGGTACCTGCTCCGACTCCAGCACCACAAATACACCCCCATCGGAAATATCGCGAGTCTTAACCAACATCTCTTCATTGTTGTGAGTGACTTTTATACGGCAAACCAGAGGGGTACGTACGTGGCGACGTTTGTTTTGGCTCATGTAGGATTCCGGATGTAATGTGACTATAGAAAAAGGGGCACCAGAAAAAAGGTGGGCATTGCCCACCTTTTGGATTGCGACCAACTTAACTATAGCTACAGATTATTTATCCGCCACCTCGACAGCATCCACCTTCTGGAAACCGCGCGGAAGCTTGTTGCCACGGCGACCACGCTCGCCCTTGTAATGTTCCAGATCGGACATCTTCAGGGTGATGTGGCGCTTTCCAGAGAAAAGCGTAAGCAACTGGTTGGGATTAATCACCTTCACTGCCAACACATATTCCTCGTGGGTTTGCGCGCGCGCCGAGGGGATGTTCATGATCTTATTGCCCTTGCCTTTGGCAAGCTCAGGCAACTCAGTGATAGGGAACACCAACAAACGACCATCGTTACTCACCGCTGCCAGCAATGCCTGCTCGGGATTGCTCACAAATTGGGGAGGCAACACCTTCGCATTTTCCGGCAGGGTCAACATAGCTTTACCGGCTTTGTTTTTACTGGAGAGATCTTCCAGCTTGGCCACAAATCCGTAACCGGCGTCGGAGGCGAGCAGCACGCGCTGATCATCAGTACCCATCAACGCGCCTTCGAAGGTCGCACCACTTGGCGGGCTGATTTTGCCCGTAATAGGTTCACCCTGGCCACGCGCGGACGGTAAGTTGTGCGCGGGCAGCGAATAGCTGCGTCCCGTGGAGTCGAGCAGTATCACTTGCTGGTTGCTCTTGCCATGCACGGCAAATTTCAAACTGTCGCCCGCTTTGTAGCTGAGCGCGGCTGCATCTATATCGTGGCCTTTGGCGGCGCGAATCCAGCCTTTGTCGGAGATAACAACCGTAATTGGGTCAATACTCATCAACTCGGTTTCGCTGATGGCCTGGGCTTCGGCGCGCTCAACGATGGGCGAACGGCGATCATCACCAAATTCTTCGGCGACTTTTTGCAGCTCTTTGCGCACCAGGTTTTTCAGTTTTACCGCAGAACCCAGAATGCTTTGCAGGTTATCGCGCTCTTTGCGCAAATCATCCTGCTCCTCGCGGATTTTCATTTCTTCCAAACGCGCCAACTGGCGCAACTTGGTTTCAAGGATATATTCCGCTTGCATCTCAACTAAATTGAAACGCTCCATCAGCACCGGCTTGGGCTGATCCTCTTCGCGAATAATGCGAATAACTTCATCCACATTTAAAAACACGATCATCAAGGCTGCCAAACGCAGCAACCTTTCTTCTACACGCTCTAAACGATGCTGCAGACGGCGACGGGTAGTGACGGTACGGAAGCTCAGCCATTCGTTCAAAATTTTGTTGAGCGGCTTAACGGCGGGCTTACCGTCAATACCGATCATGTTCATATTGACGCGGTAGGTACGCTCAAGCTCGGTGGTGGCAAACAAATGCTGCATCACCTGCTCTACATCCACACGGTTGGAACGCGGCACTATCACAAGGCGGGTTGGCTCCTCGTGGTCGGACTCATCGCGCAAGTCCGCCACCATGGGCAACTTCTTGGCGTTCATCTGGGCGGCGATTTGCTCAAGGATCTTCGCCCCGCTCACCTGATGCGGCAACGCGGTGATGATGATATCGCCCGTATCTTCATCTTTTTGCCAGACAGCGCGCATGCGTACGCTACCGCGGCCGGTTTCGTACATTTTGATCAGGTCATCGCGCGACGAAATGATTTCTGCCTCAGTGGGCATATCCGGGCCGAGCACGAACTGGCACAGCTCGGTCACAGTGGCATTGGGATTGTCGAGCAGATGCACGCAGGCGTTGACCACCTCGCGCAGGTTGTGCGGCGGAATATCTGTTGCCATACCCACGGCGATACCGGTAGTACCGTTGAGCAGCACGTTGGGCACACGGGCAGGCAATACGGCTGGTTCTTCCAGGGTACCGTCGAAGTTGGGCAACCAATCCACGGTGCCCTGCCCTAATTCTTCCAGCAGAATCTCGCTGTATTTGGTCAGGCGCGATTCCGTGTAACGCATAGCGGCGAAGGATTTTGGATCATCCGGTGAACCCCAGTTGCCCTGACCATCCACCAGCGTATAGCGGTAGGAGAAAGGCTGGGCCATAAGCACCATGGCCTCATAGGAGGCGGAATCACCGTGCGGGTGGAACTTACCTATCACATCGCCCACGGTGCGTGCGGATTTCTTGTACTTGGCGCTGGCCTTGAGACCCAGCTCGCTCATGGCGTAGACGATACGGCGCTGCACAGGCTTGAGACCGTCGCCAATATGCGGCAAAGCGCGGTCGAGGATGACGTACATGGAGTAATCCAGATAGGCTTTCTCTGTGTAGTCTTTTAGGGCGATGCGCTCTTCGGCATCGGGCGGGATCACTATCTCACTCATTGAATATCCTGATACTTACTGCTGATGCATCGGCGTTGTTAACGCCGGATTTATTCTGAAACCTTGTTCGCTATTTGGTACCACCCAGGGGCAATACCCCTTTCTTATCCACATGGAGCGACGGCAACCAGGCGCTGAAATCTATAACGGCGGAAAAATTATAATTCACTTTGTCGCTCACGCCATTGCTGGCAAAGTGCTGCAGCAAGCTTAAAACCGACAATACATCCGCGGAGACTTTCAGAGTCACCGGCGTCTCGCCATTGGCTTTGAGGACGGGCACGTCGCTGGAGATGCCGTTAAGTAATTTAACGTTTTCCACGCCAACGTTATAGCTGATACTACGCACAGACAGATCCTTATTGTTAGGATTCACTATCATCAAATCCACCGCCAGATCTCGCTGCAGCAGGCTTTCCGCCGGCAAAACCCGAATCCCCACCAGCTTTACGTCAGGGTGCTTGGGCACTGGATTGAGGCTGGCGCAGGCGGCTAGCAACAATATGCCAAAGGCCAGGCAGGCGCGACTTAATATGCTCTTCATTAGCAACTCCCGGGTTTTTAATGGTAAAAAAATGTGACTATAACACTCGCTCTCGGGCGTGGCTTGTGATGTAATCCGCGCCCTGAAACAGCGCCAGACCTAACGCAACGGAAGGCAGTACCAGAAATAAACAACTATGCCTTACCCATCACTTAAACAAGAAGACATTCTGGGCAGCCGGGAAATTTGCTTTATTGATCGTAGGGAAACCAATTATCCGCAATTAATGCGCTTGTGCATGGACTTTGAATTGCTGGTATTGCAGATTCAGCGTCGCGCCTTTAGCCACATATCCAAACGCCTGCTAGCCACCGGCACTGCCTTTGTAATCACCAACCGCGACTATCGCACCGCCGGGGTAGTTTATTCCCCCCTGTGCGAAAGCTTGCTTGACCTCGAAATCTTTGCCCGCAAAAACCATGTAGACATTCTGCACGACCACTTGTTTGGCGGCGATATCAATGAAACCAACTGGCGCTAGTCTTCCAGCTCCTGGTCAAACTCTTCCAGCAGGTCGAGCGGCTCCATCTCTACACCTTCCAATTCTTCATCCCAGTTGACCCCGACCAGAATCACATCTTCGTGCATACCGGTCAGCCAATCCTCCAGAAACTCTTCCAGCTCTATGGCGACCGGCTCATAATCCTTCCAATCCTCCTGACAATGCACACGGGCGAACTCTTCTTGCGACCAGAAAGGCATAACATCGGTATTGTCGTGTTTTTCTGAACCGCACAGTGCCCAACCTTCAGGGCCCTGCAAACTCCAGACGCAGCCGTTCTCAATCGCCTCGATAATAAAACGGTCGAGGTTTTCCGAGTCGTTATCGCTCAGGGGTTCAATCATGGGAGTTCTCCAAAGGGGTTCAAACAATCGCAGCTTATAAACAGGATCAATAGCTTACAGGGTCAGGTACATGCCATTAGCCTTGAGCCAGGCTCGGCGCTGCCGGTAATCAGGACAAAGGCTGGCCACGACTGCCCAAAATGCAGGGCTGTGATTGTGATGGACCAGATGGCTCACTTCGTGGGCCACAAGATAATCGACTATAGGCTCGGGGGCTAGCAGAATCTGCCAGTTGTACTGTATATCGCCCTTGGTCGTGCAGTGTCCCCACTTGGAACGAGTGGCCCTTACCGTCACCTCCCCATAGCGCCTTCCAAGCCGGTGCGCGGCTATGCGAGTTTTTTCAGTCAACAGCATCAGCGCCTCCTGCTGATACCAGCCAGCCACCAATCGACGCACCTGCTCAACTTCATCGAGGCGACTGCGGGAGCCAAGCAACACGAACAAGCTTTGCCCCTGGCGAATCACTTGTGAGCGTGTGTGGCGACGGACAATCAGGCGCAGCTCTCCGCCCAACAAGGGCAGGTCGGCACCATCCTCATAGCGCCTTAGCGGAAGCGCCTGCAATTGATGCGCTTGCTCTGCCAGTTTCTGCTGCACCCAGGCAGACTTGCTACGCACAAATGCTTCCAGCTCCGCCAGTGCAACAAATTGCGGAGCGCGCACAGTCACTTGAGCGCAGCTGACCTCAATACTCATACTACGCCGACGCAATGAACGCTTAATTTCATAGCTGAAGGGTAATGGCGCGGGCGCATTTTTAAGGAAGACACGACTGAGTGTGGATAACACCATAGATACTGACGCAAATGAGGCCAATTGCAGAGTTGGATTGCATTATGCCCGTCGTCGCCAGCTCGGGCCACCCCGTTTACATAAGGCGGCCCTGGATTCGGACACTATTGCATCAGAACGGGACGCGATCTGAGTGTGCATAAAGGAGAATCTATATCACACACCTCCATGAGCAAATACATTTGCTGGGGCACTCGCGTGAACAGACTGGCAATATCTGTTTCCTTGGTATCGTCATTGCAGGCCATGTAGAAGTCTGAGGTGTACTGACAAATCGCGCTGCCATCATTGCCGCAACGACCGGTGTTGCCGCACACATCGGTGTAAACCAGTATGGCGCCACCAAGTGCATCGCGATCATTTAAATACAGATTAATGCGGTAGTTTTCTACACTGCTCACCCACCAGAAAACATCAAATAAGCCGTCGTCTTTATAGGGATCAATCGCCAGAGGTTGCGAGGAAACTGACGAATCCACGCCATAACTGTCCACGATACTAAAACTTTTAAATGTCGGCGTTGGATTGGGGTCCTGCACAACCACCACGTCAGCACCACCACCGCACCCAGCCAACATCAATACCACCAACCATAGGCCATACTTGCTCACAATTACCTCCTCACAGAAAGCCCGGGGACAGTCTCGCCTTATGTAATATTCAGCCGCGAAGGCAAAACCTGATTCGATACTAAAGCCAGCCAGTGAATTGCAGCTGAATGCAAAAATGATTCAAGAAAAGGGGAACACCAGAGGAAGAACAAGAAAGAAAAAAGCCCCGCTCTTGAATGAACGAGGCTTAAAGCAAATTCCAACGTTAATTTACAAAATACTAACAAGGTCTATCAGGTCACGCAGCCAGATACACATCTGGTAACGGCCTCATCCACATGGCCAGGCCCATCCCTACGTTCAGGCCTGACCGGAAGGCCAAGCCAAGTCGATCTTAATTACGCCATTTAACCTGAGGAGCCAGGTTCACACTGCCATCGTCCTCAAGCACTGCATATTTGGTTTGCTCGCCATTTTTTACCACGACCATGGGTGGCATAAACAACGGGCGACGGATAAAGGCCAATTGCCACCCAAAATTTTCCAGACTATGGAGAGCAATGCGCTGTACTTCGTTAAGGTAGTAGAGAACATCTGCTGGCAGCGCCGAACGAGAACCGCGTTTGTCTTCGCGCTGAGCCGAAACGGCTTCATCGAATACAGCATTGAAATTGCGCATTTGATCCAACATATAAAACTCCTTAAACAAAGCCGCTGACTGGATTAGGGAGCGCCTAAATCAACACACACCCTCATGTTGGTAAGTCTTGCGCCTAGGTGATTCTTTGTCAAAAACCGTGTTGGAATATTGAAATCCTCTGAAAGAGCAGGTGCTTATATTAGGTGTAAAACCAGCTGCCAACTCCAAAAAAATCATTGACAGCCGCGCACTTAAAGCATTGAATTACCGCTATTAAAAGGTGTTTTAATACAACCAAATAACAAGTCCATCAGGACACATTCGGCAAGGGATCGGTTTATTGTTTTTACATCCACTCCCTGAGCGCTATCATTATGAAAAAAATTATTTTTGTTTCACTTTGTCTATGCAGTTTTTTCCTGACCAACCCTGCACTTGCACTCGATAAAAACACCAAAGCCACTAATGAGGTTGCCACGCAGGTAGAAGCTTTGCGTCAGGCAATGATCAATGCCGACGCTTCTCAACTCAAAGCGCTAACATCCAGCGAGCTAAGCTATGGCCACTCAGGTGGTCATGTCGATGACCAATCAGAGTTTATTGAAAAACTCGTGAGCGGAAATTCCGACTTTGTCACCATGGACCTGCAAAACCAGAGCATTAAAATTGTCGATGACATAGCCATAGTTCGCCACACATTGGTGGCCACCACCAATGACAAAGGCAAACCGGGTGAAGTGAACATAGGTGTCATGCTTATTTGGAAAAAACAACACGGGCACTGGCTATTGCTGGCACGCCAGGCATTCAAAACCCATTAACGAGTGAATTATGAAACTTTACGGTAGCTACACCTCTCCCTACGTGCGTCATTGCCAAATCGCCCTACTGGAAAACGGTATTGATTTTGAGTTCATCGAAACCGATCAGGCCGCCAGTGGCTCGCAATCACCCACCAAGCGCGTGCCCTTTCTCGCGCACGAAGAGGTGTTTCTTACCGATTCGGGTTCCATTTTGAAATATATCCGCGAGCTGGCCGGCCAGAAATTTATGGCCGAGCCCAGCGAGTTTGATCAGTTTTGTATGGTAAATACTGCACTGGATACCACCGCGAATTTATTCTTTTTACAGCGCGATGGCGTAGATATAGAGGCTTACGATTACACTCGCCGCCAAGCCGCCCGTATTGAATCAAGCCTTGGGGAATTGAATAAACTATCGCTGCCGCACCAACCACCCTACAACGACGCCCAACTGCGCTTGGCCTGCTATTTAAGCTGGGCGCTGTTTCGCAAACGCATATCGATTGATAGCTGCACCAACCTGCAAGATTTTTTAGCGGGAATACAAAACTACAAACCTTTCGCCGATACAGCCATACCGCAAAGTTGAGTATTTTGATTGTGAATCAGGATCTTATGCCAGGCGCTTCTGTATAAGATCCTGATTATTAACTCACAGAGCTGCAACTCCTCTCGTTAAAGTCTCACACAATAACTAACCATAAATCGTTTTAGGTTTACGCAATTGTCTTGCGCCCAAATAAAACACTGGCAGCGTCATCAGCAATGCCACCACCCAAAACTTTCCAAAGGTATAGGCTGCAACACTGCCGCCCAAAAATATTTCTTTGATCACCGATGTCTGCCCCAATACCGGCACCCACAACCACCAGTCATAAAAAGCACCAGGATTGAATAGAGTGTACATAATCGGCACCATGGGCAAGAACACCAACAAACCCAACAAGGTCTGCGCATCTTTGAAAGATTTTGCCAGAGTAGCAACGCTCAATTGCAAAGCCACCGCAAAAATCGCTACCGACATCAGCGCCCAAAACACATTAATCATATCCAGAAAGTTCACATCCACACGCAAACCCAATTGATTAAATGGCAAGGTGCGGAATGCTATCGCCAGCAACACCAACTGCATAAAAAGTACGCAGATGGTGATGGTCAACGCGGTAAGCCATTTGCCCGCAAAAAGCGCCAATGACGATACCGGTGTAATCAACAACGACTCCAGCGAGCGACGTTCGCGCTCACCCGCCGTCATATCAGCGGAAAAACCAACACTGCCAATAAACACAGCCAGCAGCAACGTCATGGGTAAACTGGCGAGAATGTAGGCACTCATTTTTTGCTCATCGGCGAGGTTATTTTCGCGCAGCCACACAGGTGCTGCTGCATCCGGGGCAACACCCCGCGCCATTAAATTAATAGCGCCCTGGCGACTACTCCATGCGTAAAATTGTCCCCGCACAAAACCCACATCAGGCATGGCCTTCATATCCGCACCGTCGTAAACCAACCACACTGGTGCCGTTTCGCCTTTATCGCGTTTCGCTTTGGCCTCAGGTGGAATAATCAACGCAAAATTTAATTTTTTAGCTTTCACTTGCTGATAGGCATCACCCGAAATCGTTTTGACATTGGCACCCTGTTCGCGCAGCCAGGCCACCAGCTCCGGGAAATTTTGTTCGCCTTCAACAGCAACATTAATTGAGGTGACACCGGCGACTTTTTTATCGGCCATCACATTCACTGCAAACACAACACCGCCCGCAAAGAGCGCCACAAAATAAAGCGGCATCAAAAAAGCCATGCGCAAACTGCGCTTATCGCGCAGGGCATCGCGTATTTCCTTACGGTATACAACCAATGCTGAACGAAAAAATACTGAATTAAACATGAGTTTCCTCCAGTGCAGATTGGGACAAGTGGATAAACGCGTCCTCCAGGGATTCTACGCCTGCATTGGCAACAACCTCTGCCACACTGCCATCAGCAACTATACGCCCCGCAGCAATCACCAGGATACGATCACACAAACCGCTCACTTCGTGCATCAAATGACTGGAAAATAATACGCATCGCCCCTGTGCTCGCAGCTCCAGCAACATTTCACGCACGGCGCGAGTGGTAATGACATCAAGACCATTGGTGGGCTCATCCAGCAATACGTGCTGCGGTTTATGGACAAGCGCACGTGCCAAGGCCGTTTTAGTTCGCTCACCAAGTGAAAATCCATCAGCGCGACGCGCTGCAATATTTTCCATTCGCAACAACTTAATCAGCTCATCCGTATTCGCAGTCAACTCAGTCGCTGACAACCCTTGCAACTCACCAAAGTAATGAATGTTTTCGCGCGCGTTCAGGCGTTTGTATAGACCCGCATCATCTGGCAATACGCCAAGCTGGCGACGTGCCAGCTCCGGCTGTTGCTGCACATCTATCCCGTTGATAAAAACTTTACCGGTGCTTGGTATTTGCAACCCATATATCAAACGCAGCAGTGTCGATTTCCCCGCACCATTCAATCCCAACAGGCCGGTAATTTCTCCATCGCGCAATTCCAGATTGATATCCTTTAGCGCCTGTATGACACCTGATTTTGCGTTGCCAAAATGTTTGCTGATATTTTCAATGCGAATCATGGCTTGGCCTCCGTCGCGGCTGAAGAAGAGATAGCCGAAGCTGAATCAGAAGCTTGCGGTGGCATATGGATCGCCAGGGGTTGAATATTTTGCACGCATTGCGCTTCTAATGATTTGGCCTCCCCCTTCGCAATAAACTGGGCAATCAATTGGCTCATACAACCTTCCATTGTCACTATGTGATGCCCGCCCGGCGCGATTAAATGCACTGCATTAGGTAAACTTTTTTGCACAAACTGCCCCCAGAGCGGCGGCGTTACCGGATCGACAGCACCGGATAAAATCAACACAGGCACGTCGCTCGCCACCGGCTGCCAATAGTTATCGGGTAAGGTTGCCTTGGGCCAGAGCGAACAAATCTCCGAATAGCGCTGCACCATCTGCGCATTTAAAAAGAGGTTTGATTCCGCGGCGTTTTTATGTTGATAGAGCGGGTAATCTTCATTGCACACTACCGCGTAGTGCATGGCGTAGTTAATACCCGAAAGATCGCTACGCGATTTGGCGAGATAAATCAGCGAGCTGAATAATTGATAATCGCCCGCTTCCGAATCACTGATCACTTGCGGCAAGAGCGCCGATAAGTCGCGGTTATACAAGGCCAAATGAATAATTGCAGAAAAATCCTCTGCAACAAGTGTCGTATTCATTTTCCCCTGAGTGCGCGGATGAGGAAAACTCACGGCGACAGGCGCGGTTTGCAACCGCGCCGACACGACATTGGCTTTATCAAGAATATTACCGTAACGATTCTTGCATTCGGGCGTTTTTTCACATTGCTGATTAATACTCGCCAGGGCCGCCAATCCATCACGCTCCATAAACCATGGCAAAGCTATATCGGGTGGCGCCACGCCATCAATAATGGCCGCTCGTGTTTGCGCAGGATAGCGGCGCATATAGTCCAACACCACACGTGAACCATAAGAGCCACCCCACAAATTAATTTTGGGATAACCCAGCGCTGCGCGCACCGCATCCAAATCAGCTACTGCGTAGGGCGTGGTGTAAAAAGCAAAATGGTTGCGATACTTTGCAACGCAATCCTCCGCCGCTTTACGCACAAAAGCTTGCTGCAGATCCGCAGGCAACTGAGCGCTAGCCTCTGTTTCAAACACACAATCAAATGCATTGGATTTTCCTGTGCCACGCTGATCTACAAAAACAATGTCGCGACTTTTGCGCACATCGTTAAACACCTGATGCACAGATTCTGCGAGCGTTACTGCCGATTGTCCCGGCCCACCAGCAATAACAAAGAGTGGATCAGCTTCAGGCACCGGGATTACCGCTGGCAATCGCAATACGTTAATCGCAATTTCCTGGCTTTGGGGATTTTGCGGATCCTCCTTCAGCATCAGGCTGCCGCACTGGGCGTTAGCCGCAACCGGCGCCTTACCTGTGGCCGCGTAGTCCGGGCAAAGTTTTAACCAGTCAGGATTTTTGGCGGTATCTGACTGATGGTTTCGCTCGCAACCAGCCAGTATTACAAACAATAAAAAAAGCCATACTCGCTTCATAAATCACTCCTTTCAGGTGGCGAGTTATTTTTCAATTATTTATTTTTTTCACCCAGCAAGCGCTGTAATTCCGTCAACAAAATTTCATCGGGGATTTCCAACTGGTGTGCGGCAATCAGCAATTGCTCCAATTGAGGTTGGAGCTGGGCCAAGCGTGACTCATGGGAATTTATCGCGGGATGCTGCGCAGCCACTTGCATGGGCTTACCGCGCTGACGAACCAATAGGCCTTCCACTTCCAACATGGAATAAGCCTTGGAGATTGTCATGGGATTAACCGCGTGCAACAGTGCCAATTCACGCACTGAGGGCAAATCATCACCAGCCTTCAATTGTCCACCAGCAACCATACGCCGCACCTGCTCGATCAGTTGCCGATAAATCGGGATACCGGATTGGGGGTTGAGCACAAACATCAGGAATATACCCGCCGGAAATTTACTTGCTGCCACATTTGCAGTGCTTTCTTTCGCAAAAAAACACTTATAACAAGTAATGAAACAACATATCCCAAAGTAACCTCATATGAAAGCAGAGGCTGGCTCGGCCAGAAGTTCACGATTACCAACAACAGGCCGATACTCGTCAACATGGTTATTACCGTTGGGAGAATAAACCAGGCAGGTGGCAGCCCGTAGCGAACATAAATAATTAACCAGACATAAAATGCACACAAAATCCCGGCAAAGGAATAACTTAATAGCAGCAATGAAAACTGCCAATTATAAAAATATTCACTAAAGACAATGCATGAAACGAGATGTGCTGCAGCTAATAGCCCTAAAAAATTCACCAGAGCACGCCAATAGGTAGATTCGACCAACGAAAATAAGGTTGCTCTGCTGCCAATACAAAGAAGCCACGCATTGCGCATATTGCGCGAAAACGCCCACAGCAACCCAAGGGCCGTAAATAGGTACATAATATAAACAAAACCAAAGGCGAACTGCCCCACATCTGAAAGCTTACCCTTGATCAAGGCAAACAAGAGCAGACACGAATAAACCAGCACACCAATAGCCGATTTCTTCAACAAATCACTGGCACCATCGCTATAACCCAGCAAGACACTTCCAACAGCAGAACCGGGAGCATGATTTTGCCAATGCGCACCAGAAAAGCCTGTTGCCAACACACTTTTCCAACCACGACCATAACCCGTCTTGAGCAACTCCAATTGCCATCTTTGTGCATTGTTATGCGCAATACCAAATGGATTCATTAAATATTGCGTTGGTTTCCAGCGCAACCACCAGATACAAAAGGGCAACCATACCAATATTAGCAAGAACAAATAATTGACAATACTCAACGTTAATAAAGGGCCAGCAAGCTTAAACAGGAACCAGGAAAATATAAGAATAAAATTCTGTCCCATGGGGATACGACTAGCCAACACTATGCCTAATGTCATAATTCCTGATAGGTATACAAGCGCCGTAAAAAACACCGCAATATAATCCACCGGCTTATCGAAAAACCAAAGGACGCCCATCAGGCCAGCAGGTAGCGCAAGACAGAAAGCCATAAGAACGAGCAAAGACATCCAGCGAATACCTGGCAAGATACCAATTTGGCGGCTGGTGTTGATTGCCAGTAATTGACCGGGCAGAGCCATGGCACACACAAAAAGACTGACAGCCATAGCGACATCCCCAAATGCGGCAATGACTGCAAAGGTGATCCAGCCACTTAGATAGTGTAGGGTCGCCGCCACAGCAGCCAGACAGAAGCCGCCGAGAATCAACCAACGTGTCCAGGGTGAGATAAACAATAAGGACTCAAGTATTATTTTGAATTGCTGGGCAGCAATGGGCAGCCTCATGCGTTCATCTCCAGAAAAATTTCTTCCAGCGATAAATATTCCACCATGACACGCGCATTGAATTGTTGCGAGAGTTGTTGTTGCAACTCAGGCTGCCAGTTTGCAAGCGTAACCGTTGCCTGGCGGCCATGATGGCGCTGGGAAATACTATTTTCCAATGGCAGCGGAGATGGCAACTCTGCATCAGCACTGATAGTAACTCGGGCAATGGATTCTTTTAATTCATCCAACCCACCCTGATAACTAAGACGGCCGTTTTGCAACATCCAAACCTGATTGGCGATGCGCTCCATATCACTAACAATGTGTGAGGAAAAAATAATCGCGCGCTTGCCATCGGATGCAACTTCGATTAGCCGCTCAATAAATTGCCTGCGCGCAATAGGGTCAAGACTCGCCACCGGCTCGTCGAGAATCAGCAACTCAGGTTCATGAGCCAATGCCAGGAGTATGGATAATTTTTGCTGTTGGCCGAGGGACATTTTGGCAACATTCGTCTCCACTGGAATCATCCAGTCGATCACCAGACGCTCAACCATTTCGTCATTCCAGTGCTGGCGAAATGATTTAAACAGTTTGATGTGCTCCAGGCCAGTCATGCTTAAGAGCAACTCATTTTGCTGGGGGACAAAACCAATACGCTGTTTGGCATCACTCTGCATACGGGTAGCATCTTCGCCCCAGAGTTTCACACTACCAAAGGATGGAAATCCAAAACCCAATAATGTTTCCAACAAGGTAGTTTTGCCTGCGCCATTTTTGCCGAGCAGCGCAATCACATCGCCCGGGTTAACTTGCGCACTGATGCTTTTGATGATGGTCACATTATCCAGTTGACGCTGCAGATGTGTTATCTCGACGATAGAAGTTTGCATATTTTCTCCTTGGTTTTTTATATTCACTTATTCTGCAGATTGCGCTTGTAAGGTAGAGCAGCATTCACTAAACCCCCATCAACCAGATCGTACCCTGGTCGATGAACCCAATTGACGTAATTGCGATAAACAAGCCAGAGATAAAAAGCAATGACAACGCCAATCAGGAAAACAAACCACCCCCCAGGAAGAAAGGGCGAATAAAAAAGCCAATGCGCCAGATTTACCAACATAACCAAACCAAATGCATTACTGCCAATTTGATTAAGCTCACCACTTACCGACTTGGTATTCATACGCGCACTCATGACCGACATGCCCACAACCAAAATGGTGTTAACGATTTCCGGATGGCCAAAGGGCACGAAATAGCAGAGAGTAAGCAAGGCTACTGAGAGGTTTATGAAAAATGCCAGCCAATAACAAATCGCCTTTTGCGATTGAATCAAGCGAAAATTTTTATTGTTGCGGGCGCCTTTTAACCAAGGCAGGCAGTTGCCGAGATAAATTACCCAGATATAAATCAACGCAAACGACTGCAGCAAAACAGCCTCAGATATATGTTGCCCCTGATAACGCCATGGGGCGCAGATTGCAAAAACTACCAAGCTCGCCGGCACTGCAAACAGAGCCCCATAACGCGAACCCAGGCACAAACGCGCGATTAATGTAAATTGCTGGAAGCGCATGGGAAAATCCCCCTGTTAAATTTTTGCCGACGCAGGCTTAACTTTATAACCTGCCCGTTTTAGTTGTTCGAGCAGCCCGTCTTTGCCGGATAAATGCAAAGTCCCCACCAACACCATTTCCACTTCGGGTGTTGCCAGCATGGCTTCAATTTGCGGCTGCCATTTTTTATTTCGTTCCACTACCAGCGCTTCATAGCCGTCCGCCATTTCAGCGCGCATTTGCTGGCCGAGACTTTTATCCAGCGCCTTGAGATCGCCAACTCGCCATTGGGCAATTAAGGTTTCCATCATGCCGCCCATTTCCTTGGCTTCCTTCAAAGTGCTGCGAATAATGTCATTACCATTGGCCGCGCCAAATATTTTCATATAGGCCAGCACATCCTCTTCGCTCTCCAACCCCTTAATGGTTTTTTGATCGGCACGCGCGGCTTTGTCATAAAAGAAATCGGCGCCTTCACCTACGCCGAGTTTTTTCAACTCGCCCATGGAAATCATGATGCTCATCATCGCCGGGTTGTACATCATCGTCTGACTGAGGGGGTATTGGTTTTGCGTGGCGTATTGCTGCAGGCTCGCCCAGACATCGGGCGCCAGTACATCCTTAAGCGTTTTGTTATCGGGGAGAAGCATCGCCTGCGCAAAACGCTGGCCGAACTGCGGTGTTTGCACCTTGTGCAGATCCGTTTCAAAAACGATAACTTGCGATTGGCGATAGGCCGCATCAAATTCCGCTGGCAGCGGAAAATCCTGGGGACGCAACACGTGAATGGTGCCCGCCAAAAAGAGCTTTTGCTTACCCTTGGTAATTTCGTAGACGGCAGAATCAGCAAATGCAGCTGAAGACAGCAGCAGACTTGCGAGAAAAACGGATAACGCCTTTTTCATAGTGATCCCTTGCAATAAGCTTTATTTCTATGTGTATTATTACACTAATACACATGAACTGAGTTTGCAATACACACCTAAATAAAAAATGTACAGGCTTGATACAGGGCCAGTTTTTCCAGGCATAAAAAAACCCGGCCAAAGCCGGGTTTTTTGGAGCGATCAGGAGAATTACTCGCCAGCTGGCTCAGTTGCAGGAGCGTTACCCGCTTCTTCCGCCAAGGCCTCTTTGATGGAGAGCTTGATGCGGCCGCGCTGGTCAACGTCCAGGCACTTCACCTTCACAATCTGGCCTTCTTTCAGGTAATCGCTAACGTTAGCAACGCGCTCGTCGGCGATTTGAGAGATGTGCACCAGGCCGTCTTTGCCGGGCAGGAAGTTAACAAATGCACCGAAGTCTACGATACGCACAACAGTACCTTCGTAGATAGCACCGATTTCCGCTTCAGCCACAATGCCTTGTACGCGGAAGATAGCAGCGTTCAGGGCTTCGGTGTTGTCGGCGTAAATCTTCACGGTACCATCGTCATCAATGTCGATAGAAGAACCGGTCTCTTCGGTGATAGAGCGGATAGTTGCACCGCCTTTACCGATGATGTCGCGGATCTTGTCCGGATGGATCTTGATGGTTTCGAAGCGTGGGGCGTTTTCGCTCACAACGCTGCGAGAAGCCGACAGCACCTTGTTCATCTCGCCGAGGATATGCAGACGCGCGGCCAGAGCTTGCTCCAGGGCGATCTCCATGATCTCTTCGGTGATGCCTTCGATCTTGATGTCCATTTGCAGCGCAGTAACACCGCTGGTGGTACCGGCTACTTTAAAGTCCATATCGCCCAGGTGATCTTCGTCACCCAGGATGTCAGTCAGAACCGCGAAACCTTCTGGCTCTTTCACCAAACCCATAGCGATACCGGCTACTGGTGCTTTCAGCGGAACGCCCGCATCCATCAGTGCCAATGAAGAACCACACACAGACGCCATGGAGCTTGAACCGTTAGATTCGGTGATCTCGCTCACGACACGCAGGGTGTATGGGAAGCTGTCTTCAGATGGCAGAACGGCGGCAACACCGCGACGCGCCAGACGACCATGGCCAATCTCGCGACGACCAGTAGCGCCCATACGACCACACTCACCTACAGAGAAGGGAGGGAAGTTGTAGTGCAACAGGAAGGCATCTTTCTTGGTGCCTTCGAGGAAATCAATGATTTGTGCATCGCGGGCGTTACCCAGAGTGGCAACAACCAGAGCTTGCGTCTCACCGCGGGTGAAGAGCGCCGAACCGTGGGCTTTGCCCAACACGCCAACTTCAACCTGGATAGGACGTACAGTCTTGTTGTCGCGACCATCGATACGTGGCTGGCCAGCAACGATGTTCGCACGCACCAGACGGTATTCCAGCGTGCCGAAAGCACCCTTCACATCGTCAGCGCTGAAACCGGTGGCTTCGGTCGCCAGCTCGGCAACGGCTTGAGTACGCAGCTCGCCAAGACGGTCATAACGCTTGGCTTTGTCGGTGATGCGGTAAGCCATGCTGATAGAGTCGCCAAAGCCGCTTTGCAGGGCTTCTTTCAGGGCAACGTTTTCAGCTGGAGCTTGCCAATCCCAACGAGCCTTACCAGCGTCACGCGCCAGTTCAGCACAAGCTTGCACAACGGCTTGCAGTTCCTGGTGAGCGTAAAGTACGGCGCCGAGCATGATGTCTTCGGGCAGTTCTTTCGCTTCGGATTCCACCATCAATACAGCGTCTTTAGTACCGGCAACCACCATGTCCAGCTCGGAAGTAGCGAGTTGAACATAGCTTGGGTTGAGCAGGTAGCCTTCAGCTGAGGTGTAACCCACACGGGCAGCGCCCACCGGGCCATTGAACGGAATACCAGAGATTGCCAGGGCGGCAGAAGTACCGATCATGGCAACGATATCTGGATCGTATTGCTTGTCAGTAGAAACAACAGTACACACCACTTGCACTTCGTTGAGGAAACCCTCAGGGAAGAGTGGACGGATTGGACGATCGATCAGACGTGACGTCAGGGTTTCTTTTTCGGAAGGGCGACCTTCGCGCTTCAGGTAACCACCGGGGATACGGCCGGCAGCGTAGCTTTTCTCTTGATAATGTACGGACAGCGGGAAGAAGTCCTGGCCCGCTTTGGCTTCTTTTGAGCCAACAACGGTACAAAGTACGGATACTTCACCCATGGTTGCCAATACGGCACCGGTTGCCTGACGGGCAATGCGGCCGGTTTCGAGGGTTACGGTTTGGTTGCCGTATTGGAATTTCTTAATAATCGGATTCACTCTTTTATCCTTTGGTTGCTTAACGTTTCAGTCATTTCAGTAGTGTCGCTACTTTCATTACTTCGATATTTCAATAATATTTTTACCCGGCATCCATTGGGACACACGGACAACTGAATCGTTAATGTGCGTTGCTAATAACGCGCCTATAAGTTGATTCTTCTTCAAATTGATACAAAGCCAGCATCCTGCCGCTGCGCCCATTTCTACCCAGCTGGCGCACAACTCCATAAAAATATCAGCTCACAAAAACAAGAATGCCCGCCGAGGCGGGCATGGATCAAATTAACGGCGCAGACCCAGTTTTTGAATCAGTGCAGAGTAACGTGATAAGTCTTTACCTTTCAGGTAATCCAACAGTTTGCGACGCGCATTTACCATGCGAATCAAACCACGACGTGAGTGGTGGTCGGCTTTGTGGTCAGCGAAGTGGCCTTGCAGTTTGTTGATGTTGATAGTCAACAGTGCAACTTGCACTTCAGGAGAGCCAGTGTCGCCTTCAGCTTGTTGGTACTCTTTTACAATTGCAGCTTTTTCAGAAGCACTCAGTGCCATGATTTTTTCCTCATTTAATATGCGAAACATTTACAGCCGCGACCGTGCATATTAACAGTCGGGTTGTCGCGGTGATTATCGGCTTCATTATTGAAGCGATGTCACCGCTGCCTTTATTACCGGCCCATTGGGGTTGCGGTAAATTCTGTTGGCACCCGCTTAAACGGGTGCTTCGTAATCGGTTGTAGGTTGGGGTAAGCGAAGCGCACCCCAACATGCCTGACTCATCAACTTGCAAGATGGTCATGTTGGGGTGCGGCTTCGCCTTACCACCAACCTACAATCCAACCACCTATAGCTCGTTAACCGAGCGATTGGCAATGATGCGCTTGGGCGCTACGCGGCCGTCGATCAACTCGCCTAAACCCAGAAATTGCCGGGGTGTTTGGCCGGTTTGTGCACAAAAGACGCGCACCATATCACCTTGTTGGCCCACGCGATAGACCTGCGGGTCCATCACCGGATTGCCCAAGCGGAAGTAGTGGGCGCTCTGCTCCGGCAGGACGATTTCCGGCAAGCTGGCCACTGGCGCATCAGCACTCAGCAGGTGCTTATCCAATGCCTCGTAGCTACCCTGTTCAAACTCGGCCTCCAGCGCTTCCAGGGTGATGCATTGCTCTTCCGCAAAAGCGCCGGAACCTGAGCGATGTAGCACTTTTACATGGGCGCCACAGCCCAGTGCAAAGCCCAGATCCTCGGCAATGGAGCGAATGTAGGTACCTTTACTGCAACGCACATCCACATCTACTTCGGCCAATTCGCCCGGACGGAAATCCAGGATATTGATCTCATAGACGGTCACCGGACGCGGCTGGCGCTCAATTTCCACACCGTCGCGCGCCAATTTATACAGCGGCTGGCCATTATGCTTGAGCGCCGAAAACATGCTGGGCACCTGCAAAATATCGCCAGTTAGCGGCACCAGCGCCGCTTGAACCTGCTCCAGCGTCACGCCTGCGGCGGATGCAGTCGCAATGACTTCGCCATCCGCATCGCTGGTATTGGTGCGCTGGCCGAGCAAAAAGGTACTGCGGTAGCGCTTGTCGGCATCCAGCAAAAACTGCGAAAACTTGGTCGCTTCGCCAAAGCACAGGGGCAATACGCCTGTAGCCAGTGGATCGAGCGCACCTGTGTGGCCGGCCTTTTCGACAAAAAACAAACGCTTCGCGCGCTGCAGGGCATGGTTTGAAGTCATGCCTGCGGGCTTCATCAACAACAAGACGCCGTCGACTGGACGGCCTTTTCTACGCGCCATTAAGACTTCTCGCCATCAACATCATCAGCCGCATCTTCATCATCGTGCACATGCAGACTGTCTTCTTTCATAGCGCGATCAATCAGGAAGGAAATTTCCTGGCCACGTACGGCAGTTTTGTCATAAATGAACTGTAGCTTGGGCACAGTGCGCATACTCAGCTCTTTGGCGAGGAAGGTGCGCAAAAAGCCACCCGCCTTGTTAAGCAAGCTGGCGCGTTCCAGACTGTCAGCTTCGCTTTCAGCGCCCACAAAGGTCACGAAAACCTTGGCGTACGCCATATCGCGGGTAACAGTCACATCATTGATATTGACCATGCCGATACGCGGATCGCGGATTTCCTGCGGGATCATCTGCGCCAGTATGCGCTGGATGGCATCTGATACGCGGTCGGAACGGGTAAATTCTCTTGGCATTCGCCATTAACCTCTAAAAGCCCACCCC
>JAGKWU010000002.1 GCA_021151695.1 Cellvibrionaceae bacterium | reverse complement strand
ACCACCCTTACCTGGAGTTACACCACCAACCATTTTGGTGCCGTAAGCAATCGCTTGTTCAGAGTGGAAAGTACCTTGCGCACCGGTGAAACCCTGGCAGATTACTTTGGTGTCTTTGTTAATTAGAACGCTCATGTCTCTACCCCTTATTGATTCGCAGCAGCTGCAACAACTTTCTTGGCAGCGCCAGTCAAGTCGGTATCGGCAATAATGTTCAGGCCACTTTCGCCCAACACTTTCGCACCCAATTCAGCATTGTTACCTTGCAGACGAACAACAACAGGTACTTTCACGCCTACTTCTTTAACCGCACCAATTACGCCTTCTGCGATCATGTCGCAACGTACGATACCGCCGAAGATGTTGATGAATACAGCTTTCACTGCATCGTCAGACAGAATGATTTTGAACGCTTCAACCACGCGCTCTTTGGTTGCACCACCGCCTACGTCGAGGAAGTTGGCAGGTTGGCCACCGTGCAGCTTAACGATATCCATGGTACCCATGGCCAAGCCAGCGCCGTTAACCATACAACCGATATCGCCACCCAGGGCAACATAGTTCAGTTCCCAGGAAGCAGCGTGCGCTTCGCGCGCGTCTTCTTGAGTTGGATCTTGCATGGCTTTCAGTTCTGGGTGACGGTACAGGGCGTTACCATCGATAACCAGCTTGGCGTCCAGGCAGTGCAGGTTGCCTTCTGGAGTGATTACCAGTGGGTTCACTTCCAGCAGAGCCAAATCTTTTTCTTTGAACAACTTGGCCAAGCCAAGGAAGATGTTCACGAATTGATTGATTTGCTTGCCTTCCAAACCGAGTTTGAAAGCCAGGTCACGACCTTGGAAAGGCTGTGCGCCTACCAGCGGATCAACGGCAACTTTCAGGATTTTTTCAGGAGTGTCGTGCGCAACCTTCTCGATCTCAACGCCACCTTCGGTAGACGCCATGAACACGATGCGACGGCTGGAACGGTCTACTACCGCGCCCAGGTACAATTCTTTAGCGATGTCGGTGCAAGTCTCCACGAGAATGCGGCTAACTGGCTGGCCTTTTTCGTCAGTTTGGTAGGTCACCAGGTTCTTGCCCAACCACTTGTCAGCGAAAGCAGCGATTTCTTCTTTGCTCTTCACCAACTTCACGCCGCCCGCTTTACCGCGGCCACCAGCGTGTACTTGAGCTTTAACGACGAACATGTCGCCGCCGATTTGATCAGCTGCTGCAACTGCTTCTTCAACGGTAGCAGCGGCGATGCCTTTTGATACAGGCAAACCATATTGGGCAAACAACTGCTTACCCTGATACTCGTGCAAATTCATGGTGTTGTTCCATTTGACGAAGGTTGTAACTTGAATATGTTTAAGAAAACAAGCCAACCGGGGTTATCGATGGCCAGATGCCTTGTGAGCAAATGGCCGCCTGGGGTGAGGACTCTATGGTTCTCTTAACGCTTCTTCTTGTTGGCGATGTGGATGGCGTGGCCATGCACAGCCAAAGCCGCTTCGTGGATGGCTTCTGACAAGGTTGGGTGGCCGAATACCATCATACCTACGTCTTCTGCGCTGGAACCGAATTCCATAGCGATTGCAACTTGCTGAACCAGATCGGCAGCGCTTGGGCCAACAATGTGGGCGCCGAGGATACGATCAGTCACAGCGTGAGCAATAATTTTTACCAGGCCCTGAGTTTCGTTGGCCGCCATAGCGCGACCAGATGCAGCAAAGGGGAAGGTACCAACATTATACGGCTCGCCAGAAGCTTTAACTTGCTCTTCGGTTTTACCAACCGCAGCAACTTCAGGGTGGGTGTAAATAACGTTGGGGATAATGTCGTAGTTCATTTGGGTCTTCTGGCCAGCGATACGCTCGGCAACCATCACACCTTCTTCTGAACCTTTGTGTGCCAGCATCGGGCCACGTACTACGTCGCCGATTGCCCATACGCCAGGAGCGTTGGTAGCGCAGAATTCGTTAACAAAAATGAAGCCGCGCTCGTCCAGGTTCACACCTGAGTCGGCAGCCAACAAACCTTCAGTGTATGGACGACGGCCCACACATACGATCAGCTTGTCGAAAGTTTCTTTTTGCTCGTTACCGTCTTTGTCGAGGTAAGTCACAGTCACTTCTTTACCGTTTACTTGCGAACCAGTAACGCGTGAGCTGGTACGAATTTCCAGACCTTGTTTGGTCAGGATTTTTTGAGTTTCTTTGGCAATCTGTTGATCCATGATGGCCAGGAATGAATCCAGGGCTTCCAACACGGTCACTTTAGAACCCAGACGGTTCCATACAGAGCCCAGCTCCAAACCGATCACGCCAGCGCCGATTACACCCAGACGCGCTGGAACTTCGCTGAATTCCAATGCGCCGGTAGAGTTAACAATTACGTCGTTATCTACTGGAGCTGGTGGAATGTTGATTGGGTTTGAACCTGAAGCCAGAATCACGTTCTCGGCATCGTATACAGTGACTTTGCCTTCGAAGTCAGTCACTTCTACTTTCTTGCCAGCCAGCAGTTTGCCGGTGCCGAACAAGCTGGTTACGCCGTTGGCTTTGAACAGGCCAGCGATACCGCCAGTGAGGTTTTTGATGATTTGGTTTTTACGCGCAATCATCGAGGGAACATTGATTTCTACGCCTGAAGCGGTGATACCGTGGATAGCAAAATCATCTTTTGCTTCATGGTATTTGTAAGAGCTATCGAGCAGCGCTTTGGAAGGAATGCAACCTACGTTCAAGCAAGTACCGCCGTTAACGCCTTTGCCTTCTTCGTTTTTCCACTTCTCAACACAAGCGGTTTTCAAACCTAATTGCGCAGCGCGAATCGCAGCAACATAACCCGCAGGGCCAGAGCCGATAACTATCACATCAAATTTTTCAGACATATTTATGTTCCTACTTTTTGTATTGGCGATCGCCAAATTCGTTGGCTAGCGCCAATCCCGTTAATTGCGATTGACACCTTGTGAGCGCCAACCATTTACATAAAAAAACGCCCTTAGTTTGCTAAGAGCGTTTCAACTACTTATTAGATTTCGAGCAGGATGCGCGCTGGATCTTCCAGCAGATCTTTGATGGCGACCAGGAATTGCACCGCATCTTTACCATCCAGCAGACGGTGGTCGTAAGACAACGCCAGGTACATCATTGGCAGAATCTCAACTTTACCGTTCACCGCCATTGGTCGCTCTTGAATCTTGTGCATGCCGAGGATGGCAGACTGTGGCAAGTTCAGGATTGGGGTAGACAACAGAGAACCGAAAGTACCACCGTTGGTGATGGTGAAGGTACCGCCAGACATTTCTTCAATGCCGAGCTTGCCATCGCGACCGCGCAAACCGAAATCACGGATGGTGTTTTCGATACCGGCCAGGCTCATATTCTCGGTGTTACGCAGAACAGGAACTACCAGACCTTTGTCAGTAGATACAGCAACGCCGATATCTTGATAACCGTGGTAAACGATATCGTTGTTGTCGATAGAAGCGTTTACTTGTGGGAAGCGACGCAGAGCTTCAGTAGCCGCTTTCACGAAGAAGCTCATAAAGCCCAGGCGAGTACCGCCGTGTGCTTTTTCGAATTGCGCCTGGTACTTCGCACGCAAATCCATGATTGGCTTCATGTTCACTTCGTTGAACGTGGTCAACATAGCAGTGGTGTTGGATGCTTCGAGCAGACGCTCGGCGATGCGCTTACGCAGACGAGTCATAGGTACGCGCTTCTCAACGCGCTCACCTACAGCTTCGAGAGCAGCAACTGGCGCAGCGATGCTTGGCGCAGCAGCGGGAGCAGCTTTCAAGTGGTTAGCAACGTCTTCTTTCAGAACACGACCGCCTTTACCTGTGCCATCAACAGCAGCAGTGTTTACATTCTTTTCTTCTGCCATTTTGCGTGCAGCTGGATTTACCAATTTCTCTGCAGCAGCGGCTGGCGCGGCAGCAGGGGCAGCAGCCGGTGCGGAGGCAGCAACAGGAGCGCCTGCCGCTGCGCCCTCAACAAACTTGGCAATAACTTCATTGCTCAGAATGGTATCGCCCTCGCCCTTCAGGATTTCAGCAATGCTGCCGTCAGCTGGGGCAACTACTTCCAAAACCACTTTATCGGTTTCGATATCAACAATCAGTTCATCGCGCTTTACCGCTTCACCTGGTTTTTTGTGCCAGGTTGCGATGGTGCCATCGGCAACTGATTCGGGGAATGTTGGGGCTTTAATGTCGATACTCATTACTATTCCTTCTCTCTCGGCTTGGTAATTCGGTTAGTTGGAGGCTCTGTTCCCGCATTAAGCAGGAACAGTCAGCGCCAGGTTTACAAAACGGTTTTCTTCTTCAATGTGCGCAGACATATAACCACCGGCTGGCGCAGCTGAAGCTTCACGACCTACGTACTCGAGGTACAGGCTTGGGTAAAGCTCATGGGCTATGCGACGCAGGTGGTGCTGGCTGCTGTACCAGGCGCCCTGGTTCATTGGCTCTTCCTGGCACCAGGCAATGCTCTTCACATTGGGGTAGTTGGCCAGGATGGCTTTAAGCTCTGCATCCGGGAAAGGATACAGCTGCTCAATACGGATGAAGGCAACATCGTCTTGCTTGCGCTCGGCGCGCTCTTTAAACAGGGTGTAATACACCTTGCCGCTACACAGCATCAGGCGTTTTACTTTTGCTGGATCGGTAATGCCTTTGTCGTCGATCACGTTCTGGAACTGACCATTGGCCAACTCTTCCAATGTTGACGTTGCCAAAGGATGACGCAGCAAGGATTTAGGACTCATCACTACCAGCGGACGACGCATTGGACGTATCGCCTGACGACGCAGCATGTGGAATACCTGGGCTGGTGTCGATGGGATACATACCTGAATGTTGTGCTCGGCGCACAACTGCATGAAACGCTCAAGACGCGCAGAGGAGTGCTCTGGGCCTTGGCCTTCATAACCATGTGGCAACAGCATAGTCAGGCCACACAGGCGGCCCCACTTGTGCTCACCGCTGGTGATGAACTGGTCGATCACCACTTGCGCGCCGTTGGCGAAGTCACCGAACTGGGCCTCCCAAATCACCAGACCTTTTGGTGCAGTGGTGGCGTAGCCGTATTCGAATGCCAGTACGGCTTCTTCCGAGAGGTAAGAGTCGTACAGATCAAAATCAACTGATGGGTTTACGTTTTTCAGCGGTACAGCAACAGCGCCGTCTTTTTGGCTGTGCAATACAGCGTGACGGTGAGAGAAGGTACCACGACCTACGTCCTGACCGGTCATACGCACTGAGTAACCCTGCTCCAGCAGTGTGGCGTAAGCCAAAGTCTCAGCCATACCCCAGTTGAGGGCCAGTGCACCGCCTGCCATTTTGCGGCGGTCTTCGTAAATCTTTTCAACTTGCTTCTGCACCACAACGCCGTCAGGAATATCGAGCATTTTGTTGGCAACCGCTTGCAGGGCTTTCAGCTCCATGCCGGTGTTGCCTGGCGTTTGCCAGTCGTGACCGATGTACGGAGTCCAATCCACAAACAAACTGCGATCAGGCTCGCTCACCAGACCGTGGGCTACGTGCTCACCGCGATCCAGCGCTGCGCGATAGTTGGTAGTCATATCGTCAGCGGCGGTTTGGGTCAGCAGGCCGGCGTTAACCAACTTGTCAGCGTACAGGGTACGGGTGGTTTTTTGATTGCGGATAACTTGGTACATCAGCGGTTGGGTTGCTGATGGCTCGTCAGTCTCGTTGTGGCCGCGACGACGGTAGCACACCAAATCGATCACTACGTCTTTCTTGAATTCATAGCGGTAATCCATCGCCAACTGGGCAATGAACAATACTGCATCCGGATCATCACCGTTTACGTGGAAGATCGGGCATTCGATCATCTTGGCCACGTCGGTGCAATACTCGGTAGAACGAGCATCTTCACGCTTGTTGGTGGTGAAACCAACCTGGTTGTTGATCACGATATGGATAGTACCGCCAGTGCCGTAAGCGCGGGTTTGGGACATCTGGAATGTCTCCATCACCACACCTTGACCGGCAAATGCCGCGTCGCCGTGCACGTTGATAGGTACTACTTTGAAGCCGTTGGTGTCTTTGCGGCGGTCTTGACGCGCACGCACAGAACCTTCAACCACGGGAGATACGATTTCCAGGTGAGATGGATTGAACGCCATCGCCATGTGCAATTCACCACCGGGAGTCATCACGTTGGATGAGAAGCCTGAGTGGTACTTCACGTCACCGGAAGTATTTAACGAACGCTTGCCATCGAATTCAGCAAACAATTCTGCAGGGTTTTTACCGAACACGTTTACCAGGGTGTTCAAGCGACCGCGGTGCGCCATGCCCAGTACGATTTCTTTCGCACCGAAAGTACCGGCACGTTTTACCAGCGCATCAACGAGTGGAATGAAGCTCTCGCCACCTTCCAGACCGAAACGCTTGGTACCTGGGTATTTGGAATCCAGGTGACGCTCAAGGCCTTCTGCAGCAGTCAAGCGCTCCAGCACAGCAAGACGTTGTTCTTTGCTGAACTCCGGGTTTGAACGCACGCTCTCGAGGCGTTGTTGCAACCATTGTTTTTCAGCCAATGGGGTGATGTGCATGATCTCTGCACCCACGTGACCGCAATAGGTTTTTTCGAGCGCGTCTATGATTTCGCGCAGGGGAGCTTCTTCTTTACCGATAAACAGGTTGCCGGTGTTGAACACAGTGTCCAGGTCGGCGTTGGTCAGGCCGTGGAAGCCCAGATCCAGATCGGGGATAGTCTCACGGACCATCAAACCCAGTGGGTCGAGTTGCGCTTTTTGGTGACCGCGGAAACGGTAGGAGCTGATCAGCTGCAGCACTTTAACTTGCTTGCGCTCGTGATCGGCACTGACAGTGCCTGAACCTGGAGCAGCAGCCACAGTGCGAACGCGGGATTTACCCAGCTGCTCGAATTGGGCGCGAATAACGGAGTGAGGAGTATCTTGCGTGACTACACCGTTAATACGGGGCAGTTGCTCGAAGTAGTTACGCCATTCTTCAGGAACGGCATTGGGATTGTGTAAATATGTGTCGTAGAGCTCTTCGACGTATGCAGCGTTCCCACCGGAGATGTGCGAACTACTCCAAAAATGCTCCATTATGCTGTCTTGCATTCCACTCACCTTATTCATGGGCTGCTTTTTCACCGCTTTGGCACCGGTTGCCACACGGTTATTCAGCGTCACCCCGCTATCAACTAGCTTATTAGCTACACATTAACGCCCTTTACTTGTGGTGAAGAGCGCCGCTTTTAAGTCGCCACCTATTCAGTCGAGACAGGTATAGCGAACAGTTTAGAAGCTTAGCTGCTTGCGCCAGCCAAGCCAGAAATTACTACTTACAGATACAGAAAAGCGCCACCATTAGGTAGCGCTCTGTAACAGCATGTTGCGAATGTGGCCGATGGCACGGGTCGGGTTAAGGCCCTTGGGGCAGACCGACACACAGTTCTGGATACCATGGCAACGGAACACACTAAACGGATCGTCCAGGTTGGCCAGACGCTTCTGGGTCGCCAGGTCGCGGCTGTCTGCCAGGAAGCGGTAGGCTTGCAACAGGCCAGCCGGGCCGATGAACTTGTCAGGGTTCCACCAGAAAGATGGACAGCTGGTTGAGCAGCAGGCACACAGGATACATTCGTACAAACCATCTAGCTTCTCGCGATCTTCAGGAGATTGCAGACGCTCAATAGCTGGGGCTGGCGTATCGTTTTGCAAGTAGGGCTCGATCTTTTTGTATTGGTCGTAGAACTGGGTCATGTCTACTACCAGATCGCGAATCACTGGCAGACCTGGCAGCGGACGCAATACCAGTTTGCCACTACCACCGGTAGCTTCAGACACTGACTTGATACACGCCAGGCCGTTCTTGCCGTTAATGTTCATACCGTCAGAACCACACACACCTTCACGGCAGGAGCGACGGTAGGCCAAACTTTCGTCTTGCGCTTTCAACAACTCAAGTACGTCCAGCACCATCAAATCTTTACCGCCAGTGTCAACCTCGTAGGCTTTCATGTAGGGGGCTTTGTCGGTGTCCGGATTGTAGCGATAAACTTCTACTTTCAACATGTCTGAAATCCCCTATTAGTAAGTGCGTTTTTTGGGTTGGAAGGCTTCCATCGTGTGCGGTTTGAAGTTAACCGCACGCTTGGCAACGCGCTTTTCACCGGGGAAATACAGGGAGTGACACAACCAGTTGGTATCGTCACGGTCTTCGAAGTCTTCACGGGCGTGAGCACCGCGGGATTCTTTACGCTCTTCAGCAGCGATGGCGGTAGCTTCAGCCACTTCCAACAGGTTTTGCAGTTCGAGAGCTTCGATACGGGCAGTGTTAAACGCGCTGCTCTTATCGGTAATAGATACGTTTTCAATGCGCTTGCGCAGCTCAGCCAACTGCTGGATACCTTTCTGCATGAACTCGCCCTTACGGAATACACCGAAGTAGTTCTGCATGATGGTTTGCAGCTCTTTACGCAATACCGCAGCACTTTCGCCGCTGGTAGAGGTATTTACTTTGTTCAGGCGCGCCATGGCTTTGTCAATGTCAGCATCGGTCGCCGCTTTGTGCTCTACGCCTTCACGCAAAGCTTTCTCGATGTACAAGCCAGCCGCACGACCAAATACCACCAGGTCAAGCAGTGAGTTACCACCCAGACGGTTGGCACCGTGTACAGATACGCAAGCCACTTCACCACAGGCAAACAGACCGTCGATTACTACGTCGTTACCTTCGGCATCCTGACGCAGGGCCTGGCCATTAATGTTGGTGGGGATACCGCCCATCATGTAGTGGCAGGTTGGCACCACAGGCACCGGTGCTTTTACCGGGTCAACGTGAGCAAAGGTACGGGACAATTCACAGATACCTGGCAGACGGCTCTCAAGAACCTCTTCACCCAAGTGATCCAGCTTCAGCAATACGTGGTCGCCGTTAGGGCCGCAGCCGTTGCCAGCGAGGATTTCCAATACCATAGAGCGCGCTACTACGTCGCGGCCCGCCAGGTCTTTCGCGTTGGGCGCATAGCGCTCCATGAAACGCTCGCCATGCTTGTTAATCAGGTAACCACCTTCACCGCGGCAACCTTCGGTTACCAGAACACCAGCGCCGGCAATACCGGTTGGGTGGAACTGCCACATCTCAATGTCTTGCACCGGGAAACCAGCGCGCAGCGCCATACCAATACCGTCGCCGGTGTTGATGTGGGCGTTGGTGGTAGAGGCATAGATACGACCTGCACCACCGGTAGCCAATACGGTTGCCTTGGCTTTTACGTATACAGTTTCGCCGTCTTCGATGTTGATGGCGATAACGCCAACCACAGCACCTTCAGCATTTTTAACCAGATCAACTGCAAACCATTCGTTCAGGAATACAGTTTTGTTTTTTACGTTGCTTTGGTAAAGGGTGTGCAACAGTGCGTGACCAGTACGGTCAGCAGCGGCGCAAGTACGGGCCGCCTGGCCACCTTCACCGAAGTTTTTGGATTGACCACCGAAAGGACGTTGGTAGATACGGCCTTCTTCAGTACGGGAGAATGGCAAGCCCATATGTTCCAGTTCGAATACGGCCTCTGGGCCTACGGAACACATATATTCAATAGCGTCCTGGTCACCGATATAGTCTGACCCTTTTACGGTGTCATACATGTGCCAGCGCCAATCGTCGTTCGGGTCAGCACTGGCGATAGCGCAAGTGATGCCGCCCTGGGCAGATACTGTGTGCGAACGGGTTGGGAATACCTTGGTGATTACGGCTGTTTTGTAGCCAGATTGGGCCAGTTGCAGCGCAGCGCGCATACCAGCGCCACCGCCACCTACAACGATGCCGTCAAAAGAGATAGTGCGAATAGTAGCCATTATTTAAAACCCCAGAGTATTTCGATGCCCCATACCAGGTAGGTCAGGGAGACGCCACCCAATACGATTTGCGCAAACACGCGCAGAACGGTGGCTTTGCTGCCCATCAGACGCTCAGTGAGGTAGTCAGTGAGCACTGCCCACAAACCAATCCAGGCGTGAGCAATAAAGGAGAGCAAGGTAGCCAGGCTGAATACACGAACCCACAATTGGCTGTAGAGGTCATGCCATTGTTCGTAGGTCAACTCGGGGTTGGTAGCAATATAAACAGCAATAAAGACAACGTAAGCGGCCATTACCACGCCACCTACACGCTGGATCAACCAGTCGTAAAGGCCACTGCGGCCGAAACTCGTAACTGAAGTTACCATACCCAAGCTCCTAACAATGCAATCAATACGATGGCCAACACCAATGCGATAGTCGCGCCGCGCTTACCGCCTTCCAGGCTTTCGCCAATACCACAATCCATAATCAAGTGACGGATACCCATCACGGTGTGGTAAGCCAGACCGGAGAGCACTGCCCAGAGAACGAATTTAAAAACAGGATTGTTGGAAGCATCGCGAACCGCTGCAAAACTCTCTTGGGAATCAAGGCTGGAATCCAGCATCCAGAGGAGAACGGCAACGCCGGCGAAAAGGAAAACACCAGAGAAACGGTGAAGGATTGAAACGTATGCAGTTATGGGGAGCTTAATGGTACCAATGTCGAGGTTGACAGGTCTTTTTTTGTTCACGGTTTAAATCACCCTTTAGCCCATCGCGGGCAGGTTATAAAGATAAGCCCCGGCGTTGGCAAAAAATGGTAAATTTTGGGGCAATCGCTGGGGCATCCTGCAAGTCGCGCAGCATTATAGAGAGGCAGATTCAGAAACACAAACGGAAAAGCCAAAACCGAGGGATGTTTTCCAAGTCGCCGGCGATCGGCTATTTTTTCTGCTAGATCAAGGACTTCCCGTCAATTTTTTGTTCCAGAAAGGCGCACAAATTTTCACTTTAGAACCATCTTGGGGCAAAATTTTCAACATATATGTAACCCATTTACCTGCCACCTCAATCAACCTAAAAAAGTTTACAGAAATACGCCCTATTTCTTGGCAAGAACTTTCGCCGCGGCAAACAAGTCATCTATAATGCCGACCGCAAACCAGCGGCAGGTCGAAACACCGGCTACGCCTATAGATAGCTAAAACAACAACTAGCTATGCCTCTGCTCCAGCATTACCACTTGAGCATGCAACTTGCAGGCGACAGCATTGACGCGCCAGGGTCATCTTCTTACTACATATATAAGAAGGACGCCGGGCGCAGGCCTCCCTCACAAGGGGAACGCATCAAGGCTGATCACTCACTCGAGCATAAATCCTACTAGTAAGCACAGGAGTCAGTAATGACTGACAAGAAAGCACACTTAACGATTGATGGTTTGGATACGACGATTGACCTTCCTATCTATGCCAGCAGTGTCGGCCCAGACGTTATTGACGTCACCAGCATTACCAAGAATGGCTTTTTCACGTTTGACCCGGGCTTTATGTCCACTGCAGCATGTGAGTCCAAGATTACTTACATTGACGGCGACGAAGGCATTCTTCTGCACCGCGGATACCCCATCGAACAACTAGCTGTCTCCTCTGATTACATCGAAACCTGCTACCTCCTTCTCAACGGCGAACTGCCAACCCCAGCGCAAAAAGCCGAATTTGCCCAAGCAATCAAAGATAACTCTGCCGTTGACGAATCCGTTATCAACGTGATTAAAAGCTTCAAACGCGAAGCTCACCCAATGGCCATTCTGTGCAGCGCTGTTGCAGCATTGGCCGGTGTTTATCACGAAGAAATTGATATCACTAACGCCGAAAGCCGCAAGCTGACCGCTTACCGCCTGATTGGCCAAATGCCAACTTTGTCAGCCATGGCGTACAAGCACCGCAAAGGCGAAGAGTTCATCGCGCCAGATGCGAACCTGGGCTACGCCGAAAACTACTTACACATGACCTTTGGCAAAGCCGGTGAAGCTCCCAATGTGAGCCAAACCCTCGCTAAAGCCATGGATCGTATTTTTGTTCTGCATGCTGACCACGAACAAAACGCCTCTACCTCTACCGTGCGCCTGTCCGGTTCATCAGGCACTAACCCGTTTGCAGCCATCGCTGCCGGTATTTCTACACTCTGGGGCCCCTCACACGGCGGCGCTAACGAAGCTGTATTGGAGATGCTGGAAGAAATCGGCACGGTGGAAAATATCGAAGCTTGCGTTGCACGCGCCAAAGACAAAACTTCAGGCTTCCGCCTGATGGGCTTCGGTCACCGCGTATACAAAAAC
Source organism: Cellvibrionaceae bacterium (assembly GCA_021151695.1). Classification (GTDB taxonomy): domain Bacteria; phylum Pseudomonadota; class Gammaproteobacteria; order Pseudomonadales; family Cellvibrionaceae; genus Cellvibrio. Next base: position 357,434 of record JAGKWU010000002.1, on the reverse strand, counting down.
TTTGACCCACGCGCCAAAGTAATGAAACAAACCTGTGATGAAGTGCTGGGCGAATTGGGTCTGGAAAACTCTCCGCTGTTGGCAATTGCCAAGCGTCTTGAGCAAATCGCACTGGAAGACCCCTACTTCATTAGCAAGAAACTTTACCCCAACGTAGATTTCTACTCGGGCATCATCTTGAAAGCCATTGAGATCCCCACCGAGATGTTCACTGTGATTTTCGCACTGGGCCGCGCTGTGGGCTGGTACTCTCACTGGGATGAAATGGTGAGCACCAGCTACAAGATCGGTCGTCCACGTCAGCTGTACACTGGCAGCGTGAAACGCGATTATCCGGCTAAGTAATAATTAGCTGTAAAAAAGGCCGCCATCTTCGGATCGCGGCCTTTTTTATTACTCCTGTTTTCCGCCATTAACATTTGATTCAGGCACAAAGTTTCACACTTCCTGTCGCTCCCACCCGCTAAGATCGTCGCTCGCGGGCTATTTCCCTCTTATACTCCAGTCCAGCTTGATAACAAAAAAAGGAAACCTTGTATGCCTCGATTCATTGCGCGCGCCCTGGCTTTGCTGACTCTCCTGCTAGCAACTCCGCTCTACGCAGCAGAAATCCCCAAATCCCTTGAAGAATGGAAGCCCTGGGTTTTGGAAAACCATCCAGATATTAGCTGTCCATTTTTGTATAGCGACGCAGAGCGCACTTGTATCTGGCCATCGGAATTGAAAATAGAGGCCAGCGCCAAAGGTGCAAGTTTTGCGCAACGGGTAGAGGTGTTTAAAGATTCCTGGGTGGCGCTACCGGGCGAAAACAATGTCTGGCCACAAGGAGTAACGATCAACGGCAATAGCGCGGCAGTAAGGGACAATGGAGGAAAACCGGAAATTTATTTGGCCAAGGGAATCTACGATATCAAAGGCAATATCCGTTGGGGTGAAATGCCACGCACGCTGCAAATTCCTGAAGACACCGGCATAGTGCAACTCAGCTTGAATGGCAAACCAGTAAGCGCACCAGCGTTTGAAAACAATAACCAATTGTGGCTCACTGCCAGCGAAAAACAAAATGCCACCGCGCATCAGGATAGCGCCGAACTGCGCGTATTCCGCAAAATCGAAGATACAATTCCTTTACGCATAGTTACCCAGTTGCAGCTGGATATCAGCGGCAAAGAGCGCGAGCTACAACTTGGCCAGTTACTCCCCGATGGATTCACACCGATCAATTTCAGCAGCGCCTTACCTGCACGCCTCGAAAAAAATGGCGATTTACGAATTCAGGTAAAACCTGGTTCCTGGATTTTGGAGCTGACCAGCCAATCTACAAAACCACAAAAAAGTTTGGGATTTAAGACAACGTCAGAACTGTGGCCGCAACAGGAGGTCTGGGTGTTTGCTGCTGAGCGGCAATTGCGCAGCGTACAAATTTCCGGTGCTCAAACTATTGACCCACAACAAACACAATTGCCCGACACCTGGAAAAACTTACCCGCTTACCTGGTCACCCCCGATACAAAATTTATGCTGGAGGAATTACAGCGCGGTGAAAGTAAAGTATTAAGCAATGAGCTCAAGTTAGACCGCCACGCCTGGCTGAGCTTTAGCGGCGATAAATTTATTTTCCGCGATAGTATTTCTGGCAATGCCCACACCTCCCGCCTTGAAACACGTCAACCGCTCGCGTTAACCAACGCCAATGTTGACGGCCAACCACAGCTGATTACCCAACTTGCGAAGAGCACAAATCCGGGGATCGAAATTCGCAGCCGCAATCTCAACGTGGATGCAGTGAGCCAAACCCCCAAAGCCTTTAGCATTCCTGTGTCGGGCTGGAATGAAGAATTCAATAAAGTGGCAACCACTTTATATTTGCCGCCAGGTTGGTCGTTATTGACTGCCACGGGCACTAGCAGCGACTACGGCAGCTGGGTATCGCGCTGGACACTGTGGGATTTATTTAGCGTACTGATTATTGTGATTGCTATAGCACGTGTCACCACGCCAATAGGCGGTGCACTTGCCGCTATCGCTCTCATCCTGATTTACCAACGCACCGCAGCGCCAGTGTTTATTTGGCTGAATTTAATTGCTGCAATGGCGCTCGCAAAATTTGTGAGCGGAAAATTCAAGCTGTTTATCCAACGCTACATTTATCTGAGCTTTATATTGTTGGCGTTAGTACTCCTGCCTTTCTGCGTGCATGAGGCAAGGATTTTGGTAAACCCACAATTGGAGAGCGAATATTTTTGGGATTGGACTGAAGAACCGCCCTTTGTCTATAGCAGCGATAAAAAGAAGCCCGCTCCCGTTGCAGCACCGGCGCCAGCAAGCGCTGTTCAATATGAATCTGTGGACGAAGTTGTGGTTACAGGTGCAAAAGAAGAACGCAAACGCAAAGTGATGGCCGATGCCGTTAACGCGGAAGATGTTGGCAAATTTCCCGATACAAACCTCGCTGAGTCGCTACAACGAATTCCCAGCGCAAAAATTCAAAGAGCTTATGATCCCTCACAACAAACCCAAACCGGCGTTGCCGTTCCTACTTTTAACGAGGATAGTGTGTATTTGCAATGGGATGGCCCGGTAAAGGCTGACGAAACAACCACGCTTTACCTGATATCTCCCTGGATCAACCGCCTTGGTCATTTGCTTGCCGTGCTTTTACCTTTGGCACTGGCCTGTTTGTTATTACAACAAGCACAAAAAATTCAGGATAAAAAATTTACCTTGCCCAGCTTTAACCCTCGCGCATCAGCAAGCGCGCTGGTGATTTTAGTGGTCGGATTTTTTGCACTGCCATCGCAACATGCGGAGGCGCAGATTGGTATAGATCCAGCCATCCTGAAAGAGTTGGAGACACGCCTGACTAAAACACCTGTTTGTCTGCCCAACTGCGCAGCCATTGAAAGTGCAACACTTAACCTGCAGCAAGACCAACTTACATTGGAGCTGGTGGTACATAGCAGCGATTTAATCGCATTGCCGCTACCGGCTGATCGCGAGCAATGGTGGCCGAACCAGGTAAGTATTGACGGCAGGACAGCAACATTGGTGCAAACCGATAATGGCCTCTTGATCAGCCTGCCGAAAGGACGCCACAGCATTATTGTCAAAGCCGACTTACAGGGCCGCGATGCATTAAATCTGAATTTCCCCGTGCAATTGCACAATGTCACCGCCAGTACCAGCGGCTGGGAAATTAGCGGTATTCCCACTCAAGATCAAGCGAGTCAATCGTTGCAACTACAGCGTGTAGAGCATGATGAACAAACCGCAAAAGCCGAGCATTTACGTCCTGATCCGATTGCACCTTTTGTCATTGTTCGCCGCGAACTTAACTTTGATCTGGAATGGACACTGACTACACGAGTGACTCGCGTTGCGCCTGAATTTGGTGCTATCAATATTGAAGTACCTGCTCTGGAAGGCGAATCGCCACTGAGCACCCAGCTTAACGACAAAGGCAAAGTCGCCGTGCATTTGGAGGCAAACCAAAATGAATTTGAATGGAACTCCAGCCTCAAGCAAGTTACTCCCCTGCAATTAAAAGCCGCCGAAAATGCCCCCTGGGTTGAGATATGGGCACTGTCCACCTCATCTTTCTGGCACACAGATACTAGCGGTATAGCGCCAGTACAGATGGATAAAAATCAGTATTTGCCTTTATGGCAGCCATGGCCGGGCGAGACCTTGAGTATTGTCGCGGAAAAGCCCAAAGCGACCAAGGGCAGCTATGTCACTATCGATTGGGCGAATATTAATTACCAGCCAGGGAATCGCAGCAGCCTGAACGACTTGAGCTTTATGATCCGCACCAATCAGGGTGGGCAATACTCCTTCAAGCTGCCCGACGATGTGCAGCTGAGCAAAGTGGTAATCGACGGCCGTGAACAAATCATTGCCCCTAGCAATGGCGTTTTAAAACTGCCGCTGCGCCCCGGTTCGCAAACAATCAATCTGCAATGGAAATCCAATGAAGGCCTGGGCTTACTGACTCGCTCACCGACTTTTACCTTAGAGCAAGGCAGCAGCAACCAGACCATTAGCATTCAGCTACCTGATAACCGTTGGCCGCTGTTTGTAGGCGGCCCGCTGATAGGCCCCAGCATTTTATTGTGGGGTCTACTGATAGTCGTGAGCCTTGTCGGCTACGCCTTAGGGCGCAGTGGCCTTACGCCACTTAAATCCTATGAATGGATTTTGCTGGGCCTGGGTATCTGCACATTAAGTTTCGGTACTTTTGTGCTGGTGGCGCTCTGGTTGATTGCACTTCACAAGCGCGGTCAACTGCACAGCATAGCAACCAGCCTACGCTTTAAACTTTTGCAGATTGCTATGTTTATCCTGTCCATATGGGCGTTGGGCTCATTGGTTGCCACCCTGCCCGATGGCCTGTTGGGTTCACCGGATATGCATGTGCTTGGTAATCGCTCTTACGCCGATCACTTCCAGTGGTACCAGGATCACAGCGACCTGGAGTTCCCTCGCGCCTGGGTAATCTCCTTGCCACTCTGGTGTTACAAGCTGGTGATGTTGCTTTGGTCGCTCTGGTTGGCGTCAGCCTTGTTGCGCTGGATTCGCTGGGGCTGGCAGCAGTTGAGTTATCAAGCGCTCTGGTATGCGCCGGACAACATTGTGATAAAGCCTAAAAAAGCCAAGGAAGATAAACCGAAAACGCCCGCTACCGAGCCAGTTCCACCAGCGAACCCGCCGGCAACGGATGCTTGATCTACCAAAAGCAAATCCCACCTTTGTCAAAAGCCCCAGCCAACAGGCTCGGGGCTTTTTTTCAAGCGATTGAACTGCAAGGCTTTTCGCGTGTACTTGCGATTTAATTAACTCGAACCCGCTTTTACGGGTTCGAATCTGTGGTTCAGACGACCAGCCTTCCCACTCTCCTTATGATCAACCTGTAATTCGGCCCCTCACCGGATTGCGCCGGCTCTTGCCTGCCTTACTAAAAATCCTTCAATAACAATAACTGTTAGGAGATTTACCAAATGCGAAACCGACTTTTGGGTCGAGCGCTGACTTCTATGGCGTTGGCAACGACGCTCGCGATCTCAAGCTTCGCCTCAGCACAAACACTCTTGTCCCAAGGTAAAACTGCCATCGCCTCATCGCAAGAAGGCAGCTTTGGACCAGCGGCAGCCATAGATGGCGCCACCGCCACCCGTTGGGCAAGTAACTACAATGACGCCGAATGGATTTATGTCGACCTGGGCGCATCCGCCAATATCAACCGCGTAGTGCTCAACTGGGAGGCCGCTTATGGCAAGGCCTACCAAATTCAAGTTTCTGACAACGCCAGCAGCTGGACCACGGTCTACTCCACCACCACGGGCGATGGCGCTATAGATGATCTCACTTTGAGTGGCACCGGCCGTTACGTGCGCATGAACGGCGTAACCCGCGCTACCGGCTTTGGCTATTCGTTGTGGGAGTTCCAGGTCTATGGCAGCGCCGCACAAACGGCCAGCCTCTTATCCACTAACGCACCTGTCGTTGCCTCTTCCGCCGAAGGTGGTTTTACTGCGGCCAGCGCGGTCGATGGCAACACCACCACGCGTTGGGGTAGTAACTTTAACGATGCCGAGTGGATCTACATGGATCTGGGCAGCAGCGCCAACATCTCCCGCGTGGTGCTTAATTGGGAGGCCGCCTACGGCAAGGCTTACCAAATCCAAGTGTCCGACAATGCTACTAACTGGTCAACTATTTACACCACCGCTAATGGCGATGGCGGTATTGACGATTTGACAGTAGCAGGCACAGGCCGTTACGTGCGCTTTAACGGCGTGACACGCGCAACTGGCTACGGTTATTCGCTGTGGGAATTCCAGGTGTATGGCGTGCGCAATGGTGTGATTAGCTCGTCCTCGGTTGCGACCAGTGTGGCAACCAGCACAAGTTCATCCATTAAAACTTCAAGCTCTGTTGCGACTAGCACGTCTGCTGCAACTAGCACTAGCTCTTCGGTGAAAACATCCAGCTCAGTGGCGACGACCTCGTCAGTCAAAACGTCAAGCTCTGTGACAGCTACCAGCTCAACGGCAACTACCAGCTCGACCGTTGCAACAAGCTCTTCCGTGAAGACCTCAAGCTCTGTTGCAACCAGCAGTTCAGTTGCCACTACCAGCGCTGTTGCCACAAGTTCTTCTGTGAAAACTTCAAGCTCTGTTGCTACCAGCTCATCGGTAAAGACATCGTCTTCCGTCGCAACTACTTCGTCGATAGCTGCTACTTCATCGATAGCCACTTCTTCGTCTGTTGCAACTTCAGTAGCGACCAGCTCTTCGGTGAGAACATCGTCATCAGTAAGCAGCACCGTGCCTGATTTCGGCAGCAATGTAGTGATTTTCGATAACACTATGGATACCGCCAGTATCCAATCGCAAATCAATAATATTTATGCGATCCAGCAGAACAACCAATTCGGCACACCACGCACGGCGATTTTCTTTAAACCAGGTACCTACGACATAGATATTCCCGTCGGCTTCTTCACTCATGTGATGGGCTTGGGTGCATTCCCGGATCAAGTAAAAATCGCCAGCGTGCGCTCAGAAGCGGCATTGCCAAACAACAATGCAACACAAAACTTCTGGCGCGGTGTTGAGAACTTCTCTGTTACGCAAAACTCAACAATGCGCTGGGGTGTTTCGCAAGCGGTACCTTTCCGTCGTATGCATGTGACCAATGGCATTCGTCTGTCAGCCGATTACGGCTGGGCGAGCGGTGGCTGGATGGCAGATTCGCTGGTCGATGGCGCGGTAGATTGCTGGTCGCAACAACAATGGATTTCACGTAACTCACAATGGGGCAGCTTTGCAGGCCAATTGTGGAACCAGGTGTTTGTAGGCATTCCAAATAATGTTCCTACAGGACAGTGGCCAAATGAGGCAAACACAGTTGTGAATACCACGCCAATTATTCGCGAAAAACCTTTCGTGTATTTGAATGGCAATAACTATGAAGTGTTTGTACCAGCACTGCGTTACAACTCAGCAGGTATTTCCTGGGCGAACAATCAACAAGCGGGCACATCTATTCCATTGGATCAGTTCTACATCGCCAAGTCCGGTGTTGATAGCGCTGCAACCATTAACGCCGCACTCGCTCAAGGTAAACACTTGTTATTGACGCCTGGTATTTACGATCTGGTTGATCCCATTAACGTCACCAACGCTAACACTATTGTACTGGGCATAGGCTTCCCAACGTTGCATCCAATAACCGGCAAGCCAGCGCTGACCGTTGCCGATGTTGATGGTGTAAAAGTTGCGCACATGCTGGTTGACGCTGCGGCAACCAATTCACCAGTGCTGGTGCAAATTGGCCAAAACGGTAGCAACGCCAGCCACACCAGCAACCCTACTTCGGTGGCCGATGTGTTTATCCGTGTAGGTGGTGCAGGCGTTGCGAAAGCGACTGTTGCCATGCAAGTGAATAGCAATGATGCGATTATCGATCACACCTGGATCTGGCGTGCCGACCACGGTGAAGGTGCGGGCTGGTATTCCAACACGTCATTGAATGGCTTGGTGGTGAATGGCAATAACGTGACTGCCTATGGCTTGTTTGTAGAGCACTTCCAGCAGTATCAAGTACTGTGGAATGGCAACAACGGCAGAACTTATTTCTACCAGTCAGAAATTCCTTACGATCCACCAACACAACCTGCCTATACCAATGAAGGGGCCAGCGGCGCTGGCATCAATGGCTGGGCGTCTTACAAAGTGGCTGATTCTGTTTCCAACCACGAAGCCTGGGGTCTGGGTGTTTACGCGGTGTTCCTGCAACCCGATGTGTATTTGTCGCATGCGATTGAAGTACCTAACACACCTAACGTGAAATTCCATCATATGGTGACGGTCAACTTGACGCAAAACGGCGCTATCCAAAACGTAATTAACAACACCGGTGGTTCAACTGCGCCTGGCGTTGCGACCAACACGCCACGCGTAACGGATTATCCGGCGCAATAATAAACAGCGTTCATAAAATTTGAGTGAGTAGTTTGCCCCTGTCGTGATTTTGCGCCAGGGGCTTTTTATTGCTAGCGAATAAAACCAGCGCACAACATGTAGTTGATACAAATCTCACAATCATCCAACGCGCTTGCTAATCGCTATATCTAAAAATTTTCTTATTTTTATTCCTGATTTGTTCTCACTTTTTACATTACTCGAACAAACCCAGTTTTGTTAAATGTAATTATCAGGAAGATTCTCACTTATCACTCACACTAAGATTTTCGCGCTCGCTCACACAAACAGTGAATGAGTTCCGCGAGATATTTTTTGCATCATCACTGGCGCAGTAAACAATAACGAGAGACAGGATGCTGTATCCATTGCGCGTATCCCGCCGTAACGTGTAACGGTTTCACCACTTATAAAGTCGTCTGCAGGTTGGTCACGCCAACCAGGGAATTGCCGGTTTCAACTGCAAGGAAATATCTCCTCACCGCATGATTCTTTACGAACAATAAATGGTAAGGAGAACACCCATGTTAAAAAAAATCATTAGGCGACCACTCGCCCTGCTCGGCTGCGCCGCGGCACTGTGTTATTCGGGATTTAGTGCCGCACAAACACTTGTGTCACAAAACATGCCCGTCGTGGCCTCATCATCCCAACAAGGTTTAACACCGGCCGCCGCCGTGGACGGTAATACAGGTACACGCTGGGGTAGCAACTTTACGGATGCCGAATGGATTTATGTCGACCTCGGCAAAGCCTACAAAATTAATCGCGTACTATTAAATTGGGAGGCTGCTTACGGGCGCGGATACCAGGTGCAAGTGTCGGATAACGCCACCAGCTGGACCACCATTTATTCCACCACTACCGGTGACGGCGGCACGGACGATTTAAGTGTTTCTGGCCAAGGTCGTTATGTGCGCATCAACGGTACCGCACGCGCCACCGGCTACGGCTACTCACTGTGGGAATACCAGGTATATGGCACACCGGTAACCACCTCCACCCTGCTTTCACAAAACGCGCCTGTAGTAGCGTCATCGCAAGAAGGCGGCTTTGCTGCCGTGAATGCTGTGGATGGCAATACAGGAACCCGTTGGGGCAGTAATTTCACCGACGCGGAATGGATTTATGTCGACCTCGGCTCCAAAGCGACAATCAATCGCGTGTTGTTGAATTGGGAGGCGGCCTACGGACGCAGTTATCAAATCCAGGTCTCTGATAATGCCTCCAGCTGGACAACGATTTATTCAACCACCAGCGGTGATGGCGGCACAGATGATCTCACGGTTTCGGGCCAGGGGCGCTATGTGCGTTTTAACGGCCAGGCTCGTGCAACGGCTTACGGCTATTCGCTGTGGGAGCTCCAGGTGTATGGTGCTCGCGATCAGGTAGTGACTTCGTCGTCCACGTCTAGTCGCACATCCAGCAGCACCTCAACATCTACCAGCACCTCAGAGAGCACCTCATCGCGAACCTCCACATCATCCTCGTCATCTTCAAAAACTTGCGATCAGTTGCCAGGTGCTGTGAGTAACCTGACCGCAACAGGTATCACCAGTACCAGCCTGACGTTGTCGTGGACAGCCGCCACGCCCTGTGTCGATGGCTACAGAATTTATAAAGACAATCAGGAAATCCTATCCACTAAGGGCACCAGCACTGTAGTTATCGGTTTAAACCCAAGCACGCCTTATACATTCAAAGTAGTGGCCTATGCCGGTTTCGGTGCATCAGCGCAGTCGGCCAGCATCCAGGTCACTACCGCTGCCAGCTCTGGCAATCCTGACTTTGGCGCTAACGTACAAGTGTTTGATACAAGCATGAATACCGCGGATATCCAAAACAAAATCAACGCGATTTTCAGCGTGCAACAAAACAATCAATTTGGCACACCGCGTACGGCGATTATGTTTAAACCAGGCACTTACAATATTGATATTCCCGTCGGCTTCTTCACGCATGTGATTGGACTGGGTTCAGTACCTGATCAAGTAAAAATTGCGAGCATTCGTTCAGAACCGATTTTGCCAAACAATAACGCCACACAAAACTTCTGGCGCGGCCTCGAAAACCTGGCCGCTTTCCCACAAGGTGGAATGCGTTGGGCAGTGTCGCAAGCTGTGCCTTTCCGTCGTATCCATGTGCTGAACAACAATATTTCCTTGCATGCGTCTGGTGGTTGGGCGAGCGGCGGCTGGATGTCAGATTCAAAAATTGATTTCGATGTCAGCAGCGGCTCTCAACAGCAATGGATTTCGCGCAACACCGAATGGGGCAGCTGGACTGGCAATTTGTGGAATATGGTTTTTGTAGGCATTCCCAATAATTTGCCCGGTGGCACCTGGCCAACCGCCGCGAATACCTTTGTGGATAGCGCGCCTGTAGTGCGCGAAAAACCTTTCCTTTATCTCAACGGCAATAATTACGAAGTGTTCGTACCTGCATTGAAAACCAACAGCAAAGGTATTTCCTGGGCAGCCGGTATAGGTGCAGGCACATCCGTGTCACTGGAGAATTTCTATATCGCCCATGCCGGTGTAGATTCAGCAAGCAGCATCAACTCTGCATTGAGCCAAGGTAAACATTTGCTGTTAACACCCGGTATTTATGATTTGACCGATACTATTCGCGTAACGCGTGCCGACACCATTGTGATGGGCATGGGCTTTGCGACTTTGCACCCTACCACAGGCAAAGCCGCTATCTCTGTTGCTGATGTTGATGGCGTAAAACTCGCACATTTGTTTGTAGACGCAGGCTTAACTAATTCACCTGTGCTGGTAGAAGTTGGGCCCAGTGGTAGTAACGCCAGCCACGCGTCCAACCCGACCTCAGTGAGCGATGTGTTTGTACGAGTGGGCGGTAACGGCGCCACTAAAGCAACGGTGAGTATGCAAATCAACAGCAACGATGTGATTATCGATCACACATGGTTATGGCGTGCAGACCATGGGGATGGCGCTGGTTGGAACTCCAATACAGCGCGCAATGGTTTGGTTGTTAACGGCAATAACGTCACCGCTTACGGATTGTTTGTAGAACACTTCCAACAATATCAAGTGTTGTGGAATGGCAATAACGGCCGGACTTATTTCTACCAATCCGAAATTCCCTACGATCCACCAACACAAGCCGACTTCACCAGTGGAGCAGGTGTTAATGGCTGGGCTTCCTACAAAGTGGCTGACACAGTCACCAACCACGAAGCCTGGGGCTTGGGGATTTACGCCGTATTCTTGCAACCCAATGTGTTCTTGAGCCGTGCGATTGAAGTGCCCAATACACCCAACGTGAAATTCCATCACATGGTAACGGTGAACCTCACTAACAACGGTGCTATTCAAAATGTGATTAACAATACCGGCGGCTCAACAGCGCCTGGAATTGCAGTGAATACACCGCGCGTGACAGATTATCCTGCGCAGTAAGTTTTAATTAAAAAATAAAAGTCCCGGCTGAAAATTTTCGACCGGGGCTTTTTTAATTATCCAATTTTTAACGAGACACAGTTGGCAAATAAGCGAGCAATTTTTCCAGATCATCTTCACTGACATCTACCCGTGTTTTCACAAACTCCCGCAAAGTTGCAACACGATTTTCGAAGCCCGGGTTGCGCGCGAGCCAGGCAACAATAAGTGTTTTTAAGCAAGACTGTCGCCCAAAGCTTACGAAATTATCTGCCAGGTTTTTTGGAGAGAGTGGATGAGGTGAATGACTAAAAGGGAAACGCGATGATTCATTCATCACCACATCCAATCCGTTGATATCGACTGCGAGATCAAGTACTGGCATAGCAAGGCGTTCAATTAACGCCGGAAGCTCCTGCACCTGCAAGTCGTTCGTTGCCGCAAAACCATCGTCGTAACCGTTTAAGAAAAGCGCGGGGTTAAAGAAAAATGTATCTATATGGCGAATGCCATCCCCGAATACCTGCGTGAAAATGGTTTCGACGGATTTGCTACCTATGCAAACGCCTACCGAACATTTAAAAAACTCTGTATTGGCATCATGATGATTGACACTGACTAAGAGCCGTTGCCAACCATCGTGAATGGGGCGCGAGAACTCGCCGATGTAACGATCGTAAAAAGACAAGGCAGCAAATCTGTTGGTTTCGCTGGGGTCCAAATTGCTGGGGAAGAAACCGAGTTGTGCGAAATGTTCGGTAAAACCCTTAAGCAACTTCCAGCAAACATCGGCACGTGCATGCAACCGGGAGTCGTAATATTCAAAATCTTCGTCATAACGAGCTTTTTGCGTCGGCGTTACCGTGCCACCCGCGGGCAAAAAAACCACTTGCCAGGCATCCACGTAAGCCACCAGTCCCAATGCAATAGCCTGCTCAACAACAGCACGTGTCGCCGGCATGGCATCGCCAGCGGGAAGACGCGGCGCCCATATAGCACAGGTGCAACTTTCAGCTGCTTCCACCATACGCTCTGCACCCCACTGGCCTGCGAAAGCGGAGTCAGCCAGCAAAACCTGGGCAAGCGCCAGAAATTTGGGATTGGGCTTTTCTTCAAAAGTTTCCAGCTGTTCGATCAGCTGTAACGCATCATCAAGGTCCTTCGGCAACGCAATCGCCGGATCCCATACTTTTACACTCATAGCCCTAACCCTAGCCAACGTTGACGCGAAACAATGCACGTTTCCGGTCCACTCATCAATTTATTTTAAACATCAACAATTCAATGTTTGATGAGGGGCACATATTTCCGAATGGATAAAAAAATCCCCGACTGTTTCCAATCGGGGATCTTATTTCACTGTACCTTTTTGCTGCACCTTCTTAAGGGTGCTCTTTCTTACACTCACATTGCCTAACAGATCCTTCTGTTAAAAAGCGCTACTTAAAAGTTCCAATCAGCCTGGAACCAGAATTTACTGGTGTCAGAAGCCAAGGTAGTTTTACCTACAGTAGCTTTCCAATCACCACTGTTATCAAACGCGGCGTATTTCGCCGTGTAAACAACAGCGCCGATTTTTTTGCTCGCGCTCAAGTTCCACTCGGTACCATAGTCGATCGTTTTACCTTTGAGTGCACCGCTGGCAACCTTGGCATCAGCGTTGTAATCATGGAAGGATGCGATCAGGGTGAAGCCAGAGATAGTTGTGGTCAAGCTGGCATACATATCCTTGATACCTTCTTTTGGTGTTGCAAGGAAACGGTCAGCCCAACCGTTGAAAATATGCAGAGTGGCGAAAGGTGTTGAGAAGCCTTTGATGCCGCCGTCAGAGCCAAGCACTTCGTAGCCAATTTGCGGAACAAAACGTCCCAGGGTAGTACTTGCTTCAGCCAGATAATAATCTGCAGTGTAATCCAGCGGGTTGCTGCCTGCGCCTTTTTGCTGCGCGTATTCCAGCGTGTACATAAATGCAGGATTAGCTGTGCTGGACCAACGCACACCGTAGGTATCACTGGAAATAGCGAGAGTCTTATTACCACTGGTGCCAATCAAGGTGGCGTCATCGAGGTTATCGATCAGATAAGCGTAACCAACCAATTTACCCGCTTCAAAACCTGTGTAGCTTATGTTGAAGAGATTGGTATCTTGTTTATAGTCACCTTGCACGGGAATATCGTTGCCGAAAATGCGGTTTACGTTAGTAATGTGTGCAACAAAAATATTGGTGTAACGAATAGATTTATTGGTGAAGGAAACACCATCGTAAGTCTGCTCGTTCTGGCGCCAGCCCACGTTGCCGATAAAGCGTGAGTTATCCAGCACAATACGCTGACGGCCGTATTTAATGTTGTTATTAAACGTGGAATAGGACAATAAAATCTGGTTAAGGTCAGTACCTTCCGGATCAAAAATTGGTGCGGCTTTTTTACCGTTCACCATAATTGGGTCTGCACCCCAAGTGGCGTAATCCACTTTGTTGTCCAGTGCAGTCACGTTATCCATTTCTGCTGTTACTGCAAAACCATTCCAGGCACCTGACTGATAGCTTAAACGTGTTCTTGCAGTCAGTGCATCCGCATCTTCATAACCATCCCAGCTAACGCTTTCGTAACGTGTACGAACGTTGACTTTTACAGAGCTGCCGGATTGCAAACCTTCAGTGATTGTTTGCGCAGCCTGTGTTGATTGCGCAGAAAAAAGTAACGAGCCAGCAGCAGCGCAAAGAAGATGAGCGGTGTGTTTTTTCATGGGGCTTTCTCCAAAGATTAGCGTTTAGTAATGGTCACACCTGCCTGTTTTTTTGTGATGAGAAAATTCATTTTACCCTTCACTATCTCAACCAAATTTTTTGCTTTTTGGTTTTTGGCATGACTGCAAGCACTAGAGCAAGCGCTATGCCAAACAATTTTGGCGCCATAAAATCAAACAAATTACTTATTAAAATCAAGAATTTAAGAACTGATTAAAAATTCTGTTACATTTTCTTAACAAAACTGTAACGCACATACTTGGTGAAACATTTCATTTTTCTGCGCCAGCGAAAAACATTTTCAAAATTTTTTTTGCTCCAGATGCGAGCAGGTATATGCACCCCACCCTCGCAAACAGCCCCATAAGAATGCATCTGTATTTTTTACAGTCATTTGCATTACACAGAAAATACCTGTACGAAGGTGATTTTTGCCCTGCACCCAAAATGAACACAACTAAAGCACAGCGAAGTGATCCGGTTTATTCGAGGTGGATAACAAGCGAAAAAAAAGCCGCATCAGCGGCTTTTTAGGGGATATAGGCCGATGAGCAATGTTCATCGGCTTTGGTGATCGGCTTATTCGCAGCGAATAGCGCCTTGTTGTCCCGCGTGTTTTTCAATACGGACATTGGAGAACACCAGATCAAGTTCGCCATTGGCTACCAGGCTGAAAGGATCAAGCACCAGCTCAAACAATTCTTCCTGGGTACGCTTCAAACCGAAATCTGTACCTGCATCCGGGAAAAGTACCAGATCGACTTTTACCGTTTTCCAACCCTGGCCTGCAATCGCCTTAAATTGCGCTGTGAGGTCCACCTCTGTGTAGCAGGATGGTCCACAGCCAATACGCACGCGTGCATTGCCCTGGGGCGCCTGATCAACCTTCACATCAAACACCAGCGCCGAGTTGGAGTGAAGGTAATCACTGAGCACCTGGCGATTCAGGGTGGAAATAGCCACAAGACCTTCGCCCGCGCCGTTCCATTGCGCACGACGCGCATCTTCCTGCACATCGCGGTCAACCGCATTCACGGTCAATGAAGATACGCTGGCGACATTGCCATTTAGTGTGGCGCGATCGTTGTTCTTACCTTCAAGGATAATCGTGAAGGGATTGAGCGGACGACGCTTGAATAACTCCAGTACATCAGTGGTAGCTTTGTGTTTGATACCCTCTTCCGACAAGTCATTGCTGAAGTCATCTTTATCGGAATAACTCAAACCAAAACCGTAGGGGAAAAGTGGATCATAGCCTTCATCGCCAAAATTCAGCGGCGCCTGATCGGGGCGCTTGGGCCAGGAGAAGGTCAGGCGACCCGTTGTATCGTAGGCTGGCTTACCATCAGCTGCCGCAAAAATCACATCGGCCACACCCGCGCCTTCAGTACCAGGCTGCCAGATAACCGCAAAAGCATCGGATGCATTCAACTCGCGGTTTACCCAGAGCGGGCGACCCGTCACAAATAAAGCCACTACCGGAATATTGTCAGCCTTGAGTTTGCGCAACAATTCGAGATCAGTGGTATCACCGGATTTGAGCAATACGTTTTGCACATCGCCCTGCATCTCGGCGTAAGGATCTTCACCAAAAATAACGATGGCCACATCCGGCTTCTGGCTGTAGCTGCCATCGGGGCTGAGCGTAGCTTTACCACCTGCTGATTTTACGGCGGCATCTATGCCCGTCCACAAGGTAGTAGCACCGGGGAAGTCCGCCATGGTATTGCCAGTGCCCTGCCAGTTAACTGACCAACCACCGGTTTGCTTGCTGATATTGTCTGCACCATCACCAGCGACCAGGATATTGAGCTTGGGCGACAAGGGCAGGAGTTTATTTTTGTTCTTCAAGAGCACAACAGATTCGCGCACCGCTTGACGAGCTACTGCACGATGCGCCGCTGCACCCAGCAATTCATCGCGGCCAGCCAGGGGACGCGAGGACGGCAAGCCCTTATCCCACAAACCAGCGCGCAGCTTCACACGCAAAACCCGACGCACAGCGTCATCGGCGCGCTCGGCAGAAATTTCACCGGATTTAATCTGGTCAACGGTATTGTGGAAAAGCACTTTCCACTGTGGGTCCGGCACCATGAAAATATCCAGGCCGGCATTAATCGCTTTCGGACAATTGAGATTGGTACAACCGGACACAAAGCCGTGACCATTCCAATCGCCTACCACAAGACCATCAAAACCCAACTTATCTTTGAGCACATCGGTAAGCAGGTATTTGTGGCCGTGCATGTGTTCGCCTTGCCAGCAGCTAAAGGAAGCCATCACTGACTGCACACCGGCCTCAATCGCACTGAAGTAACCCACGGCATGTATATCGCGCAGCTCCTGCTCGCTCACAAGGGAATCACCGCGGTCGATACCATTGAGCGTGCCGCCATCAGCAATAAAGTGTTTGGCCGTAGAAATAACACGGGTTTTGGATAGGAAATCATCCGTATTCGCCACACCCTGCAAACCTTTTACCATCTCGCCCGCGTATTTGCGCACGACTTCGGGATGCTCGGCATAGGATTCATAGGTGCGCCCCCAACGATCATCGCGGGCAACGGCAACGGTGGGAGAGAAATCCCAGTCGAGGCCAGTTACCGCAATTTCGGTGGCAGTAATTTCGCCGATGCGACGGATCAGTTCAGGGTTGTTGGTAGCACCCAGCGCAATGTTATGGGGAAAAAGCGTAGCGCCTACTATATTGCCAACGCCGTGTACGGCATCTGTACCCCACATGATTGGAATGGCGACTTTGCCATCGCTCTCATCCATGGAGGCTGTGTAGTAGCCATCTGCAATAGCCAACCAGTCGGCGGCTTTGGAATAACGATTATTGTTGGGAACAGAACCACCGCCGTTAAGTACCGAACCTATGTGGTAGTCCTTAACATCCTGCGGGGTTAAATGGCGAATTTCCGGCTGAATCAACTGCCCTACTTTTTCCTCCACGCTCATACGCGCCATAAGCTCGTCGATCTTCTTTTCGATGGCGGGATCTTTTTTCACCGCATGGGTGAGAGTGGGCCACTGCACTTTAACTAACCTCCGGAATGAGTTGCCGATCAAAATTCTTGCCTGCCCGGGGAGATATCCCACGCCGGCACATGATTGCGTGAAGCTGCTGAGCTCTTCCAAGACCTTTACAGCTACAAATTTCTAAAGTCTGGATAAACACTGCGCATAGAGACGGGATACTGAAAGCATAGTCAGTAGCCGCAAGTTCGTAGGTTTACTCAATAAACAGGATTCTCTGCCTTGATGTCGTCGGCACCTGAATCGTCTATCACTGGGCCGCGGAAGGTGACGTGGGTACTGCCTGCCATTGTTTTACCAGCGAATTATTATTCATTAATAAACACATTTGTAGCTTTTTTGGCGCAAAAAGCTGTCTTTACACATTTGTTGTACAAAGTACCGTTTATTGACAGCGCTGTCAATCGTACCTAGACTTCCCAGATGCTGGAAATGCGGCATAATCCGCACCTGAATGATGGCTTAACATTTCTTTGGCATATCAATAAACGCCTACCCTAAGTTTCATTCCCGTCCAAGGCCAAACATCACTGGCCAAGGTCAACACCACAAGGTCAAACCACAGACTCCAACAACATCCCAAAAAACAATGAGGATTCACGCATGGGCTTCTTATTAGTCGCCGACATTGGTGGCACTAACGCTCGTTTCGGCTTGGTTGAACAATCCGCCGACAGAAGCAAACCCATCTACACCGCTTCACGTCAAATTACCCTTAAGTGCGCAACCTACCCGGATATGGGCAGCATGATCAAAGCCTGTTGCGCCGAGTTTGGCATCACTATGCCCGAGTACGCCTGCCTTGCCATTGCCGGCCCTATTGAGCACGGTTTTGCGCAGATGACCAACCTGGGCTGGAAATTCTCCATCACCGAGTTGCGCGACCAGTTGGGTATGAAAACCCTGCATGTCATCAACGACTTCGCCGCCCTCGCCTACGCTGTACCTTTCCTGCAAGAAAATGAAACCAAAACCCTCTATGCCGCCAACAGCAATCCGGTTGCCCCGATTGTGGTTATGGGCCCAGGCACTGGCTTTGGTATGGCGCTGCTGGTGCCTAACCACGGCAATTGGGAAATCATTCCCACCGAAGGCGGTCACGCGAGCTTTGCCCCAACGACCGAAAAAGAATTGGCGATCAAATCTTATTTGTTGAAACACCAGCCGCACGTTTCTGTAGAGAATATTTTGTCGGGTGGCGGCTTGGTTAACCTGTACAAAGCACTGGCACATATCGCCGGTGTTGAAGCGCAGCCTTACACACCTGCTGACGTCAGCACCAAAGGTTTGGCAAATGAAGATCCAATTTGCCGCGAAGCTGTGGTGACCTTCTGCAACACACTGGGTGCAGTGGCCGGTGATAAGGCCGTATCAACTGGCGCGCGTGGTGGTGTAGTAATTGGTGGCGGTATTACACCAAAACTGATGGGCATTTTGCCCGAGACCAATTTTGTAGAGCGCTACAAAAACAAAGGCCCTATGGCTCACTATGTAAATGATATTTCCATCAAAGTGATTGTGAATGACACAGCCGCATTGGTGGGTTCTGCAGCCTGGTTGATTCACAATACACCGCAGTTGAAGCCTTGATAAATTAATTTATCGACGCATAAAAAAGCGCTCCCTGGTGAGCGCTTTTTTATGCGTGCAATTTTTCTTCTCACATTCCTACGCGACAAATATCAACCTACTCGCCAGCACTTAAACATACGACGCATTCAACTCGATCTTTTTGATTCGCGCCTGCCATTCCGCTTACGTCACCGCAATCTACGAATTTATACAATAGCATTTCCCCCTCCATATGGGGGGTGATAAGTCTATTTTAATAAATTATTGTGATTGAACATCCTGAACCATGATTTTTCTGCACCCTCGATAAGTGTTTATATTGAGCATGCTATTCCTTTTTTAAAAAACAAAACTGTTGATAATTTATATTTTTATTTGCGATAGGAATTTTTATTTTAAATTCACTTAACAATTATTATATGTAATTTTTATTGATGTGAATTTTTAACAATCCTCCTTTGTATTTATACACATAATTATTAACTCGAGTGTTTATATTGATTCATGCAGCAGGCTTAATTTAAATGAATTGGTTTTAGGATTTCCCCTATACCTATCACTGCCGCAAAACACTAACTCAACTTTAAAAGGATTGCGAAAATGAAAAATCATATTCAATCGTTACAATACATCGACGACAACTCAGTTGTTCTTAAAATAAAAATTGATGCAGAAAGTTTGTTAATTGATGACACCCCATTCGGGGTTCGCTTTGATCTTGGGGCGGAGTTTAAAAATAGTGGGGAGCCTGATACCCCTTCACTTCCCTCGAAAATCATACAGGTAGCATTACCAGCAAATACAGCAGAAATCAGGGTTTTTGCGCACGCTGAAAAGTTCACCAAGCTCTCTGAGAAGCCGATGGTTATTCTTCCACAGGCTCAATATCGTGTTGCTGCAAACACCAGGGCAATCAAGCCAGACAATAACTGTACGCAGCGATTAAAATACATGACGCCTCGCACAGAGGATTTACCAAGAAGTATTCCGCACGCCCCCTCTTCTTCGGAAATTAATCCTGAAACATACAGTAATTTTTTTCGCAATCCTCCTCCGCTGGCCAGTTTGAAATCCACCATAATTGATGGAGCAAATACGATTGCCAGCATCCAAATTAACCCAATTACAATAGATAAGGAGTATATACCTCAATTAAATGAGCTTATTGAAATTAAGGTTTCGTACTCTACAACGAACAATGTAAAAGTAGAAAAATACTCGACAGTTCGTTCATTGTCTCCTAACGTGAAGATTCAAAGCGCCACTCTGGCCGCACTTAAAAACAAGGTTGTTAACCCAACTAAAGTTATTGATATCTCTCGATTCCCATGGGAGCTGTTTGGAAGTTATGACTATCTGGTCATTACTGACAATTATCAATGGAACAGCGATACGATAGAGAGAACGACCGAAGTTGGTGATATGACAACACCATTTAAAAAAATAATTGATTGGAAAAAAGAAAAGGGGCTTAAAGCACGTTTGGTAACTATCACTGACATAGTGGACGGTCGATTTGGAAACTTCAAAGAGAATGCAGTTGACCTACAAGAAGTGATCCGGAATTTTTTAAAATATGCTCATAGGAATTGGGGCGTCTCCTGGTGCTTACTGGGTGGCGACACTGAAATCTTACCTATCCGTCAGGCTGCAGGCGAAATACGCGGTGATGTTAATGAGCAGAGCGCAAACAACCCACCGGCAGTTAATGAAGCCTTCTGGACAGGAACCTTCTTAAAGGTGAATGCAGTCTCGCTAGGTGAGTGGTTCAATGTTAACGATAGCTATTTAAAGCTAACTAATAAAAACACAGGGCAATTGATTCCAAAAAAATCTCCTAGCCGCCTTATCCAAACACATGTTTTTTCGCCCTATTTACAACCTGCAACAGGAGCGATTAACAGAATTAACCTATTTGAAACGGACGAACAGTTTCGGAATCGCTTAGGCTGGCATTTTTGCACAGATAATACCTACACCACTTATTCATCATCACCAACAACATTTATTAGAGTTGATGGACCTGCATCTATCATTCACGCACCGCTACGATTTCATTATACATGGAATACTATTCCCACCGATTTTTATTACGCCAGTCTTTTTGGACCTAACTACAGTTTACCTGGTCGACATGATTGGGATTACAACAACAATCGAATTTATGGTCAACATGAGCTTGGCGTTGACTTTGATCCAATCAATTGGAATTCAGACATTATTGTAGGGCGCGCAGCGGTGTCCTCCCCAGCCGACGCAGATAATTTTGTGAATAAGGTTATTGCTTACGAAAAATTTAGCACAACAGATGGCACACGACTGGATCGCAACTATGTGGATAAAATGTTGCTCGTTTCAGAAAACTGGGGCGGACGTCTCGGCTTTTGGTCAACCCCTTCTAATCCGCCAGAGGCATATTATTTTCATACGCTGGTAGCGCAGGGCAAGGCAATTCTGCAAACGCCTGAAGACTCCGTCTTTGATTGGAATTGGCAACTCATCGCATGGGTTAGTGATACCGATGTACGCGTCATTCCCTACAACCAACATGCCGGAGCGACAAGTCATGGCTGGCATTACGCAAAAAGTGCCACTGATTTAAGCCCAGCAGTTGCCGTTATTCACATGCCTTGGGGACAAACAATTGAGCTCCCCTATATTACGCACACACTGGTGATCTACGGTAATACAAGTGATATCGCGCCTTCACATTTCATTCTGGATTCTACAGCGGCAGATGGCTCCATGATGGATCAGGAGGCGTTACGCCAGCAGGTAGATGCGGAGCTGTCTGTCATCAACCGTTTTAGTCGTTTATACGAAGATATTGAAAGTTTACCGCTGAGCAATCAGGCAGCAGCACCCCTGGACAGAATTAGTGCCAGTACATTAGCCGTTGCACTTAATAGCGGACAGCATTTCGTGAGTTTATCCGGGCACGGTTACTCAGGTGGATGCTGTTCTTTGGAGAGCGCACTGGCTCAAAGTATCACCAATACCAATAAGCTTTTTATTGCATTTGCTGATTCGTGCCTCACCAATGATTTCACCACTATGGATTCGATGTCTGAACACTTGTTGACTAATACCAACGGTGGAGCTGTCGCTTACGTTGGGCATACGCGCTTTTCATGGATTGGTGTTGGTGATGATTATCAGCGCGCGTTTTTCCACGAACTAACCAATACTCGACATCTGGGGCTGATGCACAATAGTCGGCTGCAATTTATTCAAAGCAACCCATCAAACCATTACCATAAATGGAGCGTTTTAGCGCTAAACTTACTGGGTGATCCGGAAATGGAAGTATGGGACCATAAACCATTCAGGCTCGGTGTTGATATTCTGTTCGATCCGAACCGGCTTATTATTAAGGCATTCAGGGAGGATGATTTGAGCAAGCGAATTCTGAAAAATGTTGAGGTTCTTGCACAAGAAGGCGAAAACCTTCATCGCTTTACTCTCTGTGACCAAGGCACGATGGCATTCGCGGAGGAATGGTTTAACTCTGAGAAATTAACGCTGACAATTAATGTTGCTGGTGGACTTCCCTACAAAGTCACAGCAAAAGAAATCGGCGATATCATCACAAAATTTAAAAACAACCTGGTGCAAGAGGCTTCAATTATTGATACGGACGTTTATTCCGAAAAACAGTATATTAAGAATCCAGAGATTAGCTACACCGACCAACATCAAGAGAAACCAAAAGCCAAAGCAATGGAGTTAAATATGGGCTAAATGTTGTTTCCCTCCGCAATTGACAAACCCCGCCTTAAAAAGTGGGGTTTTATTTTTTTGGTGCCGGTCCCGTGGACTGCCGCTCAATAATACTGGAACTCAACATGCTCGCCGGCAGCTGCACAGATTTTCCGCGCAATTGTTTGATCAACAATTCAGTCGCTTTCTTTGCCATCTGCTGAATGGGTTGGCGCACAGTGGTAAGTGCAGGCCAAATTTGATGTGCCACTGGCGTATCGTCAAACCCGGCAACAGATAATTCCGCTGGAATTTTTATGCCTGCCTGATGAGCCACCATCATGGCGCCAGCAGCCATATCATCGTTTGCGGCAAAAATTGCCGTGGGTCGCTGCTTGAGTTGAAGCAATTTGCGCGCGCAAACTTCGCCGGATTCAAATGAGTTCAATCCCTCTGCTACCAGCTCAGGCACTATAGGAATATTGTTTTCTATCAATGCTGCTTTATAGCCGTCAAAGCGCGACACCACGGCGCGGTGATCGGGGTGCCCGCAAATAAAACCTATGCGCGTATGGCCCATGGCAATAAGTTTGCAGGTCATATCGTAGGTTGCTTCCCTATCGTTGGTTTCTACGTAGGGCGAGAGATCTTTATTTTCAGTGGGTGCAACACGCACAAAAGGCACCGCCATTTTTTTGAGTGCATTGAGCAGTGTCATATTGTCAGAGATAGGCGGCGTCAGCATCACACCATCAATACGCTTGTCGCGAATAAGGTTGGTAATTTCTTCGGTGATATTAGCGTCCTGGTGGTTACAGGGGTGGACCAGTAACTCGTAACCTTGCGGGCGACAGTTATCCAGCACACCCTCCTGAATATCCAGCACATAGTGCGCCGAGGGGATCGCATACAAAAGGCCGAGAAGATAGGAGCGATTACCCGCAAGGCTGCGGGCCGACATATTGGGGCGATAATCAAGTTGTGCGACGGCAGCCTCAACTTTTTCGCGGGTCGCCGGCCGCACATTGGGCTCGTTGTTCATCACCCGCGATACGGTTTTCATGGAAACGCCCGCAAGCGCTGCTACATCATCAATCGTTGCCTTTGACACTCACACCACCTGTTATTTTTCTGGTTTGCTTACTTACAAATAAAGTCATAACGACTACTAGCTTAGCAAAAAGTAGCTGCATCTGACGCCGATTTTTTTCTGCATTCTAACGTTCCCACAAACTGCTTAACAGCACAGGAAAACCATGTGACAGCACAGGGGGCTTCAATTATAGTACCGCGCACTTGCAGCCTGGGACCACCCGGGCGCAGGAACCTGTTCAGGCATAACTCCAACAGCCGCTCAGGGTGCTCTCGTTACAGAGACAAAATTAGAGAGACAAACAACGACAATACGAGGTTTACATTATGGCAAGCATCCCGCAGGGGTCGGTCAAAAGCCAGGGCACGTCCAATGGCAATAACACCATCCCGCTCATCATCGTCACTATTCTGTTTTTTATGTGGGGCTCAATTACCTCACTCAACGACGTACTTATCCCCCATTTGAAATCTGTTTTCACCCTGAGCTATATGCAAGCGGCATTGGTGCAAGTATGGTTCTTCGGTGCTTATTTCCTGGTATCACTGCCAGCGGGTATGTACGTGCGCAGCTTCGGCTATAAAAAAGGCGCGGTGACCGGCCTGGTTATCGCTGCAGCCGGTTGTTTGCTGTTTTTCCCAGCGGCAACCTCAGGCTACAACTTTTTCCTGTTTGCATTTTTTATCCTGGCTGCCGGTATCACCGTGCTGCAAGTATCTGCCAACCCTTACGTAGCAGTACTGGGCGCACCTGAAACTGCATCAAGCCGCCTGACCCTGACCCAGGCATTCAACTCACTGGGTACCACAGTCGCCCCCAAATTATTGGCTGGCGTTATTCTCGGTGGCGCAACATTCTTGAGCGCGGCTGAGCTGGCAAAACTGTCCCCTGAAGAGCTGCATCAATACCACTTGAACGAAGCGCTTTCCGTGCAATTACCCTATGTTGCGCTTGCTGGCGTGTTGCTGCTGCTCGCGGTAATTTTTGCGTTCGCCAAGCTGCCGACTATTGTGGATGCGCAAGACGAGCAAGACAAAGGTATTGGCAATGCAATCAAGTCCAACTGGGATGCCGTTAAAGCTCACCCACGTCTTGGCCTTGGCGTTCTTGGTATCTTCCTTTACGTAGGTGCTGAAGTATCTATTGGCAGTTATCTGGTTAACTTCTTGGGCCTGGAAAAAGTTGCCGGCTTGAGTGCAGCCAAAGCGGCAGAAGATTATTTGTATCTCTACTGGGGCGGCGCCATGGTTGGTCGCTTTATCGGATTCTTTGTGATGCGCGTTATTCGCCCTGGCGTTGTACTTGCCGGCTGTGCTGCAACCACTATTACCTTGATTATGATCGCCACCTTCTCATCTGGCACTGCCGCTATGTGGGCGCTGATTGGTGTTGGCCTGTTTAACTCTATTATGTTCCCCACCATTTTCACCATGGCCCTGCACGACATTGGCAAATACACCAGCCAAGGCTCAGGCCTGTTGTGTATGGGTATTGTGGGCGGCGCGATTGTGCCTTACGCACAGGGCGCCTTGGCTGACCACATTGGCTTGCAAATCTCCTTCCTGCTGCCAGCAGCTTGCTACCTGTTTATCCTGTTCTTCGGTGCCAAATACGCCAACCTCACCAGCACTGCTGATGATGCGGCGGAAACTGGCAACGCACAATTACAGCCAGACTAATTACTCGCTGTAATCTTCACGCATAAAAAAACGGCTCTGATAAGAGCCGTTTTTTTATGTCCTGAATTTGTTGGGCAATTTTTACTAAACAATCAGAGCGACAGGATTTTTTTCACAAACGGAATCGTAAGCTTGCGCTGCTCAGCCAATGACGCATGATCCAAACGGTTGAGCTGCCAGAAGAGTTCATTCATATCGCGCGGTAACCGCTGGATAATGTAGGCCGCGACTTCATCGTTTAATTCAAGCCCGCGCGCCTTTGCGCGAAACTGCAGCGCTTGTTGTTTCTGCTCGTCCTTCAATGTCTGCACATGAAAGGTGCCGCCCCATTGTAAACGCGAGGCGAGGTCAGGCAGTTGCACTGGCAATTCTCGCGGCCCCTGGACTGCCGCCACCAACAACAATTTTCCCGCATCGCGCAGGCTGTTGTAGAGGTGGAAAAGTGCCAGCTCCCAATCGGGCCGCTCAATCACTAAATCGAGGCCATCCAGACAAATAAAATCGAGTGTCTCCAAACCCGCAAACAATTCCTGCGGAGCGTAACCAGCGAGGTCGCGCAGCGGAAAATACTGGAAGCTTTTATGGAGTGTTTGCGCATGATGGCAGGCAGCTTGCAGCAGATGGGTCAAGCCACAACCCGCACCACCCCACAAATAAATAAAGGGTTCGCTGGCGCATTCCAATTGGCTGCGCAGCGCTGCCACTATCTCGGCGTTAGGGCTGTTTGCCGGCGCATAAAAATTATCAAAAGTGGCATCGTCGTTGAGGCTGACACCCAGTGAGAGCTGTTGCGGAATCATGGGGTACCTCACTACTGCCAGCGATAGCTCAGGGGGGAGCTAACACCAGTATCCAACTGCAACTTGCCACTCGCCGCCAAACTGGTTTTCAACAATTCGGTATCGCCTTCGAGCGTAAGATTAAACAAGATGACGTCCTTATTTACACTCACCAACTCAACCCGGCGAATCACCGCCACCGTTTTTAGATAAGCCTGCAGCTGCTTGAAGCTGGCAAAATCTTGCACATTAGTTACTTGGAAAGCCAGAGCTGCGCTGCCAGGGGGAGCCATTAGCTGGGCTTGTTGCAGTAATCGCGTCACCGCCAAAGGAGAATAATTGAGCACCAGGGTCTTGTCCGAGGAGTAGCTGAACTTGGCCAGATAATTAGGTGCATCATTGATGGCTTGGCGCACCATAGGATTGCCAAGCGCGCTGGCATCACCGCCCAGGACTTTAACAATCACGTCGCCCAGTGTGGCCTTGGCTGCAGCCGTACGCTCTGCCTCTGATTGATCAGCGACTGGCGCCTCAACACGATAAATATCAAGGGGTTGCTGCGCCCCACAGGCCATAGCCCACAACCCAAAAAGCAAAGCAGCGATGCGAAGCACAGGTAAGTACAAAACAGGCGACTCCAGAGTCCAATATGGAAAAGCCGGCATTGTAACAGGCTTGTTAGCGGTTTTCGGCTAAAAAAACCTGCCTATGCGCCATTCCAATACCAACACCCACGGGAAATAAGGTGTAAGGTTGCGAATCTTTTGTACAATGCGCCCCGTTAGATTCCCAACCGCTAATTAATCCAATAAAGAAAATACCATGACCACAACAGACACCATGGCCGCCACGACAGGCTCTAAACAAAATGTCATTACCATCACCATTATTGTGGCCGCGCTTGGTTACTTTGTGGACATCTATGACCTATTGCTGTTTTTGATTGTCGGTAAAAAGAGTTTGATTGAGCTTTACCCCGAATGGGCAAATCAACCCATCCTCCTCGAAAAATTCCAACACCTGCTTGATTTACAAATGCTCGGCATGTTGATTGGCGGTGTGCTCTGGGGTGTGATTGGCGACAAAAAAGGCCGCCTGGCCGTATTGTTCGGCAGCATTATTCTCTACTCGGTTGCCAACCTGTTAAACGCCTTTGTAACAAGCATGACGAGCTATGAGATTCTGCGTTTCGTCGCTGGTGTGGGCCTGGCTGGAGAACTGGGTGCAGGCATTACCCTGGTTACCGAATTGATGGATAAAAACAAACGCGGCATTGGCACCATGATTGTTGCCTCTGTCGGCGTATTCGGCGCGGTGGTCGCAGGCACCATTTCACAATTTGTCAGCTGGCAACATTGCTACATCATTGGCGGGCTGCTGGGGATCGCCCTACTGTTCCTGCGCCTTGGCCTGCTTGAGAGCACCATGTTTGCCAAGGCCCATGACCAGAACATACCGCAGGGTAATTTTTTCATGATGTTTAACAGCGGCGAGCGCTTTGCTCGCCTGCTTATTTGCATATTGGTTGGCCTGCCACTCTGGTTTGTAGTGGGTTTGCTTGTTGCCAGGGCACCCGAAATTGCCAAAATATTGCATGTCCAAGGCACTATCCAACAGGCTTATTGCATCATGGCTGCCTACGGAGGCCTGGTGTTGGGGGATTTTGCGTGCGGTGGCTTAAGCCAGTTATTACGCAGTCGCAAAAAAGCCCTGCTGATTTTTTACGGCATTTGCACGTTTATGATGCTGACCTATCTGAACCTTGAATCAGTCTCCAGCACGACTTTTTATATTGCAGTTTTCTTATTGGGGTTCTCAGTAGGATTCTGGGCTGTATTCGTCACCAACGCCTCAGAGCAATTTGGCACCAACCTGCGCGCAACAGCGGCTACCAGCGTCCCTAATTTTGTGCGCGGCTCCCTGGTACCCATCGCCTGGTGTTTTTCGCAAGTATTGGCGTTAAACCACGGCGACATCATTAAAAGTTTTTACTATGTAGGCGGCGGGGTAATGGTTATCACCTTGATTGCGCTCTACTTCGCCAAAGAAACCTTTGGCCGTGACCTGGATTTTTACGAGAAATAAACCGCGCAAAAAAAAATACCAGAGAATCTCATCAATGCCACACCTGATCCCCGTGGCATTTTTTTATAAATCGTATCCTAATCTGCACGCAAC
The DNA here is from genome assembly GCA_021151695.1 of Cellvibrionaceae bacterium. Taxonomy (GTDB): domain Bacteria; phylum Pseudomonadota; class Gammaproteobacteria; order Pseudomonadales; family Cellvibrionaceae; genus Cellvibrio. Next base: position 329,254 of record JAGKWU010000002.1, on the reverse strand, counting down.
ACATGGTTTGCCGGATGGCGAATGACTTGCCACACAGACATCAATGAAGCCGCGGCGGTCAAACCAAGGATCAAGACCCAGGGCAATATCCAGGCAAGCCAATTAGTATCCAGTTGATAGCTAAGACGCTGCACCCAGTAGTACAAACCCGTTAAAACAACGCAAGCCAGAAACAACCCCAACGCTATGGGGCTCAGGTTATCGCGCAGCACCTGCCAGAATATTGAGGCCGGCGTTGCGCCTACCGCCATGCGCACGCCCAACTCAAAGCGGCGCAATTTCACGCTGTAACTCAGCAGGCCATAGATACCAATCGCCGCCAAGACGAGCGCCAACACAGAAAGACTTGCCGTCAAACCAGCCGCCGTCGTTTGCCGTGCAGTGAGGTTGTTAAAGGAGGCTTTTGCAGTGTGCATAAAGGCAACTTTTAATTGCGGACTGATCGTTTTGGCGATGCCATTTAACTCAATTGAGGTTAACTCCTGGCCGGGTTTTACCTCAATTAAAAACTCTGGAGTCTCCGTAATCAATGCTTGGAAAAAGCGTGGCCGCTCCAGGTGCCCGGGCAAATGCAAATCCTTCACGACGCCGACAATACGAATACCATCAGGGCTGGACTCATCCACTGACCGCCGCACAATTTTTCCAACCACTTGCCCATCAGGTTGCAGCAGGCGCGCCAAGGTCTCGTTAACCAACATCACTTTTTGGCCAGTGCGATTATCCTGCTCGCTAAAAAAATTGCCCGCCACCAAACGTAACCCCAGAATCTGAAAAAAACTGGCATCGTTAAAACTTGGCACCGCCGAGACAGTATTTTCCTGGCCATCCAAACCCAGACTTTGTACAAAAGGGTTAAAGGCCGAAACTGGTGAGCCGGAAGACAGACCAACCGCTTTTACCTTGGGGTTCTCCCGTAACTTATCTTGCAACTGCGCCACCATAATCCTACGCTGCTCAACCGTAGTACTCGCCAGCAATGTCGCCACACTAAAACGCACCTGATATTGATTGTCGATATTCAAACCCAGTGGCTGGTTAATCTCGCGCAGACTCTGCCACATCACTTGCAAACTGGCCGTTAATAGCAAGCCCACCAGTGCTACCTGGCTCAAAATCGATAGATAGCGCGTGCGTCCCGATATCTGCAAACCAGTACCCTTACCGCTGCTTTGCAACATAGTGTTGAGTGATCGGTAATTAATTTGTCGGCTCACTAACCAGGTAAAAATAATCGCTAACAAGAGTGCAACCACCACCGTGAAAACCAGGGTTGCCCCACTTAAATGCAACTCTTGTAAACGCGGTAATTGCCCAGCAACCACATTCTTCAAAATTTCTACGATACCCAGCCCAACAGCAACTGACAGTGCGCCCGCTGCAAACATCAACAGCAACACTTCTGCCAGCACCGCGCTAAACATATGTTTGGGTTGCGCGCCCAAGGCCACACGAATCGCCATACTGCGCTGCTGATTGGCAGCGCGCGCCAGCATCAAATTAATCACATTGGCGCCCGCTATGAGCAACAACAGTAAAACGCCGGCAAACATCAATAATCCTTGTCGATCTGCATCGCGTCTTATCACCTCCGCCACATCTACCAAACGTATACGCAAACTTGCATGTTCCATTCCCGGAGAACCCTGGTTTCCATCTTTAAAATGCGCCGCGGCTACACCGCTGAACCTGTTCCCGGCAGCAGCGCGATTAGCACCCACTTTCAAGCGCCCCACCACCATGCTATCGGTCATGCTCACATTCCAACGCTTGCGGACTTCGGGCGAAATATCGTTGTAATCAAATGGCAAAAACACTTCGTTTTTATTACCCACGTCAATCAATTCAGGCTCGACAAAACTCTCAGCCAACACGCCAACAATTTTAAAATGTATACCCATAATATTGAGTGTTTTACCCAATACTTGCGGATCCTGCGCGAAATGTTTGCGCCAGGCATCAAAGCTGATCACCGCAACGGGCTGCATTGAGTTCAAGCCCTCTTCCGCGGTAAATACTCGTCCCAGCACAAGCGGTGCATCAAAGATACGAAAATATTCCGGAGTGACATTAGCGGTTGCCAACACCGGGCTGTGCGGCCAATCGCGCTCAATAGATACGGTGTAATCCACAATTGCCTTTTCGACAAATGCCTCGTCCTGCTGCTGATAAATTTCCAGAATACTGGGATAAGGATAGGTACGATTGGATTCCAGTTCATCGCGTTCAAAGCGCTCACCTTTAAACACAACAAGCTGATCCGCCTGGGGATAAGGCAGCGGCGCAGCAAGAATCTGGTAATTCACATCAAACATAGCCACCAGCGCACCGAGAGTAACACCCAACGTGAGCACCACCGTAAACACATAGGCGCGAGCTTTGGCTAGCGATGCAAGAGCAACAACAAAATTAGACATGGGATTTCCTTTTAATTTTTTTCGATATCAATCAGCCCACAGCCTGGAGCTGCACCTGCACGTCAATAATTTTTCCATCCAGCAAATGTAACTTGCGCGTGGCCATGTCGGCGTAGCGTGGATCGTGTGTCACCATGCAGAGTGTTGTTCCTGTGCTGTTGAGTTCACGCAGCATATCCATGACGGCGTCGCCGTTGCGCGAATCCAAATTTCCCGTGGGCTCGTCGACTAACAAGAGCGCCGGATTACCAACCAATGCCCGGGCGATAGCGATTCGCTGTTGCTGGCCGCCGGAGAGCTGGTTGGGTTTGTGTTGGGCGCGGTGAGTCATATCAACGATTTGCAGACACTGTATCACTCGCTCTGCAATAGTTTTTTCAGCCATTTTGACGCGGCGATAGCGCAGTGGCAGCGCTACGTTTTCAAATACGGATAGTTCATCGATTAAATTAAATGATTGGAAAATAAAACCGACTTTTTCATTGCGTATGTGCGCGGCTTCGGTGAGCGATAAGCAGCTGACATCGGCATCGCCGATAAAATATTGGCCGCTGGAAGGCATATCCAATAATCCCAATACCGATAACAGTGTGGATTTGCCGCAGCCCGATGGCCCGCAGATGGACACGAAGTCGCCTTTGTAGATTTCCAGATCTATGCCGCGCAGAGCATGGGTTTCCATTTCTTCGGTGCTATAGACTTTGGTAATACCTTTCATTTTCAAGGTGAGTTCGCGCATATAAAATCCTGTTGATTATTAGGGCTACAGCAACTGCAGCGTTTTATCCAGTAAAGCTAAGGAACCAGGCGAAGCTTTTTAGCATCACGGTAGTTGTTCATATCCGACAAAATAAATTGATCTTGCTCTTGGGCGCCGCTTTTGATTTGAATGTATTTATCAGAATCTTCACCGAAACTCACTTGCTGGACTTCGGCAATATTATTGTCGGTGTGCAAACGATAGAGGCTGGCATTGCTGTTGCCCTGTACATTGACTGGCCGCTCAATAAACAAGGCATCCTCGATTGTTGCCACAAAAATGCGCGCGTCCACATTTAATTCAGGGCGAGCGGCCGCCGGCAAGGCTTCGTCGATCAGTATCTCTACTTCAATAGTGCCATCGCGCACTTCGGGTGTAATGCGTGCGATTTTACCTGCGACATTTTGCTGGCGAATTTTAATTTGCGCCGTTTGCCCGATTTGCAATTGCTCAGCGCGGGATTGGGATACGCGAATCAGCGCTTTCAGATCTTTATCGCTACCCACTAACGCCACCTCTTGCCCTGCACTCAGGCTTTGGCCAAGCTCAACGGGCAAACGCTGCACCAATCCCTTTATTCCTGCTTTAACAGTCAATGCATCGACACGCGCCTGCATGTCACGACATTGTGACTCGGCGCGGTTGATTTGTTTTTGTTGGATAAGCACCGCTTCCTGCCCGACTTTTTTCAGCTGACCAATACGCTCCTGCTGCAGTTTCACCCGCTCCAGATATTGTTGTTCCTGTAAAAGCGTTGTCTTAAAGGTGAGTTGCGATACGGCACCACCCGCCAAGCCCTGCTCCGCCTCTCGCCGCAAGCTGATGGCTTGCAGCTGCGCATTTAATTCAGCCAGAGCGGCTTGCTCATTTAATAATTCGCGTTGGTTCGTAAGCTGCAAGCGACGCAGATTGGCCTCCTCCTGCGCAAGTGCAATAGTGGCAGTTTCCATTTCGCGCAGCAGTTCCGGGTTACTGAGCCGCAAAATAACGCTGCCCTCTTCCACTACGGCCCCTGGGCGTAAAATCACTTCGGCAACCGTGGCCGACGTCAGTGCAGTGATGAGTGTTTGTTTATGGGAGCGCAATATGCCGTAGCCATCCACAGCGATGTGTAATTCACCGCGCTGTACTTTGCCCACAAGGATTTTGCTGCGCTCGATTTTTTGTTCTGTTGGGGAACTGGCGAGAAGAAAAGTGGCAATTAAAGCCAGCGCGATACTGCCCGCAATTAACGGGAGCTTCAAAGTTTGTTTCGCTTTTGTTTTTACTATGTCCATGCAGTTGCGCTTTTATCGTTAAATTTGCAACTGCCAGAGCAACCCATGTGCCAATCTGGAAAATGGTTGATTTTACTGGGGCGCAACCAAATTCATGAACTCTTTTTAGAGGAAATCGTCCGAAATCGGACTAGTGAATTCCGGAATCGGACGCTTGCTCTTGCGAACGAGGAAGAGAGATGAGCGCAACAGCACCTTTATCCGGATTATTGCTGAGGCTTAATTGCCCCCCCATTTGTTCAACTATATGACGACTCAAACTTAAACCAATCCCCTGCCCCTGGCTCTTGGTACTGTAGAAGGGCACAAAAAGATTGTCGGGATTAGCGACGCCCTGCCCTTTATCCAGCACACGAATTTCCTGACGGGATGTATTTGCACTAAAGACTATCTCGATAGAACCACGGGGGCTGCCGGCTTCCTCGGCATTTTTAATCAGATTGATCAGCACTTGCTGCAAAAGCACGGCATCCGCCCAGAGTCGCAATGGCAAACCTTTCGCGGTTAATTGCGCGGCAGAAAACAAGCCTGCGAGACGATCAAACAATTGCGCCGCATCGATCCATTGCGATTGCACTTGCAGCGGCTTATGCAATTCAGCGTAGCGGCTGACAAAATCCTGCAGATGCTTGCAGCGCTCTTCAATTAACGCCAGCGCTTGCTGTTCGCGCTCACTTGCCGCTTTGCCTTGCAAGTTTTGCGTGAGCGCCGCAACGGGGGTAAGCGAATTGCGAATTTCATGGCTGAGTACACGAATTAATTTTTGCCAGGCCTGCAACTGGCTTTCGCGCAGTGCTGTTTGGATATTGATAAAAATCAGCAGTTGGTAATCCTGGCCCTGATCCAGAAAGCGGCTCTGGCGAATCTGCCACTGTTGCGCTTTTACAGAATCGCTAAACTGCCAATCGGGCACTGCCTGCAATCCCAGAAGCGAGGGCGATGCGTTGCGTAAACTCTGCCATGGGCGGCCGAATAAATCGGCGAAGGCGTTATTGGCGTAGCTGAGTTGCAGACGGTGATCGAAAACAAGGATGGGCGTATTTAGCTGATCGATCAGGCGATAGAGCAAGAAGGATTGTTGGTCGTAATGGCTTTTATATTCTTGCAGTGACTCACCCAGCACATTTAACTGTTGATGAAACTCAGCCACTTTTCCCGCGGTAAAAGTCGACTTGGCGAGCAGGTTGTAATCCTGGTTTTGCAATGCCTCCAGTTGCACGCTGGCGCGCCGGAAACTGGTGAGCACACGCTGCGCCAGCTCATAGAAAAACCAACTGGTTAATCCAATGGTCACCATCCCCAACAAACTCAATTGCCACCAGGGCAAATGTGGCCACAACAATGACAAGCATCCCATCTGAAGCAACAGGCAGAGCGCAAAACCCAGCTTGAAAAAAGATTCGAGCGAATTAGTAGGCCAAGCCATGTTTTTCCAGCCGGCGATAGAGAGAGGATTTGGTAATACCGAGCATGTCGGCAGCTTTTTGTTTGTTGCCTTGGGTTTGCGCGAGGGCGCGATTAATCAGCTGCAGCTCGGCCTCCTCCAGCGTCATCATGGGCAGGTCTTCACTCGCCGCAATTACTTTGCCGGGCAGATTCAATTTGTCAGATGTCAACTCGCTACCTTGGCTTAGCAGCACCGCGCGCTCCATCATATGGCTCAGCTCGCGAATATTGCCCGGCCAACTATAAGCTTCAAGTGCCCGCAATGCGCAGGGCGATAGACGCAGTTCCGGCTTGCGGTAGCGCTGGCCGTGTTTTGCCATAAAAAATTGTGCGAGCGCGGCTATATCGGTAGGTCGCTCGCGTAACGCGGGCACGCGAAACTCCAGTGTGTTTAATCGGTAGTAGAGATCCTGGCGAAAATCGCCAGTGGCAATCAGCTGCGTAAAATCGCCGTTGCTGGCGCTGATGATGCGCGAGTCCGTGCGTTGGGTTTGGCTCGACCCCAGCATTTCAAATTCGCCCGATTCCAATACGCGCAGCAATTTAGCTTGCTGGCTCGCCGGGATAGTGGCTATCTCATCCAAAAATAAACTGCCGCCTCTGGCCAGTTCAAAACGGCCAATGCGTTGCTCTTTAGCATCCGTGAAAGCGCCTTTCTTATGGCCAAACATTTCGCTTTCAAACAAGCTCTCGGGAATCGCGCCCATATTGACCGAAATAAACGGTTGCGCAGCGCGCGTGGATTTGAGGTGAATCCAATGGGCAAGCTGACTTTTGCCAGTACCGTTTTCGCCAGACAACAAAATATTAGCGTCGGTACTAGCGACGGCTGCTAACTGCTGCATCAGCTGATTCATGGCATCGCTCTGCCAAGCGCAATTCATATCCGCAAACTGACGCTGGGGCCCCGCATCCTCAAGCCGCTGGCTGAGTGCAAGGTTGCTGCGATTGAGTTGCTGCAGTTGCAGCTGCTGCTGGATGACCTGATGCAAGCGCTGGTTATTCCAGGGCTTCTCAATAAAATCACCCGCCCCCAGCTGCATGGCCTTCACCACAAGCGCGGTGTTGGACCAGGCTGTCATAGCCACCACCGGCGTATCCTGCCCCTGCTGTTGCAGCCACTGCAGAAACGCCAGTCCCTCTTCGCCCGAGGTAGTATCCAGCCCGAAATTCATATCCAGCAGCAAAAGGTCTGCCTTCTGGCGAGCCAACCAGATTTTGGCCTGCGCGGGGCTATCAGCCTCAGCAACCGCAAAGCCAAAATCCTCCAGCACAAAGCGTGCGGACAGGCGGATTTCGCGGTTATCTTCGATGATCAGAATCAGAGGCGATGCCATGCAAAGCAGTCCTTAGGGAGCGAATGGGTGTTATTGAATGGCGCGCATCATGACCCAGAGGCGCCGATAACGTCCATCCCGGTTGGGAAATTTCCCTGATTTAAGCTTGCCCAAATCGCCGATCAGGCAGCCAAATCCCGCATAAGCTGTTAGAATGGCGGCCTTTTTTTAGCACCCCTGTTTTCAATTCGAGTTTTCCACTCCGACTGCACCAGCCAGAGAGCCCCTTATGAGCGAACAAAATCCGAACCAATCCCTTAGCTACAAAGACGCCGGTGTCGATATTGAAGCCGGTGATGCGCTGGTTGAACGCATTAAAAGCGTTGCCAAGCGCACCTCTCGCCCTGAGGTAATGGGCGGTTTGGGCGGTTTTGCGTCATTGGTAGAAATTCCCGCTGGTTACCGCCAGCCAGTATTAGTGTCTGGTACTGACGGTGTGGGCACCAAGCTGCGCCTGGCGATGAACCTGAACAAGCACGACACCATCGGTATCGACCTGGTGGCCATGTGCGTGAATGACTTGGTAGTGACTGGCGCAGAGCCGCTGTTCTTCCTCGACTACTACGCCACTGGCAAGCTGAATGTCGATGTCGCCGCTGCAGTAGTTGCCGGTATTGGCGACGGTTGCGAGCAAGCTGGCTGTGCCCTGGTGGGCGGTGAAACCGCTGAAATGCCCGGCATGTACGAAGGCGAAGACTATGACCTGGCCGGCTTCTGCACCGGTGTGGTAGAGAAATCCGAAATTATCGATGGCAGCAAAGTACAGGCTGGCGACACCTTGATCGCCCTGACTTCCAGCGGCCCTCACTCCAATGGCTACTCGCTGATCCGCAAGATCATCGACGTGACCAAAGCGGACCTGACGCAAGATTGCGGCGGCCGTCCACTGGGCGATGCCCTGATGGAACCAACCCGTATCTATGTGAAATCCGTGCGTAAGCTGATCAAAGAATCCCGAGTTAACGCCATGGCCCACATCACTGGCGGCGGTTTGACCGAGAACATCCCACGCGTAATCCCCGACAACTGCAAAGCGGTGATCGACACCAAGAGCTGGACTTTCCCACCAGTATTCCAGTTCCTGCAAAAGGGCGGCAACGTGGCGGCGCGCGAAATGTACCGCACCTTTAACTGCGGCGTGGGCATGGTAATCGCCATTCCAGCCGGCGAAAAAGACAATGCGCTGGCGATCCTCAAAGCCGCTGGTGAGACAGCTTTCGTAGTGGGCCATATCGCCGTTGCTGCGGAAGGTGAAGCCCAGGTTGAACTTCTTGGTCTTTGATTGACGGATCTGTAATTCGCATGACAGTTAAAGCACGTGTAGTAGTCCTTATCTCCGGCAGCGGCAGTAATCTGCAAGCGCTGATTGATGGCTGGAAGGCCGGGGATTTGCCGATTGATCTGGTCGGCGTTATCAGCAATCGCCCTGGCGTGTTGGGGCTTGAGCGCGCCAATAACGCCGGCATTTCCAGCCTGGTGCTCGATCACAAAGCCTTTGCCGATCGCGAGACCTTTGATCGCGCCCTGATGGAGTCCATCGACAGCTTCAAGCCGGACCTGGTTGTACTGGCCGGCTTCATGCGCATACTCACCGCCGAATTTACCAATCACTACCTCGGCCGCATGCTCAATATTCACCCTTCCCTGCTGCCGAAATACCAAGGGTTACATACCCACCAGCGCGCGCTGGATGCGCAAGAGAAATATCACGGGGTGACAGTACATTTCGTAACGGCAGAGCTGGATGGCGGCCCAGCGGCGATTCAGGCATCAGTACCTGTATTGGCTGGCGACGACGCTGGCAGCCTGGCCAAGCGTGTGCAAAGACAGGAACATGTTATTTATCCGTTGGCGGTTAAATGGTTTGCCGAAGGCAAATTAGTGATGAAAGACGGAAAATCCTGGCTCGATGGCGAACTTTTAACAGAATCCGGTTATCAAATTTATTCCGAAGAGGCTTAAAGGATCTGATTCTATGAGAGTAATGTGCTGGTGTATGGGTTTGCTTGCGATAGTCCTGGCCAATTGCACTCATGCCGCTGAGCGTTCCGCTACCGAGCTAATCCCTTTTGAAAACCAGTACACGGCCAAACTTTATGGTTTCGGGATTAACGTCACCAGCAGTTTGCGAGCGAAAGGAAATAACCAGTACGAATTTTATTTTGGCGCCAGCGCTATGGTGGGTGATGTGACTGAGCTCAGCGAGTTCAGTTGGAACCCGCAGGAGCAGCTGGCAAAACCCCAGCATTATTTTTATACGCGCACCGGCCTGGGTAAAAATCGCCATGAGGATTTGCAGTTCGACTGGAATACCAATCAGGTAACCAGCACGGTGCGAAAATCCAGTGTAGCTTTGGACTCCGCGAAAAAAATTCAGGACGGTTTGAGCTACCAAATCCAGTTACGCCAGGATCTGATAGCCGGTAAAACCAATCTGGCCTATGCCATCAGCAATGGCAAAAAATTAAAGCAATACCGCTTTGAAGTCGTTGGCGAAGAAACCCTGGATACGCCGCTGGGCAAAGTCACTACGGTTAAAGTCAGGCGCAAAGAAGACAACAATGATGAGCGTGAGATTTACGCCTGGTTTGCAAAAGATTTCCACTATTTATTGGTTCGTTTACAGCAAGAAGAAAATGGTTCTGCTTACACCATCTACCTTAGTAAAGCCTCACTCAACGGCAAAGCAATTGAGCATTTTTAATTAATCACCAGGAATACATTATGAGCATTTCCAACAATAGCGTTGCCAGCATCCACTACACCCTGACCGACGGTGAAGGCAAAGTAATCGATTCATCCCAAGGCCAGGAGCCATTGGCCTACCTGCACGGCGCTGGCAATATTATTCCAGGCTTGGAAAAAGCCCTGGCCGGCAAAGTGGTTGGCGACAAATTCAAAGTGAGCATTCCTGCTGCTGAAGCCTACGGCGTGCGCGATGACAGCATGGTGCAAGAACTGCCATCCAACATGTTCTCTGGCATCGACAAAATTGAAGTAGGTATGGAGTTCCACGCAGAGACTGAACACGGCCTGCAAGTAGTGACTGTCACCAACGTAGAAGGCGACACAGTGACCATCGACGGCAACCACCCATTGGCTGGTGTTGACCTGACTTTCGACGTGGAAGTTGCTGACATCCGTGAAGCTACACAGGAAGAATTGGATCACGGCCACGCTCACGGCGCTGGCGGTCATCACCACCACTAAGATTGACGAATCGCTAGCAACTCGATCTGCGGTTGCTAGCGATTTTCAGATTTGATCTTCGCTGTTACAAAACAACAATTACTGTTTTTTCCTCTTCAACAGCTCTTCAATTAAATTAGCTTGAAGACTTGCGACACCCGAATCTACCGTACTCTCCCAAACTCCCGGCGTCGCCATGGCAGTGCTCACAGTTTTGCTTCCTGTTGCAGAGACATTGAGAGCTTTATTCTCTGACTTTAAGGCCAATTCGCCATCAAAATTCAGATCGATGTTGAATTTGGGCTGCATCCATATCCAGAACTGATTGACGTTTACGCTCACAGGTATTGCAGTAGCATAATCCGGGCTCGATTTATCAACGACGCGATAACCTGCGGCCACTAAACTATTGGATGCAATGCGCTCGCACAAAGAGTAAATATCTTCCTTATCTTTCAGGCTGTAATTCCACAATGCGGTATGGAACAAACCATGACGCATACGACCTATCGCCTTGTCGGTGAGCTTTTTATCGTCAATCTTATCGTCTTCAATCGACGGTTTGGCTGGATTTTGAGGGGAGCGAATAAAGACGCGATCATCTTTGACACTCTCTATTTTTACAGTGGCAGTTACAGCTTCGGGAGCCTTCACCGATGGTGCAGTTATTTTCAATGTTTTACTAACGCAACCGCTTGCCAGCAGGCAAACCGTTAACAAAGCCATCACTTGTTTCAGCATCTTCCCACTCCTGGAAGTTATTTATTATCGTAGCCAATCTACGAATTGGCATACTAATAAGCGGCATACCAATTAGCAACACAACAAGGTCCATATCGGTGTGAAGAGACTCTTGATGTTACCTTGCTTCCACCTTGGTTTCACCGCAGCGTTCGCATACAAACACTGTCACCAGCTTCCCTTCCTTTACATCAAATTTTTTATCGGTTTTGATTTTCCATTTGTGAAAGCCACTTTTGCACAGGGTTTTGCCTTTGTGCTTTTCCATAGGCGATGGACGTTTGAAAGGAAGAATATCACCCATCACAATTGACCTTCATTAATGCGAAACCAACCGGCAATACTTTTGCGCTCACAACTTGCGGGCAGCACTTCATGGGGAAATTTTTCACTCAGGAAAATAACCAGCCGACCCAAGCTTGGCACTACACGCTCAAGCACCTGCTCACCATCTTCATCATAAATCATCAGCTCGCCACCGTATTGCGATTGCCAGGCGGGATTCAAATAAAAAACCGTTGATAACACACGATTCGATTTACCTTTAAAGGCATCCAGATGCTTTTTGTAAAAGCCACCCACGAGGTAATAGGCAAAATGGCTTTCGTAATCAAACAGCCCCATAAACAGCCGGCGGTTCATACCGACGCGCAATGAGTCCATCCATTTAAGAAACTCACCTGTTGCGACTGCGTCGGCAGATAGCCAATGGATTTGATCCGAGCGAATAGCTTCTGCCAGCTGGAAATCTTGCTGCCTGCCAACACCCGCCGCCTTAAAGGACAGATCCTGCAAGCCATCAAAATGTTGTAGCAAGGTATCAACAAGATTCGCTGGCAATGCATCGTCAATAATGTAATAGCCCCGGCTAACCAGGGCATCAGCGATTGAATCTAACAGGGGTTCAGCAAAATAATTCACGGCATTCTTCAAAAATAGGTAAACAGGGCCGGTGAATTATAAACGCTTTTATTTTAATTAGTTGCTCAAACGAAAAAACTGAATCATCTCTTGCAGCTGCATCGCCTGGTCTCCCATTTGATTTGCCGTAGCGGTCAGTTCTTCTGACGCCGCCGCGGTGGTCTGCGAGGCGTGAGCCAATTCTGAAATAGAACGATTGATTTGTTCCAATCCAATCGTTTGCTCTTGGGATGCGGCAGAAATTTCCTGCACCAGATCCGCCGTTTTAGCAATGGAAGGCACCATTTGATCAAGCAACATTCCCGTCTTGGATGCCAAACCAACGCTACCGTTTGCCACATCGCCAATTTCATGGGCAGCGACTTGGCTGCGCTCAGCCAGCTTGCGCACTTCAGCGGCAACCACTGCAAAACCTCTTCCGTGTTCACCCGCCCTGCCCGCTTCGATAGCGGCGTTCAGGGCCAGCAAATTGGTTTGGTAGGCAATCTCATCAATCAATACGACTTTGCTGGCAATTTCCTGTAAGGCGGTGACCATATCGCGCACAGCGATGCTGGTTTCTTTCGCATCCTGATTGGATTTACGAGCCATGGTATCGGTGAGCTTGGCGTTATCACTGTTATGGGAAACCGTTGCAGAAATTTCTTCCACTGCGCTGGAGGTTTGCTCCACATTCGCGGCCTGATTAGATGCAGTATTGCTCAAGGATTGCGCTGAAGTAGTCACCTCTTCCGAGGCTGCAGCCAGCGCATTAGCGGTACCGCTGACATTGCCAATAGTTGTGCGCAAACGCAATATCATTTGCTGGAAGTGATACAGGAGACTGCTATCGTCTTTGGGATTCAGCGAGATCTCGACCGCGAGATTACCCTCTGCCACTTCTTTTACCAATTCCGCGGCATCCGCTGGCTCACCACCCAATTGTCGCAACAATAATTTGTAACCAAACATCAACGCCAGGCACAAAATTAACAAGATGCTTGCCAACATGCTGTACACAAAGCCCAACATGCGTTGGCTTTGCGCTTCTGCATCGGCAACTGCACGGGATGTGCGCTGATCAAGCAATACAAAAAAATCATCAATGGGGCGCATAATTTTGGCTTTGTTTGCATGATAGGCGTCGTCATGCATCATTCTTTTTGCCGACTCGATATCCGCTTTGCCGGGTACAAAACGCCCCGTCCCATCGTCGACCAAACCTTTCACCGCGTTCATGGCGATCACTTCGGTTTTTACCAGATCATTAGAGTTGCGATTGGCTTCTGCCAACTTGTCCAGCTCTTCTTTGGTAAAACCATTGGCCTTCATAAGCGCTAACAAATCAATGGATTGTTTGCTATCGGGGCGCGGCGGCTTGCCATCAACTGTGTAAAAATCCCAGTAAATACGCTGGTATTCTTCGGGGCGCGCCTTTTTACCGGAGCGAACATCCAGAATATCCATATAATATTTTTCGTATTTCGCATCCCCTGTCATTACATAGGTGCGCGCTAAACGCGTTAAATCATCGGAGCTTTGACGAAGTTCATCGGCCAATAAATAGGACTGATAGCGATTTGCCTGCGCCATGGTCAATTGCTTGTTGGTTTTCGCCAAGTGCAATTGCGCCACCAGGAGCGCTGCCATAAGCACTGCCACAACGGCAATCAAAATGAAGAATAGTTTTTTAACGGAAAGGCCTTTGCCCATTGCAAGCTCCAAAATTTAATTATTTCAATACTTATAAGCCCGCCGGAGAGTTACAACATAATTTTTTAATACTCAACGAAATCCTTATCCAAATCATCTTCAGTATAGTTCGGCTTTTTCGTCACGGATTTAGCTACCGAGACAGATTTATTTATTTTAGAAGCCGTTTTTTGAGGTTGTGCAGCAGACCTTTCTATTTTTGAAGGGGATCGTTGAACAGATTGGCGGCCACCAGATGACAGGGTGAAAAAGGTCATGGATTCTCGCAACTGGATTGCTTGTGCCGTCATTTCCTCTGCGGTAGAGCTCAACTCTTCTGACGCTGCCGCATTTTGCTGCATAGTTTGACTAACTTGTCCTATAGCGGAATTAATTTGCGACACCCCCGATGTTTGTTCAGCGGAAGCAGCAGCAATTTCTTGTACAAGATCAGCTGTCTTACGAATAGAGGGCACCATTTGTTGCAATAGCTTGCCGGCAAGTTCAGCGCGCTTGACAGAGTTGGTAGCCAGGTCGCCAATTTCCTGCGCCGCTATTTGACTGCGCTCGGCCAGCTTGCGAACCTCAGATGCAACTACCGCAAAACCACGGCCATGCTCGCCGGCACGCCCCGCTTCAATAGCGGCATTCAAGGCCAATAAATTGGTTTGATAGGCGATGTCATCAATCACACTGATACGTTCTGCAATTTTTTGCATAGCCTCTACCGTTGCAGATACAGCCTCGCCACCACTTGCAGCATCCTGTGCAGACTTTTGTGCTATGCCGTCTGTTATACGGGCATTTTCATTATTTTGCGTAATGGAGGCAGACATTTGCTCCATCGAAGCCGATGTCTCCTCTACGCTTGCAGCCTGTATGGAGGCGCCTTGCGCCAGCGTTTGGGCCGTAGAATTCACCTCTTCCGCCGCAGAAGCCAAGGCCTCAGCTGAACCTATGACGTCATGAATAATAATGGACAGTTGCTCAACCATGGATTTAATCGAAACCAGCATGCTGGTTTTATCGCCCGGCTTGGTATGTACCTGCACACTGAAATCACCGCGGGCAATTCTATTTACAACGTCAGCCGCGTAAGCTGGCTCCCCGCCCAATTGGCGGAGTAAGTTACGCGCAATAAAAAAACCTATTAGGGATACAAGCAATAATGTCAAAACAGAAACGAGTATAGAGGTCGTGGTTGCGTTTGATTTAGTTTCGATTGCAGCATTTGCACCAGCCTCACCCAATTTAATATTGTATTCAATGTGTTCACTCACTGTATCTATGGCCTGATTAGTATCTTTTCTGGCCTCCGAGCGAAGGCGCATAGCGTCGTCATGCTTGCCTGAAGCTGAAGCTTTTAATATAGCAGGTATCACATCCACATAACGTTGATAACCTGAGCGCTCTTTGTCGAAATATTCTTTATCCTTCTCGTCAGCAAGCGTTAACTCATAATCTTTAAATGCTTTATCCACATCGCTGATATAGGATTTTATTTTTTCTTCAATCTTGGCCTGCTCGACGGGATCATTTGTTTCTGTATGGTTTGTTACTGAAAGTCGAATATACAGCAAGCCTTTTTGAATTGCCCCGAGTGACTTTAATGCCGGTACCGTATTGATATTGGCGAAATTTGCGCTGCTAAATACGTGATTTATTTGGTACTGCCCCAACCCCGCCAACAACAGAATACCAACGAGCGCCGACGAAATAAGCGCAATAATTTTTTTTGTAATAGTCACGATATATTTCCTCAAAAATTAAATCGAATGACACCATCAGACCCGCCGCAGGACTTTTCCAACCGGTTGACATTATTAGATCATCGGAAGATTGTCCGGCAGCACTGTTCGTATAGGAAACCATTGACCATGGGAGAAGATCGAAAGAAGTATAGACAGCAAAACAATCAGGGTCGGAAGCGACAGGCAAACCGGCCTAGGTAGAATTACCTAAGAGGGGGAATGAAAAACTAAAAAACCAGAATAAATCAGTGAGTTATGAGATTTGCAACGACGTTAAAAAACAAAAGCCCAATGCCTTTGCATGTTTCGTCTCAAAAAACGAGGCCACCACCCCGTATGTCATGCTGTCATCCTTGACGCAAGTTTCGAAACGAAACACCCAAAGGCATTGGGCTTGTAACCAGGACACTTCGATCAAATAACGGAGCCTCGCTGGCGAAGCTCCTATCAAGATCACTTAGAGAACGCGAATCGGCATGTAGGTGGCGTTGTTGGTAGAGGTAGTTTCCACCACCGCATCGTCGTAATCCACTATGGCGCCTACCCAGTAGTTGGTGCCGGAAGCCAGGTCAGCCGGAATCACCAGGTTAGTTTTGAAGGTTGCGGGTTGGTTGCGTGACAAGGTCACAGTACCGGTGCCAATCAAACGGTCAGCCGTGGAGATAGTGCTGTTGGTGGAGATGTAGTAGGCAATCTTCACGGTTTGCGAATTTTTGCCATTGTTCTCACCGGTCAATTCCAACTTCACAGTCTGGCCTTTGTTCACGTAGTAGCGAGCTTCACCACCGTCGTTGTACCAGCCCAATACCGCATCAGCAGAGTTATACAGACGAGTTGGTTGGTGCGTGCTGTACTCGCCACTGGTGCCCAGGTATTTAAAGTTGGAGAGCGACAGATCCTGTGAGTTTGCGCTGGTAGCACCGTAGAGCAACACAGAGCCATTGGCGGCATCTTCACCCAGGTAAGAGCGTGCGGTAGTGCCATTCACGTGGATGTGTGTCCAGTCTTCACCCATGATGTTGTACCAGCGATTTTCATGGTTCAGGCCCATGGCGTGGCCCAACTCGTGAACTGCAGTGGTCTCGAAGGGACGGAACATACCGCCAAAGGACCAGAGGCTGCTCTTGTTCATAGAGGTGGTATATGGTTCATTCACATCGAACACTACGTCAGTTTCGTCGATGCCATAGTGCATGCCAAAAGCCCAGTAGCAGTGTGCCCAGGTCAGAGTGATCGCCGGTGCACCATCCAGAATATCCTGATTGCTGCTGAACCAGACTTCGTTCTGGCCGTTGTTCAAACCCACGGATGTATCGCCAAAGGCCAGGCTAAACCAGAATTTACTGGGATTGCTGTTCAGGCGATTCACGGCAGTTTGCAGCGAGTTGGCGTAGGCAGAACCAGAGGGGAAACTGGTGTTACCCGCACGCAAGGTCACGTTATTGCTATCCCATTTGATGGCGTTGCCATCGCAAGTATCCCAACCAGTTGCACTGGCATTTACGGCAGTCAGACTCAGTGCCAGGCCCAAGGTCGATAAAAAAGTTTTAATGTTTTTCATGATCAAAAATTCCTTGTCAAAAATGCGTGTATCGCGACTTATTTGATAACGGGGTTGCCGTCGTTTTTACGAACAAGTGCTTCTTCCCAGCGATCGAAATCGCTATTGGCGCTAACACTTTGGCGAATGGGTGTTGGTGCAGCTTCCACAGGAGCAGCTGTTTCGCGGAACGCGGGGCCTCTGAATTCATCGCGCAAGGAAGCAGATGCAAAGGTGGCAGTGCCATCGCTAAAACGCACCAGGGCTTGCGACTGGACACGCAGGTCAGCAACAAATTGGCTCACGGTTACAGACTTGCTTAGCTCGCCTGCGCTCACAGGCTCTGCAGTATCAGGACGAGATGCAGACACACCTTTACCGAGTAAACCTTCACCGGTAGTGGTATCAGCTGCTACAGCGCGTGCAGAGGTTGCGTATTCGCCATCTTCGTAAACTACGGCGAAACCATCGTTATTCACCAGCACACCATCGCGATTGCGGAAGCGGCCCTGGCCACATTGCACCAGCGGGCAAATGGATGAACCGTTTTTGTGGGCGAAGACTACATCGCTGTCACCTACGCGAAATTCAGGCAATTCAGACACTTTCAAGTAGCGGGTCACTTCGCCTTTTTGCTGGCGGCCGCCCATAAAACGCAGGGTGATTTGCGAACCGTCGGCGCGACCGGCAATGGTGTCACCGATTTCGTAGGTCACAAAGGTAAAGGGAATTGCGTCAGTAGAATCCTTGTACTGAACATCCACTACTTTACCGGTGAAAACCAGATCTGCCTGACTAAGCAGTTTTTCCGTGTTTATAGTGGTAGTGGAAGAGGCTGGTGCCGCCAGAGATGTTTGAGCAGTGACTGCAGCAAACAGGGCCAGCACTAGTGATGATTTCTTCATGGCTTTCGCTTTCATGCCTATCGTTTTCATACCTATCGTTTTCATAATATGTCCTTAGATAGTTCCTTTAAGTAATTGTCGGCATCAACTGCCTTTTTCATTTGCCAGCCTGTGAATAAGGCCAGCGCGCTTATCAGGAAGGGAGAGAGTGGAGCCGTTCAAATTACGCGTTCGGGGTTTGCGCGCGCTTTGATTTTCCTTTCATCCATTCCTTGTTAACTACAAGCTGCCGCCGCTGTAGGGATCAGCCTTGGCTACTCAGCTGAACATATTTATGTTTGCTCAGCTGATGGATAGGCATAGTAGAGAGGCGCTTTGTTTGCACTATGTCAGCCGCTGACATTTTTGTGTCAATTGTGTCAGCGGCTGGAGAGCGAAGTGCTAGAAAGAGATGTGTTAGAAAGAGATATGCTAGAAGGAAGTTGCTACTTGGCTGTGGGAACAAACATATAGCCCAGTCCGCGCACAGTTTTGATGGTGTCCGGCTTGTCAGCTTGCGGCTCAATTTTTTTGCGCAGGCGAGTGATGCGACTGTCGATAGAGCGATCAAACGCATCGATTTCGGTATTGGTGAGCGTCATCAAATGTTCGCGACTCAATGGGCGATTGGGGTGGGCGATCATCACCATCAACAAGTCGTATTCCATACTGGTGAGCGGCACTTCATCAGAGCCCTCCCAAAGTTTGCGCATCACCGGATCAAACAGGCATTTGCCGAGTTTGATTTTATCGGCAGCAGCGGGATCATTCACAGCGGACGCAACTTGTTCTTGCACAACCACAGTCTGGGTGCGACGCAAAACACTTTTTACGCGAGCAAGTAGCGCACGCAAATCAAAAGGCTTGCTCACATAATCATCGGCGCCCATTTCCAACCCGACAATCATATCTACCTGACTGCTGGCCGCGGTCACAATAATAACGGCCGCGTTGGTATGCTCGCGCAAATAACGTGTGAGTGTGAGACCATCCTCGCCCGGCATATTTAAATCCAGCAGCACTATATCGGGCGTAAAATCCGCCAGCAGTGCTTTTAACTGTTGGCCGTTGCTGGCCGTTTTTACGTCGTAACCTTGCAGCGAAAAGTATTCTTCCAATGTTTCGCAAATATCCACTTCATCATCGACCACAATCATGTTGGCTATGGCAGTCATGGGAATGCCTCCGTGTTAAAAGCGTTTATAAACTCTTAATAGAGTGAAGCGTGTTATAAATGGAATTATGTAATTGTTCCGCGGTGAAAGGTTTTTCCAAAACCGGCAATTCAAGCTCCTGCAAAAAACTGGCGCTGTCGGTGGTGAGTACATCGCCTGTCATAAAAATAAAACGTTCCGCCAGCGCAGGCCAACGCTGGGTAGCCGCCGCAAAAATATCAGGGCCACTCATAACCGGCATGCGAAAATCACTGAGGATAATATCCGGTGAATGATCATTAATAATCGACAGCAATTCAGTACCACTGCTGGTGCTGAGCACTGTATGGCCAGCGGCTTTCAGATTTTCATTGACCAGCTCAAGAATTTCCGGTTCGTCGTCCACGACGGCGATAGTCAATGGGTGCGCGATAACGGCTACTGCGGGAGTCTCTTTCGCAACATCTTCAACACCTGTTTCGGGAACCAGTGTCACCGTAAAACAGGCACCTCCATTTTTAGCATCGCTCAATGACAAACTGCCACCGTGCGCCTCGACAATACCATTGCAAACCGACAGTCCGAGGCCCGTCCCTACTCCCATGGATTTGGTGGTAAAGAATGGTTCGAAAATACGATGGTGAATATCTTCCGGCACACCCGGGCCGGAATCCGCAACGCTCAGTTGCACAACCCCATCGGACAAGCTGCACGTACCAATTTTTAATTCACGGCGCTCTACATCCTGTAGTGCATGCTGGGCGTTAATCACCAGATTGGTGACTACCTGGTGCAATTGATCGCTATCCGCATGCAACAAGGGCAAGCCAGGCTGCAGTTCTACCGAGAGACTGATACCACGCGAACGCAATCCATACTCAAGCAAGCTGAGTGCGTCTTCCACCACCTCGTTTAGATTGACCAAGGTGCGCTGCGGCGGCTTTTGGCGAGCCATAGATAAGAAGGTCGAAACCACTTTTGCGCAGCGATCGGCCGCATGGGCAATTTTTTCTGCACGTTTAAGCACGCGCGGCTCTTGTTCCGTTTCACGCAACAATTGTGCCTGACCCACCACTACCGAGAGAGGATTATTAAGCTCATGGGCCACACCAGCGAGCAACGCACCCAAGGCACTGAGTTTTTCATTGCGCTGCAAAATTTCGCGCTGCCGCATAATTTCCTGATCCGCATTGCGCTGTGCTGTAAGGTCGCGAAAATAGGCGGTGACCAATCGCTGGCCAATCAAGTCCACTTCGCGCAAGGTGATCTCCACGGGAAAGACACTGCCATCGCGCCGCATAACCTCCATTTCCTTGCGGTAGGTTTGATGTTTTTTTACGTCGCTGGCCACAAAACGCAAAAATGCAGCCTGGTTTTGCGCACGCTCTGGCTCCGGCAAAATCAATTCGCTCATAGGCTTGCCAATGGCATCCTGGCGGCTGTAGCCAAACACAGATTCAGCGGCCTGGTTAAATTCCATAACTATGCCGTGATCATCCACGGTAATTACACTTTCGTGCGACGCTTCGAGCATGGCCTGATGTAAACGCTTGCTGTTATTGTGAATCACCATCGCCTGGTAAAACTGCCAGCGCGCATGCTGTTCAATAGTGTAGCCGGCAAATATGCCGATGATGGCATTGGACATGAGGAAGAAGTTATTGCTGATAATTTCGGTCAGCATTATTTCTTTATAAAAGGCGATCACATTATAGATGGCGACAATCACCAACACTGTTTTAAGCGCGTTAATAAAACGCAGCCCGATAATAAACAGTGTCCAGGTGATACAGAGATTGAGCCCTTCATAATAAAAATGGTTAACGTTGTTGTGGGTGATCATCAACATGCAGAAAACGCCCGCCGCCGTTGTCAATCCACAGAGTATTAGAAATTTCTGGTTGTGATTTTTAAAAACGGATTTATAGGTGAGCGCAAAGGCGAGCACAAATACGCAGCAGGTAACAGCGCGAATGCTCCATAACTGGTACATGGATTCCGGAACCAGCAGATAGTCCAGCAGCGCAAAATTGGTATAGAGAACAAATGCCAGTATCAATGCCAGGCGCGCCTGCCCGGCCACTTTGGTTGCATAGCCTGCAATATATTGCTGCTCCAACGCCGAATCCTTAAATAACAGCGAAAAGGGTTTGAGCACTTTGTATCTGTCTATAAAAGGTATTGACGCTTGATCGGCAGCAGTGAGCATGGTTATTCCTTTGGGTATACAGCTATGGATCGCAAGCTTAAGAAAACCGGTATTGAACCGGCTTAGTTCAGGTGATCGGGCAATTTTTTAATCGTGTAAATATCATAGCGGCTGGATTTTCCCTCCAACTGATAACTGGGCGCACGCTCCGCAATAAAGGGCGATTTACGCGGGCGCTTGACCACGACACGATAGCGCGCCGCAGCCAGGGCTTTATCCAGCAGCGCATCCGCATCTTCATCTTTTCCCACCAGCGAATGGAACGCGCGCATTTCTTTTTTAACATCGGCGGTTTTGCTGCGATCGGGAAACATAGGGTCAAGATAGATCACATCGGGGCGCGCGTCTTCGGCAATGGTCGCGAGATAATCCTGGCTATCGGTAGCAACCAATTCCATCTGCGCGAGCAATTGCGCCAGCTCGGGATCATTGTCCGCCGCAAATTGGCGCGCGCGCTTCAGGCCATCATGCAACAGGGCGTGCACAACCGGAGAGCGCTCTAGCATACACACACGGCAACCTAATGTCGCAAGCACAAAGGCGTCTTTACCTAGCCCCGCCGTAGCATCCAATACAAAAGGATAAACCCCTGCCTTCAGGCCGACGGCTTTAGCAATCATCTGGCCTTTACCACCACCAAATTTGCGCCTGTGATCAACCGCGCCTTCGGTAAATTCAGCCATTACAGGCCCCGGAGCTTTACGCCCCGTCTGCTGCAACGCCAGGCCTGCGTCGCTAAGCTCGAGTACAAATTCCGGCTCCTTCAAGTCTGCGGAATTCAGGCCCAGCTGGAGCGGTATTTGTAAGGCATTTGCAATAGTTTCCGCGTAGGCTTCCAGCTCGGGCGATTGGCAGAGCAATAACAGCGCTGGGGTCATATTGGCGTGTCCATTAAAAGGTATGCAAAGGGCGCGACTATAACCAAGGATGCCGCAAAAATCATCTTCAAGGACTTGAGCAACCAATTGCACTTTTACAGGGCAAAAATAATGGGTTGCAGAAAAAATAACCGGTGCGGCGCATTTTAATCGATTGGCTTGAGTGATGCTTTCCACTAACTTCAGAAATTGTCATACATTCTCGCATTTGCCCTTGCAATTTATTCTGGAGACTCCATCATTCGGGTTCCGGCGTTAAGCGCAAACTGTTAGATAAGAATTCCGGTACTTAAATAAATTCCTATTTGATGCCGTCCCTGCTGTAATCACCATAATCCCAAAGGAGCATTTCATGGCCTCTGTAACGTTAAAAGGCAATCCATTCAATACCAACGGCGACCTGCCATCTGTAGGCAGCAAAGCCCCTGCATTTAGCCTGGTTAAAACTGACCTGTCTGAAGTTAGCGCCAGCAGCCTGGCCGGCAAGCGCGTTGTACTGAACATTTTCCCAAGTGTCGATACTCCAACTTGCGCTACTTCTGTACGCACGTTCAACGCCCAGGCCAGCGGTCTGGACAACACTGTTGTTGTTTGCGCATCACAAGATTTGCCTTTCGCCCTGGCTCGTTTTTGCGGTGCTGAAGGCCTGAACAACGTAATCCCCGCCTCTGCTTTCCGCTCTGATTTTGCAGCCGCTTACGGCGTAAAAATGATTGATGGTCCATTGGCTGGCCTGACTGCCCGTGCAGTAGTAGTGCTGGACACTGACGGCAAAGTACTGCACACCGAACTGGTGAGCGAAATTGCCAACGAACCAAACTACGATGCAGCGTTGAAAGCATTGGCTTAATTAGCCATTACAGATTCAAAAGCAGCATCAATAAAAATGGCAGCCTCGGCTGCCATTTTTATTGTATTACCCTTTAATTTATTCATCTCAACTTTTAGCATTCATTTTTTAGTGCGCGTCTGCGCTCAATTCTCTCACGCAATTTTCTCATCAATCCCAGAGCAATCAAGCTCAGCCCAAACAAAGCGACTCCACTTGACTCAGGCACATTAGTCACCAGTTCGTGGTCCGCTTTGGCAGTCGCTTTACCAGTGTAAGGTGTCCAGCTAAATCCGTTTTCGGCAGTGGATGAAAACACAAAATCAGTGGTACTGAAATACATGCCTTTTAAACCGGCAACAGTGCCATTAACAATATCGAAACTATCCCCGAAATTAAAACTGGGCACACTTGTTAAATAATCGGCGAGATCCACAAGGCTATACAAAATGTCGCCATCGCCAATTTTTCCATCGCTATTGGTATCTGCAAATAAATCGGGAATACGCACCGACACATTTGCACCTACCGCGGCATAGATAGCATCAAAATTATTCCCTAAATAAAACTCACCTTTGACGCTGTCGTAATAAATGGTTTCAATCCACAAGCGCGCATGGGATTTGTTAGGCCCGCCACCTCCACCACCATTTGCTTCTGGAGGCAAAAGAATATCGTTAGTCGCATCGCAAGCACCGTGGGATTTATCGATATAAATACTTGCCGTACTACCACCTTTACCGTCCGGCTGACCCGGCAAAAAAATGGATTCAATAATATCCATGTTGCTATTAGTGAGGTTCACAATAAAATCCGCACCAGCCACTTGGGAATGCTCATGCACCCAATCGGCGCGCGGTGCGGGATTGCTGGGGTCGCATGGCGGGCCGCCAGACGTTTTACCTGCCATAGCATCCAACGATGCGGCACCTAGCAGCAGTGGCAGGGAGAGTTTTAACAGAGAGAAGGTCAGCGGAGAAAAGGTGAAGGAAAAAGTTTTCATTATGCCTCCTGTTCAGGGGTTGATATCAGGGGTTATCGGTCTTCAGCGCCACTCATTATTGAAATAAGTATTGGTAGGCGCTGGGACATACGCACAATGCATTCCAAGATAAAATTTTAAATAAAAATCAAACGACTATTTTTTAAATTCCATTCACACAAAATTTAAATGTATAGTTTGTCGTCGTGACTTAAACGTCATATGAGACTTGCATCTCAATTAATCGACATCATCCAACTTAATCATTGTTGCCACCGCATGTAGTCATGCGTGGCTGTTGATCCGGATACCACAAACCCCAGCCCTTCATAAAGTTTACGGGCACGCCAATTTCGATTATCCACAGCCAGGCTCAACGCAAGTTGATGCTGTGCGACTGCAATCTGCAATATTTTAAGCAAAGCCCGTCCTCTGCCCTTGCTTCGCTCTTCCGGCAAAAATGCTATGTCAACAATATGCACAGCTTGCTGATGTTGCACCAACATAATTTTACCAACTGACAACCCCATAGCCTGGATTATCCAAATGCGGGCATCGGGCCACTGCTGACTATAAGCCTGTTGTTGTAGCTGGTATTGCTGACGCAGCATTAACTCAAGCATATTACCGGGCAAATTCAGTTGCAGCAGATCCTCGCGCGAGCTGCAAAAAATTCGTTCGAGAAAGGCGCCGTCACTTGTCTGAGAGGGACGCAAATCCATACTGGAATGCAAAAAAACGTCATCAAAATTAATTGGCATTTATAAATCCGGCGATTGTTAAACAGCCCTATCCCGCAATTGCTGATAGAGCTCATAGAGTTGCCCAGCAATATAATCGCGCGATTGCAAATGCAGGGATTCGCGTTTGCGCGCAGAATCCGGCTGGAATGATTGCCCTGGCTCTTTGGAGTGAAACCCCATGCGTGCATTTATACGAGCTTCACTTTCAGCCGTCACAGGCAGCCGAAAAAAGCGCCCTATTTGCAGCATTTTTTTTGTATCCAATTCACGGTAATCCATCAGCATGACATGGGGGTCAGCTGCTGCTATTTGTATATGCCGAAGCAATTCATCCAACACCGCAACACGCCGCGCCAGAAGATCGAAACCTGCATCCTCACGCCGTGCGGGATAAGCTGACGCAGAAAATACCGGATGAAAATGTTCCATAGATGGATCACCCGCCATATGGCGACCTGCCTGGCGCGCGTGGGATGCAAGAATTTCCACCGGGTCGCGAATCAATAAAACAACAGGCACATCTGGCCAGGCAGTGCGAATCATTTTCCATCGCAATATATCCCAGGCGTTCCATTTCACAATCAAGTGTGGTTGGTTAGGCATGGCGAGAGATTGGACGTGCAGCAATTGCTTAATTGCGGTTACCTGTGTCGACTGGCCGAGGCTCGCATCCAACATTACTTCGGTAATTGCCGGCGGTTCGGAGAGTATATTGGCGCTGTCAATTTCTGCCAGGCAACCGGAAATCAACGTTGAACCGCAGCGCGACAAATGAAAAACAAACCCAGTTGGCTTGGGAGCAGGCAATGCAAAGCGTGCAGACAACAGCATTTGCAACGAGGTGCGAGGGCGAACAAATTGGTTGAGCAATTGTTGCTGGCAATGACTGATGTACTGATCCTGAAATGCCTGGGTTGCAGTACCGCAAGGCGCACACCAATCAATAAATTGATTGCGATATTGGCTGGCGAACCAATTGCCGGCAAACACCTCAGGGCCAAGGTTATCAATGTCTCGATTAAGTGCAAAAAGCGCCTGCATTAATTGGTTGTCACCAAGCTCGGCACAACACCACAGCTGTTTTAGCACTGTAAAAAAGCCTGCGATAGAGTTCTGTTCACGCAGACTGTCCAGTTGGATTTTGGAGGCTATTAATTCAGTGTATTTTTTGCGGATATCAATCATTGCGCTGCCTGAATAATCCGATTACACAACCACTCATTGGCAACACAATCAATCACCAGATTAATGCGATCTTCCCGCCCTGGATTGCGCACCTCGTGTACCTGATCGGCATTGATATACCAGAGTTCGCCGGCCGCCATAGGAACTTGCAGGCCATTCACAAAAAAAAGAATGTCATCGCTGGTAAATATAGGGATATGCAAGCGCGCCTCGCCGTAATCAATACCGAGTTCCGGATCGCGATGCGGTTTGATATGGGCACCGGCTTTTAAACGCATAAGGCGCGCCGCTTTTACCGGGCACTGCAATGAATTGATAACCCTCGCTAACGCGGGGCAGTTTTCCAATACCGGTAAGTTTTGCCAGCTGTCGCCAGCCTCCAGCGAAAAGCCCTGCAATATAGGATGAGCATTCAGATGCTCCGCATTACAACGCAATGGCAGAACATCCCATTCACCCAGGTAATCATTGCGATTGACATGATCAACCCATTTACCGGAAAGCAATTTGGCAACTTCGGCCTGCATATCGGTTAACGCACTCGCACATTCGAGCCGTGCAAAAGAGATTGGCGGCGCAGCAATTGTTAAAGACACAGAATCCATAAACCCAACGTGAGTTGTAAGCCTGAAACAACAAGGGCGCTTGCGCGCCCTGTTGACTTGATTAAGGTGAATCACCCGAATAATTATTTAAGTGCTTTTTTACGGCGAAGCGCAATCCCCACTCCACCCAAGGCAAGTAACCAGAGTAAATCCATGGCACCGCCCTTTTTCTTATGGGGTGTTTCTGGTGTGACCGGTGGTTCCACTACGGGCGGAGTTGCCTTGGCTTCCGATACAGCGCCAGGATCGGCGATGGCAGAGTTGACCTTGCCATCATCATCGTTGGGGCCGCCGTCTTCGATGGTTAATTGCACGCACAAGTAGCCGGCAACCAAACCGGATTTCCACTCGCTGCTGCCCGGCGGTGGGCAGTAGCCTGCCAACCCAGGTGCTGACTGGATGTTATTGTTGGCGTTGCTGACGAAGTCCTGCCATTTGCCAGCGTGGTATTTACGGTAAACAGCATTCGCCGGAATCGCTGCCTGCTGCGGTAACACCACACGAGTGCTTTGGCCTGGAGTTGGCAAATCACCGATAACAAAGTCAAACACCCCACCCACAGGTTTGAAGCTGGTATCCGCCGCAAGATTGGTCAATGTACCTATCTCCTTGTCCAGAACCTGCACACCACCTGAAGTACCCGCCAAGGCAAACAAGCCCAAGCCGCAACGCACACCCGGATCGCACTCCACCAGGTAAGAGTTGGTAACCGCAATGGTCTGCGGCAATACGTTGCTCGCTGGCATGTTATCGAGATAATCAGGAATACCGTTATCGTCGCTATCGCCAGTACCTTCCAGGGCATCTACGAGGCCATCATTGTCGGTATCGACTGTTGGGCTCAGGGAGGGCAAGGCAGCCAATACACGGAAGCTCAGCTGGGCCTGAACCACAGCGCCGGCAGAATCAGTTACGGTAACCGCAACCTGACGGCTGCCAGTAAGACCGGTTGGATCAAATACCCTGAATGCATCCACCGGATTGCCATCTGTATCAGGCAAACCGCTGGTAGCAGACCAATCAAAGGTGTGGGTATCGCCGATATTGGAATCAACAACCAGCGCCGTCACAGTTACGGGGCCACCGCCAGGTGTTACCACGCTGGTTGCCAAATTCCCCTGATGCAGGCTCAGACTGACAATCGGTGGCACATTGCCATTGCGAATGCTGATGGTATGGCTATTGTTTGCACCTGTGTTAACACCGCTATCCAAATCCACAATCAATTGGCTATCGCTGATACCAGTCACCGGTTTCAATGTCACTGGCACAGGAGCCTCCAGCTGACCTGCTTCAGCAAAGGTAGCAACCCCATTCACCAGCGTGTGCTCCGCCACTGTTGCAGTGGTAGCAGGATCAATAACGAAAGGAATACTGATGGGGTAACTTGGTGCTGGCCCATTAAGAATCACTTTGAAGCTCACTTGGCTACCGCGGATGGCCACTTGCGACTTACTCAAAGATACCAGTGGATTTATATTCACCACCTGGATACCGGTAGTGGTCAAGCCAGCTGTGCTCTTGGCAGTCCAGGTAATTTCATGGCGGCCTGGTTTAAGCAATTGCAAGTTGCCAGGCCCCATACCCGATGGCTGGGCTGTGCAGCAAGGCCCACCATTACTATCGGTAGCCAGGGCGGCCAGGGCTTTATCCAGGTCTGCCTGGCTGGCGTTGGCTGGCAGGCCAAGCAACTGCGCAAGAGTTACCGGTGTATAGAGAGCTGCCGCATTAAGCGTGATGTCAACCGGGGTTTTCAGCACAGGCAATGCCGGATCAATGGTCGCCACTACCTTGATATCAAAGGCTGGCAAGCTGACACTGGCAGTGCCATCAGTCACGCTGATTACTATGCCGCTGGTAGTACCTACATCTGCCTTCGCCGGTGTACCGGTCAATGCGCCTGTAGCTGTATTAAAACTTACCCAGCTTGGCTTATTGGTGATGCTGTAGGTCAACTTGTCAGCATCAATATCGCTGGCAACAGGAGCAAAGCTGTAGGGCTCGTCCTGGTTAACACTCACTGCAGGCGTGCCATTGATGACCGGCTCATCATTAACCGCATCAACAGTCACGTTAACGATGGTCACAGCAGTATCTTTGCCATCGGTAACGGCGACTACAAAGCTATCACTGCCATTGAAGTTCGCATCGGGGACATAACCCGTACCGCCAGTAATACCAACATCAGCGCTACCGTGTTTCGGCGCTGTCTGGATACTCCAGGTCAACGGATCGCTATTGCCATCAGTCGCGCTCAAGCTCAGGGTAAACGGCGTTGGTTTGCCATCTTCACTCATGGTGACTGATACGTTGGAGCCCTGGGTAATCACGGGAACCTTATTAGGCTCAGCCCTCACCTCAAAGGATCGACTCACTGTAGTAGCAGGCAACCAGGCAGAGTTGCCTGCTTCGTCCGCGCTAATAGTACAAGTACCTGTTTTCAGCAGGTTCGCCTGATTGCCCGCCACCGTACAAACCACTGGCGTCGTCGAGCTGAATACTGGCGTGCGACCAGAAGAGGCTGTCGCTACCAGAGTGACGCTGGTGTTGACTGTCTGGGCTGTCGGGCCATTGAAGGTAATGGTTTGCGGTGCTTTGGGTGTTACGGAATTAGAGGCACCGGAAGCTCCACTTGTACCTGCCGAGTTGGTGGCCTTAACGGTAAAGGTATAAGCAGTACCGTTGGTCAACCCGGTCACAGAAATGGGTGAACCAGCACCGCTTGCAGTAGCACCACCAGGGCTTGCGGTTACGGTATAAGCGGTAATAGTCGCACCGCCGTTAGTAGCTGACGCACTGAATGTCACAGTCGCCTGCTTGTTACCAGCCGTTGCTGTACCTATGACCGGGACACTGGGCACTACGGCATTTACCGCGAAACTACGGCTTACCTGGGTCGCAGCCAGATAGCTTCCATTACCTGCCTGGTCGGCATTGATCGTACAAGTACCGGCAGTCACAAACGTAAGCGCGCCGAGGCTGGTGATAGTACAAACACCCGTTGTAGCCGAGGTAAAGGTCGGTGTCAGGCCAGAATCAGAGGTTGCTGACAAGGTAGGCGTAGTACCAAAGTTTTGCGCCCCCGGATTAACAAAGGTAAGGGTTTGGGTTGCCTTGGGAGTTACGGAGTTAGAGGACGAAGAAGCCGGGCCTGTGCCCGCGACGTTGTCGGCCGTCACCGTAAAGGTATAGGCCTGACCGTTGGTCAAACCTGTCACCACTATGGGCGAACTGGCGCCATTCACGGGAGCCACATCTGCCGGGCTCACTGTAACTGTATAGCCAGTGATGCTGGAACCACCATTAGATGCTGGTGCGCTAAAGGCTACAGATGCCTGGGTATCACCAGCTGTCGCCGTACCTATAGCGGGTGCACCAGGCACTACAGCATTAATAGTGAAGGATCGACTGACCTGGGTCGCCGCCAGATAACTGGAGTTGCCTGCCTGATCGGCATTGATGGTACAAGTACCGGTCGATACAAACGTCAGGGTACCACCACTCGTAATAGTACAAACACCTGTGGTTGATGAAGTAAAGGTTACTGTCAGGCTGGAAGTCGACGTCGCCGCCAAAGTTGGTGACGTATTGAAACTCTGCGCCCCCGGATTGGCAAAAGTAATCGTCTGCGAGCCTTTTGGTGTGATGCTATTAGAGGGTGACGAAGCACCACCGGTCAATGATGCCGCATTGGTAGCGGTTACGGTAAAGGTATAAGACACCCCGTTGGTCAAACCCGTTACGGTAATCGGTGATCCAGAACCAGTGCCCGTATGCCCCCCAGGATTTGACGTCACCGTATACCCTGTAATGGTCGAACCGCCTGCTGACGCTGGTACAGAGAAGGTTACTGTTGCCGAGGTATCTCCCGCTGTCGCTGTACCAATAGGGGGCGCACCTGGCGCTACAGCATTAACAGTGAACGAACGAGTGACCGTTGAAGCCGCATTGGTAGAAGCGTTTCCTGCCTGGTCCGCATTGATCGTACAGGTACCGGCGGTCACAAAGGTCAGCGCACCACCTGAGGTGATAGTACAAACACTCGTAGTAGACGAGGTGAAACTCACTGTCAGACTGGAAGTGGAAGACGCTGTCAGGGTTGGAGTAGAGCCAAAGTTGTAGTTACTTGGCTGGGCAAAGGTAATCGTCTGGTTAGCCTTGGGCGTAACCGAGTTGGAAGCCCCTGAAGCCGAGCCGGTACCTATGGCATTAGTTGCCGTCACCGTAAAGGTATAGCCGGTGCCATTGCTCAAACCGGTAACAGTTGCCGTACAAGCAGCAGGACCGGCACAAGAACCTGTCGCACCACCGGGACTGGCCGTGGCCGTATAAAGCGTAATCGCTGAACCACCATCGCTGGCTGGCGCCGTGAAAGTCACACTTGCCTGGGCATCACCTGCTGTTGCTGTACCGATAGTAGGTGCACCAGGCACGGCAGGAACAGCTACGGTATGTGTTGAGCCGCTACTGTATGCAGCTGGAGGGGTATTGCCCGCGTTATCGGCGATATTGGTTGAACCATTAAGGTTCAATTTGAGCGTACCGCTTCCGGTAATACCTGAAACTGTCACATCAATGCTGGTACCGCTGGAAGCAGATACGCCTGTAATAGTACCCGCTGCCGACCCAGTAGCAACTAACGTAAAGTCGTCGGTAGAAACGTTGCTGACCGTATCGTTAAAGGCAACGGTGAACGCCATGCTGGTATCAGTCGATACGGGAGAACCACTCAGGGTAATACTGCTGACTGCGGGAGCAATATTATCGAGGGTAGCGTTAGTAGTATCCGAGGTTGAGGTAGCGTTGCCCGCATTATCTGTCGCAGTGACGGTGACATTGCGGTTGGTTACATCCAGCGCACCAGCCACCACGGTGTAAGTTGCGGTCCAGGTGCCAGAACTGTTAGAAGCTGATACTGCAGCACCTCCGCCAAACTGCGTGAAATTCACGGTGACTGAGCTGATGGTATCGCTGTTGTTATCACCACCCGCGGTATTGTTCCAGGTAGTGGTCACCGTATCGCCAATCTTGTAGGCGCCGCTGGGACCTGAGCCGCCGGAAATACTGATGCGGCCGTCAGTCACGGTGGGGGCAATGCTATCGACAGTCGCGTTGGTGGTATCGGCGGTGGTTGTACTACCGCCCGCGTTAGTAGCAGTGACGCTCACATTACGATTAGTGTTGTCTATCGCGCCCGAGACTATAGTGTAGGTTGCAGTCCAGGTTCCAGAACTGTTGGATGCCGAGACCGATGAGCCGCCGCCAAATTGGCTGAAATCCATAGTGACGGTACTGATAATACTGTTGTTGTCACCACCTGCCGTGTTGTTCCAGGTCGCCGTTACCGTATCGCCAATTTTGTACGCACCGCCGGCACCTGAGGCGCCGCTAATGCTGATCCGCGCATCGGTCACCGTCGGAATCGGCGGCGTATTTACCGCGTTGGTGATAGTGAAATTCCTGAACTCAAATTCAGCCAGTGGACCGCCGCCACCGCAGGCACCGGAACAATCGAAATAGAGTTTGAAACCTTTAATTTTTTGGCCAGAGAAAGAAGTGAGCTGCCCTGCGCCAAAGGTAAAAGTTTCATTGGGACTTCCGGTCCCGTTAACCGTTGAAGAGTTAACCGTACCGCCAGATTGCAATACACCTACGATATGCAGGTTTGTCATTTGCGCTGCGTTGTACTCGCCGGCCGTTAAGCCGGTCAATTCAAAGGCTGTGGTATGGGTACCATCAGCCTTCAAATAAAAATAATTATTCGTAGTGGTGCCGCCGCTTGGGATATAAGCAATGGAGGTTGGTGCGTATCGGCCAACCACTAACGTAGAGCTATTACCATCCTTCGCTGACAACACAAAATCGTTGTGAACCAAGTTGCCCCCGGAGGCGGAAAAGGCACTATCAAAGGCCCGAGTTCCGCTGGACGCCGTAAGCACGCTGGAAAAATCCCGCTGTGCCTTTTCTGAAAACGCCACTTGCGTTTCAATATTGCCGCGTGTGATTTCCAGATTCCAATCGCCGCCCAGCGCTGCATTACCGGTTAGATTGCTTGATGCTGCTACATCCAGGCCCGTTTTTTGGCTGACGATATCCAGCAGCTCCTCACCAGCTTTATTGCCAGCCAGATCGCAACCGTAGAACAGCAGATCACCGCCTTCACGCACGGCGCCGTGCAGCGCGGCAAAAGCCTGCACTTCACTCTGGATATTTTCCGGAGTGATGCGCGAATTACCCAGGAGAATCGCACCCGCCTCAGCATGGGAAACAATATGCACTGCAGCGAGGTTTTTGTAATTTTTTAACGCCGCGACCAACTGCGGCAAACCTGCGGAGGTAGAATTAATTTCCACCATCTCGACACCCGGCTTGAGCGAACTGCGCAGCAGGTTTTTATCGCCGACGGCGGCATCCACAACAACCAACTCACGAATCGGAGAGGCCGTCTGGATATCCAGCTGGTCACCTTTCAAATCCACCAAATCGCGCGGCAGCGCGGCAGCGGTAACGGGTAGCGCAGATGCGGAGGCATCAACGGCAGCGCTTAAATAAGTCCTTTGGTAACTCGCCCCTGCCGTTGCACCGGCACTGTAAAGGCCGCCTAAAGGCAACAGGAGTGAGGAGAGCCCACCTAGCAATGTGTTTTTCATGGTTGCTGATTCCCATCAATATTCGCGCGCTGCGCGGCTGGTTTTTTACTCGCGATAATGCTGGCGGAAGTTCCCGCCTGGTCCTGCCAGAAATCCATCTCCTGGTACTTCATAAACAAATCCGGCGGCAAAATACTGCGCCGGCTTTTGAACTCCACTTTTTTCTTAACACTGTGCAAACCCTTTACGCCAAGGTTTTGGTCAAACTCGCTTTCGGCGTAATCGACATTATCAAAATCATGAGCAAATAAAGGCTCATCGATAAAGCGATAAATTAATTCCATGGTGCGCGCTGGATGCTGGGTGAGCAGATCGTAATCCACCAGCAACAGGCGATCAGAAAACTCGCCATAGTAGGCTTCTTTTAATGCAGTCCAGGCAGAGCCGACAGCGCCGGCGCTATTGATCAAAGACTCACAGCGGCTGTAAACCGTCTGGCGCGAGCCTGAATTAAACATGCGACTGTAATCGAACGGATTTTTGCGATAGATAACCTCAAAGCTATCCATCACCCAGGCAGGATTACGCACACAGCAAATCATTTTGAAATTGTCCACCAATCCAACTAATTGATGCATGCGCGCAGTCCAATGGCGATTGGTGTCAAAAATTACCGGGTGAGATTTATCGGCATAATAAGCATTGATGATGGCCCGGCAAATCGTTTTGCGTTTTTGCTCATCAAAGAAAGAATAGGATTCAGAACCAGCGCCCATCTGCTCAAGCGCACTGTTCACCAAACCGGCAACAGGGCTGCTCATGGCGGCATGAAAGTGCGGATTTTGTCGCAGTATGCCGGCTAACAATGTGGAGCCGGAGCGCGGTAATCCTGAAATAAAATGCAACTTATTCGACATGAAAACTCAACCACTAGTCCTTGATAAAAAGTTTGCAAAGGTTATTTATAAAAACAGTCACATAAAATCCGGCAAAACAAAAACAAGGCTCCCGACAAACATCGGGAGCCTTGAATACTAATTGCGAGCAGGAAACACACCCTGCAGCGCAATGCAGTAGTTCAATACCAAAAACGGCTGGCGGTTTTCATGGGCAACATTGCCGCCGGTAACGCCAATCGTCTGCGCCGCCATTTGGGCGTTGGCATTTGCTGTCGCCGCCATGTAACTGGTCACACCGCCGGCACGTGTGTCACGCGCAAGAAAGGTAGTGGCGGAAGGTGTGGAAACAGTACCAGGATTGTTATAGGCAGTAATCAGGTGATTGTGTGCAGGAATTTCATTCAGCTGCAAAATCACTCCATCTTCACCGCGCTCCTCACCCCAATCCCAATTGCTCAAACCTGGGCCGGTTCCAACACCACCCACTACACGCCCTTGCAAATTGGGCAATTGGAAGTTGCTTACGCCGTTGCCGCCGTAGGTAGTGCCGATAATGGAAAAGAGCGCAGTATTCTGCTGGATAGCTAACAACTGACCATTACACAGAGCCCAGTTTTTGGGAGCAAAGCTGAATGGTAATAAACGAATTTCACCGATAAAAGGATCCATAACTCTGCTCCTTAGTTGCGTGAGGGAAACACACCCTGCACACACATTATGTAATTAATGGCAGTGGTGGACATGATGTTATCGTGAGGTTGGGTACCGCCGCTGTTTTGCACGCTGGCTGCATTCATTGTCTGCTGGTCAGGTGTTGCTGGCACTTCGGTATAAACCAGATCCGTTGGCTGTGCGAAAACATTTGCGGTAGGTACTGCTGCGGTAGGTGCTGCAGTGCTCGCATTAAAACTGTGATTGTGCGATGGCATTTGCTGTGAAAGAAGTGTCACCGACTCCACACCGAAGGTTTGACCTATAGTGCGTGCAGTAAGACCAGGGCCTGTGCCCTGCCCGACCGGAACACGGCCACGCAAATCCGGCACACCGAAAGTCGTTATACCGTCGCCACCAAAGGTAGTACCGATCAATGCGTAAAGCGCGTCATTTTCACTGATACTCAGCAGCGCGCCATTACATAAAACCCAACCGACGGGAGCGAAATTACCTGCAAAAAGGCGAACATCGCCAATGTATGGATCCATGAGATGCTCCTTATTAGTTGCGGCTTGGGTAAATGCCGTTGAGGGCAATGCAATAGTTCAACACCAGCGATGGCTGGCAGTTCTGGTGCGGCTGGTTTCCACCGGTATTTGACACAGATGCCGCAGCCAGAGGCTGCAAACTAGCCGGCGCTGCATACAGATTTGCCACACCTTGGGGATTGCTGGTAGCCGCAACATAATTATTGGTAAACGCTGTGTTATCAGCCGCTGTACTGGTAGCGCCAACAAAGTGATTGTGAGCCGGCAGGTTATTTTGAGTGAGGGTTACATTTTCCACACCGCCCACTGAGCCCTGGGGATAACTTGCCGATGGGTGCATAGCGACACGACCACGTAAATCAGGCAGGGCAAAGTTTGTTACACCATTGCCGCCATAGGTTGTGCCTAAAAGGGAAAACAGGGCTTGGTTGGTGTTAATCGCGAGCAACCTGCCATCGCAGGGTGCCCAGCCATGGGGAATTGCCCCATAGGCCACCAACTTTATCTCACCGAGAAAAGGGTCTGACATTGTATTTTCCTTATATTTTTAGAAAAGAGGATTACGTCATTGCCGATTGCTTCTCGGCAACCAGCGGAAACTGTAGCTTAATGTGACGAAAATCTCAGTGGTTTTTTTGTAAAGATAATAAAAATAATTATTTTTATACTGCAAAGTTCGAAATTTGCCGCTTTCCATAGCGATTTGTACCGTCAAAAAATGATTTAAGCGCCTAGCCGGTTTTATCGATTCTTCTTGGGCTACGACTTGGTTGCCACCTGGCGCACACCTTGAAGATTATTCAGGCAGTGCGCCCTCGCCAATTGCACAAAATCCTGGACATACACGCTGCTCACCTGCTCATCGCGCACCGCTGCATAGAGCGTGGGCCAAATACCCTGTTCACCAGCGGCACGCACCGAGATCAATTCTTTATCAACATACTCAGCCAACACCCAATTAGGCAGCGCACAGAGACCACGCCCGGTAGCCACTAGCTGCACAATCATCAAGGTCAGTTCGGATTGGCGCACTGCAGCCGGCTCAACATTGGCGGGATTTAAAAATTGTTTGAAGATATCCAGGCGAGCACGCTCAACCGGATAGGTGATCAACGTCTGATCTGACAGATCCTGCGGTTGCACAAAGCTCTTTGCAATCAACGGATGATCATTAGCCATCCCCACCTGCATTTCGTAGGAAAACAACGGAAGATAACTGACGCCGCGAATGGAAAGAGGATCGGACGTAATCACCAGATCTATTTCGCCCTGGGCCAGCGCGGGCAATGGCTCAAAGGTAAAGCCGCCAGAGAAGTCCAGCTCTATCGCCGGCCATTGATTGCGAAAAATTTCTACCGTTGGCATTAACCAGTTAAAGCAGCTGTGGCACTCAATCGCCATAAACAGCCGGCCTGCCTCGCCGTGAAGCAGCTTATTAATATCGCGCTCAGCCTCGCTGATCCGCGCCAGCACATCATCCGCCAGCGACAGCAACCGTTTGCCTGCCTCACTAAAACGCAGCGGCCGGCTTTTGCGCATAAACAGCTCACATTGCAGACGTCCCTCCAACTCCTTAAGCTGATGAGACAGCGCCGACTGGGTGAGGTACAGCCGCTCGGCGGCCTCTACGAGACTACCGGTTTCCCGCAATGCGACCAGGGTTTTGAGATGGCGAACTTCAAGCATGAGTGACTCCCTTTGATGACCGTCCAGGTTAACTTTCCAGCAGAATACTTCAATTTTACTCATGTTAAAACTGAAAATTATCAGTTTGATTCATGTTTAGCCTTGCGGAACAATGAAACTCTCTTAAACAGGTAACCTTTTACAGGGCAGGATTCGACATGACTCACTTAATCACCCACAACCTCGGCTTCCCACGAATCGGGGCGGACCGCGAGCTTAAAAAAGCGCAAGAGGCCTACTGGCGCGGCGATATCACCCAGGTAGAGCTGGAAAACGCCGGCCGCAGTTTGCGCAAAATCCATTGGCAGCTACAGGCAGACGCCGGACTGAGCTTTGTGCCCACCGGTGATTTCGCCTGGTATGACCAGGTACTGACCATGTCGGCCACCCTGGGCAATATCCCGACGCGCCATCGCAAGCAAAATATTATCGCCAATGACCAGACAGCTCACAGCAGCGACTCCAGCTGCTGTGCCCATCACGGCCATGAGCACAAGCATGCAGACTCCGACACAACGCCCTGCATGGATATAGATCTGGATACCCTTTTCCGTGTCGCCCGTGGCCGCGCGCCCAGTGGAGCTGCCAGCAGCGCTTCAGATATGACCAAATGGTTCGATACCAACTATCACTACCTGGTACCCGAATTTCATGCCGGCCAGGAGTTCGCGCTGAGTTGGCGCCAAATCATCGACGAAACAGCCGAAGCCGTAGCGCTGGGCCACAAAGTAAAACCCGTTATTCTCGGGCCATTGTCTTATCTCTGGTTGGGCAAAGAAAAAGGTAGCGACTTTAATCGCCTCGACCTGCTCGAAAACCTGCTGCCGGTCTATCAACAATTGCTACAAGCCTTAGCGGATGCGGGCGCAACCTGGGTGCAAATCGACGAGCCAATTCTGGTGCTGGATTTACCTGCCCCATGGCTGGGTGCATTCGAATCGGTTTACAACCGCCTGCAACACAAACAATTAAATGTTTTGTTAGCTACTTACTTTGGCGCGCTTGGCGATAACCTCACTACCGCCGTCAGCTTGCCCGTGGCTGGCTTGCACATAGATGCCGTGCGCGCGCCAGAGCAAATTTTGCCAGTTGTAGATCGACTGCCCGCCCATAAAGTTTTATCGATTGGCATCGTCGATGGTCGCAACATCTGGCGCAATGATCTGGAAACATCACTCAGTCGCCTCGGTGTAGCCAACGAGCGATTAGCCAATCGTTTGTGGTTGGCGCCATCCTGTTCGCTGCTGCATTCGCCTGTGGATTTAAATCGCGAAGAAAAATTGCCTGCTGATTTGAAAAGCTGGTTTGCCTTTGCCAAACAAAAAGTGCAAGAAGTTGTAACACTTAAAAATTTATTGGAGCGTCCCTTCGATGCTATAGCGCAACAGGAGCTGGCGGCGAGCAATGCCGCTGCCGCCGCGCGCGCCAGCTCGCCCAAAATCCATAACCCTGAGGTACAAGCGCGACTCAAAGCAATCACCGCTGGGCACGCCAAGCGCAATTCTGTCTTTAGCCAACGTATTGCCAAACAGCAAGCACATTTGCGATTGCCGCTGTTTCCCACGACTAGCATCGGCTCTTTCCCGCAGACAGAACAAATTCGTCGCACACGCAGCGATTTCAAAGCGGGCAACCTCAATGCAGCGCAATACGAAACGACTATTCGCGCTGAAATTGCTGACTGCATCGCACGCCAGGAAAAACTCGACATAGATGTTCTGGTACACGGCGAGGCCGAACGCAATGACATGGTGGAATATTTTGGTGAGCAACTCGACGGTTATGCGTTCACGCAATTTGGCTGGGTGCAAAGCTATGGTTCACGCTGCGTAAAACCGCCCATTATTTTTGGCGATGTATCTCGCCCCGCACCTATCACTGTTGCATGGGCACAGTACGCACAATCACTTAGTAAAAAGCCGGTAAAAGGCATGCTCACAGGCCCTATCACCATGCTCTTCTGGTCGTTTGTGCGCGATGATCAACCGCGAGCAACTACCGCACGTCAAATTGCGTTGTCATTGCGCGATGAAGTAGTTGATCTGGAAGCGGCAGGTATCAGCGTGATTCAAATCGACGAGCCGGCAATTCGCGAAGGTTTGCCATTGCGCAAAAAAGAGCGCGATGATTATTTGGCTTGGGCAGTAAACGCATTTCGCATCAGTGCCAGCGGTGTGCAAGACGAAACCCAGATTCACACCCACATGTGCTACTCAGAGTTTAACGACATTATCGCCGCTATCGCCGATCTGGATGCGGACGTTATCACTATCGAAACTTCACGCTCCGATGGCGAATTATTACAAGCGTTTGAGAATTTCAATTACCCCAACGACATTGGCCCAGGGGTTTACGACATTCACTCGCCCAACGTTCCCGAAGTGCAAACCATGGTGAATTTACTGCGCCGCGCTGCGCGCAAGATTCCCGTAGCGCGCTTGTGGGTGAACCCGGATTGCGGATTAAAAACCCGTCGTTGGCCAGAAACTGAAGCAGCACTGGAGCGGATGGTAGAAGCGGCAAAAATATTGCGCGACGAATATGCGCAAGCTGGCGAAAAACAAACGAAGGAATTGACTGAGGCTTAACTGCAGAAATATTTTGTAGCCCCTGCAATGCGCAACTATAAGGACATAGTTGCGCATTTTTACGTAGAGCCCCTATTTTTTTAAAGCGTCCACTCCACTTTTAAACTCAATTCACGCTGTCGATTAGGAACACCCTGTGGCACATTCACGCCCTGCCCCGGTGTGCTGTACTGTTCATCGGCAAGATTCTTGGCTTGCAAACTCAAGCTAAGGGCATCACTCAGGCGGTAACGCAATTTACTATTCATTACCCAATAGCTATCGAGGCTGTTGCGGCTACCTTTTAGCCCGGGGGACTGGCGTTCGGATTGATACCAGGCCGCCAGATTACAGTTCAAGCGGCCCTCGCTATAGTTGAGCTCCAATCCTGTCAATCGCTGCGCTTCACGAAAGGCGCTATCGGGCAGGGATAAAAAATCTGTATAGGCAACACGCGCAAACCAGTTGCGACCAAAATGCTGCTTCATCTCAAATTCAATACCATCGCTGTGCTCTTCGCCGCCGTTTACATAGGTGCGCGTCGTACCTATAAGCCCGGCGATAATGGGGTCGTGATAGTCATTGCGAAATCCACCGAGGCTGAGACTGGTACGGCTCCAGTTAGCCATCCAGATTAAATCCCAGGTGCGCACTAATTCAAAATCAAGATTCGGATTACCTACAATCAACGGGTTATTAATCACACCAGTTTCACCCAGGGAAGGCGCACGAAAAGCTTCGCCATAGAGCAGCTTGAGGCTGTGGGTATCGTTAATTTGCTGCACCAGCCCCAAACGCGGGCTCACATGCTCACCGCGATGTTGGTGATAATCGTAGCGAGCGCCCAGCGTCAGGCGAGTAGCGTCCCAAAGGTCGCGTTGGTATTGTCCATAGATACCCGCCGCCTCAAATGTATCGCCGCGCGACAAGGGCACTGCGTGTTCGAAATTACCGTAATAAGTCACCGGATATTTGCGCGCAAGGAACTGCAGTAAATCGTAATTGTTGTAGGTGTTGGAGTAGACATCCTCCTCGCGTTTCCATTCAATTCCCCAAAGCGCATTGGCATTTTTATCGATAGCCCAATCATTGGTGAGCCGCAGGCTAATATTTTCGCCCCTGATCTTACCTATACCGAGGAGTGGCTCATTGACTCGTGGATTACTGAGTGGACCGACCAGGGCAGCACTGGCCAAGAGTATGTGCAAATCCTGCGTGCCTACCAGGTAGCCAGTGTAAAACTGGGTATTTACCCCATCAAATAGCGATAATCCTTGTTCCAGGCTAATTTGCTGCAGCTCATGCTGGGTGCGATTGAAATCATTTTGGGTATTTTCAATCACGTAAAATTCTTGCGCGCGATTGCGATGAAATGACGCGCGTATTTTTGTATCGCCATGAATCAGGCTGCTATCCAGATCAATGGTCGCGCGCGGGTCTGTGGTTGTTATTGGCAATTTGCTGGAGGTATCCAGCACCTGATAACGCTGGCCGTCATCGCTGTAGAGCCGGGCATAAAGATTGCCGACCCAGCCATCTGGGCTATCACCCAGGTTACCCGCAAGGCTCGCGCTAAACATGCGGCGATTGTCCGATCCCAATTCGACTCGCGCGCTGGTGTCGCCCGTACGGGTGACGATATTGATTACCCCGTTAAACGCGCTGGAACCGTAAATAGCAGAACCGGGACCGCGAATAACTTCGACGCGTTCAATTTGCTCCAGCGGAATAAATGGATAGGTAGTATCCACAGCGCCCGAGCGCGGATTAGCTAGCATTCGACCATCGACTACCACCAGCACTTCGCGCGCCTGGCCACTGCTGCGCCGGCCACGTGCACTAAATGAATATTGGTAGCCGTTTTCAGCCCCGCGTGTGTTCTGGTAACCGGGCACAAGGCTGAGCAATTCATATAAATAATCAAATCCCAGTCTATCCAATTGCTCACGGGTAAAAACGGTGACAGCAGCCGGTACAGTTTTGATCGACTCCGAACTTAAGGTCGAGCCGGTTACCGGCACTTGTAATAACTCCTCAAGGTCCAAATTCAAAAAATTGTCGTCAGCAGACCATACTGGCTGCGCGGCCATCACCGACGAAAACAGAATTGTTTTTCTAATTCTTTTTTTCAACATAGACATCTACTCACAATGGAAGACAATCCACATTAATTGATCAGCTCCATGCCAGATCGCGCTTTTAGCCAGTTTGCAAATGCAGCAACCGGCAAGGGTTTTGAAAAATAATAGCCCTGGATAATTTTGCAGTGGCGATCCTTAAGCATTTCAAGTTCAGCCGCTGTTTCTACACCTTCAGCAATAGTGTCTTTGCCGAGCGCATGAGCCAGCGCAATGATAGATTCCACGATTGCCAATGACGCGGGTTCTTTCAGCATTTCACGCACAAAGGACTGATCTATTTTTAAAACATTGATAGGCAGGCGACGCAAATAGTTGAGACTGGAATAACCGGTACCAAAATCATCTATCGCGATGCGAAAACCCAGGTCGCGCAAGCTATTCAGGGTTTGTATTGAAGATTCCATATCATTCATCAATACACTTTCGGTAAGCTCGAGTTCAATTGTTTGGGGATCAGCATCTTCTTCACGCAGGATTTCCTGTATACGCGCCACGAAATCCTCCTGGCGAAATTGCACAGCAGAAATATTGACGGCTACCACTATGTCTGTAAGCCCTTGCCGGCGCCAATTGGCCGCCTGTCGCACAGCCTCGATAAATACCCATTCACCAAGCGGAATAATCAAACCAGTCTCTTCTGCCAACGGAATAAAATCCGCAGGTGAAACCAACCCTCGCTCCGCGTGGCGCCAACGCACCAAGGCTTCCGCACCGCAAAGACGGCCATTATCAGCACAGAGCTGTGGTTGATAATGCAATTCAAAGCCGCCCTCTTGCAGAGCGAGCCGCAAATCGCTTTCCAGTTTGAGACGATCCAACGTGCGAGAGTTGAGCGCGGGCTTATAAAATTGATAATTGTTGCGGCCTTTTTCTTTGGCAAGATACATGGCGGCGTCAGCATTTTTGATCAA
This sequence comes from Cellvibrionaceae bacterium, assembly GCA_021151695.1. Taxonomy (GTDB): domain Bacteria; phylum Pseudomonadota; class Gammaproteobacteria; order Pseudomonadales; family Cellvibrionaceae; genus Cellvibrio. Next base: position 286,739 of record JAGKWU010000002.1, on the reverse strand, counting down.
GGTATTGGCATTATCACCATCGTCGGGATAAATAGAGATGCCGATACTGGGTGTGGTGTGCAAGCTGATGCCGCCGATACTGTAGGGTAATTGCAAAATGTCGCGCAGCTTGGTGGTGAGGTCGACCAGGTACACGTAGTCACGCACATTGGGAAAGAGCACCACAAATTCATCGCCACCCAAACGGGATACCGTATCACCATTGCGCACTATGGCGCTCATCCGGCTACCAGCCTCTTTTAATAATTGATCGCCAACGCTATGCCCCAAGGAATCGTTAATATTTTTAAAACGATCCAGATCAATAAACAACACCCCCACCTTGTGTGCCTGGCGCCGCGCCGCATTGATGGCCATATCCAAACGGTCATTCAACAACACACGATTGGGTAACCCGGTGAGATTGTCATGGTTTGCCAAAAATTCGATTTGTGCTCGGGAGGTTTTGTATTCGGTAATATCGTTAAAAATGGCGATGTAATTTTCCGGGTCGCCCTGGACATTGCTCACCTGGCTGATGGAATACCAGGAGGGAAACACCTCGCCATTTTTGCGCTGGTTTTCCAACTCACCTTGCCAGTGTCCCTGCTCGTTTAAAATAGAAATCAGGTTGCGAAAAAATCCGTGGGTATTGAGTTTTGTGCCCTGTGTACGCGCGTTAACGCCCAGGATTTCGGCTTCACTAAATCCCATAATGGTTTCATAGGCGCGGTTGACTGAAATAATATTCAGCTGGGCATCGGTGATCATGATGGCTTCATTGGTGCCTTCAAACACCTTGGCCGACAAACGCAATTCTGCATCCTGCTTTTTACGCTGGGTGATTTCGCGAGCGACTATGAGCACTTCATCCATATCGCGCAAAATAATCCGCGCCTCCCAAAACCGTACCCGATTTACATCTTGCGACCACTGAAATTCCAGTAACTGCATACCAAAACCATTGAGCGCTGCTTCAATAGCGCTGGCGATAGCAGTATGCACACCGGGCGGCAAACGCCCAAGGGATTCACCATCGACGTGATAAATCCATTCATCCATGTCATACACATAAGAACCCACTTGCATATCCAGCACGCGACCGTCGCGCTGCACACGCATAATAATATCGGGGATGGCAGAGAGGAGTGCGCGGGTTTTGCTTTCACTGACACTCAGATCGAAAAATGCGTGGCTTGCACGGAGTATGTATTGGATGCGGTAAGGCAAAGTGCCCAGGCTCACGGGCTTGGTAATAAAATCCGTTGCGCCGCACTGGTATGCCATGCGAATGGATTGCACATCATCCAATCCGGTTACCATGGCTATGGGCAAATCGCGACCGTTGGGATGCTGCAAAAATTCGGCGCACAAGCTGAAACCATCGCCATCAGGCAAAAGTACATCCAGCAACACTATATCGAGCTTTTGCAATTCAAATATACGCCGGGCACTGGCGCAATCAGCGGCATCTATCACGTTAAAGCCGGCCTGTTCCAGCGTAATGATCATCATCAATCGAGCGGCTTCATCGTCATCCACCACCATGACAATTGCAGGATTGTCTCCTAGTTTATTCATGGTTGCTCCTCAAGTTCTATGTCCTTTAATACACCGAGTGTTGCCTCATAGAGGCCACGCAATTTTCGCAACAAGGTATCCGCACCTTCCAGGCTACCCTGCCGTCCTAACGACTCCAGATCGCGTGCATGCTCGGTAATATCAATAATGCCGAGATTGGCAGAACTGTTTTTTAAACTGTGCGCCGCTTTGTAAAGTTCTGTAGGGCTACCGGTTGCAATGGATGCATCGATTTCGTCCAACAATTTTGGCGTTCCCTCGCGATAGAGTTGTATCACGCGGACCAATAAATCCGGCTTTAAGCTGCGCAACTGTTGCATGACTTTTTTATCGATTCTAACGCTGGGCAATTCCGCTTCACGCAGTGCTTCCATTTCATCCTGAGTGCGTTGTGGCAACCAATTGGATAACACATTGTGCAACTGTTCTGCGGTAAAAGGCTTACTCAGGTAATCGTCCATGCCAGCAGCGAGGCAAATTTCACGATCGCCAACGATGGCGTTTGCAGTAAGCGCAATCACCGGAATATGGGTTAATTGGTGTGATGTTTCTTTTTCGCGAATTTTGCGCGTGGCCTCAAAGCCATCCATGACCGGCATTTGGCAATCCATGAGCACCAGATCGAATGAACCTTCACACAATAAATTCACTGCATCCTGACCGTTGGCAGCAACACGGGCACTCACACCAATTTTTTGCAGCATGGCCATAGCGACTTCCTGATTGACCAGGTTGTCCTCCGCTAACAACACCCTACCTTTAAGTTTGGGTAACCAGGCATCGCCGCCCTGGGCATCGCCCTGACCCAAACGTCGCAAGCTGGCGGCCTCGCCCGAAATCACATTCACCATGATGTTGTGGAGTTCAGACTGACGCACAGGTTTCACCAGATACACAGCGCGGTTGGCGACTTCCGCATTGGCGCCAGCACCGGCGGAGCTGAGCACAACAATGGAGAGATGGGTAAAGCGCTCATCGGTGCGTATAGCGTCAATCAACTGGCCGCCATCCATATCCGGCATCATCCAGTCGGTAAGCAGTAACTCAAAGGGTTTACGGTCCAACAATCCCTGGTGTAAAAGCTCTAGCGCCTTGGGTGCGGAATCTGTCGTTACTGGCGCTATACCCCACGAATCCAACCAATGAGTGAGGATCTCGAGGTTGGTCTGATTGTCGTCCACCACCAGTACACGCAAGCGTTCAAAGCCCTTGACCAATGTGTGGGTACGCACATCCGCAGCCTTGGGCAAGCTGATACTGAAGTGGAAGTAGCAACCTTTACCCGGCGCGCTCTCCAGCCGTATCTCACCGCCCATTAGCGCAATCAGCCGTTGGGAAATCACCAATCCCAAACCAGTGCCGCCGTAGCGGCGCGTCATAGAGGAATCCGCTTGGCTAAACGCGCGGAACAACTTGCTTTGCTGTTCGAGGCTAATGCCTATGCCTGTATCGCGAACGCCGAATAAGAGCGTGACTTTTTCTTTATCATCACCCTGATTGCTCTCGATTCCCTCCAAGTCAATCCGCTCTACCGACAGCATCACCTCCCCCTCACTGGTGAACTTGATAGCGTTGCTGAGCAGATTAGTAAGTACCTGCGCCAATCGCGCCGCATCGCCTTCGACCGATACCGGCGGGATAGGCGTGTTGCACAGCAGCTCCAGACTTTTGCCCTGGGCGATAGGGGCATAACGCTCGGCGAGATCTTCGAGCAGGGTATTAAGTTGGAAGGGTCGCGGTTCCAGCTCAAGCCGGCCCGCTTCGATTTTGGAGAAATCCAGTATGTCATTGATGATAGTGAGCAGATCCTCACCCGAGCTGCGCACGACTCTGGCAAATCGTTTTTGCTTGGTATCCAGCGGGCTGTCGAGCAGCAAGTTAGTCATACCCAGAATGCCATTGAGCGGGGTGCGTATCTCGTGGCTCATCACCGCAAGAAACTCGCTCTTGGCCCGGCTGGCCGCCTCTGCCCGTTCACTCTCCTGCCGTAATTGGCGGGTGCGTTCTTCCACTCGTTGCTCGAGCATTTCCTGCTGCCGACGCAACTCGCTATCCTGTGCTTCAATACGGTCCAACATGCTGTTAAAGCGCTGGGTCAGCAGCCCCACCTCATCGCTGCTGCGCGTGACGCGGGCACGCATGCTGAAATCGCCCTGCCCACCCACCTTCTCTGCAAGCTCACTCAAACCCCGCAAGGGTTGAGTGAGGATAAGGGTAAAGCGGCGGACCATCAGCCCTGCGAGCGTCAATGCCGCCAGCGCCGTCAGTATGGCCATGATGATTTGGCGATAGAGTTGATTGCGCAGGCCAGATAATTCCACATCCATATAGAGCAAACCGACCTGCTCGTTTTGCCAGATCACATCCACTACGATTTGTTTGTCGCGCTTGCTACCTTCACTATCTTTGCGTTTGTACTCGGCAAGCATTTGTTTGTTGCCCAGCATCAGCCGGGCCGCAATTATCTCCGGGTCAATTTGCAGGGCTTCCAGCGCCTCGGATGCGCCCTTACTGTCGGCAAAAACGCTGGGGGCTGCGACGTTAAAAGCAGTTATGCGAGCTAACACCAGCAATTGCTGCTCAGCCTGCTGCGAGGCAGCACTGTACTGCTGCGATACCCCAATCATAGCGGCGACAAATACCGCAATAGACGAGACCAGCATAGTGAGAAGGCTGATCTTGCGCGCAATTGTCCAATCACCACCCATTAGGCCCATTACTTCGCACTCCCCCGCGTGTTTTTAGCCAGCTTGAGTAGCTGGCTGCTCACGGTAACGCCCGCTTGTGCTATCACCGCCTGATCCACCTGAAACTCCAAAGGCCCATCGCCATTGCGTGTCAGTGATACGGCCACGTCCAGCGTTCCGGGCACCGGCTCGTCTGCAACCAGCACCACCCCCACCGGCAGCGGATGAGGTAATACCAACGGCAGGCCGTACTCCGGCCGGTACAGCATTTTGCAACTCGCCAATCCGGCGTTGACACTGGCACTATCATCCAGGAAAACCACCATAACTATTTGCTGCGCAATGGCTTTACCATTGATTTGGCCCAGTGCGGCACGCACTTCGCTCTGCGCACCCAGGGCGCAAAGGTGGAAAGAAGGATTGTCAGCGGCATCGCCACCGGCAGGCCATTGAATGAATTTGATGAAGTTGTAAACAAAGGCGACCCGTAAACTGGCTTCGGATGACCAGACAGGCAATGACAGGAACATAAGCCCCAACAGTATGTAGCCAGATACGCGCGCGGGATTACGGCCATGGTTTTGGATAGTCAACCACGCCTCCTTGTTCTTGTTGCCGATCGTTTTTGTTGCTAGCGAGAAATAGTCAAAACGTCATAATGTCCTGAGAATAGACCAGAAATTGGGCAATTGTTATGTTTCACCGTCAGGCTGAGGGTGCCTAAAAAAATAATGTCGCTAGTGTTATCATGCCTACCCTTTTCCAGACCGAATGACTCCCATGCAGCTGTTTGTCGATAATCTCACCAATGTGGATTTCAGTTTTCTCGATCCCGTCCGTGGTTTGTTGGGGGAGACCTATCTCGCCAACATCCGTTTGCTGGGCGATCTGGACGAACAGGGCATGGTGTGTGATTTCGGCACCGTCAAAAAGCTGGTGCGCCATTGGCTGGATACAGAGCTAGACCATCGCCTAGCTGTACCGGCGCGCTCACCCCATATCAACCTGAAGGAAGACGGCGACTTTATTGAACTGCGCTGGAACTTTGGCACTGCCGGCGAGTTCCTGCACACCCGCTCCCCACGTCAGGCCATTGCCTTGGTAGATGCTGAAGTGCTAACACCTATCACTATCGCGCAGTGGTGTATGAAGCAGTTAAAAAGCCTGTTTCCCGAGAGCGTGGCGCAGCTCGACATGGATTTCACACAAGAGGAAATTCCCGGTGCCAGTTACCATTACAGCCACGGGTTGAAAAAGCATCAGGGCAATTGCCAGCGCATAGCCCATGGCCACAGATCGCGGATCGATATTTGGGAAAATGGCGTGAAATCGCCAGAACTGGAACAGCTGTGGGCGGAACGCTGGAACGATATCTATGTGGGCACTCGCAGCGATATCAGCGCGCAGCCCGTCATTCATGGCCATGCCTACTACAGCTTTGCCTATGTATCCCAGCAGGGCCCCTTTGAACTCACTATTCCCCAGCGCTGCTGTTATCTGATTGATACAGATACCACGGTAGAACTTATCGCCCGCCATTTTGCCCAGGCCACTGCTGTGCAGCGGCCGGGTTCGCACATTAAAGTCAAAGCGTTTGAAGGGATTAACAAGGGCGCTATAGCCGACATCTAAACCGAGCTAGAAGTCTAAACCGGGCTGGCGTCTTAAAGCGGGTTAGTAAACACTCGGCTCACCAGCGGGGCGGGTTTTAAAGCGCGGTTGGGCCCAGAAATACTGCTCGGGGATTTTGCGTACTTCGGTTTCCATAAATTCATTCACCCGCAAGGCATCCTGATATTCATCGCCCGATGGATAATTCTCAAACGCGGGATGAATCACCAATTCATACCCTTTCCCCCCCGACAGACGTTTTTGGGTAAAAGGAATCACCCTCGCACGCCCCATACGCGCAAATTGTCCGGTAGCGGTGACCGTTGCCGCAGGTACGCCAAAGAAGGGAACAAAAATACTGAGCTTCTCACCCAAGTCGCGATCAGGCGCATACCAGATCATACGGCCCTGGCGCAAACGGCTGATCATGCCGCGCACATTGTCGCGACTAAAGGCGGTGCCGCCGGGCGCGTAGGCTTCGCGGCGAACTTTCTGCATATAGTCGTACACGGGATTGTTGTGCGGGCGATACATGCCATCGTAATTCACATGCTGGCCAAGCATGGCGCTGCCTATATCGAGGGTTGTGAAATGCAGGCTCAACAACAAAGCACCCTGCCCGTCGCGCTGGGCAGCCTCAACATGTTCGACGCCGCTGATAGTGAATAAACGGCGCAACCGCCATTTGGGCCAAAACCAGGCGATGCCGGTTTCAAACGCCGCCATGGCAGTGGAATAGAGCGTGCCATAGAGCAGCTTGTCACGCTCTTGTTCGCTCAACTCGGGAAAGCACAACTGAAGATTGGTTTTCGCCTGATGCACACGCTTTTTATTGAGTTTCAAGAGCGGTACCAGCAGATGAGCCAGATAATATTGCACGCGATAAGGGAGTTGTACTAACAGCAACCACACCAGCATACCTATCCAGGTGGGCCAATGGCGGGGAGCAAGCAGTGAGCGGGAAAACACGGGTGGCTGCATAACATCATATCCGGCTGAACAAGGCCGGCATTATAGCCTGATAGCCGCCAAATTCACCCCTCACCCCAACCCTCTCGCCTGCGCGGCCCACCACAGGGAGAGAGTCAGGTTCCGATGTTGTACAGTTTTATTTCAAGGTAATCGAACGGAATACCGGTGAGCCATTGCGCAGGAAGCGAATCGCCTTGGGTACATTTTTCGGCAAACTGGAAACCACTTTGTTGTAAGTGCCTACAGAATCTATATCGACAAAATCCAATTGGGTAATCACATCACCGCGGTTCAGGCCAGCGCGTGCAGCAGCGCTATCCGGTTCAATAGAGACAATTTGTACCCCGCTGATTTTACCATCATTCACTGCAGTAACTGACAAACCCAACACATCGGTTTTAGTTTGCTTTTGATCGCCCAGTTGCTTGCGGATTTCAGGCGTATCTCGCACAGGCAATTTACCCACAGTGACATTCAGCAATTCGCGCTTGCCTTTGCGAATCACCTCAAAGCCCACTTTGGTCCCTGGCGCCAGGCGACCCACAACATGGGGCAAATCAGAAGATGTATTAATATCCTGGCCATTAAATTTAACAATCAGATCGCCGTTTTGTACGCCGGCTTTTGCAGCGGGGCCATCGGCAATCACTTCGGCAACCAACGCGCCCTGCGCCTTATCAAGGCCGTAGGAGCTTGCCAGGTCTTTATCCACATTCTGGATGCTTACGCCTAACCAGCCACGATCCACATGCCCCTTATCTTTAAGTTGCGCAACCACATCAAGGGCAACCGATGAAGGAATAGCAAAAGACAAACCTACAGAGCCTCCCGATGGAGTAAAAATTTGCGAGTTAATTCCCACCACTTCGCCATCCATATTAAACAGCGGCCCGCCGGAATTGCCGGGGTTAATCGCCACATCAGTTTGAATAAAAGGCACATAGGTATTTTGATTGGATTCGGAATCAATATTGCGGCCAATCGCACTCACGATGCCGGCGCTCGCCGAGTAATCGAGACCAAAAGGTGAACCAATCGCAACAACCCATTGGCCCACTTTTAATTTTTCATTTTTGGAAAGTGTTAACTGCGGTAAATTTTTTGCCTCGATTTTTAACAGCGCCAAATCCGAGCCAGCATCAATACCTACTACGGTTGCGACAAATTCACGCCTGTCACTCATCACTACTTTAATTTCATCAGCATCGCTCACCACATGATTGTTGGTAAGCACATAGCCATCGGCGGAAATAATAAACCCGGAGCCAAGCGAGCCGTGCTCACGCTGGGGGCGCTGTTGTTGCTCCATAAGTTCACGCAAAATCTCGGGAAGATCCTGCATTTGATCATTTGGTAATTGGTTTGCGTTGGGACGCTGGCCCCGCATGCCTTGCTGGGGATGACTAACCGCCGTGATTTTAACGACAGCTGGCGAGGTTTTTTCGATAAGGTCACTAAAATCTGGCAGTACTGCTGCCTCAAGGTTAACCACCAGTAAACTGCAGGACAGCAGCAAAACATTTGCAACGCGGACGAACAATTTCTTCATAAATACCTCTTGGTGCTTTTAAATCCCAATCACCCGTGGTTTTCGCCACCGGATAATTTGTTCGGTTTTATGACTGGCTGCTTCGCAAAAAATTCCGTTACGTTGTGCAACTCAGACGAAATTATTGTTTGGGCTTATTTGTAACCGCATCAAGTCCTTCAACCAGGCGATTAAGTTGTTCCGGGGTTAGCTTGCGACCAGCGGTTGAATCAATTCGGCCACTGGTGTTGGTGGATACCGGCGGGTTAGTTCCGGATTCGGATGTGCGAGCAAGATTCTTGGTCTCGCTTGTCTTTTGCGCGGAGGCAGTTTCCTCAACGGCTTTTTTCCCGGCATCAGCTTGCTTGGTGGCCTGCTCCTGTTTTATCCGCTCCTCCTCTTTTGCCTTTTCCTCAGCCTTCACTTTTTCATCAGCCTTTTGCTGCGCTTTCTTTTCATTTTGTGTCCGCGTGGCTTGATCTTCCAAACGCACGGTCACGCGACGATTTTGCGCGCGACCTACCGGGGTTTTGTTATCGGCCAACGGAAATTTGTCGCCATGCCAACGGGTTGTGATCTTATCGCCAGGTACACCCTGCTCACCCAAATAAGTTGTCACTGCTTCGGCTTGTTGCTGCGACACCGCCATACTGGCATCAGGCGCCGTATTATCGGCATGACCATCCACAAACACGGCAACTACTTTGGGGTCAGCCTTGAGATAGCGCGCCACCCGTTGCAAGCTCGCTTTATGGGTCTGGGTTAAGCCCTCGGGTTTTTCGGCGTAATTGATGGAGGTGCGTGCAACTTGATCCAGGCTGTAGGGAATCATGTCGGCCAGACACTGTTGATACCCCTTATAGGCAGCGGCAAAATTTTTCGCCTCCAGCACCACGCGGACAACCTTCAAGCCCGCCGACGAGCTGGCGTTGCCCGTTGGCTGCGAGGTAAACATAACCTTTACCCCTGTATTTAACTGACCAATCACCGGGCTTAAATGGCTGGGGTCAAGACTGATCGGTTGAGTGCTGTTATTCGCCACCACTACACCCAAGCCCTGGGGGGCCAAATCGTTGCGCCACACAGGAGGCAATGTTTCAACGCCCGTCAAACCCGCGGGAAAGGTCACTTTGCCGTTGGACTCCAGCACCAGGCTGTCGGCACCGCCCGCTTTGCGAGCCAGGGTAGCCTTACCAAATGAGGGGATGGTATGGGTAAGACTGCAATTAAAGGGAGTAGCCGCCAGTTTCCATTCAGACGCAGCCATATCCACCGCATACATCTGGGCGTTGACCTGTTGGCAGCCAAACACAGACAGGATGGCCAACACCAAAGGAGTGGCAAGACCAAAAGCGCGATTAACAACAGGAAAATTGGGCATTCCACAACAACCGATATCAGTTGCCGATAGCTCTGTGAGCTCTCGACAACGGGAATTCAAAAATAAGTTGGCCTGAGTATAGCCGAAGAGCCTGTGTGCGCTATCGTAAAACACAGCTTAAGCCACGGACGGGATTAATCCTTATGCACAGCGACAACTGCCAGCCCAGGCAGATTTTTGATACTATGCCGCCCTTTATTGCAATCCCCATACTTGCATCCCCTCGCTGGCAGCACGCCCCGACGTACGAGAACACGCCATGACTACAGAACTTACCCTCACCCGCCCGGACGACTGGCATATCCACCTGCGCGATGGCACCGCCCTTGCGCGTACCGTTGGCGATGCCGCCAGCCAGTTTGCCCGCGCCATAGTCATGCCCAACCTGGTGCCGCCTGTGCTGAATACCGAGCAGGCCCTTACCTACAAAGAACGTATCCTGGCGGCACGCCCCGCTGGCAGCCAGTTCGAACCATTGATGGTTCTCTACCTCACCGACAATACCGACCCCGCCGAGATCGCCAAAGCCAAGGCCGCTGGCGTAACGGCTTGCAAGCTCTACCCTGCCGGCGCCACCACCAACTCAGCCTCTGGTGTTACCGACCTGGCAAAGATTTACCCTGTGTTGGAAGCCATGGAAAAAGCCGGCATGCACTTTTTGCTGCACGGCGAAGTGACGGATTCATCCATCGATATTTTTGACCGCGAAAAAGTCTTTATCGACCGTACGTTTAACCCGCTGGTAAGCCGCTTCCCCGGTTTGAAAATGGTACTGGAACACATCACCACGGCCGACGCCGCGGAATTCGTAGCCTGTGCCCCCGCCAACGTGGCCGCGACCATCACCGCTCATCATCTGCTCTACAATCGCAATCATATGCTGGCTGGCGGTATTCGTCCGCACTACTACTGCTTGCCGATTTTAAAGCGTGGCACGCACCAGCAGGCGCTGATCAAAGCTGCCACCAGTGGCAGCCCCAAATTCTTTTTGGGTACAGACTCCGCTCCCCACGCAAAAGACAAAAAAGAAGCCGCCTGTGGCTGCGCTGGCAGCTACACTGCCTATGCAGCGATAGAGCTCTATGCCGAAGCCTTTGAAGATGCCGGCGCGCTGGATAAACTCGAAGCCTTCGCCAGCCACTTCGGCCCCGACTTTTACCAGCTGCCGCGCAACCGCGACACCATTACCCTGGTAAAAGCCGATTGGCAGGCACCTGATGTGCTTGGCTTTGCAGACACGACACTCGTGCCCCTGCGCGCCGGAGAGACTCTGCGCTGGCAAATTAAACACTCTTGACATAATTAAGGCTTCCAGTGAATCCACCAGAACAACCCAAAGACCCTGCCGCCCCGCTGGCCCAGCGCTTTCGCGGCTTTTTGCCAGTGATTATCGATGTAGAGACCGGCGGTTTTAATCCGTTTACCGATGCACTGCTGGAAATTGCGGCAGTAACTGTGCGCATGGATGAAGAAGGCTATTTGCATCGCCATGAAACTTTCGCCTTCCACATAGATCCTTTTGAGGGCGCCAATATTGAACAGGCCGCACTGGATTTTACCGGCATAGACTTGGACAGCCCCGACCGCATCGCCGAGCCGGAATTAATGGCGCTCACCGACATGCTGCAGGCTGTACGTCGCGCAGTAAAAGAGAGTGGCTGCAACCGCGCCGTAGTCGTGGGTCACAACGCACACTTTGATTTGAATTTTTTAAATGCAGCCATTGAACGCTGCGATATCAAACGCAACCCCTTTCACCCCTTCAGTGTGTTTGATACCGCAACCCTATCGGGCTTGGCTTTTGGCCAAACTGTACTCGCCAAAGCCTGTCGCACCGCCGGATTTGAATTCAGCAACAGCGCCGCTCACTCGGCCGCTTACGACGCAGAAAAAACCGCAGATTTATTTTGTTACATCGTCAATCGCTGGAAGGAATTTGGCGGCTGGCCACTGGCAATCGGTGAGCCGGGTGAATCTGGTGAGCAGGATGAAGAATGCAGCGCAGAACAATAATTTTATTACAACACGCAGCGACAATATGAAATCATCAGGAAGAAATGACGATTCCGCCAGCTTATTTCAGGCGGCCCTTATCCAACACAAAATGGGGCAACTTAAGGCCGCTGAGTCCAGCTACCGCAAGTTATTGCGCGACGCGCCCCAACACCCGGATGCAAACCATAACTTGGGTGTATTGATTGCCTTGGGCTACCAACAGCCAAAGGCAGCACTCTCTTTTTTTCGCGCGGCAATAACAGCATCACCTGGCAACCAACAATTCTGGATTAGTTATCTGGAAATACTGGTAAAGACGGGTGAGTTTTCCCAGTTCTGGTCAATGTTGCCTAATGCAAAACAGCAAGGCCATAACACCATCACATTTCACCAATTTGTTGCCAAACAATTCGTAAGGATTGCAACGGCTTTTTCACGTGACAAAAATTGGTCGGCAACTATTAAAACTGCACAGCATGGACTTGGTTATGACGAAGCCAACGGCCAACTGTGGCACTGTATTGGCTATGCCTATTTGCAGCTTGTGCGTTATACCGAAGCTGTAGACGCACTAACCAAGGCGAGTGAATTATTAAATGATGCCCATATATTCAATCATCTGGGTGTGGCGCAACTCAATAATGGCCAATATACGGACGCCCGGATCGCCTTTCAAAAGTCCGTTGAAATCAATCCCGGGCTTGATTCTGCCTGGAGCAATGCCGCCTTTAATGAATATGAAGCCAATCAATTTGATGAGGCCGATAAACTTTCACTCAAGGCATTGGCACTGGCTCCGCAATCCGAAAAAGCTAACCTGACGCAAGGCATGGTGCAGTTAAAAAATGGTGAACTGGAATCCGCGAAAGCGCATATAAAAATTGCCATCAACAGTGCCATCCAGCACCCACAAAGCCTGCATAAACCTTCACCAAAACCCATGGTGGTGGAAGATGCACGCAAGGCATTGATTATTGCCCGCAAAATTCTTTTAGACGCAGGAATTCCCTTTTTTCTCTGCGCGGGAACATTGTTAGGGATTATTCGCGATGGTGACCTGCTAGCTTTCGATAAAGATATGGACTTGGGTGTACCCGCTGAAGTGGAACGCGAGAAAGTCGTCGCTGCACTGACTTCAAATGGGGAATTCGAACTCAACCGTCCCGAAACAACCAGTCCCGAAAACTGGAACTGGAATTTCAGTTTTACCCATGTGGCCACTCATATTGTGATGGATATTTTTTTCTATCACCCGGACAAAACTCACTTCTTATGCGGTTTCAATGCCAAACCTCATCCGATAAACAGTCGTCCACGTAAATTCAAACTGATGCAGCTGGAATGGCAAGGGCTCCAATGGCCTATTCCATCGCCACCTGAACAATATCTGGTTGATGTCTATGGCGAAGAATGGCGAGTGCCGGACCCCAATTTCGATACAGCACTGTCTAATCGCTGCCAAACGCCAGGTTCAAAACCCACTCGTACAGGTTATGGCTATGTAAAACTTTATGAAGCTATAGCAGCAGGAAAATGGCGCAAAGCCCAAGGTATTTGCCAACAGGTTTTGGCTATTGGTGATGAACCTTATATCGCCGAAAAATTGACGTGGATTACTCACTATCTGGAAAACATACAACCGGAGGCAGTCAAACCAGCCTAAGTATCCCGATTGTGATTGTGCCTCTTTGAAGGCTCAGAATTTTATCAACTTTTTCCCGATAAATTTTAATGACGCAAATACAAAAAGAAGACGACCTTAGCATAGTGATTCCCGCTGCCGGTGTTGGCGAGCGCTTGGGCCTAGGCCCCAAAGCACTGTTGGAGTTAAATGGTGAACCACTCATTGTGTGGATAACACGCAAAGCGTTAAAACTGGCCGGTGAAGTTATTATCACTGCACCACCAGGCCTGCACCAACAGTTTCGGCAACTCTGCCCTGGCTGCATCATTATTGAAGGTGGCGACACAAGGCAAAGCAGTGTTGAAAACCTGGCAAAACACGCAAGTCGTCCTTACGTTATTATTCATGACGTGGCGCGCCCTTTTGTGTCATTGCAATTATTTATTGATGTTTATAAAAAAGCGCGGGAAACAGGTTGTGCTGGCACCTTCCTCACACCTGATATTCCGGTAGCCGTTATTGAGCAAGGCTTGGTTACCCGCGGTTACAGACGCAACCAGGTAGGCATATTCCAAGGCCCCCAGGCATTTCGTCGTGAGATTTTATTGGATATTGTTGCCCAGGCAAATCAACATAACTGGGACGAACAATCCACTTTGCAATTGGCGCTTCGTGCAGATGTTCCCATAGCGGCCGTTGAGGGCGAGAAAAATAATATCAAACTCACGACTCCCGAAGATTGGCAACTGGCACATCACCTCAAGGATTATTTGTTATGAGTTCAGGTACTTTTAGCCTTCCCACTTCCGCCGAATTATTTGAATGGTCAGATGATCTGGATACACGCGAATTTATTTTTGCTACCTATCTGGTATCTACCAGCTTTTCTGCCATTGAAACTGCACTCGGCATGGCGATGGAGCAAAGCGCGGCTACCACCTATATAAAAAATTACGTCACACCGGACATGATGAAAGCCTGGGCCATCAAAGTTCGTCGTGCCGAGCTTTCAACCCGTCCGCTCAAACCGCATCAGGTAGCGCCCTACTTTTTACCGACTGAAGTTTACGCCGGCAATAAGGCCCCGGAAACCTATACCTATGAAATTGAACTGGCAATTCCCAATCGATTGGTAGGCGGAAAACCCGGGCAACTTTTAAACATTATTATCGGTGAGTTGCCGCGCTTGGGGTACATCACCGCAATGCAATTGATCGATGTGCAATTTCCTCCCGATTTCGGTTGCGGCCCTACCTTCGGTCAACAGGGAATATTAAGTTTGCTCAATAAGACCCAAGGACCGTTACTGTGCCGCTCAATGCGCCCAGGCCTTGGCCTGAGCCTTGATGTGATGGTTAAGTTACACCATGACGTCTTACTCGGTGGCTTCCATTTAGTGAAAGACGATGAGCTTTTATACTTTCCCACTAATGAAGATTTTCGTCGCCATGTACATGCAGTAGTGGCCGCCCGCGATGAGGTTATCGCCCAAACGGGCGAGCGCAAGCTATATGTCGCCAATCTGCTGTGCGAACCTGATGAGCTTGAAGCGCGCTGGGAAATCGCCTGTGAGGCAGGCGTAGATGCTGTGCTGGTCGCACCATTTATACAGGGACTGGGTACATTGCTGATGTTGGCACGCCGCAAAAAAATACCGCTGCTTGCACACAATACGTTTAGCGATCTTATGTATCGCCACACATCCTGGGGAATTGATGAAGCTGTAGCAACAAAAATATTGCGTGAACTGGGTGCAGATTGGGTAGTCATGCCCGGCGACTTTGGCAGGGGTGAACCAGCGCCGGAAGCTCTTGCAGTAGTGAATGCGGCGATCAGTGATTACACAGATCAACCCGCTATGATGCCAATCCTGCAAGGCGGTAAGCGCCCCAGCGAATTAGCGTCCTATCATAAGGCAGTAGGTAACCCCAACTTTATGCTGATTGTTGCCAGCTGGGTTGATGGGCATCAGGAAGGCCTGATCGGTGGCGCAAGAATTTTCCGCAACGCGGTAGATACTTATCAATAATCCGGTTAATAACATTGCCAGGAATAATAAAGCCGCTATTAGCGGCTTTATTATTTTATTCAGGGCTATTTTAATTTAGCGCGACTATTAGTATCGCGATTCTCGGAAATGGGCCGTGTCGCGACCGCATCACCGGGCAGCTTTGCCAAGCGATCATAAAGTACCACATTGACCGACGCCGCCAGATTCATGCAGCCCACCGTTGGTACATACACCACGTGATCACAGCGATTTAAAACCTCTTGATCCACTGAGCCATCCTCAGGCCCGAAAATATAAAGCGCCTGTTCCGGGTGCACAAAATCCATCAAAGGCGTCGCGCCCTCAATCAGCTCAATCGCGACTATTTTTATATCCCGCGCAACTGCATCCGGTAAAAACGCCACATGCTTGAGTGGGATTTTTTCGTGCATGTTTTTCGTATCAGTAAAAAACTGGCGCGCACGATTAAAGCGCTCCCCGGTGTAAAACACACCCGCGGCTTCATAGCAGCCGGCAGCGCGCATCACCATACCAACATTTTCGGGGCTTTTGGGGTTGATAAGGCCCAACCAGGCCGCAGGTTTTTTCATAAGGCAGGATTTACGCATGCAACAGGATTTACAACAGACATCGCTATTGTACGTGATCAGCGAGAGCGAGGGAATTTAACGCGCAGCGGGGCTTTTCTTTGCTGGTGATTTGGTCTTTTTCGCTTTCGGCTTTTTGGGCTTGGGTTCAGGCAGCTCTTTATAAGTAATATTGATCAATTGCGAAATCCAATCTGCATCATCCAGTTGCTCATTAACCATCATATACAGCTTTGCGCCAGGATAAGGTGGCGCCATAGTCACTTGGCCTGCAAAGGCACACCCGGCATCTGTTGGCTTAATAAACAGCTGATTATCACAGGCAAAGGCAACTACTTTATTTCCCGCATAGAGCGCATATTCACCAAACATTTTTCGGTAGCTTAAGGGCGCCGTATCAACAATCTGTTCGCACACGTAAGTTATAAAATCCGTATCAGTAGCCATCGTCACCTCCGCTTACTTTTCATAATAGGTATAGCCGCGCAAACTCTCCGAGTAAGTAGCCAGTATTTGCTGGCGATCTGCCACCGAAATAATACCGTCGCGCACTGATTGCTCGGCAATCAAACGAAATTGCTGGAACAGCGCCTGTGGGTCGTACTCCACATAGCTCAATACGTCGGCGATGGAATCACCTTGAATTTCATGGACAAAATCCTGGCTACCGTCACCATTGATGCGCACACTGGCCACATTGGTATCGCCAAATAAATTGTGCAGGTCGCCAAGGGTTTCCTGATAGGCGCCTACCAAAAACACACCGAGATAATATTCCTCACCAGCCTTAACCGGGTGCAACGCAATCGTTGTGCTCTCGCCGTGAGGTGTGGCGAAAAGCTCGATTTTTCCGTCGCTGTCGCAGGTTAAATCAGCGATTATCGCCTGGCGACTGGGCGCTTCATTCAGACGATGAATTGGCATCACCGGAAACACCTGCGCAATCGCCCAGGAGTCTGGCAAGGATTGAAAAACGCTGAAGTTCCCGTAGTAGATATCAGCCAGCATTTTCGGCAAACATTCCAGCTCCGTCGGAATCCGGCGCAACTGTGGCAATAGCTTTGCAATTTTTTGCAAACAGGCGAGGTATAAATTTTCTGCCAACGCGCGACTGCGCAAATTGATATCGCCCGTGTAAAAAAGTGCACGCAGTTGGTCGCGGTAGTAACTGATATCGTTAAAGCTACCCTGCAGGCTATTGATATTGACGGACGACAACGTCCGCCACATATTGCCGATCATCTCGTGAGAGTTTTCGGGCAACTGCTCCGGCACCCAGGTGGGCTCAAAGAGCGTTACATCCAGAATGTTAAATAAGAGCACCGACGTGTGCGCTACAGTTGCACGGCCGGACTCGGTCACTATGTAGGGATGTTCGATCCCCACTTCATCCAGGGATTCTTTAATCGCCTCCACCACGCCATTGCAATATTCTTCCAGTGAATAATTGCGACTGTGGCCGTTGGTGCTTGAGGTTCCATCGTAATCGACGGCGAGGCCGCCGCCCAAATCCAGATAACCCAAAGGTGCCCCTTCGGCAATTAAATCACTGTAATAACGGCAGGCCTCCTGCACGCCTGTACGTATGTTGCGAATGTTGGGAATTTGCGAACCTATGTGGAAATGCAATAAACGAAAACAATGCAACAGCCCCGCTTCACGCAGCTGATCAACAACAGTAATTAATTCGTTGGTTGTCAAACCAAACAAACTGCGATCACCGCTATCGGTACTCCAATGCCCCTCTACTTTGGTGGCGAGTTTTAAACGCACGCCGATGAGTGGCTCAACACCGAGCGCGCGACTGCGTTCAATTACAAACGGAACTTCCGCCAGTGTCTCCAACACAAAAAAACATTTGAAGCCCAGGCGCCGCGCTTGCAGGCCAAGATCCATAAACTCTTTATCTTTATAGCCGTTGCAGATAATCAGGCTCTCGCGATTTTTTAGCGTAGCCATGGCAATCATTAACTCCGCTTTACTGCCCGCCTCAAGGCCGTGATTATAACGTTCGCCAAATTGCGCAATCTCCGCAATCACATGACTCTGCTGATTAACTTTTATGGGAAAGGCGCCGCGATAATGGCTGCGATATTGATGATTGACGATGGCTTTCGCAAACGCATCGTTGAGCGCACAAATGCGATGGTGCACCAGGTTTTCCAGGCGCAACAGCACCGGCATTTGCAAACCGCGTTGCTGCAAGCCATCGACAATGTGCATGAGGCTCACACTAACATTGCCGTTTTCAGTGGGCGCTTTTACAACAAGGTTGCCATCTTCAGCCACACCAAAATAACCATTACTCCATTCATCTACGCCGTATAAATCGGCGGAATCGCGGTACGACCATGCATCATCCGGATGGGGAATATTCAATTGTGTTCAACTCCTATTGAGACAAAATATTCTGTGGTAATTCATTTAAACCAGTAAGGGAAACAAACCGCGCAAACCACCTACAATAAATTCAATGGCGATAGATGCCAGGAGCAAGCCCATGATGCGTGTCGACATGCTTATCGCCTTGCCTGTGATATGTTTTGACAGCCAGGGCATAGCGATCAAGGTTAACCACAAACAAAGACAAACACTGACGATTGCTGCAAAAATTAAAAATAAATGACTGAGTTCGTTAGACTGATGCGCATAAACAATAACGGTACTGATAGCACCCGGCCCGGCGAGCAGCGGAATTGTGAGCGGCACCAGCGCTACAGTTTCATCCTCTTCTAACGCATTCACATCCGCAGGTTTGGGAGCGTGGGATTGCAACATGGCCAGCGACATCAACAACAAAACCAATCCACCCGCACAACGAAACGCGTTAATGCTGATACCCAACGCATGCAAAATCGCTTCACCTAATAGCAGTGACACGACCAGCACACCGAACACCGAAAACACTGTCAACCGCATAGTCGCACGCTTGGTATGTGTCGATTGGTGCGCGGTGATTACCAGAAAAACCGGAATAGCACCCAGCGGATCAACAATGGCCAGCAAGCCAACAAAAAACTGCGAGTATTCTGCAAAAGACAGCATCAAGGCACTCCTACAACACGCAATAGTTACATTGAGTCTAGCAGGGGAAACTTGTTCAGAAATTTTGTGGGGATAATGTTACAGCTGTCCGTGCTACAATTCGTACAAACAAACCATTCAGGACAACTAAGCAAAGACTGTGCTGCAGAAAAACAAACAAAGATAGACAGGAAAATCAATGAGACTCAAGCAGCTCCAGCAACCCGCGCAGGCCTTGCGCTACCGATTGCTGCTGTATGGATTGGCGATCACCCGAAAAATGAAATAGCCCGGTACGCACCTCGCCGCTCGCCAGCCCCCAGGCGAACCAGACGGTTCCCACTGGCTTATCGGGACTGCCGCCGGTAGGCCCGGCAATACCGCTCACCGCAACAGCAATCTCCGAGCCTGACAGCAACAACACACCTTGCAGCATCTGCCGGACAACAGATTCACTGACCGCACCTTCCTGATCCAGCGTTTGCACGCTCACTTGTAACAAACGCTGCTTGGCCTGGTTGGCATAGCTGACCACACCATACTCAAACCAGTTGGAACTGCCGGAAATGGCCGTGATAGCCGCTGAAATACCGCCACCTGTACAGGATTCTGCAGCCGCCACTCGCCAGTGCCGCTCAACCAATTGCTGCCCAAGCCGGGCACTCATTTGGTGTATAGCTGCAGCATTCGCGGAAGAAGGCATAAAGCAGGCTTATTTTTTCTTGAGCGACAGAGTCGAGCGCACGGGTTTGTCGGCACGTTCGGCAAATTGGCGAGCCAGGGCTTCGCGCTCTTTGGTGGCTTCACTCTTGAGGGATTCAATGTCCGTCGGACCGCGATTCACACTGGCGTAGGAGGTGTAGCCCGGATTGCTGGTTGCCGCTTTGGCGAGGAATTCCAAGCCGCAGCGCATCAAACGAGCCTGCTCAACAAAGGATAAATTAGCGGGAAAATTGGCGGGATTGATTGCTGAAGGATCGCGAGGATCACCCTCCACTTGCAGCACAAAACCGGATTCGTGAGTGGCAGTTCCGGCAGCCAGATCAGCTACCCATGCATCGAAATTCATAGTAAACCTGCTTGTTTCTGTTAGTTTGCAGGCACCGGGCTCCAACCCAGTGCCATCTTGCCTACCCAATTAACCTTGGGCGCGGCGGCGCTGCTCTTCGCGCTTTTCAATTTTTTGCTGACGACGCAATTGGCGCTCTGGTGGTAACGCACCTATATGAGCTTCATCGCGCCCTTTAGCCAGCTGAATTTGCTTTTGACGCTCGGAAAAGCGCGCCTTCTGCTCATCGGTCAAGTTGTCGTGACAGCGCGGGCAACTGACACCCGGCATGTAAAATGGCGACAACTTGTCCTCATCAGTAATGGGATAGCGGCACGCGTGGCATTGATCATAGATGCCTTTCTTTAAACTATGATTAACCGCTACGCGATTATCGAATACAAAGCACTCGCCTTGCCAGAGGCTCTCTTCTTCGGGCACCTCTTCAAGATACTTGAGGATGCCACCTTCCAGGTGATACACCTCTTCAAAGCCCTGCTCTTTCAAATAAGCCGTGGATTTTTCGCAGCGGATACCGCCAGTGCAGAACATAGCGACTTTTTTATGCTTGGCCGGGTCCAGGTTTTCCGCCACATAGTGGGGAAATTCGCGGAAAGTTTCGGTTTTGGGATCAATCGCGCGCTTGAAGCTGCCGATTTCAAATTCGTAGGAATTACGGGTATCAATCACGGTGACGTCAGGATCGCTAATTAATGCGTTCCAGTCCTGCGGCTTAACGTAGGTACCTACAATTTTGTTGGGATCTATGCCGGTAACGCCCATGGTCACAATTTCTTTCTTGAGCTTGACCTTCATACGATAGAAGGGAGTGCCTTCAAAAAAGGACTCTTTGTGTACTATGCCAGCGAAACGTGGATCTTGGGTGAGGTAGTTGAGCAGGCCATCAATGCTTTCACGAGTGCCAGACACAGTGCCATTGATGCCCTCTTCCGCCAGCAACAGAGTGCCTTTCAGGCCAAGCAGATCACACTGTTCTTTAAGGCGCGGCGCCATCTCTTGATAATCTGACAGGATGACGAATTTATAGAGTGCAGCAACAACGGTTTGGCTCATATTTTCTTTCACTTCAATTAATACCAGAAAGGCTACCAACCACTATACGTAGCGGGCGCGCATTATAAATGCTTGATTTTTGAACAGCCAGCGATAAATAAGACTTTTCAGCACCCGACAGCTAATGATCGTGTTTAGAACCACCCAAACAATTGGGTGAATCCGGTACCTGACCAGATTGCAACCACTCTTCCGGGCTAAAAGTATGCAGTGCCAGCGCATGGACCCCGGATTGCAGCTCATCCGCCAGACAGGCATAAACCGCTTGATGGCGCTGAACCTGACGCTTGCCAATAAAGCTTTCGGCGGCTAGCACTACCTTAAAATGGGTTTCCGAACCGGGCGGCACACTGTGCATGTGGCTCTCATTGAGGACTTGCAAATGGGCCGGCTGAAAACTGGCGGTCAGTTTAGCGATGATGCGGCTTTCCACCGGATTCATAAGATGTATCTCATAACAGGGACTGGAGAAGGTTGGGTTTTGCGCAATTCGTTTTCAAGGTTGCTGTTATAAGCAGCCATGGCGTTATAAAAAAGCCATCCAGCAAAGCCCGAAAAAGCAGCGCCAGTTTACCTCCATCTGACTATACTGTGAAAACCCTTGCGTGTTTTGAATTGAACATTCACCACTTTTTTTGATCTAGATCAGCAACAGCAGCCTCTGCAACAACCGGACAATCCGGGGATGTATGAGTTACGAACATCAGAGATGAGCATGAGTGACCATAAGATTTTTATCGACAGACGCAATAACACAGGCGACCGCCGAGTAGACAGGGATCCCTGCAAGGATCTTCCTATAGACATCTACCACCGCAAACGTCGCAAAAATGCCGAGCGCCGCCACCCGGCACGCACCTTGGCGGATGATTACACAGCTTATCTCGGCGGCCTTGAAACTAAAGCCAGCCACTAATTCCTACCTGACAGCCGCCCTGCAAAGTCATTGTCCATAAACAAAAACGCCCCGACGGTAAAACCGTTGGGGCAAGGTCAAGGAGAGACTCAACACTAAAAAAACATTTACATCTGCTTAAGCAAAAGCACCGGCGCTGGCTTTGGCGGGAATTAAGGTAGGCACACAGCCGGTTTCCGCCTGATACAACTCTTCCACCGCTTTCATTAACTGCGGAATCACCGCCGCTGGCGCAATAGACACTACACAGCCACCAAAACCACCGCCCGTCATACGCGCACCCGCCTGGCCATTGCCAGCGGTTTGCAGTATTTGCACCAGCCTATCAATAGCTGGAGTGGTGATATTGAAATCATCGCGCATAGACGCGTGGGATTCCGCCATAGCGTTGATCAAGGTCGGCATATCGCCGGCGCTCAAGGCATCGGCAGCGCGCAGGGTGCGGGCATTTTCGGTCAACACATGGCGCGCGCGACGAAAGCTCAGTGCGTCCAGTTTGCCTTCAGCGGATTGCAGCTGATCGATAGTCACACCGCGCAGAGTTTGCTGGCCAAAGAAAGCTGCTGCGGTTTCACACTGGGCACGGCGGGTATTGTATTCGCTCTCAACCAGGCCGCGTTTTACACCGCTGTGCACGATCAGGATTTCCCAATCAGCCGGAATAGAAACGGCGCGGGTTGAAAGGTCTTCACAATCGATCAACAAGGCGCTGCTGGTTTCGCCACGGGCGGAAATCAGCTGATCCATAATGCCGCAATTGCAGCCTACAAAATTGTTTTCCGCTGCCTGGCCCACCAACGCGGCATCCGTAGGATCAATGATCTCACCACTCAACTCAGTCAGCGCACGCACCACCGCCACTTCAAGGGAGGCCGAACTGCTCAGACCCGCACCGGCAGGTACATTGCCGGTGATATAGAGGTCGCCCCCAGCCAGTTTGTAGCCTTTCTTCTGCAGCTCGCCTACCACACCGCGCACATAGTTAGACCAGGAAGCTGAATCATCAGCCTGCATGGGTTCATCAAGGCTGAAAATCACACGCTGATTGTCAAAATCGCGCGCGATGACTTGCAGCTGGCGATCGCTGCGGGGAGCAGCAGCAATCCAGGTGCTGTAGTTAATTGCCGCAGGCAATACAAAGCCACCGTTGTAATCTGTGTGTTCGCCAATCAGGTTGACACGTCCGGGAGCCTGCACCACCAGGCTAGGTTGTTGGCCATAAGCGGCCGCAAAAAATTCCTGGAGCTGTTCTTTATGTAATGTGCTCACTCGTTAATTACCTCAAGCGAAAATGGACTGGAGTTTGTTGACGCAAGCGTTCAGCGGCCTGCTCCGGGGATAAATCGCGCTGGGGCTCCGCCAGCATTTCATAGCCCACCATAAATTTGCGTACGCTCGCGCTGCGCAATAAGGGTGGATAAAAGTGGGCATGCAGTTGCCAATGGCTGGCATCTTCAGCACTAAAAGGCGCGCCATGCCACCCCATGGAATAAGGAAATGAACACTCAAACAGGTTATCGTAACGGGCCGTGATATCGCGCAGGATCGCTCCCAAACTGACCTGTTCGGTCTCCGTCAATTCTGTAATACGCGCGCGCGCCGCTTTGGGCAGCAACAGGGTTTCGAAGGGCCAGGCCGCCCAGAAAGGTACAACTACAACCCAATCGTCATTTTCGACAACCACACGTTCACGAGCGGCTATTTCTTTGTGGGCATAGTCCAGCAACAGGGATTTACCTTGCTGTTGGTGAAAGTCTCGCTGGTGATCGTCTTCTTTTTGCACCAACGTAGGCATGCCGGTTTGCGCCCAAATCTGACCGTGTGGATGGGGGTTGGAGCACCCCATCACCGCGCCTTTGTTTTCAAAAATCTGCACGGAGGGATAGCTTTTGCCGAGATCAGCCGCTTCCGCCATCCAGGTCTTCACCACCGCCAAAATCTCTTCATCATTCAGCAGCGGCAGAGTTTTGCTATGGTCGGGCGAGAAACAGATAACACGACTGGTGCCCTGCTCCGCTTCTATCTGGAACAGCGGATCAGCCGACGCCGGCGCATCGGGCACAGAAGGCATCAAGGCCGCAAAATCATTGGTAAACACATAAGTGGTTTTATAGGCAGGGTTCAGCTCGCCCCCAACGCGCTTATTGCCAGGACATAAATAGCAATTGGGATCATGGGGGGCACTTTCCGGCCATTGATTGGCCTCTTGCTGGCCCTGCCAGGGACGCTTGGTGCGATGGGGTGAAATCAGCAGCCACTCCCCCAGCAAAGGGTTATAACGTCTGTGGGTGTGTTCATTGACCGAAAACTTGTCGTTGCTCATGTTAGCCATTGTCCATATAAATATGATAAATAAACAATGACGCTAATTTACTCCAAAAGCCAGACAAGCACAATCGAAAAATGATTTTACAGGCTAAAATTTATTCAAATAAGAAAATGATTATATCGAGTGGAGAGGTCATCAAAACCACATCGATAAAAAAAGAAAAACGCAGGGCAAACACACTGCGCTATAGAAAGACTTGTTCAAAACCAGGCTAGTCGGAATCCCGTCAGGCCCTATGAAAAGAGAAACCTGTGGCCCGCAATAGTTCCCCACACCAGGGCTAAAAGCACCAGGCTGACAAAAACCAGCGCCGAGCCTATATCCTTCGCCCGACCAGACAGCTCATGGCGCTCGGAGCCAGTACGATCCACCACCGCCTCTACCGCTGAGTTGGCCAGCTCAGCCATCCATACCCAAAAGATACTCGCCAGCAACAGGATCAATTCAATGTGATTGGTCGCCAGCCAAAACGAGCAGGGCAACAAGATCAAACCCAATACCACTTCCTGGCGAAACGCCGCCTCAAATTCCCAAGCCGCCGCAAAGCCTTTCATGGAATAACCAAAGGCATCAATGATGCGGGGAATGCCAGTTTTTCCAGGTTTACTCATCAGATTCTCCACAAATTTTCGGGTGACCGGCTGTCACAGTTAATTCATATGCGTTTCACGCAAGAGTCACATATGCATGTTATTTCTGCTTTGCAGAACTTGGCAAAGCTTCCTGTTCGCAGGCCGGCATGATGAAGATTTTTTGCATCTGCGTCCACCTTTCCGAGCGCGAGCAAGGGGATATTTTTGGATGCAAATATGACAGTTTTTTTGCAGCGTAAGCGCAACAGAAAAATTGATGCCCTGCAGTTGCCAAGTCGAATGAATTTCCACTCACAAGGTTTCGACTATGAAAATACTTTACGGTGTTCAGGGAACAGGTAATGGCCATATCACACGTGCGCGCATTATGGCCAAAGCGTTTGCAGCAAAAGGAGTTCACGTCGACTGGGTGTTTTCAGGCAGACCACGCACTGATTTTTTTGATATGGAAGCCTTCGGCGATTTCCAATCCTATCGCGGGCTCACCTTCGCCGTAAAAAGCGGCCGCATTCTTTATTTGCAAACAGCTCTGCAAGCAAATTTAAAACAACTGAACGACGACATTAAAAAAGTGAATGTTGAAGGCTATGACTTAATCATCAACGATTTCGAACCTGTGTCCGCTCATGCAGCCAAACGCGCAGGCAAAAATGTTATAGGTATTTCGCACCAGAATGCATTCCTGCATAAAATTCCTAAAAAAAATAACAATCTGGTCACCGATTGGTTTATGCATAACTTTGCACCTGTAACCCAACCGATTGGATTACACTGGCATCACTTCAACCAACCTATATTGCCTCCGCTGGTTGAAGCATCGCACTACCCCAACGATTCGCTGCACAAACATTATCTGGTGTATCTGCCCTTCGCCGGACTGGACGATATTTTGCCGCAGCTGCGCAAATTTCCAGATTACCAATTTTATGTTTACCAAAACGTCCCGCAACCAATCGACTATGGCCATATACATGTAAGGCCGTTTTCACGCGAAGGTTTCCAGAAAGACTTGCATCGCTGCGAAGGCGTTATTTGCAGTGCGGGTTTTGAATTGCCTAGCGAAGCTATTCAATTGGGCAAAAAACTTCTGGTGCAGCCAGTTGCCGGGCAAATGGAGCAAGCCTCCAATGCATTGGCGTTAACGCAATTAGGTTATGGCTCTGCCACAAATGTATTGAGCGAGGCTGCCATAGGCCGCTGGTTACCGCTGATGAAACCAGCTCCGGTTATATTTCCCGATGTTTCTACAGCACTGGTTGATTGGTTGCTGGAAACTGGCGGCGAAAACTTTGCCGAGCTGCAGAAAAATTTATGGCGCGATTCCACTCTCTCGGATGTGAACTTTTCCCGGACGGCGTTGGCAAAGTAATGCTAAAAATGCCGCGCAACATTTTTATCAGCTCGCTATCTTGCGATGAGATGACGTGAGCTGGTAAAAAAACAGGATAAAGACAATCACTCAAGGATTATTTTTGCACGAGAAGATTTGATAGTTGCGCGGATACTTTTACCGTCCATGCGCTTTTGTCTGGCGCTGTAAGTAGGCTTGGTGGCATAGCGGGTTTTATTGACCTGAATTGCATCGACCACTATATCCTGCAACCGCAACAAAGCATCGGCCCGGTTTTGCTCTTGTGTTCTAAACCGCTGGGCTTTAATGATCAAAACACCATCATTTGAAATGCGTTTGTCATCCAGCTCCAGTAGTCTGGATTTACAAAATTCGTTCAACGATGAATTAGGGATATCGAAACGCAAATGTATCGCACTAGACACCTTATTGACGTTTTGTCCCCCGGCGCCCTGCGCGCGCATGGCGGTAATTTCAATTTCATGCAGGGGAATTTGTACCTGGGCATTGATCCTCAGCATAAGCCTAATCAGCCTCGCAGGATTGAATTACACGCACCGATACTTGCGCGTCCACCAAAACGGGCTGCAGGCGAGTATCAAAGCGGATCTGCCAGCTTCTCACGCGTACAATAGCCGCCCCCAGCAACAGGCCGCCTAGCGCGCAGACAGCGGTAGCGCCATCTCTCATCGCCTGGCTATGCGCCAGAATAACCGCCACCATCATGGCAATCAGCGGTACCAGATAAACCAGCAGCGCGCCTTTGGCGATGACATCCTCAGGAACACCAATCTGCACCTCATCCCCCAAGCGATAATTCGCCGCATCGCTACCATCCAATAGCACCCAGAGATAAGACGCATTAGCGCCTACCGAGGCAAGCAACCGCTGGCCACAACCTTTTTGCGCCTGACAGGAGCCGCAGGCAGAACGCTGAAGCGTTTCCACCCACAGCCCCTTGGGCTCAATGGCCAGGATGCGACCCGTCTCGAGAATCATATAAGACCTGTGAATGAGGGCGTTTTATTAAAAAAGAGGGTTTATAGCCGGATTAATATCCAGCTATATTTTGCGCTATTTCGTGGGCAGCGATAACAGGAATTTCGCCCACAACACTCACCCGGTAAATAGTGTTGTTGTAAATCAGGCGGGACATATAGGCAAGTGTAGCGCCGCGCCGACCTGTACCTTCAGGTACAAAACTGGTGGTGGGCTCAAGGAAGATACTAAACGTGGTCAAACCATCGGTGTACATCAACATATCCTGGCCATTAGTCAGCTTGCGCTCACCAGCAAAGGCAAAGCCGGGAGGAATCCACTTCACCAACCAGGAGGATGGCTTCTGTACTGAAGTTGGATTACAGCTGGTGACATCCGCCACCGCCTTCCGCTGATGCACAGAGGCTTTGGCTTTACTTAATTGATTGACGTCAGGGTTGAGCTCTATGGATACGAACTGGTAGCGCTCCATCGGGCGTGCAGTTTCATCAATAAGCCAGGACTTAAGTACCAGTCCTGTCTCTTCATCAATACTCAAGATATAGGCATAGCGATAGAGATCCTTGGGGATCACTTGCAGCACCTGCGCATTGCGCCCTGCTACGCGCTCGGGACTGCGCATTTCAAATTGGTAAAAATCTCCCAATTTAGATAGCGCACCGCCAATGCTGGCAAAACTGCCTTGCAATAATTTGTCGCCCATTGCTTTGCAATCTATAGGCTGACCGTCACGCACTATGGCGCGCTCGGGTCCGTTGAGCAAAAGCAGTCGGTCGTGCTCCTGACCATTCTCAACCCAATGCTCAACACTAAAGCTCTGTAAGCCAATACTGTTTTGGTTTTGATAGGTAAAGGTGCCACGGTAATTCAAATGCGCCGGTACTTGCGACATTTTAGCGAGCAGGCTTTGAACGTGAGCGGGGTTAGTTTCGGGGACAGCTGGACTGGACGATTGGGTCAGGGCTTGAGAGGTTGCGGTTGTGGCCAGCATAGCGCCAGCACACAACCACAAGTTGAGTTTCTGCATGGTTTACTCTTCATCCGTCATGATCACACGTGCGTAAGGTAATACACCTTGCCCTGCATTCATAGCGGCATTATCCGAGTGAGCTTGCATCATCTGGTTTACATAGCGAGTCACTTCTTCATCTGATACCACGGGCGTGGCATTACCAGATTGACGCGGCTGGAACATCACCCGGCGATTTTCCTGAGGACGAGTCTCATAACCACTTTGCAACGCCACAGTGCGAGTATTAAGCGGAGATGTAAGACCAGAAGGCAAAGATACAGATGCATCTGCTGGTGCCGGTGCAGCCTGCGTACTCACTGCCAACTCAGTAGTTTGGCGACTGCCCGCTGAAAATTGGTTTACCCCCAGGATCATACCGCCAGCCACTGACGCCACCAGCGCCACTCGACCAAGGTTATAGAGCCAACCCTGTTGGTTTTTTGCAGTTACCGAGCCACTGACAGTACCGGGCGCAGAAGCATCATGAACATCTTCTGCATCAATAGCCGCACTCAAACGCGCTGCAAAATCGGTAGGAGCAACTGAAATCTGCTCACCGCGCAGGATTGAACCTGCCAATTGATAGCGTGCCCAAGCCGCTTTTAACTCCACATCCTGCTCGCTGGCTTTCAAAATTCTCATCAACTCCAGCTCTGTAGCCTGGTTATCCACCAGGGCCGACAGGGTTTCGGCGAGAGGTTGCGCGGGCTTGTGCTCACTCATGAAAAATTACCTGTAGCGGTGTTAAGTAAAAATGTAGCGGTTAAAGGTAAGACTGCCTTACACAGTTGCTTTATACAGCGGAAGCAACCAGAAGCGGTCTATCACAATTGCTGACTTTACGACCTGAGGCCCCAAAAAAGGTTCATCGAAAGTTTCACAATTTTTGCTTATTTAGGCGAAACCCGTTGCTCGCCTCATCAGGGGTTACCCTTCTACTCAATTTGACTCGTTTTGCTGTTAATCCACTCTCTATAGAGGCGCTATTGGATAAGAGGCTGGATCTTTTTGTCGATTGCCTCGCGCGCGCGGAAGATGCGTGAACGCACCGTGCCTATGGGACAATCCATGGCTTCGGCAATCTCTTCATAGCTCAGACCATCAATCTCACGCAAGGTTACCGCCATACGCAAATCATCAGGCAGATCTTTAAAGGCCTGGTCGATAACACCATGCAACTCATCGCGCAGCAGGTTGCGCTCGGGGGTGTTCATCTCGTGGATGGCATCATTACCCGGATAGAACTCAGCATCCTCAACCTCCAGATCACTGGCGGGCGGACGACGATTGCGAGCGACCAGATAGTTCTTGGCGGTATTGATAGCAATGCGATACATCCAGGTGTAAAAGGCACTTTCACCGCGGAAATTGGGCAGGGCGCGATAAGCTTTGATAAACGCATCCTGGGCTACGTCTTGCACTTCGGCGTGATCGCGGATAAACCGGCTGATCACGGCAAAAATTTTATGCTGATACTTTAATACTAATAAATCAAAAGCACGCTTATCGCCCTTTTGCACACGTTCTACTAGTTTTTGATCGACATCGACATCAGGCGCTTGTTGCGCTGTCATTATTAACCCCTCAAGCGTCCGACGCCCGGTTGCGTCAAGACCATCCAACTTTGCCGATATAGCCTGGGCGGCCATCGGTTTGTGCTGCAAATTATTCGTCATGGGCGTTCAATTAATTATTTAACTGCCGCCATGGACTGGCAGGCCCTATAAAAGTTCCAACGCCGCCAGAGCCCAGTTTAGCCCAGCTGCTGCATGACCGCACCTTACAGCTTGTATATACTGCCGCCAATTCAGGTTGTTTTCTTGTGTGTAGACAGATCCATGACCCAATCTTTTTCTCACGACGTACTTGTTATAGGCTCCGGCGCTGCCGGCTTGACCCTCGCCCTGAGCCTTGCCCGCCACGCCCGCGTGGCCGTGCTGAGCAAAAATGCGCTCAACCAGGGCTCCACGTGGTTTGCACAGGGCGGTATAGCCGCAGTACTTGATGATCAGGACTCCATTGATGCCCACGTGGCTGACACGCTGGTCGCCGGTGCCGGTCTCTGCCATGAAGATGCTGTCCGCTTTACCGTGGAAAACAGTAAAGCCGCCATCGATTGGCTGATCGACCAGGGTGTGAGTTTCACCCGCGACAACGGCACCCAGGACTATCACCTCACCAAAGAAGGCGGCCACAGCCATAGACGCATTATTCACAGCGCAGACGCCACTGGCCGTGCGGTACACAGCACACTGATCGAACAGACTTTACAACAGCCCAACATTGAAGTGTTTGAGGATCACATAGCCGTTAACCTCATCACCCAGGCTGACGCTGACTCGCGCAAACTGCGCTGCACCGGCGCCTACGTGCTGAATAACACTACCGAGCAAGTACATGTCTTCCAGGCAAAAGTGGTGGTGCTCGCTACGGGCGGCGCCAGTAAAGTTTATCTCTATACGACTAACCTCGATGGCGCCAGCGGTGACGGTATCGCCATGGCCTGGCGCGCCGGCTGCCGGGTGGCCAATATGGAATTCAATCAGTTCCATCCCACCTGCCTGTACCACGCGTCCACTAAAAACTTTTTGATCAGCGAGGCATTGCGCGGCGAAGGCGCGGTACTGCGCCTGCCGAGTGGCGAGCGCTTTATGGATCGTTTTGACGAGCGCGAGGAACTGGCGCCACGCGACATAGTGGCCCGCGCCATCGACCATGAAATGAAGCGCCTGGGTGCAGATTGCCTGTATCTGGATATCAGCCACAAAACACCAGAGTTTATTCAGGAGCATTTCCCTACGGTTTATTCGCGCTGCCTGGAATTGGGCATAGACATCACCAAAGAGCCCATCCCGGTCGTACCCGCCGCTCACTACACCTGCGGCGGTATAGTGGTAGATACCAATGGCCAAACCGACCTGAAAAATCTTTACGCCATTGGCGAGACCTCGTTCACCGGCTTGCACGGTGCCAATCGCTTGGCCAGTAACTCGCTGCTGGAATGTGTTGTCTATGCCCAGTCGGCAGGCCAAAAAATTATTGCTGATTTACCACACATCAACACGCCCGACAGCTCGCGCCAGTGGGACACCTCGCGCGTGACCGACTCGGATGAAGACGTGGTTATCTCGCACAACTGGGACGAGCTGCGCCGCTTTATGTGGGACTACGTGGGCATAGTGCGCACCGGTAAACGCCTGGCGCGAGCATCGCATCGCATCAAATTACTCAAGCGCGAAATTGCCGAGTACTACAGCAATTACAAAGTGAGCAGCGATTTGATTGAGTTACGCAACCTGGCTACGGTTGCAGAGTTAATTATCCGCTCGGCACTCGACCGCAAAGAGAGCCGCGGCTTGCACTTCTCGCTGGATTACCCAAATAAATCCAGCGTTGCACGCGACACTATTCTGGTGCCGATGAATTTTGCAGCGCAGGATGTGGTGGTAAGTAAAGAGATGTAATGGGAAGCAAAGAGATGTAGTGGGAAGTAAAGAAGAGTAGCGACAAGGATTTCACCAACAACATCCTCGTCAGCTCACCGTTTTGTTTATCCCCATATTTAAAAACACCCGCAGCCGACGCCAGTCGTCAGCTTCCATCGCATCGGGCGTAAGCACTAAATATTTTTTGATGCTCGACGCCGTGCGCACCGGCAGCACAATAAGTTGTGACCACAACAGGATTTCATCGCACAAATGAATCTCCTGCTCACCACCTTGATCGCGCAAATACCAACGGTTTTGAATGCAGTAGAGAATACGAGAAGAGAAATGACGTCTGCGCCAGCACCGCTTCCAATGCCAACCAATAAAAAGCGCAAAGGCCAGCAAGGCGATTGGCCAATACCAGGCAGTTAGTAAAAAGGGGACGGTGGCGACGCCGGCAAAAAATAGCAGTCCCACGTAGACAGCCAACTCTGCTTGCCAGAGCCGGCGCGATTGGCCAAAACGGACAGGCGCCAACTCTTTAACCTGATCGGAGTTGCCCTGCCCTGTACGGCTCTCAGCGGGATTCTGGCTGCAAGCCGGTGTTGCTTCTAACGATGTCGACAATCCTTTTCAACTCCAAGTCATCCGGGTCTTCACGGCGCAAAAACCAGGCAAACATATCCTGGTCTTCGCACTCCAGTAATTTCCAATAGCGCTCTTTATCCGCTTGCTCCAGGCTGGGATACACATTCTCTAAAAACGGGAGCAACACCAGATCCAGCTCAAGCATGCCGCGGCGGCTGCCCCAAAACAAACGATTTCTTTCCACAACAAATACCCGGGAGGCTTTCGAAAGGCCGCGATTGTACCCGAATTGTGTCGCTGCGACAGCCGGAAAAGCCCTAAGACTCGCTAATCCTGGGCAATCACCACCCGGTTACGGCCTTGGGCTTTGGCTTGATACAAGGCCACATCGACCCGTCGGAACAGCATATGGAAAGGCTCAATACCGCTAATAGCACCCACTCCCAGGCTGATGGTGACTTGCAAATCCGGCATGCCCTCAAAGGTGATAGCGGCTACCAGGCTGCGCAGTTTTTCAGCTGCGATACGCGCCTCCTCCAGGCGAGTTTCAGGCAGGATCACCACAAACTCTTCACCGCCCCAGCGTGCTGCTATATCCCTGCCGCGAACATTTTCGCGAATGGCTTTAGCTACGGTTTGCAATACGCTATCTCCCCCATCATGGCCGTAGGCGTCATTAATTTTCTTGAAGAAATCCACGTCGACAATGATGAGAGCAACCTCATGGGGCTGATCGTCGGGAAAGATATCCTGGATATATTCAGAAAGCCCATGGCGGTTGAGCACGCCAGTGAGCTGGTCGAGCATAGACAATTGGCGATAGCGGTTAGTCTCACTTTCCAACACCGTGTTTTTGCTGATAAGTGCTTCCAACCGCTGGCGCTCGGCGCGACTCTGCAGCTTAAGCAACCAAAGGTTATAGGCGCCTGCACATATCATTAACAGAATCCAAAACACCAATATCCCTAGATACCAGCGCTCAGCTGATACCCACAAGCCAACGAATTGCACTTTCTTTAATTTGAATTTATGCACACCTGGCGCGGAGGGATAACTTAAATCAACACCGAAGGTCAGCGCATTGTGAAAATCCGGCAGCATATATTCACGCGGCACCTGGTATTCACTAATCCACCATTCGGCCACAAAGAATTCGCTCATCTGGATACTGAGTGGCTTGCGTAAAAAGGTCGATGGGATGAGGACGTTCTGGTACTTGGCAGAACCACTATCTTTCTGCAGATTGGAGAAGCCCTCAACATAGGTGCGGGAAAAAAAGCGCAGGCGTTTGTCGCCGCCGTCGTAGTCCAACTCTATATTGACGCTATCGTATTTTGATAAATCAATCCCTTTGGGATCATGGCTATCAAGGCTGATACTAAATCCGCAGCTGTGGTTTTTACCGTCGTTTTGGATATCACATTGCCAGGACAACCCCGGCTCATCAATCCAGGAGGCCATACTAACGCCAGCTGAATTGGTATCACCAAAAAGATAAGCCCTGACATCTTTACCCGGCACTATGTCCAAAGTTTTAGTCGGCAGAAACCTGTGGCTGTACATAACCACCAGGGTAATTAAACAGCAGAGCACCAGCTTGTACCAAAAGCTGCTCCGGATGTTGCTGTAATAGTGATAGTGAGTTGTCACAGATGAATGCCCGATGGTTGGACTAAAAACGGCTCTAATTATCAGCCTCTTTATAGTCCACTTTGGCTGGCTTTTCACGAATCCCCAGCGCATATTTTCGCAGCGGAGTACACTTGCGCGGCGTCAGAGCGCCCCCATATCCGGGCAACTATGTATCAAATGCGAGTGTCAATCATGTCCAGCCAGACTTCCTACGACCCCCAAACCACCTATTTCATGCCGCTCGATTACGGCCTGATTGCCATTAAGGGGCCGGATTCAAGTAAGTTTTTGCAGGGCCAGGTGACCTGTGATGTGCGCGAGCTGGCTAGCGATAAAACCTTGCCAGGCGCCCAATGCAATATCAAAGGTCGCATGCTCCTGTGCTTTAAAGCAGTGCAACCCAATGCAGAAGAAATCCTGCTGCGCGTGCACAAAAGTCTGGTTACCAATGGATTGGCCAGCCTTGGTAAATATATCGTTTTCTCCAAAGCCAAACTGTCAGATGCCAGCAATGATCTGCGCTGTGTCGGCCTTGCCGGCCCACAAGCGGAAACCATATTGCGTGCGACCTATGGCTCAATTCCCGAGGACAATGGCAGCTGGTTGGCCGCCGGTTCGGGATTTATCATCCGTCAGGATCATCTGCGCTTTGAGTGCTGGCTGCCTGACGCAGAGCTGGCCGGCCTCGCCGCCCAAGCTACAGAAGCAGACCATAATCTTTGGACGTTGCTGAACATTCAGGCTGGTCTCGGCGACATCACCCCTGAAACCTACGAG
Source organism: Cellvibrionaceae bacterium (assembly GCA_021151695.1). GTDB lineage: Bacteria > Pseudomonadota > Gammaproteobacteria > Pseudomonadales > Cellvibrionaceae > Cellvibrio. The sequence continues at coordinate 252,012 of JAGKWU010000002.1, read as the reverse complement.
ACATTTACACCGCAAGCGATCAATTTCCAGCTGGTCAACGGCATCAACTTCCGCAAAGGCTGCTACACCGGCCAGGAGATAGTTGCGCGCCTGCATTACCGCGGCACTCTCAAGCGCCACATGTACCGATTTGGATTTAACGGCGAACAACCCGCTCCCGGTAGCGAGATCCACAACGCGCAGGGCAAGAATGTTGGCGAAGTAGTCCTGTCAGCAATTAATAGTGCTGGCGAAGGGGAATTACTGGCGAGTGTTGTGGATGATGAACGCGCCGATCTTTATCTTGCTGGACAGGCGCAAAAACTCAGTCTGCTTAGCCTTCCGTATGCTATACCTACTCCAAATGATTCTGACTGAGCACAGGCTCAGTCGTGCGATAAAACCAAAAAGAACGGAAAGGTAGCCCATGAGCCAAATTGTCGAGCGTGTTCGCCAGGATATTCTCACCGCCATCAAAAACGACCAGCTTGTACTCCCCACCCTGCCCGAAGTGGCGCTCAGGGTGCGCGAGGTTGCCGATGATCCCAATGCTGATATAGACAAGCTGGTAGGCGTGATAGGCGGGGATGCAGCGCTCAGCGCCCGCATCATCCGCGTCGCCAACAGCCCGCTGCTACGCGCCTCGCGCGCTATTGAAGATTTGAAGACCGCGCTGATGCGCCTGGGTATTTCCTATACCTGCAACATAGCTACCGGCCTTGCCATGGAGCAGATGTTCCAGGCTACCTCTGACATGGTGGATATGCGCATGCGCGAAGTCTGGAGTCGTTCCAGCGAGATTGCCGGCATCAGTCATGTGCTCTGTAAGCACTACACTCGTCTGCGCCCCGACCAGGCAACACTGGCCGGCCTGGTACATAAAATCGGTGTATTGCCAATTTTGACTTACGCAGAAGAGCATCCCGCGCTTTTGAGTGACAGCTTGACACTCGATCGCGTCATTGACGAGCTTCATCCCTCCATCGGCGACATCATTTTGCGCACCTGGGGCTTTCCGGAAGAATTGGCCCACATTCCATCGCAGCATCTGGATTTCCAACGCAAGATTCCCAAAGCAGATTACGCCGATGTGGTTACTGTGGCCGTATTGCAAAGTTATGCCGGCACCAACTCTCCACTGGGTCAGCTGGATTGTCGCCAGGTGGCCGCTTTTGAGCGTCTGGGTTTGGACCCAGAAATTATGGTGGCCGAATCCGAAGATCTCTCCGCCGATATGGAAGCGGCCATGTCGCTCTTGCTATAAGAGCGGCTGTCGCGACCTAAAGATTGGGCAGTCGCCAGTCAATCGGCTTCTGTCCATTTTGTTGCAGATAATTATTCGCCTGCGAAAAATGTCCGCAGCCGATAAACCCGCGATGTGCCGACAAAGGTGATGGGTGCGGCGCCCGCAAAATCAAATGCTTGCGGCCATCGATAAACTGCCCCTTCTTTTGCGCGTAACTTCCCCAGAGCATAAACACTACGCCCTGGCGCACTTCGTTGATCAGCTGAATGGCGCGATCCGTAAACTGTTCCCACCCCTGCCCCTGATGGGCTCCAGCGCGAGCCTGCTCCACGGTTAAAGTCGCGTTGAGCAAAAACACACCTTGATTAGCCCAGCTCTGCAAATAACCGTTATTGGGAATGGGATAGCCGAGATCGCGATTAATTTCTTTGTAAATATTCTGCAGCGACGGCGGTGTCTGCACACCTGGCTGCACAGAGAAACACAAGCCATGGGCCTGGTGCGGGCCGTGGTAAGGGTCCTGCCCTAATATCACTACTTCCACTTTATCCAGCGGCGTACTGTTAAAAGCGTTAAAGATATTTTTCGATTCGGGATAAATCACCTTGCCGGCTTTTTTCTCGGCGAGCAGAAACTGCTTAAGGTGCTTCATATAAGGCTGGTCAAATTCCGGCTCCAGGTAAGCGAGCCAGCTGGGATGGAGGTCGATAGCTTTGCGAGAATCTGTCATGGGCGATAAGGTCTTGAAGAGATGCCTGAAAAAATTTCGCGGCAATTTACCACACATAAAAAAACCCGGCTAATTGCCGGGCTTTTCGATTTGCATCTATAGCTGCAAATTACAGTTTGTCAGCGTGCTCAGCCAGGTACTTGGCAACACCAGCTGGTGATGCGTCCATACCAGCGTCACCTTCTTTCCAACCAGCTGGGCAAACTTCGCCGTGTTGTTGGTGGAAAATCAGGGCGTCAACGGTGCGGATGGTGTCGTCAATGTTACGGCCGATAGGCAGGTCGTTAACGATTTGTGAACGAACAACGCCGTCTTCGTCGATCACGAAAGTACCGCGAAAAGCCACGCCACCTTCAGATTCTACGTCGTAAGCCTTGGCAATCGCGTGGTTGATATCAGCTACCAGCGTGTATTTAACCTGGCCGATACCGCCTTGGTCGATTGGGGTGTTACGCCATGCGTTGTGGGTGAAGTGAGAGTCGATAGAAACACCGATCACTTCTACATTGCGCTTTTTGAACTCTTCTACGCGGTGATCAAAAGCCAGCAGCTCTGATGGGCACACGAAGGTGAAGTCCAGTGGGTAGAAGAAAACGACGGCTTTTTTGCCTTTGGTGGCAGCTTCAAAGCTGAAGTCTTCAACGATTTCGCCGTTGCCCAGTACCGCTGCAGCGGTGAAACCTGGTGCTTTTTTACCTACTAATACGCCCATGTGAAATCTCCTATAGGGTGATGTTTAAGGAAAGTTTGGTAGTTCGAAATAAAACCCTGCGCACAAATCTCTAAAATTCATAAACAGGGGCAAGTTGATAGTACAGGGCTATCTTACACAGCCATTTTTAAGTGTCCTATTAATTTTTTATATGATGATTCTTTAACTTTGGCTATAAGCCTGAAAAGCTCATTGTTGGCATATAAACCTTCGGTTATAAGAAATCACAAATAATAAGAATTCCTATCTATTGTTGACATGAATTCTCATTCGCACTAAAATTTGATCAAAGTGCAAGCAGTTTCTCCTGAGGATTTTATGTACGTTTGTTTGTGCAAAGGCATTACTGATCGTCAAATCAAAGCCGCTATTGAAGATGGCGCTCACTCCATGAGCCAGCTGCGCAAGGCGTTGGGCGTCGCTAGCCAATGCGGAAAATGCGGTATAGCCACCAAAGAAATCCTGATGGAGCACAAGGCCCAGATGCCAGCCCCGCAAATCCCGCTGATCAACGGTTTTCCTCAGTTTTATGCACTCGCCTAAGCATTGTTATTGCCGGCACCAGCCTAATCGGCATTCATCCGCAAATGAGAGAAATTAACCAACGCGTTTATTTCTCTTTATACATCAAAGACTTAGCTTGACACCACACAGCTACGGAGCGAGACTTTCGGCTTTCCCATCATTTGAACCCAAGGGTTTAAGGAGATAGTCATGAAAGGCGATCCACAAGTAATTGCAGCCCTCAACAAAGTCCTCGGCAACGAATTGGTTGCCATCAACCAATACTTCCTCCATGCACGCATGTACAAAGACTGGGGCCTGAAAGAGCTGGCCGACCACGAGTACCATGAATCTATCGACGAGATGAAGCACGCTGACAAGCTGATCGAGCGCATCCTTTTCCTCGAAGGACTCCCCAACCTGCAAGACCTCGGCAAGCTGTATATCGGTGAAAATACGGAAGAAATGCTGAAATCGGATTTGAAGCTGGAGTACAACGCCCTGCCCGATCTGCGGGCCGGCATTATCCTGTGTGAATCGGTACAAGATTTCGTGAGCCGTGATTTATTCAAGTACATCCTGGAATCAGAAGAAGAGCATATCGATTGGTTGGAAACCCAATTGAGTTTGATCGACAAAGTGGGGATTCAGAATTACTTGCAGTCCAAGATGGCTGGTGACGAGTAAGCTTCCCTTCGTGGTCTCCCCTCGCCCCTTGGGGGGCGAGGGGATTGATTGCTCCAAGATTCCAAGCCCTACTCACACCCGCCCAACCCCGCAATCCAATCTCCCACCACTTGCACTGCCTGTTCATCCACCACATGAGTTGCAATCGGCGGCATCTGGTTACTGTCGCGAACCTTCATCCTCGCCAATAACACCGAGCGCAATGGCTCACCCGGAGCAATTATCACTGCATTGGTGATGCCCAGATTGCCGGCATTTGGCACCTGGTTACAGGTATGGGTATTGGCGAAGCTGGTGTTGTAACGCAAATCGAGATTGGTATTTGTCGGTCCATCGGGGCGATGACAACCGCTGCAATTGCTGTGCAGATAACTGCGCGCACGGCTGGAAAGGCTGGCCGTTGTATCATCCAACGCCGCCAATTTATTCGCTTTTTGGATTGTCGATGGCGAGCTGGATAATGCGCCTATGTGATCCAGAGTTACCAATTGATTGGCAGTGATGCCTGTGCTGGCATAGAGAAAATCACTGTTGAGTTGTAGTGTTTCCAGGCCCAACGCGAAGTTGGTCGCGCTGGTGTGACAAACAAGGCACTCCTCTCTGCTCGGAAAATGCCAGCTAACTGCTCCCACCTGCTTATCTTTGGCAGTACTCAACAAGGTGGCATCAACCTGGTCATCACTCCATTCATAACTAAAGCCCTGCCAACCCAGCTTGCCATGCGTAAACAACCGGGTTTCGACAAATTTGCCATCTAATTTGAAGTGCTTAACCAGCACAGCCCCTACCGGTAAACCAAAATCGCCATCACTGGCCAGATTGATACTGCTGCCATCAGGCAAAGCCAGATAGCGTTCCTTGGTGGCGCCATCTGACCAAAGCGGACTTATAACCTGGTAGGGAATCAGACCCGGGGCGGGCTGTTCAGGAGTCTGCGCGTTTACGCAACCGGTCCCGGACAGCTGATTCGCCATTGTCCCCGGTTGCTGGCTACCACCGCTGGCTTGCAGTTTGAAGATTTGCTGCCCCGCCGTAGTGGATTGGCCGAGCACATAAAGTTCGCCATTATTATCCTGCGCAAAGGCGACCGGATTGGCCGACACACTGCCATGACTGGCGAGGCTAACCTGGTTGCTGGCACCAAGCGTGATCGACTGGATATTGTTTACGCAGTAATCGCTGTAAAAGTATTTGCCGTACGCCGCGGGATAAAGCGATCCGCGATACACATAGCCACCAATGACCGAACAGGCACCTGTGTTTTGGCTGATTGCCTGAATAGGTTTGATTTTGCCCGCGGTAGAACAATTAGGCCGTCCACTGTAACAACTATTACCTTCCATATCGCCCCAGCCATAGTTGCCGCCGCGGGTGATGAGGTTAATTTCTTCCCAGGCGCTCTGCCCCACATCCCCCAACCAGAGATCACCTGTCGTTTTGTCGAAGCTGAAACGCCAGGGGTTACGTAAGCCATAGGCCCAGATTTCTGCACGGGTATTGGCTTGGCCGACGAAGGGATTATCAGCGGGAATAGCGTAATTGAGGTTGCCGCCGGTGTTGTCCACATCAATACGCAACAGCTTGCCCAAGAGCACATTGGTGTTCTGGCCATTTTGGTAGGGATCACCACCAGAGCCACCATCTCCGGAGGAAATATAAAGATAACCGTCGCTGCCAAACGCCATATCGCCGCCGAGATGGTTGCTGAAAGGGCGATCTATACGCAGCAAAATCAATTCAGATGACTTATCAAAAGAACCGTCGTTATTGACCTTGTAACGAGCGACCCGGCTTTCCAGATTGCCGCTGGCGTTATCGCCGGTGTAATAGAGGAAAACATAGCGATTACTGGCGAATTGCGGATGCACCGCGACACCCAGCAAACCCGTTTCGGTCGCATCGAAGCTGACTCGATCCTGTATATCCAGCACCTTGGTTAGGCTAGTGGCGCCGCTCTGGTTAGCAAAACGATTAATCACTCCCGCCTGCCCCAGTACATACCAATAAGCATTATCCCCCTTGAGCTGGAAGAGCGCGGACGGCGTAGCCAAGCGAGGCAAAGAAGAAAATGCAGCGGGCCAGCTGATAGTGACATCGCTGCCGCCAACCGGCTCGGGAGCCAAACAGGTTTTATTGGAAGGACGAGCAGCAAGGCCGGAGACCACAGATATTTGGCTGGATGATGAGCTAGCGGATATAGGTGATGAAGTAGAACTGGATCCAGGCCCGGGCGACGGCTCCGATCCTGATGATTTAGTCGAACCGCCACACGCAGAAAGCATGCACAGCAAAAAACACATCGAAAAGACAGCGGATAATTTACCCATGGCAGCTCTCCGTCAGGTCAATATTCAACCAGAATAGAGCAAAGCCGAGCGGAAAACCGTTAGCCAGGCATCACATAAAAGGTCACGGATTAGTAGGAAACCACCGTTAGTAAACGCAAATCGCGCGTCTGAAAACAGCCATGCACCCGGAAACCTGCGGGTAGCGATGGAGCAAGGGCAACCTTGAGCTCAACACTAAACTTGCCCGCCTCCACATCTATGGCGACCAACTGCGCATCCAGAAAATCAAAGTAGCGTCCCGCCGCCGGATAAAGCGCTTTGAACAAACTCTCCTTGGCCGAAAACACAAGCGTCACCAAATAGGGCCAACTCGCGTCCTGCTGTGACAAAAGCGCCCGCTCCTGCTCGTCGAGAATGAGGGAGCTGGTTTCCTCTGCCATGGTCTTGTTCATTATATTTTCGAGATCGATACCGAGGGCGCGATAATCACCAGCCAAAGCCAATGCACAGCAAGCGACAGACAAGCCACCCGGCTCGGCCGGTCCTGTATGCGTGATAGAACCGCGCACTGTATCAGGCCAAACCGGAGCTCGATTACTGCCAACCCCAATCTCGACCTGCACCAAACCCAGCTGCTCCTGAGCTTTCCATGCACACCAGCGCCCCGCCAGAAACTCCGCCTGACGCTTGGGTACGGCATGCGCAATATTGGTTGGCAATCCCGGTGCTGGCTCAAGGGACGCAAAATCCTCTACCGAAAAGTCACACTCCACCAACAATCCGGCAATCCCCGGCAGCCGGTATTGGCGGGAAGTAGCAATGAAGCCTGACCGGGTTATGTCGTGCATGAAAACAGCTCGTGGAATCCTGAGAGGGCCCGCATTATGACTTGTCATAAACATCCATAACAATCAATCAAGGCTGTCGGCTCGTGGACGCAAACGCAAAACTATCGATTGCCGGGGCAAGAATTGGTACCATATCCGCCTTTTTAAGCAAGGCCCCCTCAATGAATACTCAGGGAGTCCTCACAAACAAGCCCCCAGAGGCTAATTAAGACCAGACAACACGCATCTGGCAGTCGGGAGCCCCAGGCCCCGCCTTTTTACAGATTACTCACATTTCCAATTTACAGAGACTTTCTATGTCAGTTGAACTCCGCTCAGCTCCCCTCTCCCATTTGGCCAACAACGACGAATTTGTCGCTCGCCACATAGGCCCCAACGCCCAGCAAACTGCTGCCATGTTGGCCACACTCGGTGTTGGCTCGGTAAAAGAACTGATCGATAAAACCGTTCCTGACAATATCCGCCTGAAAAGCGAACTCAACCTGGGTGCCGCTGTGACCGAGGCCAATGCCTTGGCTCAACTGAAAGCCATCGCCGGCCAAAACAAAGTATTTAAAAGCTATATCGGCATGGGCTATCACGACACCCACGTACCATTGGTAGTACTGCGCAACGTATTGGAAAACCCGGGCTGGTACACAGCTTACACACCTTACCAACCTGAAATCGCGCAAGGCCGCCTCGAAGCCCTGCTCAACTACCAGCAAATGATCATCGACCTCACCGGTATGGAAATGGCCAACGCTTCTGTATTGGATGAAGGTACCGCCGCGGCCGAAGCTATGGCCATGTGTAAGCGCCAGAACAAAAAGAGCAAATCCGATGTGTTCTTTGTAGACGCCGATACTCATCCACAAACCATCGCCGTGGTGCAAACCCGCGCGGAGCATTTCGGCTTTGACGTGCATATCGCACCTGCTGACGAAGTCGCCAACGGCGATTATTTCGGTGCGCTGTTGCAATACCCTGGCTCAACCGGCGCCGTGCGCGATCTGACTTCACTCATCGAAGCAGCTCACAACAAAAATGCACTGATAACCGTTGCGACTGATTTGATGGCGCTGTTGCTGTTGAAATCTCCCGGCGCTATGGGCGCTGACGTAGTCGTCGGTACCAGCCAACGCTTTGGTGTGCCTATGGGTTTTGGCGGCCCGCACGCCGGCTTCTTCGCCTTCCGCGATGCGTACAAACGTTCAGCCCCCGGCCGTATTATCGGTGTATCCATTGATGCACGCGGCAAGCAAGCACTGCGTATGGCTATGCAAACCCGCGAGCAACATATCCGCCGGGAAAAGGCCAACTCGAATATTTGTACTTCGCAAGTGCTGCTCGCGGTAATGAGTGTGTTCTACGCGATTTATCACGGCCCAGCTGGCTTAAAGCGCATTGCCAATCGCGTTCACCGTTTAACCGCCATCACTGCAACCGCGCTACAACAAAAAGGTTTTGCGCTGGCAAACAACACTTACTTTGACACCATCACCGTTAAGGTTGGCGATAAGCAAGCTGACGTAAATCAAGCTGCACTGGCTGCAGAAATTAACGTGCGTTTGGTAGGCAGCGATGCCGTTGGCATCAGCCTGAACGAAACCACCAGCATTGAAGATGTAGCGCAATTGCTGGCCGTGTTTGGTGTAACTGACGTTGATCTGGCGAGCATCGACGATATGTTGTCAGTAACCAACAAAGCCATCCCCACTGACTTGCTGCGCACTGATGCAGTGTTAACTCACCCAGTATTCAACAGCTTCCACAGCGAAACCGAAATGCTGCGCTATTTAAAGCGTTTGGAATCAAAAGATATAGCACTGAACAACGCGATGATTCCACTCGGCTCTTGCACCATGAAGTTGAATGCAACTGCTGAAATGGTTCCAGTGACTTGGCCAGAGTTCGGCAAGCTGCATCCGTTTGCGCCAATTGACCAAGCCAAAGGCTATAGCCAATTGTTTGAAGAGTTGCAGGAGATGCTGAAAGCCTGCACCGGCTACGACGCCATCAGCTTGCAGCCTAATGCTGGCTCTCAGGGTGAATACGCTGGCCTGGTCGCTATCAAAAAATACTTTGAGAGCAAAGGTGAGAGCCGCGATATCTGCTTGATTCCTTCTTCTGCTCACGGCACCAACCCGGCGTCGGCGCAAATGGTGAGCTACAAAGTGGTTGTGGTTGCCTGCGATAGCAACGGCAACGTGGACCTGAATGATCTCGCGGAAAAAATCGAAACCTACGGCGAGCAAATCGCGTGCATCATGTGTACCTACCCTTCAACCCATGGCGTGTTTGAGGAAGGTATTACCCAACTGTGCGATATGGTCCATGCGGTAGGTGCGCAAGTTTACATCGACGGTGCCAACATGAATGCACTGGTCGGCGTTGCAGCACCTGGTAAATTCGGCGGCGATGTTTCGCACCTCAACCTGCACAAAACTTTCTGCATTCCACACGGCGGCGGCGGCCCAGGCATGGGCCCCATCGGCGTAGGCAAGCATTTGGCTCCGTTCCTCGCTGGCCACAATGTGCAAAGCGTTCCGGGCACTGATCCAAGCAACGGTACTATCTCTGCCGCGCCCTGGGGCTCTGCAAGCATTCTGCCCATCAGCTGGATGTACATCAAAATGATGGGCGCCGTCGGTATGCGCCAAGCCACCGAATACGCCATGCTCAATGCAAACTACGTTGCGAAAAAACTCGAAGACGCTTACCCGATTTTGTACAAAGGCACCAACGGTTTTGTTGCGCACGAATGCTTGCTGGATTTGCGTCCACTCAAAGAAGCCAGCGGTATCAGCGAAGAAGATATCGCCAAGCGCTTGATGGACTTTGGATTCCACGCACCGACTATGTCATTCCCGGTTGCCGGCACCTTGATGATCGAGCCAACCGAATCCGAATCCAAAGTAGAGCTGGATAAATTCATCGACGCCATGCTGATCATCCGCAAGGAAATCACCCAAGTGATCAGTGGCGAAATCTCCGCCGACGCCAGCGCCCTGCACAATGCACCACACACACAAGACGACGTGCTGGATGAAAACTGGAACCGCGCTTATTCACGCGAAGTAGCAAGCCGTCCTGCAAGCTGGTTGAAAAACCACAAGGTATGGCCAAGCGTTAATCGCATCGATAACGTGTATGGGGATCGCAATTTGGTTTGCTCTTGTCCGAGCATTGAAAATTACATGGAGTAATTTATAGATTTAAGAAGAACGGGCCTTACGGCCCGTTTTGCTTGTAGAACCAACATCCACAATAACTCAAAAAAGTAAAAAATCTGGACAATTGAAAAAAGCCAAGCAACCAAACGCAGGAAAATAACAATCTCCAACATGGACTGACTATGAAAACAATATATTTCACCCTACTCTTTCTTTTTGCGTTATCTGCTGATGCAAAGACGTTAAAAGTCGGCGAAACACCATACGACCAGTTAGGACAATCACTCGGCGGAACTGAAATAAGGCTTTCGGATTACAAAGGAAAAATTGTCATTTTGTCCTTTTGGGCCACATGGTGCAATGAATGCAGGAAGGAAATTCCCGCCCTTTTTGCAATCCAAAAAAAATCTGCCCCCGAAAAGCTACAAGTAATTGCCATAAATGCAGGAGAAAAACGCGCGCTCGTCGAAAAATTTCTATCCGATTATCCCGAGTCAAAAATAATTTTCACTTTAGACCCAGGAACAACCGGCTGGAATTATAAAGTCAGCGCAATACCTGTCATGTATGTCATAGATCCTGAAGGTAAAATTTCATACATTAAGGTTGGGTATAAGTTTTCAGATATAGAAAAACTGGTTGCCCACGTTAACTCCTTATCGAACTCCAAACAATAAAAAACGTGAGCGCCATATTTCTCATTCCCAAGTTGGCACCTTGGGTTTGAAAGGTCTATCAGAGAAAGCTAATTCAATTCTGGTGTGATATGCGACAGAGCAAGATCCTTGTCACTGAACCGCTGAAAAAAGCCACCAGAATAACCGGCGGCCTTGATTATCGTGATTCCGTGGTGCGATTTATTTAGTTGCTTTGGAAAACGAATAAATAGTGAGGCTAAGCGGCGCTATTTTGAAATTACGGGCACTGGCATCAAAACTGGACGACTGGATGAACACCTCCGGCTTTTTACCCACCGCATTAGTTGCATCAATGTTTTTGCCGATCAAGCTCCAGGCTTTGCTTTTAGGGCTCGCACTGAAACCATCAAGTAGCAAATCCAGGCTTTGTACGGTATCTGTTGTGTTAACCACGGCAACTGTCAGGCTATTACCATCTTTTGTGAGCGCAGCCATCACATCCAAAGGATAAGTTGCACTGCCAGTATTCACGCGCGGCTGATCGCCACCCACAGGATATTGCGGCGCCGGTTGAGGCGAGTTACCGTTTACGGTTACCGGAATAGTGCCAAAATATTTATTGTAAAGCTGGAAAACGCGTCCTTTGGCACTAATGACAGCATCAGTAGCATCGGAATTTATCCACGCTGTTGCCATGGTATAGCCGGCCATATCGATAAAATCTGTGTGACGAAAAAACTCATGGAACGTTAATGCTATCGCCAGCGCACCTTTGTAGCTATCTTGAAAACTGTAGGCCCACTCATCGAAGAAAACTTTGACCTTACCTTTATTCAATTCCGGGAATCTTTTTTTGTATTCTTCCCAGGCGTCCGTCATGGTTGCCACACGGTTTGCCGGCTGACGCGCCCACTCCGTCAGCGACATTTGCACATCAAAAAGTTTACCGGTTTTTAAATCAAATCGCTTTCCTTCTGGCGGATAAGCATGAGTCGCCAGGGCATCAAACTTGCCCCAGGAATCTTTCAACATGCCGTAGGCCCAATCGCGCTCGGAACCAACTTGCACTTGCGGCTGACCATCAATAAAAATGCCTTGGCCCGTTGTCATTTCATCCACAAAACCACCGGGAGCCACTATGTAAATGGAGGGATCAACAGAACGCATGGCATCGGCAAACAAATTGTGTTTAATCGTGTATTGATCGCGGGACATGTGACCAAATTGCCAATGCCCATACATTTCATTGCCAATGTTCCAATACTTCACCTTGTAAGATTCTGCATGGCCATTGGCGGCACGTTTTGCTCCCCAAGTAGTGTCCGCTGCGCCATTTACGTATTCCACCAACTCCGCTCCCGAGCGCGGCTCGCCGTAACCCGTGTTAACACACCAATAGGGTTCACAACCAATAAGCTCACACAATTGCAAAAGCTCATCCACACCCACATCGTTGGGCTGAGCGGCCTTCCACACAGGGTCGAGCACCGGTGGGCGCTTATCCATGGGGCCTATGGTATTTTTCCAATCGTAGGCTGAAATAAAGTTTCCACCGGGCATGCGCAACATTTTGCAATCCATTTCGCGCATCAATGCGAGCGTATCGGCGCGAAAGCCTTTTATATTATCCGCCGGCATCAGAGAGACAGCACCAATACGCAAGTTGCCAGAACCTGTTGCGGTAATTTCAATTCGCGCATCTGTTGTGCTTATTTTGGGTTCCATTTCAAATGAAACTGTGCGCCATTCTTTTGTGGATTTTATGGTTGTGGTTTGGTGGCTACTTTTATTAGATGAGCTAATCAGCGTGATGGAAACCTCTGTATCTACATCAGAGCTGATAACAATTCTGCAGGCATAACGCTTTCCACCTTTAAACACGAGTTTGGATTGCGCAATTCCCCTGGGTGAATTACCGAGCTTTATGCTGGGGCTATGTTTACCAACGTAGGCATTGGTTTGGTCCAATGTGATTGCATTGAGCGGCCCTACCGCTGTCCATTTGCGATTGTATGACATGGCAGCGCGTCTATCGGTAGGGAAAGGCTCCTCTACTTCCTGAACGCCGTAATAAAATTTGCGATCATCAAGAACTTCGCTCCACAGGCTATGGTTAATCAGGTTGCCTATGTGCTCAATAAAGCCACCATAAATATAGGGGGAAATAGGCGGAAATTTTTTTGTGGTGTCGATAGTGCTTTTGATCGATGCGCTGGCAGCCGCATAAGAAGGAATAGTGTAGACACCTGCGATTCCCAGAGAGCCTAAAATCATATTTCGTCGTGTAAGGGGTAAATATTTGCTCACTTGCGCTTTCCTCAATTTCTTGATTAAAAATGGGTAAGTTTTTTGTTACTGCAAGTGTTTGGCGAAAGCTGGGGAACGGCTCAGTGATTTGGCAGTTCTCTCTATTTATTTTTGACGTTATCCTATCAGCAGCCGTTATACCTTACTATAGTATTTATATATTACAATTTTTACATAAATTTGCTGTCGCCAATTTTCAGAAGGAGCGCCCGCCTCGCTGGCAAAAGCCTCGCCGAATCCTGTAGGGTGAACAGCCTCTTTGTATTTTTAGCCTGTGGAGTTGTGATGAACACTAGAAAAATATTGCCCTTTATTATTTTTTCGCTTCTGGCAGGCTGTGCCCATACGCCAGGCCCCAAGGCTTCTCAGGAGCAACCTCCCGCGCAGGACAACGCTGCAAAAACGGTACCGACGAAGCCAGCCTCGCAGCCCCCTTTACCAATGATTTCCGACGCAGAATTTTCCGCATGCCTGAAGGATTTATCGAAAAAAGCCAAATTAGCGGGAATTTCCACAACGACAATCGAACAGGGCCTCGCAAAAGCCAAATTCAATAAACGCGTGATCCAGTTAGATCGCCAGCAGCCAGAATTTTCCACAACCTTTGCTGATTATTTTAATCGCGCCACATCAGAACAACGCATCGCGCAAGGCAAAGCCATGTGGTTAAAACATAAAGCGTTGCTCGATAAGGTGTCACAGAAATACGGTGTACCTGCTCCCTATATTTTGGCGTTTTGGGGATTGGAAACTGACTACGGCCGCGTGTTCGGTAATATTCCATTGGTTGACTCCCTATCAACACTCGCATGCGATACGCGCCGAAGCAGTTTTTTCACCAGCGAATTAATATCGGCCTTAAGCATTCTCGATGCAGGCGATATAGGGCCAGACAAGATGGTGGGCTCCTGGGCTGGCGCATTGGGCAACTTCCAATTTATGCCATCTGCGTTTATCCAAAACGCGGTAGATTATGACGGAGATAAAAAGCGAGACTTATGGAACAGCACACCGGACGCAATTGCATCTGCTGCAAAATATTTGCAAAACCTTGGCTGGCAAGCTAATAGTCGCTGGGGGCGCGAAGTAAAATTACCGAGCGGTTTTCCTTTCCATGAAGCGGGACTCAAAAATAACAAAACACTCGCCGAGTGGAAGCAGTTGGGTGTAAAGACCGCGGACAACCAGGCGCTGCCGTCAGAAAACATTAAAGCTTCTTTATTAGTTCCTTCCGGGTACAAAGGCCCTGCCTTTCTTGTCTATGAAAACTTCAATGTGATTATGCGCTGGAACCGCGCTGAATTTTATGCGCTCGCCGTTGGCCATCTCGCCGACAGGATTGCCGGTGCTGGCCCGCTGGTGCAAGCGCCCCCCACCGACGAACCGCGCCTGCGTTTTGACCAGATAACAGCACTGCAAGAACAACTTAACCAAAGAGGTTTCGACGCGGGCACGCCCGACGGCATATTTGGGCCAGGCACTCGCCGTGCGCTTAGCCAGTTCCAACACCAGCAAGGCATGATTGCAGATGGATTCCCCAGCAAAAAGTTATTGGCGTTACTGGGCATCAATATAACGGAGCCACAAGAGGCTCCAACATCAAACAAACAGAAGCAATCCTGATTTGAAAAACAAAAAACCTCGCCGGCAAAGGCGAGGTTTTTGCCAGACAAACCAAATTACTGATTCAGTGTAAGTGTTCTGACATCACCAGTATTGAAATCAAGAATGTAAAGTGTTTTTCCATCTTTGGATATATCTATGGAGTTAGGGCGAGAGAATCTTGCAACTTCTCCATCGCCATCATCCGAACCTGCTACAGATTTAGTACCCGCCAGCAATTCGAATTTACCCTCCATATCCATACGACGCACCACTTGATCCAGCGGATTTGGGGTATAAATATAGCCATTGGCATATTGGATATGGTTAACCCGCGTTCCGGATGCTCCAATTTGTTTTACAGTTCCATCCGTTATTTCAAAAATTTCGCCGGTATAAAAATTAGAGGCAAAATAGCGGCCGTGTCCATCGCCCGTTATACCCACTACATTGGTGAGCCCATTTCCACTTGCGTAGGTAGTAGTGGTCATATCGGGGGTAACTTTCAACACTTTCGCAGCCGGATTTGAATAACCAAAGAGCGAGATAAACATATTGTCTTGCTCATCGACATAAATACCGGCGGGGCCATCAAGGCCGGTAATATAATCGCTGACGGTGCCATCTGGAGTAATTTTATGAACAATACCGGCATTCTCGTTGGCCACGAATAAGTTGCCTTTCGAATCAAAATAAGAGCCATTCGCTGAGCCGCTAGCCAGGGAGGCAAATAAAGTTATTTCTCCTGTGGTTGTCACCTTAAAAATGGTGTGACCTTTTGATGTTCCCACAAACACATTACCTTCTTTATCCAGACGCAAACCATCGCCATTAAAGGCGGCCGTTCTGGCGAGTGTAGCTACAACAACAGCCGCGTTGCTTGATGCAACGCTAGAGCTGGAACTTGTCACCACTGAGCTGGTAGCACTGGAACTAATACTAGAGCTGGAACTGCTACTCACCACAGGAGGCAAACTCGCTGCCGCAGGAGAGCTACTGCTCGCCCCTGTATTTTTTCCATCGCCACCACACCCCACAAGGGCCATTGCAAGTAATCCACCAAACACAATTGTTGTTATTGACCGAGTAGACTTCATAAGTCATTTCTCCTGATATAAGAATTATTCAGTTAGAGCAAAACCGGAGAATTGCCGACACGACCCGCAAGGTCGTGCCCGCAAAATCTATTGGCTGACAACATGGCTCACAAGGTCACTGGGCTTAACCAGGTAAAGGGCGGGATAAAAAGTGGGTTTGGTGGGACAAACTCTTGGGAGCGATAAGGGCTACCGCTCCAGGCTGACGAGTATGGTGTCCTTATAGGTTTGGCTGAGTTTGACGGTATCGCCGTTTTCAAGCCCCAGTTGGAATTGCCCGTCATCAAGGGTTTTTATTTCTTTGATGGCTGACAAACGAACAATCGCACTGCGATGGCAGCGCGCGAACACAGCGGGATCAAGGCTTTCTTCTAACGCACTTAAAGACACACGATGTAAATGGCTTTCGCCGGCGAGCATCACCTCCACATAGTTGCCACTACCCCGACACCAGATAACATCCTTTACATCAACAATTTTTATAACGCCTATAGAGCGAATAATTAGCACCTTAAGATAAGGTTGTTGCGCGCGCGGCAACTTATCAACCACCTCTTGCACCGTTTCCCCAAGACTATTTAACCTGGCCACAGTTTGCAGAAAGCGTTCATCGCTAAAAGGTTTTAGCAAATAATCCAGCGCATACAATTCAAAAGCCTTTAACGCATAGTCGCTATAGGCACTCACAAATACCACCAGCGGCGCGTTATCTAGCGCAAGCAATCCGGTTGCTGCAGAAATGCCATCACGCTTTGGCATTCGAATATCGAGAAAAACAACGGATGGATTCAGCTGGCGCACATGATCCTCAAGCGCCTCACCATTGGCCAGCTCCGCCACAATAGTCCAGTCGG
This sequence comes from Cellvibrionaceae bacterium, assembly GCA_021151695.1. Taxonomy (GTDB): domain Bacteria; phylum Pseudomonadota; class Gammaproteobacteria; order Pseudomonadales; family Cellvibrionaceae; genus Cellvibrio. The sequence goes on along the minus strand of JAGKWU010000002.1, from coordinate 235,365 downwards.
TGTACTGATTAATCAGTTGACGCAAATTGGCGCGCGCCAATAGCTCATCATCAACAATCATGGCAGTTTTAATCATCTTCGCGTATTACCGGTAATATAAGTGCTGCTACAAATTTATCCTGATCTTGCTGGATTAACACTTGGGCGCGCTCACCATACAGCAAACGAAGGCGACCCCTTAAATTTTCAAGCCCAACACCAACTCCCTCAACATGCGAGGGAAGCAAAGGCGAATTTTCCACCGACATAACCAGGGCGCCGTCACAGCTTTTGATTTGCACACTAATGGAGATGGGATTGGATGAAATCAGCTCATTGTGGGAGAACACATTTTCAACAAGTGTCTGTATACAAAAGGGAGGACAAAAAACAAACTTGTCGGTCAATTGGTTTTGTACTTTATAGTCAAAGCAGCTGTCAAACCTTAAGGATTGCAGATAGATATAGCTCTCAGTAAAAGCCAGCTCATCCGCCAAAATCACCTGCTCTTTTTCCGCTCCTTCTATGGCGTATCTGAGTATCTCTGCAAGGCGGGCAAGGGTTTCCACAATTTTGCCGGTATTATTATTACGAGCCAGACCGCTCACAGAATTAAGGCAATTAAATAAAAAGTGCGGGCTCAATTGAGATTGCAGTGCTTTAAGCTGAAAGCGAACCTGCTGTTCACGCGCGGCAGCCGCCTCACGCTCCAATGAAAACAACTTCAGTTGCGAGGCTTTCGCCTGCAAATAATAAAAAATTCCCGTGCACACACCGTAGGCCAGGATGACTTTGAGAAAATTAAATAAATACAAAAAGGGCGATTCATTCAGCAGTATATGCTCAAGATCACCATAGGGCTCTTCCCACAAAAAACTGATGAGGGATTGCCTGCAGGCAGTGGTAAAAATTACCCAGAACATCGCCGTTAGCAGAAGCCAAATCAGCCAGCGGCCATTGTCGCTGCGCGGCGGTGATCGCTCGATCAGGAAGTAGACAAAAGTTGTTAAAAAAGCCCAGGTGAAATGAGTCGCCACAAAGAGCGCCCACCGCTCTTTTGATGGCACCATAGATTGGCTTGACTGCAGTTCCTCCAAATAGAGCGAACTGAGGTGCAGCATACCCACAGTGATCCAAAAAACGGCGGCGCAGAAAAAGATCCGAAAATAACGCTGGTAGCTTTTATTTATCATTTTTATTCCCAGAAAGAACAATCAAAACAGATCCACTCCGACCTGACCGCTTCGCCTGCGGTGAAATACGACCTAAACGGCAGCCGCTTCGTTTGGAAATCCGGTCAGTAGCCGGACAGGCATACCCGTAAAAAGGGCAAGGAAATACCACCAAATCGCCCCCAACGCCCCGAAAGCATAAGAATCTGACCAAAAAATGTAAAACAAAGGGGGTAGACTCATTTTTAGTAAGGCAATCCAGAATAATTTCCTGTATATTACGCCGCTATTTTCAAACCCAGCTTCTTTCTAACCTTTTTTACACTACTAACGAGAGTCCTATGGCTGCTGACTTATCCCTTTACAGAAATATCGGTATCTTCGCCCACGTGGACGCCGGTAAAACCACTACCACTGAGCGTATTCTGAAGCTCACCGGTAAAATCCATAAAATCGGTGAAGTTCACGAAGGTGAATCCACTACCGACTTCATGGTTCAGGAAGCCGAGCGCGGTATCACCATTCAATCTGCAGCTGTTACCTGTTTCTGGAAAGGTACCCGCTTCAACGTTATTGATACCCCCGGACACGTTGACTTCACCGTAGAAGTGTATCGTTCTCTGAAAGTACTGGACGGCGGCATCGGCGTATTCTGTGGTTCTGGCGGCGTAGAGCCACAATCAGAAACCAACTGGCGCTATGCGAACGACTCTAAAGTTGCCCGTTTGATCTTCGTAAACAAGCTGGACCGTATCGGTGCAGACTTCCTGCGCGTAACCGAGCAAGTACAAACTGTACTGGGCGCCAAGCCACTCATTATGACTCTGCCAATCGGCCGCGAAGATACCTTCGTAGGTGTGGTAGACGTACTGAACCGTCAAGCCTATGTATGGGACGATTCTGGCAAGCCAGAAAACTACAGCGTTGTAGAAATCCCTGCTGACATGGTTGACGACGTTGAACTGTACCGCAGCCAATTGGTTGAAACTGCCGTAGAACAAGATGACGACCTGATGATGGCTTACATGGAGGGCGAAGAGCCTTCTGTTGAAGACCTGAAGCGTTGCATCCGTAAAGGTACCCGCGACCTGGCGTTCTTCCCAACATTCTGTGGTTCTGCCTTCAAAAACAAAGGTATGCAACTCCTGTTGGACGCGGTAGTTGACTACCTGCCAGCCCCAACCGAAGTTAACCCACAACCGCTGACTGACGCAGAAGGTAACCCGAACGGCGAATTCGCTATCGTTTCTCCTGACGAGCCTTTCCGCGCCCTGGCGTTCAAGATCATGGATGACCGTTTCGGCGCCCTGACCTTCGTACGTATCTACTCAGGTGTTCTGAACAAGGGTGACACCCTGCTCAACTCTTTCACCGGCAAAACCGAGCGTATCGGCCGTATGGTGGAAATGAACGCTAACGACCGTACCGACCTGACCACCGCACAAGCCGGTGACATCATCGCGTTGGTAGGCCTGAAGAACGTACAAACCGGTCACACCCTGTGTGATCCAAAACACGAATGCACCCTCGAACCCATGATCTTCCCAGAGCCAGTAATTTCTATTGCTGTAACTCCAAAAGACAAGAGCATGATCGAGAAGATGGCTACCGCCATCGGCAAGCTGGTGTCTGAAGACCCAACTTTCCGCGTTGAAACCGATCAAGATTCAGGCGAAACCATCCTGCGCGGCATGGGTGAACTTCACCTGGACATTAAAGTAGACATCATGAAGCGTACTTATGGTGTTGAGCTGAACGTAGGTCAACCACAAGTAGCCTACCGCGAAACTATCACTCGCGAAGTTGAAGACAGCTACACCCACAAGAAGCAATCTGGTGGTTCTGGTCAATACGGTAAGATCGACTACCGCATCAAGCCGGGCGAGCCAAACACTGGTTTTGTGTTCAAGACCTCAGTTGTTGGTGGTAGCGTTCCGAAAGAATTCTACCCAGCGATCGAGAAAGGCTTTAAGTCAATGATGGACACTGGTCCGTTGGCTGGCTTCCCAGTGTTGGACGTAGAAATTGACTTGATCGACGGTGGCTTCCACGCCGTGGACTCGTCAGCAATCGCGTTCGAAATCGCTGCCAAAGGCGCTTTCCGTCAATCTATGCCAAAAGCTGGCCCACAAATGCTGGAGCCAATCATGAAAGTGGACGTGTTCACTCCCGATGACCACGTAGGTGACGTGATCGGTGACCTGAACCGTCGTCGCGGCATGATCAACGGCCAAGATGCTGGTGTAACAGGTGTTCGTATCAAGGCACAAGTTCCGCTGTCAGAAATGTTTGGTTACATCTCTACTCTGCGTACCATGACTTCAGGTCGCGGTCAGTTCTCTATGGAATTCGACCACTACGCTCCATGCCCAGCCAACGTTGCTGAAGCTGTGATCGCGAAAGAGAAAGAAAAGAAAGCTGCTGCCGCTAAGTAATTTTTAGCTAACGCAATAAGAAGCCCCGCCAGTGAAAACTCGCGGGGCTTTTTATTGCCTAGAAAATCCCCTTCCACACCATCCTCACACCGCCACTACCCCGTCATCTTCGCGCCGCAGGCGCGGAGATCCAGCTCTTAAAATACCGAATAGTCAATCGCAACACTCGCACCTAATAATCCACAGCCCAAATCTAATCTGCTATTCTTTGTTCCAACACTAAAATCCCGGAACAGATAATGGCCGTGTTGACCGCCCAAAATACGCAACTGATCTGCGACCATCTACAAGCTCAACTGCCAAACCTGCTGGGCATCTACGCATTTGGTAGTCAAACGCAAGGCACAGCCACTAAAGATAGCGATCTCGATCTCGCCGTTCTGGTTGGCGGCTATGCAGATGCGCTGAAGCTCTGGGATTGCGCAAATGATCTGGCCAACAAATTACACATTGAAATAGATTTACTCGACTTGCGTGCGGCCTCTACCGTTATGCAATATCAAGTCATTACACAAGGCAAACGCCTTTGGCATAAAGATGTGGGAACGGATTTATTTGAAACCTACATCCTCAGTGAAAAAACCAATCTGGATGAATCACGAGCAGCGCTGCTGGACGAGATAAAAGAATCAGGCACGGTCTATGGCAGATGATGTAATTCTTAATAAAGCTGCCTCTATTGAGCGGTGTATCAAACGCGCACAAGAGGAATACACCAAAGCAGGCCCCGACTTCGCTACCGACTATAGCCGACAATTTGAAAAAAATGGTAGGCTTCCGCAATATAGCTGTGCACGACTATCAGGCCCTGCTGCTACCTATTGTGGTAAATATCATTGAAAACCACCTGTCCGACTTTGACAGGTTTGCAAAGATTTTATTGAAGCTGTAATCAGTCCAACTATTACAGCCTCTATAATAAAAGCCATTCGGTAATAGCCACTCAGCAACTGCCAAATGTTAATGTTTTAAATAATAACGGGAGATCCAAAATGTTAGAAAAATTAGTCCAGGTAAACCTCGAAGACCAATACAAAGGCTTCAACATTTGCTTCTGGGTAATGCTGGTAATCGCCACCATATCTGCCCTCTTCGGCGCATCCACCGTGGCCATCGCCATTGGTACCTTGGGCCTGGTGAGCGGCGCCATCGCCCAACTCAAACTCATCCTCATGAACCAAAACAAATTCCTCGCCAACCAGGAAACCTTCCTGGGCAACCAAGAGAAATTCCTCGCGAACCAGGACAAGTTTTTGGCGAATCAGAAGTTGTTTTTGGAAACGCTGGAAGAGATTAAGAAGAAGGGGTGATTTGCTGAACCTCAACCTTGCTATAGCGCACCGCCATTCCCGTAGGGAATCCGGTGCCTTAAAGAGTAAGAGAGGCCAATTGTCCTTTTTTCAGAAGGATTCATTAGCCGGCCATTAACTCAATGGCGAAAAACTTATTAAAGTTAGAAAAACAACAATCATTCTCTCTTTACTACAGGAAGTTTGAACATGCCTACACTTACCGCAACCCTATCACCCTATCTCAGCAATCATCAGAGATAAGCGCTTTAAATACCCAGAACACAATCGAACAGGTATAAGCCTCTTAGGCTTTGCCAGCGAATGTCATCCGATAAAAATAACACTGAAAAAACATCACAAATATCGAGCATGCAAAACAGGAAAATAGCATGAATTACATTTACGTAGATAACTACCGAGGCTTTTCAAAAACGTTAATACCAATTAACAGCGTAAATTTTTTAGTCGGCGAGAATAGCACGGGGAAAACATCCATTCTCGGCCTCATAAAATTACTAGCACCTACTGACATTTGGATCGCAAACGAACTCGACTTCCGAAAGGTTGGGTTCGGAACCTTTAAAGATGTAGTTAGTATAGACTCGAAAAATAAAACCCACTTCTCTGTTGGCTTAGCTTTTGACAAACCAGATGCAAATTCAAAATTTGAAGCGGTTTTTATGACATTTAGCGAGCACGAAGGAATGCCAAAGCTTTCTTCCCTGACTAGCTATCGAAATGGATTTGAGGTAAAAATCAAATACGTAGGAAAAACAATCAAATATAAATATCGAAAGATCGAAGAAATTGAATCCGCTAAAGAATTCGCCAGTATTGAATTTAACAATTTGGTAGAAAGCCAAAAAAATGACAACAATGGCTTCACCATTCTAAAAGAAGACAACTTCTTTTTTAGCTCGGCCCCACCTATTGTGGTGCTATCACAAATTGAAGCCCTCATTTTTTCGGACAAAAAAACAGAAAAGCGAAATCAATTCGGAATATCATCATTTCTTGGCGAGATAACATGGCTTGCCCCCATTAGATCAAAACCACGAAAAACCTATGACGAATTTAGCTTGGAATATTCGCCAGAGGGAAATCACACCCCATACCTTATAAAGAAAAAATTAGACAGCAAACAGGACGCATCCAAGTTTCGGAAATTTCTCAACGCTGTAGGAAAGGATAGCGGGCTTTTTAAATCTATTGAAATTAAAAATTATGGCCGAGGTACTGCTGCACCGTTTGAGTTGGATATAGTTTTAGGAAAACACAGATTAAGTGTTAGCAGTGTAGGTTATGGCGTATCACAGTCTCTTCCTGTAATCGTAGAAATCTTTTCTCGCCCAGAGAACTCTTGGCTTGCCATTCAGCAACCAGAAGTTCACCTACACCCTAGAGCTCAAGCAACATTGGGTGAGGTTTTTTTTAATATGTCTGCGCTAGAAGGAAAAAAATTTGTAGTAGAAACGCACAGTGACTATACAATTGATAGATTTAGAATTTCACTTAAAAATTCAAAGAAAAAGATAAAGTCACAAATTTTATTTTTCGAAAAAACCGACAATGGAAATAAGCTGACCCCAATTGAAATTGATCACAACGGAGACCTGGATATTGATCAACCGAAATCGTACCGCGATTTTTTTCTAAAAGAAGAAATGACCTTATTGGGGCTATAAATATGTGCCTTGTATTAGATGCTAACGTATTCGGTGCTTTTTTTGACCCAACGAATGCTGCTCACGATGATTTAAAACCTGCACTGGAGTGGGTTGTTTATGGAAAAGGCCGACTTGTATATGGCGGAACAAAATATAAATCAGAGATGAGGGCGGCAGGAAAATACTTAAAACTTTTCGCTAACTTACAACGTGCTGGAAAAATTGTTTCCATTTGTGACAAAAGCGTCGATACCCACGAAGCAAAAATTACTGGATTAGAAAAAGACTCAGATTTCGATGATCCACACCTTATTGCTATTGTGGTCTCATCAGGATGTAAGATCGTGTGCACCAACGACAAAAGAGCATTGCCTTATCTCAAAAAAGCAGCCCTTTACCAAGGCATCGTAAAACGGCCTAAGATTTATCAATCGAAAAGAAACGCTGCCCTTTTAGCGGATGAAAACATAGCTGAAGTATGCTGCCCATGTAAAAAGCTTAGCAAGAAAGCAATATCGAACTTGACCATTCAGACCGGCAAATAAATCCGATTAACTAATACGTATTTACTGGTAACGCCAGCTAAGCGGCCTTTCGGCCGCTTACACCCTACCCAACACTCCTATCACAATACTCCTGCACCCGAACCATCAAATCCGCGAGCCCATTTAAAACCCATTGGGATAAATCTATATCGTGGCGGATGTTGCTTATCGGCAAGCTAATGGCATGGAAAAATAAAGAAGTCCGTAGGTTAATGGCATGGACTCCTCCCTCTTAAACGGCATCAATGTGCCAGACTGTAATGGGTTAAAAACAGTGCCGCTAAAATAGCGGCCTCACGGCCGCCCCACTCTATCTCAGTGACTTATCACAATACTCCTGCACCCGAACCATCAAATCCGCGAGTCCATATAAAGCCCGTTGGGATAAATCCATATCGTGGTGGATGTTGTTTAGCAGGCAGCTGACCAGATGTACTTCGTCGCGCATTTGATGTGATGCATCTTTCTCCACTTCGAAACCTATGTGCTGTAACAGGTTTCCGTTGGGAACAATGATGTTGACGTTGCTTTGTTGGTAAAAAGCGTGTCGGTATTCGTCGAGGGTGATGTTGCAGGTTGATTTGGTGCCGCGCACCAGAGGGGTGATCTTGTCCATAGCCCGTAGATTGGAGTAAGCAAAGCGCACTCCAACAAATCTGACTCAGCACAACAAAATAATTTTATTAAATTCGTATGAACTTTGTCGGAAATATAGTCACGTTGGGGTGCAGCTTGCTTACGCAAGCTTTAGCCCGCGCGGCCCGCACCAACCTACATTCTGGTCAGCCGCAATCAGATACGCAAAGCGGCCGTCCTACTCTATCTCACCGACTTATCACAATACTCCTGTACCCGACACATCAAAAGCCGCGCCCCATATACAGCCCGGGGGTTAATGGCGCAGACAAATAAAAAAGCAGCCTTACTGAAGACAACAACATTTTTAGAATGCTTTAGACTATGAGAATACTTTTGCTAAACAACAACTTCATCGAGGAGGACAACAATGCCATTGTGGTTACAAGCTGCGTTTTGGGGATTTGTTGCAGGGTCTGCATTGGTGCTTGGCGCTGCGCTGGGATATTTTTTAACGATTCCTCAACGAGCTGTCGCGGGGATTATGGCCTTTGGCAGTGGTGTTCTGATTTCAGCTCTGTCGTTGGAGTTAATGGAAGATGCTTACAAACGCGGCGGATTTGATTCGACGGCCTTTGGCTTCCTGGCCGGTGCAATTATTTATACTGCAGCCAATTGGATGCTCTCACACAAAGGAGCCAAACACCGAAAGCGTGGCTCAGGCCAGCAACCTTCGGAAAGTGAAAAAAGCGGCAGCGGGATGGCCATTGCTTTAGGCTCATTGCTTGATGGAGTGCCAGAGTCAATTGTTATCGGCTTAAGCTTGATTACCGGAGGAAAAGTCAGCGTTGTTGCCGTGTGCGCCGTATTTTTATCGAATGTCCCCGAGGGATTGTCCAGTGCGAGCGGGATGAAAAAGGCCGGGCGTTCAATGGCGTATGTATTTGGCATCTGGATTTCAATAGCGATTATTTGCGGGTTCGCGTCACTTATTGGATTTACCAGTTTCCGACATTTTTCGGATGAAGTGATTGCAGCAACTACAGCCATAGCGGCGGGCGCTATTCTGTCGATGATTGTAGACACCATGCTTCCCGAAGCTTATGAAACAGCCCATAACTTCAGCGGCATCATTACAGTGATGGGATTCTTAACCGCATTTTTCTTAAGCCATGCAGGTTAACTTGTCTAATTTTTCCCGGTTCGTCCGCCTGGGCAAACGCAGGATATAGTTTGGTTGATTAATCAAAGGCGGCCTCGCTCCAACCAACAGGCAAAGCTGTGCGAGGCATTCACTCATCGTATATTTGTATTGATGACTACTCTCACTATCCGCTTGGTCGGATATCCGATAACTTCCCCGTTCTCTTGCTCATTATGAGCTAATTGGTAAACCTTATAAGGAATAGCATGAAAAATCAGGCTGAAAAATCCGGGGATTTTGTCGCGTTGCATCAACGTGGAGATTGTTTTGTTATACCAAATCCGTGGGACATAGGTTCGGCAAGGTTACTGCAACACCTCGGATTTAAGGCATTGGCATCAACCGGGGCGGGCTTTGCGTTTTCCCAAGGTAGAGCTGATCAGAGTATCAATGCGCGCGATATGCTTGGGCATTTAGCAATGTTGACCGCAGCAACCGATCTGCCAATTAGTGCTGATTTGCAAAATGGTTTTGGTGATTCTCCAGATGAGGTTGCACAAACTATTGTTGCCGCTGCGGCGACGGGTATCGTCGGCGGCTCAATTGAAGATGCCTCGGGCGATGCAACAAACCCCGTTTATGATATTGGGCTGGCGGTGGAGCGCATTCGCAGTGCCACGGAGGTCGCCAAATCGCTGAATTTTAAATTTATGCTGACGGCACGTGCTGAAAATTATTTGTATGGTCGCTCTGACCTTAAAGATACGATTCGCCGGTTGCAGGCATATCAAGATGCCGGTGCTGATGTTCTCTTTGCGCCGGGCATTCAAACAAAAGAAGATATTCGTACAATCGTTCAGTCCGTTGATCGTCCAGTAAATGTGATTATGGGGTTTCAAGGAGTACAGCTTAAGCTTGACGAGTTACGTGAACTGGGTGTCGCTCGTGTCAGCTTAGGTGGTTCACTTGCGAGAGCGGCCTATGGTGCACTGGTTCGTGCAGCCAACGAAGTTCAATCTTTAGGCACCTTTGACTACGCTGGCGAAGCTATTTCCGGAAAGGAAATAAATAATATCTTCTCGAGTTAATGATGGAGCAATTGGGAGCAAGCCGGCCTGTAAATACCATGATCTATTAATAACAAGGCGGCCTCGCGGCCGCCCCACTCTATCTCAGTGACTTATCACAATACTCCTGCACCCGAACCATCAAATCCGCGAGCCCATACAAAGCCCGTTGGGATAAATCTATATCGTGGTGGATGTTGTTTAGCAGGCAGCTGACCAGATGTACTTCGTCGCGCATTTGATGTGATGCATCTTTCTCTACTTCGAAACCTATGTGCTGCAACAGGTTGCCGCTGGGCGCGATGATGTTGATGCTGCTTTGTTGGTAAAAAGCGTGTTGGTATTCGTCGAGGGTGATGTTACAGATTGATTTGGTGCCGTGCACCAGAGGGGTGATCTTGTCCATAGTCGAATCCTTTGTCTGAAGTTATGTTGCCGTCACCATGAGGTAGTAATTCATGGGGGCGGACTGAACAGGGTTACTACCACCGGCCTTCAGACAAACACCGGCCCGCCCGAAGGCGGCCCTGCCCAGCCGCCATAACTACAGGCAAAGCTGCGCTAAAGACACTGAAGACATTAGATGTCTGTGTCTGTCTGAAGAAAAACCGGGGGTAGTAATCCCGACCTCGGGTTTTACCAAGGCGGCGTCAGGTTAGAGGATGGGGTTGGTAGTGTCAACGCGGGAATTTTTGGTTTAATTTTGATCATCAAGTTTACCGTAGGGCGCACCTAAAGCGCAGCGTGGTGCGCCGTATTTTCGCTTCATGGGATGCCTTTAATCTGTGCGATTACCTGCGGCGTACCACGCTGCGCTTTAGGTACGCCCTACTCCGGCCCAGCACATTTATCACATCACTTCGCGTTACGATCAACAAAGCGTTGGGCATTACTGCCTGCGCGGCACAGCCTAACCTACATCACTACAAAAATATTTCTTCGGGGCAGAAATTTAAGTAGATTTGCTAATCAATATTACGAGTTTATTACAACAACACCCGATCAGATTCAGTGACAAGCTGATCAATTGCTCCTTCCCGGAAGCGTCTCACTTTTCCAAAAAAAATCTGAGACGGTCACTATCTAAATCCCCTAAAAGCGATAAATAGTCCACAAATTTTTGCTTATTCCATCCCAGCTTTTGAGCATGGAAAAAGTGGGATAACCCCCGCCCTTTTCTTTGTGTATGGTGCGCTTCTCTTGGCACGCCATCGCCAATCACATATTCCAGGGAAATGAATGTCATGACATCTACTTCCAAATTTCCTTTAATCCTATTTATATCCGCATTGTTAATAACTGCGCTGGTAAGCCTGTGGTTGGGTATTCAATTTGCGCCTTCCTTTTCCAAGCATTCAGAACCTGACTTGGCTCAACAATCTTCAACACCTCCAGCAAACAATAAAGAGGCGGACAAGCTGATTGTGACATTGCAACAGAGAATCGAACTCCTGCAAAACGAAAACCAGCGCCTGTTGTTACAGCTCCAGAATCAACCTTTAACAAAAACTACACAGCAACCTGAGCCAGTGGCAGCTAACGCAGGCATCAAGCAACTGAAAGACCAGATCGACTCGTTGGAAGCGGAAAAACAACAACGCAAAGCCAATGACGTTAATAATTGGATAATGGATAAACAAAAATCCGATAAACAATTTGATGTAAACAAGGAATTATCCCGCCGCTTTGAGCAGGAAAGCATTGATCCGATTTGGGCAGAAAAACAAGAAAACCAATATCGCCAGCTGTTTAGCTCACAGGATAAGTTGCGCAACTTTGCGTTACGCGACACGCGATGCCGCACCACCCAATGCGAAGTTACCTTCAGCATTTCCAGCCCGGAACAATCCTTTCAGCTGATGCAAACCATCAGCAACGAACTGCAAGGCTCAGAGATTCTGGTTGCTACCGACGCAACACAGGGGATTAGCAAACTCTATATCAGTAACCAAAAAGGATTTGAGCTTCATTGACCAAGGGTTAATGGGCTTTAAATAGCAAAACAGGAGTTTTGCTTGCTGCGTGCAGCAGTGGCGATGAAGCAGCCATTGCCGTGGACACTTGCAGGAGTGGGTGACTTCACATCAACTATAACGTTAAATTAACCGGAGTTTTTATGAAACTTTCTAAATTGATCGCAAGCTTTTGTTTTCTGTTGTTAGGCAGTATCTCGATTAATGCCAGTGCACAATCCTCTGTGTGCACCTGGGCCTCGGTATACGGCTATACCGCTGGCAATGTTTCCTACATATCCTGGAACTGCAAACTGCCTAGCGGCACTGTAGCGGCATCACGTACGGATACTTACAGCCTTGTCTCGTACACATACAGCTGTGGTTCGGTTAGCGTTTCCGCTGGCTACCAAAACACCGGCACTGCCCAAGGTACTGCTTATCCACAAAACTGCAACACCAACATTGTTACAACGACTACTACAACCACTACCCAACCAGTTAACCCATGCTACACAGGCTCATCGCAAATTATCCAAACCAGCCCCAATACTTACACTCCTTTTGACCCAGCATTCTGTGGCCCACAACCACAATGCAAATACAGTGTAACCCCGCTGGATCAATACTCTTATCCACGTTTGAAATACACCTGTTTGTAATAAAAAATGAGGGGGACATCCCCCTCATTTTTCTTAAGCTATGAAATTTAAAACTGCGTGATAAATCTCCAGGCTTCGCCGGGAATCCAGCTAGTCGGCTGGCCAGAATCATGTTGCGATGGCCAGTGCCCGCCATCGAATGCGCACCAGCGAACAGGATAGCCCTGAGTACATCCCTGGTAACTTGTGCATATATGGGTACCACTACCGCGGGCAGGTTCAGCAGGATTTTGCGCAGCGCATCGGTTATTGTTTACGAACCTGTCACGAACACCACGTCCTAACGAAATATTCAACACATCGTCGCTAATGCCATGGGTTGCAAAGAACGGGACTGGCGCCGTCCCACCATCGCAGCCACTCAGCTGCGCACCAGAATAAAGCGCAACCGCCCTAAATACATTAGAGCGCGCGCACGCAATTGCATTGGACATACCTGCGCCAAAACTAAACCCGGTGGCAAAAACCCTGGTTTTGTCGATACAAAAGTTGGATTCCACTTGATTCAAAATCGCATCGGTAAATGCAAGGTCACGGCCGTTGGTATTCGCCCAACCTTTATCAATACCCTCAGGAGCGACAAAAATTGTGGAGTTACTGGCGAGATTCCAGAACCCATAGTAAGGCGTTTCTGTCGCAGATCCATTACCGCCATTAGCAACTTGTGATGCATCGCCATTTAACCAGTGATAGGCAACTACGAAGCGATAGGGAGTTTTATTGTTGTAATTGTCTGGCACTCGCAATATATACGAACGATTCAGGTTGCCCACATTGATATTGATTCGCCCGTTTTGCAGCGCAGGTATTTTGCCGCAACCAGCAGTTCCATTGGGATCAGCAGGAACACTTGATGACGAGCTGCTTGATGAGCTACTGATTGACGAAGACGTGCTGGCAGAATTACCGCAGATTCCCGCTTTAACAACACCGCCAACCACACTTAGCGAATCAATATTAGGCAAACCTTCGGACGTGAGTGAAGACAACTGCAACAGGTTATTGCCTTGCACCAAATCCACTTCAATTGAAACCGTTTTCCAATCGGTCCAGCCTGCCGTTACTGGCAAGCTCAAGGTGTAATTACCATTGCTACCGCCATTAATCAGCAAAGCTCCATTCCTATTGGCTGCCCCGCCATTGGCGTAGCGGATGTTTAATACATAGCGGCCGCTACTGGCTACATCTACTGCCCATACCACCGCAGAGCCCTGTGCATTATTGGGATTTGCAAAACCTGTTCCGGTAAAGCCGGCGTTATTATTATCGATGGTTCCATCCACACGGCAAAAACCGGCTTGCGCCTCTTCAATCAAAAAGGATTGTGTTGATGAGCTGGAGCGAGAGGAAGATGTCACGACAGATGACGATGAAGTGGATGAGGACACGCCCACCGAACTCGTTGACGCTGCGCCACAAGCACTACCACTTACCGCAGGAATTTCTGTAGCGGCACCATTTTTATCACCTTGAAAACCAAAAGACACGGTTTGGCCGACAGGGATGCTACTGTTCCAGCTCAAATTGCTGGCGGAATAGGGATTGTTACCCGACAGATTCGCATTCCACAAACTCACGATGCGATTAGCGGTGTAAGTCCAATTTACATTCCAATTGTTAATAGGTGCGCTGGTATCATTTTTAATCGTGATACTCGCGGTGAAACCTGTATTCCATTCATTATCAATTTTATAGGTACAGCTGGCGGATGCATGTTGTGAAGCCGCCGCCATAAGGCCAGTACCAAACAAGAGTGAAAATAATTTAGCGCTTAATGAACGCCGATGGGAGCACGAATAATTTATGTACATTATTAATATCCTTTAATGCAATTAAAAATCCATCGCCACAATAAATGTGGCAATGAGCCATCGGTTGATTTTTTTATAATTCTTTCACACTGCTGTCGGTAGCTATGGCTTTTCCAAATGGAAGGAATTTATGCGTACCGAACCACCCAACGCCTGGGTCGCGTAATTAAAGATGCCAAAGCGATAGCCTAAAAAATATTTCCAGTCTCGCTTGAAGATGAAGTCAGTCCCCAGGGGAACAAAATTTTTATCATCGGTGCTGTAATAGAAGCGAGCCTTACCACCATCCGCTGTAGTTCTGACATCGGCATCCACCCGCAACCAGATTTTTCCGCCGCTGATATTTTTGCTGGCTATTTCCTCACCGAAACTGCTGGTGTTCCAGTTGGCATCGAGTTCGAGTGCGTTGGTCATTACGACTTTTGTAACTCCGCCTGCTTTTTTAACACCAATCCACGCCGAAGAATCACGCAGGGCCACCAGGCCGCTCACATCACCGTCTCGCATAGCGCTGTAATCCAATTCAATAGTGGCTATGCTGCGAGGCCCTTCTATACGGTGGGTAAGTGTATTGCGAGCGGCGTAGATATCATTGGTAACTGTTGCTGTACCCAATATCAAACCACCACCGCTCGACCATTTGGTGTTGTCAGGATTATGGTTCCACTCCCACCCGGGATTTAATCGGCGAGCGCTGAAAGCATCTGCGGTAGTACGAGGTTTTATTTTTTTGAGGCTGCATGGCAAATTGGGAAATGGATAAGACGCGCCCCATTGCCCATTAATTAAACTCACGGAGGGCCAACCATTGCTCCAGGTGACAGGCGCCATTACCGGTAAGCGTCCAGCGGGATAGGCATCAGTAAACGCAATGTAATACCAATCGCCATGTTGCGTTTGTACAATTCCGCCCTGGTGTGGTGAAACACCAGAGCCAACACCGGCATAAGGCAGCTTTACGGCAAAGGGACGAATTTCGTAGGGGCCAAAGGGCCCATGGGTGGAGCGCGCTACATATTCACCATTCGCGTATTGCGTCATGAAAATATAATAGTCGCCGTTGATTTTATAGAAACGCGATCCCTCAAGCGGGCCCGATATATTGCTTGGCGTTTTGAATACTTCCTGTCGACGGATCTCGCGCAACCCATCTGCACTCAGCTCTGCAACATTGATGGAGTTATTACCCCATGCCACATACATCTTGTCTGTGTCTTTATCAATCAATAACCCCATATCGTAATAACAAGATTGGCTCGCATTTTTTGTCCAAGGCCCTTCCGGTGATTTAGCGGTGAATACATAACCGCCACCTTTATTGTGCATGCAACCCATCCAATAAAAGGTTTTGTTGCTCTCGCGGTATTGTAGCGAGGAAGCCCAAATTCCATTTACATAAGACTGACCGCCATCAAGATTGTAAGAGCTGTCGAAATCCAGCACAGGAACCGAGTGCGAAATAGTTTCCCAATTCACCAGATCATATGAGCGCAACACAGGCGCACCCGGTGAGTGGTGAAAAGTTGAAGCGGTATAGTAATACGTATCGCCCACACGAATCACTTCCGAATCTGGAAAATCTTCCCACATCAGCGGATTGGAATAAGTAGCCGGGCAACTTACTTGGGCGTCATTCTGCTCGACAACCAGATTGCTTGAGGCTGATACAGAAACCAAGGCATTAGCCGCCAATGTATTGGAAGAAAACACCAGGAGCGCACCTAAAAACAGGCAGCAATTTTTTAAACTGCGGATCAAGCTGAAAACGAAAAGCAAGCCGAAAAGGAGAAAAGTGCGCAAAATTTTATTGCAACCCCACGTTATGCCATTGTTGATTGATTCAGGAGACAGGAAGTAAAAATAACCAGATTGGCCCTATTTATTGAGTAATTTTGAAAGTTTTTTCATAAAACTGCAGAAAGTGCGGAAATTCCTGTAAATAGTTATAGGATTTTCTCCGACACACAACAGAAAAGATCACCAAATAACCACACTCACCGGGGTTAGCATGCTGGCATGCGCAGTATGACTACAGAAATCCGCGCGTATCCATCTCACCGTCATGAAATATTCTTCCAAATTCCCTTTAATCCTATTTGTAGCTTCATTAGCAATAACTGAACTGGTAAGCCTCCCGGATCAGCAACGAACCGCAAGGTTCATAGGTTCTAGTTGTTACCGACGCAACACAGGGGATTGTCAAACAGAAACTAAAAAGGATTTGAGTTTCGTTGACCAAGGGTTGAGGAGCTTTAAATAGCAAAACAGGGGTATAGTTTTTACACAATTTTTTGAGCTGGTGCGAAATTCACACCGTAAAAATACCGTACTCAATCCAGTTCTCCAGGCCAACTTCCGAAGCAAATCTACCAGGCAATGAAGCTGCTTTGATCTGGATTCACTCGCAATAAATTAGCGCAAGCCCTATCTGATAATCGTGATAAAAGTTTCTAACTCATCATTAACGCGCCGCTTTTTGGCGTTCGGTCTAAGCACACCTTTTTATATTCTCAATCAGTCGATACTTAGCCCAAGTATTGATTCAAATGCCTATCTATACCCGAGAGCAAGGGGGAGAATGGTAGCAGACCTATGGATTACATAACTCTTCAATTGGCTTGATAAAAATATTTTTTGCAATCACTAAAAGGAATTCGACAAGGGACGACAGGATATACATGCTTCAAATCACGCTTCGTTGCAGGCCGGTAAAAGGAAATTAAGGATCGTACGCCTGCTGCAAGCACCTCTCTTTAACCCATCTGAACCGGAGCCTTACGTGCGAAACATCATGGAACATCGATTTCATAAAAGGGCAAAAGTGAATGTTGGCTCAACCATTTACCAGCAGGGATTGCCTGTAGGCTTTGGAACTATTCGAGATTCAAGCAAGGCGGGCTGCTATATAGAAACGGGCTTTTCGAACGTAGCAATTTTCCAATCTCTTGATCTTGAGGTGATATCGGATCATAGCGGAATGTATGAACGATGTTTTTACAACACGGTTGTCGTCCGGCATTCAGCCACTGGGCTGGGAATGGAATTAGCATCAGCTAATGTAACTTTTTAATATACCTTCATGTTTTAGCTATATTAAATTTTTTTGAGCTTCATCGATTTCCAATATGATCTTCTGTCCACAGAAAAATAGGATTGTGCATCAACTTCCGCACAAGCTTACCCCAAAAAACTAATTTTATTGGCGCTTTCTCTTTTCCTCGATTCATGTGTTAAGCCATACGGAATGGCACCGTCAGCGCCGCTTATCCGCTTATTAAGCTGGAAATCGCTATGAGACTTCACCAATTTATTGTGGCAAATATGGATAAAATTCTGGCCGAATGGGTTAATTTTGCACGCTCGATTCAACCTGTAAATATGTCGATTGAGGATCTTCGCGATCATGCGGAAGAGATGCTCAAGGGTATAGCGAAAGATATGATGACCCCGCAAACCGAACTCGAACGATCCCAAAAGTCCAAAGGCCATCAACCGCGTATAAAAGGCGACACAGCCGCAGAAATACATGCTGACTGCCGATTAAATTCCGGCTTCTCAATTAGCCTTTTGGCATCCGAATACAGAGCGCTTAGGGCTAGCATATTGAAGCTCTGGCTCAGTGAAAATAAATTTAACCAGAATGAGGACATCGAAGACCTGATTCGTTTTAACGAAAGCATTGACCAAGCACTCGCCGAGTCCATCGCCCGCCATACCGAAGCCGTTGCGCTTTCCCAGGATATTTTTTTGGGCGCGCTGGGACACGACTTGCGCGCCCCTCTCAGCGCAATCAGTGCTGGCGCACAGCTTTTAATACAGGTTGGAGACCAGAACAGCCGCTCTGTAAAACTCGGCTCACAGATATATACCAGCGTTTTACGTATGAATAAAATGCTTGATAATTTACTGAATTTTACACAAGCACGAATTGGCGGCGGGCTACAAATTTCTGCTAGCTATGTAGCACTTTCCCAAATTTCGAGAGATGTGATCGAGGAATTTCGACTATCCAACCCAAATCGCACCATCAACACCGAAATTGACGGTAATTGCGCAGGCCACTGGGACGCGGGTAGACTAAGCCAAGCCTACCAAAATCTTATCAGTAATGCGTTGCAATATGGATCAGCAGAATCGGCCATCACTGTTGTTAATAAAGACTACGGGGACCACATAGTTTTTACTGTTCACAATGATGGATTACCCATTCCCCAAAAAAATCAGCATCAAATATTTGATTTAATGCATAGAGTCGAAAATCAAAATGCCGACCGCGAATTGAAAAGAAATCTAGGTATTGGATTATATATTGTGAGAGAAATCGTTAGCGCCCATCACGGTAACATTTCTGTATCCTCGACCGAAGAAAACGGCACCACCTTTCGCGTCCAACTTCCAAAATATAATTAACAAGTCCCTAAATAAAAATGGGGAGGATTGCCCACCTGCTCATCCCGAGCAGGTGATTACCACTGAAAATCAGCGAATCACCCATTAAATCCACACACCCAAAAAATAAATTTGGTGCTAGACTTGTAACTTTAAAAAAGTTACAAGGATCCCCTAATGCCCAACCAACTGGAACAGCTAAAAGTATTTAGCGCAATCGCGGTTGAAACCGCCGATGCGCAAGTTATCGATGTATCTTCCAACGTAGTGATTAGCACGAACGCAATAGTAAACCTGGTTAAGCAACAGAATTCGCTTATGACTGAAGCGATTAGCGAAGCTAAAAAGCATCATTGGAGCAGCTATACTCCCAATCCGAAACCTGTGGTATTGCTGCTTACCGTTAACCTACTCAAAAAAATATTGCCCAAAACGTCTGGCCATATATTTATTGAACTGGATATAGCGCTAGCGTTCGATACTGAAGGCCTCATTAACCAAGCTCGGGAGCTACATGACCTCTGCCGCAATCACCGGCTAGATGCCTCCCGGGTTGCTCTCACCATACCTGCTACCTGGCCCGGCATAGAAGCAGCTCGCCGGTTGCAGAGAGATCGCATTAATACACATCTGTCCATGGTGTATAGCTTTATACAGGCTCAGGCTGCCGGTGATGCAGCGGCGTTTGCACTGTCTATGCCAGTGGATGCAGCTACTCGTTGGTATAAAAATAATGAACCTGCAGATTATTACGAAAGCAATGATCCCGGCGTACAGATACTCTCTCACATTCACAACAATTTAAAATGCCTGGGATACAACACAAAAATTATGGCGAGCGGATTTGACAACCTGAATCAGCTGCGCGCACTGGCGGGTTGTGATTACATCAGTTTAACGCCTGAGCAATTGCACCAATTAAGCCAGGATCAAACAGCGCTTGAAAGAAAGCTGGATAAGGCCACGGAGATCTACGAGCGCCCACCGGAAGTAACCGAAAAAGATTTTCACTGGTATTTAACCAGTAGTGCGATGGCTTACAACCAACTCGGCAACGACATCCGTAAACTCGCCAATGAGCAGCGAGAGCTGGAAGATCTCGTAAAGCAAACCATTGAAGCAGAAGAATACGTAAGTTGATTTACACCTGGGTGGGCATTAATGCCCACCCCAACTATACATTAGTGAACTGTATGCGGGTGACGCAAATTGACTCCACGCTCCGTTAAAGCCGCAATTTGAGTATGGTTCAACTCCAACAAAAAGGCGTGATAGGCACTTCGCACTTTGCGATCTGCAATTGGTGCACTGCTTTGCAGTAATTCCAGAATTCCATTCTCATTGGCAAGCTTATGGCGCTCTCCTGTATGCCGATAATACTGGCTGCCCAACTGTTGTAAACGGAAAATGGCTGCTTGCGAAAAAATCAATGTATTCATAAGAGCTCCTCTAACGTTATCTATTCTGGTTAGCCAGCGAGCAATCTTATAAAGATATTTTTGTAAACGTCCGTGTTCAAGCGCACATTAAATAACCGCAATGGCGCCACAATCGATAAATACAAAACTTGAGGCGTCAATAAGATGTATTGAAATATTTTCCCGCTTCGCCT
The DNA here is from genome assembly GCA_021151695.1 of Cellvibrionaceae bacterium. Taxonomy (GTDB): domain Bacteria; phylum Pseudomonadota; class Gammaproteobacteria; order Pseudomonadales; family Cellvibrionaceae; genus Cellvibrio. The sequence continues at coordinate 215,062 of JAGKWU010000002.1, read as the reverse complement.
TCTCCAATATTGCCGACTCGCTTAACCAATCCTCCTTTTTTTCATTTAATCCTAAACATTTTTGAATATCTTTCGCCGCCCGCCGATAAACAATAACCCGATAGAAAACATCAGCCAGGAATCAGACTCTACAACTCTGGATTGGCGATCCACATCAATTTCCACAGTGATGGAACTTAACCACAGGTTATTAGTGTAAGACGTAACAAATGCATTCATTGTCCCTTTTGTATCTATATTGAGTTCGCAAAGCTCATTTTCCTCATCGGTTGAATCAATAATTTCCGGAAACTGGCACCAGCCGCGATGAGCCCAATCGGTTTCAAAAATGACTGGCCCTGTGTCTATATCACCGTAAAATTCTCGCCAGCCGAATATCCATGAACTAAAAACAGCAAACTCATTTTCGTAGACATCGTCGTCGGATGGATCATGGATATCATCTTGATCGCCAAGATTATAGGGCGAAGACAACTCCAAAAAGTCATAGGCCAGTTTGATATGCGTAATTGAATCTGTGACAGGTGAATATCCCGCCTGCGTTAAATCAAATACCTTCCCCTCTGGTGTATCGTAAGTTAATTGTCGATTGACTGTATAAGTGTCGCGGATAATCAGTGCGTCAGCATTGAGAGAAACAAAAATCAATGGCGCTGTTAACGCACAAGGAACAATTAACGGATATAAAAAATGTCGCATAGATATTCTCCTATGAGTCAGTACCCTACAGCACGCAGCTTGCGAGCCATATTTTCCAACCACAGAAAAATCAATATGTTGAAGGACAGAAGAAGAGAATCTTATTTAATGCGTGTAAACCATTTCGACTTATTACCGTTTCGTTTTAGCGCCACTCGAAGCGCTTAAAAGTTGTTTCCTTATCGATTATTCAACTTGGACAAAACTGGTTTTATTGACCACACTGTCACTCTCTTGAAAAAAGCAAACACCAGGCTACATTAATTGCTCAGGATAGCGCTTCGCTTTCAGCAGCTAGAAGGATTTGATAATGATCATAACCCGCCCCTTTCCAAAAGTATTTTGGCTCTTCTACATCATATTTTCACTGGCCATACTAACACTGGCAGTCAAAACAACGGCAGCCGCTCATACAGCCACCGCCATTCGCAACGATGGGTTATGCCTTAACACGAAGCTTTGAATATAAGCTGTAATGTTCGCTGCCGATAAACATAAAAGGCTTTAAATAGATTTTTTCAGTTGCAGTAGAGACGACCCACTCAGACGTTGATAGCTGTTTGGCATCCAGCAATTGCCCAGCGGTGAAATGGGTGTCGTGCGTATTGAGAGGAAACAGCACCAGGGGGCCGCGTAGCAGTGCAACCATTTCTGGATGCGCCTTATTTAACGGTTCCAGACGCAGAGGCATGTCGAATGCTATCTCAATTCGATCGCCCTGCTCCCAGGTTCGGTTCAGCATTAAAAAGCTTCCCGAGGTTATCTTGCCGCGATGAATCTTTCCGTTAATACTGACTTTAGTTGCAGGACCACTCCACGTCGGGATGCGCAATAAAATGGAGAAGACCGCAGGCTTGGCTGTGTGAATATCAATAGCACTTATATTTACCAATGGATAATCGGTTACTTGACTAAGGCTGATTTCCTGGCCTGCCACATTCATGTTGAGACGCGACGGAATATAAAGGTTTACATAAACCTGATCCTTATCTTGAAGGTAGGCACTAATCCCATAATCAGCAACCAGCTGCACAAAAGTGCCGGAACAGCAGGGCCATTGCTCACCGCGGAAAAATTTATTCGCATTATTATTGTAATCTGAATAATAAAAAGTGCTGCCATCTGGCAAGGTAGGCTTGGCGCCAAGTATGGTGTTGTAAAGCACACGCTCCATGCTGTCACCATAGTGGCTGGATTTGGTAATTTGCAGCAGGCTGCGTGCAATTTTAAAGTGACCATAGACACCGCAAGGTGTTTCGAAAGAGCGGTGTGTTTCGGTCAGGGATCTGTACAAGGTTTCGGTATCATCAGGAGCAACCAGCTCTTCGTTGGGCCCCCAACCACCTGTTGCGTAGGATTGCCGTTCCAAAAAAGCAAACCCGTTGCTAGCCGCAGTGAGATATTTCACGTCACCTGTTGCCAGGTAAGCTTGAATCGCAGAATTCAACGCATTCACATGACTGTAAGCATGCTTGCCCTTAAAGGGGCTTATGCCTTTGGCAAGTGGATCAAACAGCGCGTCGTTCTGCAGATAGCGAATAGCCAGCTCTTTGTATCTATCACCCCACCCCAATTGCCAGGCCAAAAATAAATTTTCTGGCAGCGTATAGGGTTCATCCCAGATTTCAGCTTCTTGCGTGTAAGGCCGTTGCCGACGCTCCTCGCGCGTGAGTGCTTTTTCTGGCAGAAAGGGTAAGACCGCATCGGTTAATTTACCGAACGCATCTTTTGCTTCACTAGCGCCCGTATATTGATACGCATCTATAAGCCCAATAGCAAGCTTGTCATAGGTGTATGCGGGCAAATAATAATTTTCGAAAAATTTTGGGGAGATAGTCAGCGCATATTTTTTAACAAGATTGTTAACTTTTTGCTTTGCTTTTTCATCGCCAGTGATGGCATAACTGCGCGCCAAACCGGAGACATACTGTCCAAAGCTGTGGCCGGGAATGTAGCCGTGCCAATTGGCGCTACTCCAATCATTGGGATCTATATGGAAATCTTTTGAGTCATCGTACCATCCGCCCATATCCTCGCCCGGAGCATCCTGCCCTGCGCGGGAACGAAAAGGCTTTAGCAACTTATCATCACCAATGTCCATAAATAACCGGCTTTGATATTGAAATTGATCTAGCAACCTGCCCTCGCACAGTTGCACTTGCGCATAGGTAAATCGCTGCAGTGATGGCTGCGCATTAGCGGCCACAACTTTCGAAGCACTAGCTTGTTTACTGGATACCGCAGCAAAGACTGGCGAGGCACAGACACCGGCTAAAAGGGAGCTGTGGTTTAAAAAGCGACGGCGGGATAGGTATGGCATGGTCAGGCTTCTCTAATTATCTTGATTTATTTTTTGGCTAAAGCTTTATTTGGGAAAAATGCCGAAGATTCACGAGCCATTCTATTTATAGCTCAATAGTGCCAGCCAAATTATCTTACATATTTTTACACTGCAACCTGATTTGCTGTTTTTTTTATCACGTAGAATATCGAAGAAAAATAGATCTCCTATCGGCAAGGTATCGCTAACAATAATATCTATGGGAAATATTCCTGATGAAGACGTTAATCGCTCTTGCAACTGCAATCCTCCTTGGTATAGGAAGCCAGTATAGCCATGCCGGCGAGAACAATAATCTCAAACTCTGGTTCGATAAACCCGCCACCCAGTGGGAAGAAGCCCTACCCCTTGGCAATGGAAGGCTGGGTGCCATGGTGTATGGCGGCGTTGCGGAAGAAAATATCCAGCTCAATGAAAATACCTTTTGGGCCGGCGGACCGCACAACAATCTAAACCTGAAAGCAAAGGAATCGCTTCCCAGGATTCGCCAGCTGATTAATAGCGGGGACTATGTCGCCGCTTCTGATCTCGCCCAGCAGACAATCACCAGCCAGGATTCGCAGGGAATGCCCTACCAGAGCGCAGGTAATTTGTTGATTAATTTTTCCGATCACCAAAATTTCAAAAACTATTATCGTGAACTGGATATAAGCACGGCAGTCACTCATGCTCGCTACAGCGTTGGCGATGTCGATTATGAACGCGATATATTTACCTCGTTTACCGACCAGGTAATTGTGATTCGCCTGCATGCCAGCCGCGCCGGAGCATTAAACTTTACCCTGCAATTAACTCACCCGGACAAGGCACAAATTACAACGGATAAAACGACGGGCACAATTGAACTGCAAACCCGCTCGCGCGACCACGAAGGCATTAAAGGACAGGTCGATCTTATCGATATCGCCAAGTTTATTCGCAACGATGGAACGCTGTCGGTGGAAGATAACAAACTGCGCGTTAGCGGTGCTTCCGATGTAGTTATTCTGGTTTCTATGGCGACTAACTTCATCAACTATCATGACATTAGTGCAAACGCACTTGCTCGTGCGCAAGATTACATCAATAAAGCCGAACAACAATTTACCGCTAGCAGTTACAACGCGCGCCAGCAAGCGCACAGCGATTTTTATCGTCACTATTTTGAGCGCACCTCACTGGATTTGGGTAACAATAATTTTTCGGCAGAGCCAACGGACAAACGTATTCGCCTGTTTGCCCAGCGCTATGATCCAGCATTGGTGAGCCTGTATTTTCAGTTTGGCCGCTATCTTTTAATTTCATCCTCACAACCTGGCGGACAAGCTGCGAATTTACAAGGCATCTGGAACGCATCGCAAACACCCGCCTGGGATAGCAAATACACATTGAATATCAATGCCGAGATGAATTATTGGCCATCGGAGGTTACCAATCTCTCGGAACTCAACGAGCCTCTGATCAGTTTAATTCGCGACCTGTCGGTTACCGGCCAGCAGAGCGCGCAACAGATGTATGGGGCGCGCGGTTGGATGGCTCATCACAATACTGATATTTGGCGTATCAGCGGCGGTGTTGACTGGTCGTGGGGTGCCTGGCCCACGAGCAACGCCTGGTTAGTGCAGCACCTATGGCAAAAATATTTATACACAGGTGACAAAGAGTTTTTGCGCCGTGTCTACCCCATTATGAAAAACGCCTGTGAATTTTTTGAGGATTTTTTGGTAAGGGATGAACGTACCGGTTGGCTGGTAGTATCGCCCTCCATGTCTCCGGAAAACGCCCCCGAAGCCACTGGCAAAAAAATTGCCGCTGGCGTGACCATGGACAACCAGCTCTTATTCGACTTATTCACCAACAGCATAGCCGCTGCAAAAATTCTCGGCGAAAGCAAAGAATCGATTAACACCTGGCAAAAAATTATTGGGCAATTACCCCCCTTACAGATTGGCCGCAACCATCAGCTGCAAGAGTGGCTAGAGGATTGGGATAACCCGCTCGACCACCATAGACACATCTCCCATCTCTATGGCCTCTACCCTAGCAACCAGATTTCACCGCTACGCACACCGGAGCTTTTTAACGCAGCGCGCGTGACACTGGAAGAGCGCGGCGATCCATCAACGGGCTGGTCGATGAATTGGAAAATTAATTTCTGGGCGCGCATGCTGGATGGCGATCGCGCACTTAAATTAATTAGCGAACAAATTAAACCTGCGCATAACAGTAATGATGAGTTTTCGCAAAGCGGCGGCACTTATCCGAATATGTTTGACGCCCACCCACCATTCCAGATTGATGGTAACTTTGGTTTTACTGCAGGCGTGGCCGAGATGCTCGCACAAAGCCAGGACGGTGCCGTTTTTTTGCTCCCCGCGTTACCGCAAGCCTGGCCTAAGGGTGAGGTAAAAGGTCTGGTTATGCGCGGGGGATTTGTGGTGGATATAAGTTGGGAGCAAGGTGCAATTACCCAGCTCAAGGTATTATCTCGCTTGGGGGGCAACTTGCGGCTGCGCAGCTATGTTCCGCTGCCTAAAGCGCAAGGCTTTACGACAAAGCCAGCCAGTGGCGATAATCCAAACCCGTTATATGCTGTGCCGGCAATTAAAAAGCCAATCAAAAATACAACGAAAAATTTACCGCAAGTTTCTCTCGCCAATAGTTATCTGGTTGATGTGAATACCAAAGCGGGTGAAGTTTATCGTTGGTCTAAATAGATATCGACCATGATAGGGTAAGGGTTAGCCAAATAAAGAATCAGCTACCCTGCCTATGATCATTTTTTGCTAAAAATTTTATTAATTCTTCTTCTGGCATGGGACGCGCATGGAAGTAACCCTGGCCAAAATGACAGCCCAAGCTCCGAAGGAAATCGTTTTGCTCAAGCGTTTCTATACCCTCTCCAACTATTTTCATCGGGATAACATTACTCAACCCCACAATCGCCCGCACCATAGCATCATGCTGTGTTCCCTTCCCTATTTTCGACACAAAAGATTGGTCAATTTTCAGAATGTCTGGCATAAAACGAACTATATAAGCAAGAGATGAAAAACCTATACCAAAGTCATCCAGCGATATTTTCACCCCTAGGGCTTTCAGCGCATCAATTTGCTTGATATTTTTTTCAGCCCCCTCAAGAAACATTTGCTCCGTAATTTCCACTGTCAAATATTTTGCAGAAAATTTATTTACGGCCAACGCATTTTCTATTATTGGAATTAATGAGTTATTTTGAAACTGCCTTGCAGATACGTTAACAGCCACACTGATATAAATACCTCTCTCATGTAGTTGCGCGATTTTCATGACAGCCTGGTTAATTACCCACTCATCAATCTTTACGATCAGCCCTGTCTCTTGTGCATAGGGAATAAACTCACTGGGAGAAATCATTCCGCGCTGCGGATGAAACCAGCGAATAAGCGCCTCAACGGAGGAAATCCTGCCAGAATCCAAATTGATTACCGGCTGATAATAAAGTTGAAACTCGTTGTTAACTATAGCCTTGCGCAAATCATTATCTAACAGCAGTCTTTTATGCACTAGCTCAGTTAACTCTTTACGATATAGCTGGTATATACCCCTACCTTTAGCTTTCGCCTCATAAAGAGCACTATCGGCATTGCGCAGTAGGGTTTTAGCATCCTCTCCATCTGTAGGATACACTGCGATACCAATGCTAATTCCAACGTGGATCCTATTATCAGATAGCGATATCGGCTTCGCGACAGCATTAATAATTTTTGTCGCAACAAAGGCTGCAAACTCATAATTAACTACATCCTGTAGAACCAACACAAACTCATCCCCGCCCAACCTGGTAACCACGTCCTCCTTACGTAATGATTTTTTTAATCTCTGAGCAACCACCCTTAATAATCTATCCCCAATTTCATGCCCCAAACCATCATTAATCTGCTTAAAATTATCCAGATCACAAAACAGGACAGCGAACCACAAGCTATTTCTCTTATATTTCCTTATGGCCATATCAATCTCATTATTCAGCCTGGTTCTATTGCCAAGCTTAGTCAGCGAATCATATTGAGCCATACGAATGAGTTTTTTCTCGTATCTTTTTCTTTCTGACAAATCGAATATTTGAATGAGATAACAAGGTAGACCAGCATCTAATTCAATAACAGAAACATGCATTAGCCCAGGAACACTACCTTCATTTTTGGAGATTAATCTTACCTCAAATTGAGTATTTCGATTACCCCCCTCCATAAGCGTCTTAAAGTTCTTATTTTTTTCAGAAACATCATCTGGATGAATTATTTTATCAACCAACAATTTCTCAACACCGCTCGCATCAATACAATAGCCAAGCAATCGTTCAAATTCTGTATTAGCCTGAGTTATGAACCCACTATCATTAACCAATGCCATGCCAAGAGGAGCATGCTCAAACGCAGCATGAAATCTCATTTCGCTATTGGCAAGTGCTTGCCGGGTAGTTTCAATTTCGGTGATATCGGTATTGCTTCCCAGCCAACGCACAATTTCATCTTTACCGTTGCGTTGAGGCATTGCTCGCGTATCAAACCAACGATAGATTCCATCGAATCGACGTATGCGAATATTAACCAGGAGCTCTTGGCCTGATCCGGAATGATTTACCCAATGCTCCTGTATTTTAATCCTGTCTTCAGGATGAATCTGCATCAACCACTCATGCCCAAGCTGCGATTTAATGGTTTTTCCGGTGAATTCCTGCCAACGCTTGTTTAAAAATTCACACTGGCCATCTGAATTACACGTCCATACGAGCTGTGGCAAGCCCTCCGCCAATTGTGCAAATCGGGTATTGACTTCAATGTTGCGCTGCTCATGTTCTGCCCAATCAAAGCTCGCTTTCAGTGTCCGCTTCAATTGCGTCATTTCAAGATTTCGCTTTGGCAAATAGTCAAACACCCCGTCACGCATAACATTGGCAACTACGCGCTCGTCACTGTTGCCGCTAATCATAATTATCGGAGTTGGAGCAGGCTTGTGATTAGTGATGGCTACAATAAGATCCGAGCCAATGCAATCAGGTAGGTGATAATCAATAATGGCGCAGTTAAATTTATTTTGAGATAGCATGTCAAACGCGTTTTTTGCGGATGAACTCTCAACCACATCCAAAGGTAATTCTGACTTACCTAACAAACGTATAATTTTTTCTCTGTCAACATCGTCATCATCAACAACGAGAACAGAATATTTCTGATTTGCAAGTGCATCCATTAGGTAAGCCTTTAATTACTTTGGCAAATTCACCGAGTTGGCATAGCTATCAAGAAGCTTGGTAAGCCTCGCAAATTGTGGCCCGACTGCTGACTTCACCATATAACCGGCAACGTTCTCGTGGTACGCGCGCGACCTATCTGAATCAGCGTCAGAGGTTGTTAATACAAAAACAACAATGTCCCTCAGTTTTTCGTCGCCGCGAATTTCTTGCAAAAATTCAAATCCATTCATTCGCGGCATATTTAGATCTAACAACACGAGAAATGGCCTTTCGATTTTCTTATCGGAGCGCTCATCCCGCAAAACTTCCAAGGCATCAATGCCATCCACCGCAACCACTACCGGAAAACTCAAATCATTCTTCTTGATACTGCGGATAACGGCTTCGGCCGCCACATCATCATCTTCCACCAATAATATATTCATAGTTGGCTTACTCATCCAAATCTCTCCTGGGGAATCTTGGCCATAACACCCTGAATGCAGCTCCGCGGACCCCGTCTTTTGTAACCAGCTCGATATGTCCGCCATGGCTTTCAGTCAAGCGTTTTACCAACGCCAGTCCTATGCCGCTACCCGCTCGCTCGGTGGCAGTCAACGTTTGGAACAAACGAAATACCCGCTCTTGGGCAGCTTCAGGAATTCCCGGCCCATTGTCGCTAATCTCAAACAAGCAAAAATTACCCGATGCCCTCGCACTCAAGGTTATGACGGGATCTAGTCCATCATGATGTTTAATGGCATTGCTGAATAAGTTTCTCAACACGGTTTCAAGAGGGGTTTTCGCAGACTGAATTGTATCCAGTTTTATATCGGTAATTATTTTGTAGTGTGCTGGTACTGGCTGAAGCTCTATGACACCGCCAATTAACTCCTGCAAATTAATAGCAGATAGTTCTTTTATACGTTTACCTGCGCGAGCATAAAGTAGAAGGTCTTCAATCAAGCGCTCCATTTTTCCAATGCGAGCTTTTACCCGCTCGATATTTTTTACAATAGCGGGCGAGGTATTTTCGTCGAAGTCTTCAATAATCCATTCAACAAGGTCGGAAATTCCACGCAATGGCGATTTTAAATCGTGTGAGGCGACATAGGTAAACTCTTCAAGGTGGGCATTTGCCTGCTTCAGACTCAATTCCAAGCGCTTGCGTTCGGTGATATCGATAACGGCCGCGAGCGTTAATTTGCTACTGCCGGATAATACAGGGCTTAAACCAATTTCAATGGGGATTTCCTGACCATTTTTGTGCCTTCCCGTCAAATCGCGACCACTACCCATAGCGCGAAAGCTGGGAGAGCTTATATACCCCTGGCGAAGCTGGGCGTGATTTTCGCGATAGCGCTCCGGCAAAAGAATATCCATACTTTTGCCAATTAACTCCTCCTTTTGATAACCGAAGGTAGCGAGAAGTGCGGGATTGAGCAGCTGGATAATGCCTTTTTCATCGACCAGTAACTGCCCATAGGGTGAAGCACTGATTACTTTTTCAAAGCGTTCATCAGATTGCTTTCTTGCAGAGATATCCACAATAGTCGCGATGATTAGTTGCTCGCCATCTGACTCCAACGGGCGCAATCCAATTTCCAGCGGAAACTCGGTATTATCTTTTCTTAATCCAAATAGATCTCGACCAACACCCATGTAACGTGGAGTGGGGTCAGCGGCGTAATTTTCCCTGTGACGAACATGGCCTGCGCGAAATTGTTCAGGCAACAAAATATCAATGGACCTTCCTATTAGCTCAGCTTTTTTGTAGCGAAACAAGCGCTCTATTTCGGCGTTTACATAAAAAATATCGCCATTTTCACGGGTGACCACAACTCCCGCGGGCACAGCATCCAGTAATGAGTCGGCAAAACTTCTATTCAATTCGTTTATAGTTGCAGAGGGAACAGAAGACATCCAAATTCTCCATAATCAGGTGGCATCCGGGAAGACCACACTTCCAGCCCTCGTTAAATAACGCTGGCATAGTTTGATAATTATAGATTAGGCATTTTTAACGAAACGCTCTGCCAGATCTTTTTTTTGAAATTAAGATCCTATTTTAATTTCAAATTCTTTTATAAAATTCGAAACAAAGCCCCATATTGGCAATAAGGCCCTATGAAAGGTTCGACGTTTAACCCACTGGAAAAACATAAGTTACTGATTACCCGAAAAATATGACTACCTACACCATACTCGCCACGCCCGTCGAATCCGCCACAGAAGAAAAGAACAGTGATTTTTTAACCTTCCTGCATCCCGTCACCTCTCGTGAGGAGGCAATGACACATATAGATCATTATCGCCAACAATATCCCGATGCCAACCATGTGTGTTGGGCCTATGTGATCGGCAATACCCGTCAACCAATGACACAGGCATTTAGCGATGATGGCGAACCATCAGGTACTGCCGGTAAACCTATGCTGCATGTATTAACCGAGCGCGAAGTGGGCAACTCATTAGCCGTGGTAGTGCGTTATTTTGGCGGGATCAAATTGGGTGCGGGAGGATTAGTCAGAGCCTATTCAGCGGCTGTTTCACATGCCGTTGGCCAGGCCGATTTAATTCAGGTTAGCCCCAAAGTGGAAATCGAAGTCACAGTGGATTTTGCCAGGGAAGCCAAGGCTCGCCATCTGCTCAACCAATACCAGGGGCAGATTATCAACATCAATTATGCGGCCGCGGTAACACTGGGAATTCAACTACCCGCAGACAAGCTCGATGCATTCAAACGCGACCTTATCAATGAAACTGCAGGCAACGCACAAATCGATCAGAAGTTGATTGCCGGCGCGCAAAGCCCCACCTAAAATGGCGCCGCTTTTTGCATTACCGGAACTGGCTACAACAGGGGTTTGGCCAGACATCATCAGGATTCGATCAGAGAATATAATATGAAATATTTATCACCACTTTTTGGTGTAGCTGTACTCGCATTGTTGTCCGCCTGTGGCGGTAGTGGGGGCGGCAATAGCAACAATAGCGGCAACAATTCATCCAACCCGCCAGTTGATACCGGCAGCTATATTTTTCAAAACAGCTTTAATGCTGATTGGGGTAGTTTTTCAGCGTTTGAGTGGAGCACCACCACTAACTCAGGTAAAAATTATACCGACGGCCAGAGTGGTAACTTCGTAAGCTGGAGCATTGTGGACGCAACTGGTAGTGATCACAAATCTGTTGTAGACGTTAAGCTCGGTAACGCCGCAAATGTCTGGGGTCAATTTGAAGTTAGCTTAAAGAAAGATTTGAGTAGCTATGGCACTGGCAAGGTGTCATTCGATATTAACCCTCTCGATTTTGGCTCGGATTGGGATAACACCACGCAAAGCGCCACCTTTGAGGCCCGTGTTGAATGCGTATGGCCATGTACCAGCCATCCTTATTTAATCGTCCTTAAAAAAACCAACGAGTGGAGTCATGTTGAGCTGGACATTAAAGAAATGGTAACCGATGGGTTGGACCTGACCAATATTGATCGCGCACTTATCATAAAACCCAGCAATTCCCAGGCACAAAATGTGCACTTGCAATTAGACAATATCCGCTGGGAAAAAGGCACCGGTTCTCTGCCGACCAGTAATCCATTAGTAGCAGAACATTTTAATCTCTACACAGATGCTACCCAGTGGGTTATTTCAACCGACCCGATTACGATGCAACCCGCGGCAACGGCCGGTATAAATATGGGTTTAAGCATGTATCCCGTCCTGATTAACAACAGCTATTATCCTGGCTGGAAAGCTGAAAAAACCTTGCCCGGCACAATTAATATTCACAATAAAAAAGTATCTCTGCAGTTATTTATTAACAAAGGCGTGGCCAAAACAGCGAGCTTTAGTTTTTTTGCCGTTGATAGCAATGGACGTCGTGCAAGTACCGGCGAAATTAATGCCAGTACCTTCACTTACAATGTCTATAACCGCGTAAGTTTTAACCTCAATGGTAGTGATTTTTCCGCAGACTTTGGCTTTGACGATACCAAGGTAAGTCGCATTGGCATCGCGGTTAATACCTACAATATGCCGGTTGCAGAAGTGTGGCCAAATGTCGATATGGATGAAGTTATCATCCAATAAGCTCGGGCAACCAACCAAGTTTCCCAATAAAAATTTGTTCAAATAAAAAAGCCACTGACCTAAGGTCAGTGGCTTTTTTATTGCCAGGTTGTTTAGCTAAACAAGTGATGATGCGAACAACCTTATCCTCATATTAAGGAAGGCCTTTGTCATTTTTATTTATAAAACAGCCCAGTAGCAGGAATTGACCGAATAACATTAGCCGACTGGGCGAACCCATTCTAACGGCGTTATAACGCAAGGGAAAGTATCTCTGATTGTAGCTGTAACATAAGGCAGCTTTTTTAATCTATAAAATCATGGCCGCAAGACTATAGCCTTTTTCCCGTTTTGGAGAACAACCATGGACACCCCCGGATCAGCCAGTATCAAAGCCCAACTAAGCCGCCATTCAGTAGCGCTGGTGAGCATTTTTATTGCCCTGCTTAGTCTGGGCTATAACACCTGGCGCAACGAACATACCGAGTACAACCGCAACCTGCGTGTCGCCTCTTTTGAGTTGTTGGCAAAATTAAGCCAGCTGAAAGAACTGGTTTACCTGGGTCATTACGACAAAGACATGCAAAAAGGCAACCCGCGCACCGGATGGTCCTACGTGTTAACAATTCAGGATTTAAGCATGGTGTTGCCGTCAGCCTTGCAAAAGGATACGGACACACTTAACAACATCTGGAGCGACAATTGGGAAGGTATAGGCAGTAACGATCAAAGCGTAGAATTGATCGATGCGGAGATTGATCGCACGAGGGATGACACGATTAAGTTGATTCAATCGCTCCATTAATCACTGCAGTTTATTTGCCGCGCTTAATCGCCTGCTGCAATTGGCTAAGGGTAACACTGCGCGCAAGCCCCTGGCTTTTGCGGATATGTTTGGTCATGGCGCGGCGAGCCTGGGTTTTGTTGTGGCCTCTTATCAGCTCACAAATTTCATAGTGCTCTTCGCAGGTTTCAATCACCGCCTGGCGATCGGGAAAGCCCAGGCGGCGCAGTATACGAATATGATTGTTGATATCGCGCAGATAATTGGCCAATACCGGATTGCCGCTGCCAATGGCGATGCCCACATGGAAAGCCTCTTCGCGCGCTTTGATTTCCTCCATATCGAGTTTTTTCTCCAGCTTTGCCGGATTCCACACCTCTTGCAGGGTTTCTACATCTTCATCACTCATATGGTCGCAGGCCAGTTCCACTGCCGTGGCCTCCAGGGCAATACGCACGTCGTAATACTGGCTGATAGTTTCTATATCTACTGAGCGCACAAGACAACCCTGCTTGGGCATGATAGTGACTTGCCCCTCAGCTTCCAGCCGCTGGAGGGCCGCGCGCACAGGTGTGCGGCTGACCTGGAAATCTTCAGCAATTTCGGATTCGGTGATACGGGTGCCCGGATAAATTTCAAAATCGATAATTTTTTTCTTGAGCAGTTCGTAAACCTGTTGCGCTGAGGACTTGGCCAAACTCGTTACTCCATTTAGAAAACGCTCACGCGATAGATGCTGCTATTGCCTGCTTTATTTCATGGTAGGCGACGACCTGATGCTTGTAAATAAATCAGGATTTTATCCTGTGTAATCGCCCACAAGCGGTGCAAAGCCTCAAGTTACAAGCTGTGCTTTGGTGCCATTTTTTTATCCCGACCAGAGGAATAGCCCGCAACCCAAAACCCATCCTTGTAACAAAACCTTAGCGAATTCATTCACTTGCCCCTCAAACGATTGCTCAGTTTTCGAGCTGGCACAGGCTATGCAGAGCACATCGTTGTATACAACGTTGATTCAATGCATGCATTACTCGCACTACCCTAAACACTAAAACACAACCATACCGGTGCAAACCGAACACATTGTTTAGCAAGGGAGTACTCATGAATACACGCACACATCTGGTGAAATCCATCACCGCACTTTGCACTTTGCTGTTAATTACCGTCGCAAACCTGTGCCACGGGGCACCCTCGCTGTCGTTTGCGGGCGAGCTGGATAGTTTTTTAAGTTACTACAAACCCGCCGGCGACAAGGATGCGAAAAGTTTGACAGGGTTGGAATCCAACGGCTTCACAACCTCTTATCTCGGCGTTCATGGCAGCCATGAATTAGAAAGTGGATTAACTGCCATAGGCTCGCTGGAAATGTTTTTACGGCCTGACAGCGGTGAACTGGGACGCTTTGAAGGCGACATTATGTTTGCCCGCGCTGCCAACGTTGGTCTCAAGGGTGACTTTGGCCAATTTACTGTCGGGCGCAATGCCAGCCTCTATTTTTTATCCACAATTTTATTTAATCCCTTCGGTGATTCCTTTTCATTTTCGCCCATGGTGCTTATGAGCTTTGGCGGCGGTGGTCTTTACGGCGATAGCGGTTGGAGCAATTCGCTGGTTTATTCCACGCCAACCATGGGCGGCTTTACCACCAGCTTTGCCTACGCCTTTGGCGAAAAGGCGGGCGATAGCAGTGTTAACAAAATAGCAGCAAACACTTTTTATAAAAGTGGCGATTTTGGATTTACCGCCGCGGTGCAAAAAATTTCCGGCCCGCAAGCGGGCGCTACAGGTTTGGGAATTGATGACGAGCAAACCGCCGGTATTTTGGGTGTGAGCTACGCGCTGGGCGGCACCACGCTTTACGCGCAATACCAAAACATGAGTGACGATTTTGCCAGTGGTGACAAAGATCGCGACACCTTCGTCTTAAGCGCATCAATTCCAGTGGGCAAAGGGGCAATTTTACTCGGTGCCGGCCTCACCAAAACCAGCACAGATGCAGATGATTATGACCGCAGCATTTACACCATCATGTACGACTTGCCGCTCAGTAAACAGCTGGAGCTTTATGCGGGCTTTACCACAGATGATCCCGATAATGTTGAGCAGACAGGGCGAACGCTCGGGTTAGGTGGACGCTTTCGATTCTAACGCGGAGAGATTGCTATGAGCGTGCAAACTCTCGCCGCAAAACCTGAAGCCATTGCCATGGAGCTGAATAAAACCGCGCTGGTTGTTATAGACATGCAACGCGATTTTCTCGAGCCCGGCGGCTTTGGTGCAAGCCTCGGTAATGATGTAAGCCTGCTGCGCAATTGTATTGAGCCCTGTCAAAAGTTGCTCACCGCAGCACGCTCATTGGGAATGACGGTGATTCATACGCGCGAAGGCCATCTCCCAGATTTATCGGATGCGCCCATCGCCAAAATTGAACGCGGCAAACCCTCGCTGCGCATCGGTAGCGAAGGCCCCATGGGCAGGATTTTGATACGCGGCGAAGCTGGTCACGAAATTGTTCCCGAACTGGCGCCATGGAAAGGCGAGCTGGTGATCGACAAACCAGGGAAAGGTGCGTTTTACCAAACGGATTTACAGGAGCAGCTGCAGGCAAAAGGTATTGAAAATCTATTGGTGTGCGGCGTAACGACTGAAGTGTGCGTACACACCACAGTGCGCGAAGCTAATGACCGCGGCTACCGCTGCGTGGCAATTAGCGATGCCTGCGGTTCTTACTTTCCCGAATTTCACGAAATGGGATTACGTGTCATTACAGCGCAGGGAGGCATTTTTGGCTGGGTCGCCACATCCAGCGCCGTCATTGCATCTATCAACAACGCAGTAAAAACAGGTTAAGGCTTGTTAACAAAGCCCGAGGGGCGCAACAAAAATATTCTGCAGATTTTTTTCGGAGTCTCTGGGCGTTTATTCATAACCATCACTATGTATTGATAACACCACCATGTGTTAATAAACAGGAGCACCGCTATGCAAACAACAACCAAACCCCAGGTTTGGGTGCCGGGTGATTGGAATGCGTTTTTTGGCTTTGGCACCAACATACTGGTTAATCTGCTTGTACTCACCGGGCTTTTGCGTTTTGTATTGAAAATGCCCGACGATCTTGTCTTTGGCCGCGTATTACCGGCCGTGGGGCTTATGCTTTGCATCAGCACCATTTATTACGCGCAGCTCGCCTACAAAATGGCGAAGGAAACCGGGCGAACGGATGTGTGCGCCCTGCCTTCGGGGATCAGCGTGCCCCATATGTTTGTAGTGGTGTTTGTGATTATGTTGCCGATTGCACTCACCACGGGCAACCCTGTGAAAGGTTGGGAAGCGGGGCTCACCTGGGTGTGCGTACAAAGTTTTGTGTTGATGGTGGGCGGTTACATAGCGCCTTACATTCGCAAAATTACACCGCGCGCAGCATTACTGGGCACGCTTGCCGGTGTGTCTATTGCATTTATTTCTTTGCGACCAGCACTCGAAATGTTTATGACACCAGTGATAGGCGTTGTGTGTTTTGCCATTATTTTGCTGAGCTGGTTTGGCGGTGTGCGCTACTTTAAAGGTATTCCTGCGGGACTTGTGGCCATTGCAGCGGGCACGCTAATCGCCTGGGGTTCTACGGCCATGGGATTAAATTATGGTGGCCTCACTTTCGCAAAACTTACCGCATCCATTGCGAGTTTTGGTTTCTCTGTACCCTTGCCTGCAGTCAGCCATGTGTTTTCCGGTTTTGAATTTATCGGCGTCATTTTAGTAACCGCAATTCCTTTTGGAATTTACGATTTGGTGGAAGCCATGGATAACGTGGAGAGCGCGGCAGTCGCGGGCGATAGCTTCCCGACTACGCGTGTGCTCACGGCGGACGGCGTGATCAGTTTAATCGGCTGCTGTATGGGCAATCCCTTTATCAATGCAGTTTATATTGGCCACCCGGGTTGGAAATCCATGGGCGGTCGCATCGGTTATTCTGCAGCGACAGGCATAGCCGTTTTAATCTTGTGCTGGCTGGGAATTATTGCAGTTTTCTCTTCATTTATTCCGGTGGTCGCCATATCGCCCATATTGCTTTATATCGGTATGTTGATTGGCTCACAGGCATTTCAGGAAACACCTAAGATCCACGCGCCCGCGATTATTGTTTCGCTCATGCCACATTTGGCAGCTTGGGGAAAATTGCAAATCGATAATGTGTTGGGCGCAGCTGGTACCAATGCTGCGACCGTCGGCATCGACAAGCTTGCGCAAACGGGTGTGCTTTACCAAGGGCTTTCGGTGCTGGGTGGCGGAGCGATTCTGGGCGGGCTTATGTTGGGTGCTATTACGGTATTTATTATCGAGCGACAATTTGCCAAAGCAGCGGCTTTTTCACTCGCCAGTGCTGCACTCACCTTCTTTGGCTTTATGCACGGAGAAGCCATAGGTATAGGTGAATCACCCACAGTTGCCTTCGCTTATCTGGCAGTATCGGCTGTGTTTATCGCCTGCGCGAAGTTCACCGTAGCTACCAGCCCAATGCATGAGCCGCTTGAGCCGAGCCATTCGCATTAATTCAATAATTGCCTCGCTTTTTCTTAATTTTTTAAAGGAGCAACTATGAGCCAACTCGCGAGCACGCCCTACCCCTGGCCCTTTGACGGTGATTTGCGGCCGGATAATACCGCGCTGATTATTATCGACATGCAAACGGATTTTTGTGGCCAGGGCGGTTATGTGGACAGCATGGGTTACGATATTAATCTCACGCGGAAACCTATCAAACCTATTGCAACGTTATTGGACGCGCTGCGTGCTCACGGGTATCACATCATTCACACGCGCGAAGGACATCGCCCGGATCTCGCTGACCTGCCCGCCAACAAGCGTTGGCGTTCGCGGCAAATAGGCGCAGGCATTGGCGATACAGGCCCCTGTGGTCGCATTTTAATTCGTGGGGAGCCGGGCTGGGAAATTATTCCCGAACTCGCGCCTATTGAGGGCGAAGCTATTATCGATAAACCAGGTAAAGGTTCGTTTTACGCTACGGATTTGGAGCTGATACTGCACACCAAAGGTATTCGCAATGTAATGCTCACCGGCATCACCACCGATGTGTGCGTGCATACCACCATGCGCGAAGCCAATGACCGCGGCTTTGAATGTGTGCTGCTGGAAGATTGCTGCGCAGCGACAGATCCCGCCAACCACAAGGCTGCACTCGCCATGATCGGCATGCAAGGCGGTGTGTTTGGCGCAGTTGCGACGTCAGAAGCTGTGTTGGCTTTGCTGTAAATTTTTTTTTTGCGCAAAAAAAAAGGAGTGACAGATTGGAACAACAACGAGTGTGGCAAAATTTGTTACACATGGACTTTGATGATCCGCAATTGCCCTGGCAAGCATTTCGCGACGGCGTAGATTTATTGCCCGTCTACGGCAATATAAAAGCCGGTTGCGCGAGCGCATTACTGCGCTACCAACCGGGCGCGCGCATACCAGAGCACCTGCACACAGGCATGGAATTTTTATTGATCCTGCGCGGCAGCCAGTCAGATGAGCAAGGCCATTACTCAGCGGGGACGTTTTTAATTAATCCCACCGAAAGCACCCATCAAATTGTCAGCGAGGAAGGCTGCATCGTGTTGGCGATTTGGGAGAAACCCGTGAAATTTATCAAGTCACCGCCGTAGGATAAATAAACACCCGCCCATCACATCACATCACACAATCGTGCAAAGATTGTGGAAGCTTTGATACTGCGCGAATCTCCAGCCGTTTTATTGTCATAGGTGATCACGATAACAAGAGGATCACCTGTGAAAACTACTTCTTTGCTTGCACCGTTGGCACTACTGGGAGCCTTGGGCTTGGCCGGCTGTGCCAGTAAGCCACCAGCGCCGCCCAAAACCCAGGAATCCTTTATTACCCTGGTCAAGCGCGATGGCACCAAGCAATTCAGCTACACCATGATCATGGAAATGCCCGAAGGCAAAGGTAAAAGTGGTGGGCCTGGTCGCGGCGGCCACGGCGGGCATCACGGTGGACCACCGGGCGGACCTGGCGGAAAAGGCCCAGGCAAACATGGGAAGGACAAAGGTGACGATAGGGAAGACCAATTTGCACTTATGTTCGACAACGGCCTGAATGAAAAACTGGCCACTACCGGATTCTGCCGCACCGGGTTTAGCCAGTTGGATAAACAAGGGCGCGCTGGTGCTACGCAAGTACAAGGCGAATGCAACGAACCCGCGACAGATGATGACCGCCAGAAATTTCCCAATCCTCCGCCTAAAAAAGTGAAGGTGGACGTGTTGGAATAAGCTTAACTTTTCAGCCCGATGCAGCTACCCTGTCGCTTTCTTTAGCTATGGAAAATTGCGATGAAACTTCAGGGAATGCTGCTACTCCTCCTTGCTTTCAATCTCAGCGCCAATGCTGCGCCCTATACCACACTCACCGACCAATGCGATGGATATCCCAAGCTCGCTGTGGGCACTGCCGACAATCTTTGCCTTGGGCTGCTAGCGCAAAAATCACCCACCACAAACTTTAAAATGCCACGCACCGCCGTCGAATTGCCCGATGGCAAATTACTGGTAGTGGACATGGGTGGCTGGGGGCCAAAGCTTGGCAAGTTGTGGCTGGTAGATTTTCGACAAAAAGTACCGACTGCCAATATTTTATTAAACGACCTCAACCTGCCCCACAAAATCCTGCGTGGCCGCGATGGAAAATATTATCTAGCAGAAGCGCAACGTATTACCCGCTTTGATATTGCCGACAACAAAATCGCCAAGTTTGAAACTGTATTGGATGATTTGCCTTACAACGCTGAGTATTTGCATCCACTCAAAAACTTTACTTTTGATAACAACAATAATCTTATTCTCAACATAGGTTCCTCTTCGGATCGCTGCAATAAAAGCGTGAGTATTGCGGATTGCAGCAATGGCACCGAGGCCGCCCTGCGCTTGTACAAATTCAATTCCACCAGCAACAGTTGGGATAAAAATTTTACCTTGTTCGCCAGCGGCCTGCGCAATTCCATGGCGTTGGCGGTACATAGCAGCGGTACCGTAGTGCAAGCAGAAAACAGTATTGATTTCAGCAGCGCCAATGATCCCTACGAAGAACTCAACATCATCAAGCCCGGAAAATTTTATGGTTGGCCCTTGTGCTACAACCGCAGAGCCAGTGTGGATGATTCCAAGCCTGGTTGTAACCAAAGCAATTACGAAGAGCCTTGGTCGCTCTTGCCACCCCACACGGCGCCGCTGGATGCGCTTTACTACACCCACACCAAACTCCCATCGCTCACCAACAAATTACTGCTGGGCTGGCACGGTTATAAAATTGTTGGTCATCGTTTGGTTGCTTTTGATGTTGATGAGCAAGGGAGACCCAAACTGGGCGACAGCGCGCACTATTGGAGCGATCCATTAAATGGCGCAACGGATTTTTCATCCCAACATTTTTCTGCCAAAGCTGGCACCGGCCGCGCCGCACAACACCAGGAAATTATCTCGCGCTGGAATGAGGTAAATGGTTTGCGCCCTAAGGGTGCCCCTGCAGGTATGAGCATAATGAACGACGGCAGCCTGTTGATTGTGGATGACAAAAACGCGGCGCTGTTACGCTTGTCAAACGGAATAGCGTATAAAGATGAAAAGCCGGCACTATCACAAACCGCAACGCCAGCAGTAACACCGCCAGAAAATATTCGCAGCATACTGACTAACCGCTGCAGCAAATGCCATGAAGCATTGGTATCTGATGCAGGACAATTGTTGAACAGCAACCAGTGGCTGCGGATAGACAACAATAAAACCCGCATGGAGCAAAAAATCTTCGATGACAAACTTATGCCCATGCCACCGGACAAAAGCCTGTTGCCACAAGAGCGTGAACAGCTGCAAGCCTGGCTAAAAAGTTTGAACGTTAAATAGCGACTGCTCGCGTTCTTCTCACTTGCTTCCACGAGGTTAAGAAGACAAGGCTAGCTCAATCCATACAGGTGCGTGATCGCTGGTTTTTTCCCAGCCACGCACCTGCGTATCCACACCACAAGCCGTTAATTTCTTTTTAAGCGCGGCGTTCACTAAAAAGTGATCAATACGCAAGCCGGCATTGCGCGGATATGCATTGCGAAAATAATCCCAGAAGGTATACATTTTTTCGTTGGGATGAAGATAGCGAATCACATCCGTCCATCCTTGCGCTAGCAATTGGTGATAGGCAGCGCGAACCTCTGGTCGAAACAAAGCGTCGTCCCGCCAGGATTCCGGCTTATAAACATCGAGATCATCGGGAATCACGTTGAAATCGCCAGCCAATACCGCAGGAACCTTGGCTTTCAGCAATTCAGACGCATGCAGACGCAACCGCTCAAGCCAACGCAATTTGTAATCATATTTTGGCCCGGGCGCGGGATTGCCATTAGGCAAATACAGGCAGCCAATAATTATTCCCTGGATAGCGGCCTCGATGTAACGGCTGTGGGTATCCTCCCCATCGCCCGGAAGTGCATGCTGTATCAGCTGCGGCTTGCCGATACGCGAAAGAATAGCGACGCCGTTCCAACTTTTTTGGCCCTGCCACAGGCAGTCATAACCCAATTCGCGCAGCGCATTTTCTGGAAATTTTTCTTGCGGTGCTTTTAACTCCTGCAGGCAGACCACATGAGGTTGAGCTTCCTGCAACCAACGCAAAAGCACAGGTAAATGCCCATTAACGCCATTAACGTTATAAGTCGCGATTTTCATAAGCTCGTCACCTTATAGGAACCGTCCCAGTCACGGCCAACATACTGTTCCCCAACCAACTCATCTGCAACCAGCTGTCCACTTACGAATGTCATTAGCAGGGCTGCTTTTATGATCCTAATTCATTGGCAATGCCAGTGCGCTGGCTCTTAACATTTTTTAAAGTTTTTGAATCCAAACTTGCGCCATCCACGTCCTATAATGCACCCGGACAAATGGGCATCCCGCCCACCCCGATTCGCTTTTACGAATACCCTTAATCCGCTTTACGAATACCTAAAGGACACCTCTATGCACATCAAGAAGTTGGCAATCATGAGTTTGCTCGCCCTGGTTACGGCCTGTGGCGGAGCCAAAAAGGATGCCGCGAAAGATGCCGCGGCCAAGCAGCCCCAGCCTTCCATGCTGATAGTCCCGGAAGATCTGGTGGAGATTTCCACCACCCGTATCGCCTCAGGGCCCGTTATTTCCGGCTCGCTGCAGGCTAAAAAGCAGGCTGACTTGCGCGCTGAGGTGTCAGCAATTGTTATGCAGGTCGTCAAAGATAATGGTGACCTGGTCAAGAAAGGCGACCTGCTGGTACGCCTCGACGATACCACCTTCCGCCAGGCACTGGCCTCAGCACAGGAGGCAGAGCGCGCCGCCCAACAGAGCTTTGATCAGGCGGAACGGCAATACCAGCGCCTGAAAACCCTGTCCACTAGCGGCGCCGTTTCCACTCAAGAGAAAGAGGACGCCGAACTGCGCCGCAACAGCGCCCAAAGCGAGTTGGCCGCAGCCCGCTCCCGCCTTGCACAAGACACCCTACAGCTGGCTCGCACCGAAGTGCGCGCGCCCTTCTCCGGTGTTGTTAGCCACCGCGAAGCCTCCAATGGCGATACCGCGCAAGTGGGCAAAGCGCTGCTGAACGTGATTGATCCGTCCAGTATTTATTTCTCCGGTTTTGTGTCGGCCGACCAGGCTATGTATATCCAGGTTGGACAAGTTGTCAGTTTCCATATCAATGGCACGCGCGGCAATTTGTTCGAAGGCAAGATTGAGCGTATCAACCCCGTCGCCGATGCCAACACTCGCCAAGTGGGTGTGCAGGTGGCTATTGGCAATAGCAATAATTTAACCGTAGGTACCTTTGCAGAGGGCCGTGTGCAGGCTGAATCCCTGCAGGGCCTGACACTGCCGGAAACCAGCCTGGTACAGCAAGGCGATCACACCTATGCCTGGCGCGTACAAAAAGGCCAGCTGAAAAAAGTGGAAATCAAAATTGGCGCGCGCGATGTTAAAACCGGTGACTACGCCATAGTGGCGGGCCTGGGCCAGGGTGACACAGTGATTCGCCATCCGCGCGGTGGATTGGTTGACGGCGCCAGCGTCGAAATGAAAAAAGTGGATAGCAGTAACAGCGTCAAAGCCGATGCCGACAAAAAAGCGCCCACAACAGTGAAACAGGAAGGATAAGCCTATGTTTCTCTCAGACTTTAGTATCAAGCGCCCACTGGTCACGGTGGTTATTACCATCGCGTTGATGGCCCTGGGTTGGATGGCGCTCAAGCAACTGCGCGTCAACGAGCGGCCAGATATTGCCCCGCCTATTTTGCAAGTGAGCATCCCCTACCCGGGCGCCTCACCGGAAACGGTTGAACGTGAAATTCTTGATCGCCTCGAAAAAGCTATGCGCGGCATTCCCGGCGTGCACGACATGCGCACCTGGGCCGACGAAGGCAGCGCCTGGTTTCGTATTGAATTTGAATTCGATAAAAATTTAATTGAAGCTGCCGATGAGGTGCGCAACTCCATCGCCAGCGTGCGCTACAAATTGCCCATTGAAATGCGCGAGCCGGTTATCCGCCGACAAGATCCGGATGCCTGGCCCATTATGTCGCTCTCGCTGTCGTCCTCTACGCAAAGCCACATAGAATTATCGCTGCTGGCGGAAAAAGAAATTGCGGATCGTTTGCGCGGCGTGCCCGGTGTTGCGGTGGTGAATATTTCCGGTGAACTACGCCGTGAATTATCCGTGCTGGTGCGCAGCGAAAAATTGCGCATGCACAATATTTCCGTGGCAGAGGTACAACGTGCACTGCAAAACCAAAACCTCACAGCACCCGGTGGTCGCCTTGAAGGTGAATTGGAGGATCAAAGCATTCGTTTGATTGGCCGCCTCGCTACGCCGGCAGATTTTGCGCAGATTGTGATTAAACGCAATGGCGATGATGTGCTGCGTTTGGGCGATGTAGCTGATGTGGTGGATGGCAATGCCCAGCGCTACAACATAGGCCAGTACAACGGCCATGACTCTGTGGGCATCAACATCATACGTACCCGCGAAGCTAGCACCGTGGGCGTCTCGAAAGCTGTACGCAAAGAAATAGAGGCGATTCGCAAGGATTTGAAAGAAGGAACTGTCCTTGAAATCGCCAATGACGGCGGCGAGTGGGCCGAGCAGAGTTTAAATAATGTTATTGAATCGCTCATCCTCGGGGCCGGCCTGACCATTTTTGTGGTCTACGCATTTTTAAATTCCTGGCGTTCAACATTAATCACCGCCCTCGCCTTGCCCACCTCTGTACTCGCGGCATTTATCGCTGTGTGGCTGTTTGGTTTTTCGCTCAACTTTATGACACTGCTGGGCCTCTCGCTGGCGATAGGCGTGCTTATTGACGATGCGATTGTGGTGCGCGAAAACATAGTGCGGCATATGGAGCGCGGCTCGGATCGTGTGACTGCATCGCGTGAAGGCACTAAAGAAATTGGCCTTGCGGTAATGGCCACCACCTTTTCGATTGTGGCGGTATTTGTTCCCGTTGCGTTTATGGGCGGTGGCCCTGGCCAATGGTTCAAACCCTTCGCATTAACCGTGGTTGCCTCTGTACTGGTATCGCTGTTTATTTCTTTCTCGCTCGACCCTATGTTGTCGTCACGCTGGGGTGATCCTGTGGGTTATCAGCATCAACCCAAACGCGGTTTTAGCGCACTGCTCAAACGTTTTAATGAGTGGTTTGACCGTCAGGCTGATCGCTATACCCTGGTAATTCGCTGGGCGCTGGGCCACAGACGCGCCATGGCGGTTATCGCGGTAGGCAGTCTGGTCGCAGCTCTGGGATTACAATCCTGGAAAGGTGGCACCAGCTTTTTACCCGCAGCGGATAATGGTCGCCTGGTCGTGGATATTCGCTTGCCAGCGGGTGTGAGCCTTGAGTATGCGCGCATCAAAACCACGCAAGCAGCTGAACTGGCCCATCAAATTCCTGAAGTGAAATCTATTTACAGTGATATAGGCCGCGATGGCAGCCGCATTGATCTGGACATAGGCAAACCCAGCGAACGCCTTCGCACCGCAGCGCAAATAGGTGCTGATTTGCGCGGCCAGGTAAAGCGCCTGGTGGGCGCCGAATATACCGTACAAGATGACACCAGCAACGGCGGCGACAAACCTGTACGTATTAATTTTTACGGCCAGGATTCACGCAAGCTGATGGAAATCACCAACGCCTATATGGATGACCTGCGCAAAATAAAAGGCGCGGTTGATGTTGGCCTCGCACAACAAGATCCTATGCCGGAATTGCAAATTGAATTGAACCGTGGCCTTGCAAGCAGCCTGGGTATTGCCGTGGGTGATGCGGCGCAGGCACTGCGTGTTGCCTTCGCTGGTATTGAAGTGGGCGATTGGGTGGACCCAACGGGCGAAACGCGCGATGTTGCACTGCGCTTACACCCGGATGATCGTGCCGACACATCATCACTTGCACGCTTGCCTCTCGTGCCAGGTGGCAGCAACACCGTGATACCACTTGAGCAAATCGCCACTATCAAAAAAGATAAAGCGCCTTCGCGCATCATGCACACAGATGGCAAACGCGCTGTGACTGTAACAGCAAACGTAGAAGGCGTTCCCCAAGGTGAAGTGATTGAAGCGGCTATGAAGCTCGCCAAAACGATCGACTTCCCCACAGGTTACGGCATTGAGCTGCGCGGTGCAGGCCGTGACCAGGAAGAATTGTTTGGTGCTATGACTACGGCGTTAATCTCTGGTATCGCGCTTATGTATTTTATTCTGGTGATCCAATTCAGCTCCTTCCTCGCGCCTGTGCCTGTGATGATGAGTTTGCCATTGAGTTTGATCGGCGTGGTGATTGCATTGGTTACCACCGGCCATACGATCAACCTGATGAGTTTTATCGGCGTGATTATGTTGATGGGACTTGTGGCGAAAAATGCGATTCTGTTGCTCGACTGCGCGCGCACCAAAGAACGTGAAGGCATGAGCCGTGAAGAAGCCTTGATGGATGCCGGCCGCACGCGTTTGCGTCCGATCCTGATGACGACCTTTGCATTGATCGCCGGCATGATGCCCGTTGCCATCGGCATGGGTGAAGGCGGAGAATTTTATCAGCCACTGGCTGTAGCAATCATAGGTGGAACCATAACCTCTACACTGCTCACTCTGCTGATGATTCCCACCTTTTACGACAGCATTGAAATTGCGCGCGACCGATTGGTGGCCAAGCACCAACGCCGTCTGCAAACTCATGGCAGCTTTGTTAGCTTTGTGATCACAGCCGTTGAAGTTGTACTTACGCTCACATTTGGCCGATTTGTTTATCGTACGGCGCTACAACTAATCCATTTGCGCAACGCAAAAATCCTGCCGCTGAAACAAAAACCGCATGATCCTCAACCTGAGTTGGAGAACAAAGCCGCTTAACCACTCGCCAAGCCATCAAAAGGATTCGATGGCTTGCACTCCTCCCTTCTGCAAGCCTGAATTATTTTTTCACCGCTCCAAATTTTTTTACAATCCGGCAAATAGTGCTCCATGAGCGCGTTGATGATTTCACATCAAATTGCCGCTCAGCGAAAGCATTGGGGCTGCCCGGGCTGGCGCCCAGCTTGTAACACACAGACAGCATCTCCGCCTTGGTGTAGCTGATGACCACCACATCGCCCTTGGTATTTTTCTGCGCGGGTGCAGGCCCCAAACGGGCATGCTCATCAAAAAACGTAACGCAGCGCTCGTAAACACTGTGGGGATCAATATCCGCAAAAGGCTCTTGCGCGACCAAAGTTTGCAGATATACCAACTCCCGCCAAAATGCTGGCTCCTCAAATCCAAGCTGCGCAAATAGATGCGCACGGGCAGCAGACAGAATCTTTGCCGCTTTGCTGGTAGAGGAGGCATCAAAGACCAAGTTACCGTTGGTGAGAAATGACGTTGCCATGCCAGCGCCCGCAGCCAGGAAACTCTGCTCCAATTGTTCGCGTGTGGGCGCTGGTGGCCTACCCAAATTGAGATTGCGGAAGAAAACAGCGAACAGCATAAATATTTCCTCAAAAAATCCTCTCACCAAAGCACAAATAAAATATTTTTTAAAGGTGAAACTTATTGAGCAGCTTAACAAATTAATGCGCCACCTTTACATATTTTGGCATCGTAATATTTTTTATCCGTTTGCCATTGCCTTATTTTTGCCCCATCATCGCCAACCCTGCATACTTGTATTCAAGCAGGCAATCACAGGCGTAATGACTCTTTCAGCAATCGGAGAATACTCACGCTTAAAACCCTCCATAAGAATAATCTGAGGTAAAAAATGAATACTCGGCAAACAACAATCTGGTTATCCCGATTTTTTCCTACACTTCTATCCTTGGCGTCGCTGGTAATTTTGAGCAACAGTTGTAACGCCCAAACCAACAATACTATTGAAATCCGTATGCAGGGCACGGCGGGCAGTGAATCTGCGTCTCTGCAAGTGGGTGGCACTACCGTGAAAACCTGGACTGCCACCACCAGTATGGCGAGCTACACGGCGACTACGACTTTATCCGGTGAAATTCGCGTTGCATTTACCAATGATGCAAGCGGCCGCGATCTACGTGTGGATTATATCGTTGTAAACGGCGCAGTTCGCCAGGCAGAAAACCAGGCGACCAATACCGGCGTTTACAATAATGGTTGCGGTAGCGGAAGCTACAGTGAGTGGTTGCATTGTTCCGGCTACATTTCATTTGGCAATGTCGGCGCCGCGACTACCAGTAGCGCGATCAATTCAACCGCAAGCAGCACAGCCAGTTGCGCCGCCCAAGGCCAACAGTGTAATTGGTACGGAACAAATTATCCCTTATGCGTAACAACACAGAGCGGTTGGGGCTATGAAAACCAACAGAGCTGTATTTCACGCACTACCTGTAGCGGCCAGCCTGCGCCCTATGGCATTACCGGTGGAAGCTCATGCCCTGTGTCCAGTGCCACCAGCAGTTCGACAGCCACAAGCGTTGCAACAACCAGTTCCGCCCCCAGCAGCGCGTCTTCAACCAGCAGCTCATCAAGTACATCCAGCAATTCACAATCAGATCCGTTACTACCAACCGGTAAAGAAAATTCCGGTGCAGGCTGTTTCGTGCCTGAGCTTGCAAGTTACGCCAACTTGCCAAGCATTGCTGCACTGCCCAATCCATTTAAATCTATTAACGGTACGACTATTACCAGCAAATACGATTGGGCTTGTCGTCGTCAGGAAGTTAATAAACAAGTGCAACTTTATGAGCTGGGTGAAAAACCTGATCCCGCAACAGCGAAAGTCAGTGCAATTACCAGTGGCAATAGCATTAGCGTAACTGTGCAGGATGCAGGTAAATCCATTTCATTTAATGCAACTATTCAATTGCCGACAACAGGCACTGCTCCCTACCCTGCGATAATTGGCATGGGTGGCTCATCACTCAATAACACGGCACTGTTAAATCGCGGCATTGCAGTGATCACCTTCCCCAACAATGATATTGCCGAACAAACCGACGGCAGCTCTCGCGGCAAAGGAAAATTCTATACGCTCTACGGCAGCAATCACGGTGCCGGTGCTATGTCGGCCTGGGCCTGGGGTATGAGCCGACTGATAGATGCACTGGAGAAAACACCCGCTGCAAAAATTGATGCAAATCATTTAGGTGTTACTGGCTGCTCGCGCAACGGTAAAGGCGCCTTGGTTGCCGGCGCGTTGGACGAGCGCTTTTTGTTGACGATTCCGCAGGAAAGTGGCTCCGGTGGCTCCGCCAGCTGGCGAGTCTCTGATGCGCAGCGCAGCGCAGGCCAAAACGTGCAAACGCTAAGCGAAATCACCGGCGAAAATGTATGGTTCAGAAGTTCTTTCTCGCAATTTAACAACACAGCCACCAAATTGCCGTTTGATCATCACCAACTGCTCGGCATGGTCGCACCACGTGCATTGTTAGTGATTGAAAATACCTCTATGGAATGGCTGGGCAATGTGAGCTCTTACACTGCACCTATAGCAGCACGCGAAATCTGGTTGGCATTAGGCATAGGTGATCGCATGGGTGTGTCACAAATAGGCAATCACAATCACTGTGCATTCCCTGCGTCACAACAACCGGAAGTAGATGCGTTTGTCGATAAATTTTTGAAAGGCATAAGCAGCGCCAACACCAATGTCGTCAAAACCGATGGCAGCTTCAGTGTTGATCGCGCCCGCTGGATAAACTGGTCAACCCCAAACTTGCAATAATTTTATTGCAGGTTTGTTGCGGCAACTCTTCGGGGTTGCCGCTTTTTTATTTTCGAAAAACTACAAGCACAACGCTTCCCATTGTTTTTTTAAACTGGACAGCCGCCACGATCCCTCTCAGTCTTGGCCCACAACCACAACTCTCTTTTTCTTTCGCTTAAGTTTACGGAAAAACGCCTTCACTGATTTTCGTCATTCTACAGAGGGATTTTCTATGAGCTTATGTCTTCATTTGCGCGACAAATTTATTCTGTTAACACTTTTATTTTCACCTGCTGCTTTCGCGAATTTGCAATTTACGTATCAAAGCCAGGAGCTGCCTTTTATTCAGGGATATCTCAATGGATCTCCCGATGACAGCGTGGGCTTGCACGAACCACCCTACCCCATTTTTAGCTTCAGCAGTGTTGCCAATCTCCAAGATAATCGGGCCAATTTTTCTGACGGCCATGTCTGGCTATCACAACCCGACGACAGCTTTTCCGACTTGGGCAACTTTAGCGCACAGGATAGTTATATTCGTTTCAATCCTGATGGCACGCTGGCAGCCTGGCATCTGGACCTGCAATTGTTAAAGGAATCCAGTGGAGGCCCTTGGGGACCCAGCCGCGATTTTTGGCGAGTTCAATCCAGCTACGGTGACAACAGCTGCAACTGTGACAACCTCTGGTACGAATATGATCTCTATATCCAGCGACCTTTTGATACCTGGGCCTACGCCGCCACCCTGGGCTTTGAAAATGGTGGCACTAACGATTCTGCCAACTGGCGATGGGAGCCAGTTACAGTCCCGGAGCCATGGGCGATTTGGCTTATGGCTTTGGGGTTAGTATCCATAGGAGCCATTAGGGAAAGACGACAATGTCCGAAAATGAGGGGTTTTAGTCATTTACTGCCATATTGATTAAGCATAGAGTAAAGACGGATTTGACCTTAACCCCCCATCAAGGAGTTCGCATGACAGTCGCTAGTAATTCAGCCATCGCCAACACGTCACCCATCAGAGTCGCCATCAATGGTTTTGGCCGTATAGGCCGCAACACGCTCCGCGCTTTTTATGAGGCAGGCAAATGCCACAACCTGCAAATCGTCGCTATTAACGACTTGGGGAATGCGGACATTAACGCCCATCTCCTGCGTTTTGATACGGCCCACGGCAAGTTCGCCGGTACTGTGGAGGTGGATCAAGGTGCACTTGTGGTTAATGGTGACCGCATCCAGGTTATCTCGGAGCGCGACCCCGCTCTATTGCCCTGGGCCGCACTCGACATAGATGTAGTACTGGAGTGCACCGGTCGTTTTACCAATCGCGAAAAAGCCTCTGCACACCTCAAAGCCGGTGCCAAACGCGTGATTATCTCTGCACCCGGCGGTAAAGAGGTGGATGCCACTGTGGTATTCGGGGTTAATCAGGATGTGCTGAAACCTGAACACAGGGTCATCGCCATAGGCTCCTGCACCACCAACTGCTTGGGAACCGTCGCCAAACCACTTAACGATCACATAGGCATAGTAGCGGGCGCCATGACCACCGCCCACTCAGTCACCAACGACCAAGTGCTAATGGATGTTTACCATGAAGATGTTCGCCGGGCGCGTTCGGCCATGGCTTCCATCATCCCCACCAAAACCGGCGCCGCCTCAGCTATTGGCCTGGTAATGCCGGAGCTGGAAGGCAAGCTGGATGGCCACTCCATTCGCGTTCCGACCATTGATGTTTGCCTGTTAATCCTGAGCTTTACGACGGGCCGCCCAACCTCGGCGGAGGAAATCAACCAGCTGCTGCGCACTGCCGCCAGCGAGGGGCCGCTGAAAGGCTATCTGACGATTAATGAGTTGCCGCTGGTATCGAGTGATTTCTTGCACAACCCTGCATCGTCTGTTGCCGACCTGACGCTCACCAAAGTTGTCGGCGGCTCCCATGCCACCGTTTACGCCTGGTACGACAACGAATGGGGATTTGCCAACCGTTTGCTCGACAACGCCCAGGCATTTGGCAATTTGCCCTTGGCTTAACCCAGGTTGGATTTGCAATGCGCGACATCGCCTTTTTAATTTTCCCTAACTTTCAACTGTTGGATCTCACCGGCCCGCTCGCCGCTTTCGAGGTGGCCGGGCGGATCGCCGGCAAGCCCTACAACCTGCGCACTCTGTCACTGGTTGGCGGCGGCGTCACCAGTTCAGTAGGGCTTACCGTATTGGCAGAGCAAATCGACGATGAGCCAATGGATACCCTCATTGTTGTCGGCGGCAGCGCTTGCCAAACGCCTAACCGAATCAGTGTACTGTCGGATGTCACGCGCGAGTGCGCGCAACACGCGAGACGCATTGCCAGTGTTTGCACGGGCGCCTTTGTGCTGGCCGATGCGGGCCTGCTAGACGGTAAACGTGCAACGACTCACTGGAAGCACGCCGCTAGCTTGCAGCGGCTCTATCCAAAGGTGAAAGTCCAGGGCGATCCTATTTTTATCAAGGACGGCAATATCTGGACATCTGCAGGTGTCTGCGCTGGTATAGATTTGGCGCTGGCCCTCATTGAAGAAGATCTGGGATTAGAAGTCTCGCGGGCGACAGCGCGCAAACTGGTGGTCTACCACCGTCGCCCCGGCGGCCAATCGCAATTTTCCAGCCTGCTGGAGCTAGATCCGGAATCCGACCGCATACGAGCTGCGTTACAGTTTGCGCGAGAAAACCTGCACGAAAAATTATCGGTAGAACGCTTGGCCGAAGTGGCCTGCCTGAGCAGCCGTCAATTCGGACGTGCAGTATTTGCAGAGACCGGCGAAACACCGGCTAAAGTTGTTGAAAGAATGCGAGCAGAGGTGGCGCGACAACGCATTGAAAGCAGTCACGAACCGATTGAAGTGGTGGCACAGCAAGTGGGATTTACTGATCCGGAACGGATGAGGCGGGCTTTTTTACGGCTATTCAAGCAGACACCACAAGAGCTACGCCGTAAAGCACGCAGCGCTTGAGTGGAATTACTTCATCTTCATCGTTAGTTGCGATTCTTCCTGCAATTGCACATCTGCATCAGTTTGGCTGCCAAAGGTTTTTACAAGCTGTTGAGCCTGGTGCAATTGACGCATGAACCCGGGCAATTCCGCTTGCGCATAAGGAGACACTACCGGATCTTTCGCCAATATGGCTGCACGATACAAATCCACCGTCTTTTTACGCTCCGCCGCACGCATGTCTGCATAGGAAGCATCAAACGACATACCGCGACGCTCAAGCACGATAAACCATGCTTTATGACGTAACTGGTCATCGCCTGCCATAGCAATATGCGCTTTTTCAGCCAGCTCGCGCAGGCTATTCAAATTGGCTTGTTGCTCGACGATCATAGCGTCGGCATAAGCCTTCACTTCTGCAGAGGGAGATTTCTGCAGGGCCACCCTGGCGGTTTCAATTTCAGCGATAGATTTCACCGCTGCGCTTTCAATAAATTTTTGTGTATCAAAAATCGGCTCAGCCGCATTTGCGATGCAAGGTGTCAGAGCCAAACAAAAAGCACCCAACAGGGATAGGTATTTCATCAAAACGCCTAAATAAATTGGACGTTCCAATTCAGGTTAAAAGCAAACGATCCTTAATTTCTCTTTGAGTAGTGTGAAAGGACATCAGGCCTCAAGCTTGTTGACCAGTATTTCAACTGGTCGCCTAAAACCACCATTCCTGACATTCTAGCCTTTATTTGGCGTCAAAATGAATAATTTTCAGCCTATTAAAGAAAAGAATTTGACGACAAGAAAAATTAAAAACTTTGGTTATAAGGCACTGAATGGCGTCGGTCAAAAGATGTTTTACGCCGCCATTTTGACGGGATATTTAACAATTGTCGTAAGCAAAAATACTCAGCTTTCTAGTTATTTTTATATATATCAGCCAGTTATCAATTTCTTCGAGTTTGGTGTAAAAATTGCTAAAAGCACGCGATGCGCAAAGGACAACGCTTGCGCTCTTTCGTGAAATTATCTTTAAGGAAAATCACTTATGTCTTATTTAGTACCTTCCGAATTTGTCACCAAAATGGTCGACGCCGGCGAATCAAAAATCTACATGGCCACACGCGACACCTTGATTCGTGCCTACATGGCCGGCGCCATTCTTGCCATAGCAGCGGTATTTGCGATCACCGTTTCACAGCAAACGGGTTATCCCATAGTGGGCGCCATACTTTTTCCTGTGGGTTTTTGCATTTTGTATCTCATGGGCTTTGATCTGCTCACAGGCGTGTTCGTACTAACGCCCCTGGCACTGTTCGACAAACGCCCCGGCGTTACGCTTGGGGGAGTCTTTAAAAACTGGGGGTTGGTTTTTGTTGGAAACTTCCTTGGTGCATTTACCGTTGCCGTTCTTATGGCTATCGTCTTTACCTACGGATTTACAACCGATCCTTCGCCCGTTGGCAAAACCATCGCCGGCATTGGCGAAGCACGTACCATTGGTTACAAAGAGCACGGCGCTGGCGGCATGCTGACTATTTTCATTCGCGGGATTCTGTGTAACTGGATGGTATCGTTGGGTGTCGTGGGCGCTATGATTTCCACATCAGTAAGCGGCAAAGTTATTGCGATGTGGATGCCAATCATGTTGTTTTTTGCGATGACATTTGAGCATTCCATTGTGAATATGTTTTTGTTTCCATCGGCACTGATCATGGGCGGAAAATTTTCCATTATGGATTACATTATCTGGAATGAATTACCCGTAGTCATTGGCAACCTTGTCGGCGGCATTTCGCTCACCGGCCTTACGCTTTACACCACTCACGTCAGAACCGGCGCCAAACGCAACCTCGTATAAGGATCTTTCAGGACTATGCCCAACTATTTCAAAACCGCCACGTTGGAAGTAGCAGTTGGGCAATATTCCCATAAGGGTCTCAAAGCCAACAATCAGGATCACTGCGGTGCATTTGTGCCGCGCGAACCACAACTCAGTGCCAAAGGACTGGCACTCGCAATAGCCGATGGCATTAGTAGCAGTGATGTCAGCCATATCGCCAGTGAAACTGCGATAAAAAGCTTTCTGGAAGATTATTTCTGCACCTCGGATGCCTGGTCAGTTAAAAAATCCGCGCAGCGCGTTCTGATGGCAACCAACTCCTGGCTGCACGCGCAAACTATGCACAGCAGCTACAGATTTGAGAAGGATCGTGGTTACGTTTGCACACTGAGTGCACTCATTATTAAATCTACGACAGCGCATTTATTCCATGTCGGTGACTCGCGAATTTATCGCCTGCATGACCGTCAACTCGAACAACTCACCAATGACCACCGCCTGCGTATGGCTGAAGGCCAGAGTTATTTAAGCCGCGCGCTGGGTGTTAATGCGCAATTGGAAATTGATTATCGCGCACTCCAATTAGCTGAAGGCGATATATTCTTTCTGGCGACTGACGGTGTGTACGAATATGTCACTGCCGACTTCGTGTGCGATTGCATACAGCAACATCGCGAAAATCTGGATACAGCCGCACAACTGATTGCGGAGAAAGCCTTGGCGAACGGCAGCCCGGACAACCTCACCGCACAAATACTGCATGTAAAAAAATTACCGCAACAAAATGCACGGGAAATCTATCAGCAACTGACAGAACTGCCCTTCCCGCCATTGTTAGAAGCACGCATGAGATTTGATGGTTACAAAATTGTGCGCGAAATACACGCCAGTAGTCGCAGCCATGTCTATCTCGCCACCGACGAAACCACCGATAAACGCGTCGTTATCAAAATCCCCTCCGTCGATTTACAGCAGAATGCCGCACACCTCGAACGTTTTTTAATGGAAGAATGGATAGCCAAACGCATCAACAACCCTCACGTACTCAAGGCCGCATTTCCCAATCGCAAACGCCATTATTTTTATACAGTTGCCGATTATGTTGAAGGGCAAACGCTGCGCCAATGGATGATCGACAACCCAAAACCAGACCTTGAAAGCGTACGTGCCCTGGTAGAACAAATTGCAAAAGGTTTACAAGCTTTTCATCGGCTGGAAATGGTGCACCAGGATATACGGCCGGAAAACATTATGGTGGATAACACAGATACTGTGACGCTGATAGATTTTGGCTCCACCAAAGTCGCTGGTATCGCCGAAATGGATTCGCCATTGGAGCACAATAATGTATTAGGCACCGTGCAATACATGGCGCCGGAATATTTTATCGGCGAGACAGGGAATCAACGTGGCGATATTTTTTCGCTAGCCGTTATCACTTATCAAATGTTAACGGGACATTTGCCCTATGGAGCTGAAGTTGCAAAGGCAAAAACTCGCAACCAGCAATATAAATTGGTTTACAAATCTGCTCTGCTATACAACCGGGATGTCCCCTTATGGGTTGATGGCGCGTTGCGCAAAGCACTGCAACCTGATCCCTACAAACGCTATAGTGAAGTGACTGAATTTATCTACGAGTTACGCAATCCGAATGAAGAATTTTTGCATCGCGGTAAGCCGCCTTTATTGGAGCGAAACCCGATCCTTTTCTGGAAATCTGTTGCGCTGGCTATGACTGCCTTTGCTTTTTTCCTGACGGTAAAACTATTGCGGGCCTGATTAACAGGCCCGCAACTCATGCATCCCTCAACGAGCTAACCCATTAACGTAACTGGGTGTAATTTACCGGAACCCACTCATAAGCCTTTTTATCTTTATGCAGATGACCAAGGCCTGGGAATTGAAGATGGGCAGCACCTACCAGC
The DNA here is from genome assembly GCA_021151695.1 of Cellvibrionaceae bacterium. Classification (GTDB taxonomy): domain Bacteria; phylum Pseudomonadota; class Gammaproteobacteria; order Pseudomonadales; family Cellvibrionaceae; genus Cellvibrio. The sequence continues at coordinate 178,982 of JAGKWU010000002.1, read as the reverse complement.
ACGCCGTCTTTTGCAGCTTCGGTAAAGATTTTTTCACGCTGTTCCGCTGCCAGCTTTTGGTTGGTATCAAAGGCGATGGTCACTTCAGGATGTTCAAACTGTACGGCACCCACGTGGATCAAATCGCCAATCAGGAATAATTTTTGTCCCTGGCTTTCCACTACATAAACGGTGTGACCTTCCGTGTGTCCATAGGTGGGATAGGATTTAATACCGGGAACCAATTCTGTTGCGCCGTCAAAAGGGACAAATTTTTTCGCCGTGACATAAGGTGTTAGAGAGGCAACTGCGCCTTTGAACATACCTTTTAAATCTTCGCTAGCCTTATCCTGATTAGCCTGGCTCAACCAATAGTCGGCATCACGTTTATCAGCACGAACTACAGCATTGGGGAAAAGCTGGGCACCATTGGCAGTTACACCACCGACATGATCTGGATGCAAATGGGTAATATAAATTTCATCAATTTGCGCAGGCTCGTAACCTGCCGCTTTGATATTGGCAACCAGCTTGCCGAGAGTGGGACCAAACAAACTACCAGCACCGGCATCGACCAACACCAATTTGCTACCCGTATTAATCAAATAACTATTCACTGAGGTTTCAACGGGTGTTTTCAAAAATACGTTTGCCAATGATTTTTCTGTTTTAGGCACGGGGTTGACCAATAGTTTTTCAACGGGCAAATCCACAGTCCCGTCGCTGATGGCGGTCACTTCAAATGCGCCGAGCATAATGCGATGAAAACCGGGCGTTGACGTCTTGGCCAAAGGAGCTGTTGCCATAGCCGTCGCGCTGGACAATGCAACACCGGCAATAGCCAGTGCCATAGTGATTTTTTTGAAAGAAAAATTTTTCATAGACAGTCCTTGGTTGCAGAGGTCCAATAAACCGAAGCTCACTCAATCGCGGTTCGATAAATAGGAACTGGATAATAGGAGGATAAATAAACCACACCGCGGCACGACCAGGCCATCACCGCAGACAACGGATTATCAGGCTGGGCTTCAAGGATTTAAATGGGAGAGTAAAAAAATATTTAACGGGAGATGTGACAAATGTTTATTGCAACGGCAATCAACCAAGAGAATCTGCTTAGAGGGGAAAAAAATTGCCGGGGCAAAGCCCCGGCAATTGTAGGGATTTATTTCTTATCCGGCGCATCAATTACCAGTTCGCCATTTTTAACAGGGATTTCATGGCCTGGATCGTAAGGCATTCTGACAACAGCTTCTTTACCTTTTAAGCGATAGGTAACGTCGTAACCTTGAATATCATCGCGAGACTCATAGGTTGTTTTGCAGACGTTCTCAACAGTGGTGTAGGTATCTTTTTTCTGCATGTTGTCTTGAACGCGGTCACCTGCGTAACCACCGGCTACCGCGCCGGCCACTGTGGCGACTTTTTTACCGTTACCGCCACCAACCTGATGCCCTAATACGCCACCCAACACCGCACCTATTGCTTTACCGGCAACACGGTTTTCATCTTTCACGGGGCGCTGATGAACAACGGATTCCTCATGGCACTCTTCGTGTGGAACTTTTACTTTTTTAGTGATAGCCACAGCTTGCAATACATCAGCGTGAGTTGGCTCTTTCAATAATTGATAACCGGCAATTGCACCGCCTGCAGTGGCAACACCAGCGCCCAGCACTATGCCAATAACCATTGATTTGTTCATATCTTAACCTCGCTTGAAAATGCCTTTTTGTGGCAGATGGCTTAGTGTAAACCCTTTGGCAATTAACGCTACCTGAATACTTGTGTTGCACAGTTCGCGTTTGTGAAATGGTTAACAACATAGTGCTGAATCACTTAACAAATAAATCACTTGCAAACGAAAGTTATAAAAACTATTTAAAAAAATCAGTTAGGCATTTTACGCAAAAAGATCACTTTTCAATCACCATCAAGCGACATAGATTTTTATGCTGTGGCTTTATTTTGTCCGTGGTTTGCGCAAATTTTCATCTGCATTATGTAAAAATCCGCTGCGCAATTTTTTAATCGCCATTGCGACTGCTCTCGCAACATTTCGTACTTCTTCATGCAATGCATTATCCTGATCAAACACCTCATGGCTTTGTGCGTAAGATTCGTAATAGCCAATATACCTGTCCAAACGCGCACTTGGGCCAGCGTCAATCAGCCCCATCCAATCCAGCCAGTCAGACAAACTGCGCCTGACACTTTCTATCCCTGCTACATCACCGTGCACCACCAAACCATAAGTACGACCCGCCAAATGTTTGGGATAATTCCAACCGGCTAACTCAATGACCTTGGCTTTTTCAGGATCTTTACCATCTGTCAGTGTTGGGTCCGGATTGCCACCATCAGCGCAGACCAAACGATCCATCATCAGTTTTAATGGACTCGGCACCTGATACCAATACACGGGGGTTAAAATAATAACGCCGTGCGCAGATACCCAGCGCTCATAAATCTCTGCCATCCAATCATTAGTTTGCTGCAGCGCATGATTGGGATAACAACTACAGGGCCAATGACAAAGCGGCATTGCGGTGGATACACACCCTTTGCACGGATGAATATGTTTATCGTAACTTGACGTGAGCAGACTTAAATCGAGGATATCCACGGCGATTTTTTCTCGCGCCAAAATCTCCTGGGCCATTTGTGTCATGCGCCAGGTTTTGGATATTTCGCTCGGACATGAGCCATCGTTACGCGCCGAGCTGCAAATTAACAACGCGCGCGACGGTGATGCTGGGTCTTTTTGATTTAATTCTGCTAAAGCCAATTTTTGGCTGGTAGCTCGCCACTCGGAAGAGAGATCATAATCCGGATTCGCAAAGCCTGGCCCCGCTTTCTCTTTGAACGGAGCCTTGTGGCCTTGGCGATAGTTTTCCCAGGCAATTTCCTCAACCTTAATTAACTCACTGCGAACACTATCAAAAGCGGGATCAATAAACCTGTCGCGAAACTGGCAACCAAACTCGTCTCTCTCCAATTTAGGTGGAGCCTGCCCTATGCGCGGTGCCAATGCCATAAATCCCCCTTTTACTCAAGCGAAACCTTATACAAATGTTACCGTTGGCACTGGTTGTTTTATGTTCGATAACACGCATTAGGCGCGGAAGTTAAAAAGTGAAAATATTTTTGACCCATTTGTCGAAAAGTCGGTTTCGCGCTCGACTATTTAATGAAAACAGGGTTTATGCTGACCGTTACCCCCTGATCACCTTGGCCTGAATTATTTTATTCACATCTTTTTCATTCACACATAAGAGGATCTACCCATGAAAGTTATGGTTTGTGTAAAAGCTACACCGAGTTCTGAAGCCGCCATCATGCCCGGCACTGAGTTGCTGGAAGCCATGGGCAAATACAATGAAGAGCTGGTAAACGCCGGTATTATGCTATCTGGCGATGGCCTGCAACCCAGCTCCAAAGCTGTACGTGTGCATTTTTCGGGTAAGGAGCGCATAGTTACTGACGGCCCCTTTACCGAGACCAAAGAGCTGATCGCAGGCTTCTGGATGTGGCAGGTTAAATCCATGGAGGAAGCGATAGAGTGGGTAAAACGCTGCCCCAACCCCATGCTGGAAGATTCAGATATAGATATTCGCCCCGTGTACGAACTGGAAGATTTTGGCGATGCGGTTACACCGGAAATTGCTGCGCGCGATCAACAGCTGCGCAACAAACTTGCGGATAAATGAGTTCGAGGAAGGCTTGGGGAAGACTGGGAGAAAGCCTGGCAATAGCCAGGCTAAACAGCAACTTTCAGTTGGCTTTCCACTACCGCTTTAGTGGTATAAGCGCTGGCCTTACTCAGCTTGGTCACCGAATTAATAGCGCCGGGATTATTGGTGCCCTGGTTAGTCGCATTGCTAGTACCAGCGCCTCGCCCCGGATTGGTACCATCGCCCAGCCCTGAGCGATTGGTATTGGTTTTTTCTTTAACCGTTTTGGTTGTAACCTCAGGCGTACTTACCTCAGGCGCACTCACCCCAGGCTTTTTATCCGCTGTCGCGATATTGCGCACATTGATAATGGCATCATTAAAATCATTATCACCACCGCCCACTAAATCCTCAAAACCAAACTCTGTGCCATCGGCCGTTTTGGTCACTTTGGCATGAGCGATGTTATCCAGGTTTCCAGAGGCGGCTCCGCTTTTAAAAAATTGCCCGACACCATTATCTATACCAAACTGGATTTTAGTGCCTTCTTTAAACTTACCCAGGTTTACCGAGCCGGTTTGATTATCTGTGCCTATGTAGTTTTTGGTTTTAAAATTATCGGTAGAATAAAAAATACGGTTGTCATAACCGGATTCCGATGCTTTCACATCTACTACGACATCGCCTTTGCCTGCCACAAAATCACCGGATTCATCCGGAGCTGGATCTGCAGATTTCTTACTGGTTTTGGCTTCAACTTTAGTGTCTTTTTTCACTTCAGTTTTAACCTCTTTTGTCGGCTTTTCTTTTTCAGATTTCAGCTCGCTTGAGGTTTTTTCTTTGGTATTGACCGATGGATTGTTTTTTTCGGGCTCGGTTTTTTTAACCGTTTGCTCCTTTTTTTCGTTGCTGTCTTTTACAACTGCTTCTTTTACAGCTGTTTTCTTCACATCAGCTTCTTTGTCTTTTACAGAAACTTTTACCTCAGGGGTTTTAGTTTCTGGCGCCTTGGAATCTGTTGTCTTTTTGTCGGATTTTTCCAGGCTGCCGTTTTTTTGATACAAATCCAAACCGGCAGATTTGCTGTTTCCGAGGGACACCACCGCCGCCGGAGTGCTGGATATCTTAGTCGTCGGGGTTTTATTGATAATTTCGGGCGCATTGCCCGGTGCCACTTCTTTCGCCTTGGAACTGCTGACTTTGCTTAAGCCGGAATCGGGAGATACAACGGCAGCTTTACCTGGATTTGAGCTAATAGTCGCAGTCATGGAATATCCTCTGGAACGAAGATTTATAGGAAACCGGGACAAAAGCTATAGACGTGGCTGGATGCACTTGAGAGCAACCCGGCTGGCATAGAAGCTTCATAGAAGTCTCCCGTAGCCCCGCAGCTTTGCGTCCCCGATTTTCAAAGGGTTTGCCAATTACTTCACAGAATAGTCAGTGCGATTTAAAGCGTCAAACGGGCTTTTATGATGTTTTTATCTAGATATAAGCGAAGCTAGTCCGATTCGCTCCGTTGCGCTCATGTTAATTACTTTTTTAGCGCAATTGGCTGTCTTTGCTGCCCCGGCGGTTATAGCCGGCAAAAATAGCTTCATCCTGGTCGTGTTGGGATTGGCAAGCAACACAAAGGCGAACACCCGGAACGGCCAGACGCCTGCCTTCGGGTATGGCAGCACCGCATTCCTCGCAATGCTCAAGGCTTTCGCCCAAGGGCAAGCGGCTGCGGGCACGTTCTACCGCGTCTTCTACCGTTGCATCTATTTGATCCTGCACACCGCCATCGCGTGCCCATCCCCCAGCCATAATAGCCACCTGACTCTTTGTCACATTACTGCTTAGGTTACGTAAGCCAGCACGAGTTCAATGGCGGCAATGCGAAGGCTTAATCGTTGAGGAACCATTCGTCCTGGTAGGTTTTGACAATGTCCGGCCAGAAAACTGTGAGTGCGGTGGCTATAGTGCCGTTGATAAAACCTTCGGGAAACGTCATCAACAAAAACGATGGAAAAAACTCTTGCACCAGCGGCGAATAAATTTCGCTACTCGCCACTGCAAAAAGCGCAACCGCACTGGTAGCGGTTAATAGGTTACCAGCCATAGCGCCAAAAAATCCCACACCTAAAAAGAAGGTAAACGGATTTTTAAATTTCCAATGATTAACCAACCAAATAACGCACCACGCCCAGCCCACAGGTACCGCAACGCTCAAACAAAAATCGACAGGAAAAGTGCTTATATCAAACTGCGCCCAGGCCACCTCACTGCCCATAAGCGCGCGATGCGCCGCCAACTGAAAAAGCTTAAGTAACACCAGCGCAGACGCCCCCACCAAAATCGCCAGGCTCCAGCCAAACAACATAGTGGTAACAGTCATCACCAATGGATGAAAAGCCAAGGTCCCTTTAATAGAAATCTGCAGCAACCACAAAACCGCAAGCGCTATAACAGCCGCAAAAAATGCATGCTGCCGCTCCTGTACCGCCAATAATTGCGCCCAAGGCGCTCTCACCACGGCTACCACCAAGAGCGGAACACAACAACACAGTGTTAGCCAAAACAGCAAGGGCTCGGGTGAGAGAAGGATATTCATAGCTAGCAATTAATCTCAAGCGGGATGGTGACAAACAGCTTCGATATTATGCCCATCAGGATCGAGAATAAAAGCCCCGTAATAATTGGGGTGATAATGCGGCCGCAACCCAGGTGCACCATTGTCACGACCGCCCGCCGCCAACGCCGCTTTATAAAAAGCATCCACCTTATCCCGCGACGAAACGCTAAAAGCCACATGTACCGGCGAAATTGGCTCGGCAGTTTCGCTAATCCAGAAATCCGGCTTGGGCGCCTCACCAAAACCAGCAACATCCACAGTACCAGTAACCGCAGCGGGAAATTCCATCAGGAGTTGATAGTCGATAGGAACAAAAGCGGAAACGTAAAATGCTTTGCTGTTTTGCAGGTTGCTGACGCGAATGCCTATGTGGTCGATCATTGCAGTGTCCTTTGGTTTAAATATTAATGATGCGGAGATTTATAAATTTATGCCTGTTACAGAATATTAAAATGTTTTACCCAACTTGGAGCGGTATAACCGGCGATGACTCCCAGCAAAACCGCCAAAGCATAACCCATAGGGGGTAGTGACAATATAAAAGCCACAACCAAAAATCCTGCGACACAGGAAGAGATTTGCCACAGTGTAGGATATTTAAAATCCTTGGGGGACATTACAGGCTCAGCTACAAGACCAAAGAAAACTCCTGCAAGAGCATAAAATTCGCAAGATTCCAGAGAATAGCCAGAATTGATGCCACCTAAGGCAGCGAAGAGAAAACCGCAAACTCCACAGGTAATAATTACCGAATTAATTTTCATAGGTCTGAACCCGCATTATTAAATGCCAAGCAGCGATTTATGTTCGACCATCGTTGCCGCAGCTTATTATTTTTTAAAATTATGCCATGCACGTAGTGGTGTAAATCTAACCATAATAATCACTACACAAAACAAATATGCTTCCGAAGCTAAATATGCAAAGTGAACATTATTTGATATAAGAACAGATAACATAAAAATACCAACAACTGAAACAAGCATAAAAGCTGGCCAATTTTTCAGTTTGACCATTTTATTACAGCCATCGCATTTACAAGATACCGGTATATTTGGATTAATTTTTAACCTGCGAACCACATTCCATGTTTTGTTATTGCAATGCGGGCATCTATTTATACCGAAAACCTTGTCCCTCAAAACCGTCGCATGAACTACAACAACACCGAGGGCTAAGTACAACGTACTGTTAATTAGGATATGAATATAGATAACGTAATCTTCAGCTTTGTAATCTTTTATAAAAAGCCCATAAAGGCTGATCAGTATAAAAGCAGCACTTATCCGATAAAGAAATTTTCTGTTTAATTGAAATTTTGGATCTATATACATAACATCTCACAAGGTTTTATCATGCCCAAAGACTAATTCTCTGGGTGTTATTTGTTCGGCACCCAAAGTCAACCCCAGACAAATCCTTGCAACACCAGCGCTCCTGCATTTAATAATCTAGGCTTTTACAGCCAATAACGCACCACTGCCCACCATAATACTGCCGGCAGTTACATTAAGTTTTTTGCTCGCACCTGAGTTTTTGAAGAAACCCCTGGCTTTGCTCGCGGTGTAAGCATATCCAGCCATAACAAAGCCAACGGCAACCGTTGCGACAAGTAACAACTGGAAAACCTGAAAGGATGTTACATGCTGTACATCAACGAAAGCAGGAAAAAAGCTCACATAAAAAAGAATAGCTTTTGGATTGCTTAACGTAGTAACGAGACCTGCGAGAAAATTTGAAGAAAGAGAATGCTTAGCTGCAGGCTTAATCTCTACAGAATTGCTTTTTGCCAAAAGTAATTTCATACCGAGAAAGATCAGGTAGATGGCGCCAGCATATTTAATAAACGCAAAGAAACCACCCATTGCGCTCGCCAAAGCAGCCAAGCCACACACCGATAAAACAATAAAAATATAATCTCCAAATACAATCCCCAAAACCGTGGCCAGCCCGGAAAAAAAGCCGGCAGCCATAGATCTGGCTACAACAGTAAAAACGCCCGGACCTGGCGTTGCGGCCAAAATCACCAAGGCTACGAATAGCGAGAATATACTGGTAAATGTCATGATGCTCCCTATACGTAAGATCTAATTCAAAGCCAATCGATTAGAAATAATAAACAGCCAACAAGCCGAACCTTAAAACTTATACTCCAATCCATATAAGGGGATACTTTTTTCTTCCATTCTTTTCAAGCTCCACAATGTATAGGTTACCAGCAGCGCCGAAAGAATATGAGGATTTCCACCATCCATTTCAAAAGCATCTATGTCATTGCCCGTATAACCGTCGCGACCTCTAATGTGGGTGTAGTAGGTGTAGACATGTTTTAGGTTTGCAATGCAATTTGTAGTTGCAATGCTTTGCGCCAAGGGATTGCCATGCAAACCCGGCTTTTGAATGACAAGTTCCCCTGCCATATTGGCCGTTATTAACCCTGCTACATCAACCGACAATTTGAAGGCTGGAAAATTCTTATCTTCTGCGATTTGATAGGATGTGTTGCCGCTCAGGAGTGAACCATCTTTGCGGGGCACATCTATATCTATGTCAGTTGCACCGCCCATGTAGGCGACCGCAGCGTGCCCCCACTCATGAATATAGATGCTGCCGTATATACCTGCAGCATACTGCAAGTAATTACCAAGCTCACGCTCTGATGCTTTTGTGGAAGCAGAAAAAACAATTAAAAAAATAAAAAATATTCTGTGCATGGGGCAAAACCTATCTCATCCTTAAATTTCAATTTTTGATGCTTTTTAAAAATTGCGTGGTACTGCCAATAAAAACAACAAATGGAAGGATTGTTGCTTTCAACTCTATATTATTGCCCACATAAAATTGCCAACCAAACACGATAAGCGCTATGGCTGACAATATGCTAGCCAAAGCCAAAAAATGCACGCCTTTAATTTTCATTTACATACTCCCTGTTGAGACTTGGTGGTTAAACATAAATAGCGCAACCTTTCGGCCGCGCTTTTCCCCTACCCCATATTTTTATCGCAAAAATCCTGTACGCGATACATCAAATCGGCAAGGCCGTATAAGGCATGCTGGGGCAAATCCAGATCGTGGTGAATATTGTGTAGCAGACAGCTGACAAGATGCACTTCGTCTCGCAATTGATGTTTTGCATCTTTCTCTATTTCGTAGCCAACGTGCTGCAAAAGCGCTCCGCCGGGGGCGAGGATATTGATGCAACTTTGTTAATAAAACGCGTGTTGATAATCGTCGAGGGTGATATTGCAGGTTGATTTGGTGCCGTGCACCAGAGAGGTAATATTATCCATAATAATTTCTCGTACTAGGTTGTTTAACCACCACCATGAGGTAGTAATTCATGGAGGCGACTGGACAGGGTTACTACCACCGGCCCTAGTGATCACCGGCCCGCCCGAAGGCGGCCCCGCCCAGCCGCCATAACTAACAGGCACGGCTGTACGAGAACACGAAGTGATAAACACTCGGTGCCACTAGGTGATCACGGGGGTAGTAATCCCGACCTCGGGTTTTACCAAGGCGGCGTCAGGTTAGAGGATGGGGTTGGAGCTGTCAACGCGAGGGGTGTTTGCTCAATTTGCGAGCTGTAGGTTGGCGTGGGCCGCGCAGGCTAAGCGCAGCGCAATCTACGCGACCCGCCCCAACATATCTGACTTGCCAACAAACGACATTATTGACAGGCGGAAAGATTTAATTAGAAAGCAGTGTACATTTTTATTTTTGGTTAATGCGGCGGCATGGTCATGTTGGGGTGCGCTGCGCTTACCGCCAACCTACGCAGCTGAGTTTGAATGACGTACAAATATTGTTCGGCGGTGTTTTTATTAACGGCTTTCTCTCACTCTATTACAAGCACCCAAGCTTCAATCTGAGTTCCGACCAGCGGCTTGTAGGATTCCCAAGCTGGAGCTTGGGAATCAGGAGAAAGTGCGTAACGCTCGATCAATTTATTATTCTCTGATGCTGAATTTTAGTTTTCCCTTACATGCCACAAAACACCCGATGGATCACAAAACTGCATCATCAACGCGCCCTCTTGATCATGCGGCTCTGAAAATACCTTTGCGTGATCCCCGTATGCATCACTACTTAATACAGATTCGTTTTTTGACCACCATAATTTAATATCATTGACATACAGGCAAAGCATTGAGTTTTCGGCCCACTCTTTCACATAATAATTTTGCAGCCAAAAACCATATCCGTTCGACACAAAGAGAATGGCATTTTCTATTTCAGCTTCAACAGTAAAACCGATATCGCTATAGAATTTCTTTGATAACTCAAAGTTTTTTCCAGGAACAAACGGTGTTAATCCTTTAATTTTTAATTCATTCACGTATTAATCTCGTAATATTTAGCATAGTGCCAAAGTTCATAAACTAGGCGCCCCGGTTTTTTAAGTTATTATTTTTTTATAAAAAACGAAAAACTGGATTCAGAGTAAAGTTCACCGTATAAATATTCGCTTAATTTAACCTTACTCCCAATTAAAAGCTATTATTCCATTGGGAAAAATGTAAAGCCATAATATTCTTTTTTGTGATCCAGAGGCATTTCATGAACCATTTTTACAAACACTGTATAATCAGTCAGTGCTTTACCGTCTATCTCTGGCTCCGAAAGCAACCGCATCAATACTGCGCTTGATGCAGCCTCCTCTGTTTCAGCCTCTATACGGCGCGAGGCAAAGAACCCTACAGGCGCACCACCCCTTCGACCTCTAAGTTGAAATTTTCCCCTTCGATAAAAATGACAAAATTTCGCATATGACATTTAGGCTGCGATTAGCAGCGACCTTTAATTTTCATTTTTTCTATAAAATCAAGAAAAATTTTCATACATTTTTTATGTATATCAGCGCATATGAAGAATAAGAAAAGTATGTAGATCCAATTAGCCGTCCCGGCAACTATCAAACCAATCTCATCATCTTTTTTACCTGAACAATTTTCGAAACAACCACCCATGCTAAAGCTCCAAATGAGGGTTGCAATAAAAACAGTGAGTGTCAATACAGTTATAGCAAACCACGCCAATGCTCGTTTTGCACCATACAAAGAGGGCAGCCATATTTCTAGAAAAAAAGCCGCGAAAATAATAAATAGAAAAACCAAAACAGAAGGCATATAAATCCATTCTGCTATGTTCAACAATGCATCCTCTGTCATAGATTTACCTTGGCATAACAAAGCCGTAGAAAAGCACAGCCATGTAGGGCGGGTTAGCCAGAGGCGTAACCCGCGTGTTTATGTTTCAATTACACATCAAACAATGAGCAAAAAACCATAACAATGTGCCTTCAAGTGTGGCGATGTTTGTATGTCCTCGCGGGTTATGTTGCTATGCAACTAACCCGCCCTACAGGGCTGATTCGCTAAAGATAAAGATCATTTAAGAGGGCGCCCCGTCTGTAGCTTAAATAGCTCAGCAGCTATGCTTTCTAGCTCTGCCAATGACATGTTACTCACTTCATGTTCTTCTTTAAGAAGCTTTGCTCTAATAATTTCTAACACGTCAAAACCTATTCCCGTAATTTCACGCCCCATTTCTCTCTCCGCCCATAACCAGAATTTAGCACTTGAATGAGTAAAGCCTGCCTGTCTTCCAGTATTCATTAGCTCACAAAATACTGCGTATCCAGCTCCAGATTGATCATCTCGCCCTGAGCCTCCTACACCTTTATTTGCTTTTTCAATATGCGCCATGAAAGATTGAAGTCTCTGTATACCTATTTTTCCTGCAGCAAATTCCGATTGACCAATTCTGCTTAGCTGCTTGGCCAATTGGCGTGCATCTTCATGATGACCGTTTTGTTTAAGCCCTGAGTAGTAGAGCGTTGCGATGAACATGGCCGCCTCTTCCTCTGTAAACTTAGCATTCCAAGCCTGATCAATCATTTCTAAATATTTATTGACCCCTGGAAACCTAGAGTTCCTTTCACGATCAGTAACGATCATGTACTCACTAACGAGTTTTGTATCTACAGCTCCGTTGTATCTTTTTCTATTTCCGAATCCAAACATACCCTTTCTCTTTGATATCTTAAAATTTATACAGTAGCCTCAACGGCCATTTGCTACAAACTGGTTATTTATTCGATGATCTTAGGGCAATCCACCCAAAATCCTTGCCACATCTGTGTCTCACAAATCTACCACAACACTTAACCCTGAAAAAAGGCCCATAGTAACCCCGCCACAACCACCCCAAAAACAAAAAAAGCGGCGAGGATCTCCCCCCGCCGCTTTTTCCACAACATGCTCTCGCTTTACTTCTTCAACACCACCACCGCCCCACCCGAAGGCGCTAACGTCAGCGTCAAACTATCCGCACTGGTTTGTGTAGAGTTGGTTTTATTAACTGAAGAAACATCCGCCCCATCCTGCCAAATCTCCGCTTTATATTTTCCTTTACCCAAAAACCCGAGAGGAATATTCAGCGCACGCCCAGACTCATTAGTCATTGCCCCAATATACCAATCATTCCCTTTACGACGCGCAGACACTATGTATTCACCAATATCACCTTGCAGGATTTTGGTTTCATCCCAACTCACGGGAACATCTTTGATAAATTCCAAACCATCTTGCCAATTGCTTTTGGGTTGTGGCCATTTGCCATTGGTTTTGCTGTAGGTGATGGGGGAATCTGCGAGCATTTGTAGGGGGCTATCAAATACGACGTACATGGCCAGTGCCTGGCCGCGTGTGGTTTGCACGTAAGGCAAGGTGTTGCGGCGCAGCGTGGGAAATTCCGCCGGTGTTGTGTGGCGGAAACCACCGGGGGTGTAATCGATGGGACCGAGGATCATGCGTGTGTATGGCAAGGTTACATTGTGGGTGGCGGTGATGCGTTGGCTCCATTTGTTGTACTCGGCACCCATGACGCCTTCTTGCGTCATAAAGTTGGGATAGGTACGCACTAAACCATTGGGTGGATAGGCGCCGTGCAGATCAACCATTAAATGGTATTTGGCGGCGGTGGATAAAAGTTTGTGATAGTAATCCACAATTTCCTGATCAGAGCGATCCATAAAATCGACTTTGATACCTTTGATGCCCCACTGCTCGTAAGCTGAAAGTGCTTCGTCCATTTGCCAATCAAGCTGCTTCCATTGCACCCATACCCAAACGCCCACTTTTTTATTTTTGGCGTAGCTGAGGATTGCTGGCATATCCATTTCTGGAATGGGTTTTAATAAATTCGCACCGGGTTTGTTCGTCCAGGCGGCGCCTTCATGCCAACCGGCATCAATCAGAATATATTCCAGCCCGAGCGTTGCCGCGAAATCTATATAGGCTTTGTATGTTGCGGTATTCATGCCGGGTTTTTGATTCGGACTTTCTAACGCAGAGGAATTGTCGAGCACAACCTGATTATCGTTCCACCAATCCCACGCGGTTTTACCGGGCTTTATCCAGCTGGTGTCTTTGATTTGTGTGGGCTCGCCGAGTGTGGCGATGAGTGATGATTCGGTTAATTTGCCGGGGGTGTCGCCGATCATAATGACTCGCCAGGGCGATTTAACACCGGCAGCTGTCATAGTGGTTTTTACGGCAGAAGGTTCGAGACCATCTTTACGGCTATCGAAGCGCGGCGTTAGGCGAACCTCCACACCGTAACCACCATCGCCGCGCCCGCCAAACCAGGAGCCGGGATAATCGCGCACATCGGATTCCGCCAATGCAAAAGTCGTTTGGCCTACGCCGGTTTTACATACCAATGGATTGTCGTAAAGATTGTGTTCGCGAATACGCGAGGCTTTGATGGGATCAAACTCGCCTTCGTGGCTGTTGGCGAATTTACCCAGATTCAAACCGAAGCAGGTGTAATCATCCGCAAATGAAAAACGAGTGAGTTCGTATTGAATCGTGAGTTCTTTGAGACCCTCCTGCGGCGGCAACACATAACGAATAGCTACACCTTCATCATAAGCGCGCACCAGCAAATGGAGTTTGCGCTGATCTTTGCCGGCGAATTTCAAAGTGATGCCGTTGTAATGATCGGGGAGTGTTTTGGCGCGGCCTGCAAGCAGGTTCCAGCTTGTGTTGATACTGGCGTTTTCCTTACCGAGAAATTGTAATTCCTCTTTGCCAATGGGTTGCTCGTTAACCACCAAGCCTAGGGAGGACTCGGTGATAATCGATTTGCCATCCAGTTTTACGTTGTAGCTCAAACCGTTGGCCGCATTGGCGACCTCAACCTGGATGCGAGCATTGGGGGAGTTAAGGGTGTAGGTGTCGGCTTGGGCTGCTGTTGCCAGCAGCAGGCTCGCCAACATTAGTCGGGAATTGTGCATAAGGCCCTCCTTCTGTGCTTGGTGTTATAGGTATGAGGCTAGCCGGGAAAGCTAGCCGAAACGGTATATTTCACTAATCGGCGATTTATTACGATAAATATTACATAAATAAACACAAGACAGCTGTTAAACCATCATCCCAATTGAAACGGCCCGCACCTGTCCCAAGGTTTAGAGCTAACTTTTGGGATCACATTAATTATTTTCAGAAGCGCAACTAACGCACCAGGCGTAGTAAAAATAATGCAGCAATAAAAATAACAAAAATTTATTCGCAAATTAACGTTTCGAATTTACTGGCACACAAGCCCTCAATGTCACCAATGTTTTGTTTTCAGTGTCACAGAATTTTCCCAACTAGCCACGTATATATAAGCCGGATTTTCAACATGAGGACTTGATGATGGATAATGTTTTTGTTGCTTTAGGTCGCGCGGGTTTTATTGCCGTTGCGTTATCACTCGCACCCATGGCGAGTGCAGTTACTATAGATTTTGATGATATTGTTCGCGTACCCGTTGATGGTTGTTTTTGCGATCATCCGCTTACTAACGAATATGAATCCCGCGGGTTGGTTATAGGTAATGGATATTTAGTGGATGGCGTTACCGGTGATGGTGCGAGTGGCGGGGTGACGGCACCGAATGCGCTGCAAGGTGGCGATACACTTGAATTATATTTTGTGGAAAAAAAACCTACTTATGTGGAGATGTATGTAAGCGCTGCGTTTGAGCAGGCAGTATTCCTGGATATTTTTGGCGATTCCGGATTGTTGTTTAGCCGCAGGACGAACGGCTATGCCGGTAATGAAAATTACACTTACACAGACAATCAATTGGTGAAATTATTTTCGCCTGATGGTATATCCCATATATCCCTGTTTGCTTATTACAATCTACGCACCAGTGCACTGATTGATAACCTGTGCTACGAATACGATGTACCTGAGCCGAACACCACTTTTTTAATGCTCACCGCTTTGGGTGCACTTTTGTTACAGCGAAGAAAAATAATAGCGAGACGGGTGGAGTGTGAATAGAAAGAGAGGCGTTGAAAAGTAAACTATTGAAAAGGCATTTATTGAATGGAATGTATTGAAAGGAAAAGATTAAAAGGAACGCAGTGCGGTGGCTGAAAAGCCACCGCGTACAGGCAAGCTTAGCGGTTTTCTTTCGCATCACCCAAGGCTTTTTGGGCAGCACCGGAAATTTGTTTGCCCACACCTTTGGCTTGTTGCTTTTCGCTACCCACCGCCTCGCCTACTTTTTGTTGAACCTTACCTACACCTTTTTTGATTGAACCTTTCATTTGATCTTTGTTCATGATTGCTCACCTTTTGGTAAAGAGTTGATAAACAACTTTATGTTTGCCAAGGCAGAGCCACTAGAAGATGAGTGGCGCATACACTCGCACAACGCAACCAAACACATATAGTCACTAAAACCCTGTTGCGTAACCCCAGTATTATCCAAAGAAAAACGAGGGTATGTACGCTAGCTAACGCCTCAGTGCGATCCTTTTTGCTAAAAGTTTTATCGATAGACTGCACTACTTGTTTAAAAAATAGTGCGGCCACCTCTCTATTTTTTTATTAAAAATATTAATCATCATCGTCTTGTCATATTGGCGACCTAAGGTGCACACACTTTTTAAGCCCGCCATCAATAAGACACATTATGAATTTACCTGACAGCAATCCCTTTAGTAATCCATCACTGACTCCCCGCATTGTTGCACTGTCTGTTGCCCACCCCGGCGCTCCGCTCGATCAATCATATATTTATGATCAAGTGTTTAGCCCCCGGTTCGAACAAGTGCCCCGCGCTAGAGATATTTTTTGCAATGTCGGGGTTAACTCGCGGCATGCGCTCTTTAACCCTGCCCTGGCTGACGAAAAATCACCGCCGCTTCAGCAGCGTATGAAATTGTGGAAGCAAGGGGCAATGGAACTTGGCCGACGCACCCTTAGTGAAGTGTTGAAGAGTGACGTGTTGAAGAGTGACGTGTTGAAGAATAGTGACGTGTTGAAGAATTCGTCGCGCACGCAGATTGGCAGCTTTATCATGACAAGCTGCACAGGATATGACACACCTTCCCCGGACATGTTGCTTGCCGAGGAGTTTGGATTACCGGAAAACCTTCGCCGCACGTTTATTGGTCATGTTGGCTGCCATGCTGCGTTTACTGCAATTAAAACCGCGCTTGATTCGCTCGCTGCACGGCCTCAACAAGCGGCGCTTGTGCACTGCACCGAAATTTCCAGCGTACATTTTCGCGATAGCGACACAAGCAAGGAACAGATTATTTGCCAGGCGCTGTTCGGCGATGCCAGCGCAGCCATGGTGATAGCCAACACGCCCGACAATGTCGGGCCACTTATTCTCGCCACTCATACTGAGACAATATCCGAACATGTGGACTACATGGGTTGGTCGATTCGCGATGATGGATTCAAGATGACTCTTTCGCCACGCGTACCTATTGTGATTGGAGAAGCCATCAATGGCTTCGTTGATAAATTGTTAGCGCCATTGAAGATGAACATAAGGGATGTAAAGCATTGGTGCCTGCATCCGGGCGGCCCCAAAATCATTGATGCGGTAGGCAGCGCCCTTTCGCTTGACGATGAGCAGACTCGCCTGTCGCGCGAAGTGCTGGCCGAATGCGGTAATTGTTCCTCACCGACGGTGTTGTTAATTCTGGATCGCCTGCTGAAACAAAAGCGCCCGGCACCGGGTGAATTTGGCGTATTACTCGGTTTTGGCCCAGGCCTGACCATTGAAGGGTTATTAGTACAATTTTGATGAGTCGCCTGTTCTATGCGAATTAAATACACCAGCGAGGCGGAGCCGGCTGCGCTTCCCTTTGCACACTATCTCTTATGTAAAATTCGGCAGTTGTTGAAACCGTTTTGGCTGCGGCTTGGCAATATTGAAACGCGCCTGTTGCAATCGAAGCTCAAACCCATCGACCGGCCAGTGTATGTTACGGGCATGGCGCGAGCGGGAACGACGATTGCCCTTACGCTGCTGGATCAGCATCCCGCATTGGCGGCGCACCGCTATCGCGATATGCCGCAACCCTATCTACCTTACCTATGGAACCGCCTTATCGATTGGTTGCCACTCTGCAGCGATACACCGAAAGAACGTGTTCACAAGGATCTGCTGATGGTGACACGAGATAGCCCTGAATCTGTCGAAGAGGCGTTGTGGGAACATTTTTTTCCTCACTTGCACGATGAAAGTCGCCCTGCCGTTTTAGGATCTACGGTGTGCAATCCCGCTTTCGAAACATGCTATCGCACAACCTTGGGCAAACTCTTGCTAGCGCGTCGGCGGTCGCGCTACTTGTCCAAGGCCAATTACAATCTCACCCGCCTCGGCTATCTCGCACGTGTTATTCCCGAGGCACGCTTTATCGTGATGACGCGCGAGCCATCTGCGCATTTCGTTTCCTGGGTCAAACAACACGAAATGTTTTTGCGGACGCAACACGAAGATCCACGCTGGCAAGAAGTGATTCGCATGGTGGGGCATTGCGAATTTGGACGCGGCCAGCGTTTCGTCCACACGGGAGACGATGCGCGAATGCAAGAGATTCGTCGCCACTGGGATAATGGGCAGCGCGCGCGTGCCTTTGGCCTTTACTGGGCATCCATGTATGGACATGTGCTGGATTTGATAGAGCAGGATGATCACCTGCGCAACGCGATTCTTTTTGTTCGTTACGAAGATTTGTGCAAGCAGCCATATGAAACTTTTGCGCGGATGCTTGCGCATGCTGAGCTTGAGGATAACCGCAGTGACGCCGCCATGGCGCAGCGGTTGGATGTCGTGAAAGCACCAGACTACTACCGGGCCGAGCTTAAACCAGACGAAGCCATTGAGCTTGAAACCGCAACACGCGATATTGCTCAACGCCTGGGTTACAGGACTCAATGATCATAGGATTTTCACGCGAGAGTTCGTAGACATCCCGTTACAGGTAAGCGCCAGCAGTGGTGTGTTAGGAAACACACAGTCTTTAGTGCCAATCCCCCCTAAGCTGTGAAGTCATATAACTACAGCTGGATCTTACCTTGACCCTTTCAACCCTTGACATTAACTCAGAAGCCGAGCGTTTTCGCCTTTTTGTTGCAGGCGTGACTGACTATGCGATTTATATGCTTTCGCCAGAGGGTATTGTCAGCACCTGGAATGCCGGTGCGCAGCGCTTTAAGGGTTATAACGAGCAAGATATCCTGGGCCAACATTTCTCGGTTTTTTATACCCCTGAAGATCGCGCCGCCGGAGTGCCAGCACGCGCTATGCAAATTGCACTCACTGAAGGCAAATTTGAAGATGAAGGCTGGCGCGTACGCAAGGATGGTTCGCGTTTTTGGGCCAGCGTGGTTATGGACCCTATCCGCGATGCAAACGGAACACTGGTAGGTTTTGCCAAAATTACCCGCGACATTACCGAGCGCAAAAAAACACAAGAAGCGCTTTACGCCAGCGAAGAAAAATTTCGTATTCTGGTTCAGGGCGTTACCGACTACGCGATTTACATGTTGTCACCTGAAGGTGAAATCACTAACTGGAACGAAGGTGCCCGGCGCATTAAAGGCTATACAGCGCCGGAAGTGACAGGCACACATTTTTCGCGTTTCTACACCCAAGAAGATCGCAACAACGGTTTACCGGAAAAGGCTTTGCGCACAGCCTTGACGGAAGGTCGTTACGAAAGTGAGGGGTGGCGCGTGCGCAAGGATGGCACACGTTTTTGGGCCCATGTAGTGATAGACCCGATTAAATCCGACATGGGTGAGCTTTGGGGGTTTGCCAAAGTCACGCGTGATATTACCGAGCGTCGCGAGTCGGCAATAGCGTTGCAAAAAGCCCAGGAGGCGCTCTTTCAGTCGCAAAAAATGGAAGCTATCGGCAAGCTGACTGGCGGCATCGCCCATGATTTTAATAATCTTCTGAGCGTTATTTTTAATGGCATGGCCGTATTGCGTCGCGATATTCACAGCGATTACGGATTGCGAGTATTGGACACCATGGAACGCGCCGTTTCGCGCGGCGCTACCCTCACGCAGCAACTCCTCAGTTTTGCTCGCAAACAGCCCCAGCGCCTGGAAAAATACCATATCAACCGCGTTATCAATTCTTTTGAAGCCGTATTACAACGCGCCAATACAACCTCGTTGAATTTTAACATTCGCCTCGCTGAGCCATTACCACTCGTGATTATGGATGCAACCCAATTTGAGGCTGCGCTGTTAAACCTGGTCGTAAATGCTCGTGATGCCACCGCAGCGGGCGGTAGCATTTCGCTTACCACCGAAGCGATAAATTTGCAGAGCCAGAGCGTAAACAACCTGGCTGCAGGTCGTTACGTAAAAATTATGCTTTGCGATACTGGCGAGGGAATGACGCCGGAAGTGAAAGCGCAAGCCATTGAACCCTTTTTTACCACCAAACCCACCGGCAAAGGAACCGGGTTGGGCCTGAGCCAGGTATATGGTTTTATCCAGCAATCCAACGGTGATATGCAAATAGAGTCCGCCCCCGGACAAGGTACGTGCATTTCGCTGTATCTGCCTGCCGTTGCAGAGGATAAAGCGGACGACGAAAGCCATATAGAGTTGAGCGAGAAAGTGTTAGTTGTTGATGACCAACCGGATGTACTGGATATGGCGGTGGAGTTATTTCGCGATCTTGGTTACGAAGTGTTGGCAGCGAACAATGGCAAGGACGCCCTTGCAATTTTAGAGCGCACAACTGATATCAACTTATTGTTTAGCGATGTTGCCATGCCGGGCATGAGCGGTATTGAGTTGGCGCAGCGTGCAAAATCCCTAAAGCCCAACATGAATATTTTGTTGGCCTCCGGCTACACAACACTCACATTAAACGCCGACATTTCTGCCACCCAGGATTTTGGATTTATTACCAAACCCTACAAGGTGGCAGACATCATGAAAAAGTTACGCGAGGCAGATCAAGCGCAGCTATTGCGACTGGGATCGCATTAGGGAACCTCTGGAAAATTACCTAGAAACCGGTTGCCAACCATTCGCGTCCTCGCGCCAAGGTTTTGCGCAGTTCGGTTTCCACTTGCGCAACACTGTCGGCAACCTCTTCGGGTGTTGTATCTGGCAATGCCAATTCCAATCTCTGTGCGACATCCGCAAAACGGCTAGCGCCGATAACACCGAGCGAACCGCGCATGCTGTGCAGCATACGGCTGAGTGATTCGTAATCCCGAGCGGTACACGCGTCGTGTATTTTTTCCAGTTGCTGCTCTGCGCTATCGAGCAAATTGCCAATCAACAATCGCGTTTTTTCCATTTGTCCTTCACGACCGGCAGCGAGCTGCTGCAACTTATCTGCATTAAAAACACCTTCGCTCTTTTCCTCCCCGGCGATGGCACCCGAAGACAATGCGGGACCTGGCTCCAGTAATTGATCAGCGGACAAATAATTGCTGATAGTGTGCAGCATTTGCTCGACCTCTATGGGTTTTGCAATCAGATCATTCATCCCGGACGCGATGCATTGCTCGCGTTCAAATTCGGTAACACCCGCGGTCATGGCCAGTACGGGCAAATCGCGCAATTGCATGTGTTCGCGAATAATCCGGGTGGCGGTAAAGCCATCCATTATCGGCATTTGCACATCCATCAGCACCAGCGCATAACGCTGCAAATCGCTGCTATGTGCATCGCCACGCAATTTATCAATTGCCTCCTGTCCGTTATCTACCACATCCACCAAGGCACCTGCTTGCTCTAGCAGTTCGCGCGCGATGATCTGGTTGAAGGGGTTGTCCTCCACCAGCAACAAGCGCGTGTTGTTAAAGCGCGGCAAGCGTTTTTCCTGGTCGAGGCCGCTGGCCATGCCGGTATTTTTGCGCACAAGCACTTCGTAAAGCGTATCGAACAGGTTGGCGCTGGTGATGGGTTTGAAGAGATAAGCATCCGGTTGGATAAGACCTGGCTCGCGCCTGTAGCGGCTGCGGCCATAGGCATTGACTGTCATGATGACCGGTGGGTGCACAGGTAAATCCAGTGCGCGCACATCCTGCAGGCAGGCCATGCCATCGCATTCCGGCATTTGCCAGTCCACCAGCAACGCATCGTAAACCTCGCCAGCGCGTAGCAGCTCCAATGCCCGGGCAGCGCTCGCGGCTGTCTCCACCTGCCAGGCGCGCCCCACTATGGTTTTGGCCAGATAATCGCGGCAAGTCTGGTTATCGTCCACCACCAACAGACGCAAATTGCCAAGACCGTCGTTGCCCGGTTCGGCGGCGGTGGTCACTTGCAATGGCAGGGTCAAGGTGAACTCGCTGCCTTCACCTTTGGTACTCTGCAAAGAGATATCGCCACCCATTAACTGGGCAAGACGACGCGAAATCACCAGCCCCAAACCTGTGCCACCAAACTTGCGGGTAACCGAGGTATCCGCCTGGGTAAAAGCGGAGAAAAGTCGCTCCTGCTGCTCCTGGCTCATGCCTATGCCGGTATCGCGCACACGAAAGCGCAGTTGCGCCTGATCGCCATCGCGGCTGGCGCAATCCACCAGCACAGCAACTTCACCCTGGTCAGTAAACTTGATGGCGTTGCCCACCAGATTCACCAGGATTTGTTGCAGCCGGTGCGAATCGCCCAGCAGTGCTTGTGGCGTGCCAGGCTCTACGCCAATGGCCAACTCCAGATCTTTGTCGCCCACATTGATGCTCATGATGGCGGCCAGCGCCTGCAGCAATTCACCAAGCTGGAAGTTGATGGGCGCCAGCTCCATACGGCCAGCTTCAATTTTGGAGAAATCCAATACATCGTTGAGAATTGCCAGCAGGGATTTACCCGAACTGCTGATCATATTCAGGTACTTTTTCTGCTCCGGTGCCAAGGGTGTGCGACTGAGCAGTTCAGCCACCCCCAGCACAGCATTGAGCGGGGTGCGTATCTCGTGGCTCATGTTGGCCACAAATTCGCTTTTTGCCTGGTTGGCCAATTCGGCTTTTTCCATGGCGGTGCGCAGGTCCAGCTCGGAGCGTTTGCGCTCGGTAATGTCACGCACTATGCCCACGAAGATGCGCTGGCGATCCAACTCCAGCGCGTTAATCGCCAGCTCGAGATGGAAAATATCGCCGTTCTTGTGCAGCGCCGGTAGCTCGACACTTTTGCGCCCGACAACGGTTGGGTCGCCGCCACTCATATACCGCTTCATGCCATTTTCGTGGGCGCCGCGCAGATCAAGCGGAATCAGGGTTTTGACATTGGCCCCAATGATCTCCTCAGGCTCGTAACCAAAAATAGAAGACGCAGCCCGGTTAAACGACTGGATCACTCCGCGTTCGTTGAGGGTGATAATGCCCTCACCCACGTTATCCATGATGGTGCGGATGCGCAGTTCTTTCTCACGGGCTTCATGCTCGGATTTTACCAATCGCTCAGCGAGGGGAATGATTTGGATGCGCAGCAAAATAGCGCCAGTAGCAGCAAGGAAAATTAATACCGGAATACTCCAACTGAATTGTTGCCGAATGGGCCTGAGCAATTCCTCCGTATCTTTTTTAACAACCAGCCCGAGCCCGGTGGATGTGAGAGGTGCATAGGCAGCAATGACACTGACATTGTGATGATCCAACCCCTTGAAACTGCCCGAACGACCATTAACCGCCAAACCCATAGGTGTCATTTGCCCGTTGGCATTGTGATAAGCCGAGCTATAAACCTTGGGGTGTCCATGATCCGGTGCACAAACCAAAGCCTCGTCCCGGGGAATGCACATGCGGGTTTCACTGGTATCCCCCAGGGCCCGGTTGGGAACAAACTGCTCGGCAAGATGCAGCATGGGCTCTTCCACCACCAGACTCCCAATCAGCTCCTGTTTGTCCTTGATCGGGACCGTGACGGTAAGCAAGAAAATATCTTTCCACCGCAGGAAGGCAGATAACTCGAGGCCGAGACTGATATCCAGCTCCGAGTCCTCGGCGAATTTACCCAGGCGCAATAACTCACGGTTATCTTTATCGTAAACAGCCACACCGCCGGCGTTGATGATGGCAACTTCCACTAACGCCTCCAATTCATCGCGGGCGGTGCGATTGGCCGGGTTGGCGCTCACCTCCCGCACCAGCCGAATCAGCGTCGGGCGGCTGGCGTTGATTTTGGCGCGTGAAACACCCTGATCTACCTCCAGCTTAAAAAGCGAAACCTGGTTGCGCACAGCAAACGCCAGGTTTTCTGACTGGACCTTTTCAAAAGTGCCCTGCTGGGCCGCAAAACCGGCAACCCCTGCCGCCAGCGCAACCACTACCAACAACGCAGAGCCTACAAACACGATTTTGTCCGCGTCGCTGAAGTAGCGCCGGCTGCGATACCAATCGGCGCTAAACCAGTGGCTCCACAACCCAACCGACACCACTACTAGCCCTATCGCGGTATTCAGGGGCATGCGCGACGCCTGAAAGCCATAGAGCAGATCCAGCTGCAGGAAATGCCCCACCATGCCGGTCAAGCCGATAAACAATAGTAAAAAGGTGAGGCTTTGCACTGCCAATGCCCGTCCGCGGCCATGCACGCGATGGGACAGCATCAGTATCAGGCCAGTGAGCATAAATCCGACCGAAGTATTGAGCGCCATACGTCCGGGATTGGGGTTACCGTCTTTCAGCCAGTCGTGAACGGGGGGGAGATCCACCCCCAAAATGGGCTGACCCAGGATATTTTCAAAAAAAATAATGCCGGCGAGCGTGGTGATTAAGGTACCGCCAGCGAGGCAGGCAGACTCGGTGAGAGCCGGCCTAAAGCGTGTGATCAATAGAATAGAGCCAACCAGGGTAAAGCAGAGCGCCGAGTTAAATACCATGGCGGGAAAATCGTGGCGTAGCTGCACTAGCGGGGCGAATTGCGTCACCCACCCTGTAAGCACGGAAAGGCCCAAGGTCAGGCTCAGGGCACCAACCCAGGTTTTAATCAAGGTTCTTTGCATGAAAATCCCTGGCAACCAACTTAACCCCTGTGCCACAAGGCCTATACAGGAGCGACTAAGGCTAAGTAGAACTAAGGAGAGAATAGGATGAAAGCCCCGGGTTTGCCACGTAACCGCCAGTTGTCATCCAACAGGACAGCGTCAGCGTAACAAAGCCATTATCCAGTCATCTTATCCAGCCACTTTCGCAGGTTAGCTCTATGCTCTCTCGCGCCATCGCCATCAGTCTTTGCCTGTCGCTCTTCGCCTGTGGCGGTGGGAGCAAATCCGCTGCGCCGACAATGAATTCAAGCGTTGCTACCGGTTCCAGCGTGGCTAACAGCAGCTCATCAAGCACAAGTCATTCGACCAGTTCCGTCACCAGCATCTTGTTGGCCTATGGCACTAACAGCATGCAATTGGGAGAGCTGCGTTTGCCGGCCGGGCAAACCAAATCGCCACTGGTGATCATTATCCACGGCGGCTGCTGGGTATCCTCCTATGCCGATTACCGGTTTATGGATACCTTTGCCAAAGCCATTACCGAGTTGGGTTACGCCAGTTGGAACATCGAATACCGCGCCCTGGGTACGGGGGGCGAATGGCCGGTGATCTTTCTGGATGTGGGGCACGCCCTGGATTTTGCCCGCGGTTTTGACAGCTACGGCGTGGATACCAGCAAAGTGGTTGTCATAGGCCATAGCGCTGGCGGCCATCTGGCACTTTGGGCAGCCAGCCGGCGCAAGCTACCCGTCGATAGCCCGCTGTATATTGCCGATCCCCTGCCACTGCGTGGCGTTATCAGCCTGGCAGGTATTGCGGATGTCACCGCGCCCAATGCCTGCGGCAGCCTCGCCGATCAGGTGATAGGTGTGCCTACCGCGATTCCCTCGGCTGCGTTGAACGCTCGCCTGCAACAAACGTCCCCACAACAGATGCTGCCCACCGGCGTCCCCAGCCTGATTATCAGCGGCAGTAGCGACGGCATAGTGCCTCCGGCCATAGGTAGCGCCTATACCACCGCAGCCAACAGCCAGGGCGACACCAGCATCCACTACGTATTGCAGCCACTGGGGCATTTTGACTTGATCGACCCCGTCAGGACCAATTGGGCGCTGTACCGCCAGGCTTTGGAAAACTTCTTTCGCGATTAGCCTGAACAGGCCTATTGGCTCGCGTTGTCAATAAGTGCACGACAATCGGCATCGCGCGCATCGCCGCGCTCCACAAAAGGCAGCAGCGCCGCCAAAGGGTTAAGCAATGTTGCCAGTGCGCCCACAACTACCGCTTTGCGCCCCAGCTTTTTACCTTCCAATCCCACCTGTGGAGCCTTGAGCGGCCCGCGAATGGTGATCGGGATTTGCGCAGAGAAAATACTGGAATCCTTGGGTTTGGCATCGAGGCGGCCATCGAGGCGCTCGTTTTTAAAATCCATCCCCAGATTGCCGACCAATAGCGAATCATTGGTATCCAGCACAAATACTTTGGATTCCAACTGGCCGTTGCGCACATCAAAATCCACCACGCCACAGCGGATGTGAGTGGCTTTGTCCTTGCCGAGAAACAGCGGTAGCGCCTGGGCGATATCGATATCCGCCGCCTCGATCAACAACCGGCTGATCTTGCCGCCGTTCATGATGATGGTGAGTTCACCGTTGCTACCCGCCAGTACATCGGCGAGGGATGCACCGCTACCGGCCAGCTTCACGTGCCCGCCAAATACACCTTCGGTAGTGCCTTCAAAACGCGTACCCGTAAAAAAGCGTGCAAGGCTAAGCTTGCGAATGTTGAGATCGACTTGCATGGGCGGAATATCTTTTTGCGCATCCACCTCAACCTTGCCTTCCAATGTACCGTCCGCCAGTACCAGTTTGAGTGGGTCAAGTTTGAGATAGCCGTTGCGTAGATCAAAGTGCACTTCCATGCCGTTAAATGGCAAATTAGGCGCAGTGATTTTGTCGGCGCGCAGCTTTACATCCAAGTCAGTCGCGCGCAGCCGCTCAAGTTTTAACGGCACATCGGGGATAAGTTTGGGGCTGGCTTTTTTCTCTGCCGCCGCCTGCTTTTGCTCGGGTGCGGCATTTTCGCCGGACGGCGACAAGCCGATAAAACCGCCCAAGTCGCGGCTATCCATCACATGAGAAAGCAAATCCGCCCGCAAAAAGCCGCGCTCGCCGCTGGTGTCGTAAGAGAGACTGCCAGACAAGTCGCTGCCGCCCACCCTGCCCTCAAATTTTTCATAGCCCCAGACACCGCCGGTTTTGGTCAGGCGTCCATCCAGGCTGTAGGGCGGTGTTGGTGGTAAAGGAATGGCGGTGAGGTAAAACAGATCGGACATAGTGTGTCCGGTGATTTTCAGATTGGCATCTATTCCAGTGAGCTGCACAGGATCTTTAAATGTTCCCGCCATAGTCACATGGGTTGCGCCCATGGTGAGCTTGAACGAAAGCGGATAAGCCTGATTGGTATCGCGCAGGTTTTCGATGGCACCGCCGCTGGCTTCCACCGAAAAGGCTTGATGCTGGAGCGAGCCTTTGCCCTTGAGTTGCAAGGGGCGATCCGTAGCATTTTTGTCGGCGTCACCACCTTGGCCGCTCACCGAATCCAGCGCTAAATCAAGATCCATGGCTTTGGGGGCATCGCGATAGATAAATTTACCCTGCTGGATTTTCAGGCTTCGAATGATGGGGAAGTCATGGCGGTCGTCAGGTTTGATAGCCTCCTCCGCCGCGTTGGCACTGGAGAGCGCCGGAAAATTCCAGTTGTAATCTGTGGGTGATTTGCGCTCCAGCACTAAAAAAGGTTGCTGGATGAGGATATCGCCAAATTCCAATTTGCCGATCAACAACTTGAGCGGTTTGATGCTGAAATCCAGCCGATCTACCACCAACATATTCGGCTCGGCATAACCGGGGGCATTGCCCAAACGGATTTTTTCCGCATGTACCTGGGTATAACCCCAATGCCAATTAATATTGAACGCGCCCTCAATGCGCAGCTCGCGCCCCAGCTCTTTGCTGCCTTTATTTTCGGTGAGCGAACGAATCAGCGGCTCAGCGAAAATAATTACCAAAACCACGGCGAGCAGTAGCGCAAACACTATCGCAAGCAACGCGCTAACAATTTTGTGCCGACGGACAAATCCCGACATAAAACGCTCCCCGGCAAAACCTGAAGACGAGATTTCACCATGCTACAGCGGGTCGGTTGGGTCTGTACGTTATCCAACCCTCTGACATATCAGGCACAAATGTCGGGCATAAAAAAGCCCCGTCGGACGGGGCTCAATAAGACTGGCAATTCCTTTTGCCCTATGGATATAACTGCAGTTTTTTGCCGCTTACTGGGTAAATTGCGCCCAGGCAGTATCGCTAGCGCCAGTGGCCTGGCCGATGGTGTAGAAGTATTTCACCACCGAGCCCACGGCAACGCCTGTCACAGTGAAGTTGTTGGTGTTGTCCGCATTGTGCGTCATACGCACGTTTTGCTGGGCACCGTTGTTAATGGTGTAGTGCACATCTACCCAGGGCGAATTGTTCGCATAGAACTTGACGCTGGTAGTGGTTGGCTTGGTGTAGCCATAGCTGGGCGCCGAGCTTGCTGCGCTGCTAGAAACACTGCTCGAAACGCTAGATGACACGCTGGATTTGCTGCTGCTCACACTGGATGAGGTCTTGCTGGAGCTGGCAACACTGGAGCTGCTGGCTGCCGGCATGGTGAACTGCACCCAAGCGGTATCAATCGCACCCACCGATTGCCCGATGGTGTAGCTGTAGCTCACCACTGCTCCTGCCGGAACGCCAGTAACCGCATAAGTGTTGGTGTTATCGGCGTTGTGAGTCATACGCACGTTTTGTTGGGCACCACCGTTAACGGTGAAGTGAATATCTACCCAGGGCGCATTGTTGGCGAAGAAGTTTACGGTTGAGCCAGACAGGGTGTAACCATTTGGGTTAGCTACTGATGACGCCGATGAGCTGCTGGTAGCCACACTGGAGCTGGAGCGACTTGTCGAGGTGGCCGCAACAGACGAGCTTGTAGCTGCCACTGACGAGCTTGAACGGCTGGTGCTAGTCGCCGCTACTGACGATGAACTGCTACGGCTGGAGCTGGTCGCCACTGCAGATGATGATGAAGCCACCGCCTGGCAAGCTGCGCTGGTGCCACACTCCCAAACGATATCGTCAATCGCCATATCAAAACCTGCCGCTGGCAAGGCACCGTCCACACTCACAAAACTGAACAGTGATGACAGAGATTGGATAGCCACCAGGCTACCGCGCAGATCAGCCACAGGAACAGTTGCCTGCGCCCAATCGCCAGTACGCACTAAACCGTAAGTGGTGGTATTAGCAGGGAAAGTCACGTAATTGGAGTTGGTGTAGGTATCCTGGATACCCACTTTAAAGGCCACGTTGGCTGGCACTTTGATACGGAACTTCAAGTTGCCGCTGGTAAAGTTGCTCATATCATGAACCTGGCGCGATGCCACGCCGCCGCCAAACCATTGGCCTGGTGCGGTGTATTTCATCGCCAGCACATTGCTACCTTCATAGGCTGGTGTAGTACCCGTCACCATAGACGCGGTATTCCAGATCCAGAAATCGGCCGATGAACCCAATACCTGCTTGTTAGTGGTTGGAGTGTTGTCGGTAAAGACACCAAAGGTACCTGTCTCAGGCTTCACCTGGCTGCCGACTTTCACTTCACCGAGTCCATCCAACTGGTATACGCGGATGTAGTCGAGATACAGGGTGCCCGGCAGAGGGGCAGTCACCTTGTCTGGTGTCCCTGCGTCGGTAAAGGTACCGCCTACTGCCAGGTTAAACAGGAAGTAGAAAGGCGCATTGAATTCCGTCGAATCTGCATTGATCGGGATGGGATTGGTGTACATATCATGCTCAACACCATTATCCACCACCGTAAAGCGGATTTGCTTGTCAGTCCAATACATACGGTAGGTGACAAAGCGGTTAGTCAGCGGGGTGCTGGCCACATAGGCATTCTTGGTTTGCCATGCGGTGCTGGCGGCACAACTCGCATTGCCTGAGGAGCAGGCAGCGGTCGCGTAAAAAATCGCGTTGGACGCGGTATAGCTGTTGATATCAGAGCCCGCCAAACCGGCGTTGGCCATACCTGCAGCGCTGTGGCCCATCTCCATAATGTCCAGCTCACCCTTGGATGGCCAGGTTTCCAGGCTAGTGCCCAGCATCCAGCCAGCCGGCCAGAGGCCAGTACCCACTTGCGGGGTCGCCATACGGAATTCGATCAAACCGTACTTTACCTGCAGCTTGTTGGCAGAATCGATTTTGCCCGAGGTGAATTGATGGCTGCCTTTTACTTCGCGCTTGGCGGTAATCGCCAGGGCCTTGGTGGCTGGCTCAAAAGGTACGTTAACGATGCTCAGGTTGGCCGGGCTGTAGTATTCCAGCTCTTGGTTACCCCAGCCGCAGAGGCCAATTTCGCAGCCGTCACCATCCACGAGGTTCCATAGGCTGGTATCAAGGGTGTTGAAGTTTTCTTCGTAGAGCAAGCTGCCAATCACTGGGTTTAACACATCGGCATTGGCCTGGGCGCCACCGAAAAGTAAGGCACTGAAAAGCGCAGCCCGCAGGCCAGCCTTTGACTGAAACTTATGCATAGTTGATACCCTGGAGTTCTTATTTAATAGGTATAAGCAGGCACGACACTGCGTCCGTGAGAGCCATATCTGATTATTGTTATTGGAGAGGTACAGCTGTAGAGCTCCGTACCCACGAACATAATTTCACCAGGCAAGGCGCGATTCGTCCCAGATTGCTGTGTTTCTGCAAAGTGGACCACTCCCATGTTTCACTTCCAGAAAGGTGGGAAGGGGATGATTGGCGCGACAACATACAAATGCTGGCCGCAGACAATGCTGGCTAGAGAGAGAATGTGGGCGGGAGGAAGAGGCTTAATTATTGGCGAGGACTTTCTGCTGTTTGTAACGCTCCAGCAGAATCTTGACGCGTTTGACGTAGGTCTGGGTTTCTTCGAAAGGAGGAATCCCACCGTGGCGGGTGACAGCTCCGGCACCAGCGTTGTACGCCGCTGTCGCCAATGTCTCGTTACCATTAAATCTTTGCAGCAGATAAGCCAGGTACTTCACCCCGCCGCGGATGTTCTGAATCGGATTGGAGGAATCCACCACGCCCATGTCTTTGGCCGTATCCGGCATCAACTGCATCAGCCCCATGGCACCCTTGCGGGAACGGGCCAGGGGGTTAAAGGCAGACTCTGCATGTATCACCGCGCGCACCAGCGCCGGGTCCACGCTGTTTTCGCGCGCAGCCTGGGTGATGGTATCGGCGAATTCAGTCATATGAAGCTTTGTGTTGTGCCAGTCGACCTTGGAACCTATAGCGCAGGCATAGCAGCTGTTGTAGACAATCACTTCATAGCGGGTTTTGTAAGGAGCGCTATCGGAAAATGACAAGGTGCCATCTTTGCGGTATTTGAAGATGCGCATTGGCTCGCTGGCGGGTTTGCCATCAGCCAACTTGGCCTGGCGAGCCTCTTCACGTTTGGCACGCTCTTCGGCGGCGGTACGCTCGGCGACCTCGCGCACCTGCTGATCAAAGTCGACCACTGCCTTCACCTCATCCCCGCCTGCCTCAACAGCGCCCGCCTCAACGGCAGCCCAAGCGGAAGCCGCCAGACTTATGCCGGAGCAGAGCAACAGGATGGACAAGAGATTCTTCACAACCAGATCCGATATTAATGCAGGTGCCAGGAATATATTGAATTAATGCGCCAGATAAAAGACACAGCGGAAAATAGAGTGTAGCTCAGCTACGGCTGGCCAGTTTCGTCAAAATTTGTTTTTCGTGAACTCTTTCTGGGTTAACAACCCGGGATTTATAACTCTTGGGCAGGTTTCTCGCCTTTTAACCTGATCCCCGCCTTGAAACTGCCCTCTCCTACCTCCACGTACCGATTTGCCCCACTGCTACTCCACCCACGTTGAAGGAATATTCTATGAAAGCATTCAACCCCTACATCAATTTCGGCGGCCGCACCCGCGAAGCCCTGGAGTTTTACAAAGCTGTCCTCAGTGGCGAGATTATTTCCCTCCAAACTTTCGCCCAAGCCCAGCAAAACCTTCCCGGCGAACAGGCCGACAAAGTCATGCACGCGGAATTCAGCGCAGGCCCTGTCAGCATCATGGCATCCGATGGCATGCCCGGCCAGCCAGTCACTATTGGCAACGCCATCGCACTCACGATTAATTTTGAGGATGAATCAGAACAGACGCGCGTTTTTCAGGCGCTGGCAGAAGGCGGAAAAATCAATATGGAGTTGGCGGATACCTTTTGGGGCGCACGTTTTGGCGACCTGACTGACCGCTTTGGTATCCAGTGGTTACTCAACTGCTACAAACAGCCCAAGGCTTAGAAAATCATCGGCGAGGCAAAGACAATCACCTTTGCCTCGCCAGAAACCTACCCCTCTTTATCTTCATCAATTTTGGTCAAACTCAATTCGCCCAAACTGCTGGGAATAGCAGCAGCTTTGGGTAAATCCGCCGCCTCAACACTGTTACTCGCCAACTTGATACGCAAGCGCAAATTATTGGGTGAATCCGCATTGGCAATGGCATCGTCAAAACTAATGCGCCCCGCCATATACAATTTAAAAATCGCACCATCAAATGTCTGCATGCCGATGTTTTCGGATTTCTCCATAATCTCTTTGATTTCAGTGAGGCGATTTTTATGGATCAACTCCTGAATCGTTTTTGTTCCCAATAAGACTTCAATCGCTGCACAGCGTTTTCCATCCACGGTTGGCAATAAACGCTGGGATACAAACGCACGCAGGTTTTGCGATAACCCCATCAACAATTGCGGGCGACGCTCCTCCGGAAACATATTGATAATGCGCTCCAGCGCCTGGTTCGCATTGTTGGCGTGCAGTGTTGAAATAGCGAGGTGACCTGTCTCGGCAAATTCCAGTGCGTGCTCCATGGTTTCGCGATCGCGAATTTCGCCGATCAAAATTACATCCGGTGCCTGGCGCAAGGTATTTTTCAGCGCGGCTTTATAACTGCGCGTATCTACACCCACTTCGCGCTGGTTAATCACACTTTTTTTGTGGCGATGCACAAATTCCACAGGATCTTCGATGGTAATAATGTGGCCGCCACTGGAGGAATTGCGGTGATCAATCAGTGCTGCCAGCGACGTGGATTTACCCGAGCCTGTGCCGCCCACAAAGAGCACCAGGCCGCGCTTGGTCATCACCACTTCTTTTAAAATTTCTGGCAGGCCGAGATTATCGAATTGCGGAATATCGGTATTGATGTTGCGCGCAACAATGGAAACCTCATTGCGCTGCTTAAAAATATTGATACGGAAACGCCCAACGCCGTGAATGGAAATCGCCAAATTCATTTCCAATTCTGTCGCAAAAATTGCGCGCTGTTCCGCATCCATAATTTCATTGGCAATTTTTTCAATTTCGCCCGGCTTATAAGCTTCCTGCGCCAGGGGTTTAAGCACGCCCTGGAATTTGGCACAGGGCGGCGCACCTGTGCTCAGGTATAAATCCGAGCCTTCTTTTTTGGCCAGTGTGTTCAGGTATTGATCGATTGGCGTCGCCATAAATAACTCCTTAGCAATAGGCGTGGCGCAGCCCGGCGCGCAGGCCGGTTCGGGCCAAATAATCCAAGGAGTATAGAAGGGATATTAAAAAACGCTTAACGCGTGGCGGCTACAAACGCGATTTCCACCAGCATCTGCGGATCTACCAATTCTGCTTTAATGCAGGCGCGAGATGGCGCACAACCAAAGGGCAACCAAGCCTCCCAGGCGCTATTCAATGCAGCGGCATTGGCGAAATCCGTCAGGTAAATAGTGGCTGACAGCAAGCGGGATTTATCGCTGTTGATCTTGTCCAGCGTGTGTTGGGCTTGTTGCAATATCTGCGCGATCTGGCTCGCCATATCAACGCTTGTGTCATTAGGTACTTCAACAAAATGGGCGATGCCGTTAAATACGGTGGCATCAGACCAGCGAGGAGCGGGATTCAGGTGTTTGATATCCATCATTTATTCCGTGAGTGTGAAGACAATACCCGCGTGCTAAGATGGCGGCCCCACAGTATTACAAAATCTATTTGCATTTTCATTATGGCTTTTTCCGCAATCACTACCCATCGCATTGTGCGCGATATGCCCAGCGCCGGCATTAATACCCAGGTTCGCAGCGAAGATTTCGCACTCAACGGCATACTCGAAGAGCTCGCTTACGAGCTTAAAATCCAGTTTATTCGCAAAGGTGGCAAACATTATGGCCGCTTTTCCAGCGAGACCGGAGAGTTCCCCTTTTCCTCCTGGCTGACCGAATACCGTGAAGGTCGTTTAAGCTTTGCCAGCTTTACACAAAAAGTCGTCGCACAATTTAAACAGCTGCTGGATACCAGCGAACTGGTGTTGGATGCCTATTTGTTTTTCGCGATGGAAAAAATCGAAGCCGGCGAAATCCTCTACGTCTATTTGGTCGAACATATGAGCGGCCTCTATCTGGATGCCGATCTGACGCTCACCGAATCACGCTATCTGGATACGTCCGGTTTTGGTCTGGCGGCCAAAATCAATCTGGCCGATTGGGATGGCGGCGATTCAGCCACCTACCTTGCACTGATGAAATCCCGCGGCGACAAAGACCTGGCTGACGCCTTTAGCGCCCTGCTCGGCTTTAGCGACAAGCATGATATCAAGGGCGATACGCGTGAGTTTTTGCAAATAGTCGACAACTTCAGCGATACCCTGGACGAGCAAACCGCCCGCGTCACCCGCACCAAAGTGGTCGATTACTGCCTGGAGCAGAACAAGGCTGGCAAACCGGTGGTAATCGCCGAGCTGTCCAACACGCTCAGTCAGGAAATCAAAAACTATGAGCCAGAGCGCTTTGTACGTTTTATGGAAGAAAAGCAGCCAGAATCCAAAAGCGAATTTATTGCCGACTCCGGTCAGTTGCGCAGCTATGTGCGCATCAGCGGCCGCAACGATGCGCTGAGCATGAGCTTTTCAGCCGAATGTTTAGGTGGCGATATTGTCTATGACGCCAATAGCGACCAGCTGACCATCAAGAACATCCCTCCAGCCCTCAAGGCTCGCCTGCTCAAGCATTTGCAGTCCATGTAGAGTAATATGCCATTCCGGTTGTTACGCCGCCGGGATGGCATGCAAAATCACAATATTCCATTCCGGGCACTCATCTATAACAACAACGACTAAGCCAACCCTTGAAAAACCAGACGACTGGTCATATATTTTACCCATGAGCAAACGTGAACTGAAAAAAGACTATCTCCTCGATGCCGGTGTTGCAGTAATGACCACTCGTGGCTACAACGGCACCAGCATCCAGGACATAGTCGATGCCGCCGAGGTGCCCAAGGGCTCTTTCTATACTTACTTTAAAAGTAAGGAAGATTTTGCCATTGCCGCTCTCGAAAAAGTGGCGGACGAGCGCATGCAATTGAGCCGCAAACTGCTCAATGACCGCACAGTTCCACCTTTGGACAGACTCATTCGCTTCTTTGAATTTGGCGTAGACAAGTGTGACGACAAACTCAACGGCGGCTGCTTTATCGGCAATATGTGTCAGGAAATGTCGGAATCCAACGAGGCAATTCGCCTCAAAGTCCGTCAAATGCTGCGCAACAAAACCTTGCTGGTAGAAGATGTGCTGGAAGAAGCGCGCCTGGCTGGAAGCCTGGCAAGCCCGGTTGCGCCTGCGCAATTGGCCGAGTTTCTGTTCAACGCCTGGGAAGGCGCGCTCATGCGAGCCAAAGCAGCCAATAGTTGTGAGCCCATGGAAGTTTTCATCAAAACCCTGCCAGGTATTCTCGGCAAATAACGGGTAATAGCGCTTTTACACTCGCCATTCTGGCATTTGCTCTGGTGTTTACGGCCATCAATTAGTGGCTTTAGACCTGCATATCCAATATCTGACATTTATCAATTGTTCGGGCGCGAAGGGGTTTGCCACAATCCAATCCTGCCCAAAATAATAATAAGGCGCCCACCAGCGCTTTATTTTTGGCACAAAAAGCAGACGACCGGTCATCTTTGGATTGGTTTTTGCTTTTTCAAGGAGCTAAATAGATGAGTATTTCACTATCTGCTGACTCTGCGCTTGCCCAAAACGCCAGCGCCAACCGCGACCAGGTGGCACAACCCGGCTCCCTTCGCATTTCCATACCAATCGACTCTCAACCCTATTCCGGCTACGCGGATTCACGGATCATCCATCAACAAGCCCGCTACCAGCGAAGTCGCAAGACCCAAGCCCAAGGTGAGGCTCAAGGATGGATCAGTGCTTTCCAGATAGTATCCGTACAGCTCTTGCTGCTGGTACTTCTGGTTAGCTTGAGTGCCTATACCCGCGCTGATAACCGCGCCTATCTCGCTAACGCCGAACCCGATTGGCAACAGCTTGCCTTGTTGGTGGACGAAGAAAAACGCCCTGCACTCTCGCTCGACCCCAAAGCCGCGCGCAGCAGCTGGGCGCTGGCCATCGATAACGACATACTCGCACCCGGCCATCGCGATCGCGATTACACCTACGGCCTTAACTTCACTTACAGCGGTGCCGGTGCAAGGGACGCAGACCTGTCGCTCAGGGAACCACTCTCCGCTATCGACCGTTTACTGGGTATCGAAAATGAGCCCAACACTCGCGACGGCTACAGCCTTGAGTTCGGCTTTTTTGGCTTTACACCTGCAACACTCACTGATGCAGCACCCGATTACAATGATCGCCCCTACGCTAGCCTGGTCTACTTCTCCAGCTCTCACGAGCAAATCGATCTGGCGGAAAATCTCGCCTGGAAAACAACACTCACTGTAGGTGCGCTGGGCACAGGCTTGGTAGGTGAACTGCAAAATATCACCCACGAACAACTGGGCGGCAAACCAGCGCGCGGCTGGAACAACCAAATTAGTGAAGGAGGTGAACTCACTGGTCGCTATGTAATCGCTCGCCAACATTTGCTTGAAGGCCTGTCGGAAACCATGGAAGTAAAAAGTACTCTGCAAGCCTCCGTCGGATACTTAACCGAGGCGAGCTGGAGTTTAAGCATGCGCAGCGGAAAACTTTTTTCGCCCTGGTCGTCGTTTAATCCCGAGTTAATTAGCTACGGTGAAAAATCCACTTATACCAGCACCGCAACACCCACCACCGAGCATTATTTCTGGGCAGGTATCACGCTAAAACTGCGTGCCTACAATGCCTTTTTGCAGGGGCAATTTCGCAACAGCGAAGTGACTTATGGTCGGGATGAGTTGCATCCATTAGTGCTGGAAGGCTGGGCCGGTTACACCTACGCCTTTAAACAAGGGTACAGATTCAGCTATGTGTTGCGCGGCCAAACCTCTGAAATCAAACAGGGCGATGGCGATCGCAATGTGCTCTGGGGTGGATTGATTCTGTCCAAAGTGATTTAATTCCCGCTACACATTTCCCGCCTCTCTCCGTAAAACATCAGCTGCAAGATAACAACAAAAGCGGCTACTTTCCTTTCGACATATCTTGATATTTCCCTAAAAAATCAACCCGCACCACAGCGCACAATTTCGCTTGTTTACGAATTACTTTAAGCTGCCGCATTTACTTTGTCGGATTACGCTATGCAAATAAATCACAAAGCCATATCCACTGCAGCCGAATTTATCGCTAATGCAGATGCGATTATTATTGCTGCCGGTGCGGGCATGGGCGTGGATTCCGGACTGCCGGATTTGATTTACTCCGGCAATGGGGCGAACAAAAAGAATTGGGCTACCAGGTTTTTACCAGCAATGTGGATGGCCAATTCCAACGCGCCGGCTTTGCGAGCGATTCAATCCACGAATGCCACGGTTCGATACATCACTTGCAATGTCTGGATAGCTGCTGCAATGCCATATGGCCAGCAAGTGATTTTGCGCCGCAGGTTGATGAGCTGCATTGCCAACTCATCAATGAGCCGCCGAGCTGCCCATTTTGCGGGGGTTATGCGCGTCCGAATATTTTAATGTTTGGCGATTGGGGTTGGATTGATGAGCGCAGCAATGCGCAAGAGCAGCGCCAATTAAGCTGGCTATCGCAGGTTCGCCAGCCGGTGGTTATCGAGCTGGGCGCTGGAGTGGATATAGCGACCGTACGTTATTTTTCGCAGACTATTGTTAATCACTACAATGGCCATCTCGTTCGAATCAATCCGCGTGAGGCCAATGTCGATTCACCAAGAGCCGTTGGCATAGGCTCAGGTGCGCTCACCACATTGCAAGCCATTCACCAACATCTAAAAATAAAAAAGCCGCTTTAGCTTTTACACTAAAGCGGCCCTACCGCTTGCTACTACTAAATCACAAATACAAGACTACACATGGTGCTCCAACTGATGGCCAGTGGTTGCCGCAGTGTCTTGCGACGCATGTTGCTTGAAGGGGCGATTACCTTCCAGCTTGCGTAGCAAAACATAAAACATCGGCGTAAAAAACAATCCAAAGAAAGTTACACCCAACATACCGGCAAATACCGCAATCCCCATCACGCTGCGCATTTCCGAGCCGGCGCCGGTAGAAAATACCATCGGCAACACGCCCATAATAAACGCAAAGGATGTCATCAATATGGGGCGCAACCTCATACGACTTGCCGTGATGGCAGCCTGATAGGTTTTCATGCCGCGCATTTCCAACTCACGGGCAAACTCCACAATCAAAATGGCGTTTTTACTGGCGAGTCCGGCTAATACAAACAAGCTGATCTGAGTAAAAATATTGTTGTCACCTTTGGTGATCCACACACCAAAGAGCGCCGATAAAATAGAAAGCGGCACAATAGACACTACCACCAATGGCAACACCAGACTTTCATAAAGCGCCGCCAACACCAGGAATACCAACAGCAGACACAGCGGCAAAATATAAATCGCCGTGTTACCTGCAAGCACTTCCTGGTAAGTCAGATCCGTCCATTCAAATACAATACCCGATGGCAAAGTTTCTTCGAGAATCTGCGTAATTGCATCTTTAGCCTGACCACTGGAAAAACCAGGCGCGGCATTGCCATTGATATCAGCTGCGAGATAACCGTTATAATGCGCCGCACTTTCCGGACCATAACTCTCCTGCATTGTCAGCACAGAACCCAGCGGCACCATTTCACCTTGCAGGTTGCGCACTTTCAAATTCAGCGCGTTGGCCGGTGTATTGCGAAACTCGGCGTCCGCCTGGGCAATCACCTGATAAGTGCGACCAAACTGGTTAAAGTCATTCACATAAAGTGAGCCAAGATAAATTTGCATAGTGTCAAAAATATCTTTCACATTTAACCCAAGTTGCTTGGCTTTGGTTCGATCAACATCAGCGTACAGTTGCGGCACATTGATTTTATAGTTGGAGAAAACACCCACCAACTCTTTGCGTTGCGCCGCTTTTTGCTGCACTTGCTGAACCACATCAGCCAGCTTTTCGTAGCCCAGACCCGCACGATCTTCAATCTGCAATTTAAAACCGCCCGTTGTACCCAACCCACGCACAGGTGGTGGAGGGAAAATAGCGATAAATGCTTCTTGAATACCGCCAAATTTCATCTGCAATTTTTTGGCGATTGCCGCTGCCGACAATTCTTTACCGTTACGCTCAGAAAAATCCTTCAGCGGGAAGAACACAATGCCGGCGCTGGAGCTATTGGTAAAACCGTTCACGCTTAAACCCGGGAATTGCACAGCATCTGCAACACCATCTTCGGCCAAACCGATTTTGCCCATTTCACTAATCACACTGCGCGTGCGTTCAAGGGTTGCACCATCGGGCAATTGCGCAAACGCGATAAGATATTGCTTGTCCTGCGCAGGCACAAATCCCTTCGGAATAATATTAAAGCCAACGGCAGTCACACCCAACAGCACAGCATACACACCTACCGCCAAGGCCTTGCGCCCCAATAGCTTACCAACTTTAGTTGAATAGGCCCCTGATGAGCGCGAGAAGCTGCGATTAAACCAACCGAAAAAGCGGCCAAAGATTTTATCCATCCCACGCGTAAGCCTATCTTTTGGCTCACTGTGTCCTTTCAACAACAACGCCGCCAATGCCGGGCTAAGTGTGAGCGAGTTAATTGCAGAAATTACTGTGGAAATCGCAATGGTCAACGCAAATTGTTTGTAGAACTGACCGGTCAAACCACTCACAAAAGCAATAGGCACAAACACAGCAATTAATGTCAACGAAATAGCGATAATTGGACCACTTACTTCCTGCATAGCTTTGTAAGTGGCTGCCAGCGGTGAAAGCCCTTCTTCGATATTGCGCTCTACGTTTTCCACCACCACAATTGCATCGTCCACCACAATACCTATCGCCAACACCAAGCCAAACAACGACAAGGTATTAATGGAGAACCCAAACGCCCACATGAGTGCACAGGTACCCACAATTGAAACAGGAACCGCAAGCAATGGAATAATAGATGCGCGCCAGGTTTGCAAAAACAAAATCACAACTATCACAACCAACCCGAGTGCTTCTAACAAGGTTTTGATAACCGCCTTGATAGAACTTTTTACGAAAATAGTTGGATCGTAAACCACGTGATA
This sequence comes from Cellvibrionaceae bacterium, assembly GCA_021151695.1. Classification (GTDB taxonomy): domain Bacteria; phylum Pseudomonadota; class Gammaproteobacteria; order Pseudomonadales; family Cellvibrionaceae; genus Cellvibrio. The sequence goes on along the minus strand of JAGKWU010000002.1, from coordinate 138,830 downwards.
ATCAACGCCCGCCGGAAAACGCTCCTTCAATTCCGCCATGGTTTTCCGCACAGCATCAGAAATTTGTATCGCGTTAGCACCGGGTGCCTGAAAGATAGGAATAGCTACCGCAGGTTGGCTATCCAACATCGAATCGAGGCTATATTCTGATGGCCCCATTTCGATGCGAGCAACATCCTTCAAGCGTGTAATTTCACCTGTGGTGCCAGCGCGAATAATAATTTCACCAAACTCTTCCGGGTTATCCAGACGGCCTTTGGCATTCACAGGCATTTGCACTTCAATCGCACTACTCGTAGGCGCACCGCCAACAATACCCGCCGCAACTTGCACATTTTGTTCGCGAATAGCGTTGGCTACATCATTGGCCGTAAGATTTTTTTCAGCAATTTTTTCTGGATTCAGCCAGATACGCATGGCGTAATCGCCCGAACCAAACAGGCGCACCAAACCCACACCCTGAATTTTGGCTAACTCATCTTTTACGTTCATGAGCGCGTAGTTACGCAAATAAAGCTCGTCGTAACTTTTATCGGGCGAAACCAGATGCACTACCATGGTCAAATCCGGCGAGCTTTTCACCACAGTCACACCGCGCTGGCGAGTAACATCAGGTAAACGAGGTAACGCTTGGGATACGCGGTTTTGCACCATTTGTTGTGCAAGATCCGCATTAGTGCCAATTTTAAACGTGACGGTCAGGGTTAAACGGCCGTCCGTTGTTGCCTGGGAAAACATGTACAACATATTTTCCGTACCGGCCAACTGCTCCTCCAAAGGTGTTGCAACAGTCTCTGCAATAACTTTTGGGTTAGCGCCCGGATAGGATGCATTCACCACCACCGACGGTGGAGATACTTCGGGATATTCCGAAATAGGCAATTGAAACATGGCGATCAAGCCTGCAATAAAAATCAGCAGGGATATCACACCGGCGAAGATGGGACGATCCACAAAAAATTTGGATATATTCATAGAAATCCTGTGCTGTCCATACAGCTATGAAAAAACGCAGCTATAAGAAAAAAGCGGCATCGACAAGGAGTCACGCACAATGCCGCGCAAAGGTGAAAAGCTGGTTGAGCCTGTTAACCTAGTTAACCGCGAGTTTGGCTGACTCGCTTTCTTGCACGATAGTGGGATTTACGGGTGAATTAGGTCTGACATGGGACAAACCATTCACAATAACTTTTTCACCCGACTGTAAACCACTGAGCACTAAACGCTGGCCGTTGTAATGATCCCCGAGCGTCACTTCGTGGTAGGTGGCAATATTTTTTTCGTCCACCACCATCACAAACTTTTTGCTCTGATTGGTACCAATCGCGCGCTCAGGCACCAGCAGCGCATCAGCTTTCTCCGCTGAACCAAGACGTACATTGGCAAACATACCTGCGGTTAACGCACCATCGGCATTATCAAAAATTGCGCGAGCACGGATGGTTCCACTGGTGGTATCCAGATGATTGTCAAACGCCGAAATATTGCCCTGGTAAACCACGCTGGCATCACTCGCCAAGGTTAATTCAACTGGCATGGCATTCTGGTTTTTCGTGTTGCGTACTGAGCGAATATAAGTGGCTTCGTCCACATTAAATTCAGCGTAGAGTTTGTCGTTGGCAACGATGCGAGTCAGCACAGGAGCATTAGCACCCGCCTCCACTATGTTGCCTTCAGTAAGTTCTGCGCGCCCAATACGACCACTAATAGGCGCACTTATGTGGGCATACTCCAAATCAAGTTTGGCTTGGGCAAGATTGGCTTGTGCTTGTTGCAGCTCCGCCTGACTAACTTGTGCATTAGTTGCCGCACTGTCATAGGCGCTTTGCGATACCAATTTGGCATTAATCAATTGTTGCGTGCGCTTGAATTCATCACCCGCCAATCTGGCTTTGGACTCCGCCGTCGCCAACTGTGCCTGTGCACGCGCGACTGAAGCCTGGTGTGGGCGAGGATCTATCACAAAGAGTGGCTGGCCTTTCTTGACCTGCTGCCCTTCTTTGAATAGAACCTGCTGGATGCTACCACTCACCAGCGGTTTAACCGAAGCGCTCTCAACCGCTGCCAGGCGGCCGGAAAAATTGCTCCAGCTGCGCACCGCTTGAGGCTTCACCTGCATTACATCAACCGCCGCAGCCGGTGGTGCTACCGGAGCGTCGGCTGCATCGGCGCGATTAACACAGTAAAGCGCCGTTACGCCCAACATTACTGCCAAAAAAAGGTAAGTGGATTTACTATTGAACAGCGAGGATTGATTGGAAAGAGAGGGAAATTGCATGGTGATCTCCTAATACCCATGGAAGGCTGACCGCCATCAGGAACAAGCTCCCTGCCCCTGAAGCAGATGTGCCGGCCATCATACATACCGGTTGGTACGCCAGGCAATACACATTTGTCATTCCCTGAATGTAACCTTAAGCCATTTGCTCATAAGGAAATTACCTGGTTATAGGTCCAAACTTGCAGTTAACCCCTTAGCCAGGTTAGCTTGGCGACTTTCAAAAAAGACTTGACAGCCCATTTGCATAGCATACCAACTGGTATCTATAATAATAAAACTTTTATCCAGAGATACCGCCACCATGTCCATTTCAGATACCCGCACCCTTTTACTCGATACCGCCCTTGATCTGATCTGGCAAAGCAATTACAACTCGGTCGGGGTCAATGAAATCTGCAAACAGGCCGGCGTCACAAAGGGCAGCTTTTACCATCACTTTGAATCCAAGGCCGAGCTCTTCTGCGAAGCCACCACCCATTACTGGGAGCGAATTAAAAAGGACTTGGACAGCATACTCTCCCCTAGCAACAGCCCACTGGAACAATTGGAAAACTGGATCCAATTTATCTTCATCAAAAAAATTGGCGACGATGAGCAAAATATTCCCGGTTGCGCTTTTTTTAGTGCGGCAAACCAGGCAGGCTGCGGCGAGGAAAAAATTACTGATGCATTGGTAACCATGTCGGAACGCAGCGCCAAATATAATCTGGCACTGGTGAACGCCCTAAAAAACGGAAACTATTTACAGGAAGGAATCAATCCGGAAATTGTTGCGCGCCTGATGCAACAGTATGTGCATGGCGCTATTAGTTGCGCGCGAGTGACGCGCAATATCTCCAATATAAGGCGCGATCTTCCCGAAGGAATTTACCGCATCATCGGACTTAAACAAGAATTTTGGTTTACCGCGAAATCCAATTGGCTTCCCAGCGAGGCAATTATCAACAAGCTTCAACCTGCTTGACCGCAAGCAATTCAAACAGCTCATCAAAAGGTAAAGGTCGATTAAAATAGTAGCCTTGGTACTGGCTACAACCCAATTCGTTTAATACCTGCAATTCTTCACGCCCTTCAACACCTTCGGCCAAAATAGCCATTTCCAGATTTTCTGCGAGCGCAATAATCATGCGCACTATTGAGCGATTTTCCGAATCCCTGTGTATGTCTTTTACAAAGGATTTATCGATCTTGATCATTTTGGTACGCAAGCGTTTTAAATAAGTAAGCGAAGAGTAACCCATGCCAAAATCATCTATGGCGCAATCCACACCCAGCTCCTTCAAACGACCGATTAATGCCATGGCATCATGTATACGAGCAATCAAAATGTTTTCCGTGATCTCAATCATTAGCTGTTTGGGATCTACACCTGATGCCTGCACCGCACGATAAATATGTTCAAAGAAATTATCCTGTGCAAGCTGCTTGGCGCTCACATTAATAGATAACTTCCGAAAGGATTCTGGCAATCCTAACTCCTGCAATTGCTTGAGGTGTCGACAAGATTCATACAATACCCAATCGCCAATCGCAAGAATTAGTTCGCTGTCTTCCGCAATGGGAATAAAAACTTCCGGTGATTCGTGCATGCGCTTGGGATGATTCCAACGCAATAAAGCCTCGGCACCAATAATCTCTCCGTCGGCATTGTATTGCGGCTGGTAATACAACATAAATTCATTATTTTTCAGCGCATTTTTTAATTCAGCAACACAGGCCGTACGCGAATTCAGCTTTTCAGACATGGCCGGGTCATAGCGCAAAGCTGCGCGCTGGCGCAAAAGCTTGGCCTCATACATAGCGAGGTCTGCATGCTTGATAACATCACAATAATTACTATTCACTGAGGGGAAAATTTCGAATCCAATGCTACAACCGACGTTGTATACCATTTCATCAATTTGAAATGGTGCCTCTATAACGTCGCAAATGCGGGTGGCCGTAGCGTAAACTATCATCTCCGCATTTTTTTCAAGCTGCCCCAAATCAGCCAGCAGAACAATAAATTCGTCGCCACCAAAGCGGGCCACCGTATCTTTGCCACGCGTGATACTCTTCAAACGCGCCGCAACTTCTTGCAAAATACAATCACCCACATCATGCCCCATTAGATCATTTATAGATTTAAATTGATTAAGATCTATAAACAAAAGAGCACCAAATTTTTTCTCCTGACGACTTATTTCCAACGCTCGTTCAAGATTCTCTGTTAGCTTGCGGCGATTACATAGTTGGGTCAGCTCATCATGCGTTGCCTGATAAGCAATTGTGTCCTCAGCTGAACGTCTCGCAGACATTTCTTTCAGCAAAGCCTGATGTGCAATACAGGCATAACAGCTAAGTGCAAACTTTTTAAAGATAGGCAATAGGGATTTTTTAACAGTTTCATCCAGTTCAACAACAGCCTCAAAAACAATGACGCCGTGTTCCGGAACTGAAAAACAAAGATAATATTTTCCGTCAAACAATACTTGCGAATCGATCGTCCCCTTCATCAAATGAGCCTTTACTAATTGCTGAAGTTGGGAACTATCCGACCAGGAAACACCCAGATATTGCTTAGGCATACTCATAAAATGTGCAATAGCGTTTAAGCCATTATCCGCCTCCACAAGATGGATAGGCTCCTCGCTTTTATCGCAAAACAGAAAGAGATGTATACTTCCAAGATTAAGACGGGCCATAGAAACGCGCATAAATATTTGCGCCATTTCCCTGAGATCAAGGCAGTTGCCGATCGCCATGGACAATTCATGTTGAATAGAGATAATTTGCAGCGCTTTTTTCATAATTATTTTTATATTTTACCCAAAACTATGGATTTGTTTAATAAACTAATTGTTCCTTGGGATGTATTGGCAACTTCACCAATTGACAACACACCAACCAGGTTTTTGTCACCACCGAGCCCGCGCTGAACCGCAGCCAACTCTCCTGCAAAATTGTCACCCAGATATAGAGCCCGACTTACACAATCAAAAGCTAACACTAATCCGATCTCAGCAACGCCGGATATGCTTGTTTCGGCAAGCTTTTTAGCCGTTTTTTCTGCCGCCTGGATAATATTCTCAGGTTTGGCGCAGAGTATATAAATCATCGAGTTAACAGGAATTCGCCCAACGCAAATTAATTCTCCACCAACGGACCGTATGGGATCACGCACCAGGATGTCGTTGTTCAACCCCACTATACCTAAGGGAAAGTTTTGCGAAATCTCAAAAAAATTATTATGTGAAAATCGATATTCGGTGATTGCTTCCAGCAAATTTTTATAAACGTCGTAAGCCGGCAAATAGTTAATGGTTTTTACACTAACACCATCAGCTTCAGTCACCAGATAAGGGCCACTCAAAACCTGCCAGCCATGATCTGCAGCACACTGCATAGCAACAGGTAATTGAACGACCAAAGCGGCATCTGCCAATAAACCGACACGAGAAAATACACAGGGGCGCGATTTAAAATCGAGCGTACCACACCCGCCACCTACAACATCTATACCGCCGCCTATCTCTTCATATAGGTCACTAATAAAATCTTCAGCAGCGACGGAAGTAGCATCAACAAAGACCAGTAGGTCACGCGACTGCTCGATTATCTCACCATCAACGATCAGAGCCTTATTGTTATGGATAGATCGCCCGACTGATATTTGCTGATGACATGAAACAGAAATAGAAAAGGGAAATCCGACTACAACAAAACCTCGCTTAAGCCGAACCGAAGCATAAAAAACTTCAGGAAAAATGCCACCACAAACGGGGACAGGACATTCGCGCAAGAAATTATTGAAATGCGAAGAAGAATAATGATTTGAACTGCATGCTAATATCATAAGACTTTTAGCACCGCTCGCAAGAATATCAGTCAGAACATCCAATAACGCGCAATCATCGCTCGCATCGGACATCCGGACCAAACAACCCGATTGGATTGCTTCTTGCGCAGTTACAAATGCCATATTTCATCCCTAGCCTTGAATTGCGGGATGATAAATGAACAATTAAAAGATAGGAAATAATATTTTGTAGCGGGAGTTTTTAGCCCAAATCAACGAATGAAATTACAATAATTTCATTCGTTGGGGCACTAACAATTAATCGTGTTGATGTCCACCCACACCGTGCGCATGGCCATGAGCCAGCTCTTCTGTAGTCGCATCGCGAATATCAACAACTTCAATAGCAAAGTTAAGCGTTTTTCCTGCAAGCGGATGATTACTATCTACATCTACATTAAATTTGCCAACTTTAAGGACCACAGCCTCCCAAGGACCGTGCTGAGTGTTTACCAATACTTTGGAGCCCACTTTTATCTTATTTTTCAATGTTTCGTGATTATGTAAATGCTTGATAGGTATACGCTGAACCGCACCTTCACGACGCAAACCATAACCTTGCTCAGGTGTCAGCTCAACTTCAACTTTTTCACCAATAGCCTTACCTTCCAGCGCCTCTTCGAGACGGGGAAGAATATTGCTGTGGCCGTGTAAATAGAGTGTAGGCTCAGCATCGCGCGAGCTTTCGAGCGACTCGCCGCCAACTTCACTTAAATCGTAATGAAAGCTCACAACCTTATCAGCGGTGATTTGCATAATTTCTCCAAAACCAGATGACTATTTAAAAATAGCCGGCAGTATGGAGATTTGCGACAATCAGCGCAATAGTATGCACTGACAGGAAAGGTAGGATTAAATTAGAAATTATCTTTCAAATATTGCTTGGCGAGACGAGCGGAATCACCTATACCAGCAGCCGCTTCATCCAATAGAGGCTTGGCGCGTTTCTTGTCGCCCATCAGATGGTAAACTTTACCCAATTTGAATTTCGCATCCGGGACTTTATTACTATCAGGAAAATCCTGCAGCAATTTTGCAAACCAATCGCGAGCTTGTGGGAGCTGGTTTTTAAGCAGAAAAATCTCGCCCAACCAATAACAACTATTAGCGGCGAACTCGCCATTCGGGTATTTCTTTAAATAATTTTTAAAAGCTACTAAAGACTCATCAACTTGACGAGCGCGCAGCAAATCATACGCAGCCTTATACTCATCAGCCTCACTAGCACCACCACTGGACGTAGGAGCGGATTCAGCCGCAGGAGCATCTGCATTGGCAGGAACTTCAGAATCAACAGGTTTTGTTTTTGCATTGCCAGTTAAAAACTGCACCCTACGATCAAGGTCCATGTAATTATCTAGCTGGAGCTGTTTGAGTCGCGCTATTTCATGACCCTGTTCTTCTACCAGGCCACGCAATTCGGCAACTTCTTGCATGAGGGACTGAAGCTGATTATAAGTTTCAGTTTTTTGATCGATGGAATCTTGCGAACGAACCACCCCAGAGCGGACGCTCTGGGGTGATGAATCAACCACCCGAACTTGGGCCTCAACAACTGGAACTGCAACACAACATAAGAAAGCAATTACAGGTTTCAGCATACGGGCAAAGACTCTTAGTACTTAACTTCTACGCGACGGTTTTGAGAGTAAGAAGCTTCGTCGTGGCCAGTAGCAACTGGACGCTCTTCACCGTAGCTTACGGTTTCCAGAGAAGCAGCTTTCACACCTTGCAGAGCCAGGAAGTCACGAACTGCTTTAGCACGCTTCTCACCCAGAGCCATGTTGTACTCGCGTGAACCGCGCTCGTCAGCGTGACCTTCCAGACGAACAGAAGTAGAGGCACCTTTCAGCTTCTCAGCGTGAGCCAACAGGATAGCGCGAGCTTCTGGAGTCAGGTCGTATTTGTCGAAGTCAAAGTAAACAACGTTAGCTACTTGTTTTTCAACAACTGGAGCTGTTTGCTCAACTGCAGCTGGTGCAGTAGTAGCTGGAGCTGGCTTCTTCTTGTCGCTGCTAGAGCAACCAACCAGGAAAGTGGTAACAACAGCCAAAGTCAAACCGTACTTCATTGCTTTAGTGATCATGTGTGTGTAACTCCAATCAAGTTGTAGATCTATTTGTTAAAAAGAACATCAAAAAAACGGTGACCACGCAGGTTCACGGACATCGCCTTGCTTGGACGGCAAACGAACCCTGGTGCGGGCATCCAGCGACACTGCACCTAAGATACCTTTTCCGCCAACACTGGTCGCATACATCAGCATTGCGCCGTTGGGCGCTATGGTAGGCGATTCGTCGTAATTTGTCTCGGTTAAAATGCGCAAATTCCCGGTTTTCAGGTCCTGCGCGGCGATCTGGTACAGGTTCGTACGCTTATTCACCATCACGAGACTTTTACCATCGGGAGAGACGCGGCCACGAGCGTTATAATCACCGTCGAAGGTTACACGCTCTGTTATACCCGATGCAAGTGTTACTTTATAAATCTGAGGCTTAACTCCGCGATCTGACGTAAAAAATATACCAGTTCCGTCAATTGTCCATGAGGGTTCTGTATCAATCGCGAATGAATTTGTAATGCGAGTAAATACGCGCGTCGTCAAATCCAACGTATAAATTTCAGGGTTACCATCTTTCGATAAAACCATTGCTAATTTTTGACCATCAGGTGACCAAGCAGGTGCGCCATTCAAGCTGCCCTTAAAGTTGGTAACCTGCTCGCGCTTACCTGTGGCTATATTTTGCACATAAATGGCTGGCCTCTCAGTTTCAAACGATACATAAGCCACTCGCGTACCATCAGGCGACCACACAGGGGAAAGCAATGGCTGCTTGGACTCAAACAGTACGCGTGGGCGAGCACCGTCAACGTCAGATAACATCAAACGTGCTTTGGCGGGACGAGAAAATGCTTCAACATAGATAATCTTGGTTGAAAAAATACCGCGAATACCCGTGATGGTTTCATACACCTTATCGCTGATACGATGAGCTATATCACGCAATTGTTCAGAGCTGCCATCTACAGTGATAGTAGATAAAACCTTTTTCTGTTGAACCACATCATAGAGCTCGTAAGAAGCGGTATAGCGGCCATTTGCTAAAGTAATTCCGCCAATTACCAGATACTCAGCATTGATTGCCTTCCAATCCCTATAGCGGATTTCACTTTCTGTTTGTGGATAAGAAATCATCTTATCCACACCAATGGACTCAAATTGACCACTGAAATTTAGGTCATTGCGAATGATGTCGGGAATATCTTCAGAAAGCTTGGGACCAGAAAATCCGAAAGGCACTACCGCAATGCGGGTTGGATTATCCACCCCTTTGGAAATAGTGATATTGGTCAATTGTGCCTGGGTGTAGCCGGACAAAAAAACCACCAACATAAAAAATAAACGTTTCACTGGCGCAAATCCTCTGGACGGAAGGTAAAGGAAAACTCGCGAAAATATCGCTCGAATATATCTGGAGGTATATTTTTAACCTCTTCAAAACGATCCACACGCTTGACCGCTTGCTCAGCAGCGCGATCAAATGCAGCATCGCCACTACCTCTAACCACGTTGACTCCCACCACTTGACCAGTTGGCAACATGTTTATACGCAATACAGTCGTCATGCCGTTACGAGCTGATGGCGGGCGACTCCAATTTTGGCGCACACGCTCGGCAATCATTTCTTCGTAGCTTTTGGTACTCACATCATCCACTGTAGTACTCAAATTTTGCTCTTCTTTTTGCAACGCAGCCTCCAAGGCCTTCAATTCTTCTTTGCGCTGCTTTTCCTGCTTTTTCTTTTTCTCCGCCTCAGCGGCTAATTTCTTTTGCTCTTCCTCAAGTTTTTTCTGTTTTTCGGCCTTGGCCTTCTCATCAGCTTCTTTTTTGGCCTTCTCTTGCTTTAGTTTTTCATCGCGAACTTTAGCTTCAGCTTTTTCTTTTTGCTCTTGGACTTTTTGTTCAACAGCTTTGGTTTCGGCTTCCTGCTGCTCCTGCTCTTTCTGTTGCTTGACCTGCTTTAGTTCTGGATCTTTTTTACCGTCCAGCACCTGCTCTTTAGGTTGCTGGGGGGCTGGCTTGGCTTTCGGCTTTAAATCCACCAATGTAGCAGTGACAAAGTGAGGCTTATAAGGTTCAGGCTCCGGCTTGAAGAAGTCGAACTTCAGAATAATAAATGCCAACAACGCCGCATGCAGAAGGACGCTGAGAAATACCGGCAGCGAAAAAATATTGGGTAACTTCATAGATAACCTAACGCGACGGTGGATCTGTGATTAAACCAACCGAAGGGGCTCCAGCTGATTTCAGCTCGCCCATTAGCTCAACGATCACACCGTAGGTAACACTGCGATCCCCTTGCACAAACACAAGGGTATTAGGTTTAGCACTAAGCACCTTGCTGACGATATCTTTGATTTCATGGAGCGGACGAGCTCTTTCTGCATCGTCTTTATTACCACCACCGCCATACTCAATATAAAAACCGCCATCTTTTTTCACTGAGACAGTAATCGGCTCATCGTCTTTGTTTTCGATAGGCTCTGAGGCAGATTTGGGCAACTCAACTTTTATACCTTGCGTCATCATGGGCGCGGCGATCATGAATACAATCAGCAACACCAACATGACATCGATAAAAGGCACGACGTTAATTTCTGCCTTGAGATTTTTTTTAACTTTGGGTCCGAATCCCGACATAGCCATAACCTGTTTGCTACCCGCAGTTTACTTACTGTGAACCTGGCGATGCAGAATGGTAGAGAACTCTTCCGCAAAAGTTTGGTAGTTAGCCAGAAGTGCAGCCGAACGAGAGGAAAATTTGTTGTACGCCAATACTGCCGGAATCGCAGCGAACAAACCCATAGCAGTAGCGATCAACGCTTCAGCGATACCGGGAGCTACAGTTGCCAGTGTAGTTTGATGGACATTGGACAAATTCATAAAGGAGTTCATGATGCCCCACACAGTGCCAAACAGGCCTACGTATGGACTTACAGAGGCAACACTGGCGAGGAAGGGTAAGTTTTCATCGAGTTTTTCTTCTTCACGAGCAAGGGCAACACGCATGGCACGCTGGGAGCCTTCCATAATTGCATCAGAATCTGCACCTGCTTGTTGGCGAAGGCGAGTGAATTCTTTGAAACCGGCGCGGAAAATATTTTCGATACCCTCGATGCGATCGTGGCCATTGCCTTGACGGAACAACTGGTTTAAGTCCACGCCTGACCAGAATTGTTTTTCAAAATAGTCAAAAGCCGATTTAGCTTTACTTTGGTAAAGCGCACTTTTGAAAATCATGACCCAGGAAACAACGGATGCGGCAAACAAAATCAGCATTACCAGCTTTACCAGCAGAGTGGCTTCGCCGATCAGGCCCCAGATTGAGAGAGTATTTTGTACTTCTGGCATAAGGATTTAACCTTGAGATTGTGATTCGATTTGTTGGGTTAAGAGTTGATGCAATGATGCGGGCAACGCGCATGGTTTCATTGCTGAAGCATCTACACAGGCTATGCGCAGGCTCGCTGAGCACAGGAGTTCGGAGTCGCGGAGAACCTGCTGCTTAAATTCCATATAGGTCCGCGCGAGTTTACTGATGCTGGTAGTAACGCTCAAAACATCATCAAGGCGCGCGGGCCGGCGATAATCAACCTGGGCTGAATGAACTACGAGGAGTTTGCCGTCGTCTGAAATCGCGGCCTTATGATACCCCAATGCGCGCAAAAATTCTGTACGGCATCGCTCCATGAATTTTAAATAATTTACGTAGTAAACTATGCCGCCTGCGTCGGTATCTTCTATGTATACACGTATGGGAAGCTGAAATTCTTCAGTCACGGATAATCCCTGTACAAAAAACAAACTATTAATTTTCGTCTTGCAACAACCGCTTTGGCATCGTCATACCAAAATGCAAATAGGCATTGTTGGTCAACACGCGACCGCGCGGTGTGCGCGCCATAAAACCTTGCTGGATCAAATAAGGCTCGATCACATCTTCGATAGTGCCACGATCTTCGCTAATGGCGGCCGCCAGACTCTCGACACCGACAGGGCCACCATCAAAATTGTTCATCATGGCCATCAACAGACGGCGGTCCATATGGTCGAAGCCGCGGTCATCGACATTCAACATATTGAGCGCACTATCCGCCATCTGGGCCGTTACGTGGCCATCGCCTTTCATTTCGGCGTAATCTCTCACGCGACGCAACAGGCGATTGGCGATACGCGGTGTGCCGCGCGAACGTTTGGCGACCTCTTCTGCGCCATGAATATCCATATTCACACCCAGCAAACTGGCGGAACGCGCCACAATATGGGTGAGATCGGCGACATTATAAAACTCCAGACGCTGAACAATACCAAAACGATCGCGCAATGGAGAGGTCAGTAAGCCAGCGCGAGTGGTAGCCCCTACCAAGGTAAATTGTGGCAAATCCAGTTTAATAGAGCGCGCTGCCGGCCCCTCGCCGATCATAATATCCAGCTGAAAATCCTCCATCGCCGGATAAAGAATTTCTTCAACTACGGGGCTTAAGCGATGTATCTCATCGATAAACAGCACATCGCCCGGCTCCAGATTCGTCATTAAGGCTGCGAGGTCTCCGGCTTTTTCCAATACGGGACCAGAGGTACTTTTTAAAGAAACCCCCATTTCATTGGCAATAATATTGGCGAGCGTTGTCTTGCCAAGACCGGGCGGGCCAAATACCAACGTATGATCCAGCGCTTCACCGCGCTTTTTTGCCGCCCCTATAAATATCTCCATTTGCTCGCGCACGACCGGCTGGCCGACATAATCCGAGAGCGATTTGGGACGCACTGTGCGATCCAGATAATCTTCGCGCTCTTTGGCGGCAGGAGCTATTAGGCGGTCGGTTTCAATCATGATGGGCTCGTGTGAAAACTAAATGAAATTGCTACCACTTAAACCAACAGCTAGGCACTGGCCATGCTACGCAGTGACAAACGAATCAACTCTTCGCTTTTTGCGTCAGGCTTTTGTTTAGACGCTGCGGAGACCATTTTGGCAGCGTCCACAGGTTTGTACCCCAATGCAATAAGTGCACTTTCGGCTTCGGCATAGACATCATTATCGCTGGCGATTTGCTGTATCTCGCTGTGCGCCAGCAGATCGTTTTGTGGCATATCCCAGTTTTTGAGACGGTCGCGCAATTCTATCACCAGACGCTCGGCGGTTTTTGCACCTATGCCTGGTACCTTGGTAAGCGCTTTGACATTGTTGTCCCGCACGCAGCGGGCTATATCGTCCGACTCCATCCCGGAGAGAATGGCAATGGCAAGCTTGGGACCGACGCCGTTAACTTTGATGAGCGTACGAAACAGCGAACGGTCGCGCTGATCGATAAATCCAAAAAGTTGGTGAAGGTTTTCGGTGATGGAAAGATGCGTATGCAATACAACTTCACCACCAAGTGCAGGCAAACGATAAAAGGTAGTCATGGGCGCTTGCAGTTCATAGCCCACGCCATTTACATCAAGCAATAAATAAGGAGGTTGCTTTTCCAGCAGGTTTCCACGCAAACGTCCGATCATAGGTTATCCAATTTCTTTTTAGCTAATGTAAAGCCCAACAATTAAACCACCCTGCCCCGTCGGAAACTGCTTGAACCAGCGAGTTTTATTAAATGCTGTTGGGAATTAGCGTGGCAGAGCGCCACAGCCAAGGCATCAGCAGCATCCTCTTGGGGGCATGCCGGCAAACGCAAAAGGGTTTTTACCATGTGCTGGACCTGGAGCTTATCCGCCGCGCCATTACCCACTACTGATTGCTTAACTTTACGCGCCTCGTATTCACTTACCGGAACATTCTGTACAACCGCCGCCACTATTGCCGCACCGCGCGCCTGGCCCAGCTTGAGGGCCGAACCGGGGTTTTTGGCCATAAAGACATGCTCAATCGCCATTTCTTGCGGGCAGTATTGGTTGATGATTTGGGTGAGGGAGTCAAAAATAATTTTCAGGCGTTCGGGCAATTCTATTTCAGGAATGCGAATCACACCGCTGGTGACATACTCGGTTTTGCTGCCGAGCGCATTGATGATGCCGAAGCCGGTTTTACGCGAGCCGGGGTCTATGCCGAGGATGAGCGCCATAGTCATATAACACTGGAGTACTGGAATTACGTACAGTGTTACACGACAAATGGCTTGAGGCAAGTCAATGAGGGTTAGTTGGCTTTAGCTATCCCGTTAGCCGCTGACGCAGGCATGCCACCACCAACCACAATCACGCGGTTTCACCTGTATATCAAATGCTCCACCTGTACCAAAATCTACATGAATCCTGGAGGTTTCATTGTTGACCGCCAGAATTCCCGGTTTGGCCTTAAGTTGATATTGATTGCTCTTAAATTCGTAAACCTGCGTAGCTAGCAGTACGCCAGATCCCATTCGCGTGGAAGACATCTGGATTTTCATTACACCAGCAATTTCCATTTCGTTGTGTTTGCCGTCCAGATTCAGCACCTGCAACTGCGCGAGCTGTTTGGCATTATTGGAGGTGGATACGACGGATAACTCGATTACGCCCGGCGCGAGATATACGCTCATCCAAAGCAATATCCCCAGCACGCAGGCTAAGGTAGATGCCACTGCAATGGTGTAACGCGGCCACAACGAGGAAGAAGGGGGTGAAGAATTTACAGGAAACAGAAGCGATTCCACTTGAGTATCCAAAGCGCTGGCGAGTGCTTTGGCAGATTCCTGGGATGCGGAGCCCGTGGATTCAATGCGCTGTACAGTACGCATACTTAAACCGGCAACCTCAGCGAGATGGCTTTGGCTCCAGGCGCGGATTTCGCGCTCGCGGCGCAGGGTTTCGGGATTTAATTGCATATCCATGTTGCTGATCTCATAGTGATTGAAAACTACAAACCTCTATGAAATCAGCGCCTCTGTATACGACAGTGATATGACATTGGTAGCTTTTGCATTCCAATGCTTAATCATTAGCCAATCAACTCCATGATTTCGTCGGATATGTCGGCGTTGGTGTGTACTTTTTGTACGTCATCGAGGTCTTCTAATGCATCAATCAGAGCCAGAATTTTTTCTGCCTGTTCTTTATCCAGCGACACAGTCAAAGAAGGCTGCATGATGAGTTCGGAATGCTCGGGCTTGAAACCTGCCGCGATCAGCGCATCCTTTACACCGAGGTAATCTTCAAACGCGGTGAAAATTTCGACGGAGCCATCGTCATTGGTGACCACATCATCTGCACCAGTCTCAAGAGCAGCTTCCATCAAGGCATCTTCATTTACACCGGGCGCAAAACTGATTTGGCCTTTGCGGGCAAATAAGTAGGACACGGAACCGTTGGTGCCGAGATTGCCGCCGCGTTTATCAAACGCGTGACGAACTTCGCCGGCCGTGCGATTGCGGTTATCGGTCATGCACTCAACAATAAAAGCCACGCCGTTTACGCCGTAGCCTTCGTAAGTAAGCTCTTCGTAATTGTCAGCTTCAGTAGTACCTGCGCCGCGGGCGATGGCTTTTTCAATCGAATCGCGCTTCATGTTGTTGTAGAGCGCATCATCCACCGCCGCACGCAAACGCGGATTGTCCGCAATGTTTGCACTGCTTTTTGCCGCTACGGTGATTTCACGAATCAATTTGGTAAAAATTTTTACGCGTTTGGCATCCTGACGCGCTTTGCGGTGACGCATGTTGTGCCATTTACTGTGGCCTGCCATGTTTACTCTCCAACCTTGATCATTTAATCCGGTTTGGTGCCGGGTAGTTTTATCCAAAAACACATAAATACATCCATGTAGCTCCCTCGCTTCATCCCTGAAGCGAGGGTTTTGGATAAAACTACCCGACACCAAACCTCACAATCTGCCAATTTCGGGCACCAATAAAAAAGGTGGGCAATGCCCACCCTTTTTTAACGCGAATATTAATTCGCTATTACAAACCATATTCCGGTGCCGCTTCACCAGAAGCTTCTGCAGCCGCTTTCTTCTGGTTGCGCAGACGGATGTGCAATTCACGCAATTGCAGCTCGTCTACCGTGCCGGGAGCATCGGTCATTACACAAGCCGCGCTTTGGGTTTTCGGGAACGCGATTACGTCACGGATAGAGCTTGCACCTACCATCAACATAATCAGACGATCCAGACCAAAGGCCAAACCACCGTGTGGTGGTGCACCGTAACTCAGTGCGTCCAGCAGGAAGCCGAATTTCTCACGTTGTTCTTCAGCGCTGATGCCGAGGATTTGGAACACAGCTTGTTGCATTTCGGGAGAATGAATACGTACAGAACCACCGCCCAACTCAGTACCGTTTAACACCAGGTCGTAAGCGCGTGACAGCGCCGCACCTGGGCTGGCAACCAGTTCTTCCGGTGTGCAGCTTGGCGAGGTGAATGGGTGGTGGATTGATGTCCAACCGCCTTTGTCGTCGTCTTCGAACATTGGGAAATCCACGACCCAGAGTGGCGCCCACTCGGCCGTGTAGAGGTTCAAATCCGCACCCAGTTTGCAGCGCAGTGCACCCAGGGCTTCAGTAACGATTTTGTGTTTGTCAGCGCCGAAGAAAATCAGGTCGCCGTTCTCTGCACCTACGCGCTCAAGAATTGCAGCGCGCACGGGCACTGGCAGGTTTTTCACGATAGGTGATTGCAAACCTTCTTCGAGATCAGACTTATCGTTGACCTTGATGTACGCCAGACCTTTTGCACCGTAAATGCCAACAAACTTGGTGTAGTCGTCGATTTGCTTACGGGTCAGCTTCTCGTTGCCGCCGGGAACTTTCAGCGCGGTAACGCGGGATTTTGGATCGTTGGCCGGACCGGCGAAAACTTTAAAGTCTACTTCGGTGACCAGATCTTTCACGTCTACCAGCTCCAGCGGAATACGCATGTCAGGTTTGTCTGAACCGTATTTGCTGATGGCTTCAGAGAAAGGCATGTGTTTGATTTCAGCGAATTCGATGTTCAGCAAATCTTTGAAGATTTCACGGAACATACCTTCGGTCACATTCATGATTTGCTCTTGGCTCATGAACGAGGTTTCAATATCGATCTGGGTAAATTCTGGCTGACGGTCTGCACGCAGGTCTTCGTCGCGGAAGCACTTGGCGATTTGGTAGTAACGGTCGTAACCGGCAACCATCAGTAATTGTTTGAACAATTGGGGAGACTGGGGCAGCGCAAAGAATTTGCCATCGTGAGTGCGCGATGGAACCAGATAATCACGCGCACCTTCTGGTGTTGCACGAGTCAGGATGGGAGTTTCCACATCCAGGAAGCCATTGCGATCCAGGTAGTTACGGATAGCGCTGGTCACCTTGCTACGGAAGCGCAGGTTTTTCTGCATTTCGGCACGGCGCAGGTCGAGGAAACGATACTTCAAACGAGTCTCTTCACCTACAGTGCTATAGCCATCCAGTGGGAATGGAATGGTTTGGGATTCGTTGAGGATAGTCAGGCCAGTGCCGTAAATTTCGATCTCGCCAGTCGCCATGTTGGCGTTGACGGTAGCGGCAGCACGAGCGCGCACTTTACCGGTCACTTGCAGCACATATTCGCCACGCACTTTGTCAGCCAGGGCGAAATTCTCTTTGCCATCCGGATCAAATACAACTTGCACAATACCTTCGCGGTCGCGCAGGTCGATAAAAATCACACCGCCGTGGTCGCGGCGACGGTCAACCCATCCGCAAATGGTGACTTCTTGATCAATAAAAGAGGCATTTAAGGCGCCGCAGTACTGGGTGCGCATAGGCTAATCCTGATAGTAGTTCTGATAGTGTGAAAAGGTTTACTCGGCCGTTGCTTTGGCCGCACCGGATGAGCTGCTCTCACCCGCAATATTCTTTTTATTACCGGATTTAAAATCGGTTTCATACCAACCGCCGCCTTTCAAGCGGAAACCAGCGGCCGAAATTTGTTTCTTCAATGCAGGCTTTGCACAGCTGGGGCAATCCACCAGGGGGGCATCACTCAATTTTTGCAAGGCCTCCAGGCCATGACCGCAGGCTTCACATTGATATTCATAAATAGGCACAACAACCACCTCAAAAACACGATTTAACCAGGTTTGACGGACCAGGAGCCCGAAAAAGCTCGCGATTATAGCCTAAGCCCCGTCGGGCGAGAACCATGGCGCGGGAGAAAACCTGCCAGTGCGGCGGCCAGTGCGACGGCGGCCAACATGAAGGCCAGTGCGGCGGCTAACGCGGAACAACGGAATAACCCATACGCTCCAACACAGATTCGGCGTGCTCCCGGGCGTAATTGGGCATATTTCGTTCAAACTTGCGCGGATTGGGCAGCATTACCGCCATATTGACCGCTTGCCAGGCACTCAAGCTGGCGGCTGCCTGGTGATACTGCCGGCGAGCACCGGCCTCCGCCCCAAAGACACCATTGCCCCATTCCACAACGTTGAGATAGACCTCCAGGATACGGCGCTTATCCCAAAGGGCCTCGATCATTACCGTAATTACCGCTTCCTGAGCTTTGCGAACATAACTGCGACTAGGCGAGAGAAACAGGTTTTTGGCCAATTGCTGGGTAATAGTGGAGCCACCGGCGGCGCGCTTGCCGCGGCGCTGGTTCTTCTCCAGCGCATGCTGCATGCCCTCCCAATCAAAGCCATTGTGGTCCATAAACTTGTCGTCTTCGGATGCCACAACGGCGCGTTTTAAATGGATGGAAATTTTGTCGTAGGGAACCCACTGGTACTGCAAGCTGGCTTTGGGATTTTTTTCGCGCAACTCATGCAAACGGATAGACATAAAGCTGGTTTGTTGCGGGTTATTCCACTTCCACCAGAGCACCATACCGAACAACCAGCATTGATAGGCCAACAACAGCGCTATCAATACCAGTATTAGCCGTCGGATAAATCGCCACACGCGAAATGCCCTGGCCATGCCTTACACCTTCAGGATCATTGCTGCTGGAGCTGGGTGTCGTGCATCTGCTTGGCCTCGCGCAGACGACGAATTTGTTCATCCATATCCGCTGGTGCATCAGGCTGTGAATTACCAGATGAGTCGGCAGAAGCGCGAGGTTTTACCGACGGTATGGTATTGAGTTTGGTACTCACCATTTTTTCCTGAGCACCTTTTGCGGCCTTCTCTTCCTGATTGCTGTAATGAACCTGACCATTTTCATCTTTCCAGGTATAGATTTTTACTTTCTTGTCGCCAATGGGTGCCGAATCCTTCACTTTATCCAGCACGTCTTCCGCGCTGGGCGCTTTCATATTTTTAAGATCAGCCACCCACTCGCGCAATGGCATGTGGCCGGTCTTCAGGTAAATCAGGTAGTTGCTGGCACCCGCCACTATGACAACCACCGCAAACAACTTAAACAACAACATCTTCATGAATAAAATAACTCCGGATCCAACTTGTATCTCTTATCCCATTAATACGTCGCGTTAGCAAATAAGCGCTGGATTATTCCAGCGCTTTCAAACGGCAGCTATTAAAGCGAGCCAGCAGCGGCTCGTAATCATCGGTAGCCACTGCACCCACTGCTACCCATTCGAACATCAGATTTTCAAACTCCGCTGCAACGCCCTGCCCTTTACGACCAAAGTTTTGTTGCAATTGATTAACCTGAAATGCTGTGCGCAGCGCTTGCTCGGACGCCGGCGTAGCGCTATCGGTGAGAATGTCGGCGCGAATGCAAAGCTCGCGCAGCGCGGCCAGGTTTTCTTGCACATCTACAGCAGGGGTAACGCGCGCAATTTTTTGTTGAATTGCTTTGAGCCCGCCGGCAGGCCAATGAGTCACTGCGTCTATTTGCACTTGCAATTGATCAAGCTCGGGCGCATCACCCTTCGCCAACGCCAATTCGTATTGACGAACAGCATTATTAGCGGCCAACAAGTTCACCCAAATTTGTTGTTTAAGTTGTTGGCGCTCAGCTTTTACTTTTTGCTCGAATTGATCAATCGCCTGCTGGAAAGACGCTTTAATATCGTTAACTTGCGCCTTGGGGAACTGTCCCAACGCCCCGAACGCCTGGCGAATTTCGTCGACACGCTTGCGCGCATCACTCAGTGCCTGGCCAGTCAGTTGCGTCAACTGGGTCAATTCGTCCACCAGGGCCTTGGCCGCAGTCAGGTTAGCCTCAAGCTCAACTTTGAACTCGTTGGATTGCTGCTGGCGACGGGCAAACACCGCATCGCATTGATCGCGGAATTCACGCCACAGTTGCTGTTCATCTTTACGCAAACTTGCACCAATTGTCTGCCAGCGCGCTTGCAGCTGTTTGATATCTTCCACCGCCTTGCGTACATCTTCCGCCGCTACTAACTGCTGTGCTTGCGCGATCAGCTCGCGTTTCAATGCATCGTTGCGCGCAAACTCTTCGTTGAGTTTTTGCTGGATAGCCGCCAACACATTTTCAAATTCCGCCTGAACCGGCTGGGTGGCGACACGTTCGGTGGGCGAGTAGCCACGCCATTCCTGACGCGCCATACGAATAACTTTACCCACCTCTTTCCAGTTGGCGTTGGTCCAATCGTGGTTCTCCAGATAATCTTTCAACTGCGCAACAAGCTGCTTGAGTGAATTGAGATTTAGCTGGCGGATATTGGATTGCTCGGCAAAATAATCGCGGCAGGGTTGATAGACCTTTTGCGCCAATTCGTGGAATTTCTCCCACAACTCTGGCTCCTGATCCTTTCCGCCTTTGCTCAATGCCTTCCATTCATCTTGAAGACGTTTGATTTTAGTGGCGAGAGTTTCCGGGTGTTCACTGCTACCATCCAGCGCTTCCAGCTGTGCAATCAGCTCATGCTTTTTAGGCACTACCGCGTAGTTTTTCCAATCCTGCAGTTTGCTGAGGGTTTCATCCAGTTGTTCCAATTGATTGGCGAGATGATTGGGCAGGTTGTCGAAGTTTTGTAATTTTTCATCGATAGCACGACGAATGCCCATAGCCTTACCCAAGACACCGGCGCTGACAGTTTCATTGGCTTTGCGAATCAAGCCCGCGATCTGGCGCTGGGCAGATTGTAATTCGGCCGCTTTTTCATTCGCTGCTTTTTCCCAGCTTTCATAAGCTGCCTGCGCTGCAACCAAAGATTCTGGCAATTCATTACCAAAAGAGTTGCTGAGGTTTTTAACACGGTTTTTCAGCGACTGGTAATAGGCCGCTGCTTCTTCTGCCGCTTCACCGGCCAGACTGGCAAAACGACTGTGATGTTGCGCAAGGCTGCCATCGGCGCGATGGGCATTCAGCTCTTCAGTGATAATGCGCAACAAACCGGCCACGGTTTTTTGTTCTGCCGCATTTGGCTTTTTGATGTCGCTGAGTGAATTCCATGCAGCATCCAGCAGGCGCAACAAATCAAAGGTTTCTTCTACGTTGACTTCGCTGCTCACAATAGAAGCCAGCAGATTCTGCAATTGTTGGATGTGAGCCTTACGATCCAGATCTGCCTGAACTTCCGCTTTGCGCTGCGCTTCTTGCGCACGCTCTTCCGCGGAGATGCTATCGATAGTCTCTTGCGCCTTAGCAATGGCTGCCTGGGCGCGAGCGATCAAATCCGCGTCAGCGTTTTCCTTTTTACTTTCCCATTGCTGTTGCAGATAACCCAATTTGGCAGCGTATTGACCATCGTAAGGACGATTGCTGTGTTGCTCGAGCGCCAGGAGCGCATTGGTTACGCCAGCGAGAATGTCGGCAGCGCGCTTGTCTTCTTCTTTGAAGGCATCGCATTTTTCTTTGACGATTTTAAAAACGGTTTTATCGCGGGTTTTGCTGTCTTTCAGCAGTTGCTGCAACAGGTCTTTATTCGTTATTTTTTCGGCAGCGCGCTGACGCAGTTTGCTAGTGGAGCCGTCGAGTGCGTATTTGGCAAGTTCAGTTTCATCGCCGATGGTGCCAAACAATTGTTCAAAGAGTTGGTTGTCACTCACCAAGCCGAAGAGCGCGAACAAGCCGGGTTTGTCATTGATATTCTGGGCGAGTTGTTGGCCGTTGATAGCGCCAGCATCAATCAAGTTGGCGATACGCTGGCGAGCGGCTTTTTGCACGCTGGCGTTTACCGTAGAGGTTTCGCCGATAGAGGCCAGCTTCAGCAATGTCGCCTGATCGGTAATTTTCTGGATGGCGGCAATGCGCACTTGTTCATCCTCACCGCTCTGGATAACACCGACCAGCGCATCGAGCGACAGAGCTTCCAAGTTAACGGTTTTCTTTTCGACAACCACAGGTTGCGCTTTTTTCTTGCCAAACAAACGCGAAAAAAATGACATAGAGATATCCCCAATATAAAACCGGATTTCAACAGAAATCCGGATAGATAAACCAAGACATAGAGTCTGGAAAAAATTACACAAATAAGTCCAACAGCAGCACCCCAGCCAACCCCAGCAGGCCAACCAATGTTTCCATGGCAGACCAGGACAGGAAAGTTTGCTTGAGGCTCAGATTGAAGTACTCCTTGTACATCCAAAAACCCGAGTCATTAACATGGGAGCACATAAGGCTGCCCGCACCTATCGCCAACACCATAAGGTTGGGATTGATATCCGGTGACGCCAACACCATCGGCGCCACAATTCCCGCCGCCGTCAGGCCGGCAACAGTGGCCGACCCCAGGCAGACGCGAATGATGAGCGCAATCAGCCAACCCAGCAAGAGCGGATTGATGGGAATATTCTTCAAGCCAGCGGCAATCTCACCGCTGACACCGCTATCACTAAACACCTGCTTGAGCGCACCGGCGCCGGCGATGATAAGCAGGATAACAGATATGTCTTTGATGGCCTGTGCGTAGCTTTGCATCAGCGACGCCAGCGGTTGCCCTCGCGCAATCCCCAAACTGTAAGTGGCAACCGCCAGCGACAACAACATCACCATTGCCGGATTACCAATAAAACTTATGAGAAGCTTGAACTTGGGGATATCTGCCACTACGGGTGCAAGAGCACTGGCGACACTGAGCATCACTACCGGCAGCAATGCCACCGCAAAGCTGCGACCGCCTGATGGCAGCGAAGCAGCATCAACAGTCGCCGGAGTAAAAGTCGCCAGAGGCTGACTGTGAATATTTTTCAGCCAACGTGAAAATATCGGCCCCGCCAAGGCCATGGTGGGAAGCCCCACAATCAACCCGTAAATCAGCGTAACGCCCATATCCGCATGAAATTGCGGCACTAGCGCCGCGGGTGACGGATGCGGCGGTAAAAAACCATGGGTGACCGAGAGCGCCGCAAGCAGTGGAATCCCCAGGTACACTGCCGGCAATTTGGTTTGGTAAGCCACCGAAAATACCAGCGGCACCAAGAGCACAAATCCCACGTTGTAAAACAGGGGAATACCGACAAAAAGCCCAGTGAGCATCAACGCCCAGGTAATGTATTTTTCACCGCACCAACCGATCAATACCGCGCTGATTTTTTGCGCGGCACCAGAGTCAGCAATCAACTTTCCGAACATAGCGCCCAGGCAAATGATAATGGTGAGCGAACCGAGAATACTGCCAATCCCCTTCTCCAGGGTTGCGGGAATCTGATCGAGGGGAATGCCGAGCATAAGCGCACCGGCAATGGCGGTAATAAGAAACGCAAGAAACGGATTGAGTGACCAACGCGCTGTGAGCAGCACCAGCAGCGCTATACATAAAACAACGGAGAGAATTGCCATGGATGACCTTTATGGTTATTGCTTACTTATTATTTCATTAACGACGTTGATAAGCCGCTAACGCAAATCCAGCCCAACCTGATTCGCTTCGTAAATCAGCGGTAAAAACGTCAAAGCATGGCGACAGCTCATAGGGTTTACAGGCATGCCGGAACGCAAATCAAATTCAATACCGTGGCTTGGGCAACGCAATATGTTGTTGGCAATACTCGCCCTCTGCAGGGGCGCTTGTAGATGGGGGCATTGGTTGGCGATACAGTAGAGGCGGCCATCTTCCTGCAGCAACATCCACTCGCGTCCACCCAGGCGAAACACCTGGCGGTAACCGTCGTAAAGTTGGTGCAGTTTTTCCAGCGCGACAAATGCCATGCATGCCTCATTGATTCAGTCACTCTAATACCGCCTATAGCGGGGCCGGGCGCTAATATACCCCAAGTGCCTGAACTTGTGAGCCTTGTGTATTTAATGCCCGGCATTAGTGCAAAAGCAGATTTTATGCCGTAAAAAGCGAGCGAAACGGACATTTTTTTACAGAATCAGCCTGCCTATATAATCACTTTTAAGGCGCCAGCAGTTAGAATAGCGCCCTGCCGATGATTGCCCCCGCAGTCGACCTTGTTCGCTCTTAACATGTGCCCGCTGTTAACAAGCAGTAGCCCTGACAGAAACATCCTCTATGAAGAATCAAGCTTATCTGGAACGTTTGCGCGCCTTGTCCAACCGTTTGGTAATGCTACAAAAACCGATTCGCATTCTGGATGCCATCAAATGGCCCGCCGACCTGGAAACCAGCTTTTGCGCCAAAGGCGGTCGCGAGTTGCCGCAACTGGGCGACAATTTCTACCAAAACCAGAAACTCGCCTTTGAGCCGGACAAGGTTTACCAGCAGTTAAAAGAGCTAAAAATCGATGTGCGCCGCGAGCTGGGCAAAGGCGATCCATTAGGTCATATACTGCAAGCCACTATCGACCAATACCAGATTGTGATCGAGCTGCTGCGCGCCCGCGGCACTAAAGAATTTGGGCATTTCAGCCAACTCCTGTACGGTTCGGCGCAAGACAAAATGCGCGGCGACCGCAAAACCCTGCGTGAAATGGGCGAGCGTTTGTGCAACGTCTTTTCGCTGCCCGCCGTCGAACACCTCAACCGCCCCTACAACAGCAACATAGATGCTGAACAAGCCGTCGTCATGCTGCGCGAGCGTATGGGCAAGTATTTTGCAGATGGTGAAGTAAGGGTCGAGATTAGCGACGACATAGTATCGGACGCGTCCGCCGGCGGCGACTGTATTAAGATCAATCGCCGCGCCATGTTCTCCGAGCTGGATTTACAAGTACTGGAAGTCCACGAAGGCTGGGTGCATATAGGCACTACTCTCAACGGCCGCCAGCAGCCATGGGCAACCTGGCTGAGCGTGGGCTCGCCGCGCATTACGGCGATTCAGGAAGGCATGGCGGTATTAATTGAAACACTGACATTCAGCTCCTTTCCCCAGCGTGCACGTCGCATTAGCGACCGCGTGGTGGCGGTGGATCTGGCGGAGCAAGGCGCGGATTTTTGCGAAGTGTACCGCTACTTCCTGGAGCGAGGCATCAGCGAACACGACAGTTACCGGGTAACCCAGCGGGTGTTCCGCGGCGGCACCTTAAGCGGTGGTTCAGTGTTTACCAAGGATATTAGTTACGTGAAAGG
This sequence comes from Cellvibrionaceae bacterium, assembly GCA_021151695.1. GTDB lineage: Bacteria > Pseudomonadota > Gammaproteobacteria > Pseudomonadales > Cellvibrionaceae > Cellvibrio. Next base: position 113,371 of record JAGKWU010000002.1, on the reverse strand, counting down.
TTTTGTGGAAAACGTAAATTTTATCCGCAGCGCCATTCAATCCGGTGTGCCGGAAATTTTGCCCATGTTGTTTGTAGGCAAGGTAACCCTGGATGATTTGCCGCTGCTGTATGAGCGCTACCTGGAAGGTGTGATTGCCGCACCCAAATACTTACCACCCATGTTCCGCGACTTAAATGGGCTCTATGTGTGGTTTGGTTTTTCCAGCGGCATGGGGTTGATGAATATCGCGCGGGTGCAACAGCACTTTAACCAGCTGTTCCAGAAAATGCCCGCCAGCACACCGCTTTATATCAGCAAGAACGATGCTGAACTCAATTAAGATGTAGATGATGATGTATTACACAGTTGTAATGTCTGGCTCCAATATATTTTTTGAAAACTACGGTAATCCGGAGCCGGTGGTCGGCTTTATTTCTTTCAGGCTGATTAAAGCTCAAACCGAAGAGCTCGCCGTAGCCACCGCCAAGCGCGATATATTGGTAGATTGGAACCAAAGCTTTAACGCCGACCGTAAACTTGGTATGCCTAAATTAGAGTTGGAATTTTTGTCGCCCTTTAAAGGCTGGATCAAGCCCAAAACCAAACACGATTACTATTGGTACACGGACGATTTCCACAAACAAAAGCAAATTGACGAGCTTACCGCCCCACCCAAAAAATGGTTTTGGCGGAAATAAAAAAAGGGCGGCCATAGGGCCGCCCAACCTGCGTAAAGCACCAGCGTAAAAACGCTACTGCCAATAAAAAGCGTCTGCGTTAAACAGACGCTCACCTTCCCAAACAAGTTTTACTTAAAACGCATCCACTCTTTTTTAAAAGGCGCCCATGATGGCCTGAATAATATTGGGGTACAGCTGCACGCCGCTGTTGCGATCAAAAATCGCCATGCCACCGTTACCGGAAAAACCGTTATCCCAATACACAGGCACCATGCCGTGTTGCACAGCCGACTTGGTGATGTACTGATTCCAGTAAACACGATAAGTCTCATGACCGGACACATTAGTCCGGGATACCACACCATACTCACCCAGAATCACCCCCACGCCCTTGTCGACGAAAGTGCTTTTCATTTTCTGGAATTGCGCATCTACATAGGATTCGTTCGCCCAGGTTTCGGTAGCACTTGAGTTAGTCGCAATATTGCCCCACTGGGTAATACTGCTGCTGGTGTTGAGTGTGAAGTTGTAAGGATCGTAGTAGTGAACTTCCATCAGCAATTTGTTAGTCGCTGAGTCGGTGGGAATCTTCGCAAAATTAACCGCGTGATCGATATTGGTGTTAAAGCCTTGGACCGTGAGGAAACGCGTAGCATTTTTGCCACCGGTTGCGCGCACAGCATCCACGAAAGTCTGGTTGAAGCTGTTTTGCACTGTGTAGTATTCAACCGTTGGTGTGCCGTAATCGCCATCGACCATCACTTCATTTGTGCCCGCAAAAATCAAACGGTCATCGTAGTTTTGGAAGCGTGTTGCGATTTGCGTCCACATAATTTTCAAGCGATTGTTGACATAGGCCTGCTTGGCTGCCGTTGGCTGCATCCAACCGCCGTCCCAGTGAATATTCATCACTACGTACATGTCGTTGTTAAGGGCGTAATTCACCACTTGCTCAACACGATCCATCCAGGCGGTTTTAATCACAAAGTTTGCTTCGTCGGAGAACTGGCTCCAGGCCACTGGCAAACGAATAGTTTTGAAGCCAGCGGCTTTCACAGAATTGATCAATTGTTGAGTGATCAGCGGATTGCCCCAGGCAGTTTCACCACCGATAGCATCCAACGAATTACCAACGTTCCAACCAGCGCCCATTAACTTGGTGAGCTGCACGCTCGTCAGGCTGGTCGCGACTGAGCTTGTTGAGCTGGAAGTGCGCGAACTGCTGGTTGAAGTCGCCACTACACTGGACGAACTGCTAGTGCTCGTCTTGCTTGAAGTGCTGCTACTTGTACTGGTTTTGCTGGAGCTGCTTACTGAACAACTACCACCTACCAAACCATAGGGCGATGGCTGGCTGCTGCAGGTCGCCGGGGAAATGCAACTTTGGCCGTTCTCATAACCCCAGCCACTGGTAGTGCTGGTGCATGCGGGATAAAGCGTGCCGTACCAATTGCATTGTTGCGCGCCGCTGCATGCAGAGGATGAACTTGTACTGGTAGTGCTGGAGGTTTTCGAACTGGTTGAACTGCTTGTCGACGTCTTGCTGGAAGTCACCGAGCTGGTAGAAACAGGTACAGATGAAGACGTAGAGGTCTTGCTGGAGGTAGCAACACTGGTAGAGGTTTTACTCGACGTTGCCACACTGGTCGCCACACTGGTCGCCACACTCGAGCTCGCAACGGTTCCGCCACAGATAGCACCCGTCACTACAGGAGTTTCAATCGCGCCGCCATTGGCATCCACCTGAACACCGAAAGTCACGGTTTGGCCAGCCGAAATAGCGCCGTTCCAACTCAGGTTGGTTGCCGAGTAAGGATTGCTACCGGTAACCGTCGCATTCCAGCTGCTGGTCATTTTGTTAGTGGTGTACTGCCAGCCCACTGTCCAGCTATTGATAGCCGTGGTGCCGGTGTTGGTAATTTCCACGCTAGCAGTGGCGCCGCCGCTCCAGCTATTGGTAACCACATATTTACAGCTGGCTGTTTGCGCCAGTGCGGATTGGGCAGCAAACAAGCTGGCGCCCGCCAGCAGCGCCAACCCAATAGATTTGAGTCGCAAGAAGTTCATCGTTGTTCTCCTAGGTGTTATTCATTATTTGTCAGGAAAACGGCCAAGGGCCGAAAGCTGCTGTATTACTACAGCGCCAGGAGAGATACCGCTCACCAAAAGGGGAAAATCGCCAGAGCACTAAAAATCGAAATAGTCAGCAGGACTACATACTAACGATTAAACGCCGGCGTGAATTCGACAAAGAGAAAAACAATGGAGATTTAGGCGACTCAATGTTGATTTTGCGAGAAAGATCACAAATAAAATTATTTTCATTTATGAAAAAACTGGCTGGATTTTTCTATAGATAAACAAGGCTAGGATTAGCTATGCGAATCACTCAAATCCAATCCCCCCTAGGCCATTCTCGCTTTCAATACTCCAGCTTGGCTCGCCCGAAGCAAAGATGCGGATGTACACTCGACAATATCGCTACTTTAAATCAAATGAGTCGAGTCTCGAAAATGGAGAGTCGTCATCCTCGCGTAGCGGGGATCCAGTTCTTGTTTTTGATATTGATATTGATATTGATGACGGAGTTTGTTTTTGTACGGGTGTTATTTAATGCGAACCGAAATCATTCTTTATTTATGTTTTAAGATCGTAAAGAACTGGATCCCCGCTGCGCGAGGATGACGATTCCCTGTTTAACTTATTGGCCGGCCGACCTGATTGCCATTAACGAAACGTAAAAATATAGCCAAAGCATGGCTGGTATTGCGTACCAATACTGCCCGAAGAATGCGCAGCAAATTACCATCAACAAGGTCGCACCAGATACGAGGATTAGCCAGAAATCGGCCCAGCGAATTCGCGCTGTTGTTAAAGGAGAGCCAAATTGATTACTGCCATGTGAGAAAAACATATGGGCAGTAGCCAAAGCAAAAGAGACAGTAGCTGCACAGGCACCCCATTAGCGGAATACCGAGTGAATCAGCCCAATGAGGAAATTCATCGCGTAGAGAACCTTGCACCAGATCGAATACATAACCCAATACTAAAATTATGGGAAGCAAGATCACCATCATCCAGAAATAACCTTTTTTCGCAGGTGCTCTCAAATCTCCGCCACCAAACCTCAACAGTAATAACACTAACTGACTAGCAAGAATCAACCTAATACCTGAATCCAAAATTCGATATTTTGGTGTAAGCATTTCATCGCGCAGTTTAAAAAATGCATCGCTCTGCCCTGATGGCATCTGCAGATATTGCTCATAGAAACGATCATTATCGGTGTAAGCATTCAGCGAAAATGAATAGCAAACGACCAACAAACCGAACACCGAGAATAACCAGAGAAAATTCAATTCACGCTTTCCAATCGCCATAATATTTCCATCAAATAATATTTGTTATTAGTCGTGTTATTGGGTTGCAGTGCTAATAAGTTACTTCAAATACTCTCGCCACTTGCGAATCCCCATAGGCCACAACACACTCCCCATAAGAATCAATACAAGACTACCAACCATAGGCGCCCACCAGCGGCTGGCGCACTGGGCCGAGGATTTGGCCGGAGGGCAGAACGCATGTAGCTCGCCGGGCCACAGTAATTCCGCGCCCAACAAATAGACGGAGATCAGCAGCAACACAGACGCAGCCACCCATAATGCAAGCGCCGCTAACAAGAGCGCGATTGCAAAGTGGCGACGAAGAAAGCCCTTCAGTTTCATGCAAACGCCTTTGCCACTTCCTCGGCAATAATCGTTGCCCCCTGCTCTATCACACTCGCATCCTGACAATAGGTAACGCGAATACATTCATGGCGATGCTGCCAGTCGTCTTCCAGCCCTGGGAAAAAGTGGTGGCCAGATATCACCAAAACCCCGCGAGCTTTGAGGCGTTGGTAAAGCTCTTCACTGGTAATCGGCAAGCCTTCAAACCAAAGCCATAAAAAGATGGCGCCTTCGGGTTTGTGGATGCGATAAGGCAAATCGCCCAGCGCGCGTTTGAAAATAGCCACAGCGCCTTCCATGCGCTCGCGATAAAAAGGCGCGACGACTGTGCGGCTGAGCGTGAGAATTTGATCATCGACCAAGAGTTGTTTGGCGAGGGCCGGGCCGAAATTGCCACAGGCGAGATTTAAAATGGTATTGGCTTTGGCGAAGGCTTCAATCACCGTTGGATTGGCGATGACAATACCGGTGCGTGCACCCGGCAAACCGAGTTTGGACAAACTGAGCACGAGAATAGTGTTGTCATTCCAGCGCGGTTGTATATCGGCAAATAAAATATTGGGGAATGGCGTGCCGTAAGCGCCATCGACGATCAGCGGAACCTGATGCTCGCGGGCAAGCTCGTCGAGATGCTCCATCTCCTCATCGCTGAGCACATTGCCGGTGGGGTTGGTGGGGCGCGATACACAGATGGCGCCAGTGGACTCAGTGATTTTCAGCTGGGAAAAATCCACGTGATATTTAAAAAAACCATCGTCCAACAGCTCAATACTTGGACGCGTCGCTGTAAACAAATCTACGTCTATTCCCAAGTCCGCATAACCCAGATACTCAGGTGCGAGGGGAAATTGGATTTGCTTTTTGCGCCCACCCGCAAAGTCGCCGGCGAACATATTAAAGAGTACAAAAAACGCCGATTGGCTGCCGTTGGACAATGCAACATTGGCGCGCGTTAAAGGCCAACCGTATTCTTTGCTTAGCATTTTTGCCAAGGCATCCAGCACATCAACATCGCCTTGCGGTGGCTGATAAACACCAAGCAGTTGGTGAGCCTCTTGCGGGTCTTTCAGCGTTTGTTCCAGCGCATGGGCAAAGGCTTCTTCCATAGCAGGAATGCGAGCCGGATTGCCGCCGCCCATAAAAATCATATCGGGATTGGTGCGCAGCGCATCGCCGAGGTCGTCCATCAACTGGACAATACCGGCATCGCCGCTGAGCTTTTGGCCAAAGCGGGAAAATTCCATGGGGAAACAGCCTTAAATCAAAAAGAAAACGTGTCGTTAAATAAAGGCAGGCAATCTAGCGTGGAATCGAGGGATTGGGAACCAAAGGCATGTTATTGGCCCGATTAGATCAGGCCAAATTTACGCAACACTTCTTGCAGTTTGTCGGGATTGACAGGCTTCTGGATAAAATCCATAGCGCCAAGGGCGGTAACACGGGCGTGGGCGGTGGGTTGGATATCGCCGGAGATAACGATAATCATGGCATCCAAACCTTCGCTCTTGACGGCCTCCAGCACCTGATAACCGTCCATTTCCGGCATGGTTAGATCGAGGAACACCATTTCGCCTTTGCCTTCGCGAATTGCCTGAATACCTTCCAGGCCATTGGTAGCAAAGGTAATTTCCACATCCCATCCCTCGGGCAATGAACGCGCCACTTGCTTGCGCGCCATGTTTGAGTCGTCACAGATGAGAAGCGGTATGGTCATAAATCGACTTTCAAGAGCTGGGTTAAATAGGTTTACCTGAGTATAGACAGGCATTCTCATTTCGCCGCTTTTTTTTAAGATGCGGTTTTTAACGCCTATACATCTGCCTGCAACAAGCGATTTTCAAAGAAGTCTTCCACAGTCACGTCCAACTGGGTCACCTCCTTTTCATCCAACTTGCCAAGACGCTGGCGAGCGGTTTCCAGCCAAGGTAACGACTGCAAGGCGCTCTGATCTTCCGGCATACGGCGGGTCGAGCCCAGCAAAGCGTGGACTTCACGCAGGCTTAAATGGGCCAGATCGCGACTCAACACAAAACCACCCTGTTGGTTGGCCGCAATAATGTTATTGGACAAAAGCGCCTCGCGAATACGCTGCCATTGGTCAGTCGATAGGCCCAAATGCAGCAGATCGGTATTGGTCACGCAGTCGCCCTTGAATGATGCCTGGTGGAATTGCCAGAGCACCAGCAGGCTGCAAAAGAAATCCGGGTAACCGCGATCGCGCAATCCCACCTGATAAAGATTGATGCTGCGTACAAACACGGCGCCACCAAGCACCACCATCCAGCTCAGATTAATCCACAACAAAAACAGCGGCACTATGGCAAAAGCGCCATAGATCAGCTTGAGCGACGAGTGAGTCACCATCCAGCTAAAGCTGGTTTTAAATAGCTCAAACACCAACATGGTTACCACACCGCCCGCCACGGCGTGGCGCACGCTCACTTTGCAGTTAGGCACGGCGGCAAACAACAAGGTAAAAGCGGCGGAGGTAAACAGCCAGGGCAGCCATTCAAACAGTTGGCCCACCAGGTTAAAACTATCGTAATACCCCACAAACAACTTCAAGGATGCGAGATAAGTATTCATCCCCAACGCCAACCCCAGTAACAACGGCCCCAAGCTTAAAATCGCCCAGTAGAGTAAAAAGTTGGAAATGCCCCGGCGCTCCCGCGGCACATTCCAGATGGCATTGAAATTCTGCTCAATATTTTTGAGCATAAAATAGGCAGATACCATCAAAAACAACACACCAAAAGCAGTAAGCTGGCGCGCCTGGGAAGAAAAATCGTTGAGGTATTTGATAATTAATTGCTCATCACTGGGCAACAGGCGAGTAAAAATCAATTGCTGGAACTGATCCCCGACGGCGCTGAAGGCCGGGATGATCGAAAACATGGAATAGCACACCGTCAGCAGCGGCACTATGGCAAAAAGTGTCATATAAGTGAGCGATGCTGCGCTCTTCTGACACTCTTTTTCCATATAGAGACGATAAGCGAGCGTTAAAAAGCGGCGACATAAGCGCACATAGTGGTTGCAATGGATCAACAGGGATTTCACGCGCAAACTTTCCTCTTTTGTAAAAACCACCCGCACTTTCTAAAAACACCCTGGTCTGGGGCTATAATGCGGCCTTTCGCTTAGACAAGGTAAGACAAATGCCAACACTCTACCACAACCCGCGCTGCTCCAAATCCCGCGAGGCACTGGCCTTGTTGCAGGCCCAGGGCTGCGAACCCGAGATAGTGCTCTATTTGGATACGCCACCCAACGCCAAACAACTCAAGGCCCTGCTGGCGCAACTCGGTATCAGCGCACGTCAGTTGCTGCGCAAAACCGAAGACGCTTACAAAGAACTTAACCTCGCCGACGAAAAATTAAGCGAAGCTGCACTGATCAAAGCCATGGTGGCCAACCCCAAGCTGATCGAGCGCCCGATTTTTATTAATGGCGATAGCGCCGTGGTGGGCCGCCCACCGGAAACCGTACTGCAAATTCTCTGAGCCAACTTTTTTTCGAGCAAGCGCATGACACCCTATATTTTGATCCTCTACTACAGCCGCACGGGCGCCACACTTGAGATGGCCAAGCAAATAGCCCGCGGCATCGCCCAAGCCGGAAATGGAAAAATAGAAGCACGCCTACGCACCGTGCCCGCCGTATCGCCCAATACCGAAGCAACAGAACCAACAATTCCCACCGAAGGTGCCGTCTATTGCAGCGAAAGCGATTTGAAAAACTGCGCAGGTTTAATCCTCGGCAGCCCTACCCGCTTTGGCAATATGGCCGCGCCGCTGAAATACTTTCTCGACGGCACCAGCGATGCCTGGGTCAATGGCGATCTGATTGATAAACCTGCCGCCGTATTTACGTCTACATCGACATTGCACGGCGGACAGGAGACAACCCTGCTCTCCATGATGCTGCCGCTGTTGCACCAGGGCATGGTGATTGCAGGTATTCCCTACAGCCAGGCAGCGCTATCGTCGACCAAAACTGGCGGTTCGCCCTATGGCGCATCGCATCTTGCTACTGGCGATCAACCACACAAATTAAGTGAAGATGAAATTGAGCTTTGCCAGGCATTAGGCAAACGCATTGCCACTATGGCACTGAAGCTGGAGGCGAAAAATGCCTAAAGCCACCAATGACAAAATGCCCAGCCTCGCTGAAATGCAAAGTGCGCTTGCAATAACATTGGAAAAATTGCGACTCGGCCAATGGTTTACCCACGGCAGCTACGCCGGCTTTTTGGTGCTGATGAGCTGGCAACATTTCGCGCTTGATAACGGTGTAAAACTTTGGCTGATTAAAGTGTTGCCATTACTGATTTTTATTCCAGGTTTTATCAAGGCGCACTACCGCACATACAGCTGGCTGTGCTTTGCGGTATTACCTTATTTTATTTGGCTGACACCACTGGTCATGGGGCGCGGCAGCATGCTTGACTGGCTATTGATCTTGTTAATCGTCGTGCTGTTTATCGCCGCCATGATGACCAGCCGCTGGTTGCAGCAGCGCTCTTATTTGAACTGGCAAATCGCCAATACACCTGACGCCCACTCTTAAAAGGAAACCACAGTGGAAACTACTCAACAACCAAAACCGCGCGGATTTTTTCGTTGCTTTTTCGGCGGCGTAGGTGCACTCATCACCTTCCTGCGCAACACCATCATGAATCTTTTTTTCATCGTGTTTTTGTTGCTGCTCCTTATCGCCTTTAGCGGCAAAGCCGGCAAACCCCTGCCAGAAAAATTCGCACTTGCTGTTGCGCCCAGCGGCATATTGGTGGATCAACACAGCTATGTGGACGCCGCCAGCATACTCATGGGTAAAGATAAACATGAAGAGCGCGAAACCGTGGTGCGCGATCTGGTTGAGGCTATCAATCACGCCGCCAATGACAATCGCGTAAGCAGCCTGGTATTAGAGCTCGGCGGCTTGCAGGGCGGCGGCGTCACCAAAATGGAAGAAATTGGCCAGGCGCTACTCGCCTTTAAAGCCAAAGGTAAAAATATTTTGGCTGTGAGCGACAACTACACCCAGGATCAATACTACCTCGCCAGTTTTGCCGATGAAATTTATCTGCACACCATGGGCGAAGTACAAATCACCGGCTTCGGCCGCTACATCACCTACTACAAAAGCGCATTGGAAAAACTTGGCGTAAATGTGCATGTGTTTCGCTCGGGCAAATACAAAGATTATGTTGAGCCCTTCTTGCGCGACAACATGTCCGATGAATCCCGCGAGCACAACAGCCAATGGCTCAACCAACTCTGGGCGCAATACACCAATCGCGTTGAAGAGCAGCGCAAGCTTCCCGCGGGTAGCATCAATCAATTAGTTAACAATTTGGACACCAAACTTGCTGAGGTGAAAGGCGATGCAGCGCAGCTGGCACTCAATGAAAAGCTGGTAGACAAATTGCTCTCGCGTGTCGAGCTCGATCAATTGCTGATTCAAAAATTTGGTAAAAGCGAAGATGATGAATTTTACAAAGGTGTTGGCGTGCATGATTATCTTGCCGATATTCATCAGCATAAAATCGACAAACAAGACCAAATTGGCTTGGTGGTCGCGTCTGGCACTATTCAGGATGGTTATCAGGAACAAGGTAATATCGGCAGCGAAAACTTTGTTGAAATGCTGCGTGACGTACAAAAAGATGATTCCATCAAAGCACTGGTCATTCGTGTAGATAGCGGTGGTGGCAGCGCTTTCGCCTCGGAAATTATTCGCGCTGAAATCGCAGCCATACGCGCTAAAAAAATCCCGGTATTGATTTCCATGGGCAGTGTTGCCGCATCGGGAGGCTACTGGATGTCCACGGCCGGCGATGAAATCTGGGCCATGCCTACGACGATTACTGGCTCAATTGGCGTATTCGGTGCATTCCCCACGTTGGAAAACAGTTTGCAAAAAATTGGCTTGAATACCGATGGCGTCAGCACCACTGAGCTGGGCGGCAACCCAAGCCCTGTGCGACCACTCGCGCCCAAGATGCACAACGTTATTCAATCAGGTGTGGACCACATCTACCAAAACTTTATCAAACTGGTCGCGGACGCGCGAAAAAAAGACGTGGCTGAAATTCACGAAATTGCCCAAGGCCACGTGTGGACCGGCAGCAAAGCAAAAGAGATAGGATTGGTTGATCAACTCGGCAGTCTTGAGGATGTTATAGCTGCCGCCGCCAAGCGCGCCAACCTGAGCGACTATAGCGTTCACCTGGTTACGCCCAAGCTGTCATTCGAAGAGGAATTGCTGCGCAAATTTGCTGATGCGGATGCTATGCAAGCAGTTGTACCGAAATCGCTGTTGCAACCGTTAGTAGATTTAAAAGGTGTTGAACAACAGTTATCGCCGATGTTGCAACCACTGAGAGCATTGCAAAAAATGACTGATCCACAGGGGGTTTATGCTAGTTGTTTGGAGTGTCTTGCGCCCTAGCACTCACAGCCTCCTCGTTCCCAAGCTCCAGCTTGGGAATGTGCGAACTTGCATTCCCAAACCGGAGTTTGGGAACGATAAAAAAGCCGGCAAATTTGCCGGCTTTTTTATTCCCACCTTTTCGCTGCCTCCTCATCCTTCCCTTGCGACTCCACCCAAACACTCCCCCGCTCCGTTAATTCCTTCTTCCAAAAAGGCGCACGGGTTTTCAGGTAATCCATCAAAAATTCGGCTGCAGCAAACGCATGCTCACGATGGGCGCTGGTAACGCCGACAAACACTATATTATCGCCAAGATGGAGATCGCCAACGCGGTGAATAATCTTGCAGCGCAAAATATCCCAACGCGAAGCAGCTTCATCAAAAATTAATTGCAAGGATTTTTCGGTCATGCCGGGATAGTGTTCAAGATGCAATCCCAGCACCCCGCGCCCCAGATTCAGATCGCGCACGCGGCCAACAAAAGTCACCACCGCGCCGGCGCTGGTATCACCATCAACCAGCGCGCGATACTCCTGCCCTACGTCGAAATCTTGTGTCTGTATGAAAATAGCCATGGAGATTATTTAACCTCCGGTGACCGGTGGAAAGAAGGCAATTTCATCGCCGTCATTTATCAAATGTGTTGCTTTAGCCATAGTTTGATTTACGGCAAACAGCAACTTGTCGCTGCTCAGGAATGCGTTCCACTGCGGATGCTGCGTCACTAAAAGTTGGCGCAACTGTGAAATGCTGGTGGGTTCAGGTAGCGCCAGCGCGAGTTGTTCGCAACCTAGTTGCTCGCGCAGCTGTGCGAAAAACAATACACGAATCATGCTTGCCCCTCGCGTCGATAGTGGCCGCGACGTCCGCCGGATTTTTCCAGTAGACAAACCTGCTCAATCACCATGCCCATATCCACCGCTTTGCACATATCGTAAATCGTTAGCGCCGCTACGCTCGCTGCGGTGAGCGCTTCCATTTCCACACCCGTTTGTCCGGTGAGTTTGCAATAGCTGTGGATTTCTACCACCGATTCAGCTTCATCAATTTCAAAATCCACGGCGACTTTACTGAGCGCGAGCGGATGGCATAGGGGAATTAAATCGGCGGTTTTTTTTGCAGCCTGAATACCGGCAATGCGTGCAACAGCAAGAACATCGCCTTTCTTCAAACTATTGGCTTGTATCTGCACAAGCGTTTCGGCTTGCATGCGTATGCGAGCAAACGCGCGCGCTTCACGCACAGTGGCGGGCTTGTCAGAGACATCCACCATACTGGCTTTGCCTTGGTCATCTATATGAGTGAGCGACATCATGATTCCACAATTCAAAAGTGATAAACCATGATAAGCGAAAATGAAAAAAGGCCAACCTCTTTCGAGATTGGCCCTTCGATCAACTAAAACATCTTAGAAGAGATAAGGAGTTAACCAACTCATTTGTGGACGATCTACACCGGCTTTTGGCTCCAATGTGTACATATAGTCAGCCCACCACGGACCAGCAGCCCACCAGGTCCAACCCATCCAGACATTGTTGTTGTCTTGCATGTATTGCAGCATGCGTTGAACAGCTTCCTTACAGGTGCTGTTGTCGCCACCGGCAAATTCACCCAGGAAGGCGCGTTTGCCATTAGCATTCGCCCACGCGGTGAAGGCAGTCAAACGCTCAACACCAATCGTAGCGCTCACGCAGCTGGTCGCTGTACCTGAGCCATCGGAATCCAGATACTGGTGAACTTCAATCGCGTAATTGTTGCCGCTATCCACCACACCTTTCATTACAGTCGCATTAGAGGTGCCATACCAGGTTTGATCCCATGACCAACCGCCCGTCCAGGCATTGCCGGGAACAAGGATCAGGTTGCTCGCACCCGCTGCACGAATCGCCGCAATTGCCGCATTAGCCGCACTCAACCACTGCTCGGTGGGCATGGTGTTGGGCTCGTTCATAATCGCAAAAATCACTTTGCTGTTGGACTTGTAGCGAGTCGCCAGACGGCTCCAGAAATCAGCGAAAGCTGCGTTGCTTACACCGCTGCCAATCACTTGACCGTTGTAACGCGCATAGTTATGCGGATCAATCACAACGTTCACACCTTTAGCGGTGGTGCCGTTAACGAAGGCATCCATACGGGCCAACTCGGTTGCATCAAACTCGCCATTCAGCGTGCGTTGCAGACGTTCCCACAGGAAAGGCATACGCAGGGTGTTCATGCCCTTACCTTTGAAGTAGTCGGTTTCGGTTTGATCAGGATAGATGTAATCCTTCTCGTAAATACCGGGAATATTGTTCTGGCCAAACTCGGCCCCCGCCAGGCTCACGCCTTTAAACGCCAAACCAACAACCGCAGAAGATGTGCTTGATGAAGTTGAACTGGAGGTTTTGCTAGAAGTGCTGGTCGCCACAGAAGTGCTAACGCTGGTGCTCGTGCTGGACTTGCTGGTCGACGTGGAGGTGCTGGTAACGGTCGATGAGCTGGAAGACACAGGGCAACCATTCACTACACCATAGGGCGCAGGCTGGGTCGCACAGGTGGAATTAGCGATACAGCTCTTGCCATTTTCATAACCCCAACCACTGGTGGTAGTTACGCAGCTTGGGTAGAGGGTGCCATACCAGTTGCACTGGGAGGTAGTCGCACAGCTGGAAGAAGCCACGCTGCTGGTAGTGGCCGAGCTGGTGCTGGTAGCAGAGCTGGTGCTCTTACTTGTACTGGTACTGCTAGGCACAGAGCTTGAGGTTGACGTCTTGGAGGAAGTAGCCGAGCTGGTGCTAGTAGCAACCGAAGTACTGGTACTGGAAGTCACAGATCCACTGCAAGCACTGCCAGTAATGGTTGGCACTTCAGCAGTGGCGCCACCTTTGGTTCCCTGGAAACCAAACTCTACAGATTGGCCCGGCTGTATAGTGCTATTCCAATTTAAACCCGTAGCGGCATAGGGATTACTGCCGGTGACTGTGGCGTTCCAACTGCTGGTAACACGATCACCACCGGCGTATTGCCAGGCGATGTTCCAACCATTAATAGCGCTGGTACCCGTATTGGAGATACGAATAGATGCAGTAAAACCGGTGCTCCATTGGTTGCTAATTACATATTCACAGCCAGCTGACGCAGTAGATGAAAAGCCAACCAGAGAGGCGGCAAGGGCACACAGGCTCAATAGACGTTTTGGGGAGGTCATAGCGGGAGCCGCCGCTAATGCAGATTTAGATAGATACATATGCAGTTCCTGAGTTAACGGCAAGTGCCGCTTGATTATTATTTTGCGGCTGTGCCGCATTCAGGACACCAAAGCAAACACGCCAGCGAGAATCAACGCGCGGCAATGCCCGGGTGCAAATTATCTAGCCAAACAACAATATGGTTTTCCATGGCGATTTTGCCGATTTTAATAGTCAGCCAGGCGTCTTGCGGCGCCCGCTGCTTGCTGTCAATCCACGACAACACTGCCCTATTTTTGGCCTTTCACCCAAATTGACAGCGCTGCCATTCTAATCCAACCCCGCGTCCAAAACATAGCCATGCCCGCATATCTTGCGAAATGCATACACAATTAGAGTTTGCGGGGCTGGTGCTATACACTAGCGCCCCTGCCAAAAAGGCCGATTTTTGCACCTATTAGCACTACTGAAATGACCAAATCCCTGAACCGCCGCTTCACTGCCGCCCCCATGATGGAGTGGTCCGATACCCATTGCCGCAGCTTCTGGCGCCTGCTAACCAAAGAAGCGGTGCTCTACAGCGAAATGGTTACCACCGGTGCACTGATTCACGGCGACCGTAAGCGCTTCCTCGACTTTAACGCCAGCGAGCACCCCCTCGCCTTACAACTAGGCGGCAGCGATCCCAAAGCCTTGGCCGAATGCGCCCGTATTGCCGAGGATTGGGGCTACGACGAGGTCAATCTCAACTGCGGCTGCCCCAGTGATCGCGTGCAAAACAATATGATCGGCGCCTGCCTGATGGCAGAGCCAAAGCTGGTGGCGGAATGTATCGCCAGCATGCAAGCGGCGGTAAAAATTCCGGTCACCATCAAACATCGTATCGGCATAGACGACATGGACGATTACGAAGGCATGGTCAACTTTGTCCGCACAGTGGCGCAAACCGGCTGTAAAACTTTTATCGTCCATGCCCGTAAAGCCTGGCTGAAAGGCTTAAGTCCCAAGGAAAACCGCGAGGTGCCACCGCTGCAATACCATATGGTCGCCCAACTCAAACGCGAACACCCGGAACTCGAGATTATTATCAACGGCGGCATCACCACGCTCGATCAATCGCTCAACCTCCTCAATGAGGTCGATGGCGTTATGCTGGGGCGCGAGATTTATCACAATCCTTATTTGCTGGCGGAAGTGGACCAGAGGATTTACGGTTCAGATGCGCCAATCGTAAGCCGCGCCGAGGTAATGGAGGCTTTTATCGCTTATGCAGAGGAACAACTGGCCATGGGCGTGCGTCTTAATTACATCACTCGACACATCCTGGGGCTTTACCAGGGTTTACCGGGCGCGCGCCGCTTTCGGCGGGTAATTTCCGAGCAGGCACATAAGCCAAACGCAGGAATTGCCGTAATAAAACAAGCCCTTGACGCCTTAAATGAGGTACCATTTGAGGTTAACGGCAACGAAGCCTAAGACGGGTTTCGAAACGAGAAGGCTGAGGATGACAGCCCTATAAACACAGCGTGCAACCTTTTGCGCTTCACTTCCGTTACCTCTTTTGAGACTGGAAGATGAAATCAATCGGTTTAATAGAAAAGGTTGCTTTCAGCTAAGAGTCAAAACGACTATAATAGAATCCATACGGCAAAACATGACGATCAACCATTCACTACCGTTATAGGAATACCATTGTGACTAGCAAACTTGAACAACTGAAACAATTTACCGACGTAGTTGCCGACAGCGGCGATATTGAAGCGATCCGTTTATACAAGCCTCTGGATGCCACCACTAACCCATCATTGGTATACAAAGCCGCGCAAATGCCGCAATACCATGATCTGGTAGCCGCCTCTATCAATGCAGCAAAAGGCATTACTAACAGCGCAGAACAACTGGCTGCCGCGGGTGACAACCTGGCAGTAGGCATTGGTCAGGAAATCCTGAAAATCGTTCCGGGCCGTATCTCTACCGAAGTTGATGCCCGCTTGTCATTCGACACCAAAGCCAGCATTGCTAAAGCCCGTCACTTGATCGAACTCTATGCCAAAGGCGGCGTGGATAAATCTCGCGTTCTGATCAAACTGGCTTCAACCTGGGAAGGCATCCGCGCTGCAGAAGTACTGGAAAAAGAAGGCATCAATTGCAACCTGACGCTGTTGTTCGGCTTCAACCAGGCCGCAGCTTGTGCCGACGCTGGTGTGTTCCTGATTTCTCCATTCGTAGGCCGCATCCTCGACTGGTACAAAACCAACACCGACAAAAAAGAATACACCTCTGAAGAAGATCCAGGCGTGGTTTCTGTGCGTCGTATTTACAACTACTACAAACAAAACGGCTACAACACTGTTGTGATGGGTGCGAGCTTCCGTAACATCGGCGAGATCGAAGCTTTGGCGGGTTGTGACCGTTTGACCATCAGCCCACAATTGCTGCAAGAGCTGGAGCAAGACAGCGGCAAACTGGAGCGCGTACTGTCTCCTTCCAACTCTGGCGAAACCATTGCCAAGCTGATCGACACCGAAGCCAGCTTCCGTTTCGGTTTGAACCAGGACCAAATGGCAACTGAGAAGTTATCAGAAGGTATCCGCGGCTTTGTGAAAGACCAAATTGCCCTGGAAAACCTGCTGAAATCACGCGCCCAGTAATTCAGAAAAGCGCGTGTTAAGTAAGATCTCCGCTTTTTTTGAACGCCACCTGCAGCCTGCAGGTGGCTGTTCTGCAGCCCTATCCCATGATCAAAAACATTTGGCTGTCGCCGCTCTTTTAATTGAAGTTGCCATGGCTGATCACGTGTTTGATGAGCGGGAGCTGGCAACACTCGAACAACATCTACAACAAAAGTTTGCGATTCCCACAGCACAAATTCGTGAACTCATTGAACTTGCCAAAGAAGAATCTGCACAGGCAACCTCTCTTCACCAATTCACACAATTAATTCACCAGCATTGCACGCCGGCAGAAAAATTTGATTTATTGGTATCTATGTGGGGGCTGGCATTTGCCGACAATGAATTAAGCAAGTACGAAGAGTATGTGATCCGCAAAGTTGCAGATTTAATTTACGTGAGCCATTCAGAGTTTATCCGCGCCAAACAATACGCAAAACAACAACTATCGCTGTAGCCTCGGATCGGGAAACGGGGAAGGTATTACAGAGGATTTACATTTTGTAAATTTGAGGGCTTTCCGCCTTAAGAGTTTTCCAGCATCGTAACCAGATTTTTAAAAGTCTCATGATTCTGCTCATTTAAACCCATAAGGATTTTGTGAGCTTCAATTACTTTTTCTTTCACTTCCTGCTCGCCACACTCAATCGCTGTTAGCGGCTTTTCCGGCGTTAACTCAACTTGTAACCTATCGACAATGGTAAAAATATCAGCGAAACCCATGGTCTGCAGAATACGCTTGATACTTGCATTAGTCGCCAGAATCACAGGCACTATATTGCGTTTATCCTGGGACAGGAGAGAAATTTTGGCCATAAGACCAAGGGTAGTGCTATCAACAGCTTCGGCTTCCGAGAGATCAAACAGCACAGAGGAAAAGTTGGGGGCTGCAAGCATGGAATCAATAAACTGATCAAATGATATACAGAGTGTCAGGCGCACATCACCGGTCATCTTGATGATATAAACACCTTCGTGGTCGGCAACCAAAATCTGACCGGGACGCATTCTATTTACCTCGACTAATCGTAAGGATGGCTATATCGTCTGGCGTTTCGCCATCATCCTTAACATGTAAAGTATTGCAGATAGATTCCAGGCTGCCACTGGATTGGGCAACTTTTTCCAATAAGTGTAATTCCTTCTCCTGAATCGCATCTGAAGGCAAAATCTCCAGAACACCATCAGAAAAACACGACAAGGTGAACTCTTCCGGCAGTTGCATGCTGTACACCTGCCATTCAACATCTTTAAAAATACCCACTGGTTTACCCTCGCCGGACAGGTAAATACAGCCATCTGGAGTCTTCAATACGGGCATTGGCAAATGCCCGGCTACAGCGTAGTTCATCTTTTGGGTACGGGTATCAATAACACCCACAAAAAAGGTCAGATGGTGATTTAAACTCGTTTCGCGGATTTCACTATTCACCGTTTGCAACAGATGGTTTGGTCCGTTTTTGAAAGATTCTGCATCCCCAAACAAACCATCTTCACGCACCATTCTGCTAACCAGATGCTTAAGCCATATAGTGACAAAAGCGGAGGAAGAACCGTGGCCGGACACGTCAGCAAGATAGAAGGCGAGGTAGCGTTTTCTGATGTGGGCGTAATCGATAAAATCGCCACTGAGGAACAGGGAGGGAGCTATATAGTGGGCAACGGTGTAATTATCTTTGGTTTCCAGGCGGTTGGGCATCAAGCGTTTTTGAACCTGTTTACCCGCTAACTGATCCCGCTCCAATACCCTCAAACTTTCGCGTAACTCATGATTGGCGGTTTCCAACTGTTCTCGGTAACGCTGGTTTTGCTCTACTAGAGCCTTGTGCTCCAGGGCTTTATTGATGGCCAAGACCAGCATTTCTATATCAAGGATGGGTTTGACCAGGTAATCACTCGCCCCCAAACGCAGGGCTTGCACTACATCGCTAACCCCACCTGCCCCTGAAATAATGATAACTGGCAGGTCAGGCTGATGTATTTTGACCTGATTCAGTACATACAGGCCATCCGCACCAGGCATACGCAGGTCGGTAATCACCAAATCAGGCTGGTGCTCCCGAATAGCGTTACATAACTGATTGGCTTCACCCGCTTCAAATACCTCAAAACCACTATCTTCCAGGTAAACAGCAATACTACGGCGGACAAGGGCATCGTCATCGATGATGAGCAGCTTGCGGCGTATCTCGGTCATCTGTGTTCTCGCTGGGTTAGGGGGCGGGTTTAAAGAGGCGCATAACACTACTCTTCTCATTGGCATCTCGCAAGCAATTTGCGAGTAGCTCGTCAAACTATTGTCGCCCTGCACTGACAGCGAGCGGATGCCTGTAACGACTTGCCCAGTATCAGGTGGTTTTGGTAACAATTGCGCTAAGCCAAACACAGAATAGCCAATCATCCCGTGTTTTTACCACGCTGTGCTACACTCAGAACAGTTTTGAAGACCTGCCCGACAGGGGCTTTTGCTATATGAAAGGGCCTATGGCTATATAACAAACAAAAAGAGGAACACCTATGAGTTCAATCGATAAAGGCTTTAGCGAGAAACGCGATTTTATCCGTATGAAAATTAGCGCTCCCCTAAGCGCCAAACTCTCGCATGATGAGGGTGTTATCGAAGGCTTGTGCCGCGACCTGAGTGGCGGCGGAATGCAGGTGGAAACCAAAACCAACATCCCGGCAGGCACTGAACTGGTCGTGGAAATATCGTCTGATCATGGCCATAACCCCACTCTCCACGCGAGAGCCAAAGTTGCTCGCGCCAGCGGAGATGCACAGGGTTATGTGTTGGGATTGGAAATTCTGGAAATTATCAAGTAAAGCGTCGCTTGCAAAGGACTCTGGCTTAACCCCCTGGGGCTCCGGCCTAGTAACCAGAGTCCTCTCCCAGGCTCGCATCAGAGCCAAAACTATCTTCAACTTCACCATTTTTGATCAGGAAGTCGCGATTCTGCAGATAGGCATCGCGCATAAAAATGTATTTGTCCCCGGTGATGCTTTTCTCAAGTGGAAAGAGATTGGCGCGCGTATTCAGCACTGACGTACCGCGTACTGTATTACGAGTAGGCACGTGATCTATATAAGTCTTGGGATCTGTATACCAATCGACGGGTGTCGCAAGGGAATCGCGCAAAGTACTGGGACCAAGAACAGGAAGCACTACATAGGGGCCTGAACTCACCCCCCATACCGCGAGCGTCTGACCGAAGTCCTCGCCCTCACGCGACTTTAACCCCATGTATTGGGCAACATCCAACAACCCGCCCAAACCGAGAGTGGTGTTCACCAGCAAGCGGCCAGTGTCTTGGGCTGCACCCTTGAAATTCCCCTGCAAAACGCCGTTGAGCGCACTGGGAACCTCCATCACATTGGAAAACACGTTATTGACGCCGCGGCGAAAGAAACCCGGTGTAACTTTGACATAGGCTTTCGCCAGTGGCTTGAGGAAATATCTATCTGCCTTGAGGTTAAAGTTGAACATGGATCGGTTAAAGCCTTCCCACGGATCAGCAAATTGCGAGGGTTGCGCCTGATCCAGGCCAAAAGTATCCGTTTGGGCCGCTTGATCCTGCGCCAGGGCTTGCACGGAAGCAACAGCCAAAAACAAGGATAAAGCTGAAATTTTGAACAGTTTTTTCATAATGCACTGATCCGCAGAGCATGAACTATAAATAAGGCAAGAGTGACACAAAGGGCGCGCACTTTAACGAATTACACAGGTTGCAACAACCCAATAGATGCCACCATAAAGGCGTCGATAATTGTCATAAGAACAATAGCGGCGGCGCAATGAGTTCCGATGGGAACGGGAAACTTCAGATGGTAGCGAGGCTGGCGAGAGAAAGCATTGCCAGCCTTGGCATTATAAAAGGCCGGCAAAATACCATAAGTGACAATTGTAACTGATGGCCAGACTCGCCAGGGAAGCCCCCCAGAGGCCAGCCGAAAACTCATCTGACGGGTTACAGACAGTGATAGAGCAACTCAAGTTTCATGCTTTTATCTGCCGCCGGAAGATATTTTTCACTCTCCAGCAAAAAGCCTTTTGGGCATTCCGCAGCGGCATTTTGGATCAGCGCAAAGCGCAGGGTTTGCAGCTGTTGAGTAGAGTTAAATACGCCCTTTGCCAATAGTTTGTTATTTGCTGGCAATTCGTCCTTCATTATTGATTCAGAGGTTTTGAGTGCAGCGATATTGGCATCCGCCTTGTCCTCTTTCTTTTTGAACGTTCGATGCAGAACACCATTCAATCCTGTATCAGAATAGTCGCAATCCTTGAATGCGTTAGGATTTTGCGTTGCTGCGACTTCCGCTGCCGGAGGACATTCCTCCTCTGCGTAGGCAGAACAGATAAATAATAGGCTCAACAACAGGATTTTTTTCATGCTTAGCTCCATAACAAAAAAGGGTGCCGAAGCACCCTTTCAAAATTTCAATATACATTAAAAATTCAATTCGATACCAACTGCAGCATAGTTATCATCGGCGCGTTTAGCCTTATCAACAGCAGAATTAGCAGCGCTGATTGGACGCTCATCTTCCAAAGTTGTGTAGTAACCAAACAGTTTAGCCGCTTTATTCAGCTTGTAATCCACACCAAAGCTTGTAGATTTGCCATCGCGCTGAATCATATCAGATGCTTGGTGCTGCAGCTTCAGGGCCCACTTGTCAGTTATGTTCCATTGACCAGATAACAGGAAACCATCCTCGTCGATAGTGCCATTATCGTAATTCTCCCACATTGCCCCCAACACTACGGGACCAAAAGTGAAGCGGCCTACTGCACGCAGAATTTCAGTATCTTTAGTAGCAGTTTTAGCATCAGTCGCCAACTTACTGTTCTGATCCATGGCCAAAGCCAGATATACAGGCTTGGTGTTATAAACTACAGACGCAGAATAACCATTTTCTGCACCTGGTTTATCTTGCTCATTATTAACAAAGGCAAAGTTTGCGGTGATATTACTAAAAGCAGGTGTCGAGTATTGCACCACATTCTTGGCACGCACTTCACCTTCAAGTACGTTTTTCAGGTCGCCTACCAAGTCATTGAAGAGGTCGATTTTTTCTTGAGCGAGCTTTAATGGAGTATCAAACATACCTGCCATTACGGTACCACCGGCACCTTGCAAGCCTACGTAGATATTGCGCTGAGAAAAAGTTTGGCCAGTTACGGTACAGGTCGTGGTTGCACTTGGGGTGGTAGTGGTTGCAGAGCAAGTCTGGCTGTTTGAACCGTCATCTACTCTGGTTTCGTATTCAAATTGATAGATTACTTTCAGATCATCGTTGATAACTTCACTTCCCTTCAAACCAACACGTGAAGCATTGTTGACCAATTCGGTGTAGTCACCGCCAACATTTTTGCTGGTAGATTGCCAAGCCACATTCGCTTTACCGTAAACGGTAACATCAGCAAAGGCAGCTGCTGGCACGAGAGAAGCGATCATCAAAGGTAAAAGAGCTTTTTTCATGAGGTTGTCCCCTAGGTTTTAATAGATATGGTCCTAACAAAACTGTTGACGCGACTGAGCATCTGTAGCGTTCTGGCGCGAATTATGTTGTGACTATGTTGCAGTTGTATTACAAGGCTAGATCAGAGATATCAATTCGCAACAAAAGGGTCATATACCCAAAGTTGAATTCGCAATAACTCCAGCTCATTGAAATAGCAAAAGATGCGCACCCTAAGGGATGCCGGGAGGCAGGTCAACTCAACAACAGATAAGCAATCACTATCGGCAGGCAGGTCAACAATATGATGTGCCAGGGTGATTCGTTAGTGTGATGCGCACGACATTTTCAGTTTTTCTCAAAATAATTTTTCCTCCTCTGTAACAAACCGCCGCGAGTCACATCTAGTATTCAGAGCTGCGGCACAGACCTAAGGCTGCAAGCTCCACTCGACAATATCAATCATGTACTAAGGAGATTTATCAATGAACAAGACTACTCAAGCTCTCGTATTGGCTACCGCTACCCTGTTTGCTTCTGGCCTGGCACTGGCTGACGATAAACCAGGAACCAGCGAAGGCACCGTGAAATGTGGCGGCACCAATGCCTGTAAAGGTCACTCTGCTTGCAAAACTGCAACTAATGCCTGTAAAGGCCAAAACAGCTGCAAAGGCAAAGGCTTTGAAGTGATGAGCGCGAAAGATTGCGAAGCCAAAGGCGGTAAAGAAATCAAGTAATAAAAGGCTACAGCAACGCAAGCCTGCCGGGGCTGTAAAAAGCCCCGGCAATTACCGCAACAATGGACAATAGCAATGGCATCCAATCAATTGAGACAACCACTGACGCAACCTCACTTGGGTTTTGGCCTGGGCCTGCGGTCAGAACATTATCAGGATTTGCTAGCGACTGAGCAGCCTATCGATTGGCTGGAGATTCTCAGTGAGAACTATATGATCGACGGCGGCAAGCCCCTCTATTATCTCGACCAGATTTGTGAGCGCTACCCAGTCGTTATGCATGGTGTATCCCTTTCGATTGGCAGTGTTGACCCACTTAACAGAGATTACCTTAAAGCTTTAAAAAAACTGACAGAGCGCGTGAAGCCCAAGTGGGTTTCAGATCATCTCTGCTGGACTGGCACAGATGGCATCAATCTCCACGACCTTATGCCCCTGCCCTACACAGAAGAAGCGTTGCAACATTTGATCGCGCGTATTTCGCAAGTGCAGGATTTTCTAGGGCAGCGCATCCTGCTGGAAAATGTGTCCAGCTATTTAACCTACCAACACTCCACCATGCCCGAATGGGAGTTTTTGCGTGAGCTGGCAAATCGCGCAGATTGTCTGATTTTGTTGGATATCAATAATATCCAGGTGAGCGCACACAATCACGGTTTTGACCCAATCACTTATCTGGATGCAATGCCAACAGAACGTATCCAACAATTTCATCTGGCGGGCCATCTCAACATGGGTGACTACAGCATAGATACTCACGATCACCCGATAATTCCCGCCGTATGGGATCTGTACGCCGAAAGCCTGAAACGTTTTGGTCATGTGAGCACCATGATCGAACGCGATGATGATATTCCCCCACTATCTGCTCTGCTTGAAGAATTACAACAGGCTCGCGAGATAGCGGCGCAAATTACCAAGAACACCTCAACGATTGATTACCGCCGCCAAGCATAACCTTTACAAGGACTTTCCTATGAATAGCACAACCAATCCATTTTTTAACATCACCCTGCGCTGGCCAGAAAAGGTCGCCAGCCATTTGCAATGGTCCGGGCCCTTGCTTGCACGTCTGGTTACCGGCGAAATCTTTATTGTGAGCGGCTGGGGAAAATTGCAAAATTTGGAAGCGATTACCGAGAACTTTATTGGCTGGGGCATTCCATTCCCTCATCTATTAACACCTTTTGTATCAGGTGCTGAATTTGTGTGTGGAATATTATTGGTGCTGGGCCTGTTTACTCGCATATCAGCCGGTGTGCTGGGCGTTGTGATGATTGTCGCTATCAAGAGCGCACTCTGGGAGCAAGTGGACTCACTGGATACATTGCTTGGTTTTTCCGAGACAGCTTACCTCGCCATTTTTTTCTGGCTGGCCATAGCAGGCGCCGGTAAACTTTCCCTTGACCATTACTTAAGCCGTTAACCTATGCCGACACTTGCCGAACTACAGCATTCCCTGCAGGATTTTTTACTCGACAACAATGCCGAGGCCGAGCAGCTCACGCTGGAAACACCACAGTTTTCGCGGCAAGAGCGTTTGCAGATTTATCACAACGCCTATCGCCTGCGTTTGATTGACGCCTTGCGCAATGATTTTCCTGCGCTGGAAAAAGTGTTAGGAGAAGAAGCATTTGCAAAAACCTGCACGGAATTTATTTCGGCATTCCCATCGACGAATCCGTCCTTGCGTTGGCTGGGTGAAAAATTACCGCAATTTTTGCAGAGCAGCCACCCAATCCATATTGGCGAGCTGGCAGCGTTTGAATGGGCACAGGCCATGGCTTTCGATGCAGCCAATACGTCGTTGGCTAATATTGACGATATCCGGGCTCTGCCGCCCGAAGCCTGGATGACGATGCAATTGGAGTTTCACCTTTCAGCACAGATGCTCTGGCTCAAAAGCAATGCCCCTGCGCTCTGGAGCAGATGCATCAAAGAAGAAGGCGCTGCTGATCTGGAGGTAACTGTCGCCACCGAGCCAAACGCCTGGCTGGTATGGCGAGAGGATTTGCAAGTAGTCTACAGGGCACTGGAACAACCGGAAGCCAGCGCTATGCAGGCTTTTATGTCACAAAAAAATTTTGCAGAGGTGTGTTCGGCGCTGTGTGACTGGTTTGCTGAAGAACAAGTGCCTATGCAAGCCGCTCGCTATTTGCAGCAATGGCTGCAAGCCGGATTAGTCACCGGCATTCGCCAACCATAATGTTCAACAAATTATTTTTCCAGCACCAACTCCCACTGTTTATCTAATCGCTTGGGCGAAACAGGCACTTGGGTTTTTAATGTCTGGGCAAATAGAGACACTCGCAGCTCCTCGATCCACCAGCGGTAATCCATCAGCGGTTGTTTTTGGCTCAGGATGAACTCGCCCTCTTTATCCAGATATTCGCGCAATTTTTGCCAATAGGGCTGGATTTCCATTAACGACAACTTGTCCTTTTGTGGATTGAGCGTCGCCTTTTCCAAACGCAATTGAATAGCTTTTAGGTAGCGCGGATATTGGCGCAGCCAATCTTCCGGTGTGTGATACACTAGGCCGGGATAAAACAATTGTTTAAGCTGTTCCTGTATATCACTTAATGCAAAAGCGAGCACCAAAGCATTTTTTTGTTGCTTGATCGTTTTTTTCACATCCACCAGAATTTTTAAACTGGCCAATAAATGATTGGCCAACTCTTGCGCCGCCGCCACCAACTTTTCGCGAATGGCCTCAAGGCATTGATCGAAATCGTTTTTAGTACGGGGCAATTGCGACTGATCATTAAGGGCAAGCTGTTTTATCGCCGCCAAAATAATATCGTCAGCTACCTGGTCGCGAGAGCCTATGCCAGCCAGCGTTAATGCGATTTCCTGCCCTTTTAACAACTCTTTCTGCAAATATTTCACTGTCTGGTTTAGCTGCAAGCTCATGAGTCGAGATAGACCGCGCTGCGAAAGAAACAACGCTTGCAAAGGATTATCCAGCACTTGTAATGCGACCGAAGTATTTTTATCAACCAACGCGGGATAAGCGCGAATACTAATTCCATTGCGCTGCAATTGAATCGCTTGCGGCAGATCAAAATCCCATTGGGTGATATTGTCACGCTCAATATTGGTGGCCGCAGACTGGATATTTTGCTGCACCTGCACGCGATATTTTTCACGCAGTGGTTGCAGGTCGCGGCCACTCGCTACCACCTTGCCTTTGTCATCAACCACTTTGATGTTGAAGCGGTAGTAATTATCCACCTGCGCATCTACCCAGGCATCCACACCAACATCGACACCGGTTTGACGCTTGAGTTGCAAACCCAGCACATCTGTAAGAGGTTTATTGTCGGGCGTCATAGCTGACAATGCCTTATCCACAACATCAGGTACGGGAACGAAATTCCGGCGCAGGGATTTGGGCAAACTTTTCACCAGGTTGATGCACTTATCGCGCAACATACCCGGCACCAGCCATTCAAGACGCTGCTCGGGAATCTGGTGTAACAAACTCATAGGCACATGAATGCTGACCCCATCGTCGGGATGGTTAGGTTCAAAGTGGTAAGAAAGCGGAAACACCATGCCGCGCCATTCCAACTCGTTGGGAAATTGCGCTTGGGTAATATCCAAAGCGCCGTGGCGCATCAGGGTTTCACGGCTGATGTAAAGAATTTTTGGATTTTCGTGCTCGGCTTTTTTTCGCCAGTTTTCAAAACCGGCGAGATTTACCACATGCTCGGGAATCACTTCGTTGTAAAACTCAAAGATCACTTGCTCATCGGCAAGGATATCGCGGCGACGCGCTTTGGCTTCCAGGTCGTCCAGCTCTTTGAGTAAACCTTGCTGATGCGTAAAAAAATCTTCGCTCGCCTGTTTTTGTTTCAAGGCTTTGCGCTTGGGGTGTTGGTCATATTGCCCCTCCAGAAATGCGGCGCGAATAAATACTTCGCGGCAAACCTTGGGATCTATATGCGCATAGGGAACAGATTTTTTTTCAATCAACACTAAACCGTAGAGACTGACTTTTTCGTACACCATCACCTGGCCACTGTGGCTGTTGTAGTGCGGCTCAAAGTGTTGGCGCTTGACCAAATGTTCGGCAGCTGCCAGAGCCCATTCAGGTTCAATTTTCGCGACTGTATGGGCAAAAAGTTTTGAGGTTTCAATCAGCTCCGCCGCCATCATCCATTTGGGCGTTTTTTTAGCAAGTGATGAACCGGGAAAAATACTGAACTTGCGATTGCGTGCGCCCAGGTATTCGCGTTCTTCGTGATTGAAACCCAGGTTGCCAAGCAAACCACTTAGAAGCGACTTATGCACCGCCTCGTAACTGGCAGGCTCTGTATTCATTCTGAAACCCAAATCTTTGATAGCGACACACAGCTGGTGATGCACATCGCGCCATTCACGCATACGCAGGTAATTGATAAATTCTTTTTTGCAGAGTTTGCGCAGCTGGTTTTGCGATAGTTCCTGACGCTGGGTTTCAACATAATCCCACAGGTTGACATAACCGAGGAAATCTGTGTGCTCAACCCAAAAGCGGCGATGCATTTGATCGGCAGCTTGCTGCTTTTCAACCGGACGCTCACGCGGATCCTGCACGGAGAGCGCGCTGGCAATAATCAGTAATTCGCGAATAGCCGAGTGTTGTTGCGCCGCCAACAGCATGCGCGCCAAACGCGGATCAAGGGGCAACTTACTCAGTTGCGTGCCCACAGGTGTTAACTGATTTTTGCTATTAACGGCCTGTAATTCTTCCAGTAATTTGTAGCCATCACTGATCAGGCGATGATCGGGGGCATCGATAAACGGGAACTTATGGATATCGCCCATGCGCAATTGCAGCATTTGCAAAATAACCGCGGCGAGATTGGTGCGCAGTATTTCCGCATCGGTAAAGGCGGGGCGATTATTGAAATCTTCTTCGCTGTAAAGGCGAATACAAATACCATCAGCAACGCGGCCGCAACGACCTTTGCGCTGATTGGCGCTGGCTTGCGACACAGGCTCTATCGGCAAGCGCTGCACTTTTGTGCGATAGGAGTAACGCGAGATGCGCGCAAACCCCGGATCTATGACGTAGCGAATCCCCGGCACAGTGATAGACGTTTCCGCCACATTGGTCGCCAGCACTATGCGGCGCCCGGTGTGGGGCGCAAACACTTTTTGCTGCTCCGCCAGGCTCAGGCGTGCGTAAAAAGGCACGACCTCCATATGGGCGAACTGCGCTTTGCGAAGTTCATCAGCGGCTTCGCGGATTTCGCGCTCACCGCTCAGAAAAATTAAAATGTCGCCGCCGCGTGGACCATTGCCGGATTTTTCGTGTTGCTCTATTTCATGCACCGCATCGACAATCGCACTGTAAATATCCTGTTCTGAATCATCACTTTCTTCGTCGCGGCTTTGATTTTCAAACAAAGGTCGATACCAAACATCGACGGGATAGGTACGGCCAGACACTTCCACAATAGGCGCGTTATTAAAATGCACGGAAAAACGCTGCAAATCTATGGTGGCGGAGGTGATGATCAGCTTGAGATCGGGACGACGTGGCAACAGCTGCTTTAAATAACCCAATAAAAAATCGATATTGAGGCTGCGCTCATGGGCTTCATCAATGATGAGCGTGTCGTATTTGTTAAGGTAAGGATCATTCTGGATTTCGGCGAGCAGGATACCGTCGGTCATCACCTTGATCAGTGTCTGGTCGCTCGACTGATCACTAAAGCGCACTTGATAGCCAACCTTTTCACCCAGCTTGGTGTGCAGCTCTTCGGCGATGCGATTGGCCACCGTGTTGGCGGCGATGCGGCGCGGCTGTGTATGGCCAATCAGACCTTTAACGCCTCGCCCTATGGTCAAACAAATTTTGGGGATTTGCGTGGTTTTGCCCGAGCCGGTTTCGCCGGCGAGTACAACCACCTGGTGTTTGGCAATCAGCTCGGCAATTTCATCGCGTCTTTCACAGACGGGTAGTGCGGGGAAATTTATATGGACAGGCACCCATTGCTGGCGCTGGCTTACTTTTTCAAGCGAGGCATCGCGCTGCTGATGCCATTTTTCCAGGGCTTGATCGAAAGGCTTTTGCGCGCGGGCAAGTTTTTCAATCTCCTGCAGGCGGCGCAGCAATCTGTGGCGATCTTGCCCCATTGCGCCATCAAGGGAGTGTTTTAACGCTTGCCATTCGCTCATGCCTATACCCTAACAATACCAGGACCCAACAGGACCTCAAAAAAACAGCTGGGCATGATACACCAATGGCGCCGCGGGTTTGCGCTTGTTGTGCCGGAGGACCTAACGGCCCGGTTTGCGCGATTTCAGTTTAAGCAGAGCCTGGTCCTGATCTATCACAAAATCAAAGCGACCGAGGATATCCACCCCCAGCAAACCATCAAAATCAGAACCACCGTCCATGGGGAGTTGCGCCAGCATATGGCGATTAAAATTTAAACCGCTAAAACCCAGATTGCTCACGGTAAACAATACCGAATCCTGGGTGCCCGCGGCCGTGTTCAGGCGAATCGGACGAGGATCTTTAATCAGCGCGGGATAGTGGGCCAGGTAAACCGAGGATAGCCCGCTGAGAGAGGCTCCCGTATCCAACAGCAGACGCGCCGGGTTACCGTCGATACTTACAACCACCACAAACTGGTTGCCAAATCGCTCCAGGGGAATCGCCAGCTCTTTAGGCAAGTTATCGCCATTAAGTTTGGCGAGTAGATTTTCGGCGCGCTCCTGCGCTTGGGGATCATTTGCAGCCATAAGTGCATGGTATTGGGCCTGATAATTATCTTTGAGCTGCAGGGCCACCCACGCCATGAGCAAATGCAGCTCCCCGTCCACCAGAGTCAAGCTGGCGAGCTGGTCGAGCTGAGCCAACAGCCACGCGTAGTCCTCCCCATATAAGGATGGCGTATCTTTGAGCTGCTGAAGATATTGCTTTAGTTCCTGTAGGCCGCGCTCACGATCTTCGCGGTTGCGCTCCAACGCCAGATAGCGAAACCAGGCAGCAACGGCCGCCTTGGGTTGCTTGAGTTGTTGCTCGATACGGGCCATCAAATACCAGCCTCTGGCAGAATCGGCGTGCTTTTCCAGATAGGCCTCCAGCAACGGCCGAGCCTCAGCATAGCGGTTGCGGCGGATATGCTCTTCAATTTCCGCCTGCATATCCACAACCGGGAGAGAAGAAGCCACCGACGACGATGAGGGTGTGGATGTATATATGACCTCGGATACCGAAGCCACAGGAGTCGCCTGTCGATGACGGGACTCACTCAATGCGAACCCCAATGCAAAGGTAATACAGGCAATAATCAGTACAGAAAATTTGGACATAGGTGATTTTTCAGACACAAGCGGTTATACCGGCATGGGCGATATTCAATTACAAACGTCAGGACAACCACTAAAAATTTCACCTGCATTCGCGAAACCTATACAATTGCGGGCTTGCACCAGGCTGTCTGCCGCCATACTGACAGATTAGCGCCCATCAGGTTCAGTCCGGGTTAATAACTCACGCGTCACATTATGCAGATGAGGGTTTAATCGATAATGCCGAGTGACACTTTTTATATGAAACAACTTTTTACCGCTTTAGCACTCTGGTCACTCAGTGCCAGTTCCTTTGCCGGTTTCATCAGCAATTTTAAAAATCCCGACGGCACCACTCGCTGGCAATATGTCGCCAACTTCTCCAGCGGTGTGCTTATCATCACCCTGATGATCCTCACCCTGGTACTGCTGTTTATTGCCCGCCGTGTGGTTCGTGCCAACCGCGAACTCAAAGATATCAAAGCCACACTGGAAGAGCGCGTTGCAACACGCACCCAATCCCTGAAAGAAACCACCGCCCATTTGCAGGATCGTGAACAATATATCACCAGCATTATCGAATCCATGCCATTGATGCTGATTGGCCTCAACAACAAGATGGAAATCAACCAGTGGAACAGCGTTGCCGAAAGCTCAACTGGCCGCCCTGCTAACAGTGTGATGGGCAAACGCCTTTGGGATGCCTACCCCGCAATTACCCTTACACCTGAACAAGTGAGCAGCGTACTGGCCAGCAAGGAAACCGTTACCATCAAGCACAGCCAGCGCGACCAGTATTATTTTGATTTGACGCTTTACACAGTCACTGACAGAGGTGAAACCGGCGTAGTGATTCTGGTAGACGATGTGACCAAGCAAATGAAAGCGGAAAACAAAGTCGCTGAGCGAGATAAGGTTTCCGCCATGGGTGAGTTGGCGTCGGCCATGGCCTACGACGTGAATTTACCATTGCAAACCATTTCATCCAGCTTGCACCAGGCCGAACAAAAAATTCGCGCCGAATCGCTCGATGAAGCCAACCAGGCACTGGCAACCACACTGAAAAACGCCCAGCTCAGCAGCGACCAGGCGTCGGCGATTATTCAAAACCTGCTGGATTTGGCCAACAGTCATCAGCAGGAAAAGCAGCAGGCAAATGTACCGGCTATTATGGATCGCAGTATTGCATTGGCAGGCCAGTTGTTTAGTGATTACCAGGGTTTGAGTTTTGACAAGATCAATATCACTCGCCATTACCAATCCGATTTACCAGAAATACTCTGCTTTACCGCTGAGCTGGAACAAGTATTTATTCGTTTGCTACGCAATGCTTTCCATGCACTCAATCATTCCGGGCAAGCTAATCCCTATATCAAGGTAGAAGTCAGCGATTTTTATGATTCGCTCTGGATCAAAGTACATCACAACGGTCGCGTGCTGGGTGAACAGGCGCAGGAAGATATTTTCCAATCCTATTTCTCGCTGAATTCACGTCCTGCTGCGTGTCCGGTAGAACAGCGTTTGTCCTACTCCTACTTTATTATTACAAATCATCATCAGGGTCAGATGTCGGTAACCTCCAACGAAAAATTTGGTACTACCTTCAATATTCAATTGCCTTTAGCCTGATAAAAATCGATGGCGACAAAATAAAAACCGATTGGAGAACATCCAATCGGTTTTTTTATACCTGCGAATTAGCCGGGCTTTATTCGAGCAAACTACGCAGCATCCAGGCCGTTTTTTCGTGCAATTGAATACGCTGGGTTAACAGATCAGCCGTAGCCTCGTCGCTGGCTTTTTCTGCAACTGGGAAAAGTGAGCGGGCTGTACGCACTACCGCTTCTTGCCCCTCAACCAACAGACGAATCATATCCTGCGCCTTAGGAATCCCCTCTTCTTCTTTAATGCTGCTGAGTGCGGCAAATTGTTTGTAAGTGCCGGGAGCATATACCCCCAGGGAGCGAATGCGCTCGGCAATCAGGTCAACCGCCAAAGCCAGCTCTGTGTACTGGGTTTCAAACATCAAGTGCAATGTCTGGAACATGGGACCGGTGACGTTCCAGTGAAAATTGTGGGTTTTGAGGTAGAGCGTGTAGGTATCCGCCAGCAACTTTGACAAACCCTGGGCAATGTCCTGACGGTCTTGTTCATTGATACCAATATTAATATTCATGAGAGTTCTCCTTAAATATCGAGCGGTTTACATCAAGCATAGTGAAACCGTTTTGTGACAACCAGTTGATTTTGTTTATGACAGCGATTGCCTTTACCGCTAACGAACAACATCAACAAATATCGTAGCAACCCCACCCATTAACGACGCCATCCCATTAATAGCCAATCGCGATTGCGTTCGCGATACCGGTGTGCAAGTACAGCTGTTTCTGTAGGGACCTGCTCGGGCGTTAAAAGTTTAAAACCAAGGGAAAGATAAAAGTCCCGCAAGTGGGGTAAAGCGAAACAATAACATTCAAGGGGAGCTATAGTGGCCAGCATTAATCGCATGAAATGCCCGGCAACCCCCATGCGACGCAGATCTGGCGCAACACAGAGGTTGCGCAGCAATAATTCACCGGAGCTATGGGGGATCAAACGTGCAGCGGCAATTATTTGTCCTTCATGGCTCAAACGGTAAACGCGATCAAGGCGACCACATTTAACTTTATATTTGCAGCTGCTATAAAAGCGATCAACCAGTGGAAATTTGCCTGGCTCCATCGCGTCGAAGCGACAAGCCTCCAGGGAGATAGCAAGGTTAGTTGTCTGTTTATCGAGTTGCAACATTAGCGATTATTTGGGTCATCATCCGGGTCATCCATACTATCCAGCGGGAATAATTTGTCCATAGAGGCATCGTCATTCATCGGAATATCTTTGGAGGTATCATCGGAGAGATCAATTTTTTCTTTCTCCTTGGCTTTCCCCGCTGCAGGGGCAGTTTTCTTTCCGGCCTGCTCCAACGTTTGCTCAAATTCATTGAGCTCCGCTTTGGCACCACCACCCAGCAATACCCGATAAGCCAGGTATCCCAAGCCAATCAATAATAAATTCCCCAAGGCAATACCACCGTAAAGCAACCAGTTGGTCTCTTCTTTTGGCTGCTCTTCGTGTTTTTCCTCCGCTGGTTTTGCTTCATGCTCTTCCGCCGCAACGGACGATGCGGCGGCAGCAAGCGTGAAATTATCAGCCCGCACTGTCTCGTCAAATTGACTGGCGTCCAGCGCTTCGCCCTGCCCGTGAATTTCTATTGTGTATTCCCCGGGCTGTAGCGGTGTGAAATTAAATTCCCAGCGATTGGGTTCCTGCAGAACCAGAGCTTTATCCATTTTATTATCAGCCGGGCCTTTGATAACCGCGTTGACTTGTACTTTTTTAGGGTCGACCAAGCTTTGTTCAAGATTTATTTTGTAGTTATACGTTGTTTTTCCGTCGTCCGTTTTACTCTGGCTTTTTTCCACCGTAAACATGGAATCGCGTACGCTCAGATTATGTTTGAATTCGCGCTTGAATGTTTTGCCGTCCACTACCAAATGAACTTCATAATCGCCCACGTCAGTAAAACTATTCAGCATTTGCTGATAGCGGCCATCATCTGGCGTAGCATTGGCAAAACTGACAGGAGGCAGCGAGTCACCGCCCGTTTTGGTAATCGTGGCGCTGGCATCCAGCAATTTCAGGAAATCTTTATTGGTAATGGTCTTGCCGTTTTCCTGAAAAACGTAATTCAGGGATAACGAATCACCAATAAACAAATTATTTTTCAGCGGTTCCATCAGCAGCTGCAAATTACTGACGACCGTAATACGACTTTCAGGTGCAATTTCTGTTTTGATTTTCCATTGGCCGGCTTTGGGTTCAGTGGCGGTGATCAAATCGTATTTATCCGTGCGATACCAATTAATTTTGTCAGCGGCACTGGTATCCGAAAACTCCTTGCCATCGGGCGAGAGCAATACGGTTTTATCATTGCCCGGTTTACGGAAAATCAGTGCGGTAAATTCCTTGATACTGGCGTCCACCATAAAGCCATTGTTTTCCAGGGGCACACGTTCTGCAGGCACAGCCTGATCAAAGATTTTTAAAAATACACTCATCAACTGCTCGGCCGAAGTAGCTGTGGTAAATACACCATCGGTGGCAAGCGATAGTTTTTTCATCAATTCCATATCGGCATTAGCGGAAAGTGCAATGGTATGCAATTTATAGCCGGCCGCTTTTAAACCCGGCAAAACCTCTGTAAGGATACGTTTGCGCTCGGTACTATTGCCCACGGCGTCTTTGCCAATATCCACTACACCATCGGTTAATAAAATAATGTGGGTTTTATAATCGGGGCTGAGATTTTTACGATCAAAACTTACCTCCTCCAAACCCTTGCCAATATTGGTGTACATGGCGACGGAATTAATGGCTTGCGCTTTAGGTGCAGCCTCTTTGCGCCAGGTTGCATCAACAGTGCGTAAGGGCACCAGCATGTTCACACTGTTGCCAAAGGTCCATACACCGGCGCGGCTTTTGTCGGGCAGCAAGCGCACGATTAAATCCAACGCGGGTTTACGCAGGTTTTGCGGATCTGTCTGTTTCATGCTGCCAGAGACATCGATAAGCACACGAACATCTGAGGGGAGAATTTTGGCGGATTTACTTTCGCTTTGGCTTTTTGTGTCTGGCTTACTGGCCGGTTTCGCGCTTTCAGGTTTCGTGGGGCTGTCTGTTTTAGCCGTGCTTTCGGATTTAACCTCGGCAGCTTCGTGGGCAACAGCGCTTTTCGCCTGATCCTCAGCATGTAATGGCAAACTGATCAGGCAACTCGCCGCCAGGAAGGAAATGATGCTGGCTCGCAGGAAAAAAACTCGCAGTAACTGTGACATAAGCAGGCCTTGGCTGAGGCGAAAGAGAAAATAAACCGGCGAAAGCAACTAATACTTATATTTTCGCGGGTAATAACTTCACTTATTTATAGCACTCCCAAGGCAATTCGCCATGTTGGCACCTCGCTGTTTGCGGCTTGCGTAAAAATTGCAGGCAACAAAAAGCCGGCAGTTGCCGGCTTCATTATTCATATTGCAGATGGCTTTATTAGTCGCGAATTGCACGAATAGGTATTTCACCTGCCAACAGCTCATT
Source organism: Cellvibrionaceae bacterium (assembly GCA_021151695.1). GTDB lineage: Bacteria > Pseudomonadota > Gammaproteobacteria > Pseudomonadales > Cellvibrionaceae > Cellvibrio. Next base: position 78,090 of record JAGKWU010000002.1, on the reverse strand, counting down.
GCGAGCCTGGTGCTCCTCCTGACTCAAACCGCGGCGCGAACGACGCGCGGGTTCACTGTGCGAGCGGCGCTCATCGCGGCGTGGCTCTGGCTCGTATTCTTCCTGATAGCGGCGGTTCGATGTAGTGTTGGAGCGACGTGAGGGATTACCCGGTTCACGGCGACTGCCGGATTTACGGGTAAGCAAGACAAAAGCCGTCATCAAAATCATGGCGATCAACCAGATTCCTACCATGAGCTTAATGAGCGGTTTGATGCTGTCTACACCCGACCCCAACGCATCAAACACCATGGTGTAGATCGCCGGCGCCATGGTCATGGTTTGGGCATCAATCGCGTAAGGGGTGAAGAGTATCGTCATCACCGTAATGACCGCTGTGTAACGCACAAAACGCCAAGCCCATAAAAACATCCACCAGGCCGCTATAGTGCAACCCAGGCTGCCCGCAAAATAGATGGCCCAGGCAGTTTGTATGGTGGTCAAATGCATTCTGTTCTCCTTAAAAGCTCATTGCCGCTAAACCCAACGTACAACATAGTCTTCCAGATCATCAAGGTTAACGGCAGATTCGTGCACCACCTGCCCCGCTACTGACATGCCGGCCTTATGCACTGAATCAGGATCACCCGACACCAGCGGATGCCAGTCAAACAGCGGCAGCCCTTCGTCAATTAAACGATAGGCGCAAGTCTCCGGCAACCACCAGGTATCTTTTACCGAAGCAGGCGTAAGTACCACACATTCGGGCACATGCTTCACGCGCTCGTCATAGACCTGGCATTTGCACTGGTCGTGATCGAGAAAGCGGCAGGCGACTTTGGTGTAATAAACATCACCGGTATCTTCGTCTTCCAGCTTGTGCAGACAGCATTTGCCACAGCCATCACAGAGGGCTTCAAATTCAGACTGCGTCATTTGGTCCAGGGTTTTAGCCCGCCAAAAAACCTGTTGTGCCATGATCTGCTACGCCTTTAATTGCCGGACAGCTTGGAGTTAAGTGCGCGCATCTGCGCCATTTCCGGGTCCTGCTCGCCGCGCGGGGGTATCTGCAGGTAAAAACCTTGGGATTCCAGGCTCTCTGCGACCTTCTCCACGCTCACACGCGCCAACTTTTTATCCGGTGTCAGCAACAACACCATGGCCGGCTGGGGTTTGCCAAACAACTTGAGCAATTCTTCCGGCACGCGCCCCAGGCCTTCCTCTTTTTTAACGTAGAGGTACATGCCCTCTTCTTTTGGGCTGCGGAAAATCTGGCAAATAATATTATTCATCGGTTACTCGGTTATTAAAGATGGTTCTGCATCCGATGCGGGAAGATTGACGGCAGTTTGAGCGATCTGCAGCAAGCCTTCGCCAATGATGCCGTAGCGCCAACCTTGCAGACGCTCGGGTAAAGTATAGACGCCACCTTTCATACCGGAGCGGACGATAGCTTCGTACTCTTTTTTGCGGATCAGCAACTCCGCTGGCATACCCAGCGCATCGGCCTGATCGCGCACATATTGCTTGAGCGCTTTCATCAGCGGGGCCTCATTGGGAGCCAGGGGCGGATCGAGACGAACAGGTAAAGCAGCAGGATTGGCCTGGGCGCCCGCACGGATAATATCCAGCAGGGTTTCACTATCATTGCGCAGCGTGCGTGGCGGAATATCTTCAATACGCTGCAAGTGCGGCAAATCTTTCGGCTGGCGGCGAGCCAGCTCAAACAGCGCCGGCTCTTTAATCAAACGGTTGCGCGGGATGTCGCGCGCACGCGCTTCCGCCTCGCGCCAGACACAGAGATCGCGCAGTATCGCCAATTCAGCCGGGCGCAGCTTCCAGGCGAGTCCTACTTTTTGATAGGCCTCGTTAAAATCTTCCGGTTTGCGCGCGTTGGTGACCAAATCGGCGCAGTCGCTTTTCACCCAATCCAGACGTTCGCTCGCTTTCAGTATCTGCAAGAGCTTGCCGTAAACCACCAGCATATGGGCCACATCCAGCGCCGCATATTTTAACTGGGATGTACTCAGCGGTCGCTGCAGCCAATCAGAGCGGGTTTCATCTTTGGGGATTTCGGTATTGAGCAGGGTTTTCACCAGATTGGCGTACCCCAGAGAGAAGCCCAAACCTGCAAAGGCGGCGGCGATTTGCGTATCAAAAATCGGCGCGGGAACAATGCCGAGCATGCGCTCAAAAACATCCAGATCTTCCGAGCAGGAATGCAGCACCTTCACCACATTGTCGTCCAGCATCAGTTCGCGCAGTGGAGCCACATCGGTGATGGCGAGGGGATCAATTAAATAGGCAGTAGTGCCATCACCAATTTGAATTAAACCCGCAATCGGATAAAAAGTATCCGTGCGCATAAATTCAGTGTCGACAGCAATCGCAGCTTGCTGGCGCAGGCGCGCACAAAGCTCGGCAAGCTGGTCGTCTTGGGCGATCCAGACAGGTTCGGTGGAAATCATCATAAATTAGAAACGTCTGCGGCTGGAAAAGGCGTGGGCGAGCGTACCGCCATCGATAAATTCAAGTTCGCCGCCCAGTGGTACGCCATGGGCAATACGCGAAACTTCCACATTATATTTTTTGGCGCGTTCGCTGATATAAAACGCAGTGGCTTCACCTTCCACAGTGGGATTGGTGGCCAAAATAATTTCGTTGATAGGTTCACCGCTGGTTGCGCCCTGCTCCACCAAACCGAGCAATTGGTCCACACCAATGTCTTCAGGACCTATGCCATCAATGGGTGACAAATGGCCGAGTAACACAAAATATTTGCCCTGGTAAGTCCCCGCCTGTTCAATTGCCAATACATCCGCAGGCGTTTCCACCACGCAGAGAATGGCGTTGTCGCGATGTTTGTTTGAGCAAATACCGCAAAGTGTTTGTTCAGTAAGCGTGCGGCAGCGTTGGCAACGCCCCACACCATCCACGGCTTTTTTCAAACTCTGCGATAAACGCTCCGCACCTTCGCGGTCGCGCTCCAGCAAATGCAACGCCATACGCTGCGCAGATTTGGGACCGACGCCGGGTAAACAGCGCAGGGAAGACATAAGCTCGTCAATCAGGGGGCTAAACATTTATTTTTACTTCTTGGATTGTTACTTCTTGGATTGTTACTTCTTGGATTATTACTTCTTGAATGTAAATCAAAACGGCATGTTAAAGCCGGGCGGTAAGCCCATACCGGCAGTCATCTTGGCCATTTGCTCGCGATTCTGGTTTTCGATTTTGCGCACGGCATCGTTCACGGCGGCAGCCAACAAATCTTCGAGCATTTCTTTATCTTCGCTCAGCAAACTATCGTCGATGCTCACGCGTTTTACATCATGGCGGCCATTCATCACCACCGAAACCAAACCAGCGCCGGCCTCGCCTTTTACTTCCAGATTCGCCAAATCCTCTTGCATTTGCTGCATGTTGGATTGCATCTGCTGGGCTTGCTTCATTAAATCGCCGATGTTCATAAAAAATTCTCTTCTGTCATTAACGACTACACAGGTTCAATAGATTCTTCACGCAGGACGGCGTCAAAGTGTTGGATCAATTGCAGCACTATGGGGTCAGCCTTGATGGATGCGACCGCATGGGCCTGGCGCTCGATTTTCAAACGCTGGGCGATCATGGATGGCGTCTCGGCTGTGACTTTGCCCTGTTGGATTTTGACACTGCAACGCTCAATAAAATAATTGCTCAGCAAGTCCGCCAGACGCCCCTGGTGGCTTGGATCGTAAAGCGTGCTGTTGGTGTCATCCAGAATAAATTGGAATTCACTACCCTGCCGCCCCACCAACTGGCAGTTGGCCGCCGTGCTCTGCAATATACCTGTGACACCCAAGCCTAAATAAATTTCCGGCCAATCTTGCGGGCCAGCTTGTTCATAGGGAACCTTGCGCAGGTTTTGCACTGGTGGCAATTCTGGCGGAGGCTCAGGTATTGGAACTGGCTCAACGACTGGTGCTGGCTCAGTTCTTACCTCTGGCAGCGGCGCTGCCGCTTCAGACTTTTTTGGCTCGGGCACCCCGTTTGGCGCGGGCTCGTAATTGGCCTCAAAGTAAGCTGGCGGAGGTGCGTACTCGTCGTAATCATCACCCAGGTTATCTGGCGCGTTGTCGTAAGGCGCATCGAAGGGTGGCGGCTCTTGCGCAACGGCGACCGCAGGTGGCGGCGTAGGAGCCGGGGCGGAGACCGGTGCAAGAGTTTGCACTGGCGGCTGGCTCGCAATTGGTTGACTTACCGGTGCTGACACAGGTTCAGGGTGCGCAACAGCAACCGGTACTGGAGCAGCAACCACGGGCTGCGATTGCGTCACTATTGGTTGAGTGGGCGCAGCGGGAGTGGGCGCCGCGGCTGGCTGGGCACTTGGTTGACCGGCAGGCAAGCTCCGCGTGGGAACATCAATCACGCCCTGGGGTTTGAAGGCCAGCATGCGCAGGAGAACCATTTCGAACCCCGCACGCGGATCCGGTGCCAGCGGCAAATCGCGACGACCTAAAAGCGCGGTCTGGTAGAACAGCTGCACATCTTCCGACGGCATTTGTTGGGCGAGTTGCATGATGCGCTCGCGGTCACCATGGCTATTGTCCACCGCCTCGGGCAGCGCCTGGGCAATGGCGATACGGTGCAATACCGACAACATCTCCGCCAGCGCGTTGGCAAAATCAGGAGCCTGTTCAGACATACGCTGCACCGCGCCAAGGATCGCCTTGCCATCCAAAGCCGCAAGGGCACCAAGGATTTCATAGACGGCGGCCTGATCCAAAGTACCCAGCATAGCGGCCACTTCAGCTTCCAGAATCTTACCCGAACCATAAGCAATCGCCTGGTCGGTAAGGCTCATGGCATCACGCATACTGCCATCGGCAGCGCGGCCCAGCTGCCAAAGGGCGGATTCCTCGTAGGGGATAACTTCCTGCTCAAGCACAAACTTGAGGTGGTGAACTATCCGCTCCGGGATCATATTTTTGAGGTTGAACTGCAAGCAGCGCGACAGGATCGTCATGGGTAGCTTCTGCGGATCGGTAGTCGCCAGCAGGAATTTCACGTGCGGTGGCGGCTCCTCCAGGGTTTTGAGCAGCGCATTAAAGCTGCTGTTGGAGAGCATATGGACTTCGTCGATCAGGTAGACCTTGTAGCGGCCACGGGTCGGTGCGTACTGGACGTTTTCAAGCAACTCGCGGGTATCTTCCACCTTGGTGCGCGAGGCGGCGTCCACTTCAATCAGATCGACAAAACGGCCTTCGGCAATTTCGCGGCAAGCCGAACAAGTGCCGCAGGGCTCAGAGCTGACGCCGGTTTCGCAGTTAAGGCATTTGGCGAGAATACGCGCGATAGTCGTCTTACCCACCCCGCGGGTGCCAGTAAACAGGTAGGCGTGGTGCAAACGGTTGTGGTCGAGGGCGTTGATCAGCGCCTGCAGCACGTGTTCCTGCCCAACCATTTCGCGGAAAATGCGCGGGCGCCATTTGCGTGCGAGGACTTGATAACTCATGCCGGATGCTGACCTTGGGGTTCGCCAAAAAGGAGCGCAATTATAGCGGGATGAACGCAAATAGACACGCGCGAATCGTCACGCCAGAGCGATCAAAAATTTGGAGTCAGGCCCGCTCGCTCTGGATAGTCGTGAAGCGTTGCGCCGCCTGCTTACCAACCCAGATTATGCCCTGAGCTGCCAATGCAACCGGTATCGCCAGCAAAAAAGCCAAACCGAAAGATAAGGCCTGCATCAGGAGCACTAGAACCGTGAAAAACGCCAGCATACTGAAGAGGCCAAACTTGAGCGCGCGCAGTGAATCCATGGCGTGGTAGCGGGAATGGTTGCGATGGGAGAAGACCGCAATAACGCTAGAGGCCACCGGAAATGCCGCCAGTACGCCGCTATAACCACTCCCCATCTGACCGGCAAAACCAACCACCAACAATACCAACGCGGCGGAGCAAAGCATGCGCACGGCAATTTCGGCGCTTGAGGCCTTGGTCAAACCCACGGTTTCTTCATGTTTGGGTGAAGCCCAAATCTGGCCGGCCACGGTAATCACCGCCAATAAGAGCGCCGGCGCCAGTTGCAAATTTAGCCTCACAACGGCAACCGCAATCAACCAGTAAGCAATCCAGGAAGCCAGAATCGCCGCCACCCAATGCAAATGGCGCGATGACCAGGCATAGATAAAACAAAAAGACGATAGCGGTACTACGCCAGCAACAGCGGAGATCACCGCAGCACGAGCGAAATCAGCGCCCTGCTCAAGATAAAGGAAATAGATGATCGGACCGGCAATTACCGGAAACCCTGAGAGCAATCCGGCCAGTCGTGCACCCCAATAGCGGCCGACAAGCGCAATCATAGCGACAAAGGCAGGAACCAATGTGAGCTTTAGAATTAGCACGGGACTTTTTTTAGGATTTGTTTCGGGATTTGTTTTTAATCGTCAGAACGAGCGATTGAATTGGAGGCGACCTAACCAGCCACACCCCGGCACACGACTAACTGCTACCGTTGCTCCCTTCCGGGCCTGGCGGGGTTCACAGGTCATCATTGCGAGGGGACCGGCTAGATCACCATAGCTGCTTGCAGGAGTTGCCCCTTGCAAGAGGCGCGCATTATCAACAGTTTCAATGACCAATGCAAGGCGAAGTTTTTACCTTCGCCTTGCTTGTCGGGAGTGCTGAATTAATTTTGCGCAATCGGAATTAATTTGATTTCCACACGGCGGTTCGCCTGGCGACCATCTTCGGTGGCGTTGCTGGCGATTGGATTGGATGGGCCGTAACCCGCAGCATCAATACGACCAGAGTTCACACCTTGGGCCAGGAAATAAGTGCGCACACTGTTGGCGCGATCTTCACTCAAACGCTGATTGAGCGACAGCGGACCGGTTGAGTCTGTGTAACCGCTGATACGCACGTTGGTTTGATCATATTCGCGCAGGGCTTGGGCCACTGAGTTGAGCGTACTGTAAAAGTCAGAGCGGATGTCTGATTTGCCCACCGCAAAGGTTACGTTACCTGGCATAATCAGATTGAGGTTGTCGCCCTGGCGTTCCACCTGCACATCACTGTTTTTCAGTTTTTCGCGCAGTTCTTTTTCCTGCTTGTCCATATAATGGCCAACACCACCACCGACGGCAGCGCCAACGATGGCGCCGGTCAAAGCACCACGGTTGCGATCGTGCTTACTGGAGGCGGCGGCGCCCAACACAGCACCCGCGATAGCACCTATACCAGCCCCTTTACCAGTTTTGGTGGCGGATTTCTCACCTGTATTTGGATCAGTTGCGCAACCTACCAGCGTCAAAATGGATACACAGGCAATAAATTTTTTCATTTGTTCTCTCCACTGAAGTTACAAAGATCGGGGACAAATCCCCTAAAAAACACTCTGACATTAAAGCAGTTGGCAAGCTCCCGGTCGGCTGCGAAAATAGCGTCTCCGATAAAGCTTCTCCCATTGAATTCATGCCGCTATTACTACGAAACGGCAGCGCACTATAGGCAAACTCAGCATGTACAGCAAACTCTCTATGCACGGCAAATTGTCCGGCGCGCTCGGCGCACTTCTTGTGACAGCGGCCCTGGCCGGCTGTAAAACCTATTCCGTGAGCCTCAACAATAATGTGGTCTATACACCACCATCATTGTTCAAAGATTATGAAATTGCCGATAGTCATCTACGCGATTGTGTTGAACAGGCAATTGTCGATAAGCATGTAAGCAAAGCGGAAGACCTCAAGCAACTCAATTGCAGCCATGCAGGTGTTGCCAGCCTTGCCGGCCTGGAAAAATTTTACGCACTGGAGCAGTTAAACCTGGCGGAAAACAAAATTATTTCCATTGCGCCGCTGAGCAGCCTGGGGCAATTGCGTGTCCTCATCTTGCGCAGCAACAACTTAACTACGGCTGAACCACTGCTGCATCTGTTGCACTTGAATCAGCTGGACGTAGCGGACAATGGCAAACTCGCCTGTCGCGATCTGCAGCAATTACAGACCAATTTCCATGCGGGAGAGTTGGCATTAACACTGCCGGCGCAGTGCGAGAAGAAAAGCTAGAAAAAAGCGAAGATATCACCAGCGGCATATAGCGGCTGGTGACGCGAAGATCACAAATCTGCAGGATACAATACCAACAACACCTCAAAACATTAGCGCACAAACATCAGGCCTACTGTGTTGCGGAACTGGTGCATAACCTTCATTTTGACAGGCTCGTTATTAATCGGGCCGATAGACTTTTTAAACCGCACCATCACTTCGGTTCCCAGCGGCGGGCAAATCTGGTTTTCGATTTGCACCTGGGCACCACCATCAGAGATGTCTTTGGCGAAGCCGACGATGGTTCCAAAGCTGGGATTTGTCATTTCTACCCGCACCGAGGTGGTAGTGCGCTCAAATAGACGTCTTTCGATCACGACGGATCTCCTTGGCTGCTTTTGCAGTTATGTTTAGATGCAGTTCATTAGGCTTATCTTTTTGTGAGCAGAGATAAAAAAGGCAGGTATAACCTGCCTTAATTATTCTGTGTACCGCTTAAGGATAGACTATTAAAAAGTTAACCCCAAACGATTACCTACCAATTCGTAAGATTCGACGACATTGCCCAGATTTTGGCGGAAGCGATCTTTATCCAGCTTCTCACGTGTGTCTTTATCCCACAGGCGGCAGCCGTCTGGAGAAAACTCGTCGCCCAAAATTACCTCGCCTTTGAACAGACCGAATTCCACTTTGAAATCCACCAACATCATATTGCCCGTTGCAAACAGCTCTTTAAGAACGGCATTTACTTTAAAAGTCAGCTCTTTCATACGCGCTAATTGCTCGGGAGTAGCCCAACCAAAGGATTGCACGTGAGATTCGTTAACCATTGGATCGCCCAAGGCATCGTTTTTCAAAAAGAGTTCGAATGTAGGAGGATTCAGCTCCAGACCTTCCTGTACACCCAAGCGACGTACCAGTGAACCCGCAGCATAGTTACGCACTACGCACTCCACTGGAATCATGTCCATTTTTTTCACCAACACTTCGGTGTCAGACAACAGCTTTTCAAAGTGGGTAGGAATGCCGGCTTCTTGCAACTTGCCCATGATGAATGCATTGAACTTGTTGTTCACCATACCTTTGCGGTCAAGTTGCTCGATACGCTTGCCATCGAAGGCAGAGGTATCGTTGCGGAAAACCATGATCACACGATCCGGATCATCAGTTTTGTAAACAGATTTGGCTTTACCTGCGTAAAGTTCTTCGCGCTTTTCCATGGGATTACTCGCTTAAAGGTTAAAAATTAATCTGCGGGAGATAGAAACCAGAAATATCTAGTGTAGTGCAAGCCAATCAAAACCCTGATCCTGACAGGCGAATGTGACTTGCTTTATCTCCTGAATCACCGACGCCAGGGTTGCCTGGGCCACTGATACTGAATTGTTCTTCTGGCTGATATGAGCCACTACCAGATGTTGCAGTCGCTGCTTGTCCATGCGTTGCAAAAAGCCGGCAGCCTGTTGATTACTGAGGTGCCCCCACTGCCCACCTACCCGTTGTTTCAACGAGTAAGGATAAGGGCCGGATGCCAGCATCGCCGGATCGTGGTTCGCCTCAAGCACCAGTGCATCACATGCTTGGTAGCTGGCTTCAACCTGGGGTGTAATACTACCTAAATCCGTCAATATTCCCAAGCGCAAGCCTTGATATTCAAAGACAAATTGCGCCGGCTCACGGGCATCATGGGGAACCGCGACAGGAATAACCTGCAGACCGGCAAGGGCGAAGGACTGGTAGGATTGGATGAGCTGCAATCCGGGCAGGTCACCCAGATCGCGGCTGTGCCAGGTACCCGGGGTCATAAAGACAGGCAAATCGTAACGACGAGCCAAAGGCGCTACGCCTTTGATGTGATCGGAATGTTCGTGGGTAACCAATACCGCAGTGAGGTCGCGCGGCGTTTTGCCCAAGCGCGCCAGTCGCGCCTCAGTTTCTTTGATGGTAAAACCGCAGTCCACCAGCAATGCACCCTCAGCCCATTCCACCAAAGTCGCATTGCCGCGGCTGCCGCTTCCGAGAGAGGCGAAGCGTAATTTCACCTCTCCTTGTACCTCCAGGCAGCTAAACAGATCTTCCTGCACTTAGATCAGGTTCTTGCGCAGTACGGTAATCAGCTCACGCGCTTCTTTAGGCTTGAGACGCTTGCCGTAAGGATCACGGGCACGAATCAGGTAATCGCCCGGCTTGCCGGTTACCACTATGAGATAGCCAGGCGCTTTTTTGAATTTCTTCTCGTTGTCACGATTTGAATAAGGTGCAGATTCAAATTCTTCACCTTTCAACATGTTGCCTGAGAGTTCTTCCAGCGAATAAGGACTGGTCGCCGGCTTTGGATGCAGGCCAATATGAAAGAAACGCTTGAACCAACCCGGCTTGGCATCTTCAGGGTTTTGGTAGAAGACATAGAAAACGCCAGTGCTGGCCTCAGAGTCAAACAACTGGAAGCCATCGCGTTTGGCAGCATAAGCGATAGTCGCCATAGTGCGAACGCGATCAAGCTTGAGGGTCATTACCGGTTCATTTTTGAACATACCCAGAGCCGCTTTGGCTGCTGCGGTGCCGCCCAAGCCTTGCGCCAGCAGCGAAGTACCACCTTCAACTGTGTCACTCGCCAAGGTTGCGGCGAGTTCATCGAGCATCCACTTTTCGCGCTCGGGATTTACCGATTTGGTGGGCCATTCAGGCTCAGTCGTCGGCTTGGCAGAACCGGGAACACTCAGGTGGGTAATGTGGATTTCACTGGTCTCCGGCTGGATACCTTGGTCAATTTGCAGGCGGTATTTATCCTGGGTATTGAGATCGGTCTTAAATTGCAGCCAACCAGTCTCGATAATGCCCTGCTTGAGATCGGCACGCGCCACACTCAAGTTGTTACTGTTAAGGAAGTTACGTACACGTGGCCAAAGCTCGCCGGGAGCGGCGTTAACCAGAATCCAGCTGTTTTCGCCCACGCGCTGAATCTTTACGTTGTCCTGCAACATGTTGGCGGACAAAGGCATGGGGCGCGGTACGTCATATTCAGAGGCTGTGGCGTCATAGCCAAAGTCGGCGGCGCTAATGGGCGGAATAGGATAAAGCTCGCCAAGAGCTTCTTTGTTGGCACCAGCAGGCAATACCAGTGGCGGCAAACTATCGGCTTTCAAATAGTCATTTTCACGGTTGCGGAAAACCCCGTCATCACCGAAAAACATCCCGCAACCAGAGAGGGAAACACTCAAACCAACCAGACATCCAAAACGCGCCAGGTTTGCTGCAGTTAGCCTGGCTTTTACAGTCGTTAAATTCATGAAAATTCTCTAGAGGATAAAACCGAATAGGTGCCGTAGGCCTAGATTATATTGTTAAGGCGGAACGGGAGCCTGCTTCTGACAGAAACAGGCCTCCAAAGTTCGGTGACGTACACGAAGTTTACTGTGCCACAGCAGCGCCTATCTTGCCAGCCACGCAGTGTAGTCGAGCCGGGCCACGAAATGTATAGCCCGGACAAGAATAAGTGGGGAGTTTGGGGATTAGAGATCGGTAATTGGCTTATATTTAGGCACCAGACTGACCATAACGCCCAGCGCCACAAGATAGGCAACCGCGCAAATACCAAACATGATCGAATAGCCCGTGTGTATCTGGCCACTTGCGCCATAGTAATCAAACAGCCAGCCACCCAGCTTGGACATAAGCACACCGCCGATACCGCCTGCCATACCGCCAATCCCCACCACTGAAGCAACGGCGCGACGCGGGAACATATCGGAGACAGTCGTAAAGATATTGCAGGACCAAGCCTGATGCGCGGAAGCACCTATACCAATCAAAATCACAGGCACCCAGAAGCCCAGGTAACCCAGAGGTTGGGATAAGAGCACTACCAGAGGGAACACGGCTATCACCAACATGGCGCGGATACGGCCATCGTACGCCGAGTAGCCTTTGTTCATAAAATAGGTGGGGAACCAGCCGCCGCCGATACTACCGATCATGGTCATGCTGTAGAGCACCGTGAGCGGCAACATCAAGTCTGTACCGCGAATGCCGTATTGCGCTTCAAGGAATTTGGGCAGCCAAAAGAGATAGAACCACCAGACACCGTCAGTTAAAAACTTACCGCCGGCGAAAGCCCAGGTTTGGCGATAGCTGAGCAATTTAAACCAGGAGGTTTTGGGTTCATCCACATTGGAATTTGCTGCCACTTCCTCTATATCACTGTGGATATAGTCGTATTCAGCTTGGGAGAGGCGCTTCTGTTGGGCCGGCGGAGCGTAGAAAACGCCCCAGAAAAACATCCAGCCAAAACCAATGCCACCAATCACAATAAACGCGGTTTGCCAGCCCCAGTGGACGGCAATCCAGGGCACCATCAAGGGCGCCAATACCGCACCAACATTCGCACCCGAGTTAAAAATACCCGTCGCAAAAGAGCGCTCTTTCTTGGGGAAGTACTCCGCCGTTGCTTTAATGGCCGCCGGGAAGTTGCCCGACTCACCAAACCCCAGCATGGCGCGGGAAACCATAAAACCGACAATGGACGCAGGTACAGCGGCAATGCCGACAAGTGCCAGCAAATTATTGGTGAATTCGCCAAGGGGGATGGAATAGGCATGCATGATAGCGCCTATAGACCAGACAAAAATGGCCAACATATAGCCCAATTTTGTGCCCAGCTTGTCCACTATGCGGCCGGCAAACAGCATTGAAATCGCGTAAACGAATTGGAAAACCGCGGTGATATTGGCGTAGTCGCTGTTGCTCCAGCCAAATTCTTTGGAGAGTTCGGGGGCAAGCAGGCTGAGAACTTGTCGGTCGAGGTAGTTGACGGTGGTAGCGACAAATATCAGCAGGCAAATTGTCCACCGATACCGGCCAATACTGGCGTTGATCTTATTAAAATTATTCATGCGTTCTCTCTGATGGTTAAGTTTTTTCATACCTGATTACATAGCGTCCAGCTACTCGCATAGCTAGGGGCGACAAACACTGTCGCCGCTGTTGTGTGCCTGGTACCAAACCGATGCCGATCGGAAAACGTTATTTTTATAAATCTTGTATTCACGCAGCCGTAGCTGCTGTGGTCTTGCTTACTATATTACTGAATTCGCTGTGCGCCTGCCATCGATAGCAGGCGCACAGCGAAATTTACATCCTATAACTTAGCGCGCCGCTGCCAGAGCCGCTGCCACTTGCGCTTGATATTGCTCCGACAAACGGGTCAACGGCAGGCGAATACCGGAGCTGATAAAGCCCAACTGCTCAACTGCCCACTTGACCGGAATCGGGTTTGACTCCACGAACATAGCATCATGCAGAGCCAGCAAACGCTGGTTGATTGCACGGGCTTCTTCCGCCTTGCCAGCTAAAGCCAATTCACACATACGGGCGATTTGATCCGGAACTACGTTGGCGGTTACCGAAATATCACCTTTACCGCCCATCAGAATCAACTCAACAGCAGTAGCATCATCGCCAGAGATCACCGCAAAACTGGAAGGAGCAGCTTCAATCAAGGCTTTGCCGCGCACCATATCGCCAGTCGCATCTTTAATACCGATGATGTTTGGTACAGAGGCAAGACGCAGTGCAGTTTCGTTTTTCATATCCACGCCGGTACGGCCTGGAACGTTATACAGAATCTGCGGAATCGCAACAGCTTTGGCGATGTGCTGGTGATGCAAGAACAAACCTTCCTGGGTTGGTTTGTTGTAATAAGGCGTCACTAACAAGCAAGCGTCAGCGCCAGCGTCTTTGGCGGCGGCAGTCAACTCAACGGCTTCTGATGTGGAGTTAGCTCCAGTGCCAGCGATCACCGGGATACGGCCATTCACCTGGTCCACGACCTTCTTGATCACCGCCAGATGCTCTTCCACATCCAGAGTTGCCGATTCACCGGTAGTACCAACAGCCACAATCGCATGGGTGCCCTTCTCAAGGTGCCAGTCCACCAGCTTGTGCAGACTCGCCCAATCGAGTGAGTTATCTGCATGCATAGGTGTTACCAGGGCAACCATACTACCTTGAATCATCAGGGGGCTCCGTTAGCGCGTCGGCGCGTTGAATATAAAGAATCTTCCAGCTAATCAGGCGCCCTTTCGGGACACCCATAAATCACCCAGCAATTCGATAATCTCACCGATATGGCCAAGTAATTCGGCGCCCGGATGGGCGCCCTATAAAAAGGAGAGCAATCTTACTGAGTGAGGCGGCGCTAAACAAGCGAAGCTGCAGCCAAACGGGGTTTTACTTCTTGAAATCCAACATGCGCTGGAGCGGAATCATCGCCTGACGAGCCAGCTCGGCATCCACATGGATTTCATTGTCGTCGCGGTCGAACACAGTCGCGAGATTATCCAGCACGTTCATGGCCATCCATGGGCAGTTGGCGCAGGAGCGGCAAGTCGCACCGCTACCAGCGGTTGGTGCGATATGGAAGATCTTGTCCGGGTTGACCTGCTGCATCTTGTAGAAGATGCCTTGGTCAGTCGCCACGATAAACTCTTTGTTGGGCAAGGTTCCTGCGGCTTTGATCAGCTGGGAGGTAGAACCCACCACATCCGCCAAATCCACCACTGCCTTGGGTGATTCCGGGTGAACCAGAACAGCGGCATCCGGGTAGAGAATCTTCAAATCCTCAACGCCCTTCGCCTTGAATTCTTCGTGCACTATACAAGCGCCGTCCCACAGGAGTACGTCCGCACCGGTCTTTTGCTGAACATAAGTACCCAAGTGCTTGTCCGGCGCCCAGAGGATTTTCTTACCCTGGCGATCCAGGTAATCCACTACATCCAGCGCAATACTGGAAGTCACCACCCAGTCGGCGCGGGCTTTAACAGCGGCGGAGGTATTGGCGTAAACAACGACGGTACGGTCAGGATGCTGGTCGCAAAAGGCAGAGAATTCGTCGATTGGGCACCCCAAATCCAGCGAACAGGTAGCCTCAAGAGTGGGCATAAGCACGCGCTTTTCTGGAGTGAGGATCTTGGCCGTCTCTCCCATAAACTTCACACCTGCCACAATCAGGGTATCGGCGGAGTGGTTTTTGCCGAAGCGGGCCATTTCGAGGGAGTCGGATACACAACCGCCCGTCTCTTCGGCCAGGGCCTGGATCAGCGGATCTGTGTAGTAATGGGCAACCAGCACGGCGTTGTGCTGCTTGAGCAGGGCTTTGATACGGGCCTTATAGTCGGCTTCCTGCTCGGGGGTGTATTGCGGGGCACTCCATGCACGTGCCAAATGTTCTTTTACCAGGTCGCGCGCTGGTTCACGCACCGCGATATTGAGTAAATCAGTCATGGAGGGCCTCACTAAACCACTGCAAAAATGAGGGCGCGATTCTAGCACAACGGGTGGGTGAATTTACGGGCCAAGCCATAGAAAGATGCAAATGATGACAGAGGTCAGCCGCTCTCGTTCGCCAATCAAGCCCAGCATTTGGGCACGCCCGCATGACACGCCAAACAACTCATCCTCATCGAAATAGACTCCTCACAACACCAAACATCCCCTGCTTTTTGCCCACAGATGCCATAACGAAAAATACTTTCCTTTAAACCCTCTTTCTATGACGCCGAACTTTCCAATCGAAAAATATTTATCAATGGCTCTGTCACACTGGCGCTCGAAGCGAAACGGCACAGCCAATCACTTACACACAACAACTATTTTTTATCATTTGCAAAGGAGTTTCTCATGGATTTTTTCTGGCTTTACGATTTACCGAATTGGCAGTTCGGGACACTCACCATCGCGACCTTCATTATTGTCGCCACCGTGGGTATGCACCTCAGCCGCCGCGTGGTGCTGCGCTTTATTGGCCCCCACACAAACAACGATATGGTGAGTTACTACCTAGCCGCGGTGGGCGTGTTTTACGGCATAACACTTGGATTGATTGCTGTGGGCACCTACACCAGCTATTCGGACGCCGATTCAACCGCCTCGTTGGAAGCCGCTGCGGTTAGTGCGTTGTATCGCGATATCAGCAGCTACCCTGAACCCAAACGCAGCGAGTTGCGCGGCGAACTCAAGGAATATGTGCGCATAGTGATTGAAGATGTGTGGCCCCGCCAGCAACAGGGAGAAGCACCCAGATTTGGCACCAAGCAACTCAACCAGATTAATGCCGCCATGCTCGATTTCACTCCCAACAATGAGCGCGAAAAAATCATCCACGCCGAAGCACTTACACAATTCAACAAACTGCTCACACAAAATAGCCTGCGCTTGCAAAGTGTTAAAAGCGGTTTACCCATCACCATGTATATGGTGATTATTATCGGAGCCTTGCTCAACATAATCGTGAGCTGGTTGTTTGTAATCGACAACACCCGCCTGCACAGCCTGCTAAATATCACCATGGCCGGGCTACTCGGTTTACTGGTGTTTTTAATTGCGGTGATGGACTATCCCTTTAGAGGCGAATACAGCATACAACCGGATGGTTTGGAATTTGTGCGCGACAATGTGATGAAAGAATAAGCTTTTAATCTCCCCCTTCCCCCCTCTTTTTCAAAGAGGGGAAACACAACGCAACGACCTATTTCATCGAATTGACAGCCCCAGCCTCATCCACTAACCTGCCCGCGCAGCGGTAAATCCCGCTGCCGGGACTCTCAACCCCGCAAGCAAAACGGCACAGGGCGCGTGTTAATTACGCAGCCTCGTGTCCTCGCACAGCTACGCCTGCGTTTTGGTGGCTGAGCGGGGCCGCCTTCGGGTGGGCCGGGTTGGTTTTGCTCCGGTGTTGAGAACCCCGTTCAGTCGCCTCCATAAATCTCAACTTATGGTGGCGGTTATCAACCAAAACCGAGAATTTGTTATGGATAATATTACCCCGCTCGTGCACGGCATCCCTTCCCGCTGCATAGTTACCCTCGATCCTTTCCAGCAAGCTCACTACGAAAACCACCGCGTCGAAATCCATTCGCCAGAAGGCATTCATTTAGAAACCATTAGCCAAGAACTCCAGCGAGAAAACCAATATCACCAAGATATACAATTTCGCGATCAAATTGCGTTGGTGGAATCGCTGTTAGTCCATATTGATAAAGATGTGGATCTACCCAAAGAAGCCATTTCGGGATTAGCGGATTTGATGGTGAAAATGCATTTGGTTTGTGAGAGGGTTTTTAAGTAATTCGTAGCGCGGGTTGGCTGGAGGCGTAACCCGCGCTTTTATACATTCAAATAATCATAAACCAAAAATCACGCGCAGATCACGTAGAACCCGCGTGGGTCAATGACCAGCCCTACAAGGCTGTGCACCAATTATTAATTTAAACCATATCCAATCCCGAGGGAGAGTCAGGTATATCACCGGTGTATTGTGGACTTGGCATGTTATACGGGCTTGGCGGTGGCCTATCATCTACATCTTCTAGCTCACTAAATAATTGCTTGAGGCCGTTCATAACGCTGCGGGTATGATTTTCAACAATGCTGGCAAATATATTTAATTCATTGGCATCATCCAATTTCAACGGATATCCACCACGCATTTCGTACACTTGTTTTCCTCGCTGGGAAGCTGGAACACTTAAAATATCGGCTTTGGTGGCCAAATATCCCTTGTGCAGTTCAATAAGGCGGGCCACCAAGGCTTTCATACTGTGGCTTCGGTCAAAAAGACTGCGCAAAGAATCCTCACCCACCGCCAAGTGATATTGCGGACTCATCGGCCCTACCGTTTTATGCTTTTTGCCCAGACCATCGGTCCTATACATGCGGCCATTAACATGGGAGTTCTGGAAGAGCGCACCATCAATATCAAAAGTATTTTTAAACACAAAATCCTTGGTCGGAAAACTGGTATCCCGTTGCAACTCTACAAAGGTATAGGGTTCGCCATTGCGCTGCCCATGCGGATCAAATGCATCATCTTCTCCCCTCACCACCGCTTCATAGGATTGGGATGTTAAAATCAATTCGTTCAGCGAACCTTGGCGAATATTATTGGTGTACCACCGTGCATTTTCAGAGTTAGCCAACAACACCGAAAGTTCGCCTCTTTTGCCTGAGCGCAATGCTTTTACAATCGCATGATGAATTCGGTCCTGAGCTTTGCCACCACTGTCGGTATAACCATAGGTTTTCAAAAATTCGATCAGCTCCTGAGTTGGTTTGGCCGCTGTCTTATCAGAATCCTCTGATACAAATGGCAGGTCTTTTCCGTAAGGACGATTTAATACGTGGTAAGTAGCGCTTTCCTCGTCATTGGTTAGCTGATTGTCGTCGTTCAATTTTAAATGCAGGATTTGCCAGCCATTACCCACCTTGGCGCCATAGAGACGATACGACCCGGCCTCGCCAGGTTTTGCTGGTGCTACCGACTTGATAGCCTCAATGTTTAACACCAAGTCTCCGGATTCCGCATCCTTTTCTATGAGGGGAGTTTTCTCCAGGGAGCCGGCTTGAATATCTGCATCTATCGTTTGTAATTCAATATCTTCCGGATGCGCCTCGAAATACTCTTGCCGATCTTCCCCGCTCATCCTCTTCAATAAAGAAATTTTGTAAGGAATATGGGCGCGCTCGGCATCTTCAGGCGTTTCAAATTCATCTTCATCGCCCCAATGAAACTCTTCAGTATCCGGATCGTAGATATAAGTCGCATCCGTTTCTTTCCATACTTCTGATTCGTCTTCTTCACTATCGAGATCAAGCGGTTCAAGTATCCACGCACCCTGCACAATAGCGGTTGTTTGGTACTGAGCGTCAACCTTCAGCTGTACAGTTACAGGCGATAAGTTACGTCCATGATTGACTGCCATTGCTCCCATTACATCCGCCTCATTCTCCAGCCCCTTATTATCATTAACCTGCACATTCCCTTTCATCTGCATAGTTGGATTCACCCGCCCCTGCGCCTGCTGCACCACATGCCAAGCCTCATGCGGCAAATGTTGTTCCTGCCCCGACGCCACATGAATTTCACTGCCTTGCGCATAAGCATGCGCTTGCAACTGTGCAGGCTTGTCGGAGTTATAGTGAACCTTTACATGATCCATGCTAATGCCGGAGAGATTTTCGATACCGGCTTTTAAATTATCGGGTAAGCCTGTGCTGTTGGGTTTTGGTGGCGGAGTTTCGGCTTGTTCTCGCTGTACCGGCTCATCGGTTTTTGCTTGTAGCGGTTCCTCCCCTTCCATTCGCTGCACAGAAATAGGATTTGTTGCGCTGAGTGATTGCGCTAAATTTTTGACAGGTGTACTTGCCGCCATCATGGCTTGCATGGATTTTACTTGCGTGGATTGCGCGCTGTTTGCCATCAGCGATTGCAAACGCAATTGCGCTGTTGCCTCGGGGCGAACGTCTTCAAATTGGGGTTGTGCGGATTGTGGGGATTTTTGTTCTGCTCGCGATTGGTTTTGCTGCGTCTGTTGCGCGGGGATTTGCGTCTGCATGAGCCATTTTCCGTATGTTTAAAAGAGACAGCGAAGTAGGTTGTGGCAACCTTAATCTTTATATTTTGAAATTTTCGCGAGTATAAACAGACAGGATTAGATATCGCCAGCATTGGCGCCGAGATCTACCGGAAAACAACGTCGTGATTATTCCTCCATAGCCGCAACAGCTTGCTGCGGCTCGCCACCACCACCCTCATCGTCATCTTCCACTGCTTGCGGTAAATCGGCAGGTTGCGCCAGGTTTGGATCATTGTGCAGAAGCCAGGCCTCACCGGCGAGCGCACCGCCACCAATAAATCCGAAAGGTGCAGAACCTAAACCAAGCGCTCTGAGAATATTGGGGGCCATGCGACGTAGCTGGGCGATTTCGGCGGTATCAACAATACCTCCATCGTTCGTCAATACCTGGCTGGCGCCCGGCGGGGGATTTATGCCTAAATTAAAACGATCGATCAACAGGCCCAGCAACGGATTTTGGCGATGTAACATGGGGCTCAAATTCGCCAACATCGCAGAAATATTAGCTACTGCGGGAAGCGCCCAATAGGCTTCGCGAATATTGTTCCCTAATTCCGCCCAGCGCTCTCGCCGAAAATCACGCAGCGCCGTTGCTTGCGCCAACTGGTCGGCAAATGCAGCCGCATCGAATCCTGCCGGATTAACTACATCATTATTCTGCGCCATCAATTGGCGATGCTGTGGTTGCAGCGAGGGATAAGTCACCTCTGATACATGAGGCCGATCACCCCAACCGTCTTTATTCCAGATATGACCCGCGCTCGCCGATGCGGTGATATCGAGCCAGGACACATCGCCCGCTTCATTCATCAATATGACATCAGGGCGCGTATTGTTGCGAACGCCTTGAAGCTGGTGCGACATACCCGCCGGGGCAGCAGGTAGATACACCATTGTGGCGAGCGTTTCTATCGCGTAGCCAAATGAGGTGGCAAGTGAACCAGGTGCATTTCCGTGCACGGCTGCCTGCCAGTCCTCTACCCATTTTGCAGTATGTCCATCCAAATCAGCCAAATCACCTAAGTTCGGCGCCGCTATAACGTGGTGGTGCGCGCGTTGCACCGCCTGATCCAATGCATTTTCGTACTCCAGCGCGGCTGCCCGATTATCGTCTGCGTTATGGTGCGATTCTGAAACTGCACGCTGCAGGGTTTTATCCGAAGTGGACGATATATTTTGTGGAGAGTGTGATTTTCCGAAATTTTTTGCGGGCGTATTGGAAGCCATCATCGCTTGCATGGATTTTAATTGCGTGGATTGCGCGCTATTGGCCATCAAGGATTGCATGCGCAATTGCGCAGCCCCCTCCGGGCGACAATCGTCAAACTGCGGCTGTAAAGCCTGCGGAGATTGTGCCTCCGCCTGCGATTGATTTTGCTTTGCTTGTTGCGCGACTTTCGAGGTTTGCATTAGCCAGGTTCCAAGGGCAGCTTACTGAGGAGTATCCATCAATTTATTGAAGCGTCCATTGATCATCGCCAGTTTTTTTGTATCTCGCTACCGAGTCTCCAACAACCAGCAAATCAATAATGACATCTTGCTTTTCCGCAGCCGGATCACCCACTGCATCGTCAGTAGCCATGTTGTACAAATATTTTGCCTTACCTTCGCTGGTTACACCTGACCCCAGCGACAGGAATTCCGCATCGGTGAGCACTTGTGGATATGCAGTAACAGGTGCAGCTACTGTCGAATCGTCCACCGCTCGCTCTCCGCTTTTATAACGAAGAAACAAATTGCCCAGATCTGTCACTGTTTCTATCTCACTGCCCGCCAACTGAATCATTTCGGTAACCGCGTTTGCATCGGCAGTTTGCATGACTTTTACAAAATCACTCTCGGCGGCCTCGCGGGAAACCGTGTGCTTGTAATACATGCGCCATAGATTCATAGGTATATGGTCAAACAGAGGTTGCATCAGACCGAGGTCGATGCCAGATTTTTCCAAAAATTGTTCGAAGGGAAGATATAAATCGGCTTGGTCGGGATGATGCGGGTAGGATTCGTTACCGTGGCCGTAGTTATCCAAAAAGCTGAGCAGCTCCGCCGGAAAGGCCACACGCATATTAATCATGCCCTGCTCTGAACGGCTTTGCGAAATCACACTGACACCATTCTTACGACCCCAGTCCAGCATGACAAAACGCAACATGTCTTTTCCGATTCCATATTCGGCAGCTTTTTCGATAAACAACGCATCGTTTTCTATCGAGAAATCCTCTACTGCAGAGTCTGGCCCCATTTTACAGGTGCCCTCATGACCTGCGCCGCCTTTCAAACCAAAGGCCATATAGTCTATGCCATATCTATCGCAGACTTCTCGAACAGCTTTGTCGGGAGCGCCGGGGCTCATCCTGTTCTGCACAGAGGAGATTGTGATCCCAAGGTTTTCAGCTTCTTTTAAAATTTTGGTAAAGTTATCTTCACTCTCTACATCTTCTTGCACCACATTACTCAAGCCTGTTTTGGCGTTAAAGGGCGCCGCGACTTTTTGCAGAAGCGTTAAAGCCTCTGTGTGATGACCCGCCGGTATTTCATGGAGCATTACCGTGTGTATTAATACATTTGGTATGGATGCCAAACTCTCTAACTCTGTAACAGCGTCTTGTAACTCTTCAAGTTTGAATTTGTAAATCAGACGGATGGGGCCCGAAGTCAGGGTCATTTTCTCGATAATGGCTGCAGTTCCGCCCTTGTGGTAATCGTAAGCTGTATCGAAATCACGATAGCCCTGGGCGTATGCCTGGCTAAACCCTTCCAGATTTGCATCGGCCGTTCCGAAAACTGTGCTGCGCAGCGGCATTGCCTGTTCATCTTTCGCGTTGGCTTTTCTGAAAGTATCTTCGCGAATATAGGTATTGGATTGCACTGGCTTTCCGTTTAAACGATTGACCGCATACCACACATAGACCGAAGGACCAGTTTCATCTTTTACGTTGAGCTCTGGATCTTCCTGGTTCGGCCCGCGACGGGAACGCAAGGCAGAATCGGATTCAATTTCTACAAAATCCCCTTCATGCACTTCTTCAGCTTCGTTTTCTAAAAAATTTTTGCTATAGAGCGAACCGTTTTTGAGTAGCACTAAATGGGTGATGCCGGTAACCGCCACATCAACCGGCTGACACTGGATGGCAGCAACCGGGCTTTGCGCTTGCTGACTCATTTCCCGCAATTGCGCCGGCGAATTTTCACCACTGGCAAGTGCACGCGCGCCCATTACATCGGCCTCATGCTCTAATCCAGAATCATCATTCACCGGCACATCGCCCTTCATCTGCATGGTCGGCTGCACGCGACCTTGCGCCTGCTGTACCACATGCCAAGCCTCGTGCGGCAAATGTTTTTCTTGCCCCGGAGCTACATGAATATCACTGCCCTGCGCATAAGCATGCGCTTGTAATTGCGCAGGTTTGTCGGAGTTATAGTGAACCTTTACGTGATCCATGCTGACACCGGAGAGATTTTCGATACCGGCTTTTAAATTATCGGGCAGGCCTGTGTTGTTGGGTTTTGCTGCCATCGCAGCCTGCTGGGATTTTAACTGTGTAGTTCGCGCACTATTTGACATCAACGATTGCATACGCAATTGCGCTGCCGTCTCCGGGCGAGCATCTTCAAATTGGAGTTGTACCGCTTGCGGAGATTTTTGTTCCGCGCAAGATTGGTTTTGTTTTGCGTGTTGCGCGGGGTTCTGCATGGGTGCCCTCATGATAACTCCTTGTAGCTTCTTCTGGCCCCTTCGTAACCACCGTGCAAAATATCTGATTCATCGCTGCTTTCATCATCGCTGGTTTGCATGCCCGCATCTTCCTCTTGATAGGATTCAGAAGCATGCACAGAGGAGCTGGTTTGATTGGCGTAATGATGAATCCCGGTCGCCTTTCCAACCTGGGTATCCATCCTTTTAAGCAGATTTGTACCCTGCTTGCGAGCATCTTTTGCGGCGGTGCCTTTTTCCGCGCTATCGGGCCAATCCACACTGTAATAAGTCGTGACATTTGCCCCGAATATCCCATGATCTCCTAATTTATGCTTGCCGCGACAATTTTGATTATCTGGCCCGCAGGCTTCACGCTCCGTGTAAACCCAATCAACTGATACAACATGAATACGTTGCAACATTTTGATTACATCTTTAATTGCTCCCTCGGAATGGGTACTACCATCCTGGCTGCCACGCGTAATGTATATCGTTTTTTTGTTGCCATTCGTTTTATTGGTCAGTATTACTTTGGCTGTTGCGTAGTTGTATCCGCTGTACTTTCCCTTTACATGCCGGCTCTTACGTTCACTGCGCACAAAGCGCGCCTTGGTGCTACCGTACCTGACACGGATTTGCTGCGGCGACTTAAGGCGATATCGCCCCGCGCCACTGCTGGACCCCACTTTTCTGACGCCCACTGCTCCAGCACTTGAGGCTCCCTGGTTTTCCAGGCGAGTGAAGTGCGCTTTTTGCCCCTTACTCAACTTGCTTTTATCGACATCCTGTTTGCGGGTTACCTTGTCGCCAGTAACGCGCTGGTAGTAATGCAAGGCATCTTTAAGGGTGCACTGAATCACTTTTGATTGTCGCTGCAGGGGCGGTGGCCCAGGGCGAACAAAGGCTATTGATTTATCCTGCGGGGCATTATGTTTTGCGCGAACACCGGTATCCATTAGCTCCCTCACCGCTTTCATCTGCGTTACCTGAGGGCTATTTGCCATTAAGGATTGCATGCGCATTTGCGCTGCCATTTCGGGGCGGGCATCGTCAAAGCAGGGCTTGGGGGATTTAAGGGATTTGTACTCGCGGAGGGAGCCATCTTGTTTTGCCCGTTGGGCAGAGCGCTGCATTTGCATAAGCCAATTTCCATATGGATTAAAAGGACAGCTTATTCGCCAGGATTGTTCGCGAGTATATGCAGACATGACGCGAACTGCCAGAAACCGACCAATAAAAGGCAGACGAAAAAAAAGAGGATGCCGTTAAGCATCCTCTTTTGTATGGTGGGTCGTGCTGGATTCGAACCAGCGACCAATTGGTTAAAAGCCAACTGCTCTACCGACTGAGCTAACGACCCTAAGCTCTTGCGTATTTAAGTAAGTTTTACACCACACTTAAATACTGAATTAGTGGTGGGTCGTGCTGGATTCGAACCAGCGACCAATTGGTTAAAAGCCAACTGCTCTACCGACTGAGCTAACGACCCACAGTGTCTTACGACATTCTTACCTCGGAAACCTTGTTTCGGCTGACCTAAATAAGAGGCGCGTATAATAATGTTTTACTCTAAAAAGACAAGCTTTTTTTACGCTGTTTTAAATAAAAATTCTCTTACAAACAAGAGCTTAAAAATTAAGCGCCAGTTTGCGGGACGTAATGGGTAGGATCAGCCACCCCCGCCTGTACAAAACCTGCGCGACGCAAACGACAACTGTCGCACTTGCCGCAGGCTTCGCCTTTGTCGTTGGCCTGGTAGCAGGACACAGTCAGGCCATAATCCACCCCCAGCGCCATACCCTTGTGGACAATCTCGGCTTTGGTGAGATCAATCAGCGGTGTGCGGATGTTCAGCTTGTTACCCTCCACCCCTGCCCGGGTGGCGAGATTGGCCATGGTTTCGAAGGCGGCAATGTAATCCGGGCGGCAATCGGGATAACCTGAATAGTCCACGGCGTTAACGCCAATAAAGATGTCTTGTGCCCCCAGCACCTCTGCCCAACCCAGGGCGATAGACAGGAACACTGTATTGCGCGCCGGCACATAGGTGACGGGAATACCGGCGGTTTCATGCTCGGGCACGTCGATACTTTCATCGGTCAGAGCGGAGCCGCCAATGCTGCGCAGATCCAGATTTATCACCTTGTGCGAGAGCGAACCCAAGGCTTTGGCCGTGCGCTCGGCGGCCATTAGCTCTACGCGATGACGCTGGCCGTAGTCGAAGCTCATGGTGTAACAGTCATAGCCCTCACTGCGGGCGATGGCCAGGGCGGTGGTGGAATCGAGGCCACCGGAGACGAGAATGACGGCTTTTTTGTTGGGCATGGGCAATACCTGGGATGTAAACAAGGATAAACAGGCCGGCGATCAATGGCCGGGCGTGTCATTCCAGAGGATTTTATGCAGTTGCAGTTGGAAGCGCACGGGCAAGTTATCGGCGAGAATCCACTCTGCCAGCTCCAGCGGTTGCACCTGACCAAAACTGGGCGAAAAAAGCACTTCGGCCACTTTGGTATTCAGTTGGTGCTCGTCCAGCTTGAAGCGTGCCCATTCATAGTCTTCGCGACTGCAGATAACAAACTTGATTTGGTCCTGCGCCGTCAGATGCGGCAAGTTCTCCCAACGGTTGCGGCTGACTTCGCCGGAGCCGGGAGTTTTCAGGTCCATCACCTTGACCACACGGGGATCAACTCCATCTACCGCCAAGGCACCGCTGGTTTCCAGGGATACGCTGTAACCCTCGTCGCACAAGCGAGTGAGCAGTGTCAGGCACTCGCGCTGGGCCAGTGGCTCACCGCCGGTGACACAGATATAGCGCGGCTTGTAGCTGGCAACCTTATCCATAATGGTATCCAGCGACAGACGTTCGCCGCCGTAAAAGGCGTATTCGGAGTCGCAATAACCGCAGCGTAGCGGGCAGCCGGTGAGGCGCACAAACACTGTAGGCAAGCCAACGGTATTGGACTCGCCTTGCAGGGAGTAAAAAATTTCTGTGATTTTAAGGCTGGGCTGGGTCATAGATTGCTGCGGATATGGATTGCAGGCCGGTCGGATGCGAGATGACCGGTCGAAAAAAGACGCGCAGTGTACCGAAAGACAGCACAAAGGGCGAGCAAAGCGGCGCCGAATACCCCAAGTGCTGACATTTGTCGGACTTTTATCGAGTTTTGATCAATCTGGGCATTTGCGCCGACCCATGCGCGACTGTATGCTGGCCAATGGCCGTCAAAAAGCCGATCTTTTGATTCGATTAGCAGCTATAGATCATGAAACCTACCAAAACCAGGCGCGAGCTTCACGCCGAACTTCAGGAACAGATCAGCGCCTTTTTAGATCAGGGCGGGAAAGTCGCTGAAGTACCGCGCGGACTGAGCGGGCGCCCCTATGCCCAAGGCCCGCTGATCAGCATCTTTGATGGCCAAAGCCACGAGGATCGCACGCCCCTGCCAGATGTTGTGGCCGCTATAGAAGCACGCCGCAAACCACCGCTGGTACAAAAGCCCCACAAACCTCGCCCCCGCAAAAAAGTCATTCTGGATGATTTTGGCCAACCGTTGCGCTGGGAATGGGTGGAGGAATAAAGCATTAAAAGTTACTGCTCCTCAGGACCTTTAGGGATGCGTGCATCTTTGTAGATGACTGTCTGATTCCGCCCCTGGCGCTTGGCCTGATAAAGCGCTTTGTCAGCCGCTTTGACCCAGGACGAAAAATCCCCCAAACCATCTGCAAAGGCCGCAATGCCGAGGCTGATACTGCACTGAAGGGTATGATTTGCCGGATCGCCAAACTCCAGCCGGGCAACCAAGTCGCGCAAGCGCTCGGCAGTTTTATGGGCCTCTTGTTTGGTTGATCCAGGCAGAATGATTGCGAACTCCTCGCCCCCGTAACGCCCAAGTAATTCCGTCTCGCGCAGGTTGCGCTGTAAGAGTTGCGAAAGCTGTTGTAGCACCAGGTCTCCCTGGGCGTGGCCATAGGTATCATTGATGCGCTTGAAGTAATCCACGTCCAGCAACACGAGGGCCAAAGGCGTGTAGTTACGACGCGCACGAGCGATTTCCTCTTTGGCGCGCAGCTCCCAGTAAGAGCGATTAAACAAACCGGTCAGGCCGTCAGTACGACTTAAGTGTTGCATCTGTTCTTTTTTATGGTGTAAATCCATCGCCAGATTGTAAGCAATCAAACCTATGATGATGGGATAGATAATCAGCATTGGCAGGCAGGCGTATACGATGGTTGTGGAGATACTGTCGTTCCAGTTAAAGCCGAGCAGCATTCCCCCTGCCAAAACCCCAAGCAACCAGCAGAGCACGCCGCGCACAAAGAACCGGAACCCACCCGCCGCTATATTGTTCATCCACAGCATCATGGTGATGAGCGCACTGACCAGCGGGTTAAAGCCGCAAGCCGCCACCCAAAAACCGCCCGAAATGCTATCGCCCTGCAACTGCAGGCGCTCCATGGCGTAGGGATCAGGGCTGCGCGAGGCAATAAGATAGGCAAGATGGGGCCATATAAGGCCGTTATAGACAAGCAATACCCACACGAGCGGTAGCGGTTCCAGCGGCAGCAATACAGAGCCAACCGCGAGCAGCCCCAAACCCAGACCCAGCGCCCGGGCAGGATAAACGCGTTTTACAAACTTGATGCCGCGCGGTTTTACTGAAGCCACTATGCCCACTCAAACAATTTGACCCAGGAACCCGTTGCCCAAGGCGTTTTACCGGCTGCCCAAGGGCCAGCCGGGTTTATCTGCCTATAGGATAGTCCAGCTTGATGACAAATAAAGCTTTTGGCGCCAAATCCGTTATAACAGATCTTTACTTTTAAAGTACCAATAAGGGATAGCGGCGGAGAGCAACATGAGTAACAGGCCAATCAACCAGCCGTGGTTAATCGGTTTTAGGAAGGACATATCATCAAAGTTCATCCCCCAGAAGCTGGCCACCATGGTGGGCGGCAGGAAGATTACCGAGGCTACCGAGAAGGTTTTGATGATCTGGTTTTGTTCAATGTTGATGAAACCTTGGGTAGAGTCCATCAGGAAGTTAATCTTGTCGAACAGGAAAGCGGTGTGCGACATCAGAGTGTCCACATCGCGCTTGATCTCGCGGGCGGTCTCTTGCAGCTCGTTGTTGTTGCGAATGTGACGCTGCAAAAAGGAGATGGAGCGCTGGGTATCCATCAGGCAGAGACGGATTTTCCCGTTGCTATCTTCCAGCTTGGAGAGTTTGTCGATAGCGTCTTCCAGCTCGGCATCCTCATCCTCCAGCACCATATGGCTGACTTCTTCGAGCTTGCGATGTATATCCTCGAGCGCATCCGCAAGGTTTTCCACCTTTTGCTCGAACATGGTCACCAGCAATTCTTCGGGTGACACAATTTGCACCTGGCCGCGACGGGCGCGCATACGCAACAGGCGGAAATCCGCCAGATCGCCTTCGCGCACGGTGATCAAACGCTTGTCTTGCAGCAGGAAGGCCACAGTCACTGTGTTGTGACGGCCGCCTTCACCGGGGGATAAAAACAGGGAGTGGACGTGTACGCCTTCGTTGTCCTGGAAATAGCGCGCGGAGAATTCGATCTCCTCTACATCGTCAGATTCAGGCAGTTCGGCACGCAGGAAGGTATTGAGCTCTTCACGCTCTTCGTCGGTGGGCTCATGGGCGTCAATCCATACAGCATTGGCCATAGCCACTTTGGGCGCGTCACTATCTACCGCTTCTTCACGCAGTAATTGGCCTTGAATTTTAAACATTCTCAACATCAGCTGTTCTCCTCAAGGTGTGCCGCTAGCCTGATTTGTACCCCTAAAAAGGCACCAACGCGATAAGGCGCGCGTTATACCACATTCTAGTGATGCTTTTGGTTTTTTGTGAAAATTCGACGAGGTTAATTTCCTTCAATTACCGCAAGTTACCGCTGTAATTGAAAGCAAAAACTGGCAATTCTATTTGGCTTTGCGCCGTTTTTTGGGGGGATAAAAGCCCGGCTCACCCGGCGGGCGGGTTTTGAAGCGCCTGTGTACCCACAAATATTGCTCGGGATGGGGGCGAATGGCGGCTTCCATGAGCTGGTTGACGCGGGTGGCATCCGCCACTTCATCACCCGTGGGGAAGTTCTCCAGCGGCTCGCCAATAACAACTTCGTAGCTATGGTTAACAGGATCGCGGTAGTGAACCAACGGCATAACGACAGCCTTACCCATGCGAGCGATGCGCGCTGTACCTGTCATAGAGGCTGCCTCAATGCCGAAGAAAGGCGCAAACACACTGTAACTTGGCCCGAAATCCTGATCCGGCGCATACCAGACAATATGGCCTGCACGCAGATTGCTAACCAGCTTGCGCAGGTCATTGCGGGCAATGGCATCGCCACCGGCAAAGCGTTCACGGCCGTGGGCAATCATATAGGCCAACAGCGGGTTTTTATCCGGGCGATACAAGAGGTCGTATTCAAAGTGGTAAGCGATGATGCGGCCGGTAACATCCAGGGTGGTGAGATGGCAGCCCAACAACAAAATACCCTGCCCCGACTGGCGAGCCTTTTCCAGACGATCCAGACCTGTGATGGTGTATTTATTCCGAAAGTAATTACTGGGGCCCCAGAGCGCCAGGGCCGCCTCGATGATCATAGTCGCCGTTGATTGCATAGTGCCGCGCACCAGCGTTTCGCGTTCTTCCGGTGACTTTTCGGGAAAGCAAAGCGCCATGTTGACCCGCGCATATTCACGACGCTGGCGGCCGAGAAGGTAAAACAAATCTCCCAGGCGGCGGCCGATAAACATACACAGACTCAGGGGCAGGATTCCCAGCAGCTTAAAAAAGGCCAGTTGAATCCAGGTTAGCCAGAAACGGGGGCCAAAAAAGGCGAGGCGGAATTCGGGCAGGTGGTTATTACTCAAGGGCTCTTCCCAGGTTAGATGGCGCGTTAGGGTTAGGGGTTGTAGAGTTAGGGGTTGTAGAGTTAGGGGTTGATAGACGCACCCAATCGACAAAGGCGCGATTATAGCAATCCAGAGAGGTTGTTGGGCCAGGTTGTTTGTAAGCGAACTAACCCCCTCACAGAAAAAGCCCCGCTTCCCGCGAGATCATCTGCTAAGGTAAGCGACATATCCAACAATCAGCATCCCATCAAAAATAAACATCCCATCAAATCGCCCATGAATATCGACCAGTTGTCCAGACAGATCAAAGAAAAAACAGCCCGACTCGACCAACAGATCGCCGCTTTGGAAGCCCGAATCCAACAATCGACATCACCCACCAGCGCAACAGACCAACAACTGGCTGCCGAGATAGCTACCCTTCAGGAGCTCAAAGCCAAGCTGGCCAAGTCTGGCGATATTGCCCGGCGCGCCTATGAACTCCAGCAAGGCGGAACCAACGAGGAAGCGCGCATTCGCCAGCGCCGCCTGGCCATAGCCCTGTGCGTATTTAGCGGCGCGGGATTGTTGGTGATAGCGGGAATACTGCTGTTCCGCTAAGCGTCCATAACTCCGGAAAAGTAAAAAGCCAGCAATCGCTGGCTTTTTTATTGGTCTACGTGGACGCACAAGGCTTAATTAGCGGCAACAGCTGCATCCAGAATTGGCTTCAACTCGCCCTTTTCGTGCATCTCGGTGACTATATCGCAGCCGCCGATCAGCTCACCTTTTACCCACAATTGGGGAAAGGTTGGCCAGTTGGCAAACTTGGGCAGCTCGGTGCGGATTTCCGGGTTGCTCAGGATATCTACATAGGCAAAACGCTGGCCGCAAGCCATAACAGCTTGGGAAGCGCGCATGGAGAAGCCGCACTGGGGCGCATTGGGCGAGCCCTTCATGTAGAGGATGATGGGGTTTTCAGCGATTTGCTGTTTGATAGTTTCTAATACGTCCATAAGGAACCTCAGGCAGGAATAACACAAAAGTGAACAATAATCTGGAGCCGCCGGACAAATCTTCAAGGGGGAAGCAGGAAAGCGGCTTGAGCAAAACGGGGATAAAGACCTAGCGAATTACTCAGGTATTCACATTCTACCCAGTTCCGCCCCAAACTGCATCCTCGCCGGAGCTCTCTCCGGGGGGGCCTAGGCGCCCCTCGCCGGGCACCCCCATGGGCAACAGCGACACCAACCGCTAGACTGATTTCTATCAGTTCCCGAGTTGTTTCCATTATGTTCAAGTTACGCCTGCAATTTTTTATCGTGATGCTCACTTTGTGCGGCCTGCTGACCGCTGGTTTGTATCTATTTATTAACTACAGTTTCAAACAGGATTTTTGGCACTACATCGAAAAAAGGGAAACGCGTTTTGCGCAGCCGCTGATTAATGATTTGGAAAGTAATTTCCAAGTTCATAACAGCTGGACCTGGTTGCCCAAATGGGAAGATTACATAGTTGCCCATCTGGACATTCGCAATCGCAATCGCATGCCCGGTTCCGACGATGGTTTTTCGCCACCGGGATTTCCACCTTTTGGCGGACCGGCGCCAGACGAATTCATGAAGCGCAAACCCGGTGACGACAGACGCGGCCCTGACGGGCCGCACGACAGTCGGCCCGATGACGCCGATAAAGACGGCCGCCACGACAAAGAGCGACCCGACGCCAAAGCCTGGCGCGAGTGGCGTGAGCTGCGCCATATGCCGCCATTGGTATCGCTGCGAAATATTTTTTTGCTGGATGCGGATAAAAAAATTGTCCAGGGCTCCAATCCCGATCTGGATGATGCGTTTCTCATTCCGCTGCACAGCGAAGATAGTCTTATAGGCTATCTCGGTATTCCGTTTAATCCGGCGATTCGCGATTTGCAGGATGCGAGCTTTGCGCAAGGCGAGGAGAAAAAACTCACCATCATTATTTTTGTGGCCCTGTTGATCACTTGCCTGGCATCATTCCCCCTCGCCCATTTGCTCACCAAACGCATTCGCTCACTGGTGAATAATGTCAA
This sequence comes from Cellvibrionaceae bacterium, assembly GCA_021151695.1. Lineage (GTDB taxonomy): Bacteria > Pseudomonadota > Gammaproteobacteria > Pseudomonadales > Cellvibrionaceae > Cellvibrio. The sequence goes on along the minus strand of JAGKWU010000002.1, from coordinate 46,037 downwards.
TCAATTGAGTCGCGGCAATTACCAGGAAAAAATTTCCATCACCGGTCGCGACGAGCTCACCGAACTGGCTGAGCATTTGAATGCACTGGGTGAAACCCTCGCACAAAGTGAGCAGACGCGCCGGCAATGGGTGGCGGATATATCCCACGAACTGCGCACGCCCATCGCGGTATTGCAAGCAGAGCTTGAAGCCATGGAAGATGGTGTGCGCGCACTCGACAAAGCCGCCGTGAAGCGCCTGATCAACCACAGCGCGCGTTTAAAACATTTGGTTAATGATCTTTATGAGTTATCGCTCACCGATCTGGGCGGCATGACCTATCGCAAAAACACTATGGATTTAGGGGTTTTGCTACAGGATGCAGTCAGCAGCCTGCAACCACAGTTCGCACTGCAACGCATAGATCTCAGTTTGAAAATGCAAACACCCAGCCTCAGTTTTTTTGGCGACCAGAATCGTTTGCAGCAACTGTTTACCAACCTGTTAAAAAATTCACTGCAGTACACCAACGCCCCCGGCAAAACCCAGGTTTCGTTGAACCTGATCAACAGCCGGGCAGTGATCGTCATTGAAGACACAGCCCCGGGTGTAGCAAAAGAACACCATGCAAAATTATTTGATCGTCTCTACCGTGCCGACTCATCACGCAATCGCGCAACAGGTGGTGCAGGCTTGGGCTTGTCAATTTGCAAAAATATTGTGGCAGCTCACGACGGGCATATCAGCATAGACAACAGCGAATTGGGTGGTTTGAAAATCACCATCACCCTACCCTATTAAGTAGCTATTTTTTACAGATAATTTTTTTACAGAGAAACTCAAAGGCGCGGTTATGAAAATTTTAATTGTTGAAGACGAAAACGATCTGGGCTGTATAGTGCGCGACTATCTCGGCGCAGAGGGTTACGAGGTTGACCTGGTAAACGATGCCGACACAGGCCTGGAAAAAATCCAGCAGCAAATCTGGGATTTGATTTTGCTCGACGTGATGTTGCCGAGCAAATCTGGCCAGCTCAATGGCTTACGCCTATGCCAGGAAGTGCGCAACAGCACCAACACGCCGGTAATCATGATGACGGCGCGCATTGAAGAGCCAGACAGATTATTGGGTTTTGAATTGGGTGCTGACGATTACATCTGTAAACCCTTTAGCCCGCGCGAATTGGTGGCGCGCGTGAAAGCCGTGCTCAAGCGCACGCATCCGGAACTCACGCCCAATAAAGAATTTCATTTGATAAAGGAATCGCTCACCGCGGTTTATGGCAACAACAAAGTTGAGCTGACTTTGATTGAATATCGTTTGCTGAAAACCCTGTCCTCTCGCCCCAACACAATTATTTCGCGCGAAGATTTAATGAAAAATGCTTACAGTGATCACCGTATTGTGAGCGACAGAACCATGGATTCACACATCACCAAACTGCGCAAAAAATTGTTGCCATTAACGACGCAAGAGATGATTTTTTCGGTTTATGGCGCCGGCTATAAATTTCAGTTAAACGACAAATAACTCTCTGAAACAGGCCGTTTCGGCGGCCATTCCTCCCCTTTTTTCCTGTCATTTTCGCGGTTTCACATTCTTTGCATAATTGCTTGAATTTTGTTGTGCAATCGCTCCCCATACTGCTTTCAACCTAAAAAGCAGGCCACAGCAAACGTGCCTGTTCCATCAGCCGTGACCGAGGTACAAGCATGAAACCATCTATTAATAACAAAGACACCGCCATTGATATTAACCGCCGCAAAACCCTCGGCACACTGGGTGCGTTTAGCGTATTGGGCGCAGCGGGCCTTGCCAGTTGCGGTGGCGGAAGTGCGGGCGGTAGCTCTGCCAGTTCGACCGCAACATCCACTGCAACGAGCAGCACCGCCGCTACCAGTACATCCAGCAGTCTCGCGCCCAGCTCGGCAGCCAGCAGCGTTGGCAGTTGCACAGTAATCCCCACCGAAACTATTGGCCCCTTCCCGCTTTCTACCCTGCTGAATAATTCGCTGGTGTTACGTGAGGCGATCAGTGAAGACAAAACCGGTGTACCACTTACCGTGAAATTAAAACTGGTGGATATCAATAACAAATGTGCGCCAGTCTCCGGCTATGTGTACATTTGGCACTGCGATAAAGATGGTCTCTACTCCGGTTATTCAGAATCCAACAACGCAGGGCAAGCGGGTAAAACCTACTGCCGCGGCGTGCAGTACACAGACACCAACGGCGTGGCAACTTTCACTACCATTTACCCAGGTTGGTACGCAGGTCGTATTACCCACATTCACTTCCAGATTTTTTTAACCGATTATTCCAGCACCGCAAAATCCACGGCAATTTCGCAGATGGCATTCCCGGCGGACATTACCAAAGCCGTGTACAACTCAACGCTTTACACCAAGGGGCAAAATACCTCGGTAACGAGTTTTAGTGCGGACAATGTATTTAGCGATGGCGTCACTTACCAGCTGGCAACCATGACTGGCAGTGTGGATGCAGGTTATACCGCGGAATTGGTGGTGGGATTGTCTATTTAACCTATCTATTCAAATGCCAAAGCGGGCAAGGTGAATCGACATCTTGCCCGCTTGTAGATTCGCTTATCAGGTTCTGAATTGCTGTAAGAGCCCGTTGATTTTTACTACCTGCTCTTCCAGATTTTGACGCGATATTTTGGCGGTATTACCGGCGTCGTGGTTGTTGCGCGCCTGGTCGAGAATCGTCTGCATACTTTTGCTGATCTGCGACATCTCGCGTTTTTCATCGTCCGATGTGCGCGCGATTTCAGCGTTCATGGTTTTGATTTGATCCACCACTGCCACTATCTGCGCAAACGTCTCGGATGTTTTTGCGATGCGCTCTTTAATCGTCAGCGCCTGCTTTTGCGTCGCGCCCATTACCTCAACCGCCTTGGCCGAGCCAGACGATAAATTGGTGATAATGGTTTCAATCGCTTTAGTGGACTCCTGAGTGCGCGAGGCAAGGCTGCGAACTTCGTCTGCGACCACCGCAAAGCCGCGACCGGTTTCGCCAGCACGCGCCGCTTCGATGGCTGCATTTAACGCAAGCAAATTGGTTTGCTCGGCGATACTGCGAATCACCTCCAACATAGAGCTGATACTTTGGCTATCCGCTACCAGGTTTGAAATCACCTGCGCCGCTCTGTCTACTTCCACCGCAATTTCATCTACACCTTTTTGCGCCATCACTACTATGTGATTGCCAGTGTGTGTACTTTCCGCTGCAGAATCTGATGCCCGGTTTGCGCGAACGGCCGCTTCGCCCACCGTATCCAGCGAGGCGGAAATTTTATGCACAGCATCCACTACTGAGGAAATTTCCGCGAACTGCGCGTTGACTCCATCCGCTGTGCGCCCAACAGCATGAGTGATTTGGGTGCTGGCCGCCATCAGCGAGTGATTGCTGTTTTGCACCTGGCCGATCAGATTTTGTAATTTTTGCATGAGCTGGTTAAACGCCTCGGCCAAACGCCCCATCTCGGTATTGTCGAGTGGTAAGCGCGCCGTAAGATCACCGGAGCCCTGGCTCAGCTCAGCCAATTTTTGCGTCGCCAGTTCGATGGGCGCGAGAATATTTTTCTTCGCCAGCACGTAGAGCACTATCGCCATCACAACGCCGAACATTAAACCCAGGCTGAGTTTGGTGTGAGTAGCGGATTTCATCGCTGCAATTTTTTTGGACTCCCCCTCCACAGTCGCATCCGCTGCCTCTTCGATTTGGGAAATAAATTCCAACAAGCCATCTACCTGCGAATCAAACTGGCGCACGGCGGCATCAGTCGCCTCAGCATTATCGCCCGCCAACAGCACCATCAGGGCATCGCAATTTTGATGGTAGGTCTCCAACCGCTGGTTAAGGCCTTCAACCTGGCTGGGATTGATCAGGCTTTGCTGTTTCATGCGCGTAAGCGCTTCTACCTCACGCTCACGCGCCTTACTCATTTGTTCACGAGCAACAGAAAGGCTCAGCTTTTTGTCCTGCAAGCGCTCCACAATAATGATTTGTTTTTCCAGCTCTATTTGCCCTTCCATAGCACCATCAGCGGTATCCCAAGCAGGTCCCGTGATGTAATCCAGCATGGCGCTCATATTATTGGCAGCCGAATAGCCTATATAACTGCTCAGACCAATCACCAGAATAAAGCCCGCAAGGCCAACGCCAATGGATTGTTTGATATGCATAAAGTCACTCCCGGATTCCTTGCTTGCGCCGCTGGGGCGCGAATTACTAGCGGAAAGGTGCCGTACATCATCCAGAGCGAGCGCTCTGACGGCAATTTATCCTGAAGTATAGGCGCTATTAGGGAACTGTGACCGGAAACTGAACAATCTGGTGGTTCGCAGGCAGGCGCTCGAAGAACTGAAATAAAAATGCACAGAGCCGCTGATCGGTCTGTGCAAAACAGCGGAAGGGATCAATAAACTCCCAGGTTAACGGACCACCGCTGGAGGGTGGCCCGGTGATTTACAAATGCCATTCAAACCTATCGATTAGATGTGCTCACGACGCTCCGGTTTGTGTTGCGCTTCCCATTCGGTGAGCTTTTGCTTTTGTTCAGGCGTCAATATTGACACCAATTGGCGGTGCATTTTGATACGACCAAGCTCTAGCTGGGCACGCAGGCTGGCAGAGTTTGCCGCCAGTTTATTCAGCTCATCATCACTGGCATTACTCTCGGCCGCTTTAAAAATAGCCTCTTGTGCTGCTATCACTTTTTCGCGCAGATCGCCGGCTGCTGCCTGTTCTTTTTCACGGGCGCTTGCCAGCGTTTTTTTCTGGGCATCGGTCAGGCCCAGGATTTTATCAAAAGGAGCCCTGCCGCCCTCACCATCTTGACGACCGTGGTGGGCATCGCGACCGTGGTTACCATAGTGGTGACCGGCTTTAGCGTCATCGCACTCCGGCTTATCTGTTGCTGCTGCTGTTTTTTCAGTTGCCGCTGCGCTGGATTTCTCCGCGCTATGTGCAGCAACCGCTACACCCAGGAGACCGGCAACACTCAAACTGGTAAGTAAGTATCCTATAGATTTCATTGCAAAATCCTCGTACAAAAATAATCAACATTGGGGTGGTATGCGGGGCAAGTCCGATTGGATTCGCGTTTCCCGATGAATGCATTATGGATCAGCAGCCCGTAAAGATCCGTCAAACAGCATGCAAACAATGTGGAAGCTTTGTGCAAGAAAAATCGTCGTTTTTTAGCAAAAAAGCAGATAGAAAAAACGCAGCCAATGGCTGCGTTTTCAAGAGCGGAAAAAGCATTGGTAAAATTTATTACCTGCGAGGAGCGACGGGCACCCATATCTCAACACCACCCAACCCCGTTTCGGGATTAAATTGCTCACCGTACTTTTCAAGGTGATGCAAACAATGGGCAGACTGTTGTACCAACTCATAATCCGAATGCGGTAACCATTCATCAAAGATGGCAATCATGGTTTCCTTGATATGAATTACCGACCCCGGATGCTGAAATACAGCGTAGCAATGCGACGGTAAAATCACCGGACTAAGCGCAGCGGGAAGATCGCCAAAATCGCTGACTTCACAACAGGCCATATAATAAAACTCGGGGCTATCCTGCGCCTCCTTCATGCAAAGCCCGTAACAATTGCGATCAACTTTGTGCGAGATCTGGTCGAGCATGCCACCAAATTTTTGCCATAAGCGCGGTATTTCTTGCGAAAAATTTTCGCACATAGCCTCGCGCAAACCGGTCAGTAGCATAGGCTCGCGATTCACAAGGCGCGGCGGCGTCAGGCCTTGCCGCTGCGCTTTGGAGTCAATTGGCATAGTCAACTTGGAATCGTTCATCTTTGGTAGGGTCCAGTTCCCTGATTGGCCGGATTTCTACGCAGCCCAAACGCGCTGGCGGAATTTTGCTGGCCAATTGTATGGCTTCATTAAGGTCGCGCGCATCCAATAAATAAAAGCCCGCGAGTTGCTCTTTGGTTTCTGCAAAAGGACCATCGGTAATCATCGTTTTGCCATCGCGCACACGCACACTGGTCGCCGTATTGGTGGAGTGTAAGGCACTCCCGCCCAACATGTAACCTCCCGCGCGCAAATCCTCTCCGCAGGCGACACACTCTTCGTTGAGTGAACGCCACTCACTTTGGGTCATGGCGTTGATGGATTTTTCTTCGTAGTAAACCAGGCAAAGATATTTCATGAGCTGCTCCTGTGTTAACAACTATTGCGCCTGAGGCGCTGGCTGTTCTGCTGATGGATCTTGTGATGACGATGTTGTAGTAGATTGCGCAGCAGATGATTGTTCAGGCTGCGTGGCTATTGGCGTGTGAGCTTGCTGTTCTGCCAGTTTTTTCAAATTGGCGAGGCCGCTTTCAAAATCCTTGCCGATCATTTTATCCATATCCACAAACACACCCATCACTTTGCCGATAAATAAATTGGGGCCGCGCATTTCCCAACTCACGGTTGTTGCAGTGCCTTGGGCGGTCACTGTAAATTCAGCGGTATTGTGGCTATCAAAGGGTTTAAGGAAATCCAGTTTGATCACCAGATTATTGGGCGCGTCGGATTTAAGAATTTCCATACGGCCCTGCCCCACTTTATCGTTGCCGTTCCAGGCATACACACTTCCCACACCCGCTGCGCTACCTGAGTAGGTACGCTGCATGGCAGGATCCATTTTTTCCCAGGGCGACCAGGCTTGCCAGCGTTTAAAATCATTCAGCTGCTCAAACACAACCACCGGGCTGGCACTAATGGTAGTGCTCCGCACTACACTAAATTGATCTGGTTTGGTGGCAGCGTAAAGTAAAAGTGCGCCGATCAAAACCACCACTGCAATTAACATTTTTCGCAACATAATCCACATCTCCTTTCTGGATTGATTAACCTTGAACGTGCTCGGGGTTCATGTACACAAATTCCCATTGGTGCCCATCCAGATCTTCAAAACTGTGGCTGTACATAAAGCCGTAGTCTTGCGGATCTTTATAAAGACGCGCGCCTGCGGCTACGGCTTTGCGCACTATCTCATCCACTTCTTCACGGCTATTAGCCGACAGGCACACCAACACTTCAGTCGCTTCCTTTGCATCCACAATGGCTTTGTTGGTGAAGTTTTTAAAGAAGGGCTCGGTGAGCAGCATGGTGTAAATGGTATCGCTAATTACCATGCAAGCAGCGTTTTCGTCAGTGAATTGTGCATTGAAGCTGTAGCCCAATTTGCCAAAAAACGTTTTGGATTTTTCCAGGTCTTTTACAGCGAGGTTTACAAATACTTTCGTGGTCATGATATATCTCCAAAATTTAAACCTAATCAGACGGATTTTCCGTCGTAGTGATGAACAGGAATCGATGAGATATCCACACCCTCAAGGCAACGAATATTAACCGCCACGGTGGGAACCCCCTTGGGATCTACTGCTTCACCAAAAGGCTGCACACCGCACACGGAGCAAAACCTGTGTTTGATGATGTGCTTGTTAAAGGTATAAGTTGTAAGTTTGTCGTCCGGTGTTAACAAATGAAAATGGGTTTTGGGCACAAACCACAAGAGCGTTGCCTTGCGTGAGCAGATGGAGCAGTTACAATCCACCGCGCCTTTGAGTTCGCCTTCCGCTTCAAATTTAATCGCGCCGCAATGGCAGCTACCTGTGTATTTCATTTGTTATCTCCTTAGCAGTTGATGGTTTATGCGTTGTCGTAAGCCTGTTGCAGCGCGGCCAACATGGGTGATAGCAGAATCGTTAAAGATACTTGTGTAGAAATTCGCAGCCTCTTCGGCATTGCTGTCAAACCAGAGAAAGGGAACAATTTTTTGCACGATGCATTACTCCTTAATGGGGTGAATAAACCACCAGGCGGCAAGCGATTTGCTGGCGGGTTACTAACTAGTCGAACGCCATCCTGGCAAATCGACACACAGGCAAAAATATTTTTATCGTTTTTATCAGCAGCTCAAGCGCGCCATTCTTTTTTGCAGAAAGCGGCGCTCCGGCTCCTGTTTAGTCAAACGCAACGCCTGTTCGTACGCGGCCAGGGCCTCGGCTGACTGCCCCAAACGGCGGTGCATATCCGCGCGGGCGGCATGCAGTAAATGATAGTCGCCCAGCTCACCGCGGTCTGCCAATGCGTTTACCAACGCCAACCCCACCTCGGGACCATCGCGCATGGCCACTGCCACAGCGCGATTAAGCTCAACGATAGGCGATGGCGACATGCGCAACAGCAGATCATAAAGGCCAACAATTTCAGCCCAATCCGTTTCGGCCGCGCTGGGCGCTTCGCCATGAATGGCAGCTATGGCGGCCTGAATGCTGTAGATGCCAGCCCCACCGCCACTCAAGGCGCGTTGGATCAGCACCGAGCCCTCGGCTACCTGCGCGCGATTCCACAGGGAGCGATCCTGATCTTCCAGCACAATCAAATCGCCCTGTGCATCTACCCGCGCGACGCGGCGCGAATCCTGTACCAGCATGAGTGCCAGTAGACCCAATACCTCAGGTTCGGGCAACAACTCCATCAGCAGGCGACCAAGACGAATGGCCTCCTGCGCCAGATCGGCCCGCACCAGACTATCGCCCGCCGAGGCGGAATAGCCTTCATTAAAAACGAGATAAATAGCTTGCAACACGGCGCGCAACCGCTCGGGCAATTCATTGCGCGCAGGAACCTCATAGGGAATAGCTGCATCGCGAATTTTATTCTTAGCGCGCACTATGCGCTGGGCGAGCGTGCTGGGTGTGGTTAAAAAAGCACGCGCAATTTCTTCCGTCGTGAGGCCGCAGACTTCGCGCAACGTGAGTGCAAGCTGCGCTTCAGGTGCAAGGCTGGGGTGACAGCAGGTAAAAATAAGTTTGAGTTGGTCATCGCCAATATCATCGTCCAGCCAGTCTTCGCTGTCGCTCACAGATTCCAGTTCGTCAATTTCGCTGGCGAGGGAATCGTTAAAACGCGCGCGACGGCGCAGATGGTCGATGGCTTTAAAACGCCCGGCGGATACCAGCCAGGCACGCGGATTTTGCGGAATGCCCTGCTCCGGCCATTGCGACAAGGCCGCCATAAACGCATCGTGCAATGCCTCTTCCGCAAGATCGAAATCGCGCAACAAACGAATCAGTGTCGCGCGCACGCGGCGTGCTTCACGTTGGTAGATGCTGCTGATTTCTGCAGTAAGTTTGGGATTGTACAAAGAGAGAATCCAATTTGAGAATTATCAATTATTGCTCAGGCGCTTTATCGTCATTCACTTCAGCTTCCACCTCAATCTCTTCCTTCAGGCGTTCATACTCGGGTGTATCAGTATCCAACTTACCACTCTTGATTGCTTCACGCGCGAGCTTTGCCAGCACCTGGTAATGCAGGCGGATCTCATCAAGCTGCTCGTCATCCATATCTTCAAGGTCGAGCAAAATATTGTGTGCACCTTTGGTTGCGCGAATCAGTTCGTCGAGTTTTACCTGGATAGCTTCGGTATCGCGATTTTGTGTGCTCTGGATTAAAAATACCATCAGGAAGGTAATGATAGTGGTTGCCGTGTTGATCACCAATTGCCAGGTATCGCTAAAACCAAACAATGGTCCGGTGATGATCCACATCAGAATCACAAACACTGCTAACACAAAAACAATGGGGTGACCGCAAACGCGTGAAGTTGCTTTGGCGAAGGCGGAGTAATGGCCGTTCATATTCATGATTAAAGAGCCCTCGCTCAGTATATTTTATAACTTGATAAATACCGGCAGGCACATGGCCACCAGCGATGCTACTACCAAAACAAGATTACTGGTCACTACATAGGGCAATCCGATCAGTGCCAGACCGGATATAAATGCCATCATTCGCCGCTGCTTTTTGCCATAAATACAATAGCCAACGCCGATAGAGCCAAACACTAATCCAATCAATAAACTTGTGGCATCACCCATAATGGATTACCTATTTGGTAAGTGGTTTAACCCTCGTTTTTACGACCAAGCTTGCCAAAATGCGTATAGCGAAACCCACGCGCGTATTTCAAACCGAAACCCAATGCGCGATCAAAACCCACGTGGGCAATCCACACAGTGGCAATGCGATCTGCATCAGATGACGATACCATAAAGCCGTAGGCGAATAGCATCAGCGGAATAATATAGGAATGGGTCAGGTTATAAAAAATAGCGCCTGTGGTACGACCGTGAAAATAGGCAAAGAGCGCAAGGTCGGGCGCAAAGAAAGCTAAAATAAAAAAGCCCCAGTCGTAACCGAGAAAATTGTACGCCATCAACGCAAACGCAAAAATTGCCAGGCCCTCGGCGCGCAGTAGCCAATTGACGTTGCCGGTGACATAACCATTTTCCAGTTTGTTCATATCATCTCTCTCAAGCCCTATCGATGCTGTCAGGGCTGTTGTTGCTGTTGCAGTTTGCGTTTGGTAAGTGCGGTGGCCTCGTGGGCAAGCGGATCATCCGGCCAGGGGTGACGCGGGTAACGACCGCGCATTTCTTTGCGGACCTCAGGATACGCCTGCTGCCAAAAGGTTTGCAAATTGGTGGTGATGGCGAGCGGGCTGCCATTGGGCGATAACAAATGAATCTTGAGCGGGATTTTGCCATCGGCAAGTTGCAATTGTTCGCAACCAAAAAATTCCTGCAATTTCGCCGAAACTTGCGGCACGCCTTCCGCCGAAAACTCCACTATGACGGCGCGACCACTGGGCAGTTCAATTTTTTCGGGCAGCAACTGGGCTATGCGCTGACAGTGTTCGTAACCGAGATAAAATTCCAGTGCGTCATGCCAGGGTAATTGATCGATTCGTGTCTGCGCGTTTAAAAAAGGCAACAGCCATTGATCGAGTGCGGCAATTAAATGGGCATCGTCCAGCTTGGGCAAATCCAGCAAGCCCTGTTCGGCCACCAGGCGAGCACGTTGTAACAACCGGCGTGCGCCATCGCTCCAGCCGAGTTGCTCCAAACCTTTTTCAGCAATCAGTTCGCGAATATGCACCAGCAAACGCGCGGCAACTTTATCGGCAGCCACAGGCGAAAATTGCTCGTCAATCACCACACCGCCCATGCGCCACTGGCTATGATCCTGCCAGCCATTTTTAAAGACTAATTGAGAAGTATGTTGGCTAAGTGCGCGCTGCTCTTCGGCGGATAACTGCAAGGCTATCCCCAAACCTGTGTGGCCTTTGGCTTTGGGATTAATCACCGGAAATAATGCCCAGGGCGATTCAAGTTGTACATCCACGCTGATACCGGAGTTGAGGCGGTAGCGCCCGGAATCCTGCCGAAAACCTATGCGGTCGCTGTAGGCATTGGCGAGCAGTTTCGCCGGCAAGCTTTCATTGTTGACATTGAGCTGCAAGCGCCCCAACCAACGCTTGCGCTGTTGTTGCCATTGGCGATTGCGCGCCAGCTCGCTGCCGGCTTGCTCAAGTAATTGATCAAGATCCGTTTCCGCTGGCAATTCAAAATGCAGCGCGAGTGCCAGCAACAAAGCCTGCTCTCCGATGACAGCTTTATGCTGCAACAAAAATGCCGCGACACGCGGATGAGTACCCAGCTCGCTTACCTTCTCGCCATTCGCCGTGATTTTATAATCGCTATCCAGTAAACCCATTTGCTGTAATTGTTGCTGCGCAAAATCCAGCGCGAGCAGATTGGGTGACTCAAGCCAAGGCAGGCTCAGCGGTGGACTGCCCCAGTGGGCGAGGCGCAGTGCCAGTGGCAAATAATCAGTGGCGCGAATTTCGGGGAGATCAGCCGCCGCCAGCGGTTGGTCCTGCGACCAGAGACGAATGCAATGACCCTCGCGCACACGGCCGGCACGACCGCGACGCTGGGCCGCACTCGCCTGGCTGACGCGCGCATTGCGCAAACGTGTGAGGCCCGTGCGCTGTTCGTAATCCGGGCGACGCACCAGGCCCGTATCAATAACCAAGGTGACATCGGCAATGGTCAGCGACGTTTCTGCAATATTCGTGGCGAGAATCAAACGCGGCCCCGATGCCGGATTAAGCGCGCGTTTTTGCTCTGTCGCTGGCACACGGCTGTGCAAACGGTAAACCCCATGTTGCGGATAGCGCGCCGCCAATGCTTGTGCGCACTGTTCTATTTCATACCAACCGGGTAAAAAAACCAGTGTGCAATTGGTTTTCCACTCATCGTGGCTGGCAAGCGCACGCAACACATGGTCAGCCACTTTTTCGGGATAGGGATTGGTTTTTGCCGGCAGGTATTCCGTTGTCACCGGAAAGCAGCGGCCAGGTGCAAACAAGCGATTGCTAATTTGTTGTTGCAGCGCTGGATCAGGTGTTGCACTCATCAACACAAGTTGTAAATCGTCGCGCAGTATTTGCACCTCTTGCAACCAGGCCCAGGCGGTATCCTGATTGACAGCGCGCTCGTGAATTTCATCCAGCATTACGCAGGCGATGCCGTCGAGCGTTGGATCTTGCAATAAAAATTGCAGCAGAATCCCCGGCGTGGTGACGAGCAAGCGCGTCTGATCGCCGCTGCAATTATCGTAGGGAACTTGATAACCGACGGTTCGGCCCAGCTCATCACCCACCAGCTCGGCAAGGCGTTGCGCCAACGCCTGCGCAGCGAGAACACGCGGCTGTACCAATAATAGTTTTTGTCCATCGGCGAGCGCATCCAACACCCATAAGGGAGCGAGTGTGGATTTGCCCGCACCGGGTTCGGCTTCGAGTAATAAGGTACCCCGCTTTAGCGCCTGCATAAATTCAGGGTAAAGCGGACTCAGGGGATATTCGGGTAATCGATCTATAAATTGATTCAAAAGATTTCTCTTAAAAACGCAAATCCAGACTCAGGCCGCCAGCCAGATTGCGCTGGCTCGCCGGCTCAAATGCGCGGTTGTTACTCTGGTTAACTATCACCGAACCCACATAGGTTTTATCGGTGGCGTTGGCGAGTTTTAACCACCAGCGCATATCCAATGATCCCAGTAATTCCACAGTGCCCGAGGCCGCCAGATCAAGGATAGTGTAATCAGGTGCTTTGATGGCGTTACTATCGTGGGTGGCCACTTCGCTGCGATGGGTTCCGCTCAGGCTCAACAGCAACAATGTATTGTTCAATGGGCTCCAATTAATTTGCGCGTACTGGTTAAGACGCGCTACGCCGGGCAATTGCAAACCATCATATGGTCCACCGTCGTAGGTTGCATCCAGGCTGGTGATGGCGAGGCGTGCATCCAGCGCTTGATTGATTTGCCAGAGCCCATTGAATTCAACTCCCTTGCGCTCAGTGCCAGTTGCATTGCGATAGGTGGTGCGGCCATTTACAGACTGATCCACCACTAACTCATTGCGGCTGCTAATGGCAAAAGCCGTCACCCCCAAAGTGAGCGCGGCATTTTTATAATCCACACCCAGTTGGCGCTGGCGATTATCGCTGGCATTGAGGCTGTTGTTAAAACCTTTGTCGCCGTTCGTATAGGCCATTTCGGTGAGTGTGGGAGTCTCGAAGCCTTTGCCTGCCGCTGCTTGCAATGACCAGTGTTGATCCAGTTGATAGCGCGTAGAAATAGCTTCTGCCGTCTGGCTGAAATTGCGCTCGCCCGAATCGTCGGCATTTTTGTTGGGGATCACATAATGGTCGTCAATGCTAAATTCCAGATCCGAATGGCGTACGCCGAGCAACCAGTCCCAACGCTCGCTCGCCTGCCATTGAACAATGGCGTAAGCATCGCGGTTTTCACCGGTATCCAGCTCGTCGCGACGCAGATCGCCCGCCACGCCGGCGTTGTTGATATAGCCCTTGCGCGTGTCCTCCATGCGCGCCCATTCACCGCCAAGCGTGAAGCTGGCGGCGTGATTAGCAAGGGCAAAATCCCAGGTGTAATTGCCGTTGGCACCGCTGAAATCGCGGCTTAAATCCACCACACCGCCGGAGTTTGCCGGTGCATCGCCGCGCTGGGCAAGGTATTGCTGTATGTCGCGCTCGCCGGTCCAGGCAGCCAGTTGCCAGCGCTGGTCGCCCGTTTGCTGGCGCACACTGAGCGCATGCTGCTGGTGGTGAATGGATTTGCGCGTATTAAAAAAGTCGGCGCTACTGTTGAGTTGATAGGGATCAGCCAGCCACTGGGCCTCGGTCAACCCGAGGGGGTCTTGCAGCAGGGGCGCGTCTTCTTTATCGAAGCGGTATTGGGCCTCAATACCGTTATCAAAGTTGTAATACAGCTGAGCCCCCAGTTGATCGCGCTCAGCACTGGCGTGTGGGCGATTGCCGTCGGCATCCAATTGGGTTGCCTGCAGGCGCGCGCCAACATCGCCGCTGCGATATTCACCCAGCGCCGTTTGGCGACTGAGCCCTTCTTCATCAGCACTTGAGCCAATGCTCACATGATTTTGCGTCGGCGCTGCGCTTTTCAAACTGATCACACCACCCGCCGCGTTGCCGTAAAGCGCCGCAACCGGGCCAGTGAGGGCCTGCACTTGCGAAACACCATCCAGCAATGCACCGGAAAACTGGCCCTGGCCGTCAGGCGTAGTGAGGGGAATTCCATCCACCTGCAGCTCCAGACCGCGCACACCAAAAGCCGAGCGAGCACCAAAGCCGCGCAAGGTGATACGTGTGTCTTGCGCGTAGTTGGATCGGCTATCGGCCTGAACGCCGGTCAAACCGCGCAGCAGTTCGGCTGAATCGGCGCGAGTGCCGGGTTGCTGCTGGTCTATATCCAACTGCTGCGCACCGGCCACCAGGGCGGAACGCTCGCCAGTCACCACCAGGGTTTCCAGCGCAGGTATTTGCGAGTGGGCAGCGCTGGCAAACAGGCATAAACCAGCGGCAACGGAGGGAAGTTTGATCGTCAACGGTGAGTTAGTCATAGGCAAAAATCATCCTTAGGGGACGCGGATGCTACCCCAGGCCGACAAAATATTCCCCGCTTTTTGCACAAGAAAACACACCTGCCAGCCGCAAAAGCACCTCTATACTTACAATCGACACGCGCTAAATAGCAGGAGCACCGCTTATGCCCACCATGGTCAACCAACAGCTGCGCCAATTGCAGCGGCAATTCCTCGATAGCCTGCCCCAACGCGCGCACCAGCTTGAGAATCTGTGGCGCCATCTGCGCTACTTCAACTGGAGTGACCAGGGCTTTAGAACCTTCCAGCAAATTGTCCATCGCCTGGTTGGCACGGGTGCGAGTTACGGCCTGCCTGAAGTTAGCGAAACCGCCCATATGCTCGACAGCTACCTGGCCGATTGCCAGGCACTTGGGCAACCCGTGGGCGGCATCGAATACGAGATGATCGACCAGATGGTGAACACGGTAGTGCGCACCCTGTCCAATATTGAATCGCCCGAAGCACTGGGCCTCACTACGCCGCCAACCCGCAGCGGTGAAGGCAAACATATTTTTGTGGTGGAAAGTGATCATGCGCTCTCGGCGCTGATTGCCGCTTATCTGAATGCCTCTGAGTTCAGCGTCCAATATTTCGAAACGCCCGCCGCCTGCCTGCAGCAGCTCAATGTGCAAACGCCCCACGCCCTATTGATTGATCCCTGCGTACCCGGAGACACCACCCCCGGGTTTGATTACATCGTCGACATCAAACAGCGTTTACCCCAGGGCATACCTGTTCTCTTTATGTCTGCCCGCCGCGATATGCACACACGCTTGCGCGCCCTGCGCACAGGCTGCGCGGCCTATGTCACCAAACCGGTTGATTTTGTGATGCTGGTTAAAACGCTCGAGCAAACCATCGTGGCCAATGAAATCACCCACAAAGTGATGGTGGTCGATGATGAGCCCTCTATAGCTGCCTATCACGCCGAAATTTTGCGCAGTGCTGGTATGGAGGTCGTCTGCGTCACCCAGCCCATGCACAGCCTGCAGCAAGCCGCGGAGTTCAAACCCGACCTGGTAATACTGGATATGCACATGCCGGACGTTAACGGCATTGAGTTGGCCACACTACTGCGCCAAAGCGAACAATTTTTATTGCTGCCGATTATTTTTGTCACGGCGGACACCTCAACCAAATTGCGCAAATCCATCGAGGGACTAGGTGTAAACGGTGTGCTATCCAAACCTGTGGATATGGGCGCACTTATCAATGCTGCCGAGCGCGCCATCAACGATACCCATGCACTCAAGCTGCGCATAGAAGCCATCACCCAACGCGGCGAACGCAACAACCAAATTACTCGCAGTTATTTTTTTGCCGCTATTGATAATGAGCTGCAGGCCAATCAATCACACAAAACACCCACCGCACTTTACTACCTGGGCCTGGATGTGCTGGAGGAGTTTTACCGGGAGTTTGGCCCCGCTGGTGTAGCGAAATTACACGAGCAATTTTGCCAGCGCCTTGCGCAGGTGATGGGCAGCAATGAGCAGTGGACAGACACATCCAATTTCATCGCCTGCATGCTGGCCGGCAAACGCACGCGCGAGCAACATCTCGCACGCGCGCAGCAAATTGCCAATCAACTCTCAAGTCATTTTTATCAAATAGCCGACAGCCCGCTGGTTATCAGTGCCCATGTAGGTGTGCACTTTCTCGATACCGAGAGCGGCAGCGTAAACTCTGCCCTGCTCCATGCCGAGCAAGCTTACGATGAAGCCAAACAAACCGAAGCGCCTCTGCTTCATGTAGAGCCGGAACCAGAACCCGAGCCGGAACCGGAAGCGCCGGCAAAACTTTCCCACTTCCCCGTCATGGACTTTAAGGAACGGTTGCCAGAGGAAAACTTGCGCACTGCCTATCAACCCATGATCAGCCTGGAGCACGCGCAAATAGAACATTTTGAAGCCTTGGTGCGCTGGCGCAGTGATGAGGATGAATTGATTCCCGCTGCAAAATTTTTGCATCACATAGAGGCCTCCAACATGCGCGTAGACCTCGACCGCTGGGTACTGCAATCAGCCGTCAACGCCGTGTTGACGGATGCTTATGCGCGCGAAAATGCCAGCATGTTTATTCATCTTGCCGACGAAACTCTCTCGCAAAAATCCTTTTTCTCTTTTGCCGCCAATGTGCTGCGCAGCTCGCGTTTGCGCGGCCAGCGCCGATTGGTATTTATCTTTGAGGAAAGCTGGGTAGAACAGCACATGGGGGAGGCGGCTGCACTTATAAGCTCCCTGCACAACATCCACTGCGGTGCCTGCCTGACCCACGCAGGTATCACCGCGCAAACGGATATGATCCTGGCGCGCATAGAATTTGATTATGTGCGCCTCAACCCGGAGCTGACATCCAACCTCGGCGGTGAACTAGAGCAGAAACTCAAAAGCGTTATAGCGGCGGCACAAAATATCGGAGCGCAAATTATTGCCACTCAGGTAGAAGATTCTAAAAATCTATCCACGCTCTGGTTGATGGGCGTAAGACTATTTCAGGGCTTTTTACTGCAGTCGCCCGATCAATCCATTCGCAGCAAAAGCGATATGGAATTTATCCGGCAATTTTTTTCACCCCAGTCATAAATTTTCTTCGCCCATAAAAAAAGCCTGCAATTGCAGGCTTTTTGTTTAACGCAATATCAACAACGTTTATTTGCTGACTTGAATGACGATCTTGCCGCGCGCATGGCCAGTCTGGCTTTTCTCCAGCGCTTTAGCAGCATCTTTCAAGTCGTAGACTGAGTCGATCACCAGCTGCAATTTGTCGCCATCAATCAGCGCAGCCAACTCTTTCAATTGGGATTCGCTTGGCTGCACAAAGCAGAACAGTGGAGTGACGCCGTGTTGCTCGGCAGTTTGCGCATCCGGGTTGCTCACGATGGACACCAGACGACCACCGCGCTTCAGGGTTTGCCAGGATTTATCCAAGGCCTCACCACCGAGCGTATCAAATACTACGTCCAGATCGCGCAGCTGGGAGAAATCGCGCGAGGTGTAGTCAATCACCTCGTCAGCGCCCAGGCTTTTCAGCAATTCAATGTTGCGGCTGGAACCAGTGGTGTACACCTGAGCACCGCGCAGTTTGGCCAACTGAATGGCGAAAGATCCTACGCCACCAGCGCCCGCTTGAATCAATACGCGCTCACCCGCTTTCAGGTTGGCAATTTCATAAAGCGCTTGCCAGGCAGTCAATGCAGTTAAAGGCACGGCTGCAGCCTGTTGCCAATCGAGGCTTTGTGGTTTGCGAGCAATTTCGCTGCCGCGTACGGCAATGTATTCAGCGTAGGAGCCATTGCGACCCAGGTCAGGACGAGCATAAACAGCATCGCCGATTTTCCAGTTTTTAACTTGCTCGCCAACGGCAACCACTTCGCCGGCGAAATCCCAGCCCAAGGTCAGTGGCAATTGGTGGGGGATAAAATCTTTCAGGTAGCCTTCGCGGATTTTCCAATCCACCGGGTTAACACTGGCGGCGTGAATTTTTACCAGCACGTCATCAGCACTGATAGCGGGAACAGGTGCGTCCTCATAAACCAGCTTATCGAGGCCGCCAAAGGCGTGGATGCGTACTGCTTTTTGGGTTGTTGGGATAGTCATGGTGAATCTCCTTAAAGTTGATAGAGGCTGTCGATCAAAGAGTGATTACTAACAGGAGCACCCAGTCTATGACCAAAGATTGCACTTGATTAGTCACCTATCAGTCACTAGATTGTTTCCATTAAAGAAACAAACTTAAGGATTTAGTGAATCATGTCCATTCCTCTCGAACGCCTTCCCGGCTTGATTTTGTTCAGCCGGGTAGCCCAATACGGCAGCCTTTCCGCCGCTGCAGACAGCCTGAAACTCAGCCGTTCAGCCGTGAGTAAACAGCTGTCAGCCTTTGAAGCGCAAATAGGCGCACGGCTGATCCAGCGCAGCACCCGCAAACTCTCACTCACCGAATTGGGCGAACAGATACTGCGCGAAGCCCAGCGGGTGGAAACCGCACTCAGCGCCGTCGAACAGCTTACCGAAGATGTTCGCCAGCAAGTGCGCGGCAAGCTCAAAGTCTCCTCGTCCACCTCCATTGGCCGCCGGGCACTCTTGCCGCAACTCAAGGAGTTCAGCGAGCGCTATCCGGAAATCGAACTGGAGTTGGGGCTGGAGGACCGTTTTGTGGACCTGATCGCCGAGCAAGTAGACGTGGCCATACGCATTGGCCATCTGCCGGACTCCTCCCTGGTTGCCCGTCGTTTAGGCGAGCTCAGCTGGCAGCTGGCAGCCAGCCCGGATTATCTCGCGCGCCATGGCGCGCCCAAAACCCCACAGGATTTGGCCAATCACGCCTGCCTTTACTATCGCAACCGCAACCAGAATATGAATACTTGGCGCTTTGCCAACGGGGATATGGCAAAGGTACAAGGGCCGCTGGTGATCAACGATGCTATCGCCCTGGTGGAAGCAACAATTCAAGGCATGGGCATACTGCTAATCGACAAGGCGCTGCTGAAAGATGCCTTCGCGTTGGGCCAGTTGGTGCCGGTACTGGAGGACTATCCGCTAAACCCCGGTTACCCCGTTTATGCCATCTACCCGGCGCGCGATTTCCTGCCCGCGAAAACCACGGCGTTTGTGGATTTTTTGCTGGAAAAGCTCAGCCCGCAACTGATTTAAAAGCAGGTTTTTAACCGGTCCAAATTTGCCAATAAGCCCGTTTGCTTATACTATTGCCACTCGCTTTGCGGCCTTTTGCATATAAATGCAGAAAGAAGCGCAAACTCATTCCAAACAGGCAGCGCTATGCCGCTGCCTGTTTTGTTTTTAGCACTGCAGTAAATCCTTGAATAATCGACTGCTGGGCCAGCCCGCTGGCCTTGTGGTTTTGTTTTTTTAGCGATTAGCTTTTTACTTTTAGATCGGCATTTGGAGACCATGATGACCACCTTGATGAACAACTACGGCACAAGAACCCTCACCCTCACCAAGGGCGAAGGCAGCCGAGTATGGGATTCAAATGGCAAGTCCTATCTCGACGCCATCAGCGGCATCGCCGTGTGCGGCCTGGGCTACTCACACCCTGCCGTCACCAAAGCCATCAGCGAGCAAGCGGCTACGCTGGTGCACTGCTCCAACCTCTACAACATTCCCCAGCAACAGCGCCTGGCGGATCTGCTCATTGAGCAATCCGGTTTGGACAAAGTGTTCTTCTCCAACTCCGGCGCCGAAGCCAATGAAGCCGCGATCAAAATCGCGCGCAAATTCGGCAATGACAAAGGCGTAAAAAGCCCAACCATCATTGTTACCGAAAACAGTTTCCACGGCAGAACCATGGCCACCCTCACCGCCACCGGCAACACCAAAGTACAAATTGGTTTTGAGCCATTGGTAGAAGGCTTTTTGCGCGTGCCTTACAACGATGTAGCCGCGATCCAAAAACTCGCCGCCGAGCACGACAATATCGTTGCGATCCTGGTTGAGCCAGTACAAGGTGAAGGCGGCGTACGCGTTCCTGCCGACGATTACCTGAACCAATTGCGCGACCTGGCTGATGCCAATGGCTGGCTGCTGATGCTGGATGAAATCCAGACTGGCAATGGCCGCACCGGCACCTTCTTCGCCTTCCAGCACAATGGCATCAAGCCGGATGTACTGACCACCGCCAAAGGCCTCGGCAATGGCATGCCAATCGGCGCTTGCCTCGCGAGTGGCAAAGCGGCTGACGTTTTGCAACCCGGCAACCACGGGACTACTTTCGGCGGCAACCCACTCGCTTGCGCAGCAGGTATCGCCGTAGTGGAGACGCTGGTATCCGGCAACTACGTTGCGCGCGCCAAAGAGCTGGGCGAAAAATTATTAAACGCATTCAAAACCAAACTCGCTGGCAACAGCAAAGTAGTTGATGTGCGCGGCAAGGGCCTGATGATCGGTATCGAACTCAATGCGCCCGCTGCCGACCTGGTCGAAAAAGGCCGCACCAAAGGTATTTTGATTAACGTAACCTCAGTCAACACCATTCGTTTACTGCCCACCTTCATCCTCACCGATGCAGAAGCAGACGAACTGGTGACCAAGGTAGTGGAATTAGTGACTGAGTTTTAAAAAAACGCGGGGCGACCCGCGTTGCAAACCAGAGCAGCGCTACCGATAACCCCGGCGTGCACGCAGCGCCGGCAAACGCGGCTCAAAAAAGAGAAAAGCATCATGGTACCCCAAAAGGCACCGAGACATTTTTTAACACTGGAAGACGTAACGCGCGATGAACTCAACAACATCATCCAGCGCGCGATAGAACTCAAAGCCATGCAACGTGCTGGCACCTCACCGGAAATTTTCAAAAACAAAGTCCTCGCGATGATTTTTGAAAAGTCGTCCACTCGCACCCGCGTATCCTTCGAAGCCGGCTTCGCGCAGATGGGCGGCCACGCCATATTCCTGTCGACCAAAGATTCGCAATTAGGCCGCGGCGAGCCAATCGAAGATGCAGCGCGCTGCATCGCCAGCATGGTCGACATGGTGATGATCCGCACCTTCGCCCACGCCACTGTACAGCGCTTTGCCAAGCACTCGCGCGTACCGGTCATCAACGGCCTCACCGACGATTTCCACCCCTGCCAGCTGCTCGCCGACATACAAACCTTTGTCGAGCTGCGCGGCTCCATGCAAGGCAAAACCGTTGCCTGGGTGGGCGATGGCAACAACATGTGCAAAACCTACATTCAAGCCGCCAAAATATTGGACTTTGAATTGCGCATAGCCACACCCAAAAATTTCGAACCCCACGGCGAAGTTGTCGATCAAAACAAAGACCGCGTCATGCTCACCCGCAATCCCGAATTGGCAGTACAAGGCGCCGACCTGGTAATCACCGACACCTGGGCATCCATGGGCCAAGAGGAACAAAAGAAAGAGCGCGAGATGATCTTCATCGACTACCAAGTCAACCGCGACCTCATGAGCCACGCCAAACCCGACGCATTATTCATGCACTGCCTCCCCGCCTACCGAGGCAAAGAAGTCAGCGCCGAGATAATGGATGATCCAAAAGCTATTGTGTGGGAAGAAGCGGAGAACCGCTTACATGCCCAGAAAGCACTGATGGAGTTTTTGTTTAATCAGTGATGGATGATGAGTTAAAAATAAACCCGCTGCGTGCGGGTTTATTTTTGGGGAAGCTGCCAACCAGCTAGTCATACATCGACTCCAGTACAGATGGCACCACTCAAATAAGGAGGCCCATTGGAAAGCTTTAGATATAAGTGCTATCAGACGCTGAATAATACATTTGGCCGTGTTGACTCCATAGTAGAATGTATCGAACTTGCAATTCGAGACCTATTGGATAAAGCAGACAAAAGCGACAACTTTGACAGCTATATCCAGGAGATTGCCTCGAAGAACAAAATCAAAGTAAATACGGTATCGGCCGAAAGCTTAAAAGTGAGAGCATCGCAATTACATCTACTTAATGTATATCAGCAGTTTGAAGGGTACCTCATAGAGCTTAAAAAGGAATTACCTTTTGAAGTTAAATTGGACAATGGTGAAGATTCACTATTGAAACGAATGCTGGCAGCACTAAACCATCAAGACACAATTTCTCACCAAGAAATTGAAATACTGGAATATTATAGAAACATTAGAAATACATTCATGCATCCAACAATAGAAAGCACAAAATATGACAAAGCCTGCGAAAGGCTTAGGGAAAAACTTGAAGTACAAACCACTGGGTTAGAAAAATATAACGCACCAAACAAATACAAAGAAATCATGTTTGATGACTTCATCCTTTTCACAAAGGTAGCAAAGGATGTAGCCGAAAAAATGTGCACTGTAGCACGCCCTTCAAATGAACAAATTGCAGAAATGCTGAAGCAAACAAAATATTACAGCCGACTTAATAAATATAAAAAAAATCAAAAAAGATATGCAAAAGCATTAGAAACTCTTTGCAGATGCGAATATAGTATTAACAAAGAAGACTCAAAACAATTATTAGCTATTTTATGGGCATTAGCTTAATGGTAGAGCACCTCCCTTCAAAAGCAGGTTGGATTCAGTCTGCTTTTGAAGGAGGTTAATGGGGTTCGATTCCTCAATGCCCACCAACTTTTTTTAAACCCTTTTACAAAGCGCGCAGACTGGGGTAAACGCTGTGCAATCTGCGCGACCCACCCCAACATTTTTGACTCGCAAATTGGTGCCTTGGTTTAATCGGAAAGATGGTCATGTTGGGGTGCAGCTTGCTTTCGCAAGCCTTACCGCCAACCTACGCCTGATTTGTAGGTTGGCGGTAAGCGAAGCGCACCCCAACATGTCTGACTCATTCGTGGCACAACATTTACACAGGGAATATTTTAAATTAACAAGGAGGTTTTATGGATTATCGCCGTGCATACGTAAAAGGCGGCTGTTATTTTTTCACGGTAACGCTAGCCAACCGCAAAGAAAAATTACTGGTGCAACATATTGATGCTTTGCGCGCATCAATAAAATATGTGAAAGACCGCCACCCATTCATCATTAACGCCATCGTTATCCTGCCCGACCATCTCCATTGCATTTGGACACTACCCGATGGCGATTGCGATTACGCGAAACGTTGGTCGCTCATCAAAATACATTTCTCAAAACAATTACCCAAAACCGAACGAATCAATTCAAGCCGATTGCAAAAAGGCGAGAGAGGTATTTGGCAAAGACGTTATTGGGAGCGTTGCATTCGGGATGAACGGGATTATTTAAATCATATTGAATATATACATCAAAATCCGGTGAAGCATGGGCATGTACAAGACGCTTTGGATTGGCCTTATTCGTCTGTTCATAAATTTTATAGGTAGGGTTGATGCGGGAAGATGGTCGCGTTGGGGTGCAGCTTGCATTCGCAAGCTTTACCACCAACCTACGCAAGCCCGTTCTCACTTTGTATAAAAACCACCAAACTTGTGAATATCTCACCAAGCCTCTGTGCCTTTTTCCGCTTTTCCACCACGCATTTCAGAGTAGCGTTTAACCTACCAACTGAATTATCGCCCTGCTTCAGTGGGATGAGCGGTTATCAGGGCTTTTTATGGAGAGGGAACGCTATGAACGATCAAACTGCTGCGGCACTTAATGTAGAGTTGGTTACACAGGTTCGTTTGGAAAGCTTGTTGCGCGAGCTGACCAAAAGAACCATGGTTGTGCATGAAGATGCCATCGAACATCTACTGAAACAGGGTGTTATCCCAAAAATGGCGCGTGATGGTTGCTGTAAACCCGATGGTGGGACTTGTTGCCCCAACGCGCGTTTGCGCTTGGACGTGGACCCACGCACCAATCCTGTGATTAAGCGTTGATAGATTATCCCTTCGGTCCGCCCTCCGAAGGGATTCCTGCCCAGCATCCAGGGAGAGACTGCCATGCTATCCACTCAGCAATTATTGGCCACTTACGCAAATGAACCAATGCTGCGCTACTTCCAACGGAAACTTCCCCAGCTTTCGCAACGGGATCTACAAATACAAATTGAAGAGACGTTGAAGTTTTTATTTATGGCAGAGCAATGCACCGGCGCCATTCCCGTATCGCGAGAAATTGACGAGGTTTGGCATCTCTGGATCTTGCAGACACAAGAATATATGAGCCTCTGCGAGCGTCTGCCTGCAGGGCACTACATCCATCACAGCTCAAACGAATACGAAAAATATTTTGATGCTGAGGTGAGCGAGCGAAGCAATCTGTTACTCGATATTAAAATGCTTGCGCTTTACGCAGCCAACTTTGGCGCGTTTGAAGAGGGGCGTATCAACTATTGGTTGCTAGCCAGGCATCTTGTGAACAAATGTGGCTGGACGGTGGACCAGCTTAATGAATGGTTAGGTACCGACATGTCAAATCCATATGAAGACATGCCGGCTATGATCGCAACTGCATAATCCAACACCAAGTACGACGTAGGGCGCACCTAAAGCGAAGCGTGGTGCGCCGCACTTCGAAACCCATACGGCGTATTCGGCTCGGTCTTCCCGCTTCGCTTTAAAGATGCACCAGAATTTCACACATCAAGTTCGGAGCAATAGGCCCGCACAAAATCTTCGTGGCTTGGCAACTGCATTGCACGCTTTTTAATTTCAATTGAAAAGTCTTGCAGCTGCTTGCAAAGATCTTTGTGGTTCATGGCATCAACATACCGATGGTAATCGTTCGGTAAAATACGCTGTCCGATCATCACCTGCGACCAGGAATCCAGCGAAAATATTTCACCTTCTGACTTATAAGCAATTCCACTCTCTTTAAACAGCTTAATACGATGCGTCAAGGTATCTGGCGCCACCATATCCCTGCAATAGCGCCAGTAAGGCGTATCATCACGCTCGGTAGCCTTATAGTGCAAAATTACAAAATCGCGGATACGTTCAATTTCCAATTTGGCTTGTGCATTGTATTCCTCAATACTGGATTCTTTAATTCCATTGCTGGGAAAGAGCCTCACCAATCGCAGCGCGCCGTTCATAATCAAATGAATGCTGGTTGATTCCAAGGGTTCGATAAATCCACTGGAGAGCCCCAGGGCAATACAGTTTTTATTCCAGCATTTTAGGCGGCGCCCTGTTTTAAACTTCAATACAATGGGTTCGTTAATTAATTCGCCGGGCAAGTTGTCGAGAAAGGTTTTTCTGGCATCTTCATCCGAAATATATTTACTGGAATATACCAACCCGGTACCAATGCGGCTTTGCAGTGGAATATGCCACTGCCAACCAGACTGGTGTGCAACGGCGCGAGTGTAAGGTAATGCCGGCAAAGGATTGGTAGTTTGCGAGGCTATGGCGCTATCGTTAAGCAACCACTGCGACCAATCTTCGTAGCCAGTATGCAGAGTTTGTTCAATCAAAAGGCCGCGAAAGCCCGTGCAATCAATAAATAAATCCCCTTCTACCACCTCACCGGAGGCCAAAGTCACCGCTTTAATATATCCATTGTGGCTGTGGGTTGCGACTTCAACAATTTTTCCTTCGGTGCGCTTTACTCCGCGAGCTTCACTGTATGTACGCAAAAATTTTGCATAGAGCGAGGCGTTAAAATGATAGGCGTAATTGGTACGCGGGTTTTCAGTAACGGCAAATTTTCCCATTCTTGCCGCTTGTAGCTCGTAACAGAAATCACCGTAGTCATTCTCCAGGCCCATGGCCTTGGCTTTAACCCAAAAGTGGACAAAATCAGCCATCCACAATTCTTTGCCAGTTATTCCAAATGAGTGAATGTATTGATCACCCAATTGCCCCCAGTTTTCAAAGTTTATCCCCAACTTGAAGGTGCCCTGGGTAGCGCGTAAAAATTCTTGTTCATCGATATTTAATAATTTATGGAATGTCTGCATTGGGGGAACCGTTGCCTCACCTACCCCGACAGTTCCAATTTCTTCGGATTCAATAAGCCGAATATCCAATACCTTTCCCAAGTGATGTGAAATGGTCGCTGCAGCCATCCAACCTGCTGTTCCGCCGCCAGCAATTACAACTTTTTTTATAGGTGAAGTCATAGTCATCCAATCTCTTCGCGCACCGAAAGCGTCGGGCAATGTTTTTATAAAATTTTTGTAGAACAATGAGCTTATACGGCGCCAATTAAGTTGATACTTAATAGAACAGAGTCAGGAGCATAAGCAACATTTCGGGGAAAGAGTTTTGACATTCGGCCAGTCAGAGTAAAGCCAAACCTGATAAGTATTTTCTATTGTGTCGGCGCATACACAGGGATTTAAAAGTAAATTGGGGATGCTCTGCATTGTCTTTTTGTACATTGGCGCCAATGCGATCCAAAAGATCACCATCCGGCGAAAGGATATCGATAGAGCTCTGCTGGTAATAAATATGCTGGAAAGGATCGAGAGTGATAACGCATTGGGATTTGGAGGTGGGGTGAAGCGGGGTAATATTATCCATAATAAGTTCTCAGAGTTGGGATTTTAAACCACCAACATGAAGTACGAATTCATGGAGGTGGACTGAGCAGGGTTCGTACCACCAGTCCCAACCAACCTGGCCCACCCGAAGGTGGCCCCACCCAGCCACCATAACGCAGGCGTGACTGTGCGGGACACAAGAAAAGGTCTTGTGCCAGTTGGAAGAGACGGGGGTACGAATCCCGACAACGGATTTTGCCGTTGCCGGGGCAGAATAGTGAAAGGCCTATAGAGTGTCAATGCGGATTTCTGGCAAACCGAATATACTGGCGCTCAGAATTTACCCACCCATAAGTGCGACCATAAAAGAGACGCGAGTAGAATGCACTCTCCGAAATCAATTATCGAAAGAAACGACCAAGAAGCATTAAAACAGTTTTATGTAGCAGGAGCTGATATCAACGCAAACATTCAAATGAAACATAGAATTGTTGAAGATTAAAAAATTTTCATCATCGAGCACTGCACATTACGCTGCATTTTAAAATGATCCCCTACACCAACAGCGAATCAAAGGAGCACATATATGAACGAAATCACTTCTCTACTCGGCATCGCAGCTGCTCTTGCTATTGGCGCCGCAAGCCCGGGCCCAAGTTTTGTTATGGTGGCCAGAACAGCTGCAGCCTCGGGTAGAGCAAGCGGATTGAACTCCGCACTTGGTATGGGGCTTGGCTCCTTGATTTTTGCCACCGCTGCCCTGCTCGGCTTAAACGCTGTGTTTCTTGCAGTACCTACACTTTATATCGCATTGAAATTTATCGGTGGTCTTTATCTCGCTTACCTGGGTTACCGCATCTGGCGCGGAGCCAGTCAACCACTTGACGTCTCCGACGCAGCAACACCCAACCGGAACTATTTATTATTCGGCTTCGCAACGCAAATCAGTAACCCCAAAACCGCCATAGTATTTGCCAGTGTATTCGCTGCCTTTATGCCCGCAGCACCCAGCCTGCAATACGGCATCGCCGTGGTTGCTTTGGGCTTTATTATCGACGCTGGCTGGTATGCGGTAGTAGCAACCGCATTATCAGCAGAAAAGCCAAGAAACACTTACCTACGCTACAAAAAATGGGTAGATCGCTCCGCGGGCGGCATTATGGGCGCATTGGGATTGAAGCTTTCAGTTTCAGCGAGCCAGCAATAAGAAGATTTAATGATCGCTGTATTAGGCAAATAATTTCTTTAGCAAAAAGTAACAACTCGCATAACCCACCATACCGAGGCGCGAAATTACACCATCAGTATTGAATGGGAATTTATGATCGGCTACGTAATATATTCCGACACGCCAGAATCGAACGATTTGGCTAAAGAAGTGGCGAATTTTGTTCATGAAAAAAGCTGAAAATAGATTTCTGACTCATCAACCAATCATCGACGGGAATAAAATGGAGAATATAGCCAAACTCGAAGAACAGTTAGCTACAGCCATGTTGACTTCAGATTACCATGCATTGGATAGGCTTTTAGCAGATGACCTAATCTTTACTAATCACTTCGGGAAGCCTGTCACTAAAGCGGAAGATATTGCACTGCACAAAGCCGGGTTATTAAAAATAAAATCGCTGGAAAAGCTAGAGGAAACCATCAGAAATCATAAAAATGCGATTGCCGTTTCTGTACTGGTTAATTTAACGGGAACTTATGAAGATCAAAATGCCAGCGGAAAATTTAGATTCACCCGGGTATGGGCTGAAACCTCGCCGCAAACATGGCAAGTAATCGCAGGGCATTCCAGTCTGCTCCAGGAATGATATAAAGCTAAAAGCAAACGAGATTTGGAAAATGAAACGCATCAATGTTGGCATTATCTTCGGCGGAAAATCCGCCGAGCACGAAGTATCCCTGCAATCCGCACGAAGCGTTTACAACGCCATCGATAAAAACAAATACAACCCTGTTTTGATCGGCATTGATAAAACCGGAAAGTGGCTACTGCCAGATCAGGCGAATTATTTAATCAACGAAAATGATCCAAAACTGATTGGATTGAATAAATCTGGCGATGCTGTTGCGCTTGTGCCCGAGAGCGGCGGTGCGCTTTCGTTTTTAGCGAATAAAGACGCAAGCCAATCCATTGATGTCGCATTCCCTGTTTTGCATGGACCGAATGGCGAGGATGGCACAGTGCAAGGTTTGCTGAAGCTTGCCAACATTCCCTTCGTTGGCGCCAGTGTGCTCGGCTCGGCGGTGGGTATGGATAAGGATGTGATGAAGCGCTTGTTGCGCGACGCCGGCATTCCTATCGCAAAATTCAAAACTCTTTATAGTGACGACGACCTGCCTTCTTTTGCCAGCATCACGCAGGCCTTGGGTAATCCGGTATTTATTAAGCCCGCCAATATGGGCTCATCTGTTGGTGTTAGCAAGGCAACGAATGAAGCAGAATATCTCGCAGCCATCGCAGAAGCCTTTAAATACGATAGCAAATTATTAGTCGAGGAATTTGTTGCTGGTCGTGAGATAGAATGCGCCGTATTGGGCAATAGCAAACCCATAGTATCGGTGCCCGGCGAACTCAGGCCTACACACGACTTTTACAGCTATGAAGCAAAATATATAGATGCAGAAGGTGCACTTTTTGATATACCGGCAAAGCTCTCACCCGAAGCCGCTGCGCAAGCCCAGGCACTCGCCATAAAGACATTTAAAATTCTCTGCTGCGAAGGCTTGGGCCGCGTAGATATGTTTTACAAGGAGAACGGCGAGATACTGGTAAACGAAATAAATACCCTACCCGGTTTTACCTCCATCAGTATGTACCCAAAACTGTGGGAGGCTTCTGGTATTAGCTATATGGATTTGATTGATCGGCTTATAGCCTTGGCGCTGGAGCGATTCGAAAAGGAAAAGGCGAGACAATCCCATTATTTTTAACCTCACATCAGATTTGGAGTTAGCGATGCAGGCCTGTTGTTTGTGCGGAGATATAAAATTCAGTTTTGAAAAGTTTAGTGGAGCAATAGCCCATTGCCATTGCTCCATGTGCCGAAAATTTACCGGAGCCGCCTACGGCACCTTTGGTACCGTCAACGCGCAAGATATTCGCTGGGAATCTGGCCAGGATAAGATCACGGTTTACCCTTCATCTGAAAAGGCCGAGCGCGGTTTTTGCAGTCGCTGCGGCTCGAGTATTTTTTATCGCTTACGCCAGCCAGATTCCCCTTACGAAATTGCCTTGGGTATTTTGGATACCGAACCTAAGCAATCTGTTAGTGCCAATATCTTTTGCGAAAACCGCCCACAGTGGCCTCGCAATGCAGATTCACTTCCCTGCTTCGACGAATCAAGGATTTAAATTATATCCAATAACAGGAAGTAATTATGACCGGATATTCAGGAACACCGCTTATCAAAAAATTGGGCATTAAACCCAATATGAGACTTCATGTATCTAACCCGCCACCTGAATACCAGCAGTGGCTGGGGGAATTGCCGGAAGGCAGTCAGATAGTTGCGAATATAAAAGGCGATAAGCTCGCCGCCGTGCATTTATTCCACACGGAGTTTGCTGAGCTCCAAAAGCAATTGGAACTCTTACGACACAGAATTTTGCAAGACGCTTTCATCTGGGTTTCCTGGCCGAAGAAGGCATCCAAAGTACCTACGAGTATCACCGAAGATGTAATCCG
Source organism: Cellvibrionaceae bacterium (assembly GCA_021151695.1). GTDB lineage: Bacteria > Pseudomonadota > Gammaproteobacteria > Pseudomonadales > Cellvibrionaceae > Cellvibrio. The sequence continues at coordinate 15,627 of JAGKWU010000002.1, read as the reverse complement.
CGATATCGCGTTACCTATGGGTTACGTAGATATCAAAGTGTGCGCCGTGTCGGATGTGTGGTCTGGATTGAAGTTGGTTATACGGAAGAGCGAAAGAACATAACTTAAGACTGGCAAGGAAACATTATGTACAAACTATTTTACTACCCACGCAATGCCAGCTGGGCGCCCCATATGATCCTGGCGGAGTTGGGTGTTAACTATGAACTTATAGTAGTAGATAGAAAAACCAATGCGCAAAAATCAGCGGAATATTTGCAGCTAAATCCCAGCGGGCGAATTCCCACCCTGATTGATAATGGCCAAGCAATTTTCGAAAGCGCTGCTATAGGCTTACACCTTGCTGACAAACATCCTGAAGCAAATTTGATTCCCGCGCTAGGCGATCCGTCGCGGCCTCTTTGTTTGCAATGGTTGTTTTACCTCAATGCCAGCCTGCAACCAGAGTTGATGGTGTATTTTTATCCCGCCAAGCACACAACAGCTCCTCATATTACCGGCTCATTAAAAGCGGCGCAGGAAGTGCGAGTGACTGAGATGTTTATGCTGATTGACAAAGAACTGGAAGGTAAAGACTTTCTGATAGGCGATAGTATTTCAATTTGCGATTACTTCTTATTTATGTTGGCACATTGGGCCAGCGGATTTACCCGGCCGCCTTTATCCTTCGATAATCTGGGACGCTATTTACGCAAGCTTGCGTTGCGCCCGGCTGTAGTATCCGTATGCGCGACGGAAGGCACTAACCTGGCCATTTATCTATAAAACACCTAAACGCAGCTGATAATAACGCACGGACGCTTTCGGGATACTGGCCATGTCTTGTACAAGATAATATGATTGCACGCATCCCCCCAAAGGCAAGGCTTTATGAAATTAGTATCTGTAATGTTGTTGGCTGTAGCGCTCAGTGGTTGTGGTGGCCTGGCCGCAAAAATGAAATCTCCCTTTTCCATACCTGTCGCTGACTCCCCCGCCAAAACACCCATACCTGAACCCGCTTTGCCGCCCAGCGTGGATGATGCATTCCAAAGAGATCTTGGGAAAATATGGGGAAATTATTTCATCGAGAATTATTCCGACACCAGGGCGCTCGATGTTTTGGTGTTTACCAACCGAAACCTTAAAGGTGATTACTTTGGCTGCACCAATGATCAACTTGGGGTTAGCTTGGGCACATCGGTCCTTTATGGTGTATGCAAAATCAATGTCCCAAAAAATCACAGTACGGGACAAATTCCTGTCACAAAAGATAACAGACTATCGTCCCACGATTTTTTTAAGATTCTGAATTCAAAGAGCCTTGATCAAGTGTCTGTATTCGAATACTTGAAAAAATCCGAACGCTATCCATTGGTATTCGTACACGGATTTAATTTGCGTTACGAAGATGCTGTACTCAGAGCTGCGCAGATAGCTTACGATTTAAAATACCAGGGACCTGTCGTTTTGTTCTCGTGGCCAGCAGGCGCAGGCGATGGCTTTCTCGATGAAAAACTGGTTGCACGCACCTACGATAACAACCTTAAAAACGCCAAAGAGTCCATAAACTCCTTTAAGGACTTTTTAAACCAATTAAAAGCAAATAACCTGAAAGTAAACCTCGTAGTACACTCCATGGGGCATCAAGTGGTATTGCCCGCATTAAAGGAGTTTGCCGACAGCAATCCGGATACGAAAATTATTAATGAGTTAATCCTCAACGCCCCGGATTACGATTCCAATGCTTTTATAAATATTGCTGACAATGTAAAAAGCAATAGTAAACGCATCACGATTTACTGCTCTTATAATGACAGAGCTATGATAGCCTCTGAAATGTACAACAAGAACCCGCGCTTTGGTGCCTGTGCGTTTTCCGAGCGCATTGATTCCATTAACGTCAGCTTGGTGGATTCGCCCACAATGGGATTAGGCCATAGCTATTACTCATCACGAGCAATCCTTGGCGACGTATTTCAAGTATTGCTAGGCATAAATGCTGAAGAAAGATTGTTCATCAGAAAAAGCGAACCCAATAGCACAGAAAAATATTTTTTGCGGCAGTAGATAATAACAATCAAACGCCTCGCGCCCCACCAAGAACAAAGAGCCGCAACACTTACAGCAGGAGCCACTATGAGCACGACTGAACCAGAAGCAAACCGCGCCGATAACAAAACCAGGCTTATTAACGCACCTGTATCGGTTGTATTCGACACCTTTCGCGATGCAGATAGCCTTGCCCGTTGGTGGGGCCCAGCGGGATTTCACAGCACATTTTATGAGTTCGATTTTCGCACCGGTGGCCGCTGGCACTTTACACTCCACAGCCCCGACGGCAAGGATTACGAGAATGAAAGCCGTTTTACTGAAGTGAAAGAAAATGAGCTGATTGTGATAGAGCATTTTTCCGGCCATCATTTTTTTCTCAGCTTGCGCTTTGAATCACAAGGCGATTCTACCTTAGTGCATTGGCAACAACTGTTCGATACAGTTGAGCACTACGAACAAATCCGCGAGTTTGTATCGCCTGCAAATGACCAGAATCTGGACAAATATGTTCAGGAGGTTTTGCGAAAACTCAGTTGATCCTTATCGGAATGAAGTCACCTAAAATTACAGTACTGTTTTGGCAAATTTTTAGTAAAACTAGATTGTTTAGGTTTATGAGACAAGGTTCAGGGACTTATGTGTTCGGCTTCATAGTTTGCTAGCGCGTTTTCTCTATAGTGGTGCGGCTCAGTTGTTGGGTAGTTGAGCCATCGCCTAATCAACCCTATTTATTTTTATAAAGGGACACCACTATGAGATTTAAAGGCATAATTTTTTGTGCGCCACTCCTAACAGCTATTGCAGCAAGTTTGTTCGCCAATAGCGCGAACGCTGAAACCTGGCTATTTGATTTTGGGCCATCCAGCCAAACCAGTTCACCCGGTTACAACAATATTACCAATCAGGGTATCCAGGCCTATACAGGCTTGATCAACAGTGATGGCCAGACGACCGGACTTTCACTCACCATTACCGTCCCCTTCAATCAGGGTGGCACCAACTCCAACGGTACTACATCGCCCGCACCCGAAACCGGTTTTGTGGCAAGCGCTACCCGCGATAGTTTTTTTGGTAACACAGTTTCATTCCAAGGCAATGTGGTACCCAATTCGCAGCTAAAAATTTCCGGGCTTGATCCTGCACAGCTTTACGATTTTAGTATTTTCGCTTCACGTACCGGCGTTACCGACAACCGCGAGACAGAATATAAAATTACCGGCACTAACAATAAAACGACTTACCTGAACGCGACTGAAAATACCGCCGAGATTGCCAACCTCTTTGATATGCAACCTGCCGCCGACGGCACTCTGGTATTGGATCTGGCGCCCGGCCCGAACAATACCAACAGCAATAAATTTTTTTACATAGGCGCGATGAAAATTGCCAACCATACGGCTGCTCCCACTAGCTGTGATGCGAGCGATACTACACCCGATGACACACTCATCAAATATCCCTATGTCGCTGGCACCTCTCCTTATGGACTTGGTCACTGGGTTTACAAACCTCTTGGCTATTCCTATGCACCCTGTAAAAAATATCCGCTGCTCATTTGGTTACACGGTGCAGGTGAAATTTGCGCTAAATCGTCGTTGGAAGGCCTGCACAAATCCAGCCTCAATTCACCCGGCTATCAAATTTTGCAAGGCACGGCTTACAGCAACCAGCGTCCATTTTTGAATGGCATTATTGTTGAACCACAAACCTGTGGTAGTTGGAATCCATCCAATATTGACGCCATGATTGAATATATTAAATCGCGCATGCGTGTGGATGAAAATCGCATTTACGTGACCGGCCTTTCACTGGGCGGCGGCGGCACCTGGGCTTATTCGGCCAACAAATCTACCAAGGTTGCTGCGGTGGTTCCTATTGCGGGAACAGAGGCTTCGCTGAGTAGTATGTATTACGCCAGCCATGTACCTACCTGGGCATTCCATAACTACAACGATACCAATACCGGCCCTGGGCTTGCGCCTGAAACCTCGTTGTTTCGCTGCCAAAGTTATACCCATCGCCAATGCACTATTGAACATATTGATCGCATGATTCCTTTCGCCAGCGAGCGTGTTATGCAGGGCTACTCACCCGATCATGGCGCGACGCAAGCAGCTACCCATCGCACCGCGTCGCTCGAAACATTGACGGCCGGCGATTTGCTACCAACCCAATGGCAATGGAATAGCGCGGCAACCCCCGTAGATGCCAATGCAAAAACTATCATGACCATTTTTGCAGCAAGCGGTCACGGCGGCTGGGTGGCAGCTTACAATATGCAGGAGATGTGGCAGTGGCTTTATTCGCAAACACTTGCGCCTGCGCCCACGCTTAAAGTGAATTCACCCTTAGTGACGCCAGCGAGCGGCAGCGCCGGTACCAGCTTGCTGATCAGCGCAAAAATTGCGCTGGGCACATTGCCCCTTGCGCAACTGACGGTTGATTTGAAATCACTGGGTGGCGCCTACAATACTGCACTGGTTTATAACAGTGTCAGCAAAGCCTGGGAATTAAACTACACCCTACCCGCCAACCTTGCACCGGGCGATAAAGGCGTGGGTTTTACCGCTGTAGATACCGCAGGCAATCGCACGGTACGTTACGCCACCTTTACGATTACCCAGTAATTTTTCTTGCTAGTTTATCCATAGAAGGCCCGCTGTGATTGCAGCGGGCTTTTTTATTTGGCGGTACTATTTATTTGACTGTACTATTTATTTCGCGATGCAATCTGCGCAATTGCCCTATACTCTATGGCCATGCAACACGATAAATCTTTTTTAAGGAAGCCTTATGAGCGAACACATTGTTGAAGTAATTTGGCAGCGCGGCGAACAGACTTTTACCGACAGACACTACAGCCGCAAACACATATTGAAATTTGACGGCGGACTTGAAGTCCCAGCATCCTCATCACCCGGCATTGTGCCTGTGCCCTACTCCGATCCGACGGCGGTTGATCCAGAAGAATTATTGCTCGCCGCTCTATCCAACTGCCATATGCTCTGGTTTTTGGATTTGGCAGCGCGCGCGGGTTTTGTGGTGGATAGTTACGAAGATAAAGCCAGCGGCGTTATGGGTAAAAATGCAAAGGGGAAAATCTTTTTGGCAAAAACCACATTAAATCCCGCTACCGCATTCTCTGGCGAGAAAATCCCAACCCAGCAGGAATTGGAAGAGTTGCACCACCGCGCTCACGAAGAATGTTTTATTGCCAACTCAGTACTCACAGAAATTACCTGTGTGCCAAGCTTGACCAAATAGCCAAGCATATTAGCCCCCCCCATTTGGGTGGTGCGTAAATATCCGAAATGAATAATCATCCGAGCGTGTTGGCGATCAAGCTAATGCTACAGACAAGGTAAAATTCAGGAGGTTATTATGCCATTCGAAGGTGAGGTACAAACTCGCTGGCTAGTCCATTCCGGTGAAGATAGAAAGATGGAGCTGCTTGCGCCTTTTGCATTCATTGACAGTGCCGATGTTCGCTGGAAAGCTGAGACTGGCGATACAATTGATGGCGCCAGCATTCCCGCTGCCATATGGTCCAAACTAATAGGAACGCCATTTATCGGCGACTATAGGAGAGCAAGCGTAGTGCACGATGTAGCTTGCACTAAAAAACTTAGAACATCGAAAGAGGCGCATCGTATGTTTTACGAGGCGATGCTTGCAGATGGGACCGATAAAAGCCGAGCGAAAATGTTTTACTTGGCAGTGCGTTTATTTGGGCCGCGCTGGGGCTCTACCAAAATGGGATTATTAACCGCTGCGGCACAAGAACCTAGCTTCGAAGCTATTGAAGCGGCTGTCGATCAGATATTAGGGGAATAAAACCTTTCGCCATGCGCCCTTTAAGCACGCAATGAATCTATATAACTCTCTAAAGTATCAAACAAACTGATCGCAAGCTCCATCGATTGCATGCATTTGGCTGTACCCATAATCCCTTGATAGCTGCTCAATAAAAAGATGGACATAGTTTGCGGATCTATATCTCTGCGGACTATGCCATCTTGCTGACCTTGCTGCAGGCCGCTGCTAACGGCCATAACGATATTGCTTATTACCGTGCGCAGCCGCTGCTGAAAACCTTCATCAAGGGTAGACATCTCCTGAACCAGATTGGTCAACGGGCAGCCATTAGTGCATTCACCATCCTGGATATCCTGGCATTTCTTTTTGAAGAAATCTTTCATGGCCTGCAAGGGATCGCGGCTTGCATCCAGAAAGCCGCTCCAGCTATTGGCAAAGTAACCCATGATAACTTCGTCTACTACGGCGTAACCTAATGCAAGCTTATTGGGAAAGTAGTGATAGAGCGCACCTTTGGCCAATTCGGTTTTTTTAAGCACGGCATCAATGCGCAAGCCCTGGAAGCCTTGCTCGTACATTTCTTCGTGGGCCGCGATCAATATTTTAGTGCGGGTGGATTCGGGGCCTAAAAAGGCAAAGTGTTCTGCTCGCATAAATTACCAAAGGTTAATTGGATAAATAACATTAAACGCTCGAAGCTACTCAACTGTAAGTTTGACGTTAGGGTGTTTTTTCGAAACAAACGCCCTAATGGCAAGCGAGTGCGAAGTGAGTAACGCACCGGTCCAATATTCATCCTTTCCTAACTTTAAACCAAGCTGCATAAAGCGCAGGTAAAAACAGTAGCGTTAATCCAGTTGCCACTATCAATCCTCCCATGATCGCCACTGCCATCGGCCCCCAGAATACCGAGCCTGAAAGTGGAATCATCGCCAACACAGCTGCCGCAGCCGTGAGGATAATTGGGCGAAAGCGGCGTACGGCTGCTTCTACAATGGCATCCCAAGGAGCAGTGCCACTCGCAATATCAGTTTCAATCTGGTCGATCAAAATCACCGAGTTGCGGATGATCATACCAAAGAGCGCAATCACGCCCAGCTGTGCGACGAAGCCCATAGGCCTGTGCAAAATCAACAGTGCCATGGCCACGCCTGCAACACCCAAAGGGCCGGTTAAAAACACCAAGAGTGCGCGCGAGAAACTATGCAACTGCAACATCAATAAGGTGAAGATAATAAAAACCACCAGCGGCACATTGGCGGCGATAGAATCTTGCGCTTTGCTGCTGTCGGCGGCAGCACCGGCTAATTTAATCGCATAACCAATCGGCAGCCTAGCTTTTATATCCGCTAGCTTGGGTTCAATTTGACTGGATACAGTCGGGCCTTGAATGCCATCTATCACATCCGCTTGAACTGTAATGGCCCATTCGCGGTTTTCTCGCCAGACGATACCCGGTTCCCACACAAATTGGGCTTTGGCCACTTGCCCCAAGGTTACCGATTTACCGCTACCGGTGGGCAAGTTGGTATCGTTTAATCGTTCAATGGTTGAACGCTCATCCAGCGGCTGGCGAATCAGTATATCAACCAGGCGATTTTTTTCGCGGTATTGACCAACAACCGTACCGCTCAAAATCGTATTGGCTGCGCGCATCACAACTTCAGAACTCATCCCCAGCGCGCGCAATTTGTCCTGATCGAGATCCAGCCGCAACACTTTAACCGATTCATTCCAGTTATCGTTTACACCGAGAGTATTGGCGTTCGCGCGCATTATATCTTTTACTTGATCAGCAATCTCGCGCACTTTGATCGGATCAGTACCGCTCACGCGAAATTGCACAGGGTATGGCACTGGTGGACCTGTGGGCAAAAATTTAACGCGGCCACGCACCTCCGGGAAATTCACTTTAAATTCGTGAATGATTTTTTCACGCAGTTCGGTGCGCGCCTTAAGATCCTTGGGCAGTACCACGATTTGCGCTACGTTGGATTGCGGGAATATCTGGTCCAGCGGCAAATAAAAACGCGGGCTACCAGTACCAACATAACTAGTGACGCTCTCAACGCCTGGCTGCTGGTTGATGAAGGCTTCAAATTTTTTCGCTTGCGCTTCGGTCGCCGCGTAAGCCGACCCTTCGGGCAACCACATCTCCACCATCAATTCGGGACGAATAGAATCCGGGAAAAATTGCTGTTCGATAAATTTAAAGCCGAAGATGCCTAATGCAAAAATACCCAACGTAATAGCGATGGTTGTTTTGCGAAACTCCACACACCAATTCACCAGCGCGCGGAAGCGCACATAAAAAAGCGAATCGAATAATTCGTGGGGTGCTTCATCTGCGCTGTGGGGTTTTACCTTCAACAGCAGATAACCAATGTAAGGCGTGAACAATACGGCCACCAGCCACGAAATCAACAAGGCTAAACAGTTAACCGAAAACATGGAAAAGGTGTATTCACCCGCGGCGGATTTAGCAAGACCAATCGGCAAAAAGCCAGCGGCGGTAATCAAGGTGCCCGTCAGCATGGGCATAGCGGTTGAGGTATAGGCGAAAGTGGCCGCATCGAAGCGGGTGTAGCCCTCCTCCATTTTGCGCACCATCATTTCCACCGCGATAATCGCATCGTCCACCAACAGACCTAAAGCAATAATCAGTGCACCCAGCGAAATTTTGTGCAGGTCTATGTCAAAAATACGCATAAACAAAAAGGTAATCGCCAATACCAGCGGAATAGTTAAACCCACTACCAGGCCGGGACGAAAATCTATACGTATGCCATTGCCCTCTTTGTGAAAGCCGAGTGCTACAAAGCTAACCGCGAGCACTATCACTAAAGCTTCAACCAACGTCTTTAAAAATTCATTAACTGAGGTGGACACGGCTTTGGGCTGATCTGCTACGCGCTCAAGCTCTACGCCTACAGGCAGTTTGCTTTTAATATCGCCGGCGGTTTTCTCCAGGTTTTTACCCAGATCGATAATATTGCCGCCCTTCTGCATGGAGATGGCAAGGCCAATCACTTCTTTGCCGTTAAAGCGCATTTTGTTTTTGGGTGGATCGTCGTATTCGCGTTTAATCTCGGCGAAATCACCCAAACGGAAATTGGTGCCCTGCGCACGCAGGCTCAGATTTTCCAAATCTTTCGGGGTTTTGAAAGCGCCGGTTACGCGCACTTGCACATTATCGGTTTGGGTAACTATAACGCCGGTAGATTCAACCGCGTTTTGGCTGTTGATTTGCTGGATGATTTCTTCCAGCGATATACCCAGCTGCGCAAATTTTTTGTGCGAGAAAACAATATTGATTTTTTCGTCCTGCACACCAAGCAATTCCACCTTGGCCACCAGCGGCACGCTTAAAAATTGCTGGCGCACCAAATCGGCGTAGTCTTTTAATTCGGCGTAGGTAAAGCCATCACCTGAAAGCGCAAAGATAGAACCATAGGTATCACCGAACTCATCGTTAAAAAACGGGCCGACCACACCTTGCGGCAAGCTGTATTTCATATCGCCAATTTTTTTGCGCACCTGGTACCAGGATGCACTGGTTTCTTTTGGCGGCGTGGATTCGCGCAGCTGCAAAATAATGGTGGTTTCACCGGGTTTGGAGAAGCTGCGGATGATGTCTATATAAGGCGTTTCCTGCAGCGTTTTTTCCAGCTTGTCGGTAACCTGATCAGCCATTTGCAACGCCGTAGCGCCCGGCCATTTGGCGGTAACTACCATCGCACGAAAGGTAAACGGAGGATCTTCATCTTGCCCGAGTTTGCTAAAACTCATGATGCCGCCGATTAACAGCGCGGCGATCAAATAGCGAATGAGTGGAATATGCTCAAGCGCCCAGCGCGATAAATTTAACGAGGCTCCCTGCGATTTCATTTAGCCGCTCCTTGGGTGACCACCGCGCCTTGCGTTGAGGTAATTTTTAAATGAGCGTCCGTTTTATCGGCGGCGTTTACTGCGGGCTGCGCCAACAAACTTTGCGCGGTGAGATAAGGTTCAGGTGCAGGCGCTTCTGGTTCGGGCGGTAAAATATTGACTTGCTGACCGGGGTTGAGCACATGCACGCCGGCTGTTACGACTGTCTGGCCTGTACTCACGCCGCTACCGAGCAAAATATCATTGCCATTCATGCCCACCACTTGCACAGGCGCCAACTTTACTTTGCCCTGCTCCACTACCCACACAGAAGTTGCGCCCTTGTTTTGATAGAGCGCCGTGAGCGGCACTTTTACAAAACTGCCAGGTGTGTTGAGTGCAAATTGCACCGAGGCCGTCATGCCCAACTTAATGCGCTGGGCTTGTTGCGGATCAGTAATCGTAACCTTGGCAGTAAAGGTACGCGTAGCGGGATCAGCGACCGGTGACAGCTCGCGAATTTTGCCAGGGATGGCAATGCGTTTGTCGGCCCAGAGACGGATCTGCACTTCATTTGCACGCGTCACCACATCTACCGAATTTTCGGGAACACCTACCACCACTTCCAGCTCGCCAGCTTTTGCGACCTGCACGACCGGTGTACCAGCGGAAACTACCTGGCCGACCTCAGCATTAATGGCGGTAACTACACCGGCAACGTCGGAAACGAGGGTTGCGTAAGCGGCTTGATTGGATTGGGTTTTGAAGGCAGCTTGGGCTTGCTCCCAACTGGCTTTGGCAGCGTCGAAGGATGTCTTTTTCGCATCCAACGCGCTCTGGCTGACCGCATTGGTTTTGCGCAGGTCTTCGTAGCGTTTGAGTTCAAAATTAGCTAACTCATAGTTGCTTTGCGCCGCTTTAAGATTGGCTTGTGCCTGGGTTTGCGCCAGCTGCAGGTCTTGTGGATCAAGTTGCATCAACACCTGACCGGGTTTGACGATGCTGCCCACATCCACTTTGCGCTGCTGGATTTTACCGCTCACGCGAAAGCCCAGTTGCGATTCCACCCGCGCCTGCACACTGCCGGAATACTCTGCCACCACTTGCTGCTGGGCGGCGCTGAGCGTAATGGCGCGCACAGGGCGCACGTCTTCCATTTTTTCGGGGGCTTTGCTGCAAGCGGCGAGACCGGCCACTAACACCAGAGCAAACGCCAGCCTCGACAGGGTAAATTCAGACCTGAACATGGGTTCCTAACTCCGTTGGATATCGCCGGCTAAGCGGCAGTTTGATTAAACCTGCCGCAACCGCAGCAGAAGAAGAATTCGATGGCAAACCGACTGGTTGGTCTGTAAATAATAACGACCGACCAAATAGTCGGTCAATCAACTCTCTGCGGATTTACTCCAACTTGTGACAAATGCCATCCCCATGACCCCACTTTCTTTTTAAAAGGTTGACCTCATCGGCATTTTTATCCATATTTGGCAAATAAAATACCAATTATGGAAATTTGGATTTCAAATCCTGTTTCCGGTAGGCGACAAGAATTTCTTCTCGCCCAAACTCGATGCAGCCCATGACATACCCTTTCACAGGTTAGAGCGCGGCTGCCCAGTTTCCGAAAAGGTATTGATGAGGTATCTGTAATGAAAACGAATCTTCTTTTGATCAGCCTGCTGGCCGGCAGCACTCTGGTTGCCTGCGGCGGCGGCGGCGGCGGCAGCTCCGTTCCAGGCGCCAGTAGTTCAAGCACACCCGGTACAGCCTCCCCCACTGAAACGACGATTGCCCAGGGCGTGGTGACAGGTTTTGGCAGTGTGATAGTCAACGGTGTGCACTTTGACGTGAAGGACGCCAACATCAATATCGATGGTGACAGCGAGGTGGAATCTGATCTGGGTGTGGGCCAACTGGTGCGCATTACCGGCAGCATCAATGCCGATGGCCTGCACGGCAAAGCCACCAGCCTGGTGGGCGAATCGCGTTTGCGTGCACCTATCGACAGCATCACCTTGGTGATTGATGCCAATACCGGCGCGACCACAGGAACGATTGTGGCGCTCGGTCAAAATATCCTGATCACTGCAGATACGTTTTACGAAGACGAATTGCTCGCCACTGATTTAAAAGCTGGCGACTTTATCAAAGTGAGTGCCTACACCAACGCCGATGGCGACCTGGTGGCCACCCGCATTGAAAAGCTCACCGGCAGCGAGATTGGCCAGGTATTTTTGAGTGGCAGCGTTGCTGACCTGGATACCACCGCAAAAACCTTCACCATTAACGGCGTCGCTGTGGATTACAGCAAAGCCACTATCAATGACCTGCCCAATAAATTGCTGGCAAATGGATTGGTGGTGCGCGTGCACGGTACAGTCGTGAATGGCGTTTTGGTTGCCGATGGCAATGTGCATTTGAGTTTGCTCGACTTGAAACACGATGGACTGCTCGATCTTAAACACGATTACGGCATGTTTGGTGTGGTGAGTGAACTGGTAGCCAATACCAGCTTTATGCTGGACGACACCAAAGTGCTGATCTCCGGCAGCACCAGTTTTGAAAATGGTACAGCCGCCAACCTCGCCGACGGCGTTTGGGTAAAAGTGAAAGGAACATTGGATGCGGACCACAACCTGGTTGCCAGCAAAGTCACCCTTTACTTCAAGCCCCGCGTACATGATGAGGGCCTGATTGAAGCCATAGACCTGACGGCGAAAACCTTCACACTGAATGGTGTGACTTTCACCGTAACCACCGACACTAGCTTTAACGATCGCAGCAAAGCCCGCGTACGTTTCTTCGATCTGGAAGACCTGATGACCGGTGACTTTATTGACGTGCGCGGCTACAAACAGCCAGCGACAGCCACAACACCTGAGCACATGGTTGCCACCCGCGTTGAACGCAAAAATGCTAAAGACAAAGGCCACGATGGTTTCTGGAACGAAGTCAGCGGTGTGATTGAATCAGTGACTGGTGATGTGATTGTAGTGTCCGGCCACAGTGTGAAAGTTACCAGCACCACGCAACTGAAAGGCTTCAACAATATCCAGGCATTTTTGAATGGCGCTGTGGGTTTGAATGTGGAGATCAAGGGCGTTGTTGAGAACGATGTATTTATCGCCCGTGTGATAGAGCTTGAAGACGAAGATGATGGCGACCATCACGGCCACCATTCATCTTCCAGTAAGTCGTCTTCCAGTGCGGCGGCCAGTGTTTCGAGTAGCGCGGTAAGCAGTGTTGCCTCTAGCAGTTCAGTAGCAAGTTCGTCAATGAGCAGCAGCTCAGTGACCAGCTCAACTGCTAGCAGCTCATCTGCTTCCAGCATGTAAGAACTCGAAAGGAAGACCAGTTACGCTTCATCTAAGCGCTGTTCCTCCACTGTCGTCATCCCTAGACGGCAGTGGAGGCTTTTTAAGCGCCCCAGCTGATGTTTAATTAAATTTTGATGGACGATTTCTGTTACATTTCGCCGCTTCACAGCGGACCAGAGCAAAGATCATGTCTACACCCAAAGCAACTGTACTTGCGGCCTGCCGGCACTTGATGGCGCCCATAGTCGGGATACTGTTGCGCAATGGCATCACCTATAAAGAGTTGACGGCACTTTGCAAACAACTCTATGTACAGGTGGCTGCGCAGGAGTTTGGTATTCGCGGGCGCGACACCAATCTCTCGCGTATATCCATTCTCACCGGCATCGACAGACGCGAGGCCGGACGCATCAAAGACGAACTCAAAAACAATACCGAAAGCGAAGCATCACAACAGGGCCAGGACCGTATGACCCGCGTGCTTTCCGGCTGGCACCAGGACGCTTTTTTTCTCGCAGACGATGGCAATCCCCAAGTGTTGGACGCCGCTCGCTTTGCGCTGCTCGCCAAAACCTACGGCGGCGACATGTCGGCCAGCACGCTGCTAAAAGAATTCAAACGCACCGGCGTAGTGGAAGAAGATGCGCGGGGCAATTTGCAGGTGCTCAAACGGTATTACGTACCCTCCCAATCCGACCCAGGCGCACTGCTGCGTGCAGGCAGCGTGATCAACGATTTGGGCAGCACCCTCTATCACAATCTCTATAAAGCCAATAGCGAAAAAAATTTGCCGTTACATTTTGAGCGGCGCGCAACCAATATCCAGATGTCCCCCGAAAGCGCAGCGGCGTTTCGCGCGTTTGTCGAACAAGAGGGCCAAGCCTTTTTGGAAAAAGTTGATGCCTGGCTCACCGAACATGAAGTCAAACCCACCGACAATAATACAGAGACCAACACTGTACGCTTGGGCGTGGGCACCTATTTGATTGAAGCGGCTCCCCCTGTGGATAAGCCGTAAGTTTTTTTGGAGTTAAGAATGCAATTTTTTTATTCATTTATTGTAGCGCTGTTATTGCTCACCGCCTGTGGTGGTGGCGGCAATCAAACCTCGGGCATAGACGGTAGCGGTGCACCGCAAATTGCCTCACCCGTTGGTTACAGCTCGGGCACCATCAACGGTTTTGGCAGCGTGATTGTCAACGGCGTACGCTATCAATCCGACAAAGCCAAGATCCTGGTGAACGACGAGCAAAGCAACGAAAATAATTTGCACGCAGGTTATCAAGTCAATCTTACCAGTCACACAGCTGACGATGGTTCACAAGTTGCCGATACTATAGAGTTCCATCCCAATGTTATGGGCAGCATCACCAGCATTGATAGCAACCTGCAGCAATTTAGCCTGCTCGGTCAAACCGTACAGGTGAATAGCGAAACCCTGTTTGATGCCGCCATTAAACCCAATTACCTCGATGGTTTGCACATTGGTAATCGCGTATTAGTGAGTGGCAAAGTGGATGCGGCGGGTATTATCACTGCAACAAGAGTTGAGTTAATTGCAACGGGTAATCATCAAGCCATGGGCCTCGTGAGCAACCTTAATGAAACAACCAACAGCTTCACATTGAACGGACTAATCGTTAACTACTCAGCGGCCAACCTCAACGGTTTCCCCAACAATCGTTTGGCTAACGGCTTGCAAATTGTCGTTACCGGCAGCCTGGACAACCAAGGGATATTGCAGGCAAGAACTGTCACTAATCTCAGCAAAGCTTTTGATAAAAACATCAAAACCGCCGAGCTGGAGGGTTTTATCACGCGCTTTGCCTCTGCTACAGATTTTGATGTGGCGGGCACAAAAGTCACCACCAACGCGCAAACAACTTATGAAAATGGCAGCGCCGCGCAACTCGCTATTGGTGTTGCCGTGGAACTTAAAGGCAGTGTGAATAGCGCAGGCGTGGTAGTGGCGGAGCGCATTGAATTTGCCAAAGCAACGGATAACGAAATCGCTGGTGAAGTGACTAGCGTCAGCACAAACAATACATCCGGCGTTATCACCGGCACCCTGCAAATCAACGGTACCAGCATACAAACATCGCTGCGCACTGCCTATGAAGACAAGGGTAAAGGTCAGGTAAAACGCTTTAATCTCGCTAGCCTGCAAACCGGCGATTTCGTAAAAATCTCCGGCTACTATCGCGATGGTGTATTTATCGCCAGCAAAATAGAAAGGGAAGAATTGGCCAACGACGAAGATACCGAACTGAAATTCAGCGGCATCATCACAGCCACTGACAACCACAGTTTCAGCTTGCTCGGCCGCAGTATTGTCACCAACAACCAAACAGAGTTTAAAGCAGACCATGGCGATTTGCTAAGCGAATCAGAGTTTTACGTAAAAGCCATTGGTCAGCGGGTACGAGTGAAAGGTGTTTTAAAAAATGGCGTATTTACAGCAACTGAGGTTGAGTTTTTAGGGGATCACTAACCGTAATCCAAGGGGATTGTTTCGAGCCTGTTTGAAACAATCCCCCCAAATCACCAGATGATTACATCATTACTTTTTCTGCATAGCCTTCAACATATCCGC
>JAGKWU010000001.1 GCA_021151695.1 Cellvibrionaceae bacterium | reverse complement strand
AGAATGCGCGCCTCAACAACGCACTCGTAGCTCAGCTGGATAGAGTACTCGGCTACGAACCGAGCGGTCGGAGGTTCGAATCCTCCCGAGTGCGCCATACAAGATAAAGGCCTAGCTGAAAAGCTAGGCCTTTTTTGTTTTTGCATCGCTCGGGTTGCCTGCCTTTTGGCTGCGCCAAAAGGTGTTCGCGACACGCGAAGCAGTGCTTCGCTTATTGTGTCGCTCACCCTCCCGAGTGCGCCATATACAAAAGCCCTGCTAGTAATAGCAGGGCTTTTGTATTTAAGGTCGGGTCGGATTGCGTGCATCTTTGCTTATCTCTTTTCGTTTATTCCTTCCTCGCGTAGTGACTATTTTTTATATAAATAATCTAGCAAACGATTAAAGCTGAACTATCCTCAGGTTAATGTTCTTTTCCACAGAGTGAGGCGACATCGTGAACTTACAAAGTCTAATAGATAATGCTCAGAAATTGCCCAATATTCCCAAGGTTGTTCAAGAACTTATAGAAAGTTTTGGCGATGAGAATGTGAGCAATGATGCCATCGCAAAAAAAATCAGTTCAGACCAGGTATTAACCATAAAGGTTTTGCGCGCTGCCAACTCGGCGCATTATGGTGGCAATCGCAAAGTGGGTTCGGTAAACGATGCTGTGTTCTTGCTTGGTTTTAATGCAGTGCGCACGTTGGTATTGGCTTCAG
Organism: Cellvibrionaceae bacterium; assembly: GCA_021151695.1. GTDB lineage: Bacteria > Pseudomonadota > Gammaproteobacteria > Pseudomonadales > Cellvibrionaceae > Cellvibrio. The sequence continues at coordinate 602,567 of JAGKWU010000001.1, read as the reverse complement.
GTCTGACTGGGGCTTTCAAAGCGCCGGAAGGATTTGATTTGCGCAAGTTTTGGCATGACAGCTTTGCTGTAGCGGCGACTTGTAAGTGGATCGCCCGTTATTCTCACGATGATGCCGAAACGGCATTTACCTGCGGGATGATTCATAACATTGGTGAGCTGCTTATTCATATCCTGCTACCGGCCGAATGCGCCGAAATGCAAAAGGTAGTTGATAAGGGCGCGCGCAATGTGGATATAGAGCGGAATTATTTAGGTTTTGATTTTTCCGAGGCGGGCGCTGAATTGGCTAACCGCTGGAAATTTCCGGATGCTATTGTCAAAGGTATTCGCCACCAGTTAGAGCCGCAAGCGGCTGATAGCTTCCCGCGCCTTGCGGCGATCATTAATATCGCGCTCTACATTAATAAAAAGAACGATGAAGGGGCGACTAGTGCGGCCATTCTGGAAGGTTTCCCCAGTGAGCTGGCGACATCCTTGGGCATTAACCTGGTCAAGATGATGGAGAAGATCGAAGAGACGAAAGATCTTGGTACTGCCATCGACGAATTGCTGCAGTAATGTATATCCGCTTGGAAAAAGGCCCGCATTGCGGGCTTTTTTTATTTTTGGGCCGGCTATCAGGCAACGGCTCGCTGTAGAGCCTGGGCAAAAGCTTGTTCAATATCTGCCGGCTGGGTTTTGCGCTTTACGTCTTCAAAAAACTGCTGGGCTTGAGGGTATTGTCTGCTCAGGTACATCAGCCACTGCTTGACGCGATTGCCGCTATTTCGCTCGTCGTAAAGTGGGGTAGTTGTCTGGTAGTAGGCAAAGAGCATTTCACATATCTCTTGCCAGGTTAAAGGTTGGTAATCTTCACCCTTAAGGTGAGCTTTGATCTGGCGAGCTAAATCCGGGCAGGACAACAGGCCGCGTCCCAGCATTACATCATTGCATTGGGATTGCTCACGGCAACGTAAGTAATCCTCTATTGACCAAATCTCTCCGTTGGCGATAACCGGGATCTTCAGTTTGGCTTTTATATCGGCAATATAGTGCCAATAAGCGGGAGGCTTGTAGCCGTCAGCTTTGGAGCGGGCGTGTACGGTTAGCTCGTTGGCACCGGCAGCTTCCACGGCGCTCGCGTTTTCCATATAGGTGCTCCTGTCTTCAAAGCCGAGGCGGATTTTGGCGGAAACGGGAATGTCCTGCGGCACAGCATCGCGCACGGCTTTAATAATGGAGTAGACGCGCTCGGGGGTGCGCAATAAGCAGGCGCCACCTTCATGGGAATTGACCGTTTTCGCCGGGCAACCAAAATTGAGGTCTATGGCCTTGGCGCCATAGTTGACCAACTCGAGCGCGTTAATGGCCATGGGTTCGGGTTTGCTGCCCAGCAACTGTACTTTTACCGGGGTACCGTTGGGGGTTTGGGAGTTACTCTCCAGCTCCTGCGCGTACTTATAAAAGACGCGATAAGGCAGTTTTTGGTCGGTGACGCGGATGAACTCGGTTACGCAGCCGTCCAGGCCGCCGATACGCGTCAATATGTCGCGCACGTGATGTTCAACAACGCCCTCCATTGGGGCTAGCATAATTCTCATAATGGCAAATACTGGAGTTGGGCAGAAAAAGCAGCGCATTTTACGCAAGCCTGCCGCCAAATGCAGTTAGTATTATCCGCGTATAGGTTGATAAGTGGTCGTAATCTGCGTAGATTGCGCGCCTTTTGCTTCAGTCTGCCCATTATAGGCTAGGCCAATACCGTAACCCCGAGGATGCACCATGACCTTAACCCCTTTTTATGAGTTGATCGCCAACCCGCAACTGCGCAAGGCTATGGATGCTTTGGGCTACGCTGAACCCACGCCGGTGCAGCAGCAGGCGATTCCCGGCGTGTTGGCGGGCAAAAGTTTGCTGGTTAGTTCCAAGACGGGTAGTGGTAAAACGGCCGCCTTCTTATTGCCGGCGTTGGAGAAAATGCTGGCCTCGGCTCCAGTAAGCCAAACCAGTACCCGGTTGCTGATCTTAACTCCTACACGTGAATTGGCTCGCCAGATAGTGAAGATTGCCGAGCAATTGCTGAAATACACCTCTGTAAAAGTAGGCATGGTGTGTGGTGGGGAGGAGTTCAAATACCAAAAAGCGATGCTGCGCAAAAATCCCGAGGTGGTGGTGGGTACACCTGGGCGCTTGGCTGAACATGTGATGCATAAGTCCACAGACTTCTCGGGGCTTGAGTTTTTGGTGTTGGATGAAGCTGATCGCATGCTGGAAATGGGCTTAAGCGAGGATGTATTGTCCATCGCGAGTACCTGCAGCGGCGAGCGCCAAACCCTGTTGTTTTCCGCCACTCTGGAGCAAACCGGCCTGCGCCATCTCATCAAGCAGGTTGTGCTCGGCGAGAGCGAAGAGATTTATGTTGAGCAGCCAGCGAATCGCATTCTCCAGCAAATGATTCTTGCTGATGGTGTAAAACACAAGGAAAAACTGGCGCTTGCGCTGCTGTCGAATTCTGCCTTTGAAAAGGCGGTCATTTTTACGAATACCAAACTTAAAGCGGTTCAGCTGGATAATTATTTGCGCTACCACAAATTCAAAGTGAGCGCGCTGCACGGTGATATTACCCAGGATCAGCGTCGTGTTTCTCTCGATTTGTTTCGCCAGGGCAGAACCCAGGTCTTGGTGGCTACTGATGTGGCGGCACGCGGGCTGGATATCCCGGGTGTAGACCTGGTTATTAATTTCGACATGGCGCACTCAGGTGATGAGTATATTCATCGCATTGGCCGTACCGGTCGTGTTGATGCTGAGGGCAGGGCGGTGTCTTTTGTGTCCAAGAATGATTGGAATCTTACGAAGGGCATCGAGCGTTATATTGACGTAAAGTTCGAAGTGATCTCGGTACCTGGTTTAGCGTCAGCATATAAAGGGCCAGAAAAAATCAAATCATCTGGCAAGGCAGTGGGAACTAAAAAGAAACCTGACGAGAAGAAAAGTTCCCCGGAAAAAGAAAAAATTAAGGTGCGTACCAAAGATAAAAAGAATGTTGGCAAGCGCCGCCAACCCTCTGCCAAAGTGGAGCCTCAGCAGGAGTTTGGCGATGGGTTTTCCGTGTTCAAGAAGAAGCCGCAATAGCGGCTTTTTTCTTGTCACAAACTGTTAAAAACTGATTGACCGAAATCTGCTTTCCGCCTAGTATCTAGTTGAGCCTGTTCAAAAAAATACAGGTTTAACCAGCGTTTAACTGGGTTGCCGTGCGGCTGTCATTAAAGCGTCACGGCGGTGGACTAGTCTCCTCCGAATTCAGGAAAAGGCAAAAATTGTGTTGTTATAACGAGTGAGGTGATGATCGAAAAACTTTGTGCGTAAATAGTTCTTGGTAAATGTTGTTAACTCTAAAAGCTAACTTTGAACCTTACGGCGGTGACCATTTATGGCAAGAAGAACTCACGCTAGACGTAGTAACAGTAACTTTACGGATGAAAATGTTCAAAAGAGCTCGCGACACAAGTCGTCGCGAAAACAACCGAGAATCGATGACAATATTGTTGATCTAAAATCCCGCTCGAAACAAATCGAAACAGCTTACTCTCCCCCTCGCTCCGTCCAACCCCTCCGTGCTAAAACCCAAGCCCAGCAAGAATATATCAACGCAATCAATCGTCATTCGCTGACTTTTGGTATTGGCCCTGCCGGTACCGGTAAAAGTTATTGCGCTGGTGCATTGGCGGCGGAGGCGCTCGAGTCGGGCCGGATTGAGCAAATTATCCTGACGCGTCCTGCGGTGGAATCTGGTGAGCACTTGGGCTTTTTGCCTGGCGATCTGGATGAAAAGTTTGCGGTATATATAGATGCATTCCGCGATATTTTAAATGAGCGTCTCGGTGCAGGTACCGTGGATTATTGTCTGCGTCACGGTCGTATAGTGGCTGCACCGCTGGCTTATATGCGTGGTAAAACCTTTAACAGTAAAACCTTTGTTATTTTGGATGAAGCGCAAAATACCAGCCCAGCGCAAATGAAAATGTTCCTGACGCGTATAGGTGAAGATTGCAAGGTTGTTATCAATGGCGATATCAATCAAAGCGATATTCGCGGTCCCAATGGTTTGGCGGATGCGGTAGCGCGCTTGGGTGATTTGCCGAATGTGTACGTACACGAGTTTGAGCGAGAAGATATAGTCCGCAGCGGTCTGGTGCGCGACATTATTGATAGGTATGAGTTACCAGAAAACGAATAAACCTTATTAACTCACAATAGAATGCGTTGCCCGGGGTAACGCATTCCTCCTGGCTCACAAAATATTGTGCGTTGGGTTGGTTTCTTTTAAAAACTGTGCTTGCCAAAAGATTGCAAGCTCGGCATCCTGCCGCTTTTTAGTCCAGTCTATTCCCTACCCATGAACGCGCTTATTTGCCCACTTTGTTCCTCTGCATTGACAGAGAATGCCCAGGGATTGTCCTGTGCTCAACGCCACCAATTTGATCGAGCGAAAGAGGGCTATTTTAATTTACTGCCAGTGCAGTATAAAAATTCCCGTGAGCCAGGTGATACCTCTGAGCAATTATTGGCGCGACGCGAGTTTTTATCTGCAGGTTATTTTTTACCGTTATTGGAAACCTTGGCCGACTTGGTGCCAGCTGAGAGCGCAAGCTTGCTTGATATAGGTTGTGGCGAAGGATATTTCACCCGCGCCCTGTCAGCGAAGCTAAAAGGCGCTGATGTGTATGGTGTGGATATTGCCAAAGCGGGAATTCGATTGGCCGCAAAATCTGATAAAAGGGCAACTTATGCCGTGGCCTCGAGTCACGCCCTGCCGCTAGCCGATGCCTCTGTGGATGTGATTACCCGTATTTATGCTCCCAGTAAAGATGAAGAACTGGTTCGAACCCTGCATCCAGATGGAACGCTTATTATTGTTACCCCGGGAGTCAATCACTTATTGGGGTTGCGAAAAAAAATTTATCATCAAATAAGATCGCATCCTGAGCCAACTGCGCCACAGGGATTTGTGTCGACGGCAATTCACAAGGTTAATTTTACGTTGAATGTTGCGGCGGGGGCTCACGCGACCGCGCTGCTGCAAATGACACCTTTTGCGTGGAAACTGCCGGCTGATTTTCGTGAGCAATATCAAACGCAAAATCTCGTAGACGAGGCGGATTTCCAAATTGCGCTTTACCAAAAAATCTCACATTAACGTTAAATAATAACGCCCCATTTCTTTCATGGACTTTCGCGATGAAAAAGAATAACTGGTCAATGGTGATCCAACGCGCTTCCACGTCTGGTGTAGATATCTGGATTGGTAAATTATTAGCAAAGCATGCGCCTGGCGCGGTGCAAATCGATATTTTAAAGAGCGATGAGCTTATTTGCTCGCGTGCTATTAACACATGGCAGCGTCCGTTCCGGCGCTTGTCGAGAGGCTTTTATCATTTGAGCCAATTCACGCAATTGATACCAGGGACTCATTATAAAGTTGAGCTCTCCTGCGTGGAGGATGGCGTTCGAACCCTGTTGGAGCAGGGGCAATTCAGTACTTTGCCAGAGGCAATACCGGCGCTTGGTCAAAAGCCATTTACCATTGCCCTTGGCAGTTGTTTTGCGAATCAGGACGATAAGGGGCGCGTGGCTGCTGCCTATAAAGCGCTCTACGAGCATGCAGATGAATCTGTGCGACCTGATGTGACTTTTTTAGTGGGCGATCAGGTATACCTCGATCTCGGTTTTGCTTCCATAATTCCATTTAGTCAATTTATTCGCCGCCGCTTTGCAAAACGCTATGCGACTAATTGGCAGGATCTCAGTGACGTGTTTACGCGGGGGGCAACCTGGATGCTGCCGGACGATCACGATTATTGGAATGATTTTCCGTTTAACGATTTACCGATTCTGGCGCTACAAACCCTTAAGTTTCCTGTAGTACGAGACAAATGGATTTCAGCGGCGAACGATGGTGTTTTCAATATTCAGTCGTCACGTCTGCTGGAGATTATTGATATAGGTGATGACCTTTCCATTTGCCTGGCTAATGCTCGTACAACGAGATCGGCCGAGGGATTTATGGCGGAGGCAGAATTCACGAAGCTATTGGATTGGGCAAAGTCCTTGCGTACGCCGGGTGTATTGGTGGTCCAGCAATTGCTTTTGGATGAAGCAGGGGGAGAGGAGCGTAACCTGGCGAGCTTTACGCACCAATATCAGGCATTGGTGGATGCTTTGGCTTCAACGGGTAACGATATATTGGTGCTTTCCGGTGACGTGCATTTTGGTCGCATCGCCAGTGTGGAACTGGCAGGGGGCGGCAGATTGACGGAGGTAGTTTCATCGCCGCTGACGAATTTAAAAGGGATATTTAATGGTTTGGGGGCTGGCATTGCCAACCGGTTGCCTGAGCATTTTCCACCTCAATTGGACACGGCTAATAAATCACCAAAAGTTGACTATCATAGTCAATATGTTTTGGGGCACACCAAAGGGCGCTATTTCAGTCAATATCCGAAAGATCGCACCAATGAACACTTTATGACGATTTCCTTGTCACGTATCGCTGATGGGGAGCTGGAGTTGTCGGTGAATGCCTGGCTTGTGCGTGAATGGGATGAGCAAGCCTCTTTGCCGGCGAAAGGGTTCGCGGCGCCTTTTAAGGCCCGCTTGAGGGTAAGGTCATAGTTTTTATTGTTGCTTTGATATTGGCGCAATAAAAAATTACAATAGTAACAATAAGGCTTTTTGATTTGTAGCGTGAGGTTTGTCACAGTATGGTTGTACATATTGTGACTGTAAGCATGCTGGGTTACTATGGCGCATGTTTTTTCATACACATTTTTGCATGTTGAAAAAATTTTTATATAAATCCTGTTATAAGGGAATGAGTACTCGCGACATAATCAATAAATCGGCCTGCATCTTGCGCACCTTGGGATCAAAAAATCATGAAAGCCAGCAAAAGACTGAATATTAAAAAGCATTTCGGGCGTGCTCTGATTGCCTGTCTCGTATTAAGTGGTCTGGATGCCCAGGCCGAATTGGCTGCGAATGTTCATGATGCAGCCCTTCAGGCAATAGAAACCAATCCTGATGTACAGGCCGCATGGCACGCCTTTAATGCCGCTGGTTATCAGGTGAGCGAGGCTCGTGCTGGCTATAAGCCTTCTGTTGATCTTTCGGCAAGCACCGGTAAAACCTCGCGCGATTTTGATGGTCGTGAGAGCTACCGTAACACGCAAGGCCAAATTACCCTGACCCAAAGCCTGTTTGAAGGCTTCCGTACATCGGGCCAGGTAGAGCATTTTGAAAGTGGCCGCTTGGTACGTTATTACGAATTGCTGGATAAGGTGGAAACCACGGCGCTGGAAGCTGTTAGAGCTTACGAAGATGTGAGTCGCGAGCGCGTATTGTTAAATTTAGCGCGTGAAAATTATTCCAAGCATCAGGAGGTTTACGCGCAAATTGAAGAGCGTGTGAACTCCGGTGTTGGTCGCAAAGTGGATCTGGAACAAGTGGCTGGTCGTTTGGCGCTGGCGGAAACCAATCTGCTGACAGAAGCTTCAAACTTGCACGATGTGACTGCCCGTTATTTGCGTGTAGTTGGTAATTTGCCTGCTAGCGATCTCGCCCCATCTGCATTAGTCAGTTCGCGCCTTCCCGCAAATATTCGCGAAGCCTTGACCTTGGCTTATGCAGGAAACCCGGGTTTCCATGCAGCAGTAAAAAATATTGGTGCCGCGCAGGCGAATGTGACTGTTGAGCGCTCTGGGTATTATCCAAAAGTTGAATTGCGTGCGCGTCAGTTGACTAGCCGCAATAGTAATGGTTTTGATGAGCGTGTAGATGCTGCTCGTTATGGCGATGAGAGCGCAGTTGAGCTGGCGCTGACTTACAATCTCTATGCAGGTGGTGCGACGCGCGCTGCTGTGCGTCGTTCACTTGAAGAAGTAAATCAGGCAAAAGACCTGCGTGACCAAGCTTGCGTGGATCTACGTCAGAATACCCAAATCGCTTACAACGATACTCAGCGCATTAAAGAGCAACTGGCTTCATTGCGTCAGCATCGCTTGTCGAGTGATAAAGTGCGTACCGCTTACAGTGAGCAATTTAAAATTGGCCAGCGTACATTGTTGGATATGCTGGATGCCGAGAACGAATACTTTCAAGCAAGTCGTGCTTATGCAAGCGCAGAAAATGATCTGAATATTGCTCATGCTCGTACCTTGGCGGCTATGGGTGGTTTGTTGCCAGCGCTGAATATTACACGCGAATCCCTGGCGCAAGTGAAAGGCGCTAACGTAAAAGATAATGTGCGTATTGATGGCGCCAGCGCATGCCCAACAGAAGTTGGTGAAGGTATGTCACGTAAGGATCTTATTTCTGACATGGTGCGTTTAAGCGGTGATGCCTTGTTTGATGTGGGCAGTTCCGTATTGACTCCCAATGCCGCACAAAAACTCGATAAGTTAGTAGAGCAAGTGAAGGTTACTCCCAACGTTGTGCAGATTAAAGTAGACGGTCACACAGATAATACCGGTACTGACATGTTGAACGTTCCGCTTTCTAAAGCCCGTGCACAGAGTGTTCGCGATTACTTTGTGTTAAACGGTCTGGAAAAAATTACTATTTTGACTGACGGTTTTGGTGCAGCTCGTCCGGTAGGTGACAATTCCACTGAGGTGGGTCGTTCTGCGAATCGTCGTGTAGAAGTGACTGTCACGCGTCAGCGTTAATTTTCCCTTCTTGTAAGGCTAAAACAAAGCACAGCACCTGTTTGGGTTCTGTGCTTTTTTTATAGATGTGTCGAAATAATTGCTGTTGTTTTTAAGGGTAATCCTCTGTTGCAAAAAGGTTTTTAAGGTTTGCGAAACCTGTAAGCGACAACTATAGTTGATGCAAAACTGTGGCCAGAAATTAGTGGCTGTTACTGAAAATATCCAGGGCTGGCAAATTGCCTGCATTGTGTGGAGTGTGTTGATGAGCGTGCAAGAGGCAACCCAGGGTCAGGCGCACAGCCAGCATGAAAAAGGCGGGCCTTTGCTGGAATGTCTGTTAATTGTGGCTCGCGCTCAAGGTGTGCTCGCTTCTGCAGAAACCCTGCTGGCCGGATTGCCGTTGGATAGCGGCCAAATTAATCCTTCGCTGTTTGCACGTGCTGCCAAGCGGGCCGGGTTCACTAGCAAAATTTTGGCGAGGGATTTATTACAGTTAAACCATGCATTGTTTCCAGCGATCTTATTGCTTAAAGATAACAGTGCTTGCGTGATTCTCGATCTTGACAAGGATGCGCAAACGGCGAGGGTTGTTTTTCCGGAGCTTGGCAGCTCTACCAGCGTGGTGTCGCTTGAGAAACTGGCTGAGTTGTATTCAGGTCGAATTATCTATACTCGCCCCGAGCAGCAATTTGACGCACGTACAGCGAATATAAAAAAAACGCACCCTGGTCACTGGTTCTGGAGTGTTATTGGAGAGCATCGCGCGCTTTATCGCGATGTCATTCTGGCGGCTTTGGTGATCAATATTTTCGCGCTGGCATCGCCGCTATTTGTCATGAATGTTTATGATCGGGTTGTGCCCAACCATGCAACGGATACCTTATGGGTACTGGCCTTGGGTATAACTATTATGATCAGTGCAGATTTTGGGTTGCGCATGATGCGCGCCTGGTTTGTGGATCTGGCAGCCAGTCGCACGGATATTACCTTGTCTTCCACCATTATGGAGCGGGTGCTTGGGATGAAACTGGCGGAGCGACCTCTCTCCGTAGGTTCCTTTGCGTCAAGCTTGCAATCCTTCGAGTCTATTCGTAGCTTTATCAGTTCGGCCACTGTGCTCGCCTTTGTCGATTTACCCTTCGTATTGTTATTTACGCTGGTGATTTTATTGATCTCCTGGCCGCTGGTATTTCCTATTCTGGTCGGCATTATTTGTTCATTGATTTACGCCGCCGCAGTGCAACACAAAATGCACAGTCTCTCTGAGAATTCCATGCAGGCAGGTGCCCAGCGCAATGCAATTCTGGTGGAGAGTTTGCAAGGTTTGGAAACGTTGAAAACCACCGGTGCAGAAGGGCGCATGCAAGCTATCTGGGAAAAGACTACGCTTTTACTTTCGCGTACCTCAGTAAAAATGCGCATGCTGTCCGGCACAGTTGCATCGGGTGCAGCCTGGCTGCAGCAAGTGGTATCAGTAGTTATTATTATCGTAGGTGTTTACCAAATTATTGACGGCAACCTGACCCAGGGCGGTTTGATTGCCTGTTATATGTTGTCATCTCGCGTGATGGCCCCCATCAGTCAGACGGCTGGATTGTTGATGCAATATCACCACGCCGCCACTGCACTTACCAATCTGGATATGGTGATGAGTAAGCCGGTTGAGCGGCCGGAAGGTGCCAACTGGATTAGTCGCCCGCGTTTTGCGGGCGGTATTGAATTCAAGCAAGTGGGTTTTCAATATCCCAATGATGAGCGCGAAGTGTTGCGCGATGTGTCTTTTAAAATAAATCCGGGTGAGCGTGTTGCCATTCTGGGTCGCAACGGTTCGGGCAAAACAACGCTGGAAAAAATGATTGCCGGTTTGTATGAGCCGAGCCGCGGTACAGTATTGATTGATGGTATTGATATTCGTCAATTGGACCCGGCGGAATTGCGCCGCAATATTGGTTATGTATCGCAAGATGTAAATTTGTTTTATGGCACCTTGCGCGAGAATATTGCGATGGGTGTAGGGAGTGTCACTGACGAGGCGCTACTTGACGTGGTGCGTTTGAGCGGACTTGCCGAATTTGTGAATCAGCATCCTGCAGGTTTGGCGATGCCGGTGGGTGAGCATGGTCAGTTACTGTCCGGTGGCCAGCGCCAAAGCGTCACTATTGCGCGGGCATTGCTGAATGATCCGGCGATGTTATTGTTTGATGAGCCAACAGGCTCAATGGATCATTCGAGCGAAGAAGATTTCAAGCGTAATATCACCCAGTTTTCGCAAGGTAAAACTATGTTGGTGATTACCCATCGCACATCGCTGCTGGAATTGGTTAATCGAATTATTGTTATCGATGCTGGAAAAATCGTGGCAGATGGCCCTAAAGAACAAGTGGTGGAGGCCTTGCGCCAAGGCCGCATTGGGAGGGCATCCTGATGAATGATGTTTCCATCAATGTTGCTACCTCAGATGGTAAGTTGGTAAGACCTCCGTCTCGCACAGAGCTGGCTTTTAAAAAGCTGGGTGCATGGTTGGATAAGATTGGTGTTCCCGCCAGCGCTCATATTGATAAAATTTACCAACGATGGTTGGCGCCTATTCAGGAACAAAACCACGATTGGCTGGATGATGCTGATTGGGCGCGTGTGCAACAAGAACCGCTGCGGGCGAGTTTGCTGTTGCGCGGAATTGCCGTGGCGTTTTTATTGTTGTTGCTCTGGTCTGCATTTGCCAAGGTGGATGAAGTGGCGCGCGGCGAGGGTAAGGTAATCCCCTCACAGCAATTGCAGGTGATTCAATCTTTTGACGGCGGTGTGGTCGAGAAAATTAATGTTCATGAAGGCGATGTGGTAAATAAAGGTGATTTGTTGTTGCGCATTGACCCTACGCGTTTTGTCTCCAGTTTTCGTGAAAATCGCGCGGAGCTTATGTCGTTACAAGCGCGTGCCGCACGCTTGAAAGCGCTAACCACGAATGTACCTTTTGAGTTGCCGGAAGATATCAAAACCGGTGCGCCGGATATTGCCGAGCATGAGCGCAATCAATATGAGTCCAATCGCAAAGAGTTGGATGAGCAGCTGAGTATTTCGCAAAGCCAATTGGAGCAGCGTCAGCAGGAGTTGCGTGAAGTGCGCGCAAAGCTTGCTCAAGTGTCGCGTGCGCTGGAGTTGGCCAATCAGGAGTTGGGTGTGACTCGCCCGCTGCTAAAAAGCGGTGCTGTTTCAGAGGTGGAAATTTTGAAACTTGAGGGTGAGGTCTCCAATGCAAGTGGCGCCCGCCAGCAGGCATTGGCACAAGAGCAACGTTTGTTATCTGCTGTGGAAGAAGCTGAAGGCAAGGCGCGCGAAGTCGAATTGATGGCGAGTAACAAATGGCGCGCTGAATTGTCGGAAACATTGGCAAAGCTTTCCAGTTTGCATGAAACAGGCACTGGCCTTGCGGATAAAATTAAATACGCTGAAATTCGTTCGCCTGTGCGCGGTACTGTGCAGCGCCTTTATACCAATACTCTGGGTGGAGTCGTGCAGCCAGGCCATGAAGTGGTGGAGATTATTCCGCTGGATGATCAGTTGTTAATTGAAGCCAAGGTTTCGCCGAAAGATATCGCTTTCTTGCATCCTGGCCAGAAAGCGATTGTGAAGTTCACGGCCTATGATTTTTCTATTTATGGTGCACTGGATGGCAAGCTCGAGCACATTAGTGCGGACACCATGAAAGATGATAAAGATAATGTGTTTTATCTGGTGCGTGTGCGTACTGATCGCGCGGGCTTTGACGCATCCTTGCCGATTATTCCGGGCATGACGACCCAGGTGGATATTTTAACCGGCAAGAAAACAGTTCTTTCCTATTTACTCAAGCCTGTACTGCGGGCTAAACAAAACGCCTTGACCGAGCGATGATGCAATCGATTTTTATAGCGCCCGCTGAGGTGTATTCGCCGCGTTGGCAGCAGGCTTTTCCTGCTGCAAATCTGGTGGATTACAGTGCTTTATTGCCGGCTGACCTTACCCAAACACTCCTTTGGGTAGTGTTGGGTGATCCGCAATTGCCGGAAAAGCTGTCGCGTTGGGTTGCAGCGGGTGCACGCGTTGTTGCATTGACTGGCACTGAAGATCCGCGTGAAGCCAAACGCGTGTTGGAACTGGGAGCGAGTGGCTATCTGCACTATCTGGCGGCGGCTCCGGTATTGGAGCAGGTGGGCCAGGTGATTCAAATGGGGGGGTTGTGGCTAGGTGTGGATCTGATGCGACAGTTGGTTTTCGCCACTGCCAACATATTGCAAGTACCAGAGACAGCGCCAGGCCAGCCGCTTTTGGGAACACTAACAACACGGGAGCGTGCAGTCGCGGACGCCGTGGCGGCAGGCAAGACAAATAAAGAAGTAGCACGCGATCTGGATATCACCGAGCGCACGGTTAAAGCCCATCTGGGTGCTGTTTTTGAAAAGCTTAATGTGCGTGATCGGTTGCAGCTTGTGTTAATCATGGCTGGTAAATAAACCTATTTTGTATTGACCAACAGCTATTAACCCTCTACTTTCTTATAACCAAAATTATAATAATTCGTTGTCGTTAGAATCATTCACTGTATTGTCCGTTAGTCCAATAGTGAACTCCATCACATTCGCTACACTTTCGTCAAAATCCTCACTTCTATCTGTTATTTGATAGCGGCTTTTTATTCGGCCAAGTGATGCTCGCTTTTCTCATTTCTAATTACATGCATGGAGTTTTGTATGGCCAAGTCTGTTGCTATCGTCTCATCCCTCGAAGGTCAAGCCTGGGCTAAAGCCGCTGATGGCACACTGCGTCCCCTGAAAGTGGGCGATACGGTTGCAGCCGAAGAGGTAGTGGTGACGGCCACTGGTGCCCATATAGAACTGGACTTTGGTGATGGCCATCCGGTAGCTATCGCCGGTGGTAAAGAAGTCACGATGGATCGCGATTTGTGGACCGATCTGGCGGCCGACAACAAAGATGCGTCAATTGATGATGCGTCTGTCAAAGAAGCCTTGACCGTATTGAACAATGGTGGCGACCTGACCCAGAGCCTGGAAGAGACGGCAGCAGGTTTGTCTGGTGGTGGCTCCAACGAAGGTCATGATTTTGTGGAGCTGACTCGCCTGGTGGAGGCAAATGATTCCCAGGCTTTTAATTACGAGTTTAACGGCGTTAGCGGCAGCAACACCCAGCAATCCCTGCCTGGCACCTTGCAAGAGAATCATGCGCCAATCCTCGCCCAACAAAGTGCGAGTGGCGACGAAGACACCCCGATTAGCGGGCAAATCCAGGCCAATGATCCTGAGAATGATGTACTGACTTATGCCGTAACTGGCCAGCCAGCGAATGGCACTCTGGTGCTGGATCCTGTTACCGGCGCTTTCACTTATACACCCAATGCAAACTACAACGGCCCAGACAGCTTTGTAGTGACTGTGACCGACGATCACGGCAATACCAGCACCTCTACCGTAGCGTTGAACGTTAATCCGGTGAATGACGCTCCTGTAACTGCCAACCAAAACCTGACTACCGCGGAAGACACGCCAGTGGCAGGGCAGGTGGTGGCTACTGATGTCGAAGGCGATACCCTGGCCTATAGCGTCACTACTGCCGCTGCCAATGGCACTGTAACGATCAACTCGGCTACGGGTGCTTTTGTTTATACCCCTGGCGCCAACTTTAATGGCGGCGACAGTTTTGTAGTGACCGTCAATGATGGTAATGGCGGCACCACAACCAGCACAATTACGATAGGCGTTACACCGGTTAATGATGCCCCTGTGTCGGGCAACCAAAACCTGACGACCCTGGAAGATACGCCAATCAACGGCGCAGTGGCGGCGAGCGATGTGGATGGCGATAGCCTCAGCTATGCCATCAGCGGTGCAGCCAGCAATGGTTCTGTAACCCTCAATCCAGCTACCGGCACTTTTGTTTATACCCCCAACGCCAACTTCAATGGCAGCGACAGCTTTGTGGTAACTGTCAGTGATGGTCACGGCGGTACAACCACCAGCACCATCAACATAGGCGTTACACCGGTTAATGATGCCCCTGTTTCGGCTAACCAGAATCTCACTACTCCGGAAGACACTCCCGTTGCCGGCAATATTGTTGCCAGCGATGTTGAAGGTGATACCCTGAGCTACCTCGTCACAGGTGCAGCCAGCAACGGCACAGTAACTCTTGATCCGGCCACAGGTGCCTTCGTCTATACCCCCAACGCCAACTACAACGGCGGCGACAGCTTTGTGGTGACCATCAGTGACGGCAACGGCGGCACCACTACCAGCACTATCACCATTGGCGTTACGCCGGTTAATGATGCTCCTGTATCCGCCAATCAAAATCTGACAACCGCGGAAGATACCCCGGTTAGCGGTACCGTTGTTGCGGCAGACCTGGATGGCGATACGCTGACTTATGCCGTATCTGGTAATGCGAGCAATGGCTCCGTAACCATTAATCCAACCACCGGCGCTTTCGTATACACACCCAATGCCAACTACAACGGTGGCGACAGCTTTGTGGTGACTATCAGCGATGGCAATGGCGGCACTACTACCAGCACCATCACTATAGGTGTAACGCCGGTTAACGATGCCCCTGTGTCCGCCAACCAGAACCTGACTACTCCGGAAGATACGCCCATCAATGGCGCTGTAGCCGCTACTGATGTAGATGGCGATGCCTTGACTTATAGCGTCACTGGAGCGGCCAGCCACGGTATTGTGACCCTCAACACTGCCACAGGCACCTTTGTCTATACCCCAAGCACCAACTTTAATGGCAGCGACAGTTTCGTTGTCACCATCAATGATGGCCATGGCGGCATAACTACCAGCACCATTAACATAGGTGTGACTCCAGCTAACGATGTGCCTGTTGCCAACAACCAGAATCTCACTACGCCAGAAGGTACTGCTATCAATGGCGCTGTGGTGGCGACAGATGCTGATGGCGATACGCTTGCTTATTCCATCAATGGTGCAGCAAGCCACGGCAGCGTGACGCTCAATGCGGCCACAGGGGCCTTTGTTTATACCCCAACCGCCGATTTTAACGGTGCAGACAGTTTCACTGTGCGTATTTCTGACGGCCACGGCGGCACCATAGTGCGCACCGTTAATATCAATGTAACGCCTGTTAACGATGCACCTTTAGCCATTGATGACACCGCCAGTACTACTGAAAATACAGCGGTTACCGTAGCGGTACGTAGCAATGATACCGACGTGGATGGCGATAGCCTGACAGTTACCAATGTGACCCAGGGCGCAAATGGTTCTGTTGTGATTGATGCCGTAACCGGCAACCCGATTTACACCCCGAATACTGGCTTTAGTGGTAGCGACAGCTTTACCTACACGGTGGATGACGGCCATGGCGGCACTGCAACAGCCACTGTGTCTGTCAAAGTGGGCGCGGTGAATGATGCTCCGGTAACATCTGATCAGTCGCTGACGACGGCAGAAAATGATCCGGTTAATGGCGCGGTAGTAGCGACAGACCCAGACGGCGATATCTTGAGCTATAGCATTGCAGGTGCACCTGCTAACGGTTCAGTGGTGTTGAATAGCGCTACTGGCACTTTCACCTATACGCCTGATAGTAATTACAACGGCAGTGACAGCTTCTCTGTGATTGTCTCTGATGGCAATGGCGGCACTGCAACCAGCGTTATCAAAATCGGTGTAACTCCGGTAAATGATGCACCCACCGCCATGGATGATACGGCGACTACTGACGAATCCACCGCTGTCACTATTGCTGTGCGTGGCAACGATGTTGATCCGGATGGTGATGCCCTGACCGTAACTGGCGTAACCCAGGGCGCCAATGGTTCTGTCGTGATTGATGCTGTTACTGGCAACCCGATTTACACCCCTAATGCTGGTTACACGGGCAATGACAGCTTTACCTATACCATCGACGATGGTAACGGCGCTACTTCAACGGCTGTAGTGACTGTGACCGTGAATGCGGTAACTCCACCAAACAACTTGCCAGTTGCAGTTGCAGATTCTATTACGGTGAATGAGGGTGGTGCGGCTACAACACTTGATGGAGGTGCAACCAGCGTTCTCACCAATGATACCGATGCCGATGGTGACCCATTGGTTGCCGTATTGGTAACTGGTCCAACCCATGGCAGTTTGACACTCAATGCTAACGGTACTTTCAACTATACCCACGATGGTAGCGAGACCACCGCTGACAGCTTTACTTACAAAGTGAATGACGGCACTGCCGACGGCAACACGGTTACTGTGAACATCAACGTCACACCGGTAAATGAAAATCCGGTTGCCAATGACGATTTCCTCACTACCAATGAAGACACACCTTTAACCATTAGTTTCGCGACTTTAACGGCTAACGATACTGATCCCGATGGCGATACCGTCATAGTGTTCAGCGCCGGTAGCGTATCCCACGGCAGCCTGGGTCTGGTTGGCGGCAATTTGGTGTTTACACCGGAGGCCAACTACAGCGGGCCTGCCTCCTTCACCTATGGTGTTCACGATGGCAATGGCCATACCGATTATGCGACTGTGCATATCAATGTAGTGGCCGTTGATGATGCGTCTGTGTTGACAGCTGACGTCAATAGCGGTGATGAGGATAGCGGTGCCGTTACCGGCAACGTGCTGAGCAACGATAGTGATGTAGATACAACCTTGTCGGTACTGGGCTTCACCGTCAACAGCGTTACCTATAGCGCTGGCGACATAGTGAGTATTCCAACGGTAGGCAGCATCCAGGTAAATGCTGACGGTAGCTACAGCTTCAGCCCGGCGCATGACTACAACGGTGCCGTCCCCCAGGTGACTTACACCACTAACACGGGTGCCAGCTCAACCCTAGATATCACTATCAATCCAACGAACGATGCCCCTGTTGCTAACGACGATACCCTGTCTACCAACCATGACACGCCGGTAGTCATCAACTTGCCAGGCCTGGTGGTAAATGACACAGATGTAGACGGCGACGCGCTGGCAGTTTTCAGCGCGACAAGCGTGAATCACGGTACGCTGGGCTATGTGGGCGGCAATCTGACGTTCACACCTGATGCAGGTTTTGTCGGCGTAGCTTCCTTCACCTATGGCGTGCACGATGGCCATGGCGGTACGGACTTTGCGACTGTTTATATCAACGTCCTCAACGCAGCACCCGTGTCCAGCGACCAGAACCTGTTTACGGCGGAAGACACCCCGCTGAACGGCAATGTTGTCGCTAGCGATGCTAATGGTGATTCTCTCAACTACAGCGTCAGCACCAACGCAGCCAACGGTAGTGTCACCCTCGATAGCTCTACGGGTGCGTTTGTGTACACCCCGGGCTCCAACTATAACGGTTCAGACAGCTTTACCGTCACCATCAGTGATGGCTTCGGCGGTGTCACCACCAGCACAATTACTATAGGCGTGACTCCATCAAACGATGCACCTGTTGCGGTTGCGGACAGTATTTTGGTGGATGAGGGCGGTAGCGTCAGTATTCTGGTAGGTGGCAACACCAGCCTGTTGGATAACGACAGCGATGCGGATGGCGATGCCCTTGCAGCCATTCTGGTGGCGGGCCCAGCCCACGGTACCTTGACGCTCAACGCCGATGGCACCTTCAACTATGTTCACGATGGCAGCAACACCACCAGCGATAGCTTTTCGTACAAAGTTAACGATGGCACCGTCGACGGCAATACAGTGGTAGTGAATATCAATATCACGCCAGTAAATAGCGCTCCGGTTGCGGTTGCAGACAGCGTTACAGTCGCTGAAGGCGGCACTGTAGTGTCCAACGTCTTGACCAACGATACTGATGCAGACGGCGATACGCTGACAGCAGTGCTCGTCACCGGTCCAAGTCACGGCACCCTGACCCTGAATGCCAACGGCAGCTACAGCTATACCCATGACGGCAGCGAAACCGCCTCCGACAGCTTTACGTACAAGGTCAACGACGGCAGCGTCGATGGCAATACCGTCACCGTGAACATTGGCGTTACCCCGGTTAACGATGCCCCGGTAACTGTGGCCGATAGCATCACTGTACTGGAAGGTGGCACGGCGACTGTCCTGGTGAGTGGCGCTACTAGCGTGCTGGCGAATGATTCAGACGCGGAAAATGATGCATTGAATGCTGTGTTGGTGACTGGTCCAGCACATGGCACCTTAACCCTGAATGCCGATGGTACTTTCAGCTACACCCATGATGGCAGCGAAACCACCACCGACAGCTTCACCTACAGAGCCAACGACGGCACTGCGAATGGCAACATAGTCACCGTCAACATTGGTGTAACCCCTGTTAACGATGCACCAGTTGCGGTGGCAGAGGGTATTTCTGTTGCTGAAGGCGGCACCGCCACGGTTCTGGTGAGCGGCGCTACCAGCGTATTAACCAATGACTCTGACGCTGAAGGCGATACTCTTAATGCCATATTGGTCACTGGTCCTGCTCACGGCACCCTGACCCTCAATGCCAACGGCACCTTCAGCTACACCCACGATGGCAGCGCAACAACAACGGACAGCTTCACTTACAAAGTGAATGACGGCACCGTCGATGGCAACACCGTCACCGTTAACATTGGTGTAACACCAGTAAACCACGCACCGGTTGCTGTAGCAGAAAGCATTTCTGTGGGCGAGGGCGGTACAGTGACTGTACTGGTTGGCGGTGCAACAAGTGTATTGGCGAACGATACTGACGCTGATGGCAATGCCCTGACCGCCATATTGGTTTCTGGCCCAGCCAACGGCACCTTGACCCTGAATACCGACGGCACCTTCAGCTATACCCACAATGGTAGCGAAACCACCACCGACAGCTTCACCTACAAAGTGAACGACGGCACCGTTGATGGCAACACCGTCACCGTTAACATTGGTGTAACGCCAGTGAACGATGCGCCTGTAACGGTTGCCGATAGCATCACCGTCGCTGAAGGCGGCACGGCGACTGTACTGGTCAGCGGTGCTACCAGCGTACTGGCAAATGACTCCGATGCCGAAAATGATACCCTCAGTGCTGTTCTGGTCTCTGGTCCCGCGCACGGCACCTTGACGCTGAATGCCAACGGTACTTTCAGCTACACCCATGACGGTAGTGAAACCACCACCGACAGCTTCACCTACAGAGCTAGCGACGGCACTGCGAATGGCAACATAGTCACCGTTAACATCGGTGTAACACCGGTTAACGATGCACCGGTTGCAGTTGCTGACAGCATCAGTGTATTGGAAGGCGGTACGGCAACTGTGCTTGTCAGCGGCGCTACCAGCGTGCTGGCTAACGACACTGATCCCGAAAACAACACCTTGAATGCCATTCTGGTGACAGGCCCAGCTCACGGTACTTTGACCCTCAACGCCAATGGCACCTTCAGCTATACCCACGATGGCAGCGAAACCACTACCGACAGCTTCACCTACAAAGTGAACGACGGCACCGTTGATGGCAACACCGTCACCGTTAACATTGGTGTAACGCCAGTGAACGATGCGCCAATAACCGTTGCCGACAGCATCACCGTATTGGAAGGTGGCACTGCAACGGTACTGGTCAGTGGTGCTACCAGCGTGCTGGCAAATGACAGTGATGCGGAAGGCAATACCTTAAGCGCAGTTCTGGTAATGGGCCCAGCCCACGGTACTTTAACGCTAAACGCCAACGGCACTTTCAGCTATACCCACGACGGCAGCGAAACCACTACTGATAGCTTCACCTATCGCGCTAACGATGGCACTGCCAACGGCAACATAGTCACCGTTAACATTGGTGTAACGCCAGTGAACGATGCACCGGTAACGGTTGCAGATAGTATCTCCGTACTTGAAGGCGGCACGGTGACTGTTCTGGTCAGTGGCGCTAACAGCGTGTTGGCTAACGATACCGATGCAGAAAACAACACTCTGAGCGCAGTTCTGGTGACTGGTCCAGCTCACGGTACCTTGACCCTCAACGCCAACGGCACTTTCAGCTACACCCATGATGGCAGCGAGACCACCACCGACAGCTTCATCTATCGCGCAAACGACGGTACTGCCAACGGCAACATAGTCACCGTCAATATTGGCGTAACGCCAGTGAACGACGCACCTGTGACTGTTGCGGACAGCATCTCTGTATTGGAAGGCGGTACAGCGACTGTTCTTGTGAGTGGTGCTACCAGCGTGCTGGCTAACGATACCGATGCCGAAAACAACACGCTGAACGCCGTTCTGGTGACCGGTCCAGCTCACGGTACCTTGACGCTGAACGCCAACGGCACTTTCAGCTATGTCCACGACGGTAGTGAGACCACCACCGACAGCTTTACCTATCGCGCAAACGATGGCACGGCCAACGGCAACATAGTCACCGTGAACATTGGCGTAACGCCAGTGAACGACGCTCCTGTGACTGTTGCAGACAGCATCTCAGTATTGGAAGGCGGCACAGCGACTGTTCTGGTCAGCGGCGCTGCCAGCGTGTTGGCTAACGATACCGATGCTGAAAACAACACGCTGAACGCAGTTCTGGTGACCGGTCCAGCTCACGGTACCTTGACCCTCAACGCCAACGGCACTTTCAGCTACACCCATGATGGCAGCGAGACCACCACCGACAGCTTTACCTATCGCGCAAACGATGGCACGGCCAACGGCAACATAGTCACCGTCAATATTGGTGTAACGCCTGTTAACGATGTGCCTGTCGCAGTGGATGATCCAGCAAGTGCCGCCTACAGCGTGCAGCTGGGCGATGCTGCCGCCAATGACCTGTGGACTAATGTGGATAGCAAAGGCCTTACTGTTGCTATTAATGCCTATAAAAACAACGGAGCAACCACCAACCTTTACACAGGTACGGTTGATGGCAACGCTAACGTTTTGGGCGTGGGCACAGGTGCTAGCGCCAACGCCAACAACACGCCCAGAACCAATGCCAGCAATACGCCAACATCTGACGTACCTAACCAGATTGAATACGATGTTAAAACCGGCAAGTCAGAAGCGCTTGAAATCAAACTCAATGGCAATGTCAGCTCGGCAACCTTCGGGGTAAGCCGTCTGTATCCAGGTGAGAGCGGTGGTGAAGTAGGCTTATGGCAGGCCTTTTACAAAGGCACTCTGGTGACATCCAGCACCTTCCGTTTAGGCGGCTCCAGTAACGCAGGTTCGTTTACCATCAACACCGGCACCCTGGTATTCGACAGTGTCAAGTTCCTCGCGTTGGGCACCAATGATGGCACGGGTGACGGGGCGGACTACTTCGTAACAAGCTTCTCGGCAACTGGCCCCGCCAGTGCCAACACCAACTACACAGTGGCGGAAGGCGATACCCTGAGCATTAACTCAGCGTCATCCTATAAATTGCTGAGCAACGATACCGATGCCGACGGCGATACCTTGAGCGTAAGCCAAATCAATGGCGCTGCCGTCGCCGATGGTCAGTCAGTATCCCTGGCGAGTGGTGCGACCCTGCTTATCCATAGCAACGGCAGTTTCGACTACTCCACCGGCAGTGCATTCAACTCATTGGCGGCAGGACAAAAAACTACCGACAGCTTCACTTACACGGTATCGGATGGTCACGGCGGCACAGCAACTGCCACCGCTACCCTGACGGTCATCGGCAAAGGGCTCACAGGTACTACCGGTGGAGATACCCTGGTAGGCGGAAGCTACAGCGAAACCATCATGGGGCTTGCTGGCAGCGACAACCTTACCGGTGGCGCTGGTGCTGACACCTTCAAGTGGAGCCTCAATGACCAGGGCAGCGCCGGCTCGCCAGTGACAGACACGATTACCGATTTCAACACAGCGCAAGGCGACGTGTTGAACTTGAAAGATCTGTTGCAGAACGAAGGCGCCAGTAACATGACCAACTACCTGCACTTTGCTTCCGATGGTGCCAACACCACGATTTCCATTAGCAGCACTGGCGCGTTCAACGGCAGCAACTATGGCACCGCGGCAGACCAAACCATAGTGCTTAACAACGTGAACCTCACAGGTACAGATACAGACATCATTAACCAACTTAAAAACAACGGTAATCTGATTACTGACTAAAATAAAAAGCCGGGTGCTGTTTAATTCCTCCCAACCTCCCTTGCTACGCACCGTTCCAAGGGAGGAGCTGACTTCCCCTCTTTATCAATGAGGGGGCAGGGGAGATTAAAAATACCCGGCTTTTTTCATTTGATGCTGTCTAGTGAGTAAGTGTATGTATATAAAGCGTGATCACCTTGGGCACATTTGCGCCTGCAGTAAAACACCCGTTAGCGATATGACAGAGCAGGTCTGCGACGACGCGCCTGAGCTGCAAGAATTTTTACAAAGCATAAAATCCCCTCAACAAACCAGCCTCGAACAATCCGACCAGTCCATGGCCCGCGTATTGGAAGACGTCATCAACCTCCTCGTCGACAAAGGCACCATCCGCTTCACCGACTTACCCGACGCCGCCCAACAAAAACTCCTCAACCGCCGCGAACTCCGCGACCAACGCCAGGGGATAAATTTGTTGGATAATGGGGATGATTTTAAGATTTGATCGGCGTTGGAAATTCTATGTTCAAAATAGGTGACAAGGTTAGGTTGCTCACATTCAATAACAAATCGACACCGCCCAAACGGTGTCGCCCCGAAGAAAACTATTGGTTATTGATTGGTGAAGCAGGCTCTATAGCTGAGGAAGAAACTGCATTCGACAGAGTCCTGGTGAAATTCGATATTTCCGTGGTATCCAAAGGCCTGTATTGTCACAATGAAATTCCGAATACCTTGTACATACTAAAAACAGATTTGGAAATTATTTAAAAGATATAACTAATTTTTCTGGTTCCCAAGCTCCGGTTTGGGAATCTCTCTACATGGCATTCCGACCAACCGCTTCTTCAGAGGGGCTGCGCCTTTTAGGCTTGGGATATTCTTTCAAATAGTTGTTCGGCCTCTCGAAAATTCTCTGCCGTATCTCCCGCCAAATAAATCGTCAGCAATATGTCAGACTCAACTTTATAAATGACTGTTTGGCTAAAATAGAGATTGCCTTCCACTTGTCTTACTATTTTCGCGCTTTCAGCCTGCTGCCCTAAAATCGTTAATTTATCAAAGCTGCTCTCTATGATCTCTTCAGGATGCTTGATCGCTCTCCGTAAATCGTAATCTCGCTCTTTATGGATACCAACGAAAAGTTGCACCCCAATAAGCTTGTGTTGTCCGCGGCCTTTGCGCATTGCAGATACTAGTGATCTAACATCCCCATTTTCCGTTGGTAAGTCATCATCAGCTGTCTGAAATCTCATTTTTGAAGTCGAGTTCGCAGAGCTTGATCTCCATAACCAATTTTCAGGGAAATCGATCTTTATATTGAAGTAGCTATTGGTATAACTCGTCATAGAATTCGTCTCTCAGTGAAGATCCAGCTTATGCCTGAATGGGTTGCGAGATAGATGTAGGTTGGCTGGTAAGGCTTGCGAAAGCAAGCTGCACCCCAACACGACCATGTTGCCTGTCAAATCAATATTGCCTCATCAAGTCTTAATAAAAAATATCCGCTGTGTTGTAGGTTGGAAGAGCGCAGCGACTTCCGACATTTCTCCATAGGCTAAACGTCTATGTCGGAAGTCGGCTTCGCCTCTTCCAGCCTACGCCTCACGTATTGATCCAATACCCCCGCGTTGACACCACCAACCCCATCCTCTAACCTGACGCCGCCTTGGTAAATCCCAAGGCCGGGATTGCAACCCCCGGACAGTTATTGCTGGCACATTGCGAAATTTCGCAAGTCGTGTCCTCGCACAGCTACGCCTGTTGTTTTGGTGGCTGGGCGGGGCCGCCCTCGGGCGGGCCGGCGTTGGCAATGAGCCGGTGGTTCACCAAATGCGCGACGAAATCCATTTGGTCAGCTGCCTGCTACACAACATTCACCACGATGTAGATTTACCCCAACGAGCCTTGTACGGTCTTGCTGATCTGATGTATCGAGTGCAGGATTTTTGCGATAAGAATATGAAGTAGGGAGTAGGGCGGCCGAAAGGCCGCCTTCTCAAGATCACGCGAGCCATATAAACGGCTGCAGCTGTATATCTCCCAAAAAGCATCGCCCTCATTAAACCAACCCCAATAAAATCACAGTGTTAGGTCGCGACGGCGCTGCTCAGAAAAAATAATCCGGCGCAAATAACAGGCGCCAGCCGGATTTACACTTTTTGATAAATCAACTTGATCAATCACAATCAGTTGATTTCCAAGCAAAAAATATTAAACTCCACAAACGCTCAAAAAAATAACCGGCAGCGAGATATACAGCTCGATCCGTCTAATAAACTGTTAGCGCTTGAGTAGATGTCGCATGGAGGAATATGTGAAACCAAAATCAGATACACTTTTTCATTTTACAAAAAATAGCGATACTTTAAAGTTAATCCTAAAAAATGGTTTCTGGCCAAGATACTGTCTGGAAGATGTTAGTTGGGTGAATGTTGATGATGTTGACTTTGTCGCTTTCCCGATGGTTTGTTTTTGCGATATTCCGCTATCTCGCGTTAGCGAACATGTAAAATTTTACGGAGAATTTGGCATAGGGTTGTCAAGGGAGTGGGCATTAAGCAACGGTTTGAATCCTATTCACTATATTTCATCAGCCAGTGGGGTTCCTGAGGCTTATAGACATTTAGCGAGCCTTCTTGATGATGGTACAGGTGACTCAAGTATTGAAGGGTGGGTTGTATTGAGGTATTTGCTGGCTCACGCAAAGCCAATTCAGGGGAATATGGTTATAAATAATGCCTTGATTGAGAAAATCTTCCATCAAGAATCTGAGTGGCGTTATTTAGCAAAAAATGAATCGGTAAAAGATTTTATCCAAAAGACTGAATATAATAATGATGAGTATCTCGCAGGAAGGAACGCAGAAGCAAAAAAACATAGTATGTTAAAATTCAGTCCAAAAGACATCAGATATCTATTTGTGAAAAACGATTCGGATATACCGAACATCATAAATTTTATTCAGTCAGAAATGGATGAGTATCCTTCCGCAGATTTAAAAATTCTGATGTCTAGAGTAACATCGCTTGAAAATATTAGCCGTGATTTATAGCGCTAACAAGCGACTGTGGCAAAAAATCAATACCTGCAATACAAATTTAACTGACCTGCCACGCGTGGTTATCCCCGCACCATGGCATTTAAAATCGTCACCATTTTTCGTATGCATGCAGCGAGCGAGACCTTCTTGTGCTTTCCCTGAGCAAGTATTCTAAAAGCCACAACTTAAAAACTGCCGCTTAGCTCGGCATTATGTAAAAGGAAAAATTAAATGAAATATGCGAATGCTGTAGTATTACTGTGTGTGATTACGGGGTGTGCTGGCATCACTCAAAAGGAAAATAGCTCGATTAATAGCGCTTTAACATTATGTGGTTTAGGCAGCAATGAGAAAGCTTCTGATGCTATGAAAATTGCATTTGAAAATGCAGAAAAAAAATCTAGTGGCGGTTTTGAATTAGCCGCTAACAATGAAATAGAAACGCAAATTACAATATTACTTAAACAATATGGCTCCACATCAAATGAGTCATTAAAATTTGCTGCTGATCAAATTAAAGACACTAGAGAGTGCGCAATTAAACAGTATAATTCTATGCGTAAACCGTCAAAAAGCGAGCTGCTTGAAATGTGTAGAGTGGACGTTCAAAACAAATTGTCGCCGAAGGGCTTTATAAGTTATGGAACCTTACAAAATTGGAACACTGAAAATAATAAGTTGTCAGGTAATAATGAAGTTGTAAAAATGGTTGGTTTTTTTAATACTGGTGGAAGTAATTCATCATTAATTAAAGTCACTTGTGACCTTAGAAATAATAAATTTAATGAATCTGTTATTACAGAATAATGGAACATAATAACTTGCTCAAGCGCCGCGCCTTCGGCGCTGGACAGTTTTTAAGTCGCAGTTTTAGCTAGGCGCCCCCATGGCTTTGATGCGCAAAAGTATTCCACAAAACCGCAACTTAAAAACTGCTGCTTAGCTTGGCGCTAGCATATTAAGGAAATAGTATGACTCATCTTGAACGTATTACAGAACGCGTAACACGCCTAGGCCATCCTGATGACGAGGCTACTCCGCGTCCACTGGTTACTATTGATGAATTTTTTGAAGGAAATTTTGAAGTTGGTAGTATTGGTTGTAACTTGGAATCAACACCAACACCTAAAGAGTTTTATGAGTTATTTCAAAGAATCTCCAAATATCCAAAAGTAAAAGATATTCGTGTGCAAATTACTCTATTTGATGTGCCTGAGTGGCCTTTCACTGATACTGTATATATTATGACCTCGGCCGCTCCGGAAGAGGTTGCATCATGGTTTCCAAATGAATTAAAACCAGATGAAACGTGGGAAGGTTTTGTAGAGCAAACTTACGAGCCTTATCAAGTCCCCGCCGGGGTAAAAGTAGTGGGTTGTTGGTGGGACTAAGTGTCAATGCTAACAAGCGACTGTGGCAAAAAATCAATACCTGCACGGCAAATTTAGTTAGTTTGCCACTCGCAATTATCCCGCACTATCGCATTTAGCATTGTCACCATTTTTCGCATGCAAGCGGTGAGCGCGACCTTCATGTGCTTTCCCCGAGCAAGTATTCTAAAAACCATAACTTAAAACTGTCGTTGAGCACGCCGTTACATTGCCGAGTTATTCACGAATAGTAGACCCCCTGTATAGAAACATGCTGAATTTTATAGACGCCGAAGCAAAACATGCCGAGCTTCTTCGAGATACGTTAATCGCATCGAAGGGCTATTGGGGTTATTCTCAAGAGAAACTGGAGGTATGGAGATCTAATTTAAGGTTTGAAGAAGAATATATTGCTCGCAATACAGTCAAACTAATTTTGAAAGATAAAGAAGTGATTGGATTCTTCGCCATAGTGAAAGGCGATAGCGATGAGCTTGATCACCTTTGGCTATTGCCAAAAGCCATTGGCAAGGGTTATGGCAATCTAGTATTTGAGCGGATTCTTTCGGAATGCAATGCATTAGAAATATCCAGCTTCTACATCATATCTGACCCGGATGCTGAAGGCTTCTATTTAAAGAAGGGTGCATTGAAAGTTGGAGAGGTTTATAGCGAACCCCAAAAAAGAATGTTGCCTAAATTGAAATTTACGATAGTGGCATCTACCTAACAATTACAGGTAGTCTTGAGTGGTGGATTGCTTTTGATGAGTGCTGAAAAATAAAATTCGTTTTTCAATAGTTTTTATGAGCGTCTCGTGTAGCCGAACTGTGAGCATTCCCAAGCCGGAGCTTGGGAACGAGAGAAATAGAGGGGAGACGTTAAATGATTTACACCCCCGGCCCCGTCAACGCATCAATATCCAAATGAATTAATTTCTCCTTCTCCGCCGCCGTATGCACCCCTTCTGCAATCATTAATATTCCCAGAGAACGCCCAATTTTGCACATGCCTTGCAAGAAGCTCTGGTTGCCAATGTTGGTGTCTATGCCGTGGATAATCGCACCGTCTATTTTTAAATAGTGCAGGCCCATGTCCTGGAGTTCGCGGATTTTGGTGAATTCCAATCCAACATGTTCGAGGCCAACGCGGCAGCCGAGGGCGCGTAGTGAGAGTGCGAAGCTGCGTAGTTCGGCCATGTGGCGCAGGGCGCAGGATTCGGGAAATTCAAGCCATAAGTGGCTGGCTTTGTCTTTTACTTTTTCGATCAACGCTAATGCGTGTTCTCGAAAGGTGGCGTTGCAGAGTGAGTCGGCGGAGATGTTAATGGCTACGTCTGCACCACTGGTGATTTTGTGCAAGGCGGCAGCAATCACTTCTATATCAATGGCGGGCAATAAACCCAGGCGTGCTGCCCAAGGCATAAAATAGCCGGCGTGTTGTAAGTCATCATCTAACAACAGGCGCACAGGTGCTTCGTAATGAACAATAATCCCGTTGGGTTGGCGCACGGGGAATTGTGCGAGTTGCAGTTTTTGTTTTTGCAGTGCGTTAGTGATTGCATCGCGCCATTCGTTGAGATTGCGATGAGCAAGACGTTGGTTGTTTGGCAGGGTAACAATAGCGCGGTTGCCTTTCAGCTCGGCTTGCGCGAGTGCGCCATCGAGTTTGTGCAGTAATTCGTTGCGTTTATCGCCGGGGTTATAGGCACAGGCGGCTACTGGCAATTGAATGTCGGCCATGTTGTTGGCGGCGAGTTGTGCGCTGAGTTGTTCGGCGACTTCGGCGGCAACGGCTTCCGCGGATGGGTTATTCGCTATCACCAGCATAAAGTCACTACCGTTGAGGCGGCCCGCAAAGCTGCCCGGATAGCGGTTAACCAATTGGTGCAATGCGCCGGCAATTTGAAGTAACGCCTGATCTGCATGAGTGCGGCCTTGTTGGTTATTTAAATCGGCGAGATTTAACAATCGCAAAATTAAAATAATGCCGCTGCTATCGCTATCGTCACGATGCAGTTGGCTTTCCAGCAAATTTAAGAAATGACTGCGATTGGGCAATTCGGTGAGGTCATCCACTTGCGATGCGCGACGCAATTTTTCCAACTGCCGCGTTTCTTTATCGAGCATGGTTTTTACGCTTTTTGATAAAGCGTTCATGGCGCGCACCAGGCGTTGGAATTCGGTGGTACGTGGCTCATCCGACGTGACAAAGCGGCGTTCGCCAATGGCCTCGGCCTGTTTGATAACGACATCCAGTGGGCTGGAGATAAATTTTAAAATTACCGTGCCCACCAAACCACTGAGGCCGGCGGCAATCACAAACCAGCCGAGTAATTGCATGGTGCTATCCCACAATGCTAGCCAGGCGTAACGCGAATGGCTTTTTACAGTGAGTGTGCCGAATTGTTTCCAGCCGTCCTGGATTTGCGCAACACCGGGTTGTGCATCAAAGCTGACGAGATGGGAAAACCAGGCGGGAACATCACGAGTGTCTTTGGCTGATGTGCTATTGGTTTGGTAGCGGCGTTCGACGAGCATTTTTTGTTGTGGATCTGTAAGCGTAATGTATTCGTAATGGCCGGTATCAAATTGTGCGCTGATGAGTAATTCCAGCGTTACCGGGTCTTTATCCATTTGTGTTATTGAGAGCGCGAGTGACGCGGCGTTATCCATATTTTTCACGCGCAGCTGCTCTTCCAGATATTGTTTCGCCGACATAATGCTGATGGCGAAGCTGCCGCCCAGTGCCAGTAGCAGCATCACGATTATGCCGATCCACAATTGTTTAATTAATGACATAGATGCTCCGCACTTAAAAACCTTCTTGTTTCATTCGTTCTAACAGATCGCGCCAACGCGAGAGGCGGGCGGTAGGATCTATTTGTGGTTGTGCCTGGTTGCCAACCCAGAGGCCGGCGCCGTTAAAACTGAACACCGGGTGTAGGTCGGTGCGCAAGTCGGCGCTTTCAATCTCGGGAACCAGGCTGTCCAGAATCAGGGGAATTGCATTGGGCTGTTCATAGTAGCCAAGCACCATATGGGCCTGGAACACGCGGCTGCCGGCGCCGCCGATTTGCGCCTTAACGTAAATCAGCCGCAAGCGCTCCATGGGGACGCCCATTTCTAACAGGGTGGCATATTTGGCGATGGTGTAATCCTCGCAGTCACCTGCGCCTGTGCCCAGGGTTTCCAGGGGAGTGGCCCAATAGTCGCTTTGCTTCCAGTGGACTATATCATCCACAAAGCTGGTGGTTTTGTTGATGAAGTCATTGGCGGCCCGGATCTTGGTGGTGTCTGGCCTATCTCGATAATCGTGCACCAGTTGCTGCCAGCTATTGAGCTTGGCTACGCCATCCGCGCCATACCGGGTTTGCATGGTGTTTTGCAGCTTGTTGGGGTCCAGCTCTGCTGTACAAAAAACAACACAGAAGAAACTGCAGGCGAGCAATATCCGACGCAGGAGCGCGCTTGACCGACAAAATTTGTACAGCGACAGCCAGGGCGAGCCTTGCTCTGGGCGCGAGGGGGGAGGAAAGACGATCAAAATACTGTCAATGGCCTTATTTTCAGATTGCCCTGAGTATAGCCAAAAGCAGCAATGGCGCTGGTTTTTTGTGATTGGGTGTTTTGGTGGCGAATGGGAGCAGGGTGGTGTTCAGGAGCTGATTGTCAGCTGACACTCTGTGACGAAATTGTGCCCCGTTCTGATGCAAAAATGGGCTGCTGAAATGTTGTTTTTTATTGGAAGCGTTTATCAAAAAATAACAGCACCAAAAAGTAAATGTAATTTTTTGCGCCAAATAAATTTTTGCTTTTCAAAAAATAAAAAATAAAATTTTTTGTGAAAACTATTTCATGCATATGACGAAAATTTAAATTTGTGTTTTGAGTCACAGAGTTTTTTTGATTCGCAAATGACTGCATACGTATTCACTTTTGTTAAAAATATGCATACGTATGTAGAGGTTGATATAACCGATTTAATTCAAGACCATGCTACCTCCTAAAAATAGTCATAAACGAAAGGAGAGCTCAAATGCGTGTGAAATTAATATCAATGGCATGTCTACTGGCGACATGCGCCACCACGGCCCAGGCCGAGTGGTTCTTCCGCGGTACCCCCAATAACTGGGGCAGCTACCAAATGGTCAACTCAGCTACCAACACGATGGAAATCACTAATGTGATTTTTCCTGCGGCAGGCAGCTATAAGTTCGACCGCTTTGGAAACTGGAGCGAAAGCTACGGTGTTGGTGGCCTTAACGGCAGCAACATCAGTATTGCCGCTGGTACTTACACTATTAAATTTTTTACCGACACTAAAAACTGGAGCGTTAATCCCGCTACTGTTTTTCATCTGCGCGGTACATTTAACAGCTGGGCTGAAGGCACGCTCCTGACTCGTGTCGGCACTACAGATGTTTACACCAGCTGCCAAAATTTTACCGCTGGTGACGCTAGTGGTGGCCCACGTTTTAAAGTGGACCCGAATGGCGCCTGGGGTGATGCATTACCCGCAACTGATTTCGCGGTATCTACAGGTTGGGTAAAAGTGTCTTACGATGCGAGCACTCGCACTGTGAGTGCGCAACAAAACCTTGCTGCGAATTGTGGTGTGGCAAACACTAGCAGTTCTGTAATGTCCACATCGACATCAGCAGCAACTTCTACGTCCACATCATCAGCGGTAACTTCCACGTCTTCGCGTACTTCTACCAGCTCGTCTTATTCGAGCTCGTCCAGTACGACAAGCACTTCATCAACGGCCACTACATCAAGTGCTGCATCGTCTGATGATTTCCGCAAACGCACTATTTATTTCACGTTTGTTGACCGTTTTGCCAATGGCAATACCAACAACGATAACGGTAATAACGCTGCAGCTACCTCTACAACCAAATCAGCAGGTAATGAGGGTGAGTGGAAGAAATACTGGGGTGGTGACATCGCCGGTTTGATTTCCAAACTCGATTATCTGCAATCCATGGGCGTAACGGCGATCTGGGTAACTCCTCTGGTCGATAACGTTGATGCCGGTGTTCAAGGCGGTTACCACGGCTACTGGGGGCGCGACTTCTACTCAGTTGACGAGCATCTGGGTGACTGGGCGCTGGTGGATGAGTTGAACGCGCAAACCGAAGCGCGTGGTATCAAGTTGATCCTGGATATCGCCCTCAACCACTCCAACCAAAGCGATGAGGTTGAATTCGGCAACCTGTTGAAGGAAGGTGGCTTTGTGACCAACTTTGCCAGCGGCAAAGGTACCTGGTACCACAACAACGGCCAGATCGCCGATTGCGGTGATACCAACCCGGCGACTACCTGTAACAGCGAGTGGGACGATCCATGGTCATTCCGCAATAAGAGCTTGTTCAACCTGACCGACTTCAACCACGGTACCAATGGCACTAATAGCCTGGCTGACCAATACCTGATTGATGCCGCGCTCAAGTGGATGGATCACGGTATCGATGGCTTCCGTATTGATGCGATCAAGCATATTGAGCCAGGTTTTGTGAATCGTTTCTCGGCGGCGGTGAAAGCCAAAAAAGCTGACGCTTACATCTTTGGTGAGTGGTATGGCGCTGGTTCAGGCGATTCTTTGTCGATGACCTTCCTCAATGAACGTCGCGGTTCTGAACTGCTGGACTTCAAACTGCGTGACAACATTGAAAATGCCATTGCGGGCAACATCACCATGACCAGCCTGAGCACGCATATCCAATCGCGTCCTGCTGCCATGAATAACAATGAAACCCTGCAAACCATTTTCCTGGATAACCACGACGCAACCCGTACCAGCGTATACCTGCAAACCACAGGCAATACCAACCGTGGTACAGGTAAAGGTATGACCAAAGCATTTGCCGATGCGCGTCAGAATTTGGGTATGGCCCTGGTGATGACCCTGCCAGGTATCCCAACCATTTATTACGGTACCGAGCAGAACACCACCTGGTTCACCGCCAGTGGTTCAGGCGAAGTGGGTAACGACCCTTACAACCGCGAGCAAATGCCATCCTTTAGCCAAACTACACCGGCTTACACCATGATCGCTGCCTTGGCTGATCTGCGTAAGAACAGTGTGGCCATCCAGAAGGGTAGTTATGCCGAGCGTTGGGTGAATGCCGACGTGTTGGTATTCCAGCGTCAATCAGGTACCGACTGTGCGGTAGTAGCCGTTAACCGCGGCAGTGCAACCACCATCACTGTACCTAACCTCTGCCTGGCGAACGGCGCTTACACCAGCAAGGTGGGTTCAGACGTGGTTAGCATCTCTTCTGGTTCAGGTGTATTCAATCTGTCTCAGAACGAAATCGTAGTACTGCATTAATCAATGAGCGATAACCTTACACAAGGAAGTGATTTTTAACGTAGGGTTATCCGGGATGAAAAAAACGGGCCGCTATTGCGGCCTGTTTTTGTTTGTTTATGCGCCAAAATCCTGACTGGTTTCAGTCTCAATCCATTCATTATGTAAAGAAAGTCATCTTTACCCCACTGATTTGCCTGCAAAACACGGCGTTCGATTCAATTCTTTCATTCAAACCTAAAAAAATCGGTTCAATCCTGCCAAAAGAACTACAGCCTGCTTGATTTGCTCAACTATATGTCTGCGCACCTATGTAGATTTTGTCTGCAACCCGTGGATTTCATCTGCAACCGGACCAGGTGTATTAGAACAATAACAGGACGGCAATCAACTTCCCGCGCCAGCAGCCCTTATCAGGGATGGCTGGGGTCAGGGCAGTCAACCACCAATAACGATAACTACCTATAACCAGAACCAAGAAGGTAATACCAATGAAACCAATCAGTGGACACTTGGCCAACAAGGCGTTGCGCGCGCGCAAAACCTTGCTGGCCCTGGCTGCGTTGGGGGCTTCGTTTTCCGCCTCGCACAGCCATGCTCAGGCTACGCCCATTTGGGCTGAAGAATTCAACGGACCTGCCATAGACAAAAACATCTGGACCTACAAAGTCGGTGGCGATGGCAACGGTAATGGTGAGCTGCAGTTTTACACCGCGACCCGCAAAAACTCCTACATAGAAGACGGCAAACTGGTGATCCAGGCTATACGCGAAGCCTATCAGGGTAAACAATTTACCTCGGCGCGCCTGCATACCAACGGCCGTTTCTCCTTTAAATACGGCACCCTTGAAGCGCGTATGAAGCTACCCAAACTCGCCAATGGCCTCTGGCCGGCGTTCTGGATGCTGGGCACCAACTACGGCCTTGATGGCTGGCCCAAGTCAGGCGAGTGGGACATTCTGGAGGCTGGTTTTAAATCTGCCCAAACTGATGGCACCGTCGATAAGGCAGTATCAGGTGCTATGCACTGGTGGCACGAGTCGGGTACCTGGAGCACCTGGTTGCAGGCAGATTCGGCGTCATCCTATGTGATGCCTACCAATTTTTACGACGATTACCACACCTATAAGATGGACTGGACGCCCACCGCCGTCACCATGTACGTGGATGGCACCCAGTACTTCACCATGAACATTACCGACCCTAATATGTCGGAGTTCCGCGATAACCCGGCCTCGATCATTGTTAACCTGGCTGTGGGTGGTACCAATTTTGTGGAGATCGCCGATCCCAACCTGATCACGGCACCATTGCCAGCCAAGATGTATGTGGATTACATCCGCCTGTATCCCAACGCCAATACCCAGACTTTCGTTGCAGGCAGCAACTTGCCAACTGGCAACTTTGGTATCAGCACTGAAACCACACCAACGATCAATCAGTTGAATTGGGGCGATCGCACCAATCTCTACATCTGGAACAACATGACCACAATTGCGACCACGCCTTCCGAGGGCAGTGGTGCTTTGGCTTACAACGTTAAGGCGGGCAGCTGGTGGGGCATGGGGCTTGTGCATAAAGACTACAACATGCGCAACTACACCCACGGTTATCTGCACCTGGATATCAAAACCACCACTAACACCACCCTGGGTATCGGCATCTCCAGTACCTCTGGCGGTGACGGCAAAGTGCAGCTGGTTTCCGGTGGCGATGAATATGGTTTGGTGCGCGATGGCAATTGGCACAGCGTAGCGATTCCACTGTCCAAATTCGGCAATGTGGATTTCGAAACCATCAAAGCTTTCTTCAGTATTTTTGGCGATGCGCCGGCCGCTGATTTTGATCTGGCTGTCGACAACATCTACCTGACTCCCAGCATTGAAATACCAGCGCCAGAGATGGGCAGCTTTGGTATTTACACGGAAACCTCCACTCACAAAAACGCCGGCGAATTCGGCTTTGGTGTTAATGGTGATTTGTTCCTGTGGGACAACACCTTAACGCTGGAGCAGGGCGCCGCACGTGAAGGCAACTCCGCGCTCAACCTCAAATCTACTGGCAAAGGCTGGTTCGGTTTGGGCTTGACGGCACGCGAAGGCTTCAATCTTTCTGCGTTTGATAATGCCAGCGCCGTGCTGCATATCTCCATGAAAACCGCTGATCAAACCGCATTCCAGATCGGCTTCAAGAGTGGCAACGTCAACGACATAGGCCAGAAGTGGATTGACTTCAAACCAGGTGCGGACCCTTACGGTTTTGCGCGCGACGGCCAATGGCATGATCTCGCCATTCCTATGACTGAAATCGCTGGCGACCTGGATTTGTTGGATGTACGCCAGGTGCTGCAAGTATTGGGTACCGGTGAAATTACCAACCTGAGCATCGACGACGTCTACATTTCTGGTGGCACCACTGCCAAACCACAATGCACACCTACTTGCGGTGTTGAGCCAAACCGCGCGCCTGTAGCCTCACTCAAGCCTTCTGTGCTGGGTGGTACTTCACCGCTGATGGTAATGTTTGATGCAAGCAAATCTTACGATCCAAATTCCAAAGACACACTGACTTATAGCTGGGACTTTGGTGATGGCACTACCGCCACTGGTGTAAGCACCAGCCACATGTATTTGATGGATGGCAGCTACAAAGCGACCCTGACCGTAAGCGACGGTAAAGAGTCATCTGTGGTTAAAACCAATATTTATGTGGACAAAAACTACGGCAAAACCAAGAGCACCAAGCGCGGTGTGGGTTACGGCAACCACTCCGAAGAAGATATGGCGATCATGTCCAAAGGTATCAGCTGGTGGTACAACTGGAGCATCAAACCCGATGCGGGCATCATCAATACCTACCAGAACTATGGCGTAGAGTTTGTGCCCATGGCCTGGAATGCCGGCTTTGATGAAACCGCTATGCGCGCTTATATCGCCAGCCATCCGGGTGTGAAATACATTCTCGCGTTTAACGAGCCGCAATTTGTTGATCAAGCCAATATGACTCCAACAGAAGTTGCCGCCCAATGGCCACGTCTGGAAGCCATTGCGCGCGATTACAATTTGAAGATCGTGAGCGAGGCGATGAACTATTGCGGTAACTGCGTGAAGAGCCCATCCGGTGAGCCTTACTATTCACCCTGGAAATACCTGGATGACTTCTTCGCCATCTGCCCAACCTGCCGTGTAGACGCTATCTCCATCCACGCTTATATGCCGGATGTGGGTGGTATCGAGTGGTACGTCAATGAGTTCAAAAAATACGGCAAGCCAATCTGGCTGACTGAGTTCTGCGCCTGGGAATCCACCACGACTTTGGAAACCCAAAAACGCATGCTGATCCAGGTGTTGGATTCTTTGGAAAACAACAAAGACGTAGAGCGTTATGCCTGGTTTATCGGTCGCAGCACTGGCCATCCGTTCAACAGCTTGCTGGATTCTCGCCAATCAGGCGTGGCTTCTGAATTGGGTAGCATTTACCTGAACATGCCAGTTCACGGCGACAGCAATACTCATGCTCTGCCAAAACTGGTTGAGGCTGAACAGTACGGCGCTATGAGCGGCGTGCGTGTGGAAGAGACCGCTGACGTTAACGGCTTCCTCAACCTGAGCGATATAGCTGCTGGCGACTGGGTGGAATACAACGTGACTGGCAATGCCAATACCTATAACCTGGCTGTTCGTTATTCCAGCGCCGCTGCAGGTACTGTGAATGTGTTGGTTGATGGTGTGCAGAAAGCGGTGATCAACGTAGGTGCTACCGCGAGCCTGCAAACCTGGGCCACCGTAAATAGCTCTCTGGCGTTGACGGCTGGTGCGCATAAAGTTCGCTTTGTGTTTAACCAGGCAACCAACCTTAACTGGATCAATTTCACAGTGGGCGGTGCCAGCTCAAGCTCTGTGGCGACTACTTCATCCGTGAAAACTTCCAGCAGTGTGGCTACCAGCTCCAGCGTGAAAACATCGTCTTCTGTGGCGACTTCATCTGTGGCAACTACCTCTAGCGTGAAAACTTCATCTTCTGTGGCTACCACTTCTTCAGTGGCAACTACCAGCAGTGTGAAGACATCTTCCTCTGTGGCAACCTCATCGTCAGTAGCTACTTCATCATCAGTCGCTACCACCAGCAGTACCGGTGTGGTTTACGGCAATTTGGCCGCTGGTCGTCCTGCAGTAGCGTCTTCTACCGAGGGCGATGCCTGGGTTGCGTCTCTGGCGACAGATGCCAACAGCAATACCCGTTGGGCGAGCCTGCAGACTGATGCACAGTGGATATACGTTGACCTGGGTGCAAGCCGCAGCTTCAACCGCGTGGTACTGAATTGGGAAGGTGCTTATGGTAAGAGCTATGAGATCCAAACCTCTGCCGACGCGGTAACCTGGACCAAAATCTACAGCACCACCACCGGTGTTGGCGGTAAAGAAACGCTGAATATCTCTGGTACTGGTCGCTATGTGCGTATGTTTGGTATAGCGCGCGGCACTGGCTATGGTTATTCATTGTGGGATTTTGAAGTGCACAACATTGCCGCGTCCAGTTCAAGCTCTGTAGCTACCAGTTCTTCATCTTCTGTGAAAACTAGCAGCAGCGTAGCAACTACCAGCAGCACAGCTACCACTAGCAGCAGTGTTGCAAGCTCAGTGGCAGCAGGTACTAACCTGGCGCTCAACCGTCCTGGCGTTACCTCTAGCAATGAAGGTGCAGGTACAGCTGCCGCACAAGCGTTGGATGGTAACTCTGGCACTCGTTGGGCCAGCCAGCAAACTGATGCCCAATGGATTTATGTGGACCTGGGTGCGGCTTACAGCATCAATAAAGTGGTTCTGAACTGGGAAGCTGCCTACGGCAAAGCCTACGAGATCCAAACCTCTGCGGATGCCGTTACCTGGACCAAAATCTACAGCACCACCACCGGTGTTGGCGGTAAAGAAACGCTGAACGTAGTTGGTACTGGTCGTTACGTACGTATGTTCGGTATTACCCGTGGCACAGGCTATGGCTACTCGCTCTGGGACTTTGAAGTTTACGGTTCTGCCGCTGTTGCCGGTAACGCCGCACTCAACAAACCAGCTGTAGCCTCTTCTAACGAAGGTGCCGGCTTGGCCGCCAGCTTCGCCGTAGATGGCAACACCAACACCCGTTGGGCGAGTCTGGCGAACGACAACGAATGGATCTATGTTGACCTGGGTTCAGTACGCGCCATCACCGGCGTGACCCTGCGTTGGGAATCTGCCTACGGCAAGGCTTACAACATCCAGGTATCTAACGATGCCACCACCTGGACCACTATCAAGAGTGTGACTGATGGCAACGGCGATTACGACGATCTGCCAGTGTCCGGTTCTGGCCGTTATGTACGTGTACAAGGCGTAACTCGCGGTACTGGTTACGGCTACTCTCTGTGGGATTTTGAAGTTTATTAATCCCAGTAAGTGTTTGGCAAACGCCCGCCCTAGTGCGGGCGTTTTGCTTTTTAATCCTTTCGTACTTTTGCCTGTTGCAAAAACAACTCTACACTTGAAAAGTCTTGCGACTTGCTTCCTAATCTCGCGCTTGGAGCCCGGTGAATAGGGCAAACAATAAAATGCTCCCTATATCCTGGTTTTGGATATTGAGAAGAGTGTCGGTTGTTTCGGCTAACAGGTGATCAAGTGGGCGATATTTATCTGGAAAACACACAATCCGCACCGCCAGTGGTACAGCAACAAACTATGTCCAGCGCTGCTGCGCAATCCGTACCGGCACAAATCGCACGCGATCTGGTCGCGCACAAATCCCAATTGATATCCCGTGGCAAACCCGCGTTTGCTTCATCGCAGGAGGGGCCGGCGTATTCCGCGTTGGAAGCTGTTGATGGCAAAGGCCGCACTCGTTGGGCCAGTACCTGGAGCGATCCCCAGTGGTTGTATGTCGACCTGGGCTCACCTTACCAAATCACCAGAGTTGTTCTCAATTGGGAGGCGGCCTACGGTTCCAGCTATCAAATTCAGGTATCTGACAATGCTCGTCAGTGGAGTAGCATTTATGCCAACACCGCTGGTCAGGGCAAGGTTGAGAGTTTGTTGTTAGCGGGAAATGGTCGTTATGTGCGTGTGCTTATTGATAAGCGTGCGACGCCCTATGGCAATTCACTCTACGAATTTGAAGTCTTTGGTTACGCCGATTTGCCAGTGACCGAAAACTCCCCGGCAAATGCCAACCTCGCTTTCAAAAAACCTGCAAGTGCATCGTCTGACGAGGGCGAAGTCTGGTCAGCACAGCGTGCTGTCGATGGCGATACCAACACGCGCTGGTCCAGTTCGTTTAGTGATCCGCAGTGGATCAGTGTGGATTTAGGCAATGTGCAGCCTATTCACCGCGTTGTTTTACGCTGGGAAGGGGCGTTCGCCCGCGCTTATGAATTGCAAGTGTCGGACGATAAAGCCAATTGGAAAACCGTGTATTCCACCAAAAATGGCGATGGAAATATTGATGATATTCCCGTCGATGCGACAGGCCGATATGTGCGGATGCTGGGCTTGCAGCGCGCGACTGAGTACGGTTATTCGCTGTGGGATTTTGAGGTTTATTAGTCGTCAATCTCACTCGCAAGCAGGAGTTAAATCC
The DNA here is from genome assembly GCA_021151695.1 of Cellvibrionaceae bacterium. GTDB lineage: Bacteria > Pseudomonadota > Gammaproteobacteria > Pseudomonadales > Cellvibrionaceae > Cellvibrio. The sequence continues at coordinate 562,505 of JAGKWU010000001.1, read as the reverse complement.
TCGTTCCCAAGCTCCAGCTTGGGAACGCACACCTCCACGGCACATACGTCAATGCATTCCCAAGCTGGAGCTTGGGAACGAGAAAGCCTGCAAGGATGACGATTCTCTGAGTTAAACGTTCTCGTCACTTCGCCGCCTCAACCTCCGGCGGCAAATTCGCCTGGCGAAATTCCGAAGGCGTTTGCCCCACAATCTTTTTAAAGAAAGTGTTAAATACTGACTTACTGTTAAAACCCACATCCAGATAAATCGTGGTGATGGTTTTTGATCGCAGCTTCGGATCTGCCAGCATCTTCTTGGCTTCTTCAATGCGATAGCCGTTGATAAATTCGTAGAAGTTGCTATCGAAATGACGGTTGAATACCAGCGACAAATCCTTTGAGGGGACAGCCAGAGTCTCGGCAAGTGCATCTAGCGTCAAATCCGGTGATAAATAGAGTTTTTGCGCGCGCATGGCCGCGTCGATTTTTTCCGCAAAAACCGTATTCAGTAACTTTTCTTCCGGCGATTTTTTCGGCTGGTCTTTCTTGTTGATGGATTCAAAGCTGACGAAATAGCGAACGCTGGTGAACACTAACATCATCACCAAAAAGAACACCGCGTAGTAACCGGTCAAACCGAGAATTTCAAACCAGTTGGGGTGGAAACCAATAAACAAGTGAACAATTTTCGCCAGCGCCAGGGTGGCGTCTATCACGGTTACTGTGCCAAAACCTACCACCAGCAAGGTCAACCAAAAAACATCTACGCGTTCGATATTAGAGTGGGTGGTTTTGAGCTGCTCTTTGTATTTGAGAATCAACAGGAAAGCGGCTGCACAGTAAACGATTCGCAGGGTTTTGCAAAAAACATCAATAGTGAGGTAGGGGATGCTGTTTACATACTGATCGTGCAGGATCATTTCTACCCGCTCGGGTAGGCTGTAGCTGTAAAAAGTTACACACAAAAAGACTGCAAAAATCGCTACCGGCAGGAAGTGAATGGCATCTTGTTTATGAACAGTGAAATCGCGATACACCAAGGATTTTACATAGAAGTAGAGCAGGGCGGCATCCAGGTAATAGCCAAAACCCAACCAGAAAAACAGGCGCGGATGGTCGTGCAACATGAGGTTGCGGAAGTCGGCTCCCCAAAGCACTAGTTCGTGCATAGGGACAAAAGCTTCTGCAATCAAAAAGGCGGCTAGGAAATAGTTGCTTTTGTTATTGGGCGGATTAGTCAATAACAACAAAATAGCAAAGCAAGCGCACTGTATGCTGGTCATCACCAGTACCAGGTCGTGAATATTAAATATGGTATCTCTCATGGCAATAATTCTTGGCTGTGGTCGTTATTATGGTTACCGGCTGCGAATCCTGCGCGGTATGTCTTGAACCTGAGGTGGCCTAAATTTTTTTGCGATTGCGCTGGAGGCATTGTCGGCGCGGTTACAGGTGGCACGCCAATCGCTAAACAAACATTTACTCCCATTTATAGCATCTACTGTCCATTACTTCCTCCCACTTTCCTATTAGTTTTTTTAACTCATTGAAACACATGGGGTTTCAAGGGTTCGTCTCGAACCATTTACTCGAACCTGCCTGTTTTGTCGCCTTAGTGTTCGCACGGGTTTATCCGAACGACACAACATAAATATGATTTTTATACTGGGCAGGCCTGATTTGACTATCCTTTAGCCAATTTTTAATCGCCCACAATAACCAGCTACCGAATAATAAGAGGAATACGCCGTGCCCTTTGCCCTTCGTCCGTTGAAAGCTCTCCCTATGAAAGCCTTGGGTCTCGCCCTTGCATTGACTGCTGTTAGCCAGCCTCTTTTGGCAGAAGGCTTTTTGCGCGCTGATGGCCAGAAAATCGTCAATGAAAAAGGCGAGACTATGCTGCTGCGTGGTATGGGATTAGGAGGGTGGATGTTGCAGGAAGGTTATATGCTGCAGCTCAACCAGATTGGCCAACAGCACGCCATTCGCGCGAAAATCGAAGACCTGATTGGCAAAGAGGATGCTCAGGCTTTTTACGATGCCTGGCTCGCCAATCACACCACCAAGGCTGACATTGATGCGATGGCCAAGTGGGGCTTTAACTCCTTACGTCTGCCCATGCACTACAACCTTTTTACCCTGCCGGTAGAACAGGAGCCAGTCGCTGGCCAAAACACCTGGATCGAAAAGGGCTTTGCGCTCACCGATGCACTCCTGGCCTGGTGTAAGGCCAACAATATGTACCTGATCCTCGATCTGCACGCCACGCCGGGCGGGCAGGGCAACGATAACGCCATTTCTGATCGCGATCCGAACAAGCCGTCACTCTGGGATAGCCCTGCCAACCAACAAAAGATGGTCGAACTCTGGCGCAAGCTAGCCCAGCGCTATGCCAATGAGCCCTGGGTGGGTGCTTACGACATCATCAACGAGCCCAACTGGGGCTTCCAATACGCCGACGATAAACACGGCTGCAAAGAGGAAAAAAACGAGCCACTGCGCAAACTCATGGTGGATACCACCAAAGCCATACGCGAGGTGGATAGCAAGCACATGATCATCATTGAGGGCAATTGCTGGGGCAATAATTACAAAGGCATATTGCCTGCCTGGGATAACAACATCACCCTCAGCTTCCACAAATACTGGAACAACAATACCCAAGGTGAAATCAGCGGCGTGCTGAAATTGCGCGAGCAATACAATGTGCCTATCTGGTTGGGTGAATCCGGCGAGAATTCCAATCTCTGGTTTGCCGATGCCATTCGGCTGATGGAAAACAACGGTATTGGCTGGGCTTTCTGGCCATTAAAAAAGCTGGGTATTAATAATCCACTGCAAATTGAAGCTAACCCGGGCTATGCCAAGGTAAAAGATTATTTGATTGGCAAAGGCGAGCGCCCGAGCGCAGCTGATGCCAAAAAGGCACTCATGCAGCTGGCCCAAAAAGATGTGAATTTTGCCAACAATAAAGTGCGGGCAGATGTGCTGGATGCTATGTTCCGCCAGCCTCACTCGGAGACCAGTATTGCCTTTGCGCCGAATCTTGTCAGCGGTAAAAAGTCTGTTATCAAAGCTGTAGATTTCGATTTGGGGACGGCCGCCTATGCAGATGCGAGTGCTGCGGATTATCACGTTTCCACCAACGGCGCCTGGACAGTCTGGAATCCCAGTAAGAGCTACCGCAACGACGGCGTTGACATAGGTATTTCCACGGCGGGTAAAAAGTCTCCCGCCTACTTTGTTGACAACATAGAAGCCGGTGAATGGTTGGAATACCGCCTTAACGTGAAGACACCCGGTGTTTATTCGTTAAAACTGCAAGTGAAATCAGCACAGGCCAATGCCGCCTTGTCCCTGATGCTTAATAACCGCCCAGTGGGTGATTCTCTCTCTATAGCTCCGGCAACTGATTGGCAGCTACAACCCATCGCCCAGCTCGAATTGGTTGCAGGTATAAATACCTTGCGCGTAAAAACCATGACGGGCGGTTACCAGCTAGCTGAACTAGTGTTCGAGCAATAATTTTCACCCATTTTGTTTGTGCGATTGTCCCCCAATCGCGCTGCCTTCCTCGCATTGAGAGACCGGCTGTCACAAGCCGGTTTTTTTATCCTCAAACTACGACTCATAGCTATTTCCATGATTCTTGCCCGCGGGTAAGCTTATACCCCTGGTCGCCTATAGAATCCAACAGGAGATGGCTCGTGAAAAAAATACTTCTACTCATCAGTTGCCTGGCAATGGCGCTGGCGCTTTCCAGCTGCTCGACTACAAAGGGCTCAACTCCTGCCGAAAAGCGCCAGGCTGTGCTTAATATGCGGACACAAGTGCTGGCCGATCTCTATAAGCTACATCCTGATGCCCGCGCACAGGTTGCCGCCTCGCCCGGTTATGCCGTGTTTAGCAATGCCAATGTCAATGTGATTTTTGCAAGCCTCGGCGGCGGTTACGGTGTGGTGGAAAACAAACGCTTGAAAAAATCCGTGTTTATGAAAATGGGTGAGGCAGGAATAGGTTTAGGGTTGGGTGCAAAAGATTTTCGCGTGGTGATGATTTTTAAAACCCAGGAATCACTGGATACATTTATCAATAACGGTTGGGAATTTGGTGGCCATGCTGACGCGGCGGCCAAAGCGGGTGATAAAGGTGCCGCGATTGGCGGTGAAGCCATGTTAAACGGTATGACCATCTACCAATTTACCGAGAGTGGCCTGGCTTTGCAGGCAACTTTTAAAGGCACAAAATTTTGGAAAGATGATGAGTTGAACTAAACGCTTCACAATAAAAAACGGCAACTTACTCGTTGCCGTTATTGTGCAACCGGTTGTGCATCAATGGGGAATAGCCCAATCAATCAGTTCAAGTGTCTCTGCAGTTTGCGGTGACTCGTTTGCTTCGAGTGCCCAGGCGTGGTGATGCCAATCGCCCAATACAATACGTTCAGCTGGTTTGCCATCAAGCAACATAGGATGACGGGCAGGGCGATGAGTGTGACCATGTATCAAGCGTGCGACTTTAGCTTCCGTCATTACGCGCACAACTTCCGCTTCGGTAACATCCATAATATCTTCAGCTTTCAGGCTGTTCATCTCCTGGCTTTTTTCGCGCAGTTGCGCCGCCAGTGCTCTCCGCGCTGCTAACGGTTGAGCCAATATTTGCGCTTGCCATTGCGGGGAGCGCACTTGCTGACGAAACGCCATATAGTCCTTATCGCCAGTGCAAAGGCTATCACCGTGCATTAACAGCGTGGGGCAACCATAAAGATCAATCACGGTGCCATCGGCAATCAATTGCGCACCGGCACTGTTTGCAAACGTTTCACCCAGCAAAAAATCGCGATTGCCATGCATTAAAAAAATGCGTGTTCCTGCATTGCTCAAGGTTTTTAATTCGCCAGCAACTTCTGCGTTGAGCGGCGTGTCGTCGTCATCGCCAATCCATGCATCAAAAAAATCGCCGAGAATATAAAGTGCTTGAGCACCTTGGGCACGGGTGTGCAAAAAATGAAAAAACGCCCGCGTAAGATGCGGGCGTTCCGGGTGAAGATGCAGATCAGAAATAAACAGAGTGATCATTTATCTGCGCGATGCGTATTAAGCAACAGTAACGTTTTGGATAACAACGGTATCCACAGGTACGTCCTGATGGAAACCTTTACTGCCGGTTTTTACACCTTTGATTTTATTAACCACATCCATACCCTCGGTAACTTTACCGAATACCGCATAACCCCAACCTTGTGACGTTTTGGCGCTGTGGTTCAGGAAGTGATTGTCTTTTACGTTGATAAAAAATTGTGCAGTTGCACTGTGTGGATCGTTGGTGCGTGCCATGGCAATGCTGCCAGTAACGTTTTTCAAACCGTTATCAGCTTCGTTTTGAATAGCGGGATGCTTTTCTTTTTTCTCGGTCATGTCTTCAGTCAGGCCGCCGCCCTGAACCATAAAGCCGTCGATAACACGGTGAAAAATAGTACCGTTGTAAAAACCTTCTTCCGCGTATTTTTTAAAGTTAGCGGCTGTGTTGGGCGCATTGTCGAAATCCAGTTCGAGTACTATGTCGCCGTAGTTTGTATGCAAAGTGATCATGTCTAGCTCCCTATAAATAGAGGTGTGGGTCAAAAAGCGGGTATGATACGCGCTCGCTTCCAGCTAAGGAACGTGAACGGCAATTAATTTTTTGTATGAGACTTTATGCCGTTTCCAATTATCAGCGAATACTCCTGCGCATTATTGCGGTGCGCTAATAGAAATATCCTTGCGCAGTCGTAGCTTAGGCGTGTTTATTAATAATGTTTCTGCACTCTGGTATTTTGGTTGGCAGCACTAAAACAAAATACTTGCACAATATTGCAACAATCCAACTTTGGGGAAAAATTTAAGGTGGCACAGCAGCGTGGCAAATTCCTTACCATCGAAGGTACAGAGGGTGTTGGAAAAAGCACCAATTTGGCTTATGTAAAAACCTGGCTTGAAACTCGCGGTATTGAAGTAGTTGTTACCCGCGAGCCTGGCGGCACTCCTCTGGCTGAAGAAATCCGCGCACTGCTGTTAGCAAGGCGCGATGAGGGAGTCGATGAAACCGCTGAGCTGTTATTGGTATTTGCAGCGCGAGCGCAGCATATCGCAGGCGTGATTAGGCCCGCACTGGCGCGCGGTGCCTGGGTGCTGAGTGATCGTTTTACCGATGCCACCTTTGCCTATCAGGGCGGCGGTCGTGGGTTGAGCCTGGATACCATCGCGCAGCTTGAGCGTTTGGTGCAGGGCGATCTTCGTCCAGATCTTACCTTGATTCTCGATATAGACGTGCAATTGGGTCTTGAGCGGGCCCGACAACGCGGTGAGCTGGACAGGTTTGAAAGCGAGACAATCGCATTTTTTGAGCGAGTGCGTGCGGCTTATCGTGCACGCGTTGATGCGCATCCCCAAGGCTATGCCCTGATTGATGCAGGTCAGAATTTACCTGCTGTGCAAGCGGATATAGATAAAGCCTTGTCTGCTGCCCTTAATGCTTGAGGGGCACCGTTTGGTTTGCGAAGGATATAAGTCCGCAGAGTTTTGAAGCTTGTTTGCATATCTGTCCATGCCCTACTAGAGTCAATATCAGGTGACTGTTTTGCGAGAAGTAAAGCGAAACAGTTATGTTCTTGACTGCCAGGCTGGATAGATAACTATGAAAAAAGCGCAAACCGGTTTTACGTTAATTGAATTGATCGCCGTTATTGTCATTATTGGTATTCTTGCGGCAGTAGCCTTGCCCAAATTTGTTGATTTAACCGGGGATGCGCGTGCTGCAAAAGCCAATGCCGCCCTGGGTGCCATGAAATCAGCTGCTGCCATGGCACACGGTAAATATCTGGTTAATCCGACGGTTAATCCCCAAACGTTTGAAGGCGTGTCCGTTGATTTCGTCAATGGTTACCCCAGTGCAGAAAGCATAGCGGCGCTGGCGGGGCTAACAACACCGGATTACACCATATCCGATACTGGTACCGTAGCCACGGTAAGCGTAATGGCCAATTGCCTGGCTACTTACACAGAGGCTGCTGCCAATTTGCCTCCTGATTACGGTATTACCTTAACCGGTTGTCAATAAGGCTGCGTTAAAACTCCGCCTGACACTCCACTTGGATTTTATGTCGTTTGATAGGGTGGGTGAGCTCCAGGTGCTGTGCATGCAAGAGCAAACGCGGCGCCTGGGATTGAATGTCGGGTGGGGAGTAGAGTTGGTCGCCCAATATTGGGTGGCCGAGGCTTAGCATATGCACTCGCAGTTGATGGGTGCGGCCGCTGACAGGTTCCAGTGATACGCGAGTGCAGTTGCGCTCGCTATCCCGTTCAAGCACCTTATATAGGGTAAGTGCGGATTTGCCTGATTCGAAACATACTTTCTGTAACGGGCGATTCGGCCAGTCGCAAATCAGCGGCAAATTCACCTCTCCCTCATCTTCCTTAACCAATCCCGACACTACCGCTACATAGCGTTTGTGTATGCCTTTAGCCTCGAACTGCTTGGTGAGGATTTTCAGGCTCATATAGTTCAGCGGAAACATCACAATTCCCGATGTCCCTTGGTCGAGCCTGTGCACAACACGTGCGTTAGGGTTGAACTTAAGCGCGCGGTTTATCAGGCAATCCTGTTTATCGGGGCCTTTGCCCGGCACTGTGAGCAGGCCAGCGGGTTTGTTACAAATTAAAAGATCTTCATCGAGATGAAGTATGTCCAGGCCAAAATCATTCATGGGGATTGCTAATACGCTAACGCGGAGCTGTAGAAAAGGGCGGCGATTATCGCAAATCCGTCGATAAATTGCTAAGCAGCTACTCTTGTTTGCCGAAAACGGGTCCGCTTGTTTGCCGAGGCAGGTCAGGTTGTTTGCAGAAGGCGGGATTGTTAAGCTGACGCCCCTCGAAATTGCGGGTTCGCCTATGTCTGATTTTCCATCCCATCCTTATCCCTGGCAATTGCAGGAGTGGCAGCAGCTCAATCAGCAGATTCAGGGTAAAAAGTTACCCCATGCCATCATGTTTGCTGGCGCCAAAGGCATAGGCAAGCGTCATCTGGCTGAGGCATTGGGGCAACTCCTGTTATGTCTTGCTCCAGTGGAAGGCACCCCTTGCTGCAAATGTCGCGGCTGCCTGCTCAATAAGGCACAGAACCATCCGGATTTTATTGTGCTGGAGCCGGAGGAGGGTGCAAAGGCCATCAAAGTTGATCAGGTACGTTCACTGATTGAGGATTTGGGTAAAACTGCCCAGCAAGGTGGCTATAAGGTCGTTGTGCTGGAACCAGCGGAAGCCATGAACACCAACGCCGCCAACGCACTGCTTAAATCCCTGGAAGAACCTGCCGCAAACACGTTGCTGGTGCTTGTTTGCCATACACCCAGTGCGGTATTACCCACCATTCGCAGTCGTTGCCAAATGCGCCTGATGGCTACCCCGGGTAGCGAACAAGTCATCCATTGGCTCAGGCCGCTGATGGGCGGAAATACCACACCGGTGGAAAAATTGATGGAGGCCGCTGGCGGCGCTCCGCTCACTGCCTTGGCTTACCTGGAAACTGATGCCCTTGAGCGTCGTGACAACTGGATGCTGAGTCTGGTGCGCTTGAGTTCCGGTCAGATTTCGGCCATAGAGGTGGCGGCCCAGTGGCAAAAAGAAGACGTAATTGCTCTGGTGGAGTGGTTCCTTGTCTGGCTGCATTCTGTGGTGCGTTGGCAAGTTGGGGCGGAGCAGGTATTGATTAACCAGCTACCGCAGGATTTTCGCGATCGTCTGGCCAAAATCCCCCCTGTACTCCTACATCGCTATCTGGAAAAGCTGCTAGTCTCCAAGCGCCAGCTATTAAGTAATGCCAACCCTAATAAGCAGCTGCTATTGGAAGAGATGTTGTTGGATTGGGGGGCCTTATTGCGCAGCGCCAAATAAAGAAAACGCAGTGCCAAATAAAGAATCAACAGCATAAAATAATAAAGCACCATCAAAGACTTTCATTGTGACTGGACAGGTCTAGACTGATAGATTATGTTTCGGTCTAGCGAATTCGGACGGATAACCTTATGCAAGCGATAGGTGGTGGTGCCCGCAACGGCATACTTTCACTCACGATTAAAGACAAAGCGGTGCTCTATGCCGCTTATATGCCCTTTGTAAAAAACGGCGGTATGTTTATTCCTACCGGTAAGAGTTACAAGCTAGGTGATGAAGTTTTTATGTTGTTGAGCCTGATGGAAGAACCGGAAAAGATTCCCGTGGCTGGCAAGGTTATCTGGGTTACACCACGCGGCGCACAAGGCAACCGCGCGGCCGGTATAGGTGTGCAGTTTACCGATCAGGACAATACGGCAATTACCAAGATTGAAAACTACCTGGCCGGTTCTTTGAGTTCAGACAAGCCGACCCATACCATGTAAAATCCGCAACAACATTGCATCCAGAGGGCGCGTTTATCGCGCCTTCATTTTTTTCAGCGTAACGTTTATATGCTAATTGACTCCCACTGCCACCTCGACCGTATCAATCTCGACCGCTACAACGGCAGCCTTGCCGAAGCTATAGCCGCCGCTAACGAGCGCGGCATCCAGCAGATGCTATGTATAGGCATTAGCCTGGAAAATATCCAAACTGTCATCGATATAGCCCAGGCCCACCCCTGTGTTGTGGCCTCGGTAGGTGTCCATCCTTGTGATGTAAAAGAGGGCGCCGCAACGGCTGAACAGTTACTGCAATGGGCATCGCAGGATAAAGTTGTGGCGCTGGGTGAAACCGGACTGGATTATCACTACGAGACCGAAAGCAAAGCGCTGCAGCACGAGAGTTTTGCAATGCATTTGCAGGTGGGTAAAAAAATTGGCCTGCCAGTGGTTGTTCATACGCGTGAAGCCAAGGCCGATACGCTCGCATTAATCAAGGAGCACGGCAGCCTTGAATCCAGTGGCGTATTGCATTGCTTCACCGAGGATTGGGAAATGGCCAAAGCCGCACTGGATTTGAATTACTACATTTCCATTTCTGGCATAGTGACCTTTAAAAATGCCGAGCAAATCCGCGATGTGGTGCGCAATATGCCCATTGATCGATTATTGATAGAAACGGATTCACCTTATCTCGCACCGATTCCCTATCGCGGCAAACCCAACGAACCCAAATATGTGCGCGAGGTGGCGCAGTTTGTGGCTGATTTAAAGGGCATGAGTATCGAAAAACTGGGCGAACATACCTGCGAGAACTTCTATCGCCTGTTTAGCAAGGCGAAACAATATCTTCCTTCCTGATTTCATTTAATGGCTGCTTGCCGATTACTGATAAGAGAACACCATGAATCCACAACAAATTAAAATCATGCTGGAATTGCAAAACGGCATGAACACCAAAGTTAACGCCAATTGGCAACAACAGGGCTATGAGTGGTATCGCGCGATTTGGGTTGAGTGTGCAGAGTTGATGGATCACTACGGCTGGAAATGGTGGAAAAAACAATCACCCGATACAGAACAAGTTGCGCTGGAGCTGATTGATATCTGGCACTTTGGTTTGAGTATTTTATTGCAGACAGGTGCTAAGCCCGAGTTGCTTGCGGCGCAAATTCAAAACCAGTTAATTATCGCTACCGACGAAAAAGATTTTCGTTTTGATCTCGAAAAATTTGTGGCTGCAACCTTGGGCGATCGCCAATTTCACATTGGTTTGTTTGGTCGCTTGATGGCGGGTGTCGATATGAGTTTTGATCAACTCTATCGCGGTTACGTAGGTAAAAACCTGTTGAATTTCTTCCGCCAGGATCATGGCTATAAAGATGGCAGCTATCGTAAACATTGGCACGATGGGCGCGAAGATAACGAACATTTGGTTGAGGCGGCGCAAAGTCTTGATGCCAGCAAGCCCGAATTTAAAGATGAGCTTTACGCTGAGTTGCAACGCCGCTACGCACTTTGATGCGTAGCAGCTTTCAGTTATTTCGCATTAAACATTCTGCAAGCGGGCGAGCCGATTGGCGGCGAGCGCGCTTCTCACAGTAACATCCAGTTTGACCAGTACCACTGCCAGCAGTATCGCAATCGCTGCATAACAACAGGTTTGCACTACAGGTGATGTATTCGCCATAACGTCCGAATCATACAGCAGGCGATACACGGGAAAATGAGTGACATATAAAGGATAGGAAATATCACCCAGCCATTTACACAGATTAATTCCTGCTCCTGAAACCGCAACCTTGGCTAATACAGCAATCAATAAGGGGGCCAGGATTATACCGTTTACCAAGGCGACGGCGCCTTTGTTTGAAAAGAATCCGGCACTCACTACCAGTAATAATAAAATACACGCGAGCAGCGGAATTTTTGGGTAGCGATCATAGAGATCGTAAATCAGTACGCCTAAAAAGAATTCAAATAAAACACGTGGGAATCCCAGCCAGAAAAAATCGCCGCGCGCGCCGGGGTTTAATTGATGGAGAAACAATGTCAACCCAACAAAAAACAGACCCGTCAATATAACGCAGGTGGCAAGATTAATTTTGCGAAAGCGATAGAGGTACGCAAAAAATACCAGGTTGACGAAAGCCTCAAAAAACAATGACCAGGCGGGGTCATTGAGCGGAAAAACGGTGCCGTGGATAGTCTCTGCGCCGAACGGCCAATTGTTGCGATTGAAGTAGGGCAGTAATATCAAATTAAGACTGGCGGCTTTGGCGAGGTTGTGTGGTTGTATCGGACTGTCGGGGTGAGTGCTTATTGATAATAGCGCAGCGCCTATACCGAGTATTAATCCCACGAGATACATAGGTCCAAGACGAGCAAGCCGCGATTGGCTGAATTGCGCAAAGCTCATTCCTTGTGCCACCTTTTTGCTGTAGCTATGCATAAGCACAAAACCGGACAAAATAAAAAATATATCCACCGCCACCCAGGCACCGTGTAGCCAATCGAGGTTGTTGTGCTGGGTGTAGTGGTAGAGAACAACGGCCAATGCTGCCAAGCCACGAATGGCGTCGAGCGCATAAAAGCGCTTGGGTTTTTCAGTTGCAAGAATCATACGGATTCAATCTCCTTGTTCCGATGGCAATCAGCAGATGGATTTTTGCAGGTACCGTTAAAATCCCAGCAAGTTTTATTCCCCGGCGGCCAGTTTGCACAAACTGGCGTAGAGTAATGCGATCGTTTGGGGGCAAGCCCTGACCAGGTTCGAAGGTGGAATCTATCACGCCTGATTTTGGTGCTCTGTTAGCTGGTTAGCGCAAACGAAAAGCGGTTGAGGCGGTTGACGCTCAAATGCGAAACAGGGTGAAATTTCCGCTCAAATCACTATAATGCTGGCCCGTCCACGCAATTCGGACAAATACAGGCACACAATGCCGAATAATCCTTGTTTTGTCCCATACCACCCGCAAATGGAGTCTCACTGTGAAAGCACCCGTTAGAGTTACCGTCACTGGCGCCGCTGGCCAAATCAGCTATTCCTTACTGTTCCGCATCGCCGCTGGCGACATGTTGGGCAAAGATCAACCAGTAATCCTGCAATTGTTGGAGATCACCCCGGCACTTAAAGCTCTGCAAGGTGTGGCTATGGAATTGGACGATTGCGCCTTCCCATTGCTGGCCGGCATTGTTACCACTGACGATGCAAACGTTGCTTTCAAAGATTCAGATTACGCTCTGCTGGTAGGTGCACGTCCACGTGGCCCAGGTATGGAGCGTAAAGATCTGCTGGCTGCCAACGCCGCTATCTTCTCTGTACAAGGTAAAGCGATTAACGACCACGCTTCACGCAACATCAAAGTATTGGTAGTAGGCAACCCAGCTAACACCAACGCCCTGATTGCCCAACGCAATGCGCCGGACATCAACCCACGTCAGTTCACTGCAATGACTCGTCTGGACCACAACCGCGCCCTGTCACAGCTGGCGACCAAAACTGGTACCAGCGTAAACGACATCACCAAAGCGCTGATCTGGGGTAACCACTCTTCTACCCAATATCCAGACCTGCACAACACCTTGGTAAACGGCAAGCCAGCACTGAGCCTGGTTGACCAAGCTTGGTACGAAGCGGATTACATCCCAACCGTACAACAACGTGGTGCTGCGATTATTGCTGCTCGCGGTGCTTCCTCCGCTGCTTCTGCTGCTAACGCTGCTGCCAACCACATCCGCGATTGGGCTCTGGGCACTCCAGCCAATGATTGGGTGAGCATGGGCGTATACAGCGATGGTTCTTATGGCATCGAAAAAGGCCTGATCTACTCTTTCCCTGTTGTATGCAAAAACGGTGATTGGGAAATCGTTCAAGGCTTGGAAATCAACGAATTCTCGCGCGGCAAAATGCAAGCCACTGAGAAAGAATTGCAAGAAGAGCGTGATGCTGTAGCTGATTTGCTGCCAAACTAATTTCTTCTAGAGCTTCGCTAAAAAACCACCGCATCGTCGGTGGTTTTTTTATGCGCGTAAATTTGTTTTTGGCGGATTTATGAACGGAACCGCAGCGAGCTTGTGCTAGGCTTGAATTAATCTCACCTGCACTTGTAATTTCGGCCGCGGAAAAGGATCTATGGACCTAACCCTCATTATTCTTGCAGAGGTACTACTGATACTGCTGGTAGTAATGGGGTTTATGGTTGGCCATATCAGGCGACAAAAAAAGTTTATAAAACTGATGCTGGAAAAGTTTCAGCAATTCAAAGTTGCCAGTGAAGAACGAGAAAAAGAATTCAAGGAAAAATCCGCCAATCATTACCCGTCAAATAGTGTTGGCGCCAATGTTAGCCTGGCAGATTTTTTTGCGCGCAACCTCAGTGATTCGCAAGCCCGTTACGAAAAACACACCCAAGCTAAAATCCCTAAAATTGAACCCAATGAAGCATTCAGCGCCAAGGTGGCAGCGTTACGCTTTCTGTATCTCACCGCAGAAAAAGAAGTATTTGAAGAACGCGGTTTAACCCATGCCGGGTGGAATTTGTTCGAACGCAAGTTGGCCGATATTATCCGTTGGTTCAGCCGCCAAACCAGCCAGCGCCAGGCTGTGCGTAATAATCGTGTGCGCCTGTTGCAGGAGCGAATCGATGCTCTAAAACCTTTTGAAACTGAAAATAAAACACTGCAGCGCCGTTTGGATCAGGCCCATCGCCGACAAAAACAATTGGAAGCTTTTCAGCGCGAAAGTCGCACCACTATCAATAATTTGCAAAAACTCATCGCCAGCCTTCAGGCTGCCGGCGCAGATGCTGTGGGGAAAGTGGCATCTCCTGATGGCTGGAGCAACACCGATGCGCAGATGGATTCTATTGCACAGTTGTCAGGACAAAAGGCCAAAGCCTTGCGTGCAATCTTTGATGAACTCAACAATCATCAAGCGCATATGCCCCCGGCAGCACGCCAAAAAATGGAACAATCGCTCAAGCAAATGGAGCAGGAGCTGATTAAATCGGATCAGTACATTATGAATTTGCAACGCGAGTTGCATGATGCCAAAAAACGCGCCGGCCAATTTGCCGGTGATAGTTCCAGCAATGCACGAACGAATGAAATGGTTGAGCGCCAGCGCGTAATGAATGAAATTGCCCAGCTGCGTGAAAACAACCGTATGCAGCGCGAGTTGATTGTTAATCTGGAGCGAGAAATTAATCTGTTGCGGGAATCAATTTTAACAGTGGATGATGAGGAGACCCGCAAAGCCAAAGAGGCGGATGTCAGTCGCTTGGAGCGCTTGGTAGTGGATTGCCAAAACTGTATAGAGACTCTGGAGAGCCAGGTGGATAGTCTCTATTCTCAATTGCGCGAGCGCGAAGGGGAGCAGCAAGATGATCACGAGTATGAGGCGGCACTTGACGGAGCTGATGATGATATAGAGTTTGATGAGGAGGCTGCCGAGGCTGGCAATCTGCTTGCAGCCCAGGAATTGGAGGCCATGGCCAAGGAAATGGAAAATATTATTTTCCAATATCGTCAGTCCCATGGGCTTAATCAGTTAATGCAGGACGTTTTTCAGCAAACTGATCTGCAAGGTATCGCCGATGCTGTGGCGCGTTTTCTGGGTGAGTTTCAAGCGCCAGCGGGTTTTCATTTGCGTTCAAAGCTTGGCGCCTTTGAGTATTTTCCCGAGGGCTTGTTTGCTGAAAATACACGCGAGCTTACTCGTTCCTATGCCATAAAAGAGCCGGTTTTTTATATTGACGATAATACCTTGTTATCCAGTGAACACATGAGTTTGATACAGGCTTCTCCCCAGGACGGCCAGCGAGCCCTGCATGAAACCTTTTTGCAGCTACTCGTGAAGTTGGTTGATAGATACCTTGTTCAGTTGGATGCCGGTCAGCAGGATTCCGGCGTGGGGCAAAAAATGGACGGCTGGGTTGCTTCCACCAAATCTCAATTGGGCGATTTAAATATCCAGTATGTGTATCAGCTGGAGGAAAATAAACGGGCATTTACCAAATTTATGGCTGAGCTGCGCAAATCATATAATTTGCTGAGCCTGGAAGGCAGCGGCGCGGTGATTCTTGATAATGCAATTAACGAATACGAACAACGTATGTATTTAATTATTGATAGCGGTGATCTTATTGATCGGGAAATCAATAAGTTGATTGATAACTTTGAACAGTGGGTAAACTAGCGCCCCTATTATTCCTGTGTGAGTGGTGCAAAGCTGGCGCCCGTGTGCAGCTTTAATAAATCGGCCGACAGCTCCACTTCCAATCCGCGTCGCCCGGCGCTCACAAATATGCTGGGAAAAGTTTGCGCTGATTCATCGATAAATGTTTTCAGGCGCTTTTTTTGGCCCAGAGGGCTTACGCCACCCAAAACATAACCAGTTATGCGTTCCACTGCAATCTTGTCGGCCATAGCGGCTTTTTTTGCTCCGCCGGCTTTCGCAATTTGTTTCATGCTCAGCATCTGCGCAACAGGAATCACCGCTACTGCGTAATCTTTGCCATCCAGCATAACCACCAATGTTTTAAATACGCGTGTATCTTCCACGCCTAATTTTTCCGCTGCTTCCAATCCATAGGATTCCGCTGACGGATCGTGGCTGTACTCATGGATTTTGAAACTGGCTTTGGCTTTTTCCAGTGTTTTGATGGCGGGTGTCATTAAATTTTCTCCGGTGAATCAAACGAGCGCATTATGTCAATCAGTTGTGCAATACGCATATTAGACAGTTGGCGATAATCCGGGTAGGGGCTGACGATCAATCTATGTGCTTTGTTAATTGAAAAAGAGGTATCCAACCAAATCAGTGGCGGAAGCTGTAGTGTGGCTGCATAGGTTTTACCGGCAATGATATGGAAGTGATTACTTTCCTTTTGTTTAAAGTCCGGTGCGCTAAATAAAAGTGTCTCGCGTGAATGGGCCTGGAATAATTCACTGTCTCGATAATCCTGCCAAGAGGTAGGCATATTTTTGCGTTGCTGCAATAAATACCAATCAAATAAAAACTTGGCATACACATTAAACGCTTTGCGCCAATGGTTGCTGGTGTGCTTGGTGATATGGGCAATTTCCCCAGTGGCCAAAGGCTGCACATGATCGAGCTGCGGATAGTGGTCGATCATGGGACGGTTGGCGATATAGAAGCGGATTTCCGGTTTTTCGCAGCCTAGGCCAATGGCGGAGATTGTATTCATAGGTAAATTTAAGTCGCGAAAATTAAACAGAGCTCGCCAATAAAGGGCGGTTATCCGATGTTGCTTTTGATTGGAAAAAGTACTTGTCCCGAATTTTCATAAAGGGCAGTTCAACCAATCGATACAACAACCAGCCTCCGAGCAAACTACTTCCCATCATAATAACGACAGCAGTCCAGGAGCGCACATCAATACCCTCTCTGTTTAGCGGTTCTACCAAACAAGCCCATAGTGGTTTATGGATTAAATAGATGGCATAAGACCACAACGCCATGCTGGCGGCGCCCGGTATTTTTATCCGATGCAGTAAAGTGTTGGGGCTAAGTGCAGCTATTACTAAAAGCGCAAAACTGAGAGAGACAGCCGAAAAACCAAAAGTAGCAAACAATCCGCTAAAGCCGTACTCATCTATATATCTATAGTGCAGTGCCAGATAGAAAACGGCACTGGTTGCGGCTATGCCAGCGATAAGAAAGTAGTTACCTTTTTCCTGGCATTTGCTGAACAAGGGAGGATAAAAATTTCGAATCAATGCAATGGCGATACCAGGCAGTAATTCGTCAAAACGGGTAAAGCTTGAATAGTAAATATATTGCCAGTAGTCGGAGCCAGTGATGGCCGCTTGCCCATGATCATGCCAATTTAGTGCTCGATAGGCCATTGTAAATAAGAACATGCTGGTTAGTACAATCCACATATAAGCCAGTGCGTGGCGGCTTTTAAAAACCAGATAGGCCAATGCGGGAAAGATTAAATAAAACTGTTCTTCAATACACAGTGACCAGGAGTGGGTAAAGGTATGCTCGGGGCGCAATCCATTATTTTGTGTAAAGGTTAGATATTCCCAAAGAGGCGCTCGAAATTCGCCACTCAATGTTAATGGGAAGAGATAATAAATCCCCAGCACCACATAATAATTAGGCAATGTGCGCAGCAGGCGGCGGCTGTAAAAATGTTTGAAAGAGAGATCCCTGCTTTTGGCGAGGCTTGCAAAAATCTGGTTGCCAATCAGGTAGCCGCTGAGGACAAAAAATAAATCTACACCCGTCCAGCCAATCGCTGTTAAAAAGCCAAAGGTGTATTCTTTGCTGAAAAGGCGATAGTGAGTCATGAGCACAAGGATGATCGCGAACGCACGCAGGCTGTCCAATCCATTAAGACGTTTTAAATCCATATTTCTCTCGCACTATTATAAAAAATAGCGATTTTAACGGCCTAGCTAAAAAAGTGAAACCTGCGTCCCGGCAAAAGGCGACGCAGGTTGTAAAGAATAGCTAACCAAAAATATCAGGTGCGAGTAATAGATACTCCGCCGTCGATTAATGATGCAGTTCCGGTGACAAACGATGAATCATCAGAGGCGAAGTAAAGCACGGAACGTGCAATTTCATCTGGTGTTGCTGCACGTTTCAATGCGTGCAGGCCGGTGATAAATGCGCGCGACTCTTCTGTGTTATTCATATCACGATACATATCGGTATCTACGGCGCCAGGTAAAATCGCATTCACTCGCACGCCCTGCGCGCCGTACTCGCTCGCCAATACTTGCGTGAGCCCGATCAATCCCGACTTGCTGGCGGCGTAAGCGGCAGTGCCGGGGAAGCCAACAGTATGGCCCACAAATGTTGAGGTAAAAATAATAGAGCCGCCGCCGTGTTTAACCATTTCCGCTACCTGGTATTTAGCACCAAGAAACGCGCTGGTTAAATTAATGGACAGGGTTTCGTTCCATCCCTTTTCGGATACTTCCGTGGTTGGACCCATTTCGCCAAGTGTTCCTGCGTTATTGAAGGCGATATCGAGGCGTCCCCATGTTGCGACGGCAGCTTCAACGACAGCTTTGGCGAAAGCTTCTGATTGCACGTCACCCGCGAGCGCTATGGCTTGGCCACCCTCAGCGGTGATCTCTTTAACCAGTGTTGCTAGTTCGGCTTCGCGGCGAGCTGCTACAACAACTTTCGCACCTTCACGGGCAAAGAGTTTTGCCGTAGTGCGACCAATGCCAGAGCTGGCGCCGGTGACAATGGCAACTTTGTTGGCGAGGCGTTGGTAAGAAACGGCTGTGTTAGACATGGTGTGACTCCTGATAGTTAATTGACTGTGTTTGAACGACAGGGTCAGTATGCTCGCCTCATTTCTTGCTAAGTAGTCACAGATAGGTAGAATCACCTTATACCAAAAGTATAAGGTGAGGATTATGGAGACTTTAAGTAATATCGAATCCTTTGTTCGCAGCGCTGAGTTGGGCAGCTTCTCAGCGGCCGCCAGACGCTTGAGCCTCACACCGGGTGGCGTCAGTAAAAATGTGGCCAAGCTGGAGGCCAGCCTGGGTGTGCGGCTGTTTCATCGAAGCACGCGCAGCCTTAGCCTTACCGAGGCGGGGGAGCGATTTCTGGCTGAGGTGTCGAGCGGTTTGGAGTCGATTCAAGCGGCGGTTGCCCAAGCGAGCGGTGTAAGCGAGCAGCCGGCGGGTACCTTAAAAGTCGCCATGGCAATGGCCTTCGGACGTTACTATATTTTGCCGTTGCTCACCGAGTTTTTGGATTTGTACCCGGCCATCAAACTGGATTTGCGCCTTGATAATCGTCCGGTAGATTTAGTCAGTGAAGGTTTTGATATCGCCATTGGTGGCGGTATAGACCTGGCGCCTGGTGTGGTGGTGCGCGAGCTGGCAAAAGTGCATTTGGTATTGGTTGCATCGCCAGCTTATCTCGCTCGTCATTTTGTGCCACAGGTTCCTACCGATTTATATCAACTGGATGCGTTACTGCGTTTTTCACAATCAACACACCGCATTACCCCCTGGCATCTTAAAACGGTGGCTGGTGAGCAGGTGACAGTTGAGTTGCCGCCACGCATGACACTCAATGATCCGGAAGCACTGTGTGAAACAGCATCTGCAGGATTGGGGATTGCTCATGTCCCCATGTCGCATGCCGTGCGTTATTTTGAGCGCGGCGAGCTAGTGCGAGTACTTCCCGATTGGTATACGGAGAAAGGCACGCTTTCTTTGTATTTCGCTGCAAAAAAACTCATGCCAGCCAAAACGCGCGTGTTTATTGATTTTATTGTGGAACGATTTCGTGCGCAGGGTTTTGCCGAGCAATGGTCCGCCTATAAAAAATAAACCGGGCAAGCCAAAGGCTTGCCCTAACGTCAGTTGTTAAAAACTATTTAGCTATTTTTGGGTTTGACGAAACGCAAGGTGAATCTGTCGCTCTCACCGATCTCCAGATATTGAGCGCGATTCGTATCACCTTCTTCAAGCGATGGGGGCAAGCTCCATACGCCTTTCGGATGAATTGTTGTGTCTTTTGGATTGCTATTGATATTGCTGCGCCCCGCAAATTTGAAACCGGCTTTTTCAGCTTCTGCGATAACGAAATCTTCGGGCAGGTAACCGGAGCTTTTAACTTCACCAAACGTTTTTCCACTGGCTGCCCGGTGATCTTCAATGCCCAGCACACCGCCTGGTTTCAACACTTTGAAAATTTCCGCGAATAATTTCGCCTGGTCGTCGTGCATTGCAAAGTTGTGCACGTTGCGGAATGTCAGGAAAAAGTCGGCAGAAGCAGGTTCACCAAAATTGAAATCAGGGGGAATAATTTCCAGTACATTGAGCTTTCCATAGTGGGCTGGGTCGGCAGAAAACTTTTCTTTTTGTCCTTTATCCTCGGGATTGCCGGCCACATTAATAATGGTTAATTGGCCATGGTCTTTTAAAAAGGGTGCCAATATTTCGGTGTACCAGGCGTTTCCACTGGGAAGTAATTCGATCACTTTCGCATTTGGTTTAACACCAAAAAATGTCAGGGTTTCTACCGGGTGACGATATTTATCGCGCGCTTTGTTGGCATCAGCTCGCCAGCTGCCAGCGACGTTGGCTTCCAATCGTTTTTGTACAGACTTATTGCTCTCGGCATAAGCCGGTACTGTGCTGCCCAGCGCGAGGCTGAGTGCGAACAGGGGCGCGCTGAGGAGCTGGAAGTTAGTAAGTAATTTGTGCATAGCGAGTTTCCTTGATGCTGTTTGAGTGAAAGAGATCATCCTGCAACAGCCTGAACAGGATGTTTGGGGGAGGGTGTTACCACCAACGCAGTGGCAGCCAGCACGACAAATCCACCGAGCAGGCATTTGAAGCAAAGGTGTTCTTGCAAAAATAGTGACCCCCAGAGCATGCTGAAAAGCGGGATCAAAAATGACACAGACATAGCGCGGGTAGGGCCTATGCGCGCGACCATGGGAATAAAAATAATTTGTGCGAGTGCTGACGGAAACAGTGCGAGTGCAATTACCAATCCAAGCGCAAAAGGCGATGGCATGTGCGGGGGAAGCGAGAAAGGTAGTGTCGGCAAGAGCATCGCGCTGGCCGCTAACATGGCACCTGTTGCCATGGATAAAGGTTCAATGCGTTGATGCTTGGCTTTGTTGATGCAGGTGTGGTGTTTGATTAATACGCCTGAAACCGCAAAGCAGGCGGGAGCCAGTAGGCAGGCGACGGTCGCAGAAAGACTCATAGGATTGCGCAACAGGGAATCGGCATCCACCAATAAGCAGACACCGCCAAGGCCCAGGAGCAACCCCAGAAATTTGCGCAGTGTCATAGGTTCTGCCAACCAGAGCGCGGAAAAGAGAGCGCCAAATAAAGGGCAAGTCGCGTTAACCAAGGCAGAGAGCGCGGCTGGTAATTGGTGGGCCGCATAAGAAAATAATGCAAAGGGCAGGGCGGCGCCGAAGAGTCCTGCCAGGGCATAGGCTTTGGCATTGCGTTGCCAATCAAGCTGGATGTGGTGATATCGCGCAAACAACAAGAGGGCGGCAGCGGCCAACACTATTCGCAAACTGGTCGATAGCAGGCTGCCAAGCTCCGGCACGGCGACCCGCATGGCGATAAATGACGCTCCCCAGATAGCGGCGAGCAACCCCAGGAGGGCGATGTCTTTGGAAGAAAGCGTAGTCTGGGGCTGCATGGGCGTGACTCATGGATAACATCTGAGTCACGACTCTCGGATAAAGGCAGGATAAAACCCAATTAAAAAATATAAAATTTTATTAAATGATTGATCTACAAGTGGTTTTTAGATTTTGATTTTCGCTAACGCAGGCTTCATATCATCCAGTTGATGGGATTCGATCAGCTCTTTGGCCGCGAGGTAATGCTGTTTTGCTTGATCGGTTTTGCCTTGTTTGAGCAGTAATTCGACAAGCTTAAGGTGATTGTCACTCATACCTATGGAACAGCGAATCATGCCATCGAACTTGAGTGCCTGTTCATAATTTGCCTGAGCCTCGGCGAGCTTGCCTTGTTCCTGCAGTATTTCTGCTCGTCTTACCGCCACGCCGGATTGCACCAGTATCTCGCCACTTGCCACAGCTTCTTTGTCAGCCTGTGCCAGGCTTTGTAGAGCGGCATCGGTTTGGTGTTGTTCCCATTGCACAAAGCTTTGGTAAAAATACAAGCGCGCCACTACTTTTTGATCTTTGTTACGCGCCTGTGCCATGGCGGTATCGATTTCTGCTTGTGCTTCAGCGCGATTGCCGCTCCAAGCGAGTGATTTGATCAGATGGTCGCGTGCGTATAGATTTTCCGGGTCTAGCTGCAACAAACTTTTGAACAGGGTTTGTGCGGCGACATAATCTTTCTGATCCAGTTTTTCCACACCGCGTGCCATCAGCTCATTATGAAAAGCTTCCTGCGCCTTATTTTCGGCGTTTTGCAGTTTTTGTCCTGTCTCTTTGACGATAATCTCACCCAGTTTGTGCGGCAACTGGCTTAAGTCCCTGTCAAACAGTACGCCGCGTTTCACATCGTGTCTGGTGCGAAACTTGTAATCCAGCCGATAATTTTCAATAAAGCCGGTGAGCTGTGACTCCACCACCAGGGTTGCGCCTGACACTTCAAACAGCTGTGGTACTTGTTCTGTGTCGTAGTTGCGCTCCAGATGAGCGAACCGCATGACCTGAAAAACATATTCAGGTGGCATTACCTGGGTGCTTTTGTCGGATACCAGTAGATGGATAGTCTGGTCCATTAAGCCCAAGGGTACCCAATCGTAATCGTTACCGGGGAGTTGGTTTTTGACTGGCAATATGAGAACCACATCGGTTTGTGGTGCTGATGAACTTGCCTTTAGTGCATAGAACAAACCGCAGGCAGTAAGACCGAGAGCGAGCAGAAAAATGGATAATGCATAGCTTCTGCGCCACCATGCAGAGTTGGATACTGGGGCAATAGTTACCGGAGACGCGGCTTGTGGCACAGTTGGTGTTGCGGCTTGCGAACAATGTTGTTGCTTTTCAACCTCAGCCGCCCAGGCATAGCCTTTGCGCGGATAGGTTTGGATTATTTCGGCGTTGCCAAACAACTGGCGTAATTCGCGAATGGACTGTACCAGAACCTGTTCTTCTACTTTCACATCGTCCCAAATGCTATCCAGTAAATAGGATTTGCTTTGCACTTCACCAGGCTTTTCCAGCAACAACATCAATAGTGCAAAGGTTTTGGGGCGAACTTGAATCGCCTCTTGGCCGCGCATAATTAATTGGCGTTGGGGATGAATGCTAAAGCCCTGGCTTAGGTAGATGAAACTCAAGGCGACTTTCCTTTGGAATTATAGAGAGGCGGAAAGTATAAATTAAAAAGGGCAGCCGCAGCTGCCCTGTAGATGCAAATTATAGGAAGGGTGCAAAACCTTAACCCGAGCGTTTGCCGACCAGAACCGGTGTTGGTGTGGATTCGCTACCATTCAAGCTTTGTGCGCTTAACGTAGTTGCAGCCGCGGCGTTACCGCCCAGGTTGTTTATAAAGTTTTGCAAATCCGTTTTGCGCGCAGGCAAAAACACATTGATCAACGCCGGTGAAATTGGAAAGCTGCCATTGCTCGCAAATTCACTGACATGGGTAAAGCTCAATGTATCTGGCCATGTTTGACCGGGGCCAACACTATTGGCAACGGTCAAGCCGAATGCGGAAGGTTGATGGCATCCTCCACAGGTCATTGCGGTTGCACGATTAACCACCTGCGCCGCCGTTAGATTACTACCCAATTGCGCCGCACGGTTTTGTACAGAGGTAGAAAAATCTGTAGTGATGTGACTGGCATAGGTATTTTCCGTGGTGTCACCGCTGGCATGGCTTTGGCCGTTGTTGTGCGCATCATTTTGTACGGTCAGGCTAAAGCTTGATAAATCGCTAATCAACAAGCTGCCCATGTTCGTTAAAAATTGATTGCGAAAATCTACGGCGAGTGTGTCCACACGAGTTCCATTAAACAATTGGCCAAATGGATTCGCTTTTACACTCACCGGTTTAATAATGCTAACGCCGCCTTCAACCGCTGTCTGGAATTCCTTCAGCAACCAGCTGAAACCCATAAATTGATTGGTGCGTATTTGCCCGGCGCCGGCGGCATAGTTGCGAATATCCACTACTGCACGAACATTTTGTGCCGCTATGCCATTGAAATAAAAATTGCGCAATGCGGCTGCGCGATTGGCAGCATTGGTTTCGGCGGATAAATTTTTCCAAAAGTTAACGATAGGTGCACAACCATTGGCGGAGCCGGGAGTAGGGTTGGGCATTTGCGCTTCAAAGATAATAAAGTTTCGACCAGAACGGTTAGGTAAGCTGTAAATAATCCGGTTTTCACCGCAATTACTAAAGTTTACCTTATCGCGCAAATCAAAACGGTTTACCAGCGCAATAGGTATATAGGCACCGATAAAGTCATTGGGCGTTTGAGCCTGGAATCCTTCCTGTGAACGGCATTCGTGTGTAAATCCATTTAATAAGCCTGTGCATTTTGGGCCGCCGGCAACAAAGCCAGGTGCAACATTTTGCGTATCCCAAAAGCGTGCAAACAGTTGGATATTGTTTACGGACTCTGATGGATTTGTGGCGTTGAATTGGCTGGCGAGCTGTGCCATCACGCTTGCTAAACTGAAGTCGGCTCCGTTCAAGGTTGCCAAATCGTGTACCAGGAGTGAACGATCGCTATCGAGTACTACAGTAGACACTCCACAAGCGGTACTGCGTATACTGGTTTGTATAGCACGAGTCGCAGGGTTGAAGGTGATATCGATGCTCGAATTAAGTGGCACGCGAAAATCCGATTCAGGATAGGCCTCCACCCAACTGCCTTTATTGCCATTGCTGATTTTAAAGCGTGGATCGCTGGAACCAAAATTTTGGCAAATGGTAAATACGTTGCCAGATTGGGTCATTGGTGTTATGCCCCAATTATTGGTGGTGCCGCGAAATACCCAATTTTCAGTCACGCCAACTTCGTCGACCTGAATGACTTTGGTGTTTTCAAAAAATGTAATGTCGTAGGTTTTTCCCGGTGCAACCACAAAATTTTGTGCCGGAAACGCGGTAGCCCACCCAGCGTCACTGGCAATTTTAAATTCGTCTTGCGTTGCAGTGAATGGTTGCCGGATAAAATGCCGGCTGGCACCCACGAAGGCCATGCGCGTTGTACCCCAGCCATTGGGTTCACCGCGAAAATCCCAAGCCGCCTGGGCTTGTGAAAAAGCCAGCAAGCTGGCGAGTGTCAGGCATAGTTTTTTAAACATAATAATTCCCCTTGGAATAATGCTTAGCAATTAATGCGGCCTTATGGCCACTTGTGTGTTTAATTCGCGGGTATTATTTTTTTGGTTGTTATTAAAAATAGCCGACGTCGCAATCGTCCCGTTGCAAATAGAAGGCTATTTTTCGCTGCTAGCATATGAGGAGTTTTTTTTGGCGGTTTTTTGATAAATAGGTAGTTGGCCAAAAAATCAAAGGTCTGTATGTAAGATAAATAGAGGGGGAGGCTCTCCGTGAGTCTGTCGCTGGTATCTTGTTAAGCCATATTTATGCCAGATGTTTATTACAAGAGATGTCTTGTCGCAAAAAATTAAATTTGGGGGCGCGTTGACTTGAAAATAACGGAAAATAAAAATTTTAATCTGAGAGCAAGTGGGCGGTGTTTGGTTTTTGCGCACATTGATGAGGCAGTGAGCTTGGGGGTTGGAGTTTAATAAGGCATTAGATGGTAAGTTTTTTAGTAAGCAAATGCCGGCGTAAAAAGTTTCGACGTCATAAGCCACATAAACAATCTTATAGTTAAATCGAATTTAATTCGGCGAATGAAAATTCTCATCGCAAACCAGGTGGCGTAATGCTGGTTTGCGATACATGGTGTCTGCAATTCTGCTTTATTCAGAGCATTGGCTGTCTTTATATTCAGGCAGTTCGCTGACAGATTTAAAACCTAGTTTTTCAGCATCAGGTAAATTATTGGTGTGGATAAGATAAACATTAATGTTCCCTGTGCCGCCACCACACACAGCAGGATAAGCCAATCCTGTGTTCCCCTTTTGGGCGCATATAACGTCGATTCCTGCACTGGTTAGCTCCTTTCTCATATCAGCCAAAGAAACTCCATTATTTTCACATTGTATAGAATTGTCGGGTTTAAAAACTTTTGTCTGCCGGTTTTCCGAATCCTCAGCTCCGCAACCAACAAAAGCAGCGCAAATGCAACTAATAGATAGACAGATAAGATGGCTTAGGCGCATATATTTCCCTATGTATAAAATGTGTGAAGCTGGAGGTTAATAGAGGTGGAGTGCTTTTAAAAGATTAAAAATGTACCGATTTGTACAGTGTTATTGGGGCTCACAATTTTAACCGTAAGTTTTGCGATATGCGCTGCATAAATGCTTCTGCTACACCGGCTTGCTCTGCGTACAAGGACCAGTTGCTGACGGTAGTGGTAACCTGATCAATGATTTGCTTGGCGTCCTTGGTGAAATTGCTAATGAGCCTGGCGGCTTCCAATAAATCTTCCCGCGTGAAATTGTCACGCTTACCCATAAGGCTGAGCTGGTGGGAGTCAACCCAGGGTGAACCGGGTTTGTAGCTATAGGCTATGTCAAATGCTGGCGCTAGCTGCCAGTTGTCGCGTGGGCTGGGTAACAGAAAGCCAAAATTTTTAGCGTGATCGTCGTGGTTGCGCGCCACTATGTTAAATACCATGCGTCTATAAAGTTCTATAGCTTCTGCACGGCTCAAGCGCAATTGCCTTGCAACAGAAAACAATTGTTCGTAACTATAGTGGCCGGGTTTTTTATAATCCGCATGATCCATGGCGCAGAGCGATTGGTAATGTAATTTATAATTACCAATACGATCAAAGCGTTTTGTTAAAAAATGGGCGCGTTTGCCTTCAAGCAATAATTCGCAGGGGGACATGTTGATGCCGGCATCTGTCGCCATTAAATAATAGGCATATTCCATGCGGCCAAAACCTTGCGGGTCACCAAAGGTTTCGCGTTGGCTGCTATGTTCAACTACACCATCAAATTTTAATAAATAGTGTTCGAAGCCATCAGGTGCCTGTACCTGGCCAGAGCGAATTTCACTGCGGTCTTTATTGATTGCTATGACCGCTTTTGCGCGTGCACCACCAGCGGAGGTGCCTACCTGAAGTATGCCGCTGATATCTGTGTCGGCTGATAACGAACTCAATGCCTGGGTGCGTTGATCCAGCACCTGTTGCGCCATAGTCACTAGCGATTCCAGCTCAAGTGTCTCTTTTGTGTTTTGTGTTTGCTTGATGGCGGGAGCATATTCCAATGCGCCCATGCCGCGTTTGCCGGTGTAAAGCAAGCGCTCAAGCGGAGTGAAACTGGCGGGGTCACGGCCATTGCGTGAAAGCCACGCATTGATCACCGCATTGCCGAAATCGTCGGGCAAGGTGTCGGCAAAGCAGGCGGGAAGCCCTTTGTAGGTTTCGTAATTTAATTGTGGAAAACGAAATAGGCGCGCTCCCTGTATCCGGGTGGGCATCTGCAGCGGTGACATTTGCACGCCAGTTTGTGCCCAATCGGGAGTGTACTCAAAAATGGCGGTGGCAGTGTCTGGGTCCCAGGCGAGCGCGCCAACCATCTTGTCCCACAGCCATACTTCTGCAAGGTTCTGCATCTTTATCTGCCTTTACCAATCCAGTTTAGGTTCTTGTACACCCTCAATATTCATGGGCTTGTTTTTAGCTGGATATTGTCGTGCACGTTTGCGTTCTTTGCCTTTGAGTTTGAGCTGCGTGAGTGGGCTCGGTTGGGGTGGTGGCAGAAAATTATCCAGTTGATCAAGGCAATCCAGCACCCGCATGGCAGCAATCATATTCTCCAGCTTGCCGCCACCAGCAACTAGCTGACGGTAGCTTTTTGGCGTAATACCTATCTCATCGGCCACTTGCTGCTGGGGAATGTTTCGTTCCAGACGCCGTTGCTCCAAACGGTTACCCAGCTCGGCAGCTATAGACGCATCTGTCATTGTAAGGTAGTTCATAATGGGTTATTTATTACCTTTTGATGGTTTTTATATTCATTATAGTTAAAAATATACCTATTATTGATTTTAGTCAAATTGGGTAGAAAATTATCTTTTATTCGATATTTTTCTATTTGTGGGTAATAAAGTACCTTTTTGTGTCGGTGTTTACGAGGGGGTGAGTAGCTCTCTGGTTTATTATTTAGTGTGGCGTTGCTAATTCGTTGCCTGGCGAACGGAGGTTTGCAGGGAATCTGACTACTATGACTCCTTGATTTGGCTGGTGTTTTATTGCAAAAGGTTAATGAGGTAAATGATATGGGTATAGCGACCACACTAAAGCTTGATTCTTATTTGCCTTTACATGATGCCGTGGATTTTATGAATACCGCTTACGAGCAGACGAAGGCGTTATTTATGTTGTATGAGCGCGTAACTGATATCGCCCAGAAGCAGGTAATTGCAGAAGAATTTTGTGTAGCGCTTAAAATAAACCTCGATGTTGAAAAGAACGTTTTATGTCCGGCGCTAAAGCAGGCAAATTGTGAACGAAGTATTTTATCTGCCGCAACGATGAGTCAGTCCGTATTATCTTATTTGATAGAAGAAGTCTTCCTGCTTGAAAAAGGCACTACTGTTTTTGACCTTAAATTAAAATTGCTTGGCTCGCAATGCAAAGATCACATCAAGGTAATGCGCTCACGCGTGCTGCGTCATTTGAGTAAATGTACCGATCTCAATCTTTATGCGTTGCGCTTACAGATGGACGCATTTAAAAATCGATTAGTAGAGCAACTTTTATAAAGGTGTCGTCATGACAGCTAGAGAATTGCATCGCGGAAGATTGATAGATCACATCCAGCTAGTCGTAAGGGATTTACCTGCTTCCCAAAAATTTTACACGGCTGTGTTTGAAATTCTGGATATTCCTATAGGTGGTACAGGCGACGATTTTTTCTGGGCTGACGAGTTGTTCGTTTCCACCTCAAAAAGCAAAGCGGCACAAGGTAAGCTAACCGGTCGTTATCACCTCGCGTTTCAGGCGCAATCCCCAGCTGTTGTGGATAAATTTTACAAAGCTGCGTTGGCGAATGGCGGAGATGATAATGGCAAGCCCGGTGAGCGTCCTTATCATCCCGGTTATTACGCCGCCTTTGTCCTCGATCCTGACGGTAACAATATTGAAGCCGTTTACCATGGGGAAGGGAAGCGGAGTGCGGCTTCGGTGAAAATTGCGTTTTGATTTTGTAGGGCACAATCGCGAAGCATTGCGCCGGATGTGTAATGCTAGGAATTATTTACATACGGCGTAATGCTTAGCGATTACGCCGTACGCCGTACGCCGTACGCCGTACGCCCTGCGGGTTACTCCGCAGTCCCCGGCTCATAAGCCAACACCGGGCTCAACCATCTTTCAACTTCTTGCAGGCTAACCCCCTTACGCTCCGCCAAACTCTCTACCTGATCCTTTTCAATTTTTCCTGTCGGGAAATACTCTGATTCAGGGTGCGAAAAATACCAACCAGAAACGGCCGCAGTCGGCAGCATGGCGAAGTGTTCTGTCAAGGTGATGCCGGTATTCGCAGAGGCATTTAACAAGCTGAACAATGCGGCTTTCTCTGTGTGATCCGGGCAAGCAGGGTAGCCAGGTGCAGGACGTATGCCTTTGTATTGCTCTTTGATAAGTTGTTCATTATCAAGTTGTTCATTGGCGTCGTAGCCCCAGAATTCTTTACGCACGCGTACATGCATATGTTCGGCGAAGGCTTCCGCTAAACGGTCGGCGAGGGCTTTAACCATGATGCTGTTGTAGTCATCGCCTTTTTGTTGGTATTCCTTTGCCAATTCTTCGGCACCTATGCCAGCCGTAACGGCGAAGCCGCCAATGTAATCTTGTTTGCCGGTTTCTTTGGGTGCGACGAAATCCGCAAGGGAGAAATGCGGTTTGGTTTCCATGCCTGGTTTAAGGTGTTGCTGGCGAATATGGTGCAAGGTAGAAATTTGTTTTCCATTCGCATCATATACCGCTATGTCGTCGTGGTTGACGGTGTTGGCGGGCCAGAAGCCTATAGCGCCATTGGCGCTGATTAATTTTTCCGTGATGAGTTTGTGTAGCATTTTTTGTGCGTCATCAAACAAGTTGCGCGCTGCTTCGCCCACGATTTCATCTTCCAAAATACGTGGATATTTACCGGCGAGATCCCAGCTGATAAAGAAGGGAGTCCAGTCGATAAAATCAACCAGGGTGTTGAGGTCGTAATTTTCAAAAACCTTAATGCCGGTAAACGCAGGTTTTGGCGGTGTGTAATTGTCCCAATCCAGCTTCAAACCTTTGGCGATTGCTTCCGGATAGCTGCGTACTGTGCCGCGCGGCTTGCGGTTGGCATTGCGCTCGCGAACTTCTATATATTCCTGCTTAACATCGGCGATAAATTTGGGACGCAACTCATCGGAGAGCAGGGTGCTAGCCACGCCTACCGCGCGCGAAGCATCTGCTACATACACAACCTGGTTGAGTTTAAATACCGGATCAATTTTTACCGCCGTGTGCGCTTTCGACGTGGTGGCGCCGCCGATCAGCAGTGGCTTGTTGATACCGCGACGCTCCATTTCACGACCCACAAATACCATTTCATCCAGCGATGGGGTGATCAGGCCCGAGAGGCCGATGATGTCGCAGTTTTGTTCGATAGCGGTATCGAGGATTTTATCGCAAGGCACCATTACACCCAGATCAACCACTTCGAAGTTGTTGCACTGCAGCACTACGCCCACAATATTTTTGCCGATATCGTGTACGTCACCTTTTACGGTGGCCATCAAAATTTTTCCGTTAGGTTTTGAGGCTTCGGTTTTTTCCGCTTCGATAAATGGTTGCAAATAGGCAACGGATTGTTTCATTACGCGCGCAGATTTCACCACTTGCGGCAAAAACATTTTACCTTCACCGAACAAATCACCTACGACGTTCATGCCGTCCATTAATGGACCTTCGATCACGTCAAGCGGGCGGGGGTAGTGTTGGCGCGCTTCTTCTGTGTCGGCTTCAATATGAGTAGAAATGCCTTTTACCAATGCATGTTCGATACGCTTGGCGATAGGCAATGAACGCCATTCTTCATCTTCTTTTTTCTCACCGGCAGAACCATCGCCGCGATATTTTTCGGCGATATCGAGCAATGCTTCTGTACCGCCAGCGTGACGGTTGAGGATTACATCTTCAACTTTATCTTTTAATTCTTGCGGCAGATCATCGTAAACCGCCAGCTGGCCGGCGTTTACGATACCCATGTTCATGCCGGCTTTAATGGCGTAGTACAAAAACACGGAGTGAATCGCTTCGCGAACCGGGTTGTTGCCACGGAAGGAGAAAGATACGTTAGATACACCACCGCTTACGCCGGCGTGGGGTAGGTTGGTGCGAATCCAGCGCGTGGCTTCGATAAAGTCCACGGCGTAGTTGTTGTGTTCTTCAATGCCGGTAGCGACCGCAAAAATATTTGGGTCGAAAATAATATCTTCCGGTGGGAAATCGAGTTTATCCACCAGTGTACGATAGGAGCGTTCACAAATTTCTTTTTTGCGGGCCATGGTATCTGCCTGGCCGGTTTCATCGAAGGCCATGACCACCACAGCGGCCCCATAGCGCATGCAGAGTTTAGCTTTGTGCAGGAATTCCTCTTCGCCTTCTTTCAGCGAAATGGAGTTAACAATTGGCTTGCCTTGGATGCATTTTAAACCGGCTTCGATCACTTCCCATTTGGAGGAGTCCACCATGATGGGCACGCGGGCAATGTCTGGTTCGCCAGCAATCAAATTCAAAAAGCGCACAATCGCTTTTTCGGCATCGAGCATGCCTTCGTCCATATTGATGTCGATAACCTGTGCACCGTTTTCCACTTGCTCTAACGCAATTTCCAGTGCAGTGGTGTAATCCTCTTCCACAATCAGGCGTTTGAATTTTGCCGAGCCAGTAACGTTACAGCGCTCGCCCACGTTGACGAACAAAGAATCTTTAGTGATGTTGAAAGGTTCGAGACCTGACAGGCGGCATGCGGGTTCAATATCGGGAATAGGGCGCGGTGGATATTTCGACATTACATCGGCAAGCGCTTTGATGTGTGCGGGTGTGGTACCGCAACAACCGCCGATAATATTGAGGAAGCCGCTCGCGGCAAACTCTTCAACAATTTCCACCATTTCTTGCGCGGTTTGATCGTATTCACCGAATTCGTTGGGTAAACCGGCGTTGGGGTGCGCACTCACAAAACAGTGAGCGACGCGCGACAACTCTTGCACATACTGACGCAATTCTTTTGCACCCAGGGCACAGTTCAAACCCATACTGAGTGGACGCGCATGGGCGAGAGAGTTATAGAAAGCTTCGGTAGTTTGGCCGGACAGGGTGCGGCCAGAGGCATCGGTGATGGTGCCGGAAATCATGATCGGCAATTCAAAACCGACATCGTCAAAATATTTTTTCACCGCAAATACGGCAGCTTTGGCGTTAAGTGTATCGAAGATAGTTTCGATCAAAATAATATCGGCGCCGCCTTTGACCAGGCTGTCGGTAGCTTCCACGTAATTTTCAACCAGCTGATCGAACGTTACGTTGCGCGCGCCTGGATCATTTACATCAGGGGAGATAGAGCAGGTGCGGCTGGTGGGGCCAAGTACGCCAGCCACAAAACGCGGTTTGGCCGGATTCTGTGCGGTCATTTCATCGCAGAGATCGCGCGCCAGTTTGGCGGCGGCGTAATTGAGCTCTGGCACCAGGTCTTCCATGTCGTAGTCGGCCATGGAAATGCGGGTAGCGTTAAAAGTGTTGGTTTCCAAGATGTCGGCACCGGCTTCAAGGTAAGCGTGCTGGATCTCGCGAATCACCTCCGGCTTGGTGATGCTGAGCAGGTCGTTATTGCCGGCGATATCCATGTGGTAATCCGCAAAGCGCGCGCCGCGGTAGTCCGCCTCTTTGAGCTTGTAGCTCTGGATCATGGTGCCCATGCCGCCATCCAATATAAGGATGCGCTGGCGAATGGCGTCGTTGAGGGCGGCGATACGGGTAGCTAGGGCAGAAGGAATGCTCATGGAGAACCTTTATAGAGAGGGCGGGCCAATACAGACCGGGCAAAAATGCCGCGAAGTTTACCAGATAGCCTTTGGCTGGGGTGGAAAGACTCTTGTGACGCCAGGAATAAAAGAGATAAATCAATGTGATAGATGTAATTTACATGTTGTGACACGGTTGCGGTTTTTAAACGCCGTGGCTATGGGGTAGAATACCTGAGTAATTTAATCAGGTAATCCCGCCAATTGCTCAAAAAGCATGCAGGCTGGCAAGAGAGCAGCGTAAAGATGGTAAATGTTGATATAACCGAGTCAGCGCAGGACTATTTGAAGGGCTTGTTGGACAAGCAAAAGGATAATGACGGTATAGGTATCCGTATGTTTGTGGCCAACCCTGGCACCGCCCAGGCGGAAACCTGCATCGCTTACTGTCGTCCCGGTGACGAAAAGCCGGATGACGAAATCGTTGAATTAAAAGGCTTTAAAGCTTACTTCGAAGGTCGCAGCCTGCCGTTTTTGAAGGATGCGAAGGTGGATTACTCCGCCGACCGTATGGGTGGCCAGCTCACCATTCGCGCCCCCAACTCCAAGATGCCGCAAGTCAACGAAAACAGCCCCATCGGCGACCGCATCAACTATGTATTGTATAACGACGTAAACCCAAGCCTTGCCTCCCACGGTGGCAACGTCAGCCTGGTAGAAGTTACTGATGACATGATCGCTGTGCTCAAGTTTGGCGGTGGCTGCCAGGGTTGTGGATCTGTTGCCATCACACTGAAGCAGGGTATCGAAGTCCAGTTAATGGATAAGATCCCCGAGATCAAAGGCATCCGCGACGTCACTGATCACACGGATCGTTCGCACGCTTATATGTAAGCCAATATGTATAAACGAAAAAGCCATCTGAAAAGATGGCTTTTTCGTTTATTGCCCCGGCTCAGTTACAAAGCCGAGTTTCAAAATCCCCGCTCGCTGCACAGCTGCCATCACCTTGATAACTTCTTCATAAGCCACTTTGCGGTCGCCACGTATGTGGATTTCCGGCTGTGGTTGTTTGTTCGCCTCCACGGCCAGGCGTTGGGGCAGCGCTTCAAAACTGATATCGCTTTCGTCCCAATGCAGTTTGCCATCAGCGGTAACCGAGAGATTAATAGTCTCAGGTTTTATATCGTTGGGTGTGTTGTCTGCGCGTGGTAAATCCACTTTTACCGAGTGGGTGATCACCGGTACTGCAATGATAAAAATAATCAGCAATACCAACATGACATCCACCAGGGGAGTCATATTGATATCGCTCATTGAGCCTTTGTCATCGTCAAAATCGCCGCCAAATGCCATGGTGAAGTCCCTTGGTTAGCCTTTGATATTTTTGATAACAACTGGATTGTTCTTGCTGCTGGCGGGTGGTGCACCAGTCAGGAAATAAGCATGCAGTTGGTGAGCGAAGCGGTTCAGCTTGCTATTAATGGTGCGATTACCGCGGTTGAGTGCGTTATAACCCAGTACGGCAGGAATGGCGACTACCAGGCCAAAGGCCGTCATGATCAGAGCTTCGCCTACTGGGCCGGCGATTTTATCAATGCTGGCGGAACCGTTCAGGCCAATACTGACCAGGGCGTGATAAATGCCCCATACGGTCCCGAACAACCCCACAAATGGTGCGGTTGAACCCACTGAAGCCAGCAGCGCCAGACCGCGTTGCAATCTGTAGTTGCTGTGATCGATAGAGTCTTTAAGGCAAGCGGTTAACCAATCTGACAATGGCAGGTTGCCGTGCAGATCAGTCTTGTGATTTTGATGGTGGTCCAGTGCGGACTGGCCTTCTTCTGCCAAGTGGCGGTAAGGGTTTTCGTTGCGATCCGTACCCAACACATGCAGGCCTTCGGCAAAGCTTTGGGCATGCCAGAAGTCCGACAGCGCGCGGTTGGCTTTGCGCAGGCGCAACAAGCCCCAGCTGCGCAGGACTATCACAAACCAGCTGGAGATGGACATGAATAGCAGAATGATGGCAACGCCTTTGATAAGTCCATCGCCCTGCATCCATATGGATGAAATACCGTAGGGTTCGTTCATAAATGCCTCTTATTACAAGGTGTTAATAACACAAGTTGTTAAATTGGTTTAATGGTTGAGTGAGAACTCAATCGGTAATTCGTACCAGAAATCTATAGGTTCTCCACCTCGCTTGGCGGGCAGGAAATGCCAGTTTTTTACGGCGCGCATCGCTGAATCATCCAGGCGGTTGTAGCCGCTGGATTTTTTCAGGCGCATTTCACCCAGACTGCCGTCGGCCTTTACCAATATCTCCAGCAGCACTACGCCTTCCTCGTGCAATTTGCGTGAGGCTGCAGGGTAGGTCGGTGCGGGATTGTTCAGTTGGCTGGCATCTGCACTGGGTGGCGTCACTGCTGCCTGCGCTGGTTCCGCTTGTTTTTGCGGTTCAGGTGCGGGCTGGGCAGGCACAGGCGTGTCGTCCTGATGCACCGCGTGCTCGGAGGGCGGCGCTTTAGGCAGCGGTGTTTTCGGTTTAGGCAGTGGCTTCTGTTCTGGTGGCGGCGGTGGAGTTGGCTCGGGCGGCTTGCTTATCGGCTCACTGGCAATGATGACGCCTTGGATAGTGGGCGGTTCGATTTTGACGGGAGCTGGCTCTTCCGGGGAGTAAAGTATGGCCGCCAACGCGACAGCATGGGCAAAGAGTACAAGCGCGAACGAATAATGGACTGTGTGATGTGATTTCATTAACAGCAAAACGCGACTTAAAAAGATCTGCAAATGATAATCCTTATCATTGGTGCATGCAATGGCATTTCCTACCACATGGGCAAATTAAGAGGAATATAGGAGGTGGTGGGTCTCGTAATTTCCATAATTATTGCTTCAAAAATGCTAAATGACTGCGCAATTGGCACTGAAAATTCTGTCTTTTTTAATGAATAAATTCATAAATTGTCTTTATGCTACTGATAAATAAAGAAGTTTTTACATAGTTTTGTTAATGAAATTGGTTCTCATTTCTGTTGATAGTGATTCCCATTTAGGATAAAGTGCGCCCATAAAAATCAGCGTCAGGATGTTGTGACGTCAAAGCCTGTTGCCAATAAGTCCCTTAACGGGATTTATTTTTGACTAAGAATAGAAATGATTATCAATAAATTGTGAGAGTGAATGCATTCTCATCTCAGGAATAGGGTAATTTATGAGCAAGACCACATCACCTTTTATCGTTGCTAAAAAGCACAAGATCGCCCAGCAACTGAAAGTATCTGCATTGTCCTCCATGATGTTGTTGGCTGCCGGCCACACCATGGCAGCTGACGAAGCCCAAAAGGACGCCAAAAAAGATGAAGGCAAGCTGAGTGCCGTTAAGGTAAATGCAGATGCTATTAGCAGCTCAGACTACAAAGCTGACACCGTTAGCTCCCCCAAATTTACCCAGTCACTGGTAGATACTCCGCAGACCATCCAGGTCATCACTAACATGGTATTCACCCAGCAGGGCGCAACGACTCTCACCGAGGCCCTGCGTAACAGCGCGGCGGTAGGTACTTTTTATGCGGGTGAAAACGGTAGTACCAGTACTGGTGACGCTATTTATATGCGCGGTTTTGATACCTCCAGCAGCATTTACGTGGACGGTATTCGCGACCTGGGTTCTATTTCCCGCGACTTGTTTAATATCGAGCAAGTTGAAGTTGAAAAAGGTCCGGCCGGTACTGATAACGGTCGTAGCGCTCCAACAGGTGCTATTAACCTGACCAGTAAAAAGGCAACACTGGATGGTGTTTCATCAAGCTCCCTCACAACAGGTACTGATGGCCAAAATCGTGCGACTATCGATTTGAACCAAACTCTTAATAATTTGCCCGGCAGTGCTTTGCGCTTGAATGTTTTATGGCAAGACAGTGATGTGCCAGGGCGTGACCATGTGAACAACAAACGCGTAGGTATTGCACCCTCTTTGGGTTTTGGTTTGGATGGTGATACTCGCGCTTATGTAAACCTTCTGTATGTCAAACAAGACAATACACCGGATGGCTTTGTGCCAACGGTAGGGTTGCCTCATTGGCAGCCTCAGCCAGGTTTGCAAAATCTGGTTGGGCATCCTGTTGATTCAGAAAATTTTTATGGCACTCGTGATGATCACGATAACGTCACGGCGAGAATGGCGACCATTCAACTCGAGCACGATTTCTCTGATGCAGTAAAACTCACCAACAGCTTGCGTTGGGGGGATACTGCGCAGGATTATTTGCTTTCCTCCTACACAGCTACCGGCGTTGTTACCAATGGTTTGCCAACCGGTAATATCAAATGGACGAATGCTAATGATCTATCTACCTATACATTGGCGCGCAGCAACAACACATTAAAAGATGTTGATAACGGTATTCTGACCGACCAACTTAATTTGCGTGTGGATTTCACAACCGGCGAATTGAAACACAATTTAAGCACAGGTTTGGAATTGGCTCACGAAGAGCAAACCAACTATGGTGTTGCAGGTACAGGCACTCGCCCTGTTGCCAATCTCTACAACCCTGATTGGAATACCCCTGCTAGCACTTACGCGGTGTCTCGCACCGGTGCTGACAATGAAGGCCGCACTAACACTGCCTCTATTTATGCGTTCGACACAGTGAAATTTGGTGCGCACGATAAATTTTTGGTGACTGCAGGCGTGCGTGCGGACGATTATAAAACTGTCTACGTTGGCCATGCTGTTTGTAATAATGGCACGGTTCCCTGTGCTGGCGCAGCAGTGGGTAGCCCGGTGAAAAATGTTTATCTGGAATCTGAAGATACGCTGGTTAACTGGAAGCTCGGTGCTGTGTATAAACCAACTGGTAATTCCAGCCTTTATGCCAACTACGCGATTTCACAGCAACCGCCTGGTGGTTCCAACTTTACATTGAGCAGTGCGGTTAATAGCGCAAGCAATCCCAATATGGATCCACAAAAAGCCAAGACTTACGAGTTAGGCGGTAAGTGGGACACCTTGAATGAAAAATTGTTGTTGAACCTCGCTGTATTCCGCACAGAGGTTACCAATGAAATCAATTCACAAATTTTGGATGACCACGGTAACCCGACACAAACTGGTGAAAAGCGTGTTCAAGGTGTTGAGCTTTCGGCGATTGGTAATATCACCGAAAACTGGTCAGTAACTGCAGGCTATAGCAGCATGGATACCAGTGTAGAGGAAGGCCCATTGGTGACAGCGGATGGTTCTTCTAACCTGACCTATACACCGGATGAAGCTTTCACCAGCTGGACAACCTATCGTTTCCCATTCGGCCTTACCATTGGTGGCGGCGCGAGCTACACCGCTGGTTTGCATCGCGGTACTGATGGAGCAGTAGGTACTCCAAAATATACTGATTCCTATGTGGTGTATAACGCAGTGGTTTCATACGATGTTAATAGCTATGTAGCACTGCGCCTGAATGCCTACAACCTGACCGATGAAGAATATGTAGCGTCAATCAATAAGAGCGGATACCGCTATACTCCAGGGGCGCCACGTACTTTCCTGGTGAGTGCTGATTTCCGTTTCTAATATCGATGTGTTAAGGATGACACAACAAGCCTCGCCCATGCGGGGCTTTGTTGCTAAAGCAGCATTGAAAATGCTTTCGATGATGCCTTGATGAGTTAAAGAATTTGCAATTTTTTTTGACAAAGTAGCAAAAATTTTACGTTACATTAACCATCTTTTGGGCTCGCAAAAAAAATGCGGAATGCCAGCAAATAACGCGGTAAATTTATGCTGATTCATATCCCTGAAATACTCAGTAAGCAACAGGTGGCGGAGTTTCGCAAGCGCATGGAGCAAGCCAATTGGGTTGATGGTCGCGCAACTGTAGGTGCTCAGGGCGCTACCGTAAAACGTAACCGCCAATTAGCGGTAGATGATCCATTAGCGCGTCAGTTGGGTGAAATCATTTTGTCGTCACTCTATCGCAACCCTGTATTTATGGCTGCTGCATTGCCCTTGCGTACAGTGCCGCCACTGTTTAATTCCTACGAGGGCGGCGAGCACTACGGCTTGCATGTAGATGGTGCAATTCGCATGGTGCCAGGTACAAATTTAAATTTGCGTACTGATGTCTCATCGACCTTGTTTTTATCTGAACCGGATGAATATGACGGCGGCGAGTTGGTAGTGCAGGACACTTACGGAAGCCATGAAGTAAAGCTGCCCGCTGGCGACCTGATCCTTTATGCATCAACAAGTCTGCATAAAGTAGAACCAGTTACACGCGGTGCTCGTGTGTGCAGTTTTTTCTGGACGCAAAGCATGGTACCTGATGCATGGCAGCGCAATATGCTCTATGAGTTGGATATGAATATCCAGGCATTGCGTGAGCAGGTGGGGGATAACGAGCAAGTGCTTGGTTTGACCGGTCACTATCACAATTTGCTGCGTCAGTGGAGCCAAGTGTGACCCATAGTAAAACCACAAAGACGTTAAAGCGTGAAAGGAAATCCCATTTTTTTAACCTGATGACTATTCGCAAGTGGCACTGGATGAGTTCCGCCATTTGCTTTGCCTGTATGTTGTTATTTGCGGTGACCGGCGTAACGCTTAATCACGCTGCGGATATAGAAGCGAAACCCGACGTAAAAAAAATGGAAGGTCAGCTGCCGGAGTCGATCCTAAAAGCAATTGCTATTGGTGAAAACCAAAAGGTTGTGGACTTACCTGCAATGGTTCTTGATTGGTTTAAACACGAAAAAAATATTTCACTGCGTGCGACTCCTGCCGAGGTGAATGATGGCGAGATTTATTTGCCGCAGGCACGTCCAGGTGGCGATGCCTGGTTGAGTATCGATCTTGTAACCGGTGGTTTTGAATATGAAAACACCAGCCGTGGTTGGGTTTCCTATCTCAACGATTTGCACAAGGGACGCAATACTGGCAAAGCCTGGGTCTATTTTATGGATCTCTTCGCCATTGCTTGTGTGATCTTTTCCATCACGGGTTTTGTATTGCTGCAACGCTATGCTGACACTCGCGCGCAAACCTGGCCTTTGGTTATCGCTGGTTTCGTGTTGCCATTTTTATTTATGATATTTCTGGTTCATTAATTGGGAGTTTACATGTTAAAGAAAATATTGCTTACCTTGGTTTTCGCTTCATCGCCCCTGGCGATGGCAGCTGAGTTAAAAATCTCCGTTGAAGTTCCCAAATTAAATGTGGCCGAGTATCACGCTCCTTATACTGCTATCTGGTTGGAGTCTTCCGCCGAGGGTGACAAAAAATTTGTGAAAACCCTGTCAGTTTGGTACGACATTAAAAAGAAAAATGATGAAGGTCAAAAGTGGTTGAAGGATATTCGCCAATGGTGGCGTCGCGATGGCCGCAATCTGAATTTGCCTATCGATGGTGTCAGCGGTGCAACCAAGTTGAGTGGTGTACATGAGTTGGTATTTAAAGTTGGCGAAGCTCCGTTAACTGAATTGCCAGCTGGTGATTATCAATTGTTTGTTGAAATGGCGCGTGAAACCGGTGGTCGTGAGCTGGTTAAAGTGCCTTTCACCTGGCCAGCCAAGCAAGCTGAAACGGCGAGTGCGCAGGGCTCCACGGAAGTGGGCAAAGTAAGCCTGACAGTCACTCCTTGATTACTTCTATTAGTTTGATCATTTTTTGAAGAGGAAATGAACATGAAAAAAACAGCAATGATGTGTGCTGCCGGTTTGCTCGGGCTTTTGTCATTGAATAGTTACGCCCATAAGGCTTTTTTGGTTCCGCACGAAACTGTGTTGGCCGGTGATAATTCCTGGGTTACCTTTGACCTGGCGTCATCCAATGATATTTTTCATATCGATCACAATGCTCCGCGCGGTGCCGCTGTTCAGGTGATTGCACCGGATGGTAAAACCGAAGAGCCAAAAAATATTTTTACTGGCCAGTTGCGTACCAGCTTTGATGTAAATCTGGTGCAAGAGGGCACTTATAAAGTGGTGGTGGCTTCCGGTGGTTTAAATGCGCGCTGGGAAACCGAAGATGGCAAAC
Source organism: Cellvibrionaceae bacterium (assembly GCA_021151695.1). GTDB lineage: Bacteria > Pseudomonadota > Gammaproteobacteria > Pseudomonadales > Cellvibrionaceae > Cellvibrio. The sequence continues at coordinate 521,491 of JAGKWU010000001.1, read as the reverse complement.
GCGCTTTCTGGCCTGAGCGCGGAGCTAAAGCTGATCCAGCCGAGTTTGATAAAGCGGTGCCCAAGAAGGCTAAAAACCTGGAGGTGTCTTACAGCTCTCGCCGTATCGAAACGTTTGTAACCAAAGGCAAGCCTAATACCCAGGCACTGCAGCCCACTAATCAAGGACTGGAATTGGTACCAGTGACTCATCCGAATGATTTACTGGTGAGTCAGCCCAGTGAATTTAAATTTTTGATCGATGGTAAGCCTGCCGCTGGCGTTAAAGTGTCTGTGATTGAAGGTGGCAGTCGTTATCGTAACTCTCCTGAAGAACAGGAGCTGGAAAGCGATAAAAATGGTATCGTCAAAGTAACCTGGAAAAAGCCCGGCCTTTACTGGTTGGGTGCAAACTACAAAGATGAAAAAGCGCAAAAGCCTGCCAAGATTCGCTCAGGTAGTTACAGTGCAACGTTTGAAGTTTTGCCAGAGTAAATTCGCTCACTTGAAGGGCCCGAGCCGGTTTTTCCAGCTCGGGCCTTTTTTTATTTTGCGCGCCATGAAATATTCATGAATTCACCATGTTTTCCATACAAAACTTTACAGAAAGGGTGGTAAAGTTGGCGCGTTAACATGTTATGGCGGTGTGATGTCTATGGCCGTCTATTACAAGAATTTAATTGAGATGTGTGTATGTCTGGATTTTTGACTTCGGTGGGTGAGTTTTTTTCGGTGTGGCGTTATACGCGAATTGTGTTTTTGCTAGTCGCCATTTTGGCGGCTGTAGTCATCTGGAAGTTGTTTTTCAGCCACAACAAAGACGCGGCCAATTATTTGACCGCCAAGGCTGAACGCGGCGATATTCAGAACCTGGTAAACGCGACCGGTATTTTGCAGCCACGGGACTATGTGGATGTGGGTGCGCAGGTATCCGGCCAATTGAAAAAACTCTATGTCGAAATCGGCAACCAGGTAAAAGCTGGTGACTTGCTCGCGGAAATCGATGCAACTGTTTTTAAAGCCAAGGTAGATGGTATCCGCGCACAATTACAAAACCAGCGCGCGCAATTGGGTGATAAAGAAGCCCAGTTGGTGCTGGCAAAAATCCGCGTTGATCGTCAGAAAAATTTGTTTAACGACGACGCTACTACCAAAGATGCATTGCAAGCTGCCGAGGCCAGTGCGCAATCAGCCGATGCCCAGTTGAAAGCCTTGCAAGCACAAATCCAGCAAACTGAATATAGCCTGCGTGTAGAAGAGGCCAACCTTGCCTACGCACGTATCTACGCTCCTATGGATGGTACGGTTGTATCACTGACATCGCGCCAGGGGCAAACACTTAACGCCAACCAGCAAGCGCCTACTATTATGCGTATTGCCGATCTCAGTACCATGACTGTACAGACGCAAGTATCTGAAGCGGACATCGGAAAACTGAGTTTGGGCATGCCAGTTTATTTCACCACTTTAGGTGGCCAGGATTATCGTTGGTACAGCAAGCTTGATCGTATTGAGCCGACGCCAACTGTGTCCAGCAACGTAGTGCTCTATAACGCGCTCTTTGATGTTTCCAACGAAAGCCGTGTGCTTATGACGCAAATGAGTACACAGGTATTTTTTATTACATCCCAAGCAAAAGATGTGCTTTTAATTCCCGCCTCTGCATTGAATTTTAAACCACGTAAACCCGGCGAAGACGCCAGCAAAAAATGGGATGAGAAAAAATCTGATCATAAAGTTGCTGCAGATAAAGAGAAAACCGATAGCAGTAGTTCAGCGGCAGCAGAAAATAAATCTGGCGATAAGCCTGCTGAAAAAGCAGATGAAAAATCTGTTGCTGGTGCTGCACCAGCAGATGAACAGCATAAAGGCGAACGCAGGCGCGGCCAGCGTCGCGGTCCGCCGGCACCAGGGCAGCAAGATTTGAAACCAAAGCACGCCACTGTGCAGGTGATGGATGCCAAAGGCAATTTGAGCGAGCGTGAAATTGTAGTGGGAATCAGTAATCGTGTTCAGGTGCAGGTGCTGGAAGGTTTGCAGGAAGGTGAGACAGTAGTCTCCGGTATTCGTCAGCCAGAGAAAGAAAAAACAACGGCGGCATCGCCTATGGGTGGTCCAGGTGGCCCAGGTGCTCCCAATGCGGGTGGTGCGCGGCAGATGCGTTAATTCGCAACTGGCTCATGTTCTTGTTATTAATTCTGAGTGCTGGTTAATTTATGTCTGATCAACAACCGCTGATAAAACTTGTCGGCGTTACCAAAAGCTTTCAAAACGGCGATTTGGAAACGCGGGTTTTACATGGCATTGATTTGGAAATCTACCCGGGTGAGTTTGTGGCTATTGTTGGCCAATCCGGCTCGGGTAAATCCACCCTGATGAATATTCTTGGTTGCCTGGATAAACCCAGCAGCGGCGAATATTATTTTTCCGGAAAAAATATTGTCACTTTTGATGCTGATGGTCTCGCGCAATTGCGTCGCGAAGCATTTGGATTCGTATTCCAAAGTTACAATCTGTTGGCTGGTGCAACCGCTCGCGAAAACGTGGAGATGCCGGCAACCTATTCAGGTATGCCGCCGGAACAGCGTCGCGAGCGCGCCACGGAATTGTTGAGTTCACTCGGCCTTTATGCGCGACTTGATCATCGCCCCAGCCAATTGTCGGGCGGGCAACAGCAGCGTGTCTCTATTGCCCGTGCATTGATGAACGGCGGCCAAATAATTCTCGCTGATGAACCAACGGGCGCGCTTGATAGCAATAGTGGTAAAGAAGTGATGAAGCTGCTGCGGAATCTATCTGAGCAGGGTCACACCATTATTCTTATTACCCATGATGCTCATGTCGCCGATAACGCGCAGCGCAAAATTGAAATTCGCGACGGTCTGATTATTTCTGATCCAGGCCGCAGCAATGTTTCTGCCAAACCTTACGACGAACACAAGCTTCACGGCGAGCCAACGCTCTCGACTGAAATTGCGGAAGGGGCGAAAACGGCATTTCGCTCGCTGCGCAGCAACGTGTTCCGTACGATTCTTACATTGTTAGGTATTGTGATAGGCGTTGGCTCGGTAATTACCATGCTTGCCATTGGGGATGGCGCAAAAAAATCCGTCGTAGATAGTATTAGCTCTATGGGCTCGAACTTGCTGCTGGTGCGCCCCGGCGCTGCCGATCAACGACGCTTTGTCGATATACGCACACTGATACCGGAAGATGTAAAAGCGATTGCAGAACTACCTCATGTGGTAGCGGCGCTGCCAGAATTAACCGGCACCCAGACGCTGCGCTACGGTAATGCCGATGTGCAAACTGACGTGAACGCGACAGGTTATCAATATCCTATTGCGCGCAAATGGGAAATTGCAGAGGGAATGTTTTTTACCGAAGAGGATGAGACTACTTACGCAACTGTGGCGGTGCTGGGTAAAACCGTAGCGAATAAATTATTTGCCGATGAAGATCCTATGGGCAAATACATTATCGTAAACAATGTGCTCTTCCAGGTGATTGGCGTTATGGCGGAGCGCGGTGCTGATATGGGGGGCGCCGATCAGGACGATAAAATACTGGTGCCCTATACCACAGGTAGTTTGCGTATTTTTGGTCGTCGCTATTTGCGTAATGTCACTATCTCGGTGGATGAAGAACGGTATATGGATGATGTGCAAACCTCAGTTACACGCACTCTCGCCGAGCGTCACGGTAGTGAAGATTTTAATATTCGCAATATGGCGTCTTTGATAGATACCTTGTCTGCAACGCAAAACACCATGACGATTTTGCTCGGCTCTATCGCTGCTATTTCATTACTCGTGGGTGGTATAGGTGTAATGAATATTATGCTGGTTAGCGTGACTGAGCGAACAAGGGAAATTGGTGTGCGCATGGCAACCGGTGCGCGAACCCGCAATATTATGCAGCAATTTTTGATAGAGGCACTCACGGTATCAGCCCTTGGTGGTTTGATTGGTGTGGCACTCGGGTTGCTCAGCGCCGCTATAGTGGGCCGCTTTGGTACGCCTATCGATTATTCTGTAACACCGGTGGTGCTGGCTTTTAGTTGTGCATTTTTAACCGGTTTGATTTTTGGTTATTTGCCAGCGCGCAAAGCAGCGCGGTTAAACCCTGTTACTGCCCTGGCGACGGAGTAAATCCTGTGAATGTGTTTGTACAAAAGAAAGTAAGTGTAGCTGTGTTAGCTGCAATCCTGGTAAGTGCTTGCTCCAGTATGGATGAGGTGCCCAAGGTAACAGTGGATTACGCTCCCAGCTGGCAATATGCGCAAGAAGCCAAGCAATCCATGGCGATTGAAAAAGACTGGTGGAAAAGTTTTGGCTCACCAGCTTTGAGTGAATTGGTCGCGGCGGCGCAAGCCAATAACCCGGATTTGAATATAGCAACCGAACGTGTGCGTCAGGCCGAGTTGCAGATGAAAATCGCCAACGCCAGTTTGTTTCCTTCCTTGGGCCTGAGTGCATCCAGCGGCGAGCGAAAAACCAAGGCTGTTGATGGCGATTGGATTAATAGTGGCTCATCCAGTGCAGGCCTGACTGCCAACTATGAGCTGGATTTATGGGGTGGTGTTATGGCGGATCGCCATGCTGCAAAATCATCCTATAAGTCGACAGTATTTTCCAATGAAGCCTCGCGCTTGAGTGTATCCGCGACAGTGGCCACCAACTGGTTTAATTATCTTGCGTTGCAGGAGCGTATTGCCAGTACGCAAAAAAATATCGCTATTGCAGAGCGAATCCAGAAAATTGTTGATTCACTTTATCGCAATGGTGCCTCCAGTGCATCTGATGTTGCAGTTCAAAAAACCAATTTGCTTAACCAGCAAAATTCTTTGTTGCCGTTGCAGTTGCAATTGGATCAAACTCGCGCTGCAATTGCTTTATTGGTAGGGCGGGTTCCCCAAGGCTATCAAATGCCTGCCGAGCAACTTAATGACATAGCTATCCCGGCGATTAGTGCAGGTGTGCCTGTGGATGTGATTACACGTCGCCCGGATCTCGCGTCGAGCGAGGCGCAACTGCAGGCCGCTTCTGCTGATGTTTACGCGGCGCGCACAGCGCTTTTACCCAGTGCGCAACTGAGTGCGAATATGGGGCGAAGTGCGAGCGAATTATTCTCATTGAATCCGGCAACCCAAACCGCTGGCTGGAGTGTGAGCCTGGCGCAAACCATTTTTGCCGGTGGTCGTGTTAAGAATCAAGTGAGACTGAGTGAGTCCCGTCGTGTTGAATTGGTTGAGCAATATCGCAAAGCAATTCTTACCGCGTTGCAAGAAGTTGACGATGCACTGAATCGCACCAGTATCACCGCGACCCAGGAAGCCAACCAGCAACAAATCGTAGTTCAAGCTGAGCGCAGTTTAAAATTGGTTGAGGCTCGCTATCGTGAAGGTAGTGGTGATTTGCTATCGCTGCTGGATGCACAGCGCAGTTTATTCCAGGCGCAGGACTCGTTGCTTCAACAGCGCCTTGCACGCTTGAAAGCGGCAGTGGATTTGTACAAAGCACTGGGCGGTGGTTGGGAAGGGCGTTAATAGGTCAATAACCCGATGTTAAAACATAAAAAGCGCAGCTATGGCTGCGCTTTTTATTTTGCGCGGTAGTCGCGCACTGCCATGGCGTAACCGCTGGTATTTTTGGTCATGTTGTAAATACCAAAGTCACAGCTGAACACCGTCCATGCCTCACTGGTGTCAGTAGCATTGGTGGTAGATGTCCAATAATACACATCGGAAATAATGTTGTTCAAAATGGCTGGTTGATCGAGCTTATTGTCTTCCGTGTAAAAAATGTGATTGAAATATTGCACCTGGTTACCTTGTACACGATCACCCATACTCACCATTTCATTGCGGTTGGGCATGCGCCAATCGCCAGCTTTTGATCCATCCGTTAATTCGCATTGGCCATTTGCCAGTGAGTGAATGTTCTCTAATGCAGTTTGCCAATTGCCAGTAATGCAGTCGGATTTTTTAAGCCATATCAAACCCGTTGCATAGTCAGTGACAGTGCCATCGCCGTTATCGCCAAAGCGCGGGGAGGGCAGGCGCACACCTTTTCGCAATTCACCATCATCGCCTTTTTGTTGCGAAACATATTGTCCAGTGGCCTGCAATTTTATTGCGCCATTGCTTCCATCTTTTACCACCCAGAGTGAATTGAGCGAGCTGGCTTTATCGTTGTAAATGCTGTCATTCATGTAGCGGCCATCGCTCAATCGCAATGCCCAGGCATTACTCAGAACACCGCGATAGGTAGTGGACGACCAATAAATGTTGCCTATATTCGTGAAAGGATGATTAGCGGGTAGGGCTGGCGCAGTTTGGCTGATGTCGACAATGCTTTCGAGTTCGTTGATATTGGGCATACGCCAATCACCCGCCATTGAGCTATCGCTCAAACCGCAGCTGCCGTTTGCGACTTTACTGGCAGCGGCCAGTGCCTCATTCCAATTGGATGGACTAAAACACCCGGCATTTTTCATCCAGATTAAGCCAGTAAGTGTGTCTGTGATGGTTCCGTTCTGATTGTCTTTCAATCGAGTGCCAGGCAAGGCGACACCTTTATGAAGATCAGCATCATCACCACTGGCGTAACTCACGCTTGCACCCGTCTGGCTCAATTCAACAATCTTGTCACTGCCCGACATAGCGGTGAAATTAGCGCCCTTAACTTTTTCGCCGGTGAGTTTGGGGTAGCTGATTACCATGCGATAGAGACCGTTATAATCGGATTCAATAATGTTGCCGGTACCTTTGGAGGCATCGGCATAAAAGCCATAACCGGTTTTTTCCGCCCTGATTTCGTAATCGCCTACGCTGAGGCCACTGATACTGTAGTTACCATTAGCGTCTGTGGTTTGTATTGCCGAGGTATGGTTATTGGTTTGATAGGCGGTAATAGTGACTCCCGCAAGTGCAGTGCCGTTGGTATCCACTACTTTTCCGCTTACATTGCTAGTGAGGATGGTGTTGTTGGTGTTATTGCTCAGTGTGGTCGACTGGTTTCCACTCGAACCGCCGGAGGAGCCACCTCCGCCGCCACAGCTACTTAAAATGAGAAGAGATATGCCTGCCAGGATGAGACTGCGCATTTGCCAAACCTTATTGCCGTTGCGGATGACTTAACCTTAATCCATGGCGTCTCAATCACAAGCTGAGGTTAAGACTTTGTATTTATAAAAAATCGGTAAAAGTATTTTTTGGTTTGCAATTGGTGCACTATTTTTTTTCGTGCACTGAGGATTGGCATTCCGCTGCCATCGAGCGGGAAAATATCCCCGTTTATCCGTGTTTAAGATCTATGGCACCGTTTGTGCTTTATCACCCAATGAAACAGGTTGGCAAGATGTTATATCGATTGATGAGGATGTGTTTGGCTTTTATGCAAGTTGTGTTGCGATATTTTACTGAGATCAAGCCCGGTCGTTTGGTGCTTTGGTGTTATCTCATCTGGTATTTCGTAACGCTCTATTACCATTTTGATGCTTCACCCAAGCTATGGATTAACTCGGTGGGCATAAGCCTGGTGATAGGTACAGCACTGATGTTAAGTGTTAATACGGGGGGCAAACCGGATACATGGCAAACGTTCAGGCTTTATTGGATGCCATTTGCTGTATCGAGTTTTGCGGCACTTATTAAAAATCAGGGTTATGTTGTGATTTTTTCGCCTCACCTGAATGAGGTGCTTACCGCACTGGGAACTTGCGGCATTTTTCTGGTAATGGTTGCCATCGTTAAACGGATGTATGTGAACAGGAATGAAGTGAATAGAAAGTGAAGTGAATAGAAATTGAAACTAAATAGGAAGTGATTTTTGACAAGGAGCTTTAAGGAGTAATGCCAAATATGGCAAGGATGTGGGGGGAGCTGTCAGACGTTTTTTCGGACGCAGTACCGCCGTAAAAAACAGTACCGCCACAAAAAACAACCCGCGGCAGGATACTGTCGCGGGTTGTTTTTTTAAGGATTTTACATAGCGGTATAGTTGGGACCACCGCCGCCCTCTGGTGTTACCCATTGGATATTTTGTGCGGGATCTTTAATGTCGCAGGTTTTGCAGTGTACGCAATTTTGCGAATTGATCTGGAATTTCTTTTCGCCGCTCTCAAGTGTAATCACTTCATAAACGCCAGCAGGGCAGTAGCGTTGTGCCGGCTCATCAAATTGCACCAGGTTAACCGCAATAGGAATACTCGCGTCTTTCAGCTTTAAATGGCAGGGCTGGTTTTCAGCGTGATTGGTATTGGATAAATAAACCGATGACAATTTATCAAAGCTGAGTTTGTTATCTGGTTTGGGATAAGCAATTTTTTTACTGTCGGCAGCGGGTTTTAATTGTGCGTGATCTGCTTTGCGATTGTGTAAAGTCCAGGGCAATTTGCCACGCAATAACATATCGACAAAACCATAGGCCGCTCCAAACAGTGCACCAAATTTTTGTTGCGCGGGGCCGACGTTGCGCTGTGCGTAAACTTCCTGATAAGCCCAGCTCGCTTCGTAAGCAGCAGTGAACTCGGCAGGCTCATCATTAGCCCGACCAGCAGCCAGCGCACTGGCAATAATCTCTGCGCCTACCAAGCCGCTCTTCATGGCGATATGGCTGCCTTTGATCTTGGCGAAATTGAGTGTGCCAGCATCATCACCTAGCAACAGGCCGCCGGCGAACGTCATTTTGGGCAGGGATTGTATGCCGCCTTTTACAATGGCGCGTGCGCCATAACCCAGTCGTTCACCGCCTTGCAAGTACTGCGCGATTTTGGGGTGATGCTTGTAGCGTTGGAACTCGTCAAAAGGGCTCAGATGCGGATTGCTGTAGCAGAGATCGGTGATCAGGCCAACGGCTACTTGGGAGTCATTGATATGGTACAAAAAACCACCGCCGCTGGTATTGGTTTCGCTAAGGGGCCAACCCAGGGAGTGCATTACCAGGCCTTCTTTATGTTGCTCGCTCGGGATTCGCCAAATTTCTTTAATGCCAATGCCGTAATGCTGCGGATCTTTGCCTTCGTTGAGTTTGAAATGGCTGATCAACTCTTTACCCAAATGCCCACGCACACCTTCGCAGAAGAGTGTGTACTTACCAACCAGCTCTATACCTTCAACAAACTCGTGTTTCTCACTGCCATCGGCAGCGCGACCCATGTCGCCAGTGATAACACCTTGTACACTGCCATCCTCAGCGTAGAGCACTTGGGCAGCAGCAAAGCCGGGGAATATGTCTACGCCCAGTTCGGTGGCCTGCTCGGCCAACCATTGGCACAAGCGACCGAGGCTGATGATGTAATTACCTTCGTTGTGTAATGTCGCCGGTAAGAGACCCGTAGGAATTTGCCATGAGGATTCAACGGAGCGGAAAAACTGCCAATCTTCTGCTGTAACGGCTGTAGTTACCGGGGCGCCTTTAGCTTGCCAGTCAGGAAAGAGTTCAGCCAGGGCCCGGGTTTCAAATACGGCGCCAGATAATATGTGGGCGCCTACTTCTGCGCCTTTCTCAATTAAACAAACACTCAGATCAGGATTCAGTTGGCGCAAACGGCAAGCGGCCGCTAAGCCGGCGGGGCCGGCACCAATGATCACAACGTCATATTGCATTTGTTCGCGTGGCATGGGAAATCCTGTTAAGAGACAGTTTTAGATAGGGGCGGCATTATAAAACAAAGTATAAACCCAGGTTTAGCCACCGCCTCGTGTTTGTGGTGATTTGATCTGGTTGAAATGGCAGACGATGAAAGATTTTCAAAATCCTGGTTAAGTGATGAACAAAAACTGGCAGGATTATTTAATGCGGAGAGCTATTAGATAAGTAGACGCAATAAAAAAGGCCGCATCAAGCGGCCTTTTTTACTATCACCGACTAATTACTGAGCAGCGGCAGAAGAAGCAGCGGCTTCAGAAGCTGGAGCAGCTTCAGCTGGGGCAGCAGCTTCAGAAGAAGCAGCAGCTTCAGAAGCTGGAGCAGCAGGTTCAGCTGGGGCAGCAGCAGGAGCTTCAGAAGCTGGAGCTGGAGCTGGAGCTTCTACTGGAGCTGCTTCTTTTTTGGAACAAGCGGTCAACAGGCCGGCAGCTAAAATGACTGATGCAATGATTTGAATAGTTTTCATGATGTGCTCCGTTAGTATGGGGGACAGTGTTTGAAATCGACGGACAACCTCTTCAACTGCTATATAGCAATGAGCCCGTGCGAGGGAGTGTATATATTTGCAAAGCGGATGAATAGGGGGTTGCTATAAGTCATGCCCCAAATTGGCTACAATAACGCGAAAAAAACGCATTTTTGGCTGATATAGAATCAATTTCGAACAATTTGGGTGGTTTATGACGGTTGAGCAATTCGAGAGCTGGTCCATGTATATCTGTGTGGGCGGCTTAATCGCGTTTATGATTTTTATTGTGTGGGATTTAGCTAAAAAATCCAAAGCCGGTAAGTTTGGCACTTTTATCTTATTCCTGGCGCTCGGTTTGGGCTTGCTTGGCTTCATCATCAAGACGGTGCTTGTCTCCCTGCTCGATAAATAAGATAACCGGGCCAGTTAATCGTAGAGACTAACACGGGCGGCGTTTCAAACCTGTTAAGGTTCTTGGGGCGCCCCGGCTTCTCTTTCTGTAATAGTTCTAAGAAAGGTTTACAAAGGTAAAACAAGGTGAGGCTGAAAAAGCCCGCTGCTACACTTTGGCCATCTTTACGCTATGGTTAATGTGCTCTCTATCCGCAAGCGGCATTGGTTTCGGTGTCGGCGCTATTCACGCAAGAAGGAATACAAATGTCATTTCTCACTTTTAATTCCCGCTTTCTCATCCTCGGTCTGCTGATTTTGTTAGCAGGTTGCGAAAAATCCACACCGACAGCATCGCTGAAGGTCCAGGCAGATGCAGCGTCATCGCCGACAACCTCCGCTGCTCTGTTTAATGCGGATATTAAATCCGCACGTGTGCTGGTGTTTTCCAAAACCAAAGGCTGGCGACACGACTCGATTCCCGCAGGTATAGCGGCGCTGGAAAAAATGGCTAGTGAGCAGGGCTTTACCCTTGTGGCTACCGAAGATGCCGAGTTGTTCACTGATGCTCAGCTTAGTGGTTTCAACGCGATCGTATTTTTAAACACGACGCTGGATGTGCTCGATGATGAGCAACAAGTCGCTATGGAGCGCTTTATTCAGGCTGGCGGTGGTTTTGTTGGTATTCATGCGGCGGCAGATACGGAGTGGGAAGGCGATTGGTTCTGGTATCGCAAACTGGTGGGCGCTGTTTTCAAAAATCATCCTAATGACCCGAGCAATGTGCAAAAAGCCCGCGTTAATTTGGTTGAGAAAAAGGAACCCGTTATTGAAGGTTTGCAAGAAAGTTTTGAACTGGCTGATGAGTGGTACAACTTTCGCGATGTCTCACCGTTTAACAAAGTATTGTTGAGTGTCGATGAAAAAACTTATAAGGGGGGCGAGCACGGCGATAATCATCCCATCGCCTGGTATCATGATTTTGATGGCGGTCGCGCTTTCTATACTGGCCTTGGTCATTCAATCGAAACCTATTCCGATCAAAACTTTTTACGTTTACTACTAGGCGGTTTGAAATATGCGGTGGGTGGCAAGCCAAAGCTTGATTACGGTAAAGCTGCACCCGAAGCCAATCGATTTTTGAAAAAAACCTTGGTTGATCATCTCAACGAACCTGTGCAATTAAGTTTTTTTGCCAATGGCGATGCGCTGATTGCGGAGCGTGGCGGCAGCGTGAAGCTCGTGGAGTACAAAACCGGCGCGATGCGTGAGGTTGGAAAAATTGAAGTTGACCCACACGGTGCTATCGAATTGGGTTTACTTGGTTTCGCCATAGATCCAAACATTGAGAAAAATCACAATATTTACGCAACTCTGAATGTGCAGCGCGAAGACGGCACCTCTGCGGAGCGTTTATCTCGCTTTAAATGGATTGATGGAAAACTGGATGTGAGTTCCCAGGAAGTTTTGTGGGAATACCCCATAGATCAAACCTGCTGCCACACGGGTGGTGATTTGGAGTTTGGCAATAACGGTGAGCTCTTTGTATCTACTGGCGATAACTCAAGCCCATTCACCGAAGAAGGCTATGGTCCTATAGATTTTCGTCCCGACTTCTTGAAGAGTGATGCCCTGCGCAGTGCGGGAAACACGCAAGATTTGCGCGGTAAAGTGTTGCGTATTATTCCCAAAGAGTCCGGTGGCTACGACATTCCCCAAGGCAATTTATTTGCAGATACTAAAGACGGGCGCCCAGAAATCTATGTAATGGGCACGCGCAACCCTTACAAGATCACTTACGATAAACCGACATCAACATTATTTTACGGTGATGTAGGGCCTGATGCGGGTGAAGATTCGCCAATCAAAGGTACGCGCGGCTATGATGAAATTGACCGCGTCACCAAGGCGGGTAATTTTGGCTGGCCTTTGTTTGTAGGTAATAACTATGCCTACAAGGATTTTGATTATGCTACTGGCAAATCGCATAAATTTTTTGATCCTGCAGCACCGGAAAATAATTCACCGCGCAATACAGGCCGTAAGGTATTACCACCGGCACAACCGCCATTGATTTGGTATCCCTATGGCGATTCCGAGCAGTTTCCAGAGGTGGGTAAGGGTGGGCGCATGGCGCTGGTGGCGAATGTTTATCATGCTGAAGATTACACAGCGAACGCCCATCGCTACCCTGAATACTACAACAACAAATTGTTTATTCTGGACTTCATGCGCAACTGGGTAAAAGTTGTCAGTATGGATGAGTCGGGGCGCGTGATTAAGATTGAACCCTTCGCGCCGCAGATTCCTTATATCTCTCCTATAGATGCTCGTTTCGCACCTGATGGTACTTTGTATGTGATCGAATATGGTAAGGCCTGGTTTAAAGGCAATCCTGAGGCCAGCTTGAGTCGCATTGAATATGTTGGTGCTGGCAATCGTCCCCCTGTTGCCAAAATTGCGTTGGAGAAAGTGCAAGGTGCTGCGCCTTTCGATGCGGTTGCTGAGGGTTCACCATCGTTTGATCTTGACGGCGACAAGTTAAAATACTCCTGGTCATTACAAGGGGCAGACGGAAAAACCGTTGAATTGGGTTCTGATAAACAGCAACAGGTTTCAATTCCTTCTGTTGGTGAATACAAATTGAAGTTGCGTGTTAAGGATTCCGCTGGCGCAACTGATGAAACTGAAACCAAAATCCAGGTAGGTAATGAGCCTGCAAAAATTGATATCGCCGTAAAAGGCAACCGCTCGTTTTATTGGCCCGCAACAAAAAATTTGCACTACCTGGTCAATATTCATGACCAGGAAGATGGTGTAGTAAGCAGTGATTTGAGTCGTGTGGTTATTGAATTTGCATCACGTATTGATTCAGAAGCCGGTTTGGCTCAGGGCCATCAAAAGGCAGATGTGGCAACTGTGGCCACTGGCTTGATGGCCGCTAATGGTTGCAAGGCTTGCCATAGCCTGGATACCAAAATTGTCGGCCCGGCCTTTAAAGATGTTGCGATTAAATACAAGGGCGACAAAAAAGCGCTGGATTATCTGGTTAATAAAATTGGTAAAGGTGGCAATGGTGTTTGGGGTGAAACCAATATGCCGTCCTTCGCCACCTTGAGTGTTGAGGAACGTACAGCATTGGCGACTTATGTGCTGTCTCTTGCCGATGGCAAGAAAACTTTGCCACTTGAAGGTGATCTCAGTTTTACGCCGAATAATCAGGATCAAAAACTGCTGGACTCCAATCAGGAGCCGGCGGCAATACCAGCGCAGAAATATGAGTTGTCAGCCTCTTATACCGATAGAGGCACTGCTTCCATGGAGCCAATAACAGTTAAAAACTCATTGGTGCTAATGCCTCCACGTTTATTAATGGACGCAATTGTATCTGTTAAACACGCGGATAAAACTGTGGAGAAAGGTCACCTCAACCAGTATGAAACCATTAAAGTTCCGGCTGCAGGTGCCGCACTTGCAATGCCTTTAGGTCATTATGATTTGACTGGAGTAGCTTCACTGAAAATTGGTGGCTGGAGTGTTCAGCAAGACAATAAATGGAAACTGGAATTGCATACGGGTTCCGCAACCGGCCCTCTATTGGCTGAAGCCGACTGGGCTGGTGGTCTTAATAATTACGGGCGCACGCAATTGGCTATTACTCCGCGTACCGGATTTGAGGATTTGTACCTTGTTGTGCGCAGCGAGCAAAAAAATCTGGGCGAGCTTCAGCTTTTTGATGTGTCATTTCATCAGTGATGATTAAGCCTAACTACTAAAGGGATATGTATGCAGTGCCGTTTGCGTAAGGCTGAATTGGATGATAGCCAACTACTTGTAAATGCTTTTACAAGTAGTGCAGCGGCATTGGCCCCCTGGAGTACATCGCCGGCTAAGATGGAGTCCTATATTAGTGGGCAGTTGGTTTATCTTCTCGTGAATGATGGGGATGATATGCTGGGAGTTTTTACGTTATCTGGTGTTATTCGCGGTTTATTTCATTCGGCTTACCTTGGATACAATTGTTTCACTCCCTATCAAGGGCAAGGCTATATGAAGATGGGTTTGCAATTATTGTTGCGCGAAGCTTTCGGTGTTTTGAATTTGCATCGCCTTGAAGCGAACATTCAGCCTGGAAATTATCGTTCTATCGCGCTGGTGGAGCGAGCAGGATTTCGCAAAGAGGGTTATTCGCCGCAATATTTACGTATCGCAGGTGAGTGGCGCGACCATGAGCGCTGGGCAATTATCAACCCTGATTGGCATCCGACAGAATAAGCAATCAATTTGAATAAAAAGGGGAATCAAACTGATTCCCCTTTTTATTTGCTTTCAAATGAATGCAAAAACAGCAGCATTTATTTCGCGAAATGCGCCCATATAGGACAGTGGTCGGATGATTTGTCCATGCCGCGCACATCGTAATCTATGCCGACAGATGAGCAGAGTTTAGCGAGTGGTTCGGTTGCTAAAATTAAATCTATACGCAGGCCTCGCTTGGGATTGTCTTCAAATCCGCCGCTACGATAATCAAACCAGCTGAAGAATTGGTTGCAATCCGGATTCAGCTCGCGATAAGTATCTTTGAAGCCCCATGCCAGCAAATCGTTGAGCCATACGCGCTCTTCTGGCAAAAAGCTGCATTTGCCCGTGCGTAGCCAGCGTTTGCGATTTTCTTCACCAATGCCTATATCCAAATCTTGATGGGAAATGTTCATGTCACCCATCAGGATAATGTTTTGATCTGGCGTATGAGTGTCAGCTAAATACTTCAGCAAGTCAGCGTAAAATTTTTGCTTGGCTGGAAACTTCACTTCATGGTTGCGGCTTTCGCCTTGTGGAAAATAACCATTAAGCACTGTGACATCGCCGACAGGTGTTTCAAAGGTGCCGCCAATAAAACGGCGCTGCGCGGCCTCGTCGTCACCAGGGAATCCTTTTAGAGAATGCTTGAAAGGATATTTCGATAAGAGTGCTACACCATAGTGAGTTTTTTGACCGTGAAAAATGAAGTGATAGCCAAGCTTTTCAAATTCAGCGATAGGGAAGTCC
The DNA here is from genome assembly GCA_021151695.1 of Cellvibrionaceae bacterium. Classification (GTDB taxonomy): domain Bacteria; phylum Pseudomonadota; class Gammaproteobacteria; order Pseudomonadales; family Cellvibrionaceae; genus Cellvibrio. The sequence continues at coordinate 505,952 of JAGKWU010000001.1, read as the reverse complement.
GGGTCATTTACCTTGGTTTCCTGAATGCCGATAAAATCCGGCTGGTGAGTGGCTATGATCGCTTCCAGCTGGTGCATACGTTGGCGAATACTGTTGGCGTTAAAGGATATGGCTTTCATATGAGTTTTCCGACGATAAAAAACCCGAGCAATGCCCGGGTTTGGTAAACGCAAAAAGTAAGGTTACTGATTAACTACTTTTACAGCGGGCTTTTTCAATTGAACAATAAAGTCACCCATAATTTTACCTGATTCAACCAGGTATGGATCTTTTTCCGGCTCCAGTTCTGTTTTGCGTGGCTCTGGTGGGGTGTCATCACCATCTTTATCTTTTTTCAGTTCTTTGGCTTTATATTCTGCATAGTCAGCATAGACGGGTTGGCCTTTGCCTTTGCGCTTCAGGTTTTCAATTTCCAGGGTGCGTTGCTCAATTTGCTTTTGCTCTTGCTGGCGGGTTGCCAGGCGCAAAGAAATTACTTTTTTGTTGTTCAGCTCTTCATAAAGCGCGGCTTGTTGTTTAAGGGAAACCAGATCTGGATCTGTTTTCATGCGCTCTTGGTGCGGCGGATTTAGTGCTGAAATAATGCCGCTAATATTGTTGTATACGTCGTGTGGTGCTGCATGTATCTGGTCCCAAGGTAGGGCGTTGTCATAACTGCTTTCGCCAATCTCTTTTGGATTAATCAGGGTTGGCAACTCCAGATCGGGAATAACTCCACGATGCTGGGTACTATCGCCAGACACGCGATAGAATTTTTGTTGCGTCAGTTTTAAATCACCTTCGCCACCATCGAGCGGCATCATGGTTTGCACCGAGCCTTTGCCGAAGCTGCCAGAGCCAATAATCAACCCGCGACCATAATCCTGGATGGCTCCCGCAAAAATTTCAGAGGCAGAAGCGCTCAGGCGATCGATAACCACAATCAGCGGGCCACGATATACCGCAGGATGAGTCGCACGGTAATCGCGTGAAATAGTGTCGTCGCTTTGGCGAATTTGTACGACTGGGCCCGGTTCAATAAACAGATCCGTTAGCATGGCGGCTTCTGGCAATGAGCCACCGCCGTTGTTGCGCAAATCGAGAATCAGACCGTCAATATTTTCGCCTTTAAGTTCTTCCAGCAAGCGATAAACATCGCGGGTAATACTGGCGTAGTTCGGGTCGCGGCGGTTATAGGCATCAAAATCCATGTAGAAGGAGGGAATGTCAATGACGCCCAGCTTCAAGGTTTGATCACCATTTTGTACTTTCAGGACGGCCTTTTTGGCTTGGTTATCTTTCAGTTCAATATTGTCACGCTTGATCGCAATGATTTTGTGTTTGGTGATGGTGGGGTCAGCAGGAATCACCTCCAGCTTTACGATAGTGTCTTTGGGGCCTTTGATTTTCTTAACCACATCGCTGAGACGCCAACCGATAATATCTTCCATCTCACCTTTATCGCCTTGGGCTACACCTACAATTTTATCGTTGGGTTTGAGTTCACCTTGCTTCTCCGCCGGGCTGCCGGGAATCAGGCGAGTTACTTTGGTGAAATCTTCATCCGCTTGTAATTCAGCGCCTATGCCCTGGAATCTGTTGGTCATGCTGGTGTTGAAGTTTTGCGAATTATCAGGTGACAGATAATTAGTGTGCGGATCAAACAACATGGTGAGCGAATTCATCATGCCGCTGAACACTTCTTCGGAAGTTTGCTGTTTGGCATAACGCAGTTGGGTTGCGTAGCGTTTGCGCAAGGTAGTTTTGGCTTCATCGAGAGATTTGCCATTGAGCATGGAGCTGATCAAACTTGATTTGATCTGCTGCATCCAGAGTTTGTCTGAGGCTTCTTTATTCGCTGGCCATGGCTCTTTTTTGCGATCAGTGTTGAAGCTTTCTTCTTTATCAAAATTGAATTCGGTTTTTTTATCGTCGAGTAGTGCAATTACTTCGGTAAGGCGCGTATTAAAGCGCTCGCTGTAACGGTTATAAATTGAAAAACCATTATCCAGTTTTCCTTGCTTGAAATCATCGTCGAATGTTTTTCGATATTTTTCAAATTCAGCTATGTCGGAGGCGAGAAAGAAGTTGCGGCCCGGGTCCAACATCTTCAGGTATTCATCGAGAAAGCGCGAACTCAGGCTGTCGTTGATTTCCTGTTGGCGGTAGTGATGCTTGCTCAGCTGATTAACAATAATGACAGCTGTTTTTGATTGGATTTCTTCAGGTTTGAGCTTTTCCTGTTTGCCAGCATCGAGTGCGAAACTGCTCAGGCTGAAAATGAATGCGGTAGTAAAAAGCGTTGCACGAAAGGAGCGTGAAAACAAAGCTTGCATAGATAACTCTCGAAGGTTGAACTGCAGCCTGGCCCTCAGCGAGGCTCGCGAGGGCTGTACTATAGCCTACTTGATGGCGGCCAGGCCATAAGCACCTGGTTTCATTCGGTTAAAACAGATTGTTGAAAAATCACCAATCCCTGGCGCCTGCTTTACTGGCGAGACGCAGCGCGAGCCTTTAGATCATCAATAGTAATCCAGAGTTCCTTGCGGTCCAATGGAGTCGTTTTAGGGAGAAGCGGGTTGGTGATATAAAAAGCCCTGCGATGGGGAAGGTCGGCGCGTTCAAGTACGTCTTTAACCTCTTTACTATTGTAGAAGTAGTTGTCAAAACTGCCGTCTTTAAGTGCGACCTCGAGCTCATTTTCAAGATCTTTGGCGAGCTTCGGGTCCCGTTGTAAACAAAGAAATAGGTCGGGAGCGGGTAAACCAGCCCCAAATGTTGCTCTACAGCAAGTTTGAGGCTGGGAAAAACCTAGTCCAACGGGGAAAGGTATCTAAGCGCCCGCCATCCAACATGTGAAATAGTCCAGGTTTTTGGTTGTTTTCACGACATTAAGACCGGCGCTCTCCAGAATACTGGGATCCTGTCAGTTGAACCCCTGGCCAAATTTTATACTGCGTAAATCTTCTATTGAAATGATCCGATCGAAGCGCGTCTGATCGCCTTCACGAATAATTAGATTAATACCAGCTTGAGTAAGCTTCGCATGAAAACAAAAATGCCGTGCGCCCCGGGGGAGCGCACGGCAAATAGGGTTAGTGTGGAGAGGTTTAACTCAAGCTCAAGCTGGCACTGCAGAGGTACTGCATTGCCAAATCATATCCATAAACTCCAATTGGTCCTGATGGGTGATTGGCAAGCTTTCGATGCGGCAAATCTTGCCTTTGTACCAAGTAAGATCGTGCCTGGTGAAGCTGGGCTTTCCTGTTGATATAGGCTTGAGCGTGACAACTACAGTATGAGTTTGCGCCAGTTCGAGCTGGCGAATCAGCATTTCTAACAGATTGTAAGTTGTCTGGTTATTGGCTGGTGATTGGCTAAAGGCGTGAGACTGGATAAAGATGTAATCGCGGCCAAGCAATTGGCTAACGCTTACAGAATCCAGGTCAATCAGGTCAGAGACGAATTGTCTCGGGTGACCGAACTCCCGTGTCGGCGAAGAATCGGTTTGTTGGGCATATTGACTTATTGCCATGCTTTTTGCTCCGCTGAAACTCAGGATGGTGAGTGGTTGAATGCGGAAGTGTTCTAACACAGAGTCTTTGTGAAATGATTGGGATGGCTAATCCCATTTGCGCAAAGGAATCACCTGTGTTGGCGACTTCATTATATTTGTTGTGCGTCCAGAGCGATTGGCATTCCGTTATATTGAATTTATCAGGCAGAAACTTTAAATGCTAAGAATTCTTGGTGAGGGTGCTTTGTTTATTGTCACAAAAAAGTAATTAAAACCTGATTTTCGCTTAACAAAAAAGCGGCTATTGCCGCTTTTTTGTTTTTGGATCATAGAGTTAAGTTATTAACTTAAACATTTCTCTTAGGTAAAACTTCCTTCAGTGCATCACGCATTTTGCGGACGGCCTTTTCGGTGGTTTCCCAATCGATACAGGCATCTGTTACCGAAACGCCATATTTGAGGTCGCACAGGTTGGCTGGGATGTTCTGGTTGCCTGCGCCTATATTACTTTCTACCATCAAACCAATGATTGATTTGTTGCCCTCAACAATCTGGTTGGCCACGTTTTCCATAACCAGAGTTTGTAACTCGTGGTTCTTGTTGGAGTTGGCGTGGCTGCAGTCAACCATGATGTTTGGTGCAACCTTGGCTTTGGCCAGATCCTGCTCACAGAGTGCAACACTGACGGAGTCATAGTTTGGCTTGCCATTGCCACCACGCAATACCACGTGGCCGTAAGCATTACCGCGAGTATGGATGATGGCTACTTGACCTTCGGTATTGATGCCCAGGAATCTGTGAGGTTTGGATACAGATTGCAGCGCATTAATCGCTACCGTCAGGCCACCATCAGTACCGTTTTTAAAGCCTACTGCCGAAGAAAGGCCGCTGGCCATTTCACGGTGAGTTTGGGATTCCGTGGTGCGGGCGCCGATTGCGGACCAACTGATCAGATCGTGCAGGTATTGTGGCGAAATGGGATCAAGCGCTTCAGTCGCGGTTGGCAAGCCCAATTCTGCGATATCCAGCAATAGCTTACGACCGATATGTAAACCTTCTTGTATCTTGAAAGAGTCATTCAGGTAAGGGTCATTGATCAGCCCTTTCCAACCTACGGTAGTGCGTGGCTTCTCGAAGTAGACGCGCATCACTATATAGATAGTGTCGCTAACTTCTTCTGCCAGCTTCTTAAGGCGCTGGGCGTAGTCTTTGGCTGCTTCCACATCGTGGATAGAGCAGGGGCCAATGACCAGGAAAATACGGTCGTCTTTGCGATCAAGTATGTCGCGCACAACAGCGCGGCCCTTGGTCACAACGTCGCGTGCCTTTTCGCTCAGCGGAAGCTCGGCTTTCAATTCGGCGGGGGATATCAGCAGTTCTTGCGATACCACATTTAGGTCATCTACTTGAATGTCAGTCATTACAGTTTTCCGTTAATTTGATAGTTTATGAGGCTATTCTACTTAAAAATATTCGGTTTTGTAGATATTTTTTTTAATTAATTGGATAAAACTAATCAATACCTTCGGTTTGGTTATCCGTAAAAACACACTTTTGTGATGTCTATCCTAAGGACAGCTTTTATTCCCGGATTGGAGCGGTATATGCGGAAATTTTGAGGACGGAAATGCTAAAGTTACTATTTATTAAAGGACGGTTTTGATGAAAATATTTTTCCTTAAATTAAATATTGCCTTTAGTGTCAACCAAAATCTGGCGCCAACGTTGTAGGTTGTAAGGCGCCAGGCAGGAAAAAAATGGCTAAACACGATTTTGGACAAGTGAATGGGTGATGGGGTTTTAACATTTCCAGCGGCTGACGCTTCGCCGCCAAGCCTTGACCAGTTTTTGGCTCAAGTGGAAAAGCGCGCCTATCGCACGGCACTGATGACTACTCGTATACCTGCCGATGCGCTCGATGCTGTGCAAGATGCCATGGTGCAGTTGGTGCAGTACTACCGTGAGCGACCAGCAGCTGAGTGGCCTCTGCTCTTTCAACGTATTTTGCAAAACCGATTGATGGACTGGCATCGGCAGCAAGCGCGAGCAAAGAAATGGTTTTGGCAGCGTGAAGTTGTAGTGGAAGACGATGACGAAGAAGATTTGCTCAATTTGGTTGCCGATGAACGTGAACAGAACCCTGCGGAATTGCTAGCGCGCACGCGGGATATCGCCAAGGTATTGCAGTCATTGGAACAGCTGCCTATTCGTCAACGTCAGGCCTTTGTACTGCGTGCCTGGGAAGGTTTTGATGTGAAGGAGACTGCCGAGGTCATGGGGTGTAGTGAAGGCAGCGTAAAAACCCACTATTTTCGTGCGTTGCAGAGTCTGCGCGAGCAATTGCTGGCGGGTGAATAGATCCCGGGCATGTGAAAGAGATCGAGAGGTGATTATGAGCAATAAACCGGAACAGCCGGACGAATTTACCCGTGAGCTTGTCACCAGCCTGGATAATAGCCTGGGCGAGTTGGACGAGTTGACGCAGCAACGCTTGAAGTCTGCCAGAGCCAAGGCGCTACAACAGACCCGCTCGGGATCTGCTAAATGGCTAGCCTTGGGAGCAGCGGCTGCTGCGATAACTGCGGTTCTATTGGTGCCTTCCTTTTGGCATTCTCATAGCGATGGATTGGATTCGGATGAGGTGGCTGCACTTGAGGTTCCTCCCAGCGCACAGGAGCTGGATGATCTGGACATGCTGATTGCACTGGAGGATGAAGATGCCTAGGTATTGGTTTTGGTGGCTGCTGTTATTTGTGTCGCCCGTGGTATATGCGGCTGCGCCTTCGCAAGAGTTTTGGGAGTACATGGCCGACTACAGTGATGAAAATGGTGAGGTGGTGGACCCACTAGAGCTTGACGAGGCCATTGCGTCCAAAGAACAGGCTGAAGCTGAACAGCCTGCGAAAGATACTGTTGTTAAATCTTCATTGGTTAAATCTGCATCCGATAAATCTGTGCCGGAACAGGGCAATATGAAAAATGCCGATTTGAAGGCAACCAATAAATCTTCCGCAGCAACTGCATCTCACAAGGGGGCGACACTATGAGATTTCTTTGCCTGGCATTGATGCTAATCATCAGCCAATCCCTTTATGCAGAGACGGCACCAAGCTGGAAACAACTTACGCCTGAGCAACGTCAGGTGCTCACTGCATTTGATGGTAAATGGGATCAATTACCCGCCGAGCGCCGCGTACAGCTAGTGCAAAAAGCAGAGAAGTTTTCGCATATGCCCCCTGCGCAGCAACAAAAGGTGATGCAGCGGTTTGAAGCCTGGAAAAATTTACCGCCAGAACAAAAAGAGCAGCTTCGTAAACGCTACAAAGCGTTTAATAATTTGTCACCGACGGAGAAGGCGGAAGTTCGCAAACGTCTTGAGTGGTTTCAACAGTTACCAGAAGGACAAAAGCAGGTAATGCGTCAACGCTGGCAGGCGCTGACGCCAGAGCAAAAAGAAAAGCGCCGCGAGATATTTAAAAACATGAGCCCTGATGAGCGCAAGGCATTGCGTGAGCGCATTATGCGTAACCGTAAGTTGCCCAAAGATTCATCGCAATAAAAGGACTGTCTTAATAGAAGATATTTGTAAAGGCTGATGAATTATTTGAAGGGGTTGTAAAAGTACTTTTCATAATCTTTGGACAGCTTGGTAATCAACGGGTTTTGAATGCGAAAAATGCGGCGCTGCTTGAGGTGAGCAAAGCTGAGACTGTCAGCGTAATGCGCTGACCAAAGCTGCATAAGGCTGCCGTCGAGATAAGCGATCTGCAGTCCCTCCTCAATACGCGCCTTGGCGAGCAAATTGTGCGATGAAATGTAATAAAAGCGCGGCAGTGGATAAACTATGGCGAAAGACTCGTCGACGGCCAAGCCCTGTAAGTATTTAAAGGTGTTGTATTCGTCAAAAATTTCGTTGGCGCCACGACAGAAGAGATCGACGCGGCCGGCGCTGACCATTTTGAACAAGCCTTCATAAGTTGCCACCTCGATAACTTTAAAGCCATTGGCGCGTAAAATAGTCGTATCAGCCCAACCAACGCCTTGCCCTATACTGTATTTTTTTAACTCCTCCAGTGTTTTTACTCTGCTAATTTCTTCCTTCAGTGCTTGATTAACAAAGCATACCCGCATGCCTACCACGCCGAGATCTACCGGAAAATTTACATAGGTCAGATCACCTTTTTTAACGTGACTTTCGTCGTAGCTGATTTCCAATACGAGATTGGGATAGATATTCAGGCTCGCCGCATAAAGTGAGCGGGGAGTGTTCATTTGCGGGATACTTTGCATGCGGTAGGGACCGTATTTATCCCTGGTTTTTTCCATGGCCAGATGTAAGAGGGCAATATTGTAGGCTTCGCGTTTGTCATTGCTGGTTTCGGCAAGACGATGGGAAATAACCATTTCCTCGGGGGCGGCGCTACATAAGCCGGCATATAGCAGCGTGAGCAGTAACCAATATTTCCACAAGCTACTGAGCCTTTTGTGGATCATAAAAATAGCGCTCGTAGTCGCTGGAAAGATTTTTGATAAATGGATTTTGCAATCGGAAAATCCGCCGCTTGTTGAGTTTGCTTTTTTCTATACCGAGTTGGTTGTTCTTTATCCACAGGTCTTTGAGTGATCCATCGTGATCGGCTATCACCAATCCGCGCCTTATGCGATCAAACGCTTTGGTGCTACTTTTGTGAAAAAATAAAAACTTGGGTAGAGGATAATAGAGTGCGAAAGTTTCGTCGTAGGCCAAACCTGTAGTTTCGACATCGTGTTGTAATTCAAAAAAGATTTCGCCGAACCCACGACAAAATAAATCTACTCGCCCCGCCTTGGTCATACGCACAATATTTTGCGCGCTGTTTTGCTCTATAACTTTGAAATCATTCTGTCGCAGGATTTTTACATCAAGCCAGCCTATGCCAGCGCCAAACGTATATTTGCGCAACTGGGCCAGGGTTGTGACTTTGGATACTTCGTCTTTCAAATCCTGCCGCAATAGACAAATACGGTAGCTATTGGCTCCAAAGTCTATAGGTATATCAATATAACTCAGCAGGTTTTGCGCCACTACATCGTCGTCATAACTCATCATCAGCGCTAGGTTGGGGTAGATATTGTTGGATAGTGCCGAGAGTGTCCGCGCACGGTTCATGGAGGGGATTTCATATATCTCATAAGGGCCATCCGTCGGCAGGGTTTTATCCAAAGCAAGCTTGATAATGTCTACTTCGGTGAGATGGTAGTTGTTATTTTTTAGTTCGGGTTTTTTGACTGAAACTACTAAAGGTTCTGCGGCCTGCGTATGTGGCGCCTGCAGGGTAAGTCCCAGGAAACATCCCAGTAATATCCGTCGACCTCCGGTGCAAAATAGCTTGTGCCAGATGGTTGAAAGCGAGCAGTGTTGCCGACCCATGTCGCGCGTCCTGTGACCAATCTGTTAGTTATGTCTTTAATAGAGTTTAGCAGCTGAGTATTTATCGGCCACTGGCAGGATTGGCTGTCAGCGGTATTGGACGGGTTGGCCATCGGGGCGGCGCATAATGATCAGGTCGCTGCGATCCACATTTTCGGTAACCTCACGGCAAAGCGCGAGGAAGGCAGAGATTCCACCCGTTAAATATTTTTGCTTATGAATAACAAAGTTGAACTGGCGTTTAAGATCGAGCCCGGCAATTTCAAGTGGTACCAGACTGCCGCGTTTGAAAGCGTCTTTTAGGGCCAGTCTGGAGATACAGCTAATGCCCAACCCGGATTCCACGGCGCGCTTGATAGCCTCGGTATGTTCCAGCTCCAGCTTTATATTGAGGTTGGTAAGCTGATGGCGAAGGGCAGCATCGAATACCTGGCGGGTGCCAGAGCCTCGCTCGCGCAGAATCCAGGCTTCGTTGGCCAAATCTTGTAATTGCAGATCAGGTTTGTGGGCGAGGAGGTGGTCAGGGGCGGCAAAGATCACCAATTCATCATCTACCCAGGGCGTAATCAGCAGGTCGGGATGATGGCTGTCGCCTTCAATCATGCCGAAATCCAGCCGAAAGTGCGCCACCTGCTCAACGATGGCAGAGGTGTTTTGTACCGCGAGTTCAACCCGGCTACCGGGATTCTTGCGCATGTAATCGCCAATTAGCAATGTTGCAAGATAATTTCCAATAGTAAGAGTGGCGCCTATACGCAGGGAGCCAGCACCAGCATTACCTTCTAATAGTGCTTCCAGCTCCTGGGCGCGATCCAGCAATTCCATTGCTCGGGGCAGGAGCTCACGTCCTTCGGTATTGAGTTGCAGGCGTTTGCCCTGGCGATCAAACAGCCGGGTGTTGAACTGCCGCTCCAGTTCCGCCAACGCCATACTGGTGGCGGATTGGGTCATAGACAAGGCTTCCGCGGCGCGCGATACGCTGCTTTCGCGGCCTATGGCCACCAGCACTTCCAATTGGCGCAGGGTAAATTTCATATGGTGTGACCCTAAATTAATGAAGGGCGGAAAAATCCGGCCTATAGCCATCCTATTGGCTCGACTGAGGCTATATAATTCGCGCCATATAACCAATCCTATATCAGTGATACTGATTAATAATATCAAGATAATCAATTGTACAGATGTTAGGCAAGTCTTTATAATTGACCCAAATCGAATTTGGAGTTTGCAAACATGAAAGTGTTGGTAGGTATCAAGCGCGTTGTGGACCATAACGTCCACGTACGCGCCAAGGCAGATGGCAGTGGGGCGGATATTGCCTCCGTTAAAATGAGCATCAACCCCTTTGACGAACATGCGGTAGAAGAAGCCGTACGTTTGAAGGAAGCCGGTGTTGCAACCGAGGTGGTGGTTGTGACTGTGGGCGATTCCCATTTCCAGGATGTATTGCGTCACTCGCTGGCGTTGGGCGCTGACCGTGCCATCCTGGTTGACTCCGCCAGCCAACTAAACAACCTTGCCTACGCCAAAGTATTGCGTGAAGTGGTGAAGCGTGAAGCTCCACAACTTATCCTCCTGGGTAAACAAGCCATTGACGATGACGCAGCTGAGGTTGGCCAAATGTTGGCTGCGCTGCTGAATGTTGGCCAGGGCACTTTTGCATCAACCATTAAAGTTGCCGATGGCAAAGTGACTGTGGTGCGTGAAATAGATGCGGGCCAGGAAACGGTTGAGTTGAATCTGCCGGCCGTCATTACTGCTGATCTGCGTTTGAACGATCCTCGCTACATCAAACTCCCCAATTTGATGATGGCTAAGAAAAAGCCACTGGAAACTATCGCCCTTGCTGACCTCGGTGTTGCAGCGACCAGTAAAGTCAGCACTACCCATGTCAACGAGCCGCCAGTGCGTGCTCCCGGTAAAAAAGTAAACAGCGTTCAAGAATTGATTGAAGTTCTGCGCAACCAGGCAAAGGTGATCCAATGAGCATTTTAGTTATTGCCGAACAGGACCAACAAAGCGTAAAAATCGCTACACGTTCCGCCATCACTGCCGCCCTGCAAATCAGTGGCGATGTAGATGTATTGGTATTGGGGCAGGGTGTTGATGCCGTTGCCCAGAGCGTTGCAAAAATTGCCGGTGTTAAAAAAGTACTGGTTGCCGATAGCGCTGAATATGCCAATGCACTCGCCGAAAACTACGCCCCCGTTGTTGCTGATCTGGCCAAAAATTATTCCCACGTTATCGCAGCAGCCAGCAGCTATGGTAAAAACTTGTTACCGCGCGTTGCTGCATTGTTGGATGTGGACATGGTGTCGGAAGTGATCAAGATCCTTGATGCTTCTACCTATGTGCGCCCGCTGTATGCCGGCAGTCTCAATGCGACAGTACGCAACGACGAGAGCATCAAGTTGCTCACTGTGCGCGCCACAGGTTTTGATGCAGCAACTATTGCGGATAACAACGCACCTATTGAAGCGGTTGCGGCGCAAGGTGATAAAGCCTTATCCAGTTTTGTCAGCGTAAATATCCAGAAAAGCGAGCGTCCTGAGCTGGGCACTGCACGCGTTATTGTTACCGGTGGCCGTTCACTGGGTAGCGCCGAAAAATTTGATGCCGTGATGTCGCCATTGGCGAACAAACTGAATGCAGCCATTGGCGCAACTCGCGCAGCCGTTGATGCTGGTTATGCACCTAACGAATGGCAAGTTGGCCAGACGGGCACTGTTGTGGCTCCAGATTTGTATATCGCTATTGGTGTTTCCGGTGCTGCGCAACACATCGCCGGCATGAAAGACAGTCGCGTTATAGTCGCGATCAACCACGATCCCGATGCGCAGATTTTCCAGTGGGCTGATTACGGCTTGGTGGCAGATTTGTTTGAAGCCACCCAGGAATTGACGGCTGCTTTAGACTGATTTTTTATTTCAACAATCAAATGCTCGTCCTCCATGCCCGCCTATGCGGGCATGGTACTTTAAGCGGATGAGGATATTTTTACTCACAAGGTTAAAAACATGGCTGCTGTAGATACACAAAAAGTATTAAGCGTTCACCACTGGAACGATTCCCTGTTCAGTTTCACCACCACTCGCCCTGATTCACTGCGCTTTGAGAGCGGCCAGTTTGTCATGATCGGTTTGGAAGTGGATGGCCGTCCATTACTGCGCGCCTATAGTATCGCCAGCGCCAACTACGACGAACATTTGGAATTCTTCAGTATCAAAGTGCCTAATGGACCACTGACATCGCGTTTGCAACATTTGAAAGTAGGCGATGATCTGCTGGTAGGTAAGAAACCAACAGGTTCACTGCTGGTTGATGATTTGAAATCGGGCAAAAATTTGTATTACCTGAGCACTGGTACCGGCTTGGCGCCATTCCTCAGTTTGATTCGCGATCCATCCGTGTATGAAAAGTTTGAAAAAATTGTCCTTTTCCACGGTGTGCGTACCGTTAGCGAATTGGCTTATATGGATTTCATCACCAATGAATTGCCCAACAACGAATTTTTTGGTGAAGAAGTTCGCCAAAAACTGATTTACTACCCAACCGTGACTCGTGAGCCTTTCCGTAACCAGGGCCGTTTGACTGACTTGGTTACCAGCGGCAAATTGTTTGAAGACATTGGTTTGCCACCCTTCAATCCTGAAACGGATCGCGCCATGTTGTGCGGTAGCCCCGAGATGCTGAAAAGCACCTGCGAGTTGCTGGATGCTGCTGGTTTGCAAATATCACCAAAAATCGGCGTGCCAGGTGATTACGTAATTGAACGTGCCTTTGTAGAAAAATAATTTTCCTACGCGGTGAAAAAAGGCGGATGTGCGCAAGCACACCGCCTTTTTTATTACCCAGCCTTTACAATCGGCGCCAGAAGGAATTCCCCAATAATCCATAGGGTTGATCAGGTACGGTATAGCCGTATTTCATTGCCACAGAATCAAGGATTAGCCATGCATAATGTAAAACATTTACTTATTACCGCTTTGTTAGCCACCGCTTTTTCCTCCAGCGCTTTCGCACAATCAACCCAGCCTTGGGCGGTGGAAGTTGAGTTGGGGGCTATAGCCACCTCGGGAAATACCGAAACCACTAGCCTTAATGCAAAGCTGGACGCTAAACAGCACCTGGAAAAATTTAACAACGAATACATACTGACGGCCTTGTATAAAAAGGACGATGTCACCCGGGACGACGGCAGTAAAATCAGCGAAAAAACGGCTGAGAAATTTTTTGCATCAGCGAAATCGGCGTATCAGTTATCAACGGAAAATAAATCCTATCTGTTCGGCTTTGTTTCCCACACCCATGACCAATTCGGTGCTTATCGCGATTACAGTACTGTGGCCTTGGGTTATGGTGATTGGCTATACAGTACTGATACCTTTCGCTGGTTTGCTGAAACGGGCCCCGGTTATTTTCGTGGTGAAAAAGTGATTGAGCCGGATGTTGTTGGTGATCCGCTTATTTTTGAAACCCAAAGCGGCGCTTTGCTGCGCCTGGCTACGGAGATTGAGTGGAATCTCAGTGCCACGGCGGTATTTAAACAAACCTTGAGTGTGGAGACGGGCTCTGATAACACCCGGAGCCAGAGTGAAACCTCGCTGGCGGCGGCGATCAATCACACTATGCAAATGAAAGTGGCGCTGGCGATTGCGAACGATAGCAAAGTGGATGAAGACAAGGAGCCAACGGATATTACTACGTCAATTACGTTGGTTTATAAATTTTAAGGGAGTTGCGTTGCCGGTTGCCAAGGCCAGCAACGCAGTTGATTGCGCGTTAGTTTTCGATTTCCTGAAAGCGCTTGTTTTCTTCCAGTAGCGGAAAATAAAGTGCAGTTTTGATATTGGTTTCCCCCAGAGCCGTAAAGCAGTTTTTGTATCTGGCGAGCTGCGGTTTATAAGTCGCAATTTCTTGCAGGATAAAGTCGTCCGGGGTTTGTCCGCTCGCCGGTTCACTGCTTTTGTAATCGATAATCCAGCGCGTGCCATCGACAACAAAGGTGCGGTCAATAATATTTTCGCGCAGTTTTAAATCGATGGCGTTGCCTTGCTGATGGGTGATAGCCAATTCGCAAGCACTCTGCAGGTGTGTGTTATCCAATAGCCATTGGCCGCGGCGATCGCCGATTGTATTGTGGATGGCCAAATTGATTTTGCGCAGAGCTTGCTCAATTTCTTCGTCATGCCAGCCTTGCTGTTTAAGCTGTATTTTCCAGAAGGGTATTTGCTGCGCTTGCCATGGTGTGAGATCTATAGCGCTTGCATTCCCCACCAAATTTTGCAGCGCCCGATGAATTAATGTGCCCGTATGGCGAGCAAGTTTTGCGCCACGTGTTTCGGGTTCTGGCTGATTATCTTCATCGTCATACTCCTGGCCGCGGTATTTTTTGAGCGGCGATTCATCGCTGAGCAACGGCGCTTGCCAGTCGGGTGTTAAGCGCAACAATTGTTGTAGCCCGGGGCGCGGAAAATTGGTTTTAGCGGAACTGGTGACTAACGCGCTGGCTTGTACCAACTGCAATTGTTCCCGTGCTTTGTGCCATATGCTATTTAGCAGAGAGCGGCTGGGTGGGTTTTTAATCGCAGCGGCGACGCCAGTTAAGTCATCGCCTTCTTTTGGTGTCTTTTGTGCGAGGCAGCCAAACAAAAATAATTTCTTAATGGCGCGCGTACAACCTACATAAAATAGACGCGTTGCTTCGTATTGCAATTGCAAGGCGGCTTCTTTTTTCATATAGGCGTAGAGCGGATCTTTGTCGCCTCCGGTAGGCGCCAGCGAGCCGAGTAACAATTGACGTTCGCCTTTCGCATTCAAACGTTCACGCCAGAGTAACAATGCCTGCTCATCGTTGGGTGATGTTTTATGCAAACGCGGAATGATCACGTGATCAAACTCCAAACCCTTGGATTTGTGCATAGTCATTACTTGCAATTTGCTGTCGGCATTTTCGCGCGGTGCGGCATAGAGTTTACCAACGGCCTGGTTAAAAGTAGTCCAGTCTTTAATGTTGCCGCCTTGTTCGTGCGCTTCTAACAAAGCGAAAAAATTGGGTATGTCATTAATATCCTGAGTGTCCAGCAGCGTAGTGGGTCCTCCGAGCGCAAGCCAGGTACCTTCAATCCATTGACGTAAAGGTTTACGCTGGCGTTGCGATAATGCTGCTTCAATAATGCTGACAAAGCGAGCCAGCGCTTGCCGGGCTGAAATACTTAAGCTGGATATTTGTGCGTGCAACCGGATTTGCTGCCACAACATAGGAAAATCGCTGGCTTTGCGTTTTGGATTTTGCTCGGTACCTTCAATCGTTAAGGGTAAGTTTGCATTGGCAATGCAATGTAAATCCCGTAAATCCAGGCCACACCAAGGTGCTCGCAAAATAGCGAGCCAGGCAATACGATCATCAGGATTAAGCAGTGCACGAGTGAGGCTGGTGAGATCAATGATCGCCATGCGTTGCGCGAGGTTATCGATATCCGTTGCCTGCCAGCTCAAACCACGACGACTGAGCGCTGGAAAAATAGTCTGCAAATGGTTGCGGCTACGCGCGAGCAAGGCAACTGTGTCATCTGGATAATCGCGGCGCAGTTGCTCAATTAATTGTGCAATGGCTTCATTTTCTTGCAGCTCTGCAAGATATTTTGATCCGCTGAAATCACTGTCCTCGTCGTTCTCTTCTCCGCCGAAACCAGATTGCGATTCTGAATCTGTGCTGTAGCTACTGATGTGGAGTTCAACGGCCGTAGTTTCCAATTTAGGTTTGAATGCAATGGATGACGAGTAGCGTACTGCTCCGCGGCCAATATCATCAGTGGCGGGAAAGGCGGTTTGAAAATGTTCGTTAACCCATTCCACCACACCGCTTTGCGAGCGAAAGTTGACAGTGAGATCGAGCGCCTCTAAAGGTAGGTCGCCAATACCATCTTTGCGCGCTTCTAAAAAAATCCCCACGTTAGCGTTGCGAAAGCTGTAACAACTTTGCATGCCGTCGCCCACGATAAATAAACTGCGTCCATCGCCACTCTGCCAACCAGCGGTCAGTTGCTCGAGCAATTGCAACTGGGTACTTGAGGTATCCTGAAATTCATCGACCAATATGTGGCGAATGCGATAATCCAATTGCAATGCTACATCAGTGGGCGATTGTTCATCCCCCAGCGCTGTCAATGCTGCCTGGCTGATAGCGGTAAAGTCAGTTTCACCCAACTCGGCAAATACCAGATTTAATTGCGCGGCCAGACGTGGCAGTAAACGCGTGAGGCTATCAAGCAGCTGCCATTGGCCATCGCTGTAATGCGAAGGTGGCAGCAAACGAATCTGGTGAATTGCCTGATCTATATCGGGATGAGCTTCAAGTAAATTGCCCACCAGTTCGGCAAAGCGATTTTTGTAA
This sequence comes from Cellvibrionaceae bacterium, assembly GCA_021151695.1. GTDB lineage: Bacteria > Pseudomonadota > Gammaproteobacteria > Pseudomonadales > Cellvibrionaceae > Cellvibrio. The sequence continues at coordinate 489,650 of JAGKWU010000001.1, read as the reverse complement.
TTGGCGCTGTCTTTATTTTCTTTGGCAGCGGGGAAACCTTCGTTTTTAGTCAGGCTTTTTCGGAAGGTGCCGGTGCCCGTTAGTAAAAAATTGGCGAGTGTGATCCAATTTTTTATTTCATCGCATTGCGGGCGTGGCAAGCCTGTCATACCGCACAGATCTGCTAAAGGTGAATCCGGGTTTGATTCGCGCAAATTGAGTCCTGCCCAATCGGCAATCATCGCCAACTCACTGGCATGCAACTGCAACGCCTGGTGCGCGTGCATTAGCGTTTCGGTAATGATGTCTTGTAAAACTTGTTCAAGGTACGCGCGCGCGCTGGTGTGCTGCGCCATAAGAATAGCGCCCAGCCACTGGTCGCGTTTGGCGAGCAAACTGATTAATAATGTTTCGAGTCCGCCAATGTTGTTGTCCAGATGGCGTAGCAAAAAACTCAAATCTTCGCGCAGGCTGGATTCGCGCTCCAGCTCGGCGAACAGTTGGTGCACCGCCTGGCGATAAGCTGCTTCGGGATTATCCGTTGGTGCGGGTGTTGTACCAAAGCCATTAGCTATGGGTAGTTGGCGACTAATGGAACTGCTCAAACTATCGATGGTTTGCACACGCAGCCGCTGCGGGCATTGCAATAAATTCCATTGCAGTTGCTGGTCATGTTCCAGTACTTTGGTGGCTAGTTCCCAAGTGAGTAAGTCGTGTTGGTTTTCGGGTTTGGGTTGTTCTTTCGCTTTCCATAAGGCCTGCAAAATACGATCTTGCATTTCGCCTGCCGCTTTGCGGGTGAAGGTGATTGCCAAAACTTCTTCCGGGTTATCACACAGGCTTAATAGTTTGAGTACACGCTGTGTGAGCAGGCCGGTTTTGCCGGAACCAGCAGGTGCGGACACGGCAAAGGAACGGCTCGGATCGAGCGCAGCCTGGCGAGCTAAATAATCTTGTGGAAGCGATAAAGTTGTCATTTTCTTTGCTTAAAACAATTGAATTTGTTGTTCAGGGCCTTGGACTTTTTCAGGCGTGGCGTTTTGCGTGGACAATAATGTTTGGCTAAAAACTTCCAAAGCTGCGGCATCCGCCAAGCGATTTAATGGCCGCAAATCGGTCGCATAGCCTTCTTGCTTTTTATCGACAAAATCCACACGCGCATCGCCCTGGATAAAATCGTCAGCGAGCTTCTGCAATACCGTTCGCCATTCATCCAATTGCAGGGCCCAATTTTCAGCGGGTTTTACACCGGATTGATTTGCACTGTCACCTTGCAAATCACCCAAACCATCCCAGGTTTTCTGCTTGGCATTAATCACAGCAAAGCTAACAGCTGTTATAGCTTCATCGGCCTTTGCAGTTACGGCATAGAGCGGTAATTGCGGTTCTGTGGGGCGTTCGCCCAACCAACTTTTGCTGCTAGCGCTGCCAGTTTTATAATCGATCAGCAAACGCTCGCCGTTACTGAATTGGTCGATGCGGTCAATGCGCAGTTTTAATTGCAAACCAGCAAAGTCGACATTTTCTTGCTGCTCTATAGCCACGACGTTGAACGCAGGGCGCTGACGCTCTTGATTGAGCCATTCACACAATAATCTGCTCAGGCGCTCTTGCTCCAGCTCGCAGTAAACTTTACCCAGTTTGCGCGGATTTTTGCTTTGAGCGTGAGTAATAATCTCTTGCGTGATTTCACCTACTAATAATCTGAGTTGATTGTCATCAGTGTTTGCCAGCTGGTTTGAATCGCCCAACTTGCGCCAAATAGCGGCGAGAGAGTCGTGCAATAAGTTGCCGCGCTCAGCGGGAGAAAATCCAAACACGGGCTCGTCAGGATTTTTCGCGCCCAGGCGAAGTTGTACAAAGGCGCTGAAGGGGCAAGTGGCTTGTAACTTGAAAAGATTGCTTCCGCCGCGCACAGTTTCCTGTTCTCCTAATGGCGGGCCTTTGTCATCCTGAATAATTTCCAATGCGGTGTTTGCTAGTAGTGATTGATAATAATATTCTAACCCGGACACTTTATCGGCAATAACATCTTGCGGCTGTGTCAGTGGAATATCGCGAATCAATGCGCTCGCACGCAGCTCATTATCTCCGTCGCTATGGGCGCTGGAAAAAATCACGAATGGTGCCGATTGGCGATAACGCTCGGTGAGGTTGCGTGCTATTTCCAACTCGCGCTCGGCGCTGGCATGAGGCATTTTATGGTCGCGCTGCAATGCGAGCGGCAAAAGTGGATTCGGTGAGGGCACCGGCGGCCATTGGTTATCACTTAAACCCATGACCCACAAATGGCTGAATTGCAATCCGGCTGCTTCGAGTGCGCCGAGGATTTGAATGGGCGAGTCCGGTGTTTGCGCCTGGAAAGGTGTTTTGTCGGCCAGCTCACGCAAATAGCGACAGGCCTGGCTGTAGCTAATCGGAGCAGAGTGATTGTCGATGCTGGCAAATTGATCGCGCACTTCAAACCATTGGTTGAGTTGTTGGTACTCTTGCGAGTCCAACCGGCGCGCACCTGGCCAACCCATAATGCCAAGAATGTTATCGAATAGCGCTAACCAGTCCCGTGCATTTTTATTGCCGAAGCTACGGCGCAGCAAATTGCCAAGCTCCTCAAGGCGCTGGCTAATACCCAGTGGTGCAAATGCCGTTAATTGTTGTTCCAGTTGATTGGCGTAGTAACGCAAGTCTGCAGTGCTTAACTCCAGCCGCCCTAACTCGCGCAGGCGGGTAGTGAGATGAGTGCGTGCAACCAGTTCGTTGTTAGCATCCCCCCAAAAGGGCGAGTGGAGAAAATTGCACAGTCGTTCCAGTGGCCACTCGCTGGTGTTGAGATTGAGCAGCTCAAATAAGCTATGAATTAATGGCGTGCTGCCCAAAGGTGTGCCCGCCGAAAAGTTAAACGGCAAGGTATAGCGGGCATTTTGTGGAAGGAGCGCACCGGGTTCAAAAACTTCGGTAAAGATCCGTTCTATTTGATCGCGGCATTGGCCCAGGTTGGGAACTACTATGCCAATTAGCGCTGTATCTGGCGATTGCATTAATTGCGCTTTGCTCCACAGCGCCGCTGCTTTCATCTCTTCATCGCTAGTTTTTGTTTGCGTACGCACTACCTTGGATTGTGATGCGATTTGATTGGGCAATCGAACCAGTGTCTCTGCGGCGGAGTCCAGTACCTGCTGCATCAGCGGCGGCAAATCATCAAAACCTTCGAGATAGATATGCGAACATCTGGGTAAGTCGCCTAGGATAAATGCTTTGGCAATGAGCCCGTAACTGGTTTCGCGCGTCATCGTATTTTGCAGTGTGAGGCTGCGCTTGAACTCTTCCATCCAACCCTGGAATTGGCTGGAGTTACTCTTGGCATCGCTAAAAAAATCAGTGTTGAGCGCATCATCCAATCGCCATAACTGGAGATTTTTATAAGCGCTGTCAGCTTGCTGGGCGAGTGGTTTGGGTTGCAATAAAGTGGCGCCCAGCACAGATTGTTTTATTGCCGCTTCCCACAACATTTGTCGCTGTAGTGGGGTAGCGATAAGTGCGCACGAATAAGTAGCACCGCGATCTTGCAGCGCAGCCCATTGGCTTTCCAGCCATTGATTGAGGCTTTGGATATTGGGCTTCAGCCATGCTTTGGTGGTCTGCTTCAGTGCGTAAGCGCGCAGCAAGTGATTACGTAAGCGGTTGTTGGGGACTAACACCAGCGCATTCTGTGCAAATGCTGGCGCGAGCGATTCCAGAGAAAGGTAGCTGAGAGTCATCGAGGTTCCCTGAAGAGGCAAGGCTATAAATTGCTTCGCTGTAAAAACTAAGGCTCCTTGAGGAGCCTTAGTGAATTGTAATCTGGTTTGGCGTTAGCGAAAGTGGTTATTCGTCATTGGCGGCACCGAGCAGTTGTAACAAGCTGGTAAACAGATTGATGATGGAAAGGTACAAACTGGTGGTTGCCAAAATATAGTTTGTTTCACCACCGTGAATGATTTCGCTGGTTTGATAGACAATCAGCGCTGACATCAGCAACACAACGCCAGCCGATAAGGCCAGGCTTATCCCCGAAAACTGATAGCCAAACAGTGAAGCGCCAATCAGGAATACCATGATTACCAGCATCAACATCATGCCGGCAGCAATAAATCCACCGAGGAATTGAAAGTTTTTTCGGGTGGTTAATACATAAGCGGAAAGCCCCAAAAATACCGCAGCAGTACCACCCAGGGATTGCAGAATAATGGCGCCGCCGTTGGCCATATGAAGGTAATGGTTGAGCGTTGGGCCGAGGCCAATGCCTATCAACCCCGTAAAGGCAAACACAACACCCAGTCCTGAAGCTGAGTTAGCCGTTTTAGGCAGGGCAAACCAGATTAGCCCCATAGCTACCAGGCTGCATACCAATCCAATCCCATAACCAACGTTGAGTGTCAGGGAAATGCCGGCGCAAACGGCGCTAAAGACCAGTGTTAGCCCTAGCAACAGATAAGTATTGCGCAACACTTTGCTGGCACTGGTTTGGCTTAAAGTGCCGGCAGTCTGGATTGCAGTGATATTGCTCATAATATGCTCCGTAAATGTGTCGGCCAACAATGTCGGGTGTGCGATTTTTAGCCCGAGCCTTCGACGTGGGACTCGCCTGAACTTGGAGCGTTATTCTGCGCCAAGGTTCAGTCGGCTAAGATTTCCAATTGATCGATGCCAAAGGGTAACAGCTGCGGGCGCAATGCCTCTATCGCTGGGGATGCTTTGGTGAATACTGCCTTATGCTCCGGTATTTTTTCAATAAAAACATGATCTTCCAGCAAATAGGCGACACGCCGGGCAATTGCCTCACCCGAGTCTATCAGGCTCAAGTGGGGCGGGAACTGTGTCGTCAGTTCCTCCCTGAGTAGTGGGAAGTGGGTGCAGGCGAGTACCAATACGTCCATTTGGGTCGCGTTGGGGTGCTCAAAAAAGGGTGCAAGTATTGGTTGCAGGCTGTCAGCGGGGATAAGTTTGCCGCGCAGTTTTTCTTCTGCCAATTGCACTAGTTCGCTGGAACCCACCGCTATAACCTCGGTATCAGGGGCATGTTCGCGGATCAAATCGTGAGTGTAGGGACGTGCGATCGTTGCCGGGGTTGCCAGTAACCCGATCACCTTGCTTTTGCTCATGGCTGCTGCAGGTTTTATCGCAGGAACAACGCCTACTACTGGTTGGGCAAAATGGCTGCGTATATGGGGGAGGGCAAGTGTACTGGCGGTATTGCAGGCGACTACGATGATGTCGATGTGGTGATTGGCCAGCAATTTGCGAAATACCAGATCAACGCGAGCAATTAATTCAGCTTCACCTTTAGTGCCATAGGGGAAAAAACCATTATCCGAGGCATATACCAGCGGTGCGTAAGGCAATTTTTTCTGGATTTCGCGCACTATGCTCAACCCTCCCACGCCAGAATCGAATACCAGGATACGGGGGTTATCAGCGGCAAAGGTTAAGGACATAGCGGCTCGGCAGATTTTTTTACTGATAGAATAGGTGCAAATTTTAGGGGCTTGGTCGCAAGCTCACAACCTCTTTCATAAGGGAATCACGTGAACACCAGTTTGAGTATTTTATTAGTGGCATTGGTTGGATTGGCCGTTGGCTTTTTTTTCGCCACTGTATGGTTGGGGCGCGTACATCGCCAGCGGCAGCAGGACATTCTCCAATTACGTGAGAATGAAATCAAAGCCCAGCATATACAAGAGCTTCATCAAGTTGCCTTACGTGAAGTGTCCAGCCAACAAGACCTCTCACAAACGCGCGATAAACTACAAGATGCCCAGGCTCAATTTGCAGAGCTGAAACTTGCCCACAGCCTGCTGCAAGAACGGGCCAACCAATCTGCGCAGGAGTTGGCTGCTGCCAATGAAAAACTACAGCAACTCACCGATACCCGTTTGCAGCTCCAGCAAAAAGATGCTGCCTTGGTGAAGGTCACCGCTGAAGCCACAGAATTGGCAACTCGCCTTGATCAAGAGCGCAAAAATTTTGCCGAGCAGTTAGCGCTTTTGCAAAATGCCAAGGTTGAGCTCGCGCGCGAATTTGAAAACATCGCCAACAAAATCTTTGAAAGTAAACAGCAGCAATTTTCGCAAAATAGCAAAAGCCTTCTGGAAACCACCCTTGATCCACTCAAGTTGCAGCTCAACGAGTTCCGCAAAAAAGTCGAAGATGTCTACGAAAAAGAAAATGCCGAGCGCAACCGCTTATCTGGCCAGGTCTTGGAGTTACAAAAGCAGGCGCAAAAAATTGGTGAGGATGCAGTAAATCTCGCCCAGGCGTTGAAAGGTAACAGTAAGGCCCAGGGCAATTGGGGAGAAGTAATACTGGAGCGTCTGCTGGAGGAGTCCGGCCTGCAAAAAGGCCGCGAATACGATACCCAGGTGAGCTTCACCAGTGAAGATGGTTCGCGACGCATGCCGGATGTGATTATTCATTTGCCGGAGCAAAAGGACATTATCATCGATTCCAAAGTATCCTTGCTGGATTACGAAAAATTCTGTTCAACGGATAACGAGCAGGAGCGCAAACTTTATCTTACGGCTCACGTAAATTCGCTGCGTGCCCATATCAAAGGGCTTAACCTGAAGGATTATGAAAAACTGGATGGCGTAAAGGCGCTGGATTTTGTGTTTATCTTTATTCCAATCGAGGCTGCTTTCATGCTCGCTCTGCAGCATGAGCCCAATCTTTATCGCGAAGCCTATGACCGCCATATTATTTTGGTCAGTCCCACGACCTTGCTTGCAACCTTACGCACGGTAGAAAATATCTGGCGCTACGAAAAGCAAAACAAAAATGCGGAGCTTATCGCTAAACAGGCGGGTGATTTGCACGATCAATTTGTGCTCTTGCTGGCCGCTATGGATAACATCCAGACTTATCTTAATAAGTCCCAAGAGGCCTATAGCCTTGCTCGAAGTCGCTTGCAAACCGGCAGAGGTAACCTGGTGAAACGCGTGGATGATTTGCGCCGCCTGGGTGCTAAAACCAAAAAACGTATAGATAGCTCATTGCTTGCGGATGAAGCGGAGGTTATCAGCGATAGCTTGCTGGAATCGCCACTGTCAGAAACGGCGCAAGATGAATTATTGGGCGAGTAATGTATGGGCCATTCTCTTGCTTTGCGCCTTATGGTGGCAGCTGATATTCCCGGTGTATTGGCAGTTCAGCAGGATGCCTACAGCGAGCATTTTCATGAGCCAGCGACAGTTATCGTTGATCGTCTCACTGATCATCCACATACTGCGTGGGTTGTGGAGATGGATAGTGTTATCTGCGCATATTTGGTTGCATACCACTCGCGATTGGGGAAGGTAAATCCATTACACGCTCCTTTTGCTGTCGCTGATAAAGTTGATTGTCTATATCTTCACGATCTCGCCATACACAGTTGCGCACAGGGATTAGGTGTTGCTCGTCAATTAATATCCGTCGCCCAAGATTACGTAAACTCCAAATCCTTAAGTGCTATAGCGTTAACAGCTGTACAAGGCTCGCAGCAATTCTGGGCAAAATTCGGTTTTGATGTTTACGAGTATTTGGATGCGCCGCAAAAAATACATTTGCAAACCTATGTTCAGGATGGCGAGACGGCGCTTTATTTGGTTAAGCGGATTTAATTTTTGCTACCACACATTTTGTGTTTAATGTCTGGTAGCAAAATACCTCATCGTTGGCGGAAGATATTACGCTCTTTTGTGCAACGTCATTCCTACTTCCAAATGATGGGTGTAAGGGAATTGATCAAATAGTGCTACCTGGGCAATGTCATGTGTCTGGGTAATACTGCGCAGGTTTTCGCGCAGTGTTACGGGGTTGCATGAAATGTACATGATGTTGTCGTAGCGTTGGGTAATAGCGGTTGTATGCGGGTCCATACCAGCGCGCGGCGGGTCGACAAAAATGCTCGTGAAGTTGTAGCTATCCAGATCAATATTCTCCAAACGACGAAAGTTGCGGACTTTGTCCATTGCCTGGGAAAAGTCTTCGCTTGATAGGCGTGCTATAGCGATATTGCTGATCTTGTTTAATTCCATATTAAACAATGCTGAATGCACTGATGGCTTGGCTAATTCAGTGGCCAGCACACGATTAAAGTTCTGTGAAAGTGGCATGGTGAAATTGCCATTACCGCAATAAAGCTCAATCAGATCCCCTTTCCAATCGCGACTATTTTCTACCGCCCAATTGAGCATTTTTTCGCACACAAAGCCATTGGGCTGGGTAAAGCCGGATTCAATCTGCTGGTAGTGAAAAGTGCGGCCTGCAACCTGCATTTGCTCTATAACGTGATCGCGGCTGACCACCAATTTTTGTCCGCGACTGCGACCAATCAAGTGGATATTTAATTTTTCCTCTACCAGCTTGGCAGTGGCAGCCCAAGACTCATCCAGTTTGCGGTGGTAAATGAGAGAAATGAGTGCTTCACCGCTACGAGTGGTTAAAAAGTCTATTTGAAATAACTTGGTGCGCAGTATTTCATTGGAATTGATCTCGTCCATCAACTCGGGCATTAACTTATTCATTAATGCTGAACCAATGGGGAATTGCATCAAATCATAAGGACGCTTGTGTTCATCATCGCTAAACATGCAGTAGGTGGAAACTGGGCCTTTGTGCCAAACACGAAACTCAGCTCGCATGCGAAAGTGTTGTTCAGGTGATTTAAAAATTTCCAGTTCAGGCAAGCTGAACTCGGCAAAATCCTGTTTGAAGATGGCAACTTTTTCTGCGAGCTGTGCCTCGTACTCGGCGGTGGTGTATTGCTTCATGTAGGGATCAACTAAATATCGAGGGAAAACTGGCGATCGCCAGTCATGGGTAAACGTATTTTAAAGGTGGCGCCTTTACCTTGTTGGGAGTTAACGCTAATACTGCCTTTGTGATGTTCTGTGATAATAAAATAGGACACTGATAACCCAAGTCCTGTGCCTTTGCCCACTTCTTTGGTGGTGAAGAAGGGCTCAAAGATATGAGCTTTAATATTGTCTTTAATGCCGGGGCCGTTATCGTGTACTTCGATAATCGCCTCGTTTTTGCACATGTAACCTGAGATTTCAACTTGCGGATGAGTGACGACGGATTGTTCATCATTGCTCAAAGCCTGGTAGGCATTGCGCAGAAGGTTCAGAAAGACTTGCTGCAACTCAGCGGCGGAACCAAATACCAAGGGGAAGTCTGCGCTGAACTTTGTGGTGACTTCTATGTCGGCCATTTTTTTCTGCTCGACAATGCTGGTATTGCGATTGAACTCAATGGATTGTTCAATCACTTTTTTCAGGTCAATCCAGTTTTTTTCCGCATGATTGTTGCGTGAGAACTCCAGCATATTAGTAACTATGCCGCCAGCGCGTTCACCAGCCTCTTTAATGTTATCTAAAAACTTGAGTATCTCGCGATCCTGAAGATAGTTACTAAAGCTGGTCAAATCCAGATCAAATCTTTCAGCGGCTTTGATGTTGTTGGGCAAGTCAACTGAGGTACGGCGAAGTATGTTTTGCAAATTGTGCAGGATGATTCCCAGAGGATTATTGATTTCGTGGGCAATGCCAGCCGCCAGTTCACCCAGGGATGACATTTTTTCATTTTGGATCATCATGTTTTCGATTTGGATGCGCTTGGTAATATCTTTTAATTGAATGACCGCGCCAGACGTGTGTGAGCTAAGTAATGGGTAAACACGTAAGTCGTAAAATTTTGGTTCTTCGTGTTCAATTTGCTGGATATGTTGATGGATAAAAGGCTGCTGACTTTTAATGATGTCCAGCAGTTGCTCATTGGTTATTGGAAGCTGGGGCAGGGCGACAAGAATATGGGTTCCCAATGCTTTATCAAATGAACGCCCTGTCTTTTCATAGGCTGCAGTATTCCAATAATTGACTTTGCCGTTAGCATCCACACCTACCAATACATCGGGGACCGAGTTAATCATGGTTTGCAATTGACGCTTGGTGTCTTGCAGCTGCACGGCAATTATTTTTTGCGTTGCAATGGCGTGTTCCAGCTCGATGTTTTTTTTGTGCAGGCTTTGGGTGCGCTCCTGGATTTTCAGTTCAAGATCTTTCTGGTGTGCTTTCAACAGATTTTTCGCTGCTTTGTTTTTAAGCCTGCTGCGCTGTAAACCGACAATCAAGATTGTTTGTACCACCAACAAGGCCGCAATAATGATCAATAGGCTGAGACTGGTCTCTACTTCTTTACGCACCGCATAACAAGGATTCGCCAGGCAAAATCCACCAATCACCAGCACAGCTTTTGCCGTTACTGGTTTGGGTAGGAATATATGCTCGCGTATTGATAAGGGCATCAGATAGTCAGTAGGTCGGTAATAGGTAGGGCGCTATTGTCGCATTGACGCAGGCTGGCGGACAGTCTGTTCCGCCGGCTTTTGACTGTGGCGGCTAAAAAACCGGCCATCTTGTCGGCATTTATTCAGTGTGCTTGTTTAATATCCAGGCTATTAAAAATTTAGCGATTTTTGTTAAAAAGATGTTTGACAGCTTGATGGAATTAGGTAGAATGCGCACCTCTTCAAGCGACACACCAAGGGCGGTTAGCTCAGTTGGTAGAGCAATGCCCTTACAAGGCATGGGTCACAAGTTCGAGTCTTGTACCGCCCACCACTTGATTGTCGTGAAGATTTGCGGACCGGTAGTTCAGCCGGTTAGAATGCCGGCCTGTCACGCCGGAGGTCGCGGGTTCGAGCCCCGTCCGGTCCGCCACTATTTCTTACAAAAAAGTCCCTTTATAGGGGCTTTTTTGCTTTCCGGGTTTTGTAAATCTGAACTCTTTCGTTTTGTCTGGGTCTGCGCATTATTCATCCAATTGTCATTAATGCTTGGTAAATTGGAATCAAGGGAGTAAATTCACTCAAGGATTGATTGCCGCTAACCCATAACAATCGAAGGAAAATAAATTATGCAGGACTATCTTGAAGATCTGTTGGACGATATAACTGAAGATTTTGATGACGATGTAACTGAAGATTATTCAGATATATAAAGTCTGCTTCTCCCCTCTCTCCATTTTCTAATTGATTATCTCCAAATACTGGCGTTTGCTGGTGTTTGTCTTTTCATGTGCCGATTCCGTCACAAGGTTTTCCAGCCTGAATTCCGCCTGTTTCGCCAAATAAACCGCAATTAACGTTTAAATATAAAAAATGCGGCCGCCATCAATTAGCGGCCGAAACGGGTGTCTTATACTCAGCTATAACGATTCATATGACAGGCGTAGCCGCCTTTCAGGAAACCTCCTATGGCTTTAGATTCACAAGATTCAATGGAAGCGGTTGTTCTTTTTTCCGGTGATAAAATCACCCGGGAAATGATCTATCCGGAGTTTGAAGCAATTTTGGATGGTTTTGTGCCTGTCCCTGATTTCAAGGGTGCGTCGGCAAGAGCTGTTTACCTTGTGGTGAACTCCAGTTTGCAGATAACCGCCGCGGTCTTTTTCCTATTGGATTTTGATGAAAAGGGCATGGTGGATCGCCGTTGGAATATCCCTTTGCAGCAATTGGCGGACGCGTCGGGGCGCGGCCCGAATCTGGGGGCTGGACCTATTCGTTTGGCGTGCTTTAGCCAGTGTGCTGTGGGATGGCATCAGAAAAAGCTGTGGGATCCACAGATGGATCCCGCCAACAACAGTTTTGCATTATTAAAAAAAGCAGTGCAAAACAACCGTATGGGGCTGATCTTTAAAAAGCCTGCGGTTGCTCCTTTGCAGGTACCGGTGGTTACCAACGTTGTTAGCGAGCAAGTTGACCTGGCACTCCAACAAAAAATTCACGAACACTACTCACAGGAGTTGCGTGATCAATTGGCGGCGTTGATGAAAGATCAGCGTCTGCGCATAGCTACACTTCATTCAAAGCAGCAGCAAATTGTTCATAACTTGCAGCAAGAGCATCAACAGCGTCTCCAGGCCTATCAAGAAAAGATCAAAACACTCGAAACGGAAAATACCGATCTTGAATCGCGCAATCAAAACCTGAAAAACAGTTTTGAAGTGCAGGCTGCCAAAGTTGAAGGCATGCGTGAGTATTTTACGCATAAACTTAAGGCGGCTGAAAAAGATGAAAATAGTCAGCTGCAAGCGCTGCAGGAGAACTTTGCTGTTGAGCTCGAATTAAAAGTGCAAGCTGCTACGGCCACTTTGCGCGAAATGCTGGACATGCGAGAAGTTGAATTGTTCTATCGTCATCAGAATGAATCGGCGCTCAAAGAAGAAATTGTTAACCTCAAAATGGACTACCAGAATTTGCTCAATAATAGCGGAGAGCAGCTATTAGCACGCCTTGATAAGGCGGGTATTAATTTCGTGGTTTACCATCCCGGTGTTGGGCAATTCACCTTGCCTGCGGATGATTTGAGCCGTTATCTCGATAATTCTACTGCGTACATCGCACAAAAATCCGGTGTAGGTGAGACGCTTTATGGCCAATGGTTTGCCCATTATCAAAATCCCGTCTGCTCCGCGGTTGATGCCAATGGTCATATTTGTAACAAGCCTCTGGTGCGAATAGGGTCTCCCATTGAATTTCACGAAGGTGAGAGTGACCGCTGCGAGCATCATCAACGTATCTCCTATAAACTCACGGCTGACGGTCGCTGATAGGCGTGAAAGTTGCTGATGAGTAGAGGTGCATGATCAAGACATTGATCTCGGAAGATGAGTTTTTACACAGGTCACTTGCAGTGGCTTTACAGCCTCTTGATTGGGAGCTGGCCAGATCCAAAAATGTTGAAATGTTTGTAAGGCGCGACGATTTGATCGATAGCGCCTGTAGCGGTAACAAGTTTTATAAACTTTTTTACAATTTGCACGCTGCCAAAACGGCTGGTTATAAAAAGCTGCTCAGCTTCGGCGGTGCCTATTCAAATCATATCTATGCACTTGCAGCAACGGGTGCCGAATATGGGTTTGATACAGTCGGTGTTATCCGCGGCGAGCGTCCGGCCAGATTAAGTGCAACGTTGACAGATGCTGAGCGGATGGGAATGAAGCTGCATTTTGTATCGCGAACGGAATATCGTTCAAAAGACGCCGGATCACCTGAAGATTATGGGGCGCTATTGGAGTTGCTAACTCGTACCCATGGTGATTTTTACCTGATCCCTGAAGGCGGAGCTAATGCTGAAGGCATGCAGGGCTCCTCAGTGATGGGGTGGGCTGTAGCGCAGCAGCTGGCTGCTTTGCCGGAGCGTTTAACTCAGGTTTGCCTGGCGTGTGGTACAGGAAATACCTTGGCGGGAGTGGCATCTGGCCTTGCTGCTATAGATGTTGGTGTTACCGGCTTTTCAGTGCTCAAGGGCGAGGGCGATTTGGGCGCGCGAATACGGCGCCAGCAAACTGTGATGGCTAATCAATCGTCAAATTGGCGGTTAATTAGTGGTTATCACGGCGGCGGCTATGCTAGAAAACTGCCATTTTTGCTTCACCAGTTCGGGCATGAGTTTGAGGCTTCTAACGGCCTTAAGTTGGACCCGGTGTATACTTTGAAAATGTTATGGGGTGTCGCCCAGCTGATGCAACAGGATTACTGGCCGCAAGGCAGTCGGCTGGTGTTGATACACACTGGCGGTATGCAGGGCAGGCGCGGCTTTGATTATTAATGCCCCCCAATTTTATATGTGCTTCACCTGAAGGATTTTTTATGCAACCGCAAAAAAACATCAAACCAATGCGTGTTGAATTGGATCTGGCGCTCACCCATGCCTTGGTGCCGCTCAAAGATATGAGTGAAAACCATTTGGCCGAGTTGCTTAATGAATCTGATGTTGAAGTGCTATGTAGCGGCCAGACGCTATTTTCGCGCGGCAGTTACGATGGCAAGCATGTGTATCTGCTGTACGGTGATGTAAACCTGATTGATGAGTCAGGTACCTTAAATTTGATTAAAGGTCGTTCCAGTCTGCTGCCTATTGCACATCACCAACCGCGGTTGGTAACGGCAGTCGCGGTGTCCGATTGCAGTATTGTTCGCATTGATAGTGAGCGCCTGGATAAGCTCCTGGCCTGGAGTCAGGTTGCTGATTATCTGCAGCTCAATATCTCCCGCCAACGCGATCTCGATGAAGATAGCGATTGGATGATGACGGTGTTGAAGTCCAATCTTTTCTTTAAGGTTCCGCCGATCAATGTGGAGGATATTTTTGCGCGCTTGCAGCCTCAGGTTGTTTATGCCGGCGATGTAGTGATTCGTCAGGGGGAGCTTGGCGATCAATGTTATTTCATAAAAGAAGGCGAAGCGGAGGTTTGGCGACATAACGATTCCGGGCGGCAGTTGCTTGCAAGCGTTGGTGTTGGTCGCTGCTTTGGTGAAGACGCGCTGGTCAATGAAACTGTGCGCAACGCATCTGTCATTATGCGTACCGACGGCGTTTTGATGCGGTTGGATAAGCAGGATTTTTATCGGTTGTTAAAGGAGCCTCAGGTTCCCTCAGTTCCGCTTGACGCTTTTGAGGGGCAGATTAATAGCGGAGCGGTTGCAGTTGATGTGCGTAGTGAGGAGGAGTATAGCGAGTTGCATTTGCAATCGGCTGTTAATGTTCCGTTGAACTTACTGGGTATTAAATCGCGGATGCTCGATAAAAACCGTACGTATATATTTTATTGCGATACGGGCCGTCGCAGCCGCGCCGCTGCGCATTTGCTTGAACGTCAGGGGTATAAAGCTTTTGCGTTGGACGATTGTCCGCAATTATTTGGGCAAGAGCGCTGGAGTCAGCTGCTTGAAACCCAGTCCAATTACGTATTAAAAGATGGCCGGTCTTGTAAGGGATTGTGATCTGTCTATTCAATAAATAGAATGAAAAAAAGGCTGTAAATGCAGCCTTTTTTGATTTAATTCGACGCTTTATTTTATTCTACTCTTTCGCCGTATTTCATTTCGCGCAGCTTTCCATGTGAAAAATACAGGTGTGTCCAGAATTGGCCCTTACCTGGATTGTAAGTCCAGACATCTACGTCTTCACAGCTTTCGCCGTAGGCCTCTGTGCCGTCTCTTTTCACATATCGCACAGGTACCTTTTCGCAAAAGCTATCGGTCATACTGGGGGCGCCACATTTTAGGGTTACATCAGCTTTGGAGTCTCCTATTGAGACGATATCTCCATTGCAGCGCAAGGATTCGGCGGCGGCCTCATTGCCAAATGCAAAGAGTGTCATTAACAAAAGCACGGATAGCAAAGAGCGGGTGGTGGGTGACATAGCGGCAGGTTCTCCTGAACCAGTAAGGTGTTAAATTAACTATAGTGAGCCATTCTGAATCCGGGGTGAATAGTTTCTTTCCTGGAATTGCATAATTCCGGTCAAAAGCAGGTTTATTAATTATATAAGAATCCTAAAGCATTTGTTTTATATGCCGTTAACTTGGTAGGTGGCCAAAGTCGCCGGAATAATAGCACTCTATGAGACTGTTAATTTATGAATGCCTATCAAGCTGCTCAGCATTACTCTTCCCTTAAAACCCAAACCAATATTGTTGATGCCTCTCCCCATCGACTGATTCAAATGTTATTTGAAGGCGCGTTGGAGCGTATTGCCCAGGCGAAGGGCGCCTTGCAGCAGAACCAAATCGCGCGCAAGGGCGAGTTAATTGGCAAGGCGATTAATATTGTCGGTGGGCTGCAGGGAAGCCTTAACGACAAGGAAGGTGGCCAGTTGGCTGCTAATCTAAACGAGCTTTACGATTACATTATTCGCCGCCTATCTCGTGCTAATTACGAAAATGACACTGAGATACTGGATGAGTGTGGTCGTTTGCTGGGCGAGTTGAAGATGGGCTGGGATGCTATCGCGGACGAGGTTCGTTGATATGGCACTCCGCGCGTTAAGCGAGCCAGAGTATTCAGGTATGGCGGGTGTCATGCAAGTGCGAAGCCTGCAACAAGCGTTGGTAAAGGCATTGCAAGCTGAGGATTGGAATAGGGTGCGCAAGCTTGATCAAACCTGTGTCGTGCTGATTGATAAGGTTATTGCGGCAAATCAGGGCGATAGTTCGGCCTTGGCAATGGCGTTGGGAGAGCTTAAGGGTGTCTACGCCAACCTGATAATTGAATGCAAACGCGAAGTTGCTTCAATGGCACATTGATTTAGTGCTAGGCTTAGCGTTATAACTAATGGCTAAGCCAGTAAAGGAGCGTTTACATTGTCTAATTACAATCCGAAAGAGGCCCTTAAGCAGTATCGCCAGCTTGGTCTTGAGACGCAAATTAACAACGCCAACCCGCATCGCTTGATTCAATTGTTGATGGAAGGTGCGTTGGAGCGTCTTAACGGTGCGCAGGCTGCTATGGAGCGCGGTGATCCGGCAACCAAAGGCGTATTGATTGGCAAGGCCATGGGGATTATTTCCGGGTTGCGTAGTTCGCTGGATATGAATGTTGAAGGCTCTGATTTGCCCGAACGCCTCGATAACCTCTACGATTATATGGGGCGTCGCTTGCTTGAGGCCTCAACACATAACAGTACCGACATGGTCTCTGAAGTCATTGAACTTCTCAAAACTGTTAAGTCTGGCTGGGACGGCATAGAGCCTAAAGCCTGATCCACTCCTGCCAAAGTGCCTTGCCTTTTCCCGTAGTTTTGGGCTGGCACTTTTGTCCAACCTCTCGACAAATAAGTCAAAAAATCATCATCTTTTTAAGCCGCCTGGCTTTTTTCTATTAAAACTGCGCCGGTAATTTGACTCGCCTCATATCCTCGTCTAAACCTATCCAATATCAGTCGTACCTCTGGCGAATTTTCAGCCGGTTCCCGGGTAAACCAGTTAAAACTCTAAGGTTGAGAGATCATGTGGCGGAATAATAAAGTTCTGGTCATTGATGACAATACAGCGCGTCGACACGATTTGAAAGTGCTGCTGGATTTCTTAAGTGAGACTCCGCTTGTCGCGCCTTCCAACGAATGGCAGTCGCTTGCTGACAACGAATCCAAAGGCGAAGATTATGTCGCTGTGATGATTGGTGATTTCAGCCTGGGCAAAATGACCTTTGAGCAGCTGCTAAAGGGAATTCGCGAATGGAATGATGAGTTGCCGGTCATATTGGTTGGCGATAATCCCCCGAGCGAAGATCATCTTGATGATCAGTTGCGCCATATGATTATCGCTAATATTGCAATGCCTCCGACCTATAACAAACTGGTGGATACATTGCACCGCGCCCAGTTGTATCGCGAGGCGCAATCCACCAGCAAGCGACAGCCCCAGCGCCGTCCTGTACATCTTTTTCGCAGCCTTGTTGGCACCAGTCGTGAAATCCAGAATGTGCGGGAGATGATGTCCCAGGTTGCGGATAAAGATGTTTCTGTGCTGATTACAGGTGAATCAGGTACAGGTAAAGAAGTTGTTGCGCGCAACCTTCACTACAATTCCCCTCGTCGCGACAAACCTTTTGTGCCAGTAAATTGCGGTGCAATTCCTGCGGAGTTATTGGAAAGTGAATTGTTTGGCCACGAGAAAGGCGCTTTTACCGGCGCTATAAATTCTCGTGCCGGGCGTTTTGAGCTTGCTGAAGGCGGAACCCTGTTTCTCGACGAGATAGGCGATATGCCTCTCAATATGCAGGTAAAAATCCTGCGCGTTTTACAAGAGCGTTGTTATGAGCGCGTGGGTAGTAATAAAACCCAGTCGGTGGATGTGCGCGTGATTGCAGCAACACATCGCAATCTGGAAGCTATGATTGCGGACAATACCTTCCGTGAAGATCTCTATTATCGCCTCAACGTATTTCCCATTGAATTGCCCTCGCTGAAGAATCGCTCTGAGGATATTCCGTTATTGATTAACGAATTGGTTTCTCGCATGGAGAGTGAGCAGCGCGGTTCTATACGTTTTAATTCTGCGGCGATTATGTCCCTTTGCCAGCACGAGTGGAGCGGCAATGTGCGTGAGTTGGCGAATCTGGTGGAACGTATGGCGATTATGCATCCCTACGGTGTTATAGGTGTACAGGATTTGCCAGCCAAGTATCGCCATGTGGATGTGGTAGATGAAGCTTTTGTTGCGCCGGTTGAGGCGGGTCAAGCCAATACGGGTTACGTCAATATGAATGACAACCCCTTGTTGCCTGAGCAGGGAATAGATTTGCGCGAATACATCACCAACCTGGAGATGAGTTTAATCCAGCAGGCGTTGAATGATTGTGGTGGTGTAGTGGCGCGTGCAGCAGACAAGCTTTGCATTCGTCGCACTACCTTGGTGGAAAAAATGCGTAAGTATGAATTGCAGCGTTGAGATTTTGCGAATCTTTGACATAAAAAAACCGCTGGGAACCAGCGGTTTTTTTATGGGTTTATTTCTGCTTATTTGTTGCCGATTTTAATTTCAACCTTTTTAGGGCGCGGGCGACGACGTGGAGCGTTTTCGTTTTTAGCGCCTGGTTGATTGCCATTTTTCGCCGGACTATTGCCGCTGCTTTTTGGCTTGGGTTTGGCTCCCAGTGCGGGTCTGCCACTTGAACCTTTATTCCCGCTTGCACCTCTGCCACCACCGCTGTTACCGCGGCCCAAGGTCATATTGCGACCCAATACTATTGGTTCGGCTTTGATGGTTGGATCTGGCTCAAAACCTACCAGCACTTCTTTTTTGATATCCCGCTTAATCAGCTTTTCGATATCGCGCAGGAATTTATCTTCGTCCACACACACCAGTGAGACGGCTTCACCAGTGCTGTCGGCACGGCCGGTACGGCCAATACGGTGCACGTAGTCTTCTGGTACGTTTGGCAATTCGAAATTCACTACATGTGGCAGTTGGTCAATATCAATACCGCGCGCGGCTATATCAGTTGCAACCAGTGCGCGAATAGCGCCACGTTTAAAATCTTCCAGGGCTTTTGTACGTGCGCCCTGGCTTTTGTTGCCATGGATTGCCGCTGCGCTGATACCGTCTTGCTGCAGTTGTTCTGTGAGTTTGTTGGCGCCGTGTTTGGTGCGGGTAAATACCAATACTTGTTGCCAGTCACCGCGAGTAATCAGGTGAGTAAGAAGCTCGCGTTTGCGATTTCTATCAACGGGATGAACAGTTTGATCAACACGCTCGCTGGCAGTATTGCGACGTGCGACTTCAATTGAGATAGGTTTGTTGAGCAGGCGATCGGCGAGTTCTTTAATTTCGTTGGAAAAGGTTGCCGAGAACAACAGGTTTTGGCGCTGCTTGGGAAGTAAAGCCAGCACGCGTTTAATGTCGTGGATAAAGCCCATATCAAGCATGCGATCCGCTTCATCCAGCACCAGCACTTCAACTTCTTTTAACGACACGGCATTTTGTTGCACCAGATCCAACAGGCGGCCAGGAGTGGCCACCAGTATGTCTACACCGCCACGCAGTTTCATCATCTGTGGGTTGATACTCACGCCGCCAAAGACAACGGTGGAGCGCAGGCTGAGGTATTTACCGTAGGTGCGAACGCTTTCGAATACCTGGGCAGCCAATTCGCGTGTAGGTGTCAGGATGAGTGCGCGCACTGGACGGCGGCCGCTGACAGGTTTGTCAGTAGTGCTCAGTTTTTGTAGCAAGGGCAAGGTAAAGCCCGCGGTTTTACCGGTGCCTGTCTGGGCACCAGCGAGAATGTCGCCACCTTTGAGTACGGCGGGAATGGCTTGGGCTTGAATAGGAGTAGGTGTGGTGTAGCCTTCTTCGTCAATAGCACGAAGAATATCGGCGCTAAGGCCGAGGGACGCAAACGACATAATGATTTCCTGTGGCTCGGCCTCCCGCAATGGGGATAGGTCTGGCGAGCGAGAGATGCAGCCGCGAACAAGCGTGCGCGGCTGAAGGAGAAATGGCGACGCTGACCTAGTGGCGTCGGGAGGCGCATGGTACAGATATTGGCCAACTATAGCTAGCGTCTTTGCACTCGCCTTGTGCATGAGGTTGACGTCTTGTGTGGGGGCTTAATGTAAATAAGCGCCTGCGGCTGTGACAATCGCCAATATTAAAAACAATACAAAGGCACTGCGGCGGGCCAAGTCTAGCGGCAAGCGTTGCATTATCCATTGGCCAGCAAAAACCACGGGAACATTGGCAATCAGCATGCCTGCGGTAGTACCAACTACCACAGGTACTAATGCTTGGTATTTCGCGGCCAGCAACATGGTGGCAATTTGGGTTTTATCGCCAATTTCGGCGATGAAGAAGAGTAAACAACTGGCGACCAGTGGTCCCCATTGGCTAAAGCGGCCGTTGTCATCGTCATCTTTATCGGGGACGAGCAACCAAATCGCTAACGCCAGAAAACTTCCGGCGACTACATAGGGTAGGTATTCAGGCGGCATGAGATTGCCAAGCCAGGCGCCCAGCCAAGCGGAAACTGCATGGTTAAGCAGTGTGGCCAGGAGTATTCCTGCGCAAATAGCATAGGGGCGGCGATATTTGGCAGCCAGGAAGAGGGCAAGTAATTGGGTTTTATCGCCGATTTCGGCAAGGCTGACAGCGAGACAGGAGTTGATTAGAGCTTCCATTATAAATACCGGGCGGGATATCAAAAACCAGAGGCATAGCAACCGTCCCGCCAATGGCGGTGGCCATGCCTCAGGTCTCATCAATCCAGCTGGATATATCCAATGGACGCCACTGCCATGCCATATGGGCAAGTTTGTTGACAGTGGCACTGAGAGGCATTAGCCAATCAGCAGATTACTCCCCCGAGAAATGTGCTTGAGAGCGGATGGGATTCTATAGAGCCTTCGTTGGCGCATCAATTTATTTTACATTCTTTAGCGTTTATCCCGACGGTCACCTATAACTCGTGCCGGATTGCCAGCCACAATTTGCCATTCGCCCACTGGCCGGGTTACCTGGCTGCCCATTCCCACAACAGCATGGTCCGCTATGATCACTCCATCGACAATGCCCACATTTGCTCCCAACCAGACATCTTGACCCAGAGTGATTCCAGAGGAACGCGTCGGCTGTTCGCTGATGAGCCTGTCGGGCAACATACTGTGGTTAAACGCGTACAATTGGCAGTGGGCGGCAATGCGTGTGTCGTCGCCGATGGTGATGCCTTTAGTTCCGCCATCCATAGTTACATGATGATTAATAGATACACGCTGGCCAATAGTCACCGGGCCGTGGATTACCGCATCGGCGGCGATATAGGAATTATCGCCAATGATAATGGGGCGACCAGGCTCGGCGAACAGCCTGGCTTCGGGAGCGATAAAGCAGTTTTGTCCGATGTGGATAGTTTCTACCGCCTGGAGATAAGATTGCCATTCGTCCTGCCAGGCTTGCGCCCATTCCCGTTGGGCAGGTTTTAAACTGTAGTAAAGCCAGGGCATATAGCTTAAGCGTAATTTGTGTTGTGAGCGGTAAAACTCTGCGGGTTTTCGCGTTTGCGTATCGGCTGTTATTGGTTCGTTGGATGTGTCCATAAAATGCAGTATCAAAAAATGAGTACAGCATTATAAATTTATAACGCGGGAAAAAGAAAAATTCTGTTGCTTACTAGAGGACTGATACGGCTGGGAGCAAATGCAGGCACAGGCAGGGAAAAGGGTATCCGCAGGTTGCCGTTGTTAGGTAAATCCTTGAACTTCACAGCCAGGATTTAAGGAGCGCTTAGATGAGCACTCGTGGGGGCTACCCGCTACTGCGCAACACTGCGGACACTTGTCATTATTATAGTTAGGCGGCCTCGAATGGCGAGGCCCCAGCTTAGTTTTTTATGCCGCAAATATGCGAATTGATAGATTAAATATTTATGAATAATGTTTACGAAATTGTGGAAGATCACAGCGACTTTTTTATTGTTTATAAAAAGCCTATGGTGAGTTTTCACAGTGAGGACGGTACTGCAGGCCTGTTTGAAACTGTAAAGCGTATGCAGGGCATGGAAGAGCTGTACCCTGTACATCGTTTGGATAAAGTAACTTCAGGTTTGTTGGTGATGGCGAAAAATGCCGAAACGAATCAGGCGCTGACGGAGCAATTCCGCAATCGCCAGATCGAAAAATTCTACTTGGCGATAAGTGCAAAAAAGCCCAGGAAAAAACAGGGACTCATTCGCGGTGATATGTCACCGGCCAGGCGTGGTGCCTGGAAATTGTTGCCCAGCCACGACAATCCCGCCATTACCCAGTTTATGAGTGCATCTGTTAGCGCAGGAAAACGTCTATTTGTTATCAAGCCCCACACGGGTAAAACCCATCAGATACGTGTCGCCCTTAAAAGTATTGGGGCGCCTATATTGGGTGATCAACTTTATGCTGACGCAGCCAGTTGCGAATCTGTAGATCGTGTTTACCTGCACGCTTACAGCTTGGGCTTCCAGTTGAATGGAAAAACTTATCGTTTTACTGAGGCTCCACGTGAGGGGGAAGAATTTCTCAGTGCTGCTTTTCGCGATTGCTTTTCTACCTACGTTTTAGCCTGGGATTTACCCTGGCCGGTCGTCAAATAATCCTCCGCGCCTTATGCGCGGATTTCCGCTGTAATTTTTATTTATAAAAAACAATTGCCTGATTTTAGGGCTGCGTGCATCTTCACTTGATTTGTTTTCTTCCCTTTGAGCGGCTGGCATGAATGTTGAACTGACTATCAGTGCACAGCATTGGCTCTGCTATCGCAAAAATGCGCACCAAATTTATGCTCTGTAATGAATAGATTGGGATGATGCAGAGGCTTATTCATTCCTAAAAGTGGCGAACTGAAAAATTTTTTCAAAAAGCAGTTATAAGGTTGATTGTTTTACAAGCGAAAACCGACGGCGATGGTTTTTTTTAAGATTTTATAAGCCGCAAAACAACTTGCCCCACTGTGAAAAGGGGCTGCACCAAAATGGATGCATTTTTAACGAGGCGCTTATGTGGTTCACCATAAAACAAACGTTATTGGGATTAGGGCTGCAACGCATTTTATGGCTGGTAACAGCATTGGGATTACTAGAAGTTGCCGCTTTGTTTACAAACATAGCGCCATTCGTTGTGCAGGGCGTTTTATTGGTAGTGATTCTGCTGTTGGGCGTGGCTTTATTGGCGGTACAGGATGATATTCGCGGTATGCAACAGTATTTATTGCATTTGCAAAATAATCAGAATCTGGAATGGCAGCAGTACGTCAACGGATTTTTATATCCACTGCGTGAACCTCTCCACGAGATTATTAAGCCCTATAACCGAAAACTGGCTGCCAATCAAGATGCCTTAAAGGAAATGGCCTTTTCATCGGCAGAGCTCGCAAGTAATGCGCGGGATTTTTCGCGAAGTGCTGCTAATCAATCTTCGGCAACCACCTCAAGTGCGGCGGCTATTACGGAGATGAGTTATAGCCTGGAGGATATTTCCCAACGTATTAAATCCACACGTGATATGGCTACCGAAGCCATGCACCTGACCGCCAAAGGTGGTAGTGCATTGCTGGAGGCCAATAGTGAAGTCGAGCAGGTGGCGGAGCTGGCGAAAGACACTCAGGAGCGCATTACAACGCTGGACGAACTAATGCGTTCAGTGACCAGTATGTCGCGCATCATCAGTGAAATTGCGGAGCAAACTAATTTACTTGCGCTCAATGCGGCTATAGAGGCGGCGCGAGCCGGTGAATATGGCCGGGGTTTTGCTGTAGTTGCTGATGAGGTGCGCGGATTAGCGATGCGCAGCCAGGGTTCCGCGACAGAAATTTCCTCCAGTATTGCCAAGGTGCAGGCCAATATGCAGCAAGTACTGATAAGCATGGGATCTGTGTTGGATAAAACCGGCAGCTGCTGTCGCAGTGTGCAAAATGCCGATTCCGCGTTGAAAGATATTTCAGTGCGCACTGACGAGGTATTCCAGCTGGTGGATGCTATTGCGGTAGCCGCGACGCAACAGAGCGCAGCGGTGCGTGAAATTTCCGGGCATGTGGAGACAGTCGCCAATCACGCCCAACACAACAGTGAGCGAGCCGGCCAGGCCGCCGAAATCGCCGAGCACTTGCACCGTTTAACCCGTCAGGCGGAGCTTTAATATGAGTGTGCCTTTCTCGTTTATTTTTATTTTTGTGATAGTGCCCGGGATTGCGCTCATCACCACGATCGTCAATATTACCCAACGGAAAAAACGTGAAGAAAAGTTATTTCGCACGGGCATCCTGTATTTAAAAAGCATGCGCCAATTGCTGACCCATATCCAGCAGCATCGCGGTTTAACCAATGGCTATCTGAGTGGCAACCACGCGGCTGAAGTGGATATCGAGCGTCTGGAAACGTTGATCAAAAAAGAAATTGTTGATGTAGAAGCCGTGGATGAATGGATTAAAGTGGATACCAAATGGGATAGCATTGTGGACCATTGGTCGCGTGTGAATACGCATTTTAAATTGAGTGATGCTGAGACAAATCTGAAACAACACAATAATCTGATTGCGAATTTATTGTATTTGATCGACGACCTGGCCTACGCCCACCATTTGGGTAAGTTGGGACTGGTGGGAGCTACAGATACAGATTGGCGCAATCTCTTGTTTATCGCCGAGTATGTGGGCCAAGCGCGTGCCTTGGGAATGGGGGCGGTTAGTAAAGGGCAGTGTTCTAGCGTGTTGCGTATACAGTTGAATCACTTGCGGGCAAAAATTCAAAACAATATTAATACAAGCTGGCCTGAGGTGGCCCAGAAAGATTTTCGCTATTTTTTACGGGTCATTGAAGAGCAAGTTATTATCGATGAGACCAGTATCGCCCCAATGGATTATTTTCGATTGGCGACCACCTGTATAGAACATGTGCTTCAAGAGTTTGATCGCCAGATCGATAGCATACAATTTCATCGCCAGTAACATTGAGTTAACCATAAATGAAATGGCTGGCTCAATGTTATGGCTGAGATCAGAATTTACGAAAACTCACGCAGGCTGGTAATTGCAAAAAACATATTTACATTGCGCGCGGATGAGTAGGCGCGGTAACAACCCAGTGCATTGAGATGTTTTACCGCCATGGCGGCCAGTTCCCACGCCAGGTATTCGTCGGCGTCGACGGCTTTATTTTCACCAAAAATAACCAGATCGGTAAAATCTTCCAGCTCTTTGATACGCAGTGACTGCTCTTTCATGGCTGGGCTGATGTTCTCGTAGGCCCAGGCCCATTTCCAGGTGCTGTTGGCGGGTGAAAAACTGCCTATATCGATAATGTCCGCCTCCAATACCAGCTCGTCCTGTTGATTGAAAAATTGCAATTTGGCTTTGTCAGTCTCATACATCCAGCGCTTGTGGCTACCTAAGCCGTGGCGCTCGGTGAGGTTGGCCTGCTTGGCTTTGAGTTCATCGGTGGCGGTTGTCAGGAATACTTCAAAATCGTGGTCGTTCATGGCAGTCACTGCGGATAGGGCATGGATAGAGGAATTTGCAGGCGCGACTATATAGTTTTGCACCGTTTTTTCCTACCCAAAATGCTAAATCCGGGCTTTTTTGAGGCTGGCAATTAGGGCAAACTTAAGTTGTCCTTCGGCCTTGGGGGCATGTATTCGGCAAGAGTGTGGCTTTTTGCCAGGACTATTTGGTCGTTATTAAATTGACTGGCCGCTACTACATTGGTTATTCGTTATTCTATTTAGGGGGTATCCCATGCAAAACAAAATCTTTAATAAAGCAATTGTTACGAGCCTCACCCTGATTATGCTGTTTGAACTCAGCGCCTGCGGCACCATTTTTTATCCCGAGCGCAAGGGTACCCGTAGCGGTAATCTTGATCCCATAGTGGTGGCGGCAGATGCAGTGGGCCTGCTGTTTTTCTTTATTCCCGGAGTGATAGCGTTTGCCGTGGATTTTAGCAATGGCACTATCTACAAGGGCGGTAGCCGTCATTCAAGCCTTACGCCTGAGGAGCTTAAGTCGGTTACCCATGATGGCAAAGTAGATAAGAAACTGTTGAGTGCGTTGATCAGCAAGAAGCTTGGTCAGCCGGTCGATCTGGAGGCATCCAATGTGCAGGTACAGCGAGTTGACTCAGAAGCGGCGTTGCTTGCCCGTTTTAACACGGCGGGTTTGAATCTGGCGAGTTTGTAATCCATAGGGATTAACGAATAAAAAAATGGCGTCGTGATGAAACACGGCGCCATTTTTATTTTGGGATCAGTTTTTATAAAGTGGTTGTAAGCCCTCGGCATGTCCTGCCGATTTATTAGTGGTGCGGCACTCGTTGAGTAACTGCAATAAGTGATTGGGACTCCAACTGTCTGATGCGTTATTGCCGTAGAGCAAGCTATCCAGTTCGCGCAGCGCTTTGCCAAGTTCGAGAGAGCCTGACAGGCGCGCGACATCTTCCAGCGTATGTATGTTAGCGGCCGGCCACTGCCAGCGTGCCCAATCGAGCAAGTATTTGCGCATGGCCTGCGCATCGCTGTGCTCGGCGGCTTGTTTCAGGTGATTCCATAAATTGCGTTCGGTTTCTGCTTGTTGTTTATTTTTATGGAACTGCCCGTATTGCAGTTGCCGCAAATCGGTTTTGAGTTTTGCTACATACGCAATCAAACCTGCTACAAGGACGCCCATAGCAGCTACCAATAACCACAACCACGTGGGTGTGACAGTTTGTGTAGCGAGAGTTTGTGGCTGGACTTGTGCTGGCGCACTCGCGGCCTCCTGTTGTGGCGCACTGGCAACAGGGTTTGGGGCCGCACCGAGAGCATTAAGCGTTTTAGCGGGCAGGGTGGCAGTTTTCATACTTTGGGTTTTGTTATCCCACCATTGCACGTTAATTTCCGGTAGGGTAAAGCTTCCGCCGTGATTGGGGATAATGGCAGTAGTTTCGGTTCTTAGCCCCTGCACACCATGTTCAGATTTTTCTTCGCGAGTTTGCGGTTGGTCAGGATAAAAAGTGAGACCGTCAACTTGTTGCGCTTGCAATGGCGCTATCTGGTTGCCGGTTAATCCATCGGCCATGATGGTAATAGTGCGAGTAATAGGCTCGCCGATTTTTAAATTATCGGTGCTACCGCTCCAACCTTCATTTAGCGTCACATTATTTGCGGGTTGCCAGTTGCTGGCGATGTTACTGTCAGGTGCAGCTTTTACATCGATTTTTTTAGCTTCAGTGCGCAAACGCAAGATGCTATTGCTGCGACGCCCAAATGGATCATTCCACATATCGCGCGCGCTGCGGCTTACCTCTACCGAGTAAATCAAGCTGGGAATAATCAGCTCTCCACTTTGTTGCGGGAATAGGGCGTAATTGCTTTCCACAACCAGGTGTGGTTTGCCATTGATATTGGTTTGGTATTGTTTTTGTTGTTCAAGGTTAACCACCAGCGCATTTTTTAAATCGAGCGTAGGCGGTTCTGCCTGGCTGAGATTGACCTGGGTAATTAATTTAACTTTAACCAGCAGTTGCTCCTGCACAAATACCGAATTTTTTTCTACTTCAACAACCGCTTGCACTTGTTCGTCGCTGGTGGTTTGCGTAGCGCTTTGCTCGCTGACCTGGATTTCGATAGCGTCACTCACGGCGCTATCAATAGTAAAAGAGGGAATCAATAATTTGCCGGCACGTTTGGGTGCCAGGGTAATTTGCCAATCGGTGGTGGCTTCTGTTCTGCCATTAATAATGCGAATGGACTGGCTGCGCGAGGTGGTTAGAATATCGAAATCATTTTTCAGCGCAGAAAAATCTGGTGCTTGTTGGGTTTTCTCATCGGCATTCACTGTCAAGGTGAAGGTATCTTGCAAACCTATATGATCGCGATCAACACTGGCGGTGAGTTGGTTTGCCAGCGCCAGGTGGCCAGCCGCGCACAATAATGCAGCTAGCAACCAGCGGGCAAGGGCGGGGGATTTTGTGGCGGTAAGTCTCAACATAAGGTGCCTTTTTACCAATAGAGTTTTTGTATTTTATCGGTCAATTTTTTTGGATTACCAGCGCTGGTCCGCTTTGTTGTCGGGGCTTTGGTAATTGCCATCCATTTGTTTTTGGCGATTTTCAATATATTGCCATTTGAATTTGTTGCGCAGCAGGCCACCTGGATCATCGGGGACGCGACGTAACCATTGTTCCAATGCCTGTTGTTGCTCGGGCGTCAAATCGCTTTCCTTCACCGCTTGTTGAGCTGCTTTGTCTTTGTCATCACTACTGGCAGAACTCTGCGCTTGTTGTGCGGCTTGTTGCTGCGCGCTGGCAGAAGATTGCTGCTGTGATGACGAACGTTGCTGAGCCTGCTGGCCTGAGGACGAACCGGCAGAGGATTGTTGTCCTGACTGCTGCTGACTGTCTCGCTCGCTGGAATTTTGTTGTTGATTTCTATCCTGCTTGTTTTGTTGATCCTGATCTTTGTTTTGCTGGTCCTGTTTTTGTTGGTCTTGTTGCTGTTGATCTTTCTGTTGTTGATCTTTCTGTTGTTGGTTTTGCTGATCCTGGTTCTGTTGATCTTTATTCTGCTGATCCTGCTTGTTTTTATCTTGCTTATTCTGGTCTTGCTTGTTTTTGTCCTGCTGGTTTTGGTTGTTTTGATTTTGTTGTTGCTTGAGCAGCTTATCTACCAGCTCACGATTTTTTTGCGCGTCGGCAAGCTCGGGGTTGCGCTTTAACGCTTCGTCGTAAGCTTTAGTTGCCTCTTGCAACTTGCCAGCCTTGGCCAAGGCATTGCCACGGTTGTAATGGGCGTTGGCGGTATCGCTTTGGGCGTAGCTGTTGGCAGCCGCTTCATAATCGCCGGCGCGATACTGTGCAGCGGCTTTCCAATCGGGCGATTCGAAATTGTCGGCGGCAGTTTTGGCGTCACCGGACTGCAATTGGCGTGCAGCTTGTTGGTCTTTGGTGAGCCAGGCATTGTTCAAGCTTTCTTGCAGGCTCCAGGCATAAGCCGTTTGCGGTGCTGCACTAAATCCAAATGACAGCGCGAATAGAAGCATCAACATAAGCCCACGTCTGAACGCAACCAGCACAAAGGGCAGTATCAGCAAGGCTAACCAATGACCTTGATCAAACCATTGGTCAAAATCCCGTTCTAGGTTGGGTTTGTCTTTTTCATGTTGCTGCGCGTTGGGCAACAAGCTTTCTATGTCGCGATCTGTATTGGCCAGATCCTGATAGCGGCCACCCAGGCTTTGTGCGAATGATGCGAGTTCATCGGCATTCAATTTGGCGGTGACAATTCCGCCTTGTTTATCTCGCATAAAGCCGCCGTTGCTACTGGGGATTGGCGCAGGGTCGTGGCCGCCTACACCCAGAATATTCAGCGTAACTTTGCTATTGGAAAGCAATTGGCGGATGCGATCAAACGCTTCTGGGACCACACCGTCGGTCACCAGCAACAGATCACCGCTGTTGGCGCCAGCATCGTGCAACAATTGCAGGCCGCGCGCTATGCCAGCTTCGGTATTGCTGCCGGGTACGGGCATGATGGTGGGGCTAAGCGATTGCAAAAGGCTGTTGATGGTTGCCGAATCATCGCTTAGCGGAGTCACTGTGTGGGCATCGCCGGCGTAGACTACCAGTGCTGTCTGGCCATCTTTGCGAAGGCGCAGCATATCGGTGATTTTTAATTTGGCGCGTGTTAACCGCGAAGGTTTTACGTCTTCGCTGAGCATGGATAGCGACAGATCCAGAATGACGACGAGTGCGCTCTGATTTTTCTCAACCGGCAATGGCCGCTTGATCCAGCTGGGGCCAGCGAGTGCAATGACCGATAAACTCCACACCAGCACCAATCCCCATAACAATGATTTGCGTGTGCCTAAGGTTTTGCCATCCAGCAAAAAGGGCAGCAACTCGGGCGAGATCATTTGTTGCCATTGATGGGCGCGATGTTTGAGTCGCCAGAGATAAATGGCGAGTACCAGCAACGGAATAAATGCCAGCATCCACCAAGGCCGCAGCCAATGGAATTGCGTACTGAAGAGTGTGAATTGTTCTTGCCAGGAGATATTCATGGGCGCACCTCCTGAGCCTTATCGGCTTGCTGATGAGCGATGACATGTCGCATCGCCCAGGCAAAGCTCAACAATAGCGCTATGCCCAGCGGCCAATAAAAAAGATCCTGCACGGGACGGAATGTCTCCTGGTCAGATTCGATAGGTTCCAGTCGATTCAGCTCGCGATGAATATCGCCCAGCTCTTCGAGATTGCGTGCGCGGAAATATTGGCCGCCGGTTTTTTCGGCGATAGCGCGCATGGTAGGCTCATCGAGATCCGCGGAGGGATTCACGCGGCGTGAACCAAAGAAGCCATCGTTCACGATCATTTCGTCTGCACCGAAACCAATGGTATAAATCTTCACGTGCTCTTGCTCTGCCAGATCAGCGGCTTGCAATGGGGTGAGTTCGCCTGAGGTGTTGGCGCCGTCGGTGAGCAATATCAATACACGCTGGGCATCTGGTCGCGTGCGCAGGCGCTTGGTGGCGAGACCAATTGCATCGCCAATCGATGTGCTTTTGCCGGCGAAATAAATTTGCGCTTCGTTTAGTAATGTATGCACGGTCTCGCGATCATAGGTTAGCGGCGCCTGCAAATAAGCTTGGGTGGCGAAGAGGATTAAACCCAGGCGATCACTTTTGCGATTTTCGACAAAGTCGCCCACCACAATTTTGATGGCGTCCAGGCGGTTAATCTCGTTGCCTTGCCACTTCATATCTTTGGTCAACATACTTTCGGAAAGGTCCACCGCAATCAGCAGATCGCGCCCACTGTTGGGCATGCTGATGGGCTCGCCAATCCAGCGCGGGTTGGCCGCGGCCAGCAAACAGCAAGCCCAGATCAGCCACAACAATAACTGGCGAACGGTTGCGCGGCCGCGTCTGTGTTGGTGATCGCTATTGAGGTTTTGTACTTGTTGGAAGAAGGGTACGCGCAATGCGGTATCTTCCTGCTTTTGGGCGGGGAGCCAGAAAACCAAAAGCGGAAGTGGCAGCAGCGCTAGCAGCCAGGGCCATTGCAATTCAAACATCCTGACCTCCGCTGTTTTTCTTGTTTGTGTTTACTTTTTGCCAGCGGTTGCGATGCTCGCGAATCCAGGTGCTGGCAAGTTGGTTGAGTGCAGCGCGATCGCATTCAGGATTTTTCTGATAAGGACCGGTGAGCAGGGCGGTGCCAGGCCCCTGGCTGAATTGCATGTTGCAGGCGGGGCAGCGTTCATCGAGCCAGGTCAGCCAGGCGTCGCCTTTCAATCCAGTATCAAATTGTGCTCCGCAGCCGGCGATGGCGGTGCGGCGCAACAGTATGCTCAGGGCTTGTAACCACTCGCCATTTTGCTCGGCATCAATGCGATTGAGTTGGTTTAGTTCCGCCAGGGCTTGTTGGCGGTAATGGTTTCGCTGCCGCTTGCGGCGAATGAAAAAGATAGCCGCACCCAATAGGGTTATAGCGAGCAAAGCCACTAACCACCAACCCCAGGCCGGGGGCCAGAGTCCTATGTCGGGCGGTGTGTGTATATCTTGCAATTGGGCGAGTGGGTCTTGCGCACCAGGTTGCCCCGGTGGTGATACCGGAGTTTGCGCGAGCATGGGTGGTTGGGAGTTATCGGGTGCAGTCATGGATTATTTTCGGGCCGCAAAACGTTCGCGCAGCAATTGCTGCAGGTTGTCACTGGTGGCGTAGGAAAGGAGTGGCAAGCCCAGGCGCTTCGCACTTTGGGTCAGGTAATCCAGTCGCGCGCCGAAAGCAGTCTCATAGGCTTGCTGGAAGCTGGCTTCATCCGTGGGCAATTGCAGCCGCGCCTGGCCGTTGCTCACCGTGAGGCGGCTGTTGGTGTGCAACTGCTGCTCCAGCGGGTCGTACACATGAATCAGGCTGACTTCTGTATGGCGGGCCAGCTCAAACAGCTGCTGCTCGCAACGGGCGTCATAGTCATAAAAATCGCTGATGATAAACACCGAGCTGCCCGGCCGTGCGATACGGCGAACATCCGCCAATACTGTAGCCAGGGTTTGGCTGTCAGCGGGGGCTATGGGTGATGTCAGCTCGCGATTAAATTCCTGTAATTGATGCAATAACTCCAGCACCGCATGCTTGCTGCGGCGCGGGCGAATATCGCGCAGGCGACGGTCGCCAAACACCAAGCCGCCAATACGGTCACCATTGGTCAGTGCAGCCCATGCCAGGTTGGCCGCTATGTGGTTGGCGAGCACAGATTTGAAGCATTGACGGCTGCCAAAAAACAACGAGGCGCGCTGGTCGGTAACGACAAATACGGGGCGCTCGCGCTCTTCGCGATAAAGCTTGGTGTGCGGTACCTGGGTGCGAGCGGTCACGCGCCAATCGATACTGCGCACGTCATCACCCGGTTGGTAGAGGCGAACCTCCTCAAAGTCCATCCCTCGACCGCGCACACGAGTGCGCTCGGCGCCATTGAGCTGGCTTTTAACCGGGCGCTTGATGGTGAGCTTCAATTCCTGGCCGGCAAACCGCAGGCGCAATAGCTGGCTCAGTTCGCTGTAAGCGCCTTTTGGATTCAGATCGCCCAGCGGACTACTACTCGCTTCACTGGCGGGTGACTGCTCTTTGCTTCTGGCAAATAGTTGCATAGGGATTTATCCCTGCATCAGGCCAAAGGAACGGCACGCAACAGGCGGTCGATCACCTGGTTGCTGGTGATGCCGCTGGCTTCAGCTTCAAAGCTCAAAATTAAACGGTGGCGCAAACAGTCGTGGATGACAGCCTGCACATCGTCGGGGCTGACGAAATCCTTACCTTGCAGCCAGGCATGGGCGCGGGCGCAGCGATCCAACGCAATAGTACCGCGCGGGCTGGCGCCGTATTCGAGCAACTCTTCCAGTTCGCCGCTGTAGAGACCGGGGCGACGGGTAGCGTTAATCAATTGCACCAGATATTCCTCAACGCTGTCGGCCATATGCAGATCCAGCACTTCGCGGCGCGCGGCCATCAAGGTTTCCTGGCTGATAGCAGTAGGTGCTGCATGCTGGCGGGCCAGGGCTTCGTCGCGCACCAGTTGCAGAATGCGGCGCTCGGCCTGGGCATCCGGGTAATCCACATTTACATGTAACAGGAAACGGTCGAGCTGGGCTTCAGGCAGCGGGTAGGTGCCTTCTTGCTCAATGGGGTTCTGGGTGGCCATTACCATAAACAGGGGTGGGAGAGGATAGGTCTTGCTGCCTACGCTCACCTGGCGCTCGGCCATGGCTTCCAACAGCGCGGATTGCACTTTTGCAGGCGCGCGGTTGATTTCATCGGCCAACACCAGATTGTGGAAAATCGGGCCTGGCTGGAATTCGAATACCCCCTGTTGTGGGCGATAGATATCTGTACCTGTGACATCGGATGGCAGCAAATCCGGCGTAAATTGGATGCGGTGGAAGTTGCCTTCAATCGCTTGTGCAAGGGTTTTGATTGCTTTGGTCTTGGCCAGGCCGGGCGCGCCTTCTACCAACAAATGGCCGTCAGCCAACAGGGCGACCAACAGGCGCTCGACCAAATGGTCCTGCCCAATGATCTGTTCGTTAAGCCATAGTTTTAAGGTGTTGATTTGTTGAAAATTGCTCATAAACAAAGGCTGCCTTGACCAAAATTTGATTATTTGTTGATTGTTAAATCGCCAGCTTTCCAGTGGCGATCAGCGAAGCCGGAGCTGGGCCGCGGGTAGACTGCAAAATCTGGTGTCAGTTCCTTGAATTTCAAGCCAAATTTGGTTGATCTGTCGCAAAGAGTGCTCATATTTTGGCGTCTCTGGTGAGTTTTTGGTCTAGGCTTTAGTGCAACAATCGATATCGCGCTCAGGCTGAGTGCGACTCCGAGAAGCGAAAAAAGTATGAAAGGAGTTTGAATTGAATAGCCAACTGGTTGCTGCACAGGATCTGGACACATTTTTGGAAGACTTACGACTCGCCGCTGCTGAAACGCTGGGTGAGGCGGAATTAGCAAGTTTTATGCTATTTACCCGTCAGTTTTTTTCGCGCTATCCGCTGGATGAACTGGCTGGTCGTTATCTCAGTGATGTGTTTGGCATGATCTATCACTGCTGGCGTCTTATCCAGGTCTTCAACGGTACGTCTCCGCTCATCCAATTGATTAATCCCCGACTGGACACAGAAGGCTGGTCTTGTCCCCATACCATATTGACGATTCTGCAAAAGGATATGCCCTTTCTGGTGGACTCCATACGCATAGAACTCAACCGCCGCAACATTGCCATACACGCCATAAAAAGTACGGTGCTTAGTGTTCAACGCGACAGCGAGCATAAATTACTTAGCCTTGAGCCACCGGCAAACGTCGACGTGAATAAAGAAGCCTTTGTCTATGTGGAAATTAATCTGCTGACGTTCCGCAATGAACTGGCCGATATAGTTCAAAGTTTGCAAAGCGTGCTGGCAGAGTTGAGCTGTGTTGTGGGCGATTACCAGCCTATGCTGCAAGCCGCGCAGGCAGCAGAAGAAAATTTACAGCTCTCCAAAGCATCTCCGGTTGCAAACATTGCGGACAGCCAGGAATTCCTGGCCTGGATGCGCGCTAACAATTTCACATTTTTAGGTTACAGTGAATACGATTTTGGTGAGCGGGACGGCAAACGTTTCCTTCAGGAAAACATCGATAAGCGTTTGGGTTTTTTTGCGTTCAAGGGTGGTGATGCCAATTATTCTGAAGCTGGTGATCTCAACTCCGGTGTAGCCCGTTTTCATCTCGCCCCCCAAGTGCTCACCTTCTCCAAATCCTCCGTGCGCTCGCGTATTCATCGTCACGCCTATTCAGATTATGTGGTCGTTAAAAAATTTAATGCACAAGGCGAGGTAACGGGCGAATTGCGTTTTCTCGGACTGTACACCTCAAATGTGTACATTATGAGCCCCTCGAAAATTCCGCTTCTGCGTCACAAGGTCGATAAAGTTTTTGAGCGCTCTGGCCTGGATCCGCAGAGTCACGATGGTAAACATCTGCGGCAGATATTGGATACGTTTCCGCGCGATGAATTATTTTTAAGTAATAGCTCGGAGTTGTTCGAAATTACCATGGGTGTAGCTGGCATCAACGAGCGGTATAAAGTGCGCTTGTTTATGCGGCAGGATCCCTTTGGGAAATTTGTCAGTTGTCTGGTGTATGTGCCACGTGATCTTTTTACCACACAATTGCGATTGCGCATTCAGGACGTCATCGGTCAGACGATCCATTCCAGTGAATGGGAATTCAATACTTATTTTTCTGAATCCATACTGGCGCGCTTGCATTTGGTGTTTAAAGTTGATGGACGCCGCCCGCTGGAATACGATCAGGAAAAACTGCAGGCACGCATTCGCGAAATTACTCGCTCGTGGGAAGATCATTTGCATAATGCACTGGTGGAATCCCTGGGTGAAGAGCAGGCCATGCAAGTCTTTAACGAATATCGCGAGGGATTTTCAGCGGCCTACAAAGAACACTTTGAAGCGCGTACCGCCGTGCAAGATATAGCCTCTATGGAGGAGTTGCACACACCCAAAGATATAGCCATGAGTTTTTATCAACCCCTGGCAGCAGATCCTCAAGTGGTGCGCTTTAAAATTTTCCGCAAAACACACACGGTGGAGCTGTCCGAGGTTATTCCGCTGCTTGAAAACCTTGGTTTGCGCGTACTTTCTGAAAATCCCTACTGCATACACAAACATGACCAGAGCCAGGTATGGCTGCACGATTTCCAACTGCGTTTCAATTTGCCGGGCGCGGTGGATATCAATCAGGTAAGGGAATTATTTCAGGATGCCTTTTCTGCGATCTGGCATCGCAAAACTGACAGCGATGCCTTTAACAAGCTGGTGCCTGCCGCCCAACTGAGCTGGCGGGAGGTCACTGTATTGCGTGCCTATGCCAATTATATGCGGCAGACATTATTTAATTTTACCGAACACTATATTGCCAGCGCCCTGGTTAATCACAGTGCTATAGCGCAACAGCTGTTGGAATTATTTAAACTGAAGTTTTATCCCGCGAGTGATGCCGTTGCTGAACCACGTGAGCAAAAGCTGGAGCATTTGCGCGATGCCATTTTTTCTGCGCTCGATCAAGTGGAAAATCTCAACGAAGATCGTATATTACGTCGTTTTGTTACACTGATAGATGCCAGCCTGCGCACCAATTATTTTCAATTCTCCGGCGATGGCAGTTATAAGGATTATCTTTCCATCAAGCTCAGCTCGCGTAATATTCCCGATATTCCCGAACCGCGTCCACTCTATGAAATCTTTGTATTTTCTCCGCGTGTGGAAGGTGTACATTTGCGCGGTGGCAAAGTGGCGCGCGGCGGTTTGCGCTGGTCTGATCGCTTGCAAGATTACCGTACTGAAGTCCTGGGGTTGGTAAAAGCCCAACAAGTTAAAAATGCAGTGATAGTGCCCAACGGTGCCAAAGGCGGCTTTGTTTGCAAACATCCACCTACCGAAGGTGGGCGCGAAGCATTGCAACAGGAAGCGATTGCCTGTTACAAAGTTTTTATCCGCGGCTTGCTGGACCTCACTGATAACTTGGTTGAAGGCCAATTGGTGCCGCCCAAAAATGTCACCCGCTATGATGACGATGATCCCTATCTGGTAGTGGCAGCCGATAAAGGCACTGCGACTTTTTCGGATATAGCCAATAGCATCTCTGCCGAATATAACCACTGGCTGGGGGATGCATTTGCGTCAGGGGGAAGCCAGGGTTACGACCACAAAGGCATGGGCATTACCGCGCGCGGTGCATGGATATCGGTGATGCGCCATTTCAAAGAAAAAGGCATCAATATCCAGCAGCAGGATTTTACCGTTGTAGGTATTGGCGATATGGCGGGTGATGTGTTTGGCAATGGTATGTTGTTGTCAGAACATATTTGCCTGGTTGCTGCGTTTAACCATGCACATATTTTTATCGATCCTAATCCTGATGCGGCTGCAAGTTTTACAGAGCGTAAACGTTTATTCACTACACCCAAAACAACCTGGGCGGATTATCAGTCATCGTTGATCAGCGAGGGCGGCGGTGTTTACAGTCGCGATCTTAAATCTATCGCCATTAATAATGCGATGAAACAATGTTTTGCCATTGATGAGGATGTGTTATCGCCCTCAGAACTTATTAATCGTTTGCTCAAGGCGCCCGTGGATTTGCTGTGGAATGGCGGCATAGGCACCTACGTAAAATCCAGCAGTGAGACCCACGCTGATGTTGGCGATAAAGCCAACGACAGCTTGCGCGTAAACGGTAATGAATTGCGCTGCAAAGTGGTGGGAGAGGGCGGCAACCTGGGTATGACCCAACGCGGCCGTATTGAATATTGTTTGAATGCGGGCGCCTGTAATACAGATTTCATTGATAACGCGGGTGGTGTGGATTGCAGTGACCATGAGGTCAATGTAAAAATTCTGCTCAATGAATTGGTCAGCAATGGTGATCTCACACCCAAACAGCGCAATCATTTGTTAGCGGATATGACCGACAATGTAGCGCAGCTGGTGCTCAATAATAATTATCGCCAAACGCTGGCAATCAGTATTGCCGAAGCCGAAAGTCTGGCGCGTAGTGCCGAATATCGCCGCTTTATGTCAGCGCTTGAAAGCCAGAAGCGCCTGAATCGCAAGCTCGAATTCTTACCCGCAGATACCCAATTGCTTGAACGGCAAACGCACAACCTCGGGCTTACGCGGCCCGAGTTGGCCGTGCTTATTTCCTATGCAAAAGCCAGCCTTAAAGAAGATCTCGCCAGCGCTGATATAGCAGATGACGATTACATGGCCAAAGCAATTGAAACTGCTTTTCCGCTGCAAATTGCGCAACATTACAACGTGGCACTCTACAGTCACAGATTACGCCGCGAAATTGTTGCTACCCAGGTTGCCAACGATATGGTTAACAATATGGGCATCAGTTTTGCGCAGCGTTTGCTTGAGTCTACCGGTGCGAGTGTGGGAGATGTAGCTAAGGCCTATATAGCGGCGCGTGATATTTACCAGCTCGAAAATTTTATCCGCGATTTGCAGTTGTTGGATTATGAGGTACCAGCTCAACTCCAACATGAATTGATGATCAATATGATGCGGCGCGTGCGCCGTGCTACACGTTGGTTCTTACGCAATCGCCGCAGCAATATTGACCCTGCCGCCGAGGTTGCACTCTTTGCGCCGGCAGTAAGTTTTATTGCGCAAAAATTACCGGAGTTTTTGCAAGGTATACACCTTGAAGAGCTGCAAGCCCAGTATCAAAAATTGCAAGAGCAGGGGGTTGCTCGCGAGTTGGCGGTGCAGGCCGCGCCTGTTCCCTATTTGTATTCTGGCATCAGCTTGGCCGAAGCCGTGCGACGTAGCGGTTGTGATATTGAGTTGGTGGCAAAAATGTATTTTGCCATTAGTAATTATTTGAGTCTGCCCTGGTTCGCCAATCAATTGTCGCAATTAAAAGTAGAGAGTTTCTGGCAGGCTATGGCGCGCGAGACTTATATGGACGATCTGGAATCGCAATTGCGTTCGCTCACAGTGTCGCTGCTGAAAGGCGCTGAGCCAACAGCGGATGTGCCGGCATTGGTGGCTCGCTGGAGCAATCAGCAACAAGTGTTGGTGAATCGCTGGCGCACTATGGTATCCGAATTGCAGGCTAATGCGAGTGCAGATTTTGCTGTTTTTGCTGTGGCACTGCGCGATCTGCTTGATGTAGCCCAGGCTACCCATCACGCTGAATAAGGTTTGCGTTAACAAGCGGGTTATACAACTAAAAATAGTGTCCGCACTCAACAATGAATTTTTGCTACTACTTTTAGAGGGACATTTTATGTCTGGATTTTTTGCGCCAGCTACAGCGATTGCCAATCGCATGTCATTTACTGCCAAACTGTTATCGGTTGTGCTTATTTTTCTTGTCCCTTATTTGTTTTTATTGATTTCCGGTGTAACCCAATCCAATGGTGAGATCCAGCGTATTGAGGTTCAGACTCACGGCCTGGAACTGGTGATGAAGCTAAAACCTATGGCATTG
This sequence comes from Cellvibrionaceae bacterium, assembly GCA_021151695.1. Taxonomy (GTDB): domain Bacteria; phylum Pseudomonadota; class Gammaproteobacteria; order Pseudomonadales; family Cellvibrionaceae; genus Cellvibrio. Next base: position 450,819 of record JAGKWU010000001.1, on the reverse strand, counting down.
GAGATCGCGAAGCACAGGGGGAACTTGGCGCAGTTCCTGTCAGGTGCTACCGATAAGGAAACCGCTATTTTGGGGATTGAAAGTAAGGTTGATGAAGCCTTGGCTGATATGGCCAAGCTTGCAAAAAATGCGGACTACAAATTGGCGGAGTTGGAGCAAATTTCCTCCCAGTGGCAACAGCTGAAATTAGTCAATAACCGCTCAGCAGTCGTTAGTAAAAATTTCCAAAGCCATTCTGATCTTGTCTCTCTGGTACAAAGGGCCATGGTACAGGTGGCTGATGATTTTGAGTTGATTCTTCAGTCAACCGTCAAAGATCACTATATGCAAAATATTTCGGTGCATAGCATTCCCCAATTGGCGGAAGAGCTGGGAAAGTTGCGCGGCAAGGGCTCATCCGCACTGACGGACAAAACCCTGACACCTGATGAACGCATTGTGTTGGGCAGCATGGCGGTAGCAGCAAAAAAATTGGGCGATACGCTCAATCAGGAGTTGGAGTTACTGTTTCATGATGCAGAAGCGTCGACTGAATTAAGAACTGCAAGCCAGGATGTTCAAAATGCGCTCACCGCTTTTTTTGACATGACCAACAACCAGATTTTGGCATCGGATGAAGTAAGCCTCAGTAGTAGTAGCTATTTTGAAACTGGTACCAAGGCGATAGAAGCAATCGTTTCACTTGATTCCCAAACCTCCGTGGCTTTTACAAAAAGTATTCACAAACTGCAAGCGAATAAAGCCTCGCAAAATCGCTGGCTGATTTTTATTGGTTTGCTTTGCACTGCCGTGGGTGTTTATCTGGCGATGGGTATCCTCACATCCCTGAATAGCAACGCTCAAATTCTGAGTAGCGCTTCTAATAGTTTGCGCGATGGCGATTTTTCCATAGCGATAAAAATGGACAGCGAAGATACCCTGGGCAATGCCGCTCAAAGTCTGACTGAAATGATTGGCAGTGTTGCGAGCTTGCTCAATAGCATTCAGCAATCGGCCCATGAAGTGAATGAGCTTTCTGTTAAATTGCAAACGGTGACGGATTCGAGCAAACACGAATTGGATCAGCAAAATTTGCAAACCCAACAGTCTGCTTCAGCATCTACTGAGATGGCGGCCACCGTGCGGGAAGTGGCGCGTAGCTGTGTCAACGTTACTGAGGCAACGGAAGTAGCCCAGCATTCTGCCGTGGAAGGTCGTGGCAAAGTAAAAGAAGCCATCGCCAAAATTAATGTGTTGGGAACCAATGTCGAACAGGCAAAAGATATTATCAGCCAATTGCAATCCGATGTGACGGACATAGGCGCCGTGCTGGAAGTCATCCGCAGTATTGCCGAACAAACCAATTTGCTCGCGCTGAATGCCGCCATCGAGGCAGCTCGCGCCGGCGAACAGGGTAGGGGTTTTGCAGTAGTGGCCGATGAGGTGCGTTCGCTGGCAAAACGCACACAGGACTCCACCGCAGAAATTCGCAATGTGATTGAAAAACTGCAAGGTCGCGCCGTTAATGCAGTAAATATTATTCACCAGAGTTTTACGGGTGCACAGGAATCTGTGGCCAGCGCTGCCGCTGCGGGGCAATCATTGGAAAAGATTGTGCAAGGAGTAGAATTATTGCGCGATCTCAACACCCAGATTGCTACTGCCGCTGAAGAGCAGGCAACGGTTGCTGAGCAAATGTCGCGCAACACCCAGCACTTGAGCGATTCCGCGGAAAATATTTTGAGCCAGATCGAAAAAACCGTAAGCTACAGTAGCAGCTTGCGCAAAAGTGCCATGTCGCTGCTCGAAAACACCATGAAATTCACCACTTGATTCAGGCCTGCCCGGGGGAATGTGAGATTGCGGTCAGTGATAGTAAATGTGCACATTCCAGCGGAGGAATACCAACGGCTCTACGCGGGCGCGGCCAGGGATGTGAGTGCTCGCACCATTGATGGTAGAAGCATCAGATTTCCGGCCAATATCCTGCGACCATTTGTCACCCATAGCGGTATTGCCGGCACCTTTGCTATCTATTTCTCCGACGAAAATCGCTTTGTCAAAATCGAACGGGTTTAGTTGTGCACTGGTAGCCGCTCAGGGTTTATTCCGAGGGCCAATTCCAGTATCCTGCGCGCCTGTTTTGTCCGAGATTTAATCAGTGCGTGCAGCGACGTTATCCGTTTGCTGCAGATACCCGCACTGCCTTCCGAGCTTACTATTATGTATAACCAAATCCGCGATCTGCTGTTCAAACTGGACGCAGAAACCTCCCATGAATTTAGCCTGGATTGCCTGGGCGCCGCTGAGCGTCTACGTCTACTGCAACTCTTCACCAGCGATATACCGGCAGATCCGGTTGAGGTAATGGGTATTACCTTTCCTAACCCTGTAGGTCTGGCGGCGGGGCTTGATAAAAACGGCGATTACTTCAATGCTCTTGGCGCTATGGGATTTGGTTTTGTCGAGATAGGCACTATTACGCCAAAGCCACAACCCGGTAATCCCAAGCCTCGCCTGTTCCGTATCCCTGAGGCGCAAGCCATCATTAACCGCATGGGTTTTAATAACAAAGGTGTTGATCATCTGGTCGCCCAGGTTAAACGTCGCCGGTTTAAAGGTGTGCTCGGTATCAACATTGGTAAAAATGCGGTGACACCAGTGGAAAACGCGGCTGATGATTATGTGATTGGTATGCAAAAAGTGTATGCCCATGCTGATTACATCACGGTCAATGTATCTTCCCCCAACACCCAAGGTCTGCGCGATTTACAATTTGGTGACTCGCTCAACCGCCTGCTCGAAACATTAAAAATCGAGCAAGATAAATTGCAAAAAATTCACGGTCGTTACGTACCAGTTGCTGTAAAAATCGCGCCTGATATGGATGACGAAGCCATTGCGCAAGTTGCACAAACCCTGCTTTCGCAGAATATTGATGGTGTGATTGCCACCAACACGACTATTGGTCGCGAAGGTGTAGAGCAGTATGAAACCGGCAAAGAAACTGGCGGCCTCAGCGGTTTGCCTGTGCGCGACAAGAGCACACGCGTTATAAGCGCTCTCTACGCCGAACTGGGAGAGAAGCTGCCGATTATTGGTGTGGGTGGTATTTCCAACGGTGAAAGTGCTGCGGAAAAAATCAAAGCTGGTGCCAAGCTGGTGCAGGTGTACAGCGGATTTATCTACCGTGGGCCTGCATTAATTGCAGAAGCGGCATCGGCAATTAAGTTGCTCAAAAATCATTTGTGATTTTTAAAAAATCAGTTACCGCAAAAAGCAAAAGGCCCCATTTCTGGGGCCTTTTGTTCTCCTGCGGAGTTGTCACCGAATGGTGAAATAAATATCAATCAACGTTAATTGTGTGTGATGTAATTGCTGATTCAATCGTTTTGATCAGCCGTGTCTATGTCATGGACATAGTTTGAATATTGTTAAGTTTTTGGACCTGGGCCATGCGGTTTAAGCCGTCCCATTGGTCCACCCGGGATTCTCTCCAGCCGTTGAGCCACTGCTGTCGAGCTATGCCTGTTTCGTGGGGGCACAGGCTGCGCGATCGACCGTCAATCCCGGCTTGGTAGCCTTTAGCAAAAGCGCGTTCAGTTTGATCTCTTTTCTGACTTTTCATCCGATAAGGCACCTCTTATTAGAGCGATTCAATTCAAATAACAAAGTTATATAGACATCTCTAACGACTTGCTACAATAGCCTCCTTTTGGCTGGTTACATTATGTTGAACGAGTTGCTTATTTCAGAGCGTTCGACCAGTACACCAATAAAGGTTCCACTTGTGAACGAATTAATTCTTCTAGATTCCGGATTCCATAGCACCTAAAGCTCTAGATCCCCCATGCCGCTGTACCAATCTGCACAGATGCGGTTTTATGCGGCCAAAATCCCCGGTTAACGTTATAAAACGGTTTTATCCATGACGCAATATCAGTTTTTTGCCACCTGTCCCAAAAGCCTTGAGGGATTACTTTTTACCGAACTTTCCCAATTGGGTGCTACCGATCTGCGTGAAACCGTAGCAGGTGTGTACTTTGGTGGCAGCCTGGAAACAGCCTATCGCGTATGCCTGTGGTCGCGCTTGGCTAACAAGGTGTTGCTGCCTCTCGCCAGCTTTGACGTAAATAGCCAGGAAGAACTTTACGACGGCGTGCGCGAGATTCGTTGGCAAGAGCATCTGCGCCCAACGGGTACCTTGCTGGTGGATTTTGTGGGTTCCAGCGATGCCATACGCAATACCCAGTTCGGCGCTGTGCGAGTTAAAGACGCCATAGTAGATTGCTTGCGCGACCTCACCGGCGAGCGCCCCTCTGTGGCCAAGCAAGACCCGGATCTGCGTGTGAATGCTCGCCTCAGTCGTGGCAAAGCGGTGATAAGCCTGGATCTCTCCGGCGAAAGCCTGCACCGCCGGGGCTACCGCTTGAAGCAGGGCGCGGCCCCCATGAAAGAAAACCTGGCCGCCGGCATACTGCTGCGCGCTGGCTGGCCGCAAATCGCTGCTGAAGGTGGCGCCTTGCTGGACCCCATGTGTGGCTCGGCGACTATCCTTATCGAAGCGGCGATGATTGCCGCTGATATAGCTCCCGGCATTGGTCGTGTCAGCTTTGGTTTTGAACGCTGGCTGCAACACGATGAATCCCTGTGGCAACAGTTGCGCAGCGAGGCGCAAGCGCGTCGCACAGCTGGTTTGGCGAAAGAGTTGCCCGAGATTCGTGGCTACGATGCCGACCTCAAGGTGATTCGTGCTGCCGAAGAAAATATTGTCACCGCCGAGTTGGATCATTGGCTGCGCGTCAGTCGCAAAGAATTGGCGGAATTTAAAAAGCCCACTCACACCGAAATTAAGCCCGGCCTGGTATTGAGCAACCCGCCTTACGGTGAGCGTTTAGGTGAAATCGAATCCCTTAAAATTTTGTACGCCCATTTGGGTGAGCGCTTGCGCAATGAATTCCAGGGTTGGCGCGCCGGTGTATTTACCGGCAATCCGGAGCTGGGCAAGCAAATGGGTTTGCGTGCAGATAAAAAATACAAATTGTTTAACGGCACTATCGTCAGCGAGTTGATCCTGTTCAATATCGCCAGTGAGGCCTTTGTGCAGAGCCGTGTTGAGCAGGATGATAGATTCAGTGGCGATGCCAAAAAGCGCCAGGCCGCTGAAGAGAAAGTGCGCGAACACAATCGCCAGGAACAAGAGGCGGCACTCACTAACGGCGCGCGTATGTTGGTGAATCGCCTGCAAAAAAATATCAAGCAATTGGAAAAATGGGCGCGCAAAAATGAAATCAGCGCCTATCGCCTTTACGATGCAGATATGCCCGAATACTCAGCGGCTATCGATGTTTACTGCGGCCAAACCCAGCCGGGTAAACCTGAGTTGTGGTACGCCAATGTGCAGGAATATGCTGCACCAAAATCAATCGATGAAGACAAGGCTGCCCAGCGCTTTGCCGAAATCGAAGCTGCGGTGCCTTTTGCATTGGATATTCCTGCGGAGCGCATCAGCTACAAACAGCGTCGCCGCAACAAGGGCACGCAGCAGTACGAAAAGTTAACCGAGCTGCCCACTGGCGATGTATTTAGCGTGCAAGAAGGTGCCGCCAAGTTGCATATCAATATGTGGCAATATCTGGATACAGGTTTGTTTTTGGATCACCGCCCCGTACGCAAAATGATTGCGCAGATGGCGAAAGACAAACGTTTCCTCAACTTGTTTTGCTACACGGCTACGGCAAGCGTGCATGCCGCTTTGGGCGGTGCACGTTTTACCCTTAGCGTGGATATGTCCAATACCTATTTGAATTGGGCGCGCAAAAATTTTGCGCTGAATGGTTTGAGCGAATCCAAAAACCGCCTGGAGCAGGCTGACTGCCTCAAGTGGTTGGAAGACAATGAGCAGCAATTTGATTTGATCCTGCTCGACCCGCCCAGCTTTTCCAACTCCAAGCGTATGGAAGATGTGTTGGATGTGCAGCGCGACCACGTGAGCATGATCAACCACGCCATGCGCGCCTTGTCGGAGCAGGGGACATTAGTGTTCTCCAATAACCTGCGCAGTTTCAAGTTGGATACTGAAGCACTTGGCCAGTACAGCATCAAGGATATTAGTGCACAGACGATTGATGACGATTTCAAACGCGATCCCAAGATCCATCAATGCTGGTTAATTACTCACTGATGCTGGCGATAAAAAATAGGCCAGGGAGGCTGTAACAAATCCGGGGTGGGTGTATCTAACGTGTATCGAAACGAGCTTAACCAACAGGACTTAGCTTATGTTGATCAAAAAGGCTGCAGATATACCATCCTCGGAAATAACTCCTGAAGCTATCTATTATGCGCGCCGCGACTTTATGCGCGGTACATTCAATCTGGGATTGGCCGCTGGTGCCGGTTTGTTAGCGGCGGATGCGCTGGCTGCTCCAACCCATATTGCCACCGAGCCAGTGAATAAAGGCCCGCAATGGTTGGAGGTGCAAATAGCTCAAGCCAAGGCTGATCAGCAAAAGCCAGGCGATGCGCTTACACCTTATGAACACATCACCGGGCACAATAATTTTTACGAATTCGGTTTTAATAAAACCGATCCCGCCAAGAACTCCAAAAGTTTCAAAGCTGATCCCTGGCAAGTAGAAATTGCCGGCGAGGTGGGCAAGCCCGGCAAATTTACGCTCGAAGATATTTTAAAAGGTGCAGAGCTGGAGGAGCGCGTCTACCGGCTGCGCTGTGTAGAGGCCTGGTCCATGGTGATTCCCTGGGTGGGGTTTTCTCTGGCGAGTTTGCTAAAAAAATACGAGCCCACCAGCAAAGCCAAATACGTTTCTTTTTATACCTTAAAAGATTCCAAACAATTTCCCGAACAAAAAAGTGCGCTGAGTACGATTGATTGGCCCTACCGCGAAGGTTTGCGAATCGATGAGGCCATGCATCCGTTGACAATTCTCGCCGTGGGTTTGTATGGAAAAGTGTTGCCCAACCAGAATGGCGCTCCATTGCGTTTGGTGGTGCCCTGGAAGTATGGTTTTAAAAGCATTAAGTCCATCGTCAAAATCGAATTGACTGAGCGTCAACCAAAAACTACCTGGAATATGATTGCGCCGGAAGAATATGGCTTTTACGCCAATGTGAATCCGCAGGTGGATCATCCGCGCTGGAGCCAGGCGAAAGAGCGCCGTTTGCCGAGTGGTTTATTTAATCCCAATTTGATTCCCACGCAAATGTTTAATGGCTATGGGGACCAGGTGGCGAGCCTTTACAAGGGCCTCGATCTTAAAAAATTCTATTGATAGATGCAGGTTTGCTATGCCCGTGTTTTGGCGTCGAGTTGTGATTTTTTTTGCCAGTCTGTTGCCGCTGGTTTATCTGGTCTTCAATACTGCTAGTAATAACCTGGGTGCTGATCCCGCCAAGGCCATTGTGCTGTTTACCGGTACCTGGGCGTTTTATTTTTTGTTGCTAACTCTATTGGTAACGCCGTTGAAAAAATTGGCGAAGCAGGGCTGGGTAATGCCGCATCGCCGTATGCTTGGGTTGTTTACGCTGTTCTACGCACTCGCCCATGTGCTGTCTTATCTCGTGTTTATTTTAGGATTGGATTTTTCCAGTTTCGGCCGTGAACTGGTAAAGCGTCCCTATATTTTATTAACCATTCCCGCCGTAATTTTATTGCTTGCGTTAGGTGCTACCTCAACACAGGGTATGATGCGCCGCCTGGGTAAAAACTGGGTGAAGTTGCATAAGTCCATTTACATCATCGCGATATTGGCTTGGTTGCACGTATTGTTGCAGGTGCGTTCGAGTTATTTCGACGCAGTGTTGTTTGGTGTATTAACTGTTGTGTTGCTTGGCATTCGTCTTTATTGGCGATTGCAGAAGGCGCAAAAAATAAATCGTTAGCAGTTAACGAGGTGTTTTTAAAAAAGGAAAGAAGAGATGTGGCGAGAGGGGGAGGAAAATCGCTAGCGACTGGAGGCAGCCGCCAGCGATTGCAAACGAATTAGTCTTTGGCGCGAGACTTGTATTCGTGAGTGCGGGTGTCGATGATGATTTTATCGCCGATTTCCACAAATGCAGATACCTGGATTTCAGTGCCGTTGGTCAAACGAGCAGGCTTCATCACTTTACCTGAAGTGTCGCCGCGCACAGATGGCTCGGTGTAAACAACTTCACGGGTTACTGAGTTTGGTGGAGTGATAGAAATTACTTTGCCGTCGAAGAATACAGCTTCACATACGTCGTCAATGCCGTCTTCGATGTATGGGCCCATATCGCCCAATTCGTCAGCGGTCAGTTCGTATTGGTTGTAGTCAGTGTCTACGAATACGTACATTGGATCAGCATAGTAAGAGTAAGTTACGTCTTTACGATCCAGAACGATGTCTTCGAATTTGTCGTCTGCTTTGTATGGAGTTTCGGTCAGGTAACCGTTCAGCAGGTTTTTCAGTTTGGTTTTAACAACGGCGGTGTTACGGCCGGAACGGCTGATTTCTACTTTTTGGATCAACCAGGGTGAGCCGTCGATGTTGATTACATGACCAGCGCGTAATTCTTGACCTGTTTTCATGATGAGTCTCGAGATTAAGTACAAGGGATGGCCAATACCCCATAGGATAATGGCGAGTAAATTCGGCGCGCTACTATAGCGTTTTTTGGCAAAAATGCACCATGTTTGAGGCTAAATCTCCCAAAGAATTTAGGTGATTGCACCAATCGTTCGCGAGCGTTTCCCAGTCTTGTCGCTTGGCCAGGCAGTCATTCCAGGGGATTCCGCAGTCGTTTTGAGTGTTCCATTGGGTCCATAAATAGGTGATGGAAGCCTGTAAAGCAGGTTCCGCCTGATGGAGATAGCGTTTGAGAAACGCTTCCAGCTTATCCATATGGACCCCATCCTCCTGGGGATAGATATGCCAGATGAGTGGCTTGCCGGCCCATTGCGCTCGTACGAAAGAGTCCTCTCCGCGGACAAAGTTGATATCGCAGCTCCATAGCAATCGGTCGTAGTCCAACTGCGATACAAAGGGAATGACGCACAGGCGAAGGGCACCCATGCTGATTTGATCCCCAACCAACAGGGTTTGGCTCAGGCAATCTTCTATATCGGCGAGAATCCTGCCTTGGGGAACCAGGCACAGGACGGGTTGGGACGATTCGGCCCAGGTATATATAAGGGAGCTTACGGATTCGTTTTCGTAGCCAAAGAGGGAAACGATTAGCTCGTCTGGGGAGGCAGTAATACCAAATTGGGCGAGCAGCTGCTCGGGGCCGGCTTCTGTGCGAAAGCGGTCGCGCTTTTCCGGCAGGTTTTTTTCACAGAGCAAACCGCCGGTTTTGGCGGTAAAGCCGGGGAAGAAGAAAATCTTTTTCAAGCCAAGTTGTGGGTGTATTGAGGGCAGGGCATGGCAACCCTCGACCCAATCTTCGGCACTCAGGTATTCCAGATTAAACCAATGCGGCGGTTGTGCTGCTTGCTTCATGGCTTTGAGATAGCTTTCAGGCAACTCGCAGGCAAAGGCTTCAATCACTACATCAGCTGGTGTAATTGCGGGATCAAAGGCTGCTGTCCAGATGCGGATATCCACACCTTCAGTATCTTGCTGGCTGGCGTGGGCGACACCAGGCCAAATCTGCCGGAGGGCTTCTATCTCATCCACCCAAAGGCGCACTCGACAGGAATTCTCGGCGGCCAACTGGCGAGCCAGGCGCCAGCAGACACCTATATCGCCATAGTTATCGACCACGCGACAGAAAATATCCCAGGTTTTCATCATCTATTACCTTCTATATAGCGCTGACTTGCATTGCTTCCCCTGGCTTGTCTTGTCCAACTTGCCGTGTTCAAAAGGGGGGCGCTATTATGCGCGGCAATCTTTTCCATAGGGCAAAAATTATGGCATCCCTTCAAGACCAACTGCTGAAAGCCGGTTTGATCGACGCAAAAAAGGCAAAACAAGCCAATAAAGACAAGCGCAAAGAGACCAATGTTGCGCGTCGCTCTGCCGAACCGGTCGTCGACGAGCTGAAGCAGGCAACCGAACAGGCACGCCTGGATAAGGCCGAGCGGGACCGCGAACTTAACCGTCAGCAGACTGCCCAACTGGAGCAACGTGCCGTTGCGGCCCAGATCCGCCAGCTGATTGAGAATCATCGCCAGTCCAAAGGTGCCGGCCAAGGCGATGTGGAATACAACTTTACGGATGGTAAGCTGATCAAAAAGATCCGTGTATCGCCCACGATTTTGGAACAAATTGTTCGCGGCATATTAGCTGTGGTTAAACTGGGTGAGGGTTACGAACTGGTTCCGCGTGTGGTAGCTGACAAGATTGCCGAGCGCGATGATAAAGCGGTGTTGGTGGCTAACGTCAAATCCAGCCAGCAGGCGGATGAAGACGATCCTTATAAAGACTATGTTATTCCTGACGATTTGATGTGGTAACACAAACCGGTGGCTTTGCCTATTCTTAGCAGGTCGCCGGCCCTGTGTCATAATGGCGCAACAATTAATAAAACCCGGTTGGTTCCCCATGCCGGGATTTACCGGTTTCTCCTCCTTAACAGGCAACTCCTATGTTAGATATGTTCACTGGACTCGACTTTAGTGTCGGCTTGGCTCTGTTTTTGTCCCTGGCCTTTGTGCTGGCTTACGAATTTATCAACGGCTTTCACGATACCGCCAACGCGGTGGCAACCGTGATCTACACCAAGGCCATGCCACCCCACATGGCGGTAATGGCATCCGGTGTATTTAACTTTTTGGGTGTGATGATTGGCGGTTTGGGCGTGGCCTACGCGATTGTGCACTTGTTGCCGGTTGATCTGCTGCTGGATGTGAGCTCCACCTACGGCATGATCATGGTGTTCTCGTTGCTGACCTCGGCAATTTTCTGGAACCTGGGCACCTGGTATTTCGGTATTCCGTCTTCCAGTTCCCATTGCCTGATTGGCTCCATTCTTGGTGTAGGTGGTGCCCATGCGCTTATGTCCAACCTGCCCCTTGAGCAAGGTATCAACACCAAAAAAGCTATCGATATTATGTTGTCACTGCTGGTTTCACCGCTGGTAGGTTTCATTGTTGCGGCACTGGTATTGCTGTTGCTCAAACGCATTTGGCCTGGGCAAAAAATCCATAAAACACCGCAAGAGCGTGAAACTATCGATGGCAAAAAACACCCGCCATTCTGGACCCGCGCAACCCTGGTTGCCTCTGCCATGGGCCTGAGTTTTGTGCACGGCTCTAACGATGGCCAGAAAGGTATTGGTATGGTGATGTTGGTGCTTATCTGCATGGCGCCAGCGCACTTTGTTCTTAACCTGAATACTTCTACGCTCGACATCAATAAAACGCGCGATGCTGCCACTTACATTGAGCGCATCTATGCTGACAATCAAAGCAAGCTGGGCGAAAAAATTGATTTCAGCAAAACTGAAGTTGCCCTCAAGAGTGAGGAAAAGTGCCGCACAAAAACAGCATTGGTAAGCTTAAAGACTCTCGAGCAAATCCTTAAAGGTGTAGATGACTACAGCAAGCTGGATGTTGATAGTCGTCGCGATGTTCGCCGGTTGTTGCTGTGTATTGACGACAACGCCAAACAAGTTGGCAAAGTGGACAGCATTTCCTCAAAAGATAAAGACGATTTGAACAAGCTGCGTAAAGATATTACCTACACCACTGAGTTCGCTCCCTTTTGGGCGATCATTGCAGTGGCTCTGGCCCTGGGTCTGGGTACTATGACTGGCTGGCGCCGCGTAGTAAAAACCGTGGGTGAAAAAATTGGTAAAACGGGGATGACTTACTCGCAAGGTATGTCGGCACAGGTGACTGCTGCTACTTCGATCGGTATTGCCAGTATCACAGGTATGCCGGTATCCACGACGCATGTGTTGTCATCGGCGGTAGCAGGCACTATGGTTGCAAATAAATCGGGCCTGCAATTCTCCACCATCAAAACCATTTTGATGGCTTGGGTATTGACCTTGCCAACAACAATTATTCTTGCTGGCGGTTTGTTCTATGCCGGTGTGAAATTGTTTATGTAAAAACAACTAACGATCCAAACAAAAACGCCGGGCGATGCCCGGCGTTTTTGTTTTTGAGATATGAGTTGAATGTTACCTTGAGCTCGCTATCCGTCATTCCTTGCGGGAATGACGACTTTAAGGGGGGGGGATTACATTTCCCCCAGGAATCCCCCCGATTGTCTTTCCCACAATTGCGCATAAATTCCTCGCTGCGCCACCAACTCTGCATGGGTTCCCTGTTCAACAATTTCACCTTTATCCATCACAATCAAGCGATCCATAGCGGCAATGGTTGATAGGCGATGCGCGATGGCGATTACGGTTTTACCTTGCATCAGTGTGTAGAGGTTTGCCTGAATGGCGGCTTCCACTTCTGAATCCAATGCAGAGGTTGCTTCATCCAGAATCAAGATAGGTGCGTTCTTGATAAGTACGCGGGCGATGGCAATGCGCTGACGCTGGCCACCGGATAATTTCACGCCGCGCTCACCTACGTGTGCGTCGTAACCTGTACGGCCCTGGCTATCGCTGAGTGATAAAATAAAATCATGGGCCTCTGCTTGTTTTGCAGCCTCAATCATTTGTTCTTCCGTGGCCTTGGGGTTGCCGTAGAGCAGGTTGTCGCGAATAGAGCGGTGCAGCAACGAGGTATCCTGAGTCACCATACCTATATGCAAGCGCAAGCTTTCTTGTTGCACTGTGGCTATGTTGCTTCCATCAATTAAAATTTGTCCGCTTTCCAAATCATAAAAACGCATTAGCAAATTCACCAGCGTAGATTTGCCGGCACCTGAACGCCCAACGACGCCAATTTTCTCGCCGGCTTTGATATTCAAATTAAGGTGGCTGATCACGCCGCTGCTTTTTCCATAATGGAAGCTGATATCGTTAAATTCGATACCACTCGCATTCATTGTCAATGGCTGCGCATTAGGTGCATCCTGAACTTCGCGTGGAATCGATAGGGTATTTAAACCGTCTTTGGCGGTACCAATATTTTCAAAGAGCGCCGAAACTTCCCACATGATCCATTGCGACATGCCGTTCAAACGCAGTGCAAGGCTCACTGCAGCAGCTATAGCGCCGGCAGTAATCACATGGAAGCCCCACAGCCAGATAGAAACTGCGGACACGGTAAATACCAAAAACGTATTGCTGAGCCACACACCTGTATTGAGCGAGGTGGCTAAACGCATTTGGGGATGCACTGTGTCGAGGAATGCTTCCATACCTTCGCGCGCATATTGGGCTTCGCGATTGGAATGGGAAAATAATTTGACGGTGGCGATATTGGTGTAAGTGTCTACTAAACGGCCGGTCATTTCCGAGCGGGCATTGGCTTGTTTGCTGGAGGCTTGGCCAAGGCGTGGCAAGAAGTAGTAGAGCAGGGCGGCGTAGGTGGCTAGCCAGAATAAAAATGGAATGGCCAAACGCCAATCGAGTGCGGCGGCTAACACCAATACACCGCTGAAATAAACCACTACATAAAGTAATACATCCAACAATTTCATAACGGTTTCGCGCACTGCTAATGCTGTTTGCATCACTTTGGTGGCGATACGACCCGCAAATTCATTTTGGTAAAAGCCGACACTTTGGCCAAGCAGATAGCGATGCGCCTGCCAGCGAATCATCATGGGGTAATTGCCCAGCAGCGTTTGGTGCATCACCAGCGAGTGAAGGATCACGCAAAAGGGCAGGCCTATAACCAGAATCGCGGCCATAAAGCGGAGTTTGTTGCCGGATTCCTGAAACAGGTTTTCCGGTGTGTGCATATTTAACCAATCCACCAACTGGCCCAAAAAGCCAAACAGGGACACTTCCATAATGGCGATAGCGGCGGTGAGTATCGACATCAGCACCAAATAGCGTTCGGTGCCGCGGGTGTAATGACGACAGAAGGCAAACAGGGTTTTGGGTGGTGTTTGGGGATCTTCTATCGGAAAAGGTTTGATCAGGCTTTCAAAAAATCGAAACATAGGAATATTCGCACGTGATAAGAAGTACGGGGCAATCTGATAAGTCGGACAAATTTTACCATCTCCAGTCGCAAGTCGCCCGTCGCCAAGTGTTAAGATGCGCAGCTTGCTGACATTCGTCAGATCACTTTAAATAAAAACACTCATTAGTAATAAACAAAGAGACAATCCATGAAAAATGCGTTGGTTGTTTTTGCAGCAGGTTGTTTAGGCGCGCTGGTGCAATGTCTGGTGATGTGGCTGTTCAGTCGCTACGGTATCACTCATTCCTTACATGTTAATCTGCCGGGCTCTATTGCTCCGGGATGGCTATATCCCCGTATCGTCTGGGGTGGCCTTTGGGGCTTTTTGTTTTTGCTGCCGATTTTATCCAGCAGCTTGTTCGCCCGTAGCTTTGTAATTGCTTTGATCCCGGCTGGTGTTACCTTGTTTGTCATTTATCCATTTTACGAGGGCAAAGGTTTTGCCGGTTTGTCACTGGGTGTGCTGACTCCCTTCCTGGTGCTGTTCTTTTTCTGGGTGTGGTCTTTTGCTTCCATAGTCACCCTCAAGTTGGCTAAATAATGTTGGGGTTGCCGTTCATGAATATTGGATTTGTTTTCCGTCTTTGCGTGTTATTGCTTGTTAGCAGTGTGGCGCATGCACAATTTTTACCGGCCAACAAAACCCAGGCAAAACCTCTCACGCAAGAGCTGCTTTCGCGTTGGATTGAAACCAATCAGCAAATTCGCAACTATCAGGGTTTAATCGAGCAAATGTTGCCGACCGATGCCGAGGCGCAGGCGTTTGAAAAACTCTCCTATCCAGAGCAAGACCAGATAGTGAACAAGTACTTGCAGCGCAAAGGTATGTTCGAGCCGCTGAACACCAATATGAAAAAGCTGGGTTGGAGCAGTGTTGCAGATTACATGCGCGCCAGCACTCAGATTGGCAACGCCATAGCCGCGGATTTGCAATCGGAAATGGTTGCCAAGTTAACACCAGAGCAAGCCAAAGCGGTGATGGAAAAAGCCGATCCAGCGGTAAAGAATGTCCCTAAAGCTGATCTGGATTTTATCCGTGCGAATAAAAATCGCCTGCAAAAACACATTCAGGGTTATGGCAAAGCAAGTAATTAATTTGAAATAAAAAATAATCAGAATAAAAAAAGGAGCCTGTACCAGCGCTCCTGAAAAACCATATCTGATATTAGTGCTCGCCAACATCCGTAAGCACACCGTTGCGATAATCCTGGATAGCCTGCTCAATTTCATCGCTGGTATTCATCACAAAGGGGCCATACTGCGCGATGGGTTCTTTGAGTGGAATCCCGGCGAGTAAAATAAAGCGCGTATCTTCTTTCAACGCTCTTACTGAAATTTCGTCACCGGCACCCAACAGACCTGCATTGCCCGCAGGCAA
This sequence comes from Cellvibrionaceae bacterium, assembly GCA_021151695.1. Lineage (GTDB taxonomy): Bacteria > Pseudomonadota > Gammaproteobacteria > Pseudomonadales > Cellvibrionaceae > Cellvibrio. The sequence goes on along the minus strand of JAGKWU010000001.1, from coordinate 435,439 downwards.
TTTGCGCGCGTCTTCCCCGATTGCCAACTCACCTTCGTACACATAAATAAACGTGTTATGGGTGGCAGGTATAGCGTGTGCAAAACTTTCGTTTACGGGAAGATGCACGTCCCAATAAATAACCTGGGTGGTCAAGCCTTGGATCGGCCCGCTAACGATTTGTCCATCGATAACCGCTGTGTTGGCGATTACTTTAATCTGTCCGCCATTTTTTAACGCGGCGACTGGAATATCTTGCGATGGAATATCGCGGTAATGTGCTGGCTTCATTTTTTCTGCCGCCGGCAAATTCAACCACAATTGAAAGCCACGCATTAATCCATGTTCTTGCTGTGGCATTTCAGAGTGAATAATGCCGCGGCCCGCCGTCATCCACTGTACATCGCCGTTGCGCAAATGGCCTTTGTTGCCCATATGATCTTCGTGCAACATATGGCCGGCAAGCATATAGGTTACCGTTTCAAAACCGCGATGCGGGTGTGCAGGAAAACCGGCAATGTAATCACTGGCACTTTCGGAGCCAAATTCGTCCAGCATTAAAAAGGGATCAAAGCGCGCACTTTGGGTTTGGCCCAAACTGCGGTTGATGCGCACACCGGCACCATCGCTGGTTGCGCGAGCGGGAATCATCTGTTGCAGTTGCTTTTGCATCTTGTCCACCTTGTCGTATGACGTAAAAGCCGTTAAAGGCTATTAAAAAGCTGTTCGGTTTTGGCTGCCATGATCAAATCATTTTCATGCAGGCCTTTGATTTTGTGCGTCCACCAACTGACGGTTACTTTTCCCCACTCGGTTAAGATCGCCGGATGATGATTGAATTCCTCCGCCAATGCGCCAAGGGCATTGGTGAAGCTGAGTGCTGTAACAAAATTCGAAAATTTGTAGGCGCGCGTTAAATGCTTAATGCCGTCTACCTCTATCACTTGCCACTCGGGCAATTGCTGCAAACCTTCGCGGAGTTCCGCATCGGTTAATAGTGGTGCGCCTATACGGCAAGCGGTACAGGTTTTTTCTGAAAGCAGAGTCATGGCGTTATCTCCTTCGATTGCAATGAGTCATCCCTGACATGATAACGCTTTGCTGGTTTAATCAGGCAGCTGACGCCACTTCAATTTCTTTACGTGCTTCGCTCAGGGCTTTGTCTTTTGCATCGCTGATACTCAGGCCTTCGGCGTAGATGTAATTCACTGACTGCAAACCCAGGAAGTTCAAAAAGTTAGTGATATGGCCAGTTTGGGTATCACTTGGTTTGCCAACATGGAAGCCACCGCGCGCTGAAATCACATACACAGGTTTATCTTGCAGTAAACCCACTGGGCCGGTTTCGGTGTATTTGAAAGTCACACCGGCACGTGCCACCTGGTCAAAGTAAGCCTTGAGGGTAGATGGAATGCCGAAGTTGTACAAAGGCGCTCCAATGACAACCGCATCGGCATTGGCCAGCTCGGCGACCAGTTGATCAGAAATGGCTACCAGGGCTTTTTGCTCTTCAGTGCGGCTTTCCGCCGGGGTGAAGAAGGCTTGCACTTGTGCGCCGTTCAGGTGAGGGATTTCGTCCTTCGCCAGGTCGCGTACTATGACTTTACCGTCGGGATGTTTGGCCAACCAGCTTTGTACAAACTCGTTGCTCAGGGTGCTGGAGTTACCGTGGTCGCTAAACAGGCTGCTGTTGATCTGTAAGAGAGTGCTCATGTCATTAATCCTCAATTCGTCAATGTGGTCGGTTTCGTTTTCTGGCGCTGCCGCTTTTCTTACTTGGCCGCCCTTGTGATCATTAAATGATTTGACGAGCGAATGATAAATAGCGATATTTGGGATGATTTCATCGAAAAATTGGATCTATAGTCATGAATGCTCCTTCAATTCAAAGTTCAACTTCGCTTTTGAGCGAAAACAAGGTAACCCTTGAGCAGTGGCGTGCGCTCCTGGCGGTGATAGACGCTGGCGGCTATGCCAAAGCCGCGGAAGTGCTCAACAAGAGCCAGTCGGCTGTCTCTTACGCCATTGCCCAGCTTGAACAGGCCTTGGAAGTGAAGGTGTTTAACTTGCAGGGACGTAAAGCGGTGGCGACCCCGGCGGGGGAGTTGCTGTACCGACGTGCTCGCCAGCTATTGGAACAGGCTGAACGGTTGGAGCGGTCTGCGGAGTGTTTGGCCGTGCATGTGGAGCCCATTGTGAAAATTGCGGTAGACATAATTGTGCCACCTACCAAGGTGCTTTATTGCCTGTCGTTGTTTGCCAAAGATTTTCCCGATACCCGCGTCGAGTATTACGAGACAGTGTTGAGCGGCACTGAAGATATGCTGCTCAAACGACAAGCCGATCTGGCCATTGGTGGGTTTGTTCCGCCAGGATTTGTGGGCGAAAAAGTGATGACCACGATTTTTCACGGCGTTTCCAGCGCAGATCATCCGCTGCAACAGCTTGGGCGACCAGTCACTTACGAAGATATGCGCCAGCACCGCCAGATAGTTGTGCGCGATTCTGGCCAATATCGTCGCCACACCGTAGGTTGGCAGGAGGCGGATCAGCGCTGGACGGTCAGCCATATCAATACATCGCTTGAGGCAATCCGCTGGGGGCTTGGATATGCCTGGTTGCCGGATGTGTATACACAAGCCGATATAGACGCAGGTCGTATGAAATATTTGCCGGTGGAAGTTGGCTCAGAGCGGGAAGGACCGGTTTATCTTACCTTTGCAGATAAAGAGTTTGCCGGCCCGGCAGTAAAGCGTTTAGCGGAGATATTCAAAGAGCGCATGCCCAAAGTCTGCAGCGGCCACACCACGGATTGCACGGATTCATCCGGCCCGAAACACAGCTAAATTCCTCCTTGAGTTAATTTTGCCGGATCGAGTAGTTGGGCCAGTTCCTCCCTGCCCATACCGGTTTCCGCTTGGGCGACATCCAGAATATCGCGATTTTCCCTATAGGCTTTTTTGGCGATGGCAGCGGCTTTTTCGTAGCCAATGATGCTGTTTAACGCTGTTACTAAGATGGGGTTGCGAGCCAGGGCCTTGTCCAGATTGGTTTGGTTGACGGTGAAACCGGCGATGGCTTTGTTGGCCAACAGCTGGCAAGAATTGGCGAGCAAACCGATCGATTGCAGCAGGTTATAGGCAATCAGCGGCAGCATCACATTCAGTTGGAAATTGCCGGACTGCCCGGCGATGGCGATAGTAGCATCCAGCCCCATCACCTGCGCGCAGGCCATGGCAACCGCTTCGGGAATTACCGGGTTTACTTTTCCGGGCATGATGGACGAACCGGGCTGCAGCGCGGGCAAGCTGATTTCACCCAGGCCGGCGAGGGGGCCCGAATTCATCCAGCGCAGATCATTGGATATTTTCATCAGGCTCACCGCCAGCGCGCGCAACTGGCCCGACATAGCGACTACCGTATCCTGGCTGCTCAAGGCGGCAAAAAAATCGCTTGCCGGTACAAAATCGAGCTGCGTGTTATGCGAAAGCTGGTTGGCAAATGCGGTGGCAAATTGCGGATGCGCATTGATGCCGGTGCCCACGGCTGTTCCACCCTGGGCGAGCGCCAATAGTTGCGGCAGATTCTTGTGGATGCGCACATAGTTGTGTTCAATCTGGCTGGCCCAGCCACGGACTTCCTGCCCCAGGGTTACCGGCATGGCGTCCATTAAATGCGTGCGACCGGTTTTGACCACCCCGTCTAACTGCTCAGCTTTACCCAGCAGCGTAGTGTGCAAATGTTCTACTTCGGGAAATAGTTGGTCTTCAATTTTGAGCGCAGCGCTTACATGGATTGCGGTAGGGATTGAATCGTTGCTGCTTTGGCTCATATTAACGTGATCGTTGGGGTGTACTGCCAGGGATGACAATTGATGTGCACGCTGCGCTACCACTTCGTTCACATTCATGTTGGTGCTGGTGCCCGAACCCGTCTGAAAAATTTCCAGTGGGAATTGGTCTTGATGTTGGCCTGCAATAATTTCATCGCAAGCGCCGGCTATGGCATGCGCTATATCACCATTAAGCAGGCCAAGCCCGGCGTTAGTTTGTGCCGCTGCTTTTTTGATATGGGCTAGCGCGCGAATAAATTCATTGGGCAGGGGAATGCCGCTGATATGGAAGTTGTCGATAGCCCGTTGGGTTTGGGCGCCGTAAAGGGCGGAGGCGGGTACTTGTACCTCACCCATGGTGTCGTGTTCGGTGCGAAAAGTAGTCATCGTCATAGCCCTTCAAATGCCGCAAACGGCTGTGAAATAAAGTGTAGCTGTTCTTTTAAGCAGGTTTTGCCGGATGTTTCCCCAGCTAAACGGCTTAACCAAGCGGCATTTAACAAAAAACAACTGCTGACAGGCTTTGTCAGTACCCTTGGCTAGACTAAGATGTCAGTTTGAGTCAGTAGTCGCTCTTCATACTTTCCATCACATGTCACAGCAGTAGCCGATTTATGTCGAAAGAATTTGTCGTTAAAAGTGAGTTTCCTCCCGCCGGTGACCAGCCTGCGGCCATCGCAAAACTGGTGGAAGGTATTGATGCCGGTCTCGCGCACCAGACCTTGCTCGGGGTAACTGGTTCGGGCAAGACGTTTACCATTGCCAATGTGATTGCACAGGTGCAGCGTCCTACACTTGTCATGGCTCACAACAAAACCCTCGCGGCGCAGCTCTATGGTGAATTTAAAGAATTTTTCCCCAATAACGCTGTGGAATATTTTGTCTCTTACTACGACTACTACCAGCCGGAAGCCTATGTACCTTCTTCCGACACTTTTATCGAAAAAGATTCCTCGGTTAACGAACATATCGAACAAATGCGTTTGTCTGCGACCAAAGCGCTGATGGAGCGCAAGGACGCCATTGTAGTAGCAACTGTGTCGGCCATTTATGGTTTGGGTGATCCCGAGTCTTATATGAAAATGCTGTTGCATCTGGTGCGCGGTGATCGCATTGACCAGCGTGCGATTTTGCGTCGCCTGGCAGAGCTGCAATACACCCGCAATGATATGGATTTTTTTCGCGCGAATTATCGTGTGCGCGGCGATGTGATTGATATTTATCCCGCCGACTCCGACAGCGAAGCTGTACGGGTGGAATTGTTTGATGATGAAATTGAAAATCTCTCGATTTTTGATCCGCTGACGGGCGAAGTGCTGCGCAAAGTGGCGCGTGTCAGTATCTATCCCAAAACTCACTATGTAACACCGCGGGAAACTATCCTTGATGCGATTGATGGTATTAAAGAGGAGCTGCGTGAACGTTTAGCCTATTTGCAAGAAAACCATAAATTGCTTGAAGTACAGCGTTTGGGGGAGCGCACGCGTTACGATCTGGAAATGATGCAAGAGTTGGGTTACTGCAACGGTATTGAAAACTATTCCCGCTATTTGTCGGGCCGTGCGCCCGGCGAGCCACCGCCAACGTTGTTTGATTATTTGCCGTCGGATTCGTTATTGGTGATCGACGAATCCCACGTAACGATTCCGCAAATCGGCGCCATGTACAAAGGTGATCGCTCACGTAAAGAGACGCTGGTGCAATATGGTTTTCGTCTACCTTCCGCACTTGATAACCGCCCCATGCGTTTTGACGAGTGGGAGCGTCTTGCACCGCAAATGATTATGGTGTCCGCAACACCAGGCAAATATGAAGATGAACATGCGGGGCAGGTGGTTGAGCAAATTGTGCGTCCCACCGGCCTCGTCGATCCGCAAATAGAAATTCGCCCGGCCGGCACACAAGTGGATGATTGTCTGTCAGAAATTCGCCGGCGCGTTGAGAGTGACGAACGCATTTTGATTACCGTGTTGACCAAACGCATGGCGGAAGATCTCACTGAATATCTCGCCGAGCACGGTGTGCGTGTGCGCTATTTGCACTCGGATATAGATACAGTAGAGCGTGTAGAAATTATTCGCGATCTGCGTACGGGCGAATTCGATGTGTTAGTGGGGATCAACCTGTTACGCGAAGGTCTGGACATGCCAGAGGTATCGCTAGTAGCGATTTTCGATGCGGATAAAGAAGGCTTTTTGCGCTCCGATAGATCGCTGATCCAAACCATTGGGCGTGCGGCACGCAATCTCAATGGTCGCGCGATTTTGTATGCGGATAGGGTCACCGACTCCATGCGTCGCGCTATAGGCGAGACAGATCGCCGCCGCGAAAAGCAAATTGCCCACAACCTTGCCAATAATATTATACCCAAGGGGATCCGTAAAAATGTATCGGATATTCTGGAGGCTTCCCCCATTCCTGGCGCTGGAGCACGCAGTGCTAAAGGCCGTCTTGCGGTTGCTGAGAAGCAAGGTAAGTACACAGTGGAAGTGAATCCAAACAATATCTGGAAAACCATTGAACAGATGGAAAAGCAAATGTTCCAGGCCGCGAAGGATCTGGAATTCGAAGTGGCTGCCAAGTTGCGCGACCAGATTGAAAAATTAAAAACCCAAGCGCTCTGATATGACACCAAACCGTTGGCAGGATTATCTGCTGACGGTTTTCCACATGTATAGTAATAACAAGGTAGTGGTGGATGCTCAAACTTATCTTTCCGGCCATTTTTCCTTCCTGGCGATTTTTTAGCAGTATAGGTCCCTCACCACGTATTCAAATTTCCTTGCTCATGACAGCGGATAGCGAGCCAGAAATCTGGCAAGAGTTTCGTGCCCGCCCTGCACGCTTGACTGTAGGGCAGGGGTTGCTGCGATTAATCCATAATCCTCGCTGGAATGAATTCCTCTATCTCAACACCTGTGCAGAGCGTTTGTTTGAAATGGAATCCCCTTGGCATCAACAGGAAATCGCCATGCGAATAGGTGCTGCATTGGCGTCTGGCGAAATTGCCATGCACGGAGAACGTTATTGGCGTTATCGCATTGTGGCAATCGAGAACAATCCTGAAGCCGTTACGGAAACGATTGTGCTTGTCTCGGATGTTTACTCTATTGTGCAGGCGAAGTTCTGATGTTTGTTATGACGATGGAGTCGGCCGTTCGCGCCAGTGAAGTGCTATTGGCGATCGCCTACACGCAACAAAGCCTCGAATATATTTGCGGCCATGCCCCGGAGAAATATGTGGGCTGGGTGCGATTAATATTATCTGTATTGCTGTTGGCAGGAATTGAAACTGTTTTTGTCGAAACGGGCTTGCTGTTGATCGCCGGCTATTTTCTCTATCGCTTTCAGGGGCCATACAACGGTGGCAGCGATGCCATGAGTGTACTGGTGTTGTTGTGCCTGTGGTTATCGCATATGTTGCCTACCCGATTTGGATGTGAGTTGGCGTTGGGTTACCTGGCTTTTCAGGCGAGCTTTTCTTATTTTCAGGCGGGTTATATCAAAATTATTAATCCCGCCTGGCGCAGGGGCGAAGCTCTGCGTGAGGTGTTCGCGTTTACCGCGTATCCGGTGAGCGACTCTGTGCGCAATTGGTCGAACAAGCCGCAATTATTGTGGCTGATGGGCTGGTCAGTCATTCTGTTTGAGCTTCTGTTTCCCTTGGCGCTATTCCACCAATCTTTACTGCTGGCTGCACTTGTTGTTGCAGTGTTGTTTCATCTTGCCAATGCTTTCCTCTTCGGGCTTAACCGCTTTTTTTGGATCTGGCCTGCAAGCTATCCCATATTATTGTGGTTCCAAGATCGTATTTTTTAATTTCCTTTTTTACTAATTTTTCTTAAATTCCACGCACAATTTGATTGCGTTTCGGTGGTATCGCATCCTCGATTTTTACATTCTTGACACTGCCAACGTTCACGCCTTTACTTTAATGAAGTTAATCAGCCGTTTGGCATATCAATCATTGGGGAAGATTATGAGGAAGAATATAGGTCAGATCGCAGGTTGCTTTGCGTCCTGTTTATTGGCAGGTTCACTGATAGTTGTCATGGCCGATGCCTATGCTGAAGATACACCGGCGGCAGTTACGGCGTTGATTCCCGTTATTAAAAAATGGGGTGAAGATCCTGTGCTAATCGCCGCTGTCAAAGAGCAAAATGCCAAGGGCATGACGCTTGATCAAATTCAAAAACGCGACAAAGAATGGATGGCTACCACAGGTATGGATGACCAGATGAAGGCCATGATGAAAAATGCGGCGGCGCAAGAATTGGATAAACTCGAAGCCACCAAACCCTATTTCTTCGAAAGTATTTTGATGGATAACCAGGGCGCGAATGTCGCCATGACGAATAAAACATCTGACTATTGGCAGGGTGATGAAACCAAATTCACTAATGCGTTCAAAGTAGGCGGTGTTGATATTGGCAAAAGTAAATTTGATGACAGCGCCAAAGCCTATTTGATTCAAGTGTCCGTACCTGTTTTGGAGGGCGGTAAACCCATAGGTGCGCTCTGTGTTGGCATTAACCTGGATGAGTTGGATAAAGCTAAATAATTCGCGGGTGTCCTTGTCATGGATTGGTTTTACGGGTTACGCATTCGCAATAAAATTCTAATCCCCATCAGCATCATCAGTTTGATGATGCTGGCGATGGGCATTGTGGTATTGCTTAAGTTCAAGCTAATCGCTAACAACGTTAAGGAGCTTGCCCAGGTCAATCTGGTTGCCAATAACTATTTGTTGGAAGCGGATGCAGATGTTCACAAAGTATTAGTGGAAGAGCGCAGTATGCTCTTTCTCAATCCTGATTCTCCGGAATTTGCGACAGCAGTTGCTGATCATCAAAAGAGCCTCGATAGCGCTCACGAAAAATTAATCAAATTCAAACAGCTGGTTCAGGACTCGCAATTTAAAACTGCTGTGAATCAATACGAAACTGCCCGCGATAAATGGGAGCAACTGACTAAAACCGTTGTTACCGCCCGCCAGAGTAACACGCGCGAAGGGCGAACCACGGCGATAGAGGTTAGCTTTAAAGACGGCAACCAGGCATTTGATGAAATGCGTAATGCTATCTATTCGCTCAAATCGATGGTGCAGAAAAAAACCTCCATGGCGATGGAAGAGTCCGAGGCAACCTTGCATCGAAGTTATGCAGTTGTGGCTGTGTTTATCGCTATCAGTGTTGCCGTTGCTCTGGTCATGATTTATCTGATTCCGCGCTTAATTGTCGATCCCATTTATAAAATGCAACATTTGATGCGCTCCCTGGCCGGCGATGGCGGCGACCTTACTCACAAAATTCCCGTAGATTATCAGGACGAAATTGGCGAGCTTGGCATTGCCATTAACGAATTTATTGAAAGTTTGCGCGGCCTTTTAGCGCGCGTCATAGGTATGGGTGAAGTATTTGATGATCAGGCATCCAGGCTCAATATATTGGCGACTAAAAATACCGGCCTGGTGCAAAAGGAAACCCATGAAGTTGCCATGGTGGCCAGCGCGCTGACCGAGCTGTCCACCTCAGTTCACGCCGTTGCCGAGACAGCGGCTAAAGCAGCTGAGCGAACCCAGCAGGCCCAGCAGCAGAGCAAAAGCGGTTTGCTGGTGGTGAAAAATACCATTCATGCCATAGATCGTTTGGCCAGTGAGGTACAGCAATCGTCCGATGTGATAGTGCGGCTTAATTCTGATAGCGGCAATATTGCGAATGTAGTGAACGTAATCAAAAGTATCGCTGAGCAAATTAATTTGCTTGCGCTTAACGCGGCGATTGAAGCAGCGCGCGCGGGTGAGCAGGGGCGGGGTTTTGCTGTAGTAGCTGACTCTGTGCGCGAATTGGCTTTTCGCACAGCGGAGTCAACCCAGGAAATTCAGGCGATGATTGGCCAACTGCAAGCCAGTGCCAATCAAGCGGTAAATGCGATGAAGAGCAGCCAGACGATCGCGCAGGAATCCGTAACTGAGGCCAGTGCCGCGGGGCAGGCCCTGCAATCCATCGACGCGGCCGTTGTGCAAGTGACTGAATTGAACACTCATATAGCGGTGGCGGTAGACCAGCAATCCAAAGTGTCTGGCGAGATCAGCGGCAATACCAACAATATTTCCCTCTATGCGCAAGATGCTGCGGATTTGGCAGGCCAGGTAGAGGAGTCTTCCAACGAATTGGCGAAGGTTGCCAGTTCCCTGCACGCTGAGCTCTATAAATTTAAAATTTAACCTGCACTGCCTTCATCCTCTTGAGGCTGGTACACTGCGGGCCGTTTTGTATTGTCTATTTTTGGTTAACGCTCATGTCTCTGCCTCTCCCTATTCCCTATGAACCCTTATTTGATCTCTGGCGCCTCTGGCTGGCTCCCTCTGTGTGGCCTTCACTCGATAAATGGTTAAAGCAAGAGCTTTCCAATCGCGGTGGTGCATCAGTCAGTGCCGCCCAGCGGGCACTCAATCGCGAGATGGGTAAGTGGATGTTTTCTGCCATGAGATTTGTACAGCTCGCTGGCGCGCTTGAAGCGAGTTATAGAGCCGAAGCTGAGCTCGATTGGGCGGAGTGGGATAGCCAATGGAATCAGGCTAGCGCCAAACAAATTCCTCCAGCGGCATTTTGGTATTGGGTCGCGTTACGAGAGGGTGCGGCGCAGACATCACCTAAAGCACTGCGTGATGCTGCCCAACGCAAAGCCTGGTTCGATAAGCTCGCGCAACGTTTACCGTTTACTCCTGAAGGCAAGTTGCTTTGGGCGGGGTTGCGTCCGGCCTGGTTACCATTGCTGCAAGCGCGTCAACAACAAAGCGGTTGGAGTGAACAGCAATTGAATGAGTTTTTGCAATTGCAAAACTCACCGCCGCCTTTGTGGTTGCGAGTGCAAAAAAATATGCCCGCATCTGAAGTACTGCAAAGTCTTAAGCAAGATGGCGTAGATGTGGCCCAGAGCGAGCAGGGCACCCTGCAAGAGCAGGCATTGGTTGCGCGCGGCGGTAAATATATTTCGGCTACCGAAGCACACAAGTCTGGCTGGATTGAGGTGCAGGATCTCGCCAGCCAACAAATTGCGCAGACTGTTGCGGTTAAAGCAGGTCAAAAAGTGTGGGACGCTTGCGCGGGTGCAGGCGGCAAATCATTGGCGATAGCGGCGCGTATGAATAACAAAGGTGTCTTGGTTGCCACCGATTTACACGAATACAAGCTTGATGAGCTGAAGCGCCGCAGCAAGCGTGCTGAGTTACATAATGTGCGTAGCTTCGTGTGGACTGGCGATGCGCCGCTGCGGCTGCCAAAAGAGGTCGCGCAACAACAAGGTTTTGATTGGGTGCTGATAGATGCACCTTGCAGCTCATCCGGCACATGGCGACGCAATCCTGATGCGCGCTGGCGCTTTACGCCGTCGGATACGCAAGAATTGATTGCGCTTCAACAGCAGCTCTTACACAACGCTGCTGCTGGTGTGCGTCGTGGCGGTCATTTGGTATATGCAACCTGCAGCTGGCAATTAAGCGAAAACGAAGCACAGGTGCAATGGTTTTTAGAGAATCATCCTGAGTTTGAATTACAAAGCCAGTCTATGTTGGGCGCGCCTGTGGAAGATGCGGATGCTATGTTTGCGGCTGTGTTGCGAAGAAAGGAAGTTTGATCAGAAAGGATGTTTGATCAGGTTTACCCTGATCCAGTAAAAAAGGCAGCGTAACAACGCTGCCTTTTTTGTATCAGTTCAAATCCATCACCACGCGGAAACCAAGTACATCATTGAGATAACCCGCCGGAATATTATCGCGCGCTGATGAAATGAGCCGCTGTACATTGTCGCGAGTAGAACCGCCACGCACGACGCGACTCGCACAATTTTTTGTTTCGTGTGCAACATGGCCTTGATTGCTGGCGTCTGCAAAGTTCTCCTCGTAGCAATCCTGTACCCACTCGGACACATTGCCTGCCGTATCGTAAAGCCCGAATGCATTGGGGGAGTAGCTTCCGACAGGCGCGCTTTTGCTGCCGAATAATCCCGAGTAGCTGCTATAGCACCCGCGCCGGCAATTGGCTTTGCCGCGTGCATCCTGCTCGCTGTCACCCCACCAGAAACGTCCGGTATTGCCGGCGCGTGCGGCATATTCCCATTCGGCTTCTGTTGGTAAACGGTATTTTTTGCCGGTGGTTTTGCTGAGCCATTGTGCATAGGCCTGGGCATCGTCCCAACTGACGTGAATGACCGGGCGAGTTTCGCGGCCCCAACCATTATCACCAGGTAAGGCGCGGTTTGTGGCCTGTGCAAATTGATCATATTCCACAAAAGTAATTTCATATTTGCTCATGGCAAATGCGCGGCTGATGATAACTTTGTGCGCGGGAGCTGTGTGTATATTGCTGTCGTCGCCCATGGTGAATTGGCCGGCGGGAATGCGCACCAGCTCAGGCGCATTTTTGCCACCGCTCACAGCGACAGGCGCGCCCGGTTTTGCTTCAACCTCTGGCGGTGCCTCTTCCAACTGATAATTTACATTCAGTGCTTCCGCTTTGATTTCTGCCCATTCGGTTTTGGTTTTGTAGCCTGATTTGCTCAATTCAATTCTGTAGCGGCCAGAAGGTAATTGAATTCCCTCTTTGTATTTTTCCGGAATATTGAGCAAACGTATCTGTGCCCCATCTGGGTTGGTTTTTATCACCAATGGGAAACGCGGTGCTGCTGAAGAGGAAGATTGGCTGGCTGGTGAGCTGAGCGTTGATTGGTCCGCAATGGCAATCGCACTTGTAGCACTGCTGGCATTATTCGACGTAACCGAACTTGCCGTTTGTACGTGGTGCCCTGATTGCACCGATGATTTTGTGGCGGAATACCCGAACAGGCTCGCAGTAACACGCGTAGCGGTTTGCAATGGACCAGGCCAGCCGCTGGTATGCCCTTGGGCGAGAAGGCTAAACAAACACCAACCCACTATTATTGCCAGGCCGGCTCCGAGCTTTTGATAAAGCTGTTTGTGTTGCGCCAGCAATTGGGGATTGATATGCGTTTGCTGTTGAATACGCGTAGCGAAAAGTGTTGGTGCAATTTCATCGCCAAATACGGAGTCCTGGTGTTTCGTTTTTTGGTGGAATCCTTGTTCTTTAGACCAGCGCAGATTGAGCAACTTATGCCAGCGCCATTTTACAGCGTGCGCGCTTGCCGCCAGTAATGCACGCACCAGCGCCATGATGGATAAATCTTCCGGTGCCGAGTTGGTGATATAGGGCACACGGCCCGCCGCTGCCAGTTGCTCTATCGCCTGGGTAACTTCATGTCCCGTTTGAAAACGCTGGGCTGGATCTTTGGCGAGAAATTTTTCCAGGATTTTTTGATAGGGCTGATATTGCAGCGGCAATTTAGGAATAGGTGCACTGATATGTTTGAGCGCGATGGTGACTGTGTCTTCACCTTGATAGGGCAGTGTACCTGTCAGCATTTCATAAAATACAACGCCGAGGCTGTAGAGATCCGAGCGCGCGTCGACAGTTTGTCCGCGGGTTTGCTCCGGGCTCATGTAGTGAGGTGTGCCCACTACGGTTCCCACGTGAGTCATGCGCGACGCACCTACAATCCCTTTGGCTACACCAAAATCGGAAAGTACTGCCGAATTGTCCGTGCGGAATAAAATATTTTCGGGTTTGATATCGCGATGAATATAGCCGCGTTCGTGGGCATGATCGAGGGCGTTGGCGATTTCCCTGGTAACTTTCAGCGCTTCTTCACCAGTGAGGCCGGTAATCATTTTGTCATGCACTGAACCGCCGGGCAGATAATCCATGGCGATGTAATTCAAATCGCCTTCGCGCCCAATATCGTAAATGGCCACAATATTCGGATGCGATAACTGGCCAACAATAGTGGCTTCGCGCTGAAAACGCTCATTAAATGCAGGGTCGCTAGTAAGCCCGGGATTCATTACCTTCAAGGCAACAATACGCCCCACGCTGATCTGGATCGCGAGGTAGACGGTCGACATCCCGCCCTGATTTATTTTGCGGATTATGCGATAACCCGGAATCTGTAATGCCATAAAGGTTTTGCTAATTTGTCGTAAAGTGGTAAAAAGTTATCGTGAATATTTGCATAACATTATCGCAAGGTTGTGAATAACAACCCCAACAAGGTTGCCAGGGCAGTGCCAAAGAGCGCTGCATCTAACAGGCGGTTTGTTGAAATGCGCGGAATCCATTTCCACAGGCCGTTGTCCACGGGAGCATTTGCCCCAAATGGCGATTCAATAATTTGCAGCGTGATATTGTCATTGCCGCCATTGGTTAATGCGGCGTGCAGCAATTGGTCTACTGCTGTCAGGCTGTTGCTGCTGTGTTGCAAAATCTGCGCTATATCCTTATCGCTCAATTCGTCTGTCAATCCATCGCTGCACAACAAAATCCACTGGTTTTTTTGCCATTGCCCATCTGCAATATCCACTTTCACCTGCGCGAGTTCCTGCATACCCAGGCATTGGGTGATGATATTTTTATCGGGATGGTGCTCGACTTCCTCCGCAGAAATGGCACCGGCGGCGTAGAGCATTTGCACGTAGGAATGATCAATGGTGAGACGGGCTAACTGCCCACCTTCAGGTGAAGCCGTCCAAAGGTAGGCGCGGCTATCGCCTACCCAAGCCACCTGATAGTGTTTTTTATTGCTGAACAAGGTCACCAGGGTTGAACCCATACCGGGTGCGCCTATGCCACGTTCGGCGGAGCGCAAAATAGCCTGGTGGGATTGTTGGATGGCATCATTGAGGGAAAAAGGTGTTTTGTCGCGGACAAGTCGCTCAAGGGTATCGCGCACTATGGCACTGGCGACTTCACCGGCTTCGTGTCCACCCATACCATCAGCAACACCCCATAAACCTGCCTCGGGAGCACTGACAAAACAATCTTCATTGTTTTCGCGCTTGAGGCCGGGATGGGTAGCGGCACTGTAGTCGAGTGGATGTTGGAGCGTCATGCAATAGTTCTGGCCTGTTCCCGGTTATTTTCGCCTAGCTCAAGGCTGCTTGTGTGTTAGCGCAAGGCTCCTCAATTTATTGTGCCATCATCGCCGATAGTCCTTTGGATTGCCATGCCCCACAGCTGCGCGATTTTAAAAGCCAGCTAGCAAACGGCTGCATGGCTTTTAAAATGTGTAACCGATCACAAATGCCAGCTACAAGTGCGCGTTAGAGGCTGAGTATTTCCACCCCGAGAGCTTCCAGTTTTTCGCGCTGGCCGGCATGGCTGACCAAGCCGAAACTGGCTTTTTCTGGCACCAGATAGGTTGCCGCTACACGCTGCAAATCCTCGATGCTGACTTTTACAACACGGTTGCGGAACTGCTCGCGTTTTTCTCGTGTGCGGCCGAACAACTCGGCTTGGTAGGTCGTTTTGGCTTCACCTGCAGGTGATCCGGGTTTATCAATACTGCTGACAACACCCAGAATAGCTTCTTCCAGTGATTGCGCAGAGTGTTGGGTATTTTGCAGCCAGGTGAGTGCAGCATCAAAATCGGCCAGAGTTTCACTCAGGCGCGGATCGCGATAAGAGTAAAAGCGGAAGGCTGCAATAGTGTTGTCCTGGCTGGCGCCACCGCCGTAGGCACCGCCCTGTTCACGAATAGTCCGATGCAAAAAGCCATTGCGTAAGAAGCCGCCCAGTACCGTCAGGGGTGCTGCATCCGGGTGATCAGCAGGCACTGTGGGATAAGCCTTCGCACAGAAGTTGACTTGGGTGTTGGTAATCCAGGCTTGCTTCACCTGCTCGCTGACAGGTGGTATAGCAAAATTGCTAAAGCCGGTTGCGTCGCTACTTGCCGGCCAGAGTTGTGCCAAGGTAGCTCGGAAGCTATCCATGTGTTCTTCTTCACCCACAATCAAAAATTGTTTGGGCGCTTTCAACATCAGTTGATGTATGTCAGCAAGGCCTTGCGCAAAGGCTTGGAGTTCGTTTTCACTCTCAAGGCGATTATCGAGCGCCTTCAACTGCGCGATGCCTTCAAGGCCGCCGAGTTGATGGGCCAATTTGGCGGCCGGGCTCATGCCGGCGCTGGCGAGAGTCATCGCCAGGCTGTGGCCGTGGCCAGTGACGCTTTGCTCGGAGCGCGCACGTTTTTGTGAAATCAGTTCGCGCAGGCGATCATGCTCGTCAAAGCGTACTTGCTGCAGGCTCGCTTGCATAAGCTGGCTTAACGCTAATTGATTACGGCTTAATGCTTTGGCAGAGAGCGTGATATAGGCATCAATTTTTTGTACGTCATCACCCGTGCCGCGAATACTGCTGAAGGCGCGAATAGAACCTATAGATTCCGCCTGCCAGCGTTGTACGTCGAGATAATCCTTATCGCCAATACCTAACTCGGTCAGACAGGAACAATAGAACGGCAAGAGTGCGCGCTGTTCATTGCTCAGGGCTGGCATCTTGAGGGTGATTTGTTGATACACCAAACCATTGGTGCCAGCGTTATAGCAACGTAGCGGATAACCGTTAAAGGATTCGTGGCTGCCGCTGGTGTAATGTAATTCCGCAGGAATATCTTCCAATCCTACTTTGGGCAAAATACTTTCATCGTCATGTTGCACCTGGCGAGCCTGCAAGGCTTTAGTGCGCTCAATAATTGCCTGCTTTTCATTGTTGCCCAGTGCGGCTTTCATCAGCGCAAGGCGTTCGGTTTCTGCTTTGGTTTTACGATTGCTTAATTCTGTGTCTGGTTTCATCACCAGGCGTACGTGGTGCTTATTGTCGAGCAACCAGGTTTTTACCAGGCGTTGGATAAAGTCTGGCTGCTGGATTTTCGCGCGCAAACTAATGAGTGCCGCATCCATATCCAGCAGCGCAATGGGATCACCGCGGTGAGTGGCAGAGGTAAGTCCGGTGAGGATCAATTGCAAACCGTAAGGATAACCATCGCCACCCACTTCGCGCTGCTGAAGTTCAAGTTGATGCAGCGCGGCTTCCAATTCGGATTGGGCCACACCTTCTTCTGCTACTTTGCGCAGGGTATTGAAAATTAGTGCTTCAATCTCGCCAACTTTGTCGTAGCTACAGCCTTCTAGCCCGCACACAAATGCCATTTCGCGCGATGAATCATCAAGGCCACAAAGGGGCGAGGGCGCCTGGCCCAGGTCCGTCGTTTCCAGCGCTTGTTGCAAGGCGGATGCAGAATTGTCGAGCAATATATTGGAGAGCAACTGTGCTTCAAGGCTCTCTTCAAGATTGGTGGTTTTACCCAGCAGCCAAGCGAAGACGACATGATTTTTTTCGTCCAGATCTTCGCTTTGCTCCAGTGGATAAAATTCTTCCACGGCAATAGGAGCGTGGTAGCGCTTTTCATCCGGCACACTGATGACATCATCGAGTTTTTCAAAACGCGACAGCGCTTGTGCTTCAAATTTTTCCTGATGGCTGGCGGCGGGAATATCGCCATAGGTCATGAAAATGGCATTGCTGGGATGATAGTGAGTGCGATAAAAATTTTTCAATTCCTGGTAGCTGAGGTTGGGAATATCCTCAGGCTCACCGCCACTGTTGTAATGATAAGTGGTGGTGGGATAGAGATATTTGCAGAGCGTATGCCACAGTTGCGATGGCACCGAGCTCATGGCGCCTTTCATTTCATTAAACACAACGCCTTTGAATACCAGATCAGAATTGGGATTTTCCGCTTCCGCGAACTCAACGCGATGACCTTCCTGCGCAAAATCCAGTTCGTCCAGACGCGAAAAAAATACCGCATCAAGATAAACATCCAACAGATTATTAAAGTCTTTGCGGTTTTGACTGGCGAAGGGATAAGCGGTCCAATCCGAGCTGGTGAAGGCATTCATAAAGGTATTGAGTGAACGGCGCACCATCATAAAAAACGGATCGCGCACCGGGTATTTTTCGCTGCCGCACAGGGCAGTGTGTTCAAGTATATGAGCTATACCGGTTGAATCGTGCGGAACGGTACGCAGCGCCACCAGGAACACATTTTCCTCGCTGTCGGCAGCCAGGTGTATGTGTTGCGCACCCGTTGCCTTGTGGCGATATTCCTCCACGCGGATTTTGAGGGCGTCTATGGTTTGGCTGCGGATAAATTCAAAAGCGGTATGGGTCATAGTGGGTCCGATGTTGGTGTTGGACGGTCTGGCTGAAAGGATTGCCGCTGGGCTATAAACTGGGCAAAGGCGCCTAGCACCGGCGAATAATCCACGGCATTTTGTTCGAGTTCTCTCAAAGCGTAGCAACTGGCTTCCAGCGTGGAAAGTTGATTTTCACTATGCGCCTTGCGAATTGTGTATAGAGATGGGGGACAGTTATGCAAACTCAACCGCGGCAAGCGCTGTAAATGGCGATTGAGATAGAGCATTTTGCGACTTTTACGCCAGGTTGCATCCAACACCCAAAGACGCAGACGCTTGCCTGATGATCGATAAGTATCCAGATCAAGCTTGGGCGGCGAGTCCAGTCCCAGTGATTTTTCATCGGGAGTATCTGGGTAAAGGAGCAAATCCTGTATATCGGGTGACTCAAACGGCGCGAAAAAATCTTCAGCGAAGGTTTCGCCAATAAAAATCTGGCTATTTTCCAGGCAGAGATGTAGCAGTTGGCCGGTATTCTTTGCCTCTTTGGCCTCCTGTGGATGCTGCAGAATCACCAGCATTGCGCGATTGGCTATTGAGTTTACGAAAGGGCACAGACAGGTGTTGAGTGGGCGGTTGCAAACTGTACAGCTTGGGCGCTTAGTCATGCAAAGCATCCATCGATACAGGCGTTGCGGTCGCCACCAGGGTTTCTTTTGCGGCTTTTGAAAAACCTTTGATTTGCGCCTCGCGTTTACTGGCGCTGCTGCGATCAGGATGCATCTCCAACATGCACACTGCTTGGGGTTTTCGCGTGCGAAAATAGCGCGCACCGCCTTTGCCGGTATTGTGCTCGCGCCAGCGTCTTTGCATATCGGTGGTGATGCCGGTGTACAATTGGCCGTCGTTTGTGCGAATCATGTAAACCCACCACGCCTGTGCGCTCATGCAGAGTTGCTCATGTCGGAGTCGAAAGAATAATGTTGGAACCAGAAGAAAACAGGCCTGGCGATCAGCTTGTTAATATCAGCGCCGTGAATCGCGAATTTCGCCGTGTCGCCCAGCTTAACGAATGGCAAGCATATCACACACCCAAAAACCTGGCCGCTGCGGTAGCCGTTGAAGCGAGTGAATTACTGGCAGAATTTCAGTGGTTAACAGCTGAGCAATCTTGTGCACTGAGTCCTGGGCAACAATCCCGCGTTGCCGATGAAGTGGCAGATGTACTTATGTATGTCAGCGAATTGTGCGTGCAGTTGCAGATAGATCCAGTGCAGGCATTGCGTACAAAAATTGCGCGCAATGCCGAGCGTTTTATCAAACCAGATTAATTTCCATCTGCCGATTAATTTTTTATTGACTGTATTATGGCTAAAGAACCTGTTTACCAAGATCGCAACTTTGACGATTTGGCGGCGCGTTTTCAAAAAAATATCTACGGTGGTTTGAAAGGTGAAATCCGCCTCGCCGTACTCAAGCGCGATTTTACCGAGTGCGTGGGCATTCACCCTTTTGGCGAAAAAAAATCAGCTCAACCGCTCCGCATTTTGGATGCTGGCGGTGGGCAAGGGCAATTCTCTCTCGCGTTTGCCCTGGCCGGGCATGAAGTTGTTATCTGCGATATCTCCCAGGAGATGCTCAAGCTGGCACGTGTGCAGGCTGAGGAGTTAGGTGTGGTATCGCAGGTGAAATTTATCCATTGTGCGATACAGGATCTGGACGATCATTTGAACGGAAATAATCAGTTTGATCTCGTACTGTGCCATGCCGTGATGGAGTGGGTAGCCAAACCGCCTGAATTGCTGGATAGCTTGATGAGCTACCTTAAGCCACAGGGTTTTTTATCGCTCACTTTCTATAATCTTCATTCGCTGATTTATAAGAACTTGTTACGCACTAATTTTAAAAAAATCCTGCAGCAAGACTACGGTGGTTCGCGGGGCAGCCTTACACCTATCAATCCACTATATCCCGAACAGGTATTTGACTGGTTGTCGGCTTTGCCGCTGGATGTGCTGGCTACTAGTGGAATCAGGGTTTTTCACGACTACATCTTCAATGGGGATCACCGCGAGCGTGAGCCGGAGAATCTTATAGCATTGGAGTTGGCATTTTCCCGCCAGCAACCCTATCAATTGTTAGGGCGCTACCTTCATGCACTTGCACGTCGCCGCTGATTGGCGTAAAAATCATCGTTAGGGTGGCGCGTGTCTGTGTGTTGGCTAACCGTCGCGTCGATTTGCATCACGTAGACTGCCTTAAAGGGATTTTTCCAGGGCGAGCGGTCATGAATTAACCTGACTAGCCCGGAAGGACGAGAGATTGGCAGGCAACTTAGCCTGTATTCGCTATGCTTGAAGGATCAATTTGCCGGACCCAATATTGATTGAGGTGAGAATGCTGCCATTTGGCTGCCGCGTTATTGCTATATGTCTATCAATGACCTTCCTGGTCGCCTGTGGCGGCTCCGGGGGCGGAAATAATTCCTTCGTTCAGCCAGCAACCAGCCTGGCGAGTTCCAACTCATCATCCAGCTCCTCGTCCTTGGCCAGCTCCAGTCCGTCGGACATCCTTCTTGGGGGGCATATCACCTACGATTCTGTTCCCCATAACAGCAACAATATAGGTTTGGACTATGCCGCCACCCAGGAGCTTCCTGTACGTGGGGCCAGTGTGCAATTGTTGGACGGCTCCAACCAGGTAGTCGCTACCAGCACAACCGATGTGACTGGAAACTATAGTTTTTCGGTAGCACCCAATCAAATGTTGCGGGTCAGGGTTAAGGCCGAGTTGGTTAATAGCCAATCACCCAGTTGGCGTTATAGGGTAACGGACAACACTAATGGCAATGCCATTTATGTCATGAATGGCAGCCTTGCCAGCACCGGTAGTCAAAATTCGACGCGCAATCTCCATGCGCCTTCTGGATGGGGCGGGAGCAGTTATACGGCACCTCGTACCGCTGCCCCCTTTGCGATCCTTGATGCAATTTACCTTGGCAACCAGCGCTTGTTGGCAGCAGGTAATAATCGCGATCTTCCTCCGTTAGAGCTGCGTTGGAGTACAAAAAATGTAGCTGCTAGTGGTGATGTTACACGTGGGGAAATAGAAACCAGTTCTTTTGATGGTTCCGCCATTTATATTCTGGGGGATGCTGATAACGACAGCGATGAATATGACAGCCACGTGCTGCTGCATGAATGGGGGCATTATATCGAGGCCAATTTATTTCGCTCCGATAGCCTAGGCGGCGATCATAATGATGGTCAGATTCTTGATATCAGAGTCGCCATGTCTGAAGGATGGGCCAACGCCTTTTCTGCCATGATGCTGGAAAATCCTAACTATGCAGACTCATCGGGTGTAGGTCAGGCATCAGGTTTTACATTCAATGTCAGCCGGCGTTCACGCACAAATAAGGGGTATTACAGTGAAGGCTCGGTGGCATCTGTGCTGTTTAATTATTACATCAGCAGTCACAACAAAACTGCCAATGATTTTACGTCCATTTTCCAGCTGCTGGATCATCCGGATTATTACGGCAACGAGGCTTTCACCAGTATATTTTTATTTTTTGCGCAGATGAAAGCCCGAATGCCAGATCAGGTAGCTCTATTTGCCAGTATTCTCGGTGAGCAAAACATTAATGGTACTGACGAATATGCCACTGGCGAAACCAATGATGCTGGCTCACCTTGGGCATTACCAATTTATAGGTCTATAAGTGCAGATAACCAGGCGCTCAACCTTTGTAGCTCTGCAGAATTTGGTAAGCCTAATAAATTAACTAACGCCCAATTTGTGCGTTTGACCATCAATCAAAATGGCGTGTACGACTTGTCTGCGAGTAGAGCGGGTGGTGATAACGTGATTACCAAACCGGAAATTATTCTCTACCAGCGTGGTTTGTCCTTGTTCTATGGGAAAAATGTCATCAACGATACGGTTTCTGGCAGCGTCAATCTGACTCGCGGAAATTATGTGATCGAAGTTTACGATCTCAATAATCGCGATGATGAAAACACGTCCGGCAATACTACCTGTTTTAATTTACGGGTCAGGTGATAACTATGACCACTCTGAAATCCTGTTTTTCCACTTGCTTGATTCTGGCAGCACTTTTTTGCGTCGTTGCTTGCTCACAAAAGCAAGAGCAATTAAATAGCACGTCTTTCCATTCTTCGTCGAAGAGCTCAACTCTTTCACAAAAAACATTAAAGCCCGGGGCGCCAGTCAGCTTAATTGCCCCACGAATCATACAAATTAATGCCAATCAAATGGCAGCCATTGATTTGCACTTGCAAGTTCTGCAACACGGAAAGTTACGGATAAAATTTTCGACATCTGATGGTCTGCAACTGCTGACTACAGCTGAAACACGGGTGTTGGATATCAATGCCACGGAAATTACCTTGCCCATACAATTGAATGCTCCGTTTGATGGTCGGTTTTATCTGCATCTTGAGGCAATTCTCGAAACCGCCGACGGGACTAGTACCCGCACCCTGGCCATAGCGGTACAAGTGGGAGAGACCTCAACTAAGGCCCTTAAACCCTCAATCCAGTCCAGTCAGAATGCTGGTGAAGCCGTAGTTTCTTTGCCCGCACAGGAAACCATAAAGCCATAACTTATGTTTAAGAGGTTATAATCGCGGTCAAATTAAATTGACGAATTTAAGGGGATATTCATGACCGCGCAGATAACAACGCAGCGTTTGCCCGCCGAATGGGAACCACAAGACGCTATTTTGCTAACCTGGCCACATAGCGATACCGGTTGGGCATTTATCCTGGAGGACATGATCCAGTTGTATGAGGCGTTGGTCTCGGTAATTTGCGATTATGCAGATCTGGTGATTGCCATCCCCGAAGCAGTTATAGATGACGTTCGGCTGCGACTGGAGGCCATGGAGGTTCCGCTTGAACATGTTTATTTTTATCCGGTTACCAGCAATGACACTTGGGCCCGCGATCATGGTCCTTTAGGTGTGCAGACACCACAAGGAATCAAATTGCTGGATTTCAAGTTTAATGGCTGGGGTGAAAAATATCCCCATGCGTTGGACAACAATATTTCTCTCAATTTGCGTGAACAAGGTGCTTTTCCATCTGCTGAGTTTGAGTGCATAGATTTCGTGCTGGAAGGTGGATCAATTGATGTAGATGGGCAGGGCGCACTTTTAACAACCACCTCCTGCTTGCTTAATAAAAACCGCAATCCACAACTATCTAAAACTGATATCGAAGAGCGCCTGCGCCAGGAATTTGGTGTACAAAAAATTCATTGGCTTGAGTCCGGTTATCTGCAGGGTGACGATACTGATGGTCATATAGATACCTTGGCTCGCTTTTGCCCTAACAATACTATCGTCTATACAGCCTGCGATGATGAGCAAGACGAGCACTATGCAGAATTGAAAAAAATGGAGGCAGAGCTTTCATCGTTCACCAACATTGAGGGGCTGCCCTACAGGTTGTTGCCATTACCTTGGCCGGGCGCTAAATACGGCGAACTGGATAATCGTTTACCGGCAACTTACGCTAATTTCCTCGTGGTTAATGAGGCTGTATTAGTGCCTATCTACGATTCGCTCAGCGATGAGGATGCGCTTGAAGTTATCTCGCTGGCGTTTCCTGGCTATGAAATTTTTGGTATTCCATCGCTGGATATCATTGAGCGTGGCGGCAGTCTTCATTGTATTACCATGCAACTTCCGGAGGGAGTTTTATGGCCAGCGTTAAGCGCTTAAACGTCGGCTTGGTTCAGCAGTCTTGTTCGGCCGATATTGGCAATAACTTTGCTAAAACCCTGAGCGAAATTCGCAAAGCGGCTGCGCAGGGAGCGCAGCTTGTCGTATTGCAGGAGTTGCACCGCAGTTTATATTTTTGCCAGCAAGAAATCGCAGCACAGTTTGATTTGGCTGAGTCAATTCCTGGACCATCAACTGATGCCTTGGCACAGCTGGCAAAAGAGCTGGATATAGTGATAGTTGCTTCGCTATTTGAATTGCGCGCGCCAGGATTGTTTCACAATACGGCGGTGGTGCTTGAGCGTGACGGCAGCATCGCCGGTAAATATCGTAAAATGCATATCCCGGATGATCCTGGGTTTTATGAAAAATTCTATTTTACCCCTGGCGATTTGGGCTTTACCCCCATAACGACGTCCGTTGGCAAGTTAGGTGTGTTGGTATGTTGGGATCAATGGTTCCCTGAGGCTGCCCGCTTGATGGCGATGGCGGGAGCTGAATTGCTGATATACCCTACGGCGATTGCCTGGCATCCCGAAGAGGAAAGGGAAGAGCAGCTGCGCCAATTGGATGCCTGGGTTACTATACAGCGCGCACATGCGATAGCTAATGGAGTGCCGGTGGTTAGTGTAAATCGGGTTGGGTATGAGCCAGATCCAAAAGGTGGAGAAGGGCTACTCTTTTGGGGAAATAGTTTTGTTGCAGGCCCGCAGGGTGAGTTTTTATATATCGCTCCCCAGGATCAGGAAATCACCTCGGTAGTTGAAGTGGATCTTGTCCGAACACAAGTGGTGCGCTGTAGTTGGCCTTATTTGCGCGATCGCAGGATTGATCATTATGGCGATTTGGTGAAGCTCTATCGCCAATAATTTTCAACTCAGAATTGCTCGGGCGATTAGCCTGATTGTTTAAAATTATAAATTAAAGTGGTAGATAAAATGACAAAAACGCCACAGGTTGATGTCAACGAAAGTGGTTGCGCTCTTGGCAATAAAAATTGCGAGGTGTTGCAGGAGGTTGCGCGGCTGCGTGACGAAATTAATGTTCTCAGTGAACTTGTTCGCACGGATGCGCTCACTGGGCTATTTAATTTTCGTTTTTTTAACGAAACACTGCAGCTCGAAATGGAGCGAACCAGGCGTGGAACTCAGCCACTATCGATGATATTGCTCGATATAGATCATTTTAAAAAATTTAATGATCAATGGGGGCATGATGTCGGTAATCAGGCGCTTAAGCATGTGGCCTCGTTAATTAAACTTGCAGTGAGAAAATTAGATTTTCCTTGTAGGTTTGGCGGAGAGGAGTTTGTTATTTTGCTGCCAAACACAGATTTGCGCCAAGCGGTAAATGTCGCCCAGCGATTGCGTGAAATGATTGCAAGCACGCCACTTGAATTATCGAAAAATTCAGATCCATTATTTTTGAGCGCCAGTTTGGGTGTGGATCAATTTTCATCGCATTTGAGTGAGACAAGCGAGTCTTTTATTAAACGTGTAGATGCCTGGCTTTATAAGGCTAAAGCAGATGGTAGAAACTGCGTCATCCACGCTGATTTGACTGCGAAAATTCAGCAGGAATCTGTGACAGCTGAGGAAAAAGCAGCTCTTTTTAATATGCTTGGCAATGAATAATTTTTAGGAGAATTGCATGACAAAACCAGCGATTGGCAGTGAAGCCCCTGATTTTTCTTTACTGGATCAACACGGGCAGCGAGTTGAGCTTGGTCAATTTCGTGGAAAAAAGAATGTAGTTCTTTATTTTTATCCAAAAGCTTCTACGCCGGGTTGTACTGTTCAGGCATGTGGTATTCGCGATTTTAAAAGTGAATTTAAAAATTTGAATACTGTTGTTTTTGGAATAAGTCCTGATGCTGTCGGTAAATTGAAAAAATTTGATGAAAAATATGAATTGGATTTTTCCTTGCTGTCCGACGAATCTCATGAGATTGCAGAGGTGTACGGCGTCTGGGGGCTCAAGAAATTTATGGGTAAAGAATTTATGGGAATAATCCGCACCACTTTTATTATTGATAAACGAGGACATGTGCGTCATATCATTGAAAAAGTGAATACCAAGACACACAATGAAGAACTCACGGCTTATATCAAAGGAAACATTTAAATCAATATGGTATATTGATCACAAAATTTGTGACCGATTCGCGAAGAATGGTGCATTTTTTTATGGCGTTTAAAATTTATTGTCTATAATCTTTACCGAGTGCAGGGAATTGCCTTTTGAAAGTGAAAGCAGTACTTTTTTGAAAGGTTTGAACCTGCTCATACTGTCCACCTACATAATGCCTGCTGGCGTAAGGAGAGGCCTGAATGATACAGCTACAGCGCAATTATCGTAATGAACACTTTTCTTCTGAGGGTGAATTTAGCCAATCAGATATTAGATCTTACGAGGAGTATTTATCCTTAGCCCGAATTCCTCATTGCGAAGGCGTTTCGGCTCGTGTCGTGAATGCCTTGCATCAACGTGTCGGCCATTCGGATTTATCAATAGATCGCATTGCTGAAGACATAGGGTTGTCCAAGCGAACACTGCAAAGACGTCTGCAACAACAAGGCGCCAATTTCGCTCAGCTTCGCGATGATGTGCGTTTTCATTACTCTATTAAATACCTGATTGATGATCACATGAGTGTGGATCTGGTATCCAAAGCATTGGACTTCTCTGATAGGACCAGCTTTACCAACGCATTCAAACGCTGGACTGGGCTTTCCCCCAGTGTGTTCCGTAAATTGTTCAGAGATTACGCTTAACATTCTTAGCGGGTACTCTGGCTAAAGCGCTAATTGCTTGCCCTTGTTAAAAAGGGTAGAGTTAGCGCTTTTTTAATGCCCAGAGGTTTTCTATGAGTTTCTTTATCGCGTCTGCTGTTGCTCAAACTGCTGCAGCTCCCGCTGCTCGTCCTGGTTTTGATCCTTCTATGCTGGTTGTTATGGTCGGCATGTTTGCCTTCATGTATTTTTTTATTATTCGCCCACAACGTAAGCGCCAGAAAGAGCATCAAAATTTGATCACCGCTCTTGGTAAGGGTGATGAGGTGGTGATGACCAGTGGTATGCTGGGTCGAGTAGTTAAAGTAGATGAAAACTATGTGGTTATTGAAACTGGCAATAATATTGAGCTGAAGTTCCAGAAGGTTGCTGTTCATGCCGTATTGCCAAAGGGCACAATCAAGTCAATTGATGCCGCTTGATTTTTATATGCCCGCCAGCTACATACAGTTGGCGGGTTTTGGTAGGCCTGCAATTTTGCTGACGTATTTTGCAGGGCTTGTTGGGAAGAGTTGAAGTAAGTAAATGCTTTGGCCTTTTTCGGGGCCTAATGTTTTTTGGATATGTTTTACCAGTGCTCTCATGGAGGGTGACATTTGGTAGGTGTTATAAAAATCTCGTACCGATTTTATAATTTCCCAATGTTGTTCAGAGAGCGCAATTTGTTCTTGTTGTGCCAGCTTGAGCGCAACCTCTTCATTCCAGTCTTCCAGATTTTTTAAAAAACCTTCTTTGTCTAAAGCTATAATTTTTCCATCGATTGCAAGTTGCATATAGGCTCAATACCAGCTTTGTACGCTGCGATGTTCCAGGCTTAATTGAACGAAACCGTTGTAATCTGTCATTTGAATGTCTGCGCGAATTTTTTCTGATAAGCCGCGTGCCTGGGCATCATGCATCAGCGCAAATATTTTTATGCCTTTTGTAATGGCCGCGGACATTTCTTCTGTGCAGGGGGCTCCTTTAATTCCTGCAAGTACACCATCCTCCAGCAATAAAATCGCGTCGCTATCGCCGCACACCTGAAGGCATGACACAAGCGTGTTATGTGTAAAAGGCGACTTGTTGACTGTGTGCAGAGTGCTCATATCAGAAGCTCAGTAGGTGATCCTGCTCAGCCATAAGTTTAATAATTTCGAGGTTGTTAATTACCTGAATGTTATCAAGGCTCAGATCGTTTATTGTTATTTGGCGCTTTTCCATTGATTCCTGATGCGCATAGACTCGGTCTATTTCATACAGCGAGAGCGCTTGCAGTTGGGCGGAAAAGCTTTTTTGCTCTATATGCTCTGCTTGTTGGGATGACAAAAGCTGGAAGATGCCGTCATCCATGAACAAGAGTGCTATATCTTGCTCGTAAGCAGACGTGGCTAATATAGCATCTAAAGCATCTTTTGCCAGCGATGAGCCATAGGGTGAATGTCGGCTGATAAAGAGTATTTTTTTGGGGGTTCTGGTGCTCATGTCAGGAGCCAAATGTAATGAGTCTATCGGAGGTAATGGCTGCGTCTACCAATTGGCCTAATCCGCTGAGTTCAAAGCCTTGCGCTAAATTGCTTGCCTTCTTTTCGTATCTGGCTGCCTCTTGCGTGTTGAATAGGCCACGTTTTAGTGCTGCTGCGATACATACCACTAAATCAACCTGGTGCTTTTTGGCTAAGGTTTGCCAGGCTTGAGTTAATTGGGGTTCGTCTTGTGGCGGCGTGGCTAAATCTGATGCTGCATGAACTCCATCGCAATAAAAAAATACACGGTATAGCGTGTGGCCTTCACTCAATAATGCAGATGCAAAACGATAGGCGCTATAGCTTGATTGTGATGAGTAGGGGGCTGCGTAAACGGCTATAGAAAAAATCATCGTAATACAAGGCTCGTGCAATAGATGATTGAATGAATTGTAATCGCTAAAAATAAAAAAGGCACCTGAAAAGGTGCCTTTTAAATATGGCGGAAGGGCAGGGATTTGAACCCTGGGTAGGCTATAAACCTACGCCGGTTTTCAAGACCGGTGCATTAAACCACTCTGCCACCCTTCCGTTGTGGCGCAAATTATACATAGGTTTTCGTATTGAGCAAGCGACAATTAATAAAAAAGTTGTCTCAACCTAACTTTTTGCTTTTAAGGTATTTAAAAAAACAAAAGGCCGAATTTATATTCGACCTTTTGTTTGACTTGCCCTATATCAATTCATTGAGCGGATAAGAATCTGTTCAATGTTTACTCTTCGGTGTCTGTTGTTGCGGCCGCTGATTCTTGCTTTGCAAGGCGAGGATCATTGGCGGGGCGAGCGATAGGGCGTGGATTGTGCTCAACGCTTGGTGGCAAGCTGGTATCTAGTGCGCGTGATTGCTGACGTGCAGGTGATTCAGTAACGATCTGGATATTTGCCACAGGTTTTGGTGCCCTGCGCGGATCATTGCTTGCTCGTGCTGGAGGCGCATTATCAACAATAGCGTCTGCGGGTTGAGTTTCATTTACGGCGATTTCTTCTGAAGCGGGTACAATTTCAGAAGTTTTACCCTCAGATGAAATACTTTGCTCTATTTTGATTGCCGGTTCAGCTGCGGCAACAGCTTCCGGAAGTGTTTCTGTGGATTTTTCAAAAACAATCGCTTCAGATTGCTGCAATCTGGTTTCTGAAATGGCGGCTGCCAAATTGGATTCCAGTGCAGACAGGTCGTGCTTTTCTGCTGGTGCTTGCGCAGTCGCTGCTTGCTCTTGCGTTACGACCGGGGCCTCAGTTTCCGATGCGGTATTTGTTGGTTGCAATTCGGCAGATTCTGTTGCTGCATTTTCATTGTTGGTTTCAGCTGTGGAATCATCATCGCGGCGTGAGCGGCGACGTTGTTGCGAGCGCGTACGGCGACCAGCGGGACGTTTTGCGGGGCGATCATCATCACCATCAAATTGTGCATTATCTGCATCATTTGTTGTGACTATGTTTTCCGCCAACTCTTCGGCAACTGGGGGGCGACGATTTTCGCGTGGTTCGCGTGGTTCGCGAGGCTCACGTTGTTCCCGCGGCTCACGGTTTTCGCGCTGCTCACGTGGCTCGCGATTTTCTCGTGGCTCACGATGTTCGCGTGGTTGACGATTGCCTCTGTTGCCGCGATTTTCATTGGCGCCTTCGGTGTTCTCGTTGCGTTGCTCGCGTTGCTGATTGCGGCCTTGGCGGGGTTCACGAGTTTCGCGCACTTCAGTGTTCTCGCCGGCTGGACGAGTCAAGTTATCAATAATTTCGCGATCATCTTTACGCTCGCGACGTCCGCGTTCGCGACGATTGCGGCTCTGGCCACGGTTGCGGTTGTTGCGACCATCACGGCGTGATGTTTTGTTTTTCTCTTCAGTTTCGCCGCCAAAAATAGATGATATGGAGGTCAGCAGGCGAGCCATCAGGCCGGGCTTCTTGGCTGGCTCGGGAGCTGGTTGGGTTGGCGAGTTGGGCTGCACGGCTGGTTTATGTACTGTTACCGGCTTGTTGTTGATTTCCTCTTCGTCCTCTTTGCTTTCTTCTACATGAGCGACGATTTTGTAGCTGGTTTCCAGTGTGCCTTCGTCGTCATCGCGCAGGCGTTGAACTTCGAAGTGAGGAGTCATCAGGTCCGCGCTAGGTACAATCACCACGCGAGTGTTGTTGCGCATTTCGATGCTGGAAATAGTTTTACGCTTCTCATTGAGCAAGTAAGTTGCTACGGAAATCGGGCAGATTGCGCGGATCTCTACGCTGCGTTCTTTCTGTGCCTCGTCTTCCACCAGGCGCAAAATAGACAGTGCCAAAGAGCGGGTGCCGCGAATAGTGCCTTGGCCTTCGCAGCGAGGGCAAACTTTGGAGTGGGTCTCACCCAGTGAGGGGCGTAAGCGTTGGCGCGACATTTCCAAAAGGCCGAAACGGGAAATGCGAC
This sequence comes from Cellvibrionaceae bacterium, assembly GCA_021151695.1. Lineage (GTDB taxonomy): Bacteria > Pseudomonadota > Gammaproteobacteria > Pseudomonadales > Cellvibrionaceae > Cellvibrio. Next base: position 405,133 of record JAGKWU010000001.1, on the reverse strand, counting down.
CTATCTGGACGCGAGCGCGGTCCATCAGTAGTGCATCGCGAACGCGGTTTTCTACTTCGCGTTGATTGCGCACGGGTTGCATATCGATAAAGTCGATAACCACCAGACCGCCCATATCGCGCAAGCGCAATTGACGGGCAATTTCATCGGCAGCTTCCAGGTTGGTTTGCAGCGCGGTTTCTTCAATATCGCCACCCTTGGTGGCGCGCGATGAGTTGATATCGATAGCTACCATGGCTTCGGTCACATCGATCACGATGGAGCCGCCGGAGGGTAATTTCACTTCGCGCTGGAAGGCTGTCTCGATCTGGCTTTCAATTTGGTAGCGATTGAACAGTGGAATGTCGTCTTGATACAGCTTTACCTTGCTGCGGTAATTGGGCATTACTTGCTGGATAAAAGTTGATGCCAGATCAAAAGCTTCTTTGTTATCGACAATGACTTCACCGATGTCCTGGCGCAGATAATCGCGGATAGCGCGAATGATAACGTTGCTTTCCTGGAATAAAAATTCGGGGGCGGGCAGGCGCTTGGCGGCACTGTCGATGGAGTCCCAAAGTTGCAACAGGTAATTTAAATCCCACTGCAATTCTTCGGCGCTACGGCCTACACCGGCAGTGCGTATGATAACGCCCATGCCTTGTGGTACTTCGATGGCGCCCAGTGCATCTTTAAGGTCGGCGCGCTCTTCGCCTTCGATGCGACGCGAAATTCCGCCAGCGCGGGGATTGTTTGGCATTAATACCAGGTAGCGGCCGGCCAAACTAATAAAGGTCGTAAGGGCGGCCCCTTTGTTGCCACGCTCTTCTTTGTCAACTTGAACGATAACTTCCGTGCCTTCTTTCAAGACGTCTTTGATCTTGATCCGGCCATCGGAATCGTTGGGGTTTTTGGTGAAATATTCGCGGGAAATTTCTTTCAGGGGGAGGAAGCCGTGACGCTCCGCACCGTAGTCAACAAACGCAGCTTCCAGGCTGGGCTCTACGCGGGTGATGCGGCCTTTGTAGATGTTGGATTTTTTTTGTTCGCGGTTGCGGTTTTCGATGTCCAAGTCATATAGCCATTGGCCATCCACCAGCGCGACGCGCAACTCTTCCGGTTGAGTTGCATTAATAAGCATTCTTTTCATGGGTTACCTAATCGGTTAGTGAATGCGCAGGCAATACTAACGATAAGGTTAATGCCAATAATTTTGTGCAACCTAATAGACTGCTGCGCTACACAAGGTGCTCGCAACAGCGGTTGGCGGGTTGATCAGGTGGTCGCTATCCAGCGCCTGAAATGCTTGCCTTAAGATTAAGGCGCTCCCATTTGACTCGCATAGTAAACAAAGTTTACTGGGTCTATATGTGCTTGTTTTTGTCGAGTTGTTATTTGGCTGGCTTGTCGCCAGTTAGCAAATGGCTTGCATCCATTTGCGACACAGCTATCAACAGCTGACTGGTGCCTTAAGGGCTAAACCAGTTAGGAATCAGGCGGTTATAATCATTATATAAAGTTAATGCTTAGCGCGTGATTCAAGTGTAAACAGTCAATATGTCTCGGATTAATCGGGCGCTATTGCCTCGAATCCATAGTAAACAACACCAATAACTCACAAATAGACAGCAGAGCTCAACAAAACTTAGGTATTAACAATAACGTCATATCGACAGCGCAATTGTTAAGGTGCCTGAAACTATTGGTAGCCAGGTCACCCCATTGGTTTTTGCGGCATTCCCACCGGCCTTTTGCTCTTGGGCGTGACCCTGTGGGAGTGCTCTGCTGGCAGCGGTATTTCCTAGTGGTACGCTTTAGTTGTATATGACAACCGTGTGACCCGGAAACCAGCCTGTAACAGCTCATTGACTATAGCAGCTATCGGGAATACCAGCAATCTCAAGTGCTTAGCGCGCTTTGTTGGGGTATGATGCGCGTCATGAAAAAGCCCCAATCTCCCCCCAAAAAACCGTCATCGCCACCCGCTGATTTACCTGTTCAGGTGAGTTTTGTGGTGATTGATGAGGATATGGCCGGCCAGCGTCTCGATAACTTTTTGATGGCCAGGCTTAAAGGTGTACCTAAATCCCGCATTTACAATGTCATTCGCAAGGGCGAGGTTCGTGTAAATAAAGGGCGTACCAAGCCGGAATATAAGCTCTGCGCCGGTGACGAAGTGCGTGTTCCGCCGGTTCGTATGGCTGAGCGAGAGCCTGTGGCCAAACCCAGCAATGTCATGACGCGTTTGCTGGAGTCTTCTGTTCTCTTTGAAAATGATGGCCTGCTGGTTATCAATAAGCCGCCCGGTTTAGCTGTGCATGGTGGCAGCGGTGTCAGTTTGGGGTTAATTGAAACCCTGCGGCAGATGCGCCCCGAGGCACGCTATCTTGAACTTATCCACCGTTTGGATCGCGATACTTCCGGCTGCATTATGGTGGCGAAAAAACGCAGCATGCTTCGCCATTTGCAGGCGGCGCTCCGTGAAAAAAGCGCAAGCGGCATTACCAAGGTGTATCAGGCTCTGGTGATAGGGCAGTGGCCCAAAAGTTGTCGCCGGGTGGATGCGCCTTTATTAAAGCTGGAGGTGGCCAATGATGAGCGTGTCGTCAAAGTCGATCCCACCGGCAAGCCGAGCCTGACTGAGTTCAAGTTGCTGCAAAGCTTTACCAATTGCTCTTTGGTGGAGGCTCGCCCCATCACCGGGCGGACGCATCAGATTCGCGTTCATGCCCAATACATGGGGCACAGCCTCGTGGGCGATGAAAAATACGGTAGCGATGATATCAATAAAGAGATGAAAGCTCTGGGAGTGAGGCGGCTGTTTTTGCATGCTGCCGAGCTGGGGTTCTACTTGCCCGAAGCTGCTGAAAAGACATTTGTAAAAGCGCCACTGGCTGATGATCTGGCTTCTGTTATCAATCAGCTCTCACCGTTGGTCTAATCGGAGGTTTATTTGCTATTTATCTTTGACTGGGATGGCACTCTGATCGATTCCAAGGCCAAAATTACCCACTCCATGCATTTTGCTGTTCGTGATATGGGCTGGGAGCCTCTGGCTGATGCAGCTGTTCATAACATTATAGGCTTAGGGCTGCCGGAGGCCATTCATAGTTTATTTCCCGCTGCATCTCAGGTTGAGCGCAATCAGGTGCGTGATTTTTATGCGTCGCACTTCATTCGTCTTGATGAAGAAAAGTCGTCTGATTTTTTTCCAAAAGTCCAGGAAACTTTGGCTGAGTTGCGTAGCCAGGGTCATCAGTTGGCTGTAGCGACCGGCAAGAGCCGCAAAGGATTAGATCGCATACTGCGCGATTTGGCTATGGACGATTACTTTGATGCAACCCGTTGCGCTGACGAGACGGCCTCCAAGCCTCATCCATTGATGCTCGAGGAGTTGTTGACTTTATTTTCAGTAGGTGCTTCACGTGCTGTCATGATTGGCGACACCGAATACGATATGGAAATGGCCAGAGTGATAGGTATGCCTCGTATAGCTGTGAGCTATGGAGCGCACCATATAGATAGATTGCATCCTTATGCTCCGGAATTGTGTCTGGATCAGTTTGACGAGCTATTAGGTTGGCATCGTATCAGGGAGAGCTAGAGCTATGGTTTGCTGCCAGTGGGTCTACACCTTCATTAATTAGCATGTCTGTCAGGCGGATTAATGGAAGGCCGATGAGCGTATTAGGGTCATTGCCTGTCATTCCTGTAAATAGCGCTATTCCCAATCCCTCACATTTAAAGCTGCCGGCGCAGTCATAGGGTTGTTCTCTATGCAGGTATTGGTCAATTTGCTCATGGGTCAGCAAACGGAAAGAAACGCTGAGCTCCTCTACTGCTAGCTGGCTGTGTCCTGTTGAGCTGTTCAGCAGGCAGAGACCGGTTTTGAATCGTACTGTTTTGCCACTGGCGGCGTGAAGCTGTGCCTGTGCGCGTTCGTGAGTGTGCGGCTTTCCTATGATCTGATTATCCAGCACGGCTACCTGATCGGAGCCAATTATCAGTGCGTTCGGATATAAATGGGTGAGGGCGCTTGCCTTGGCTTTAGCCAGGCGGGAAACCAGTTGCTCAGCGGTTTCGCCAGGGAGTGCTGCTTCATCTACATCTGGGGCGCGATGCTCAAAAGCTAATCCCAGGCGGCTGAGAAGTTGGCGGCGATAGCGTGAACTGGACGCGAGCAGGATGGTTTGCATGGCTATTGATGAGCCTCCTGATAAGTCAAAACCATAAATAAGGGGTGGATTCTACTGCCCAACCACTAAATAGCGCTATTTTACGAGTTTTTCTTTGACAGACGCAGGGTAGATCCCTATTATGGCGCGCTTATGTTTAAGACCCCCTCATTAAAGCCTTTGCCAAAGCAGGGCGACCCGCGAAAATTTGCCCAACAAGGCATTTCTCTTCAGGGTTTTGTGCCTGTAAAAGCGCTTCCGCGTTTGGCTGAAGCTGTGCAGGATACCTCTGGTGATCTGCAGGTGGATCTGGCATTTGGTATTAGTGAGGAGAAGAAAAAGGTCATTACCGGCCATGCATCTGCTGATCTTACTTTGGTTTGTCAGCGCTGCCTTGAGCAGGTAAGTGTTCCGGTTGAAAGTGATATTTCCCTGGCTGTAGTGTGGGATGAGGAAGAGGCAGAAAAACTGCCAGAATCCCTTGATCCCTGGATAGTTGGTGAAGGTTTGGCAGACTTCTACGAGATGATCGAAGAGGAAATGCTATTGAGTTTACCCGCGGTTGCCTACCACGAAGAGCAGTGCGTTGATCGTCAGCTTTTTAGCAGTGGAAAACCGGTTGAGGTAAAGAAAGCTAAAAACCCATTTCAGGTGTTGGAGCAACTTAAGAGCTCGCCGAAACAAGATTAGGGAATCCTGATCGCAGAGGCGCCTCGGTTCCAACGAGTAAGTAAATAGGAGTAGACCCCATGGCTGTACAACAAAACAAAAAATCCCGTTCCAAGCGTGACATGCGTCGTTCTCACGATGCTCTGACTGGTCCAACCCTGTCAGTAGATGCAACCAGCGGTGAAAAACACCTGCGTCACCACGTTACTGCTGACGGTTTCTACCGTGGCCGTAAAGTGATCGACAAAGGCAGCAACGAGTAATCTCTAAAAGACGATTATCTTGTCTGCAAGAATTCGAATAGCGGTAGACGCTATGAGCGGGGACTTAGGTCCCCGCGTTGCTATTTCAGCGGCGAAAAAATTTACCTCGACTCACCCGGATGTTGATCTCGTTTTATTTGGCGATGAACAGCAGCTCCTCAAAATACTTCCGCAAAAAAAGCTGACACGTCATCGAATTACTATTGTTCATACTAATGACGTAGTTACTATGCAGGATGATCCGGTTCAGGCTTTGCGCCATAAAAAAGACTCTTCTATGTGGCGGGCGATAGAGCAACTCAAAGATGGCCGTGCGGACGCTTGTGTTAGTGCTGGTAATACAGGAGCGTTGCTTGCTATTGGCAAATATCTGTTGAAAACTTTTTCTGGAGTGGAGCGCCCTGCAATTTGTAAGGCAATGCCGGTGGAGCGTGGGCAAACTTATTTGTTGGATCTCGGTGCAAATACCCAGTGCTCACCAGAGAATCTACATGAGTTTGCGCTCATGGGTAATGTGTTGGCCTCTGCTGACAGCAAAAATCCGCGGATCGCGTTGCTCAATATAGGCACAGAATCTATCAAGGGAACCGACATAATCCGCAGTGCGCAAACATTATTGCAAGCGGACACTTCGCTTAATTATGTTGGTTATGTAGAGGCCAGCAAAATTTTTGCCGGTGATGTAGATGTGATTGTCTGTGACGGTTTTCATGGCAATATTGCGCTGAAAACCTGTGAGGGGACGGCGCGTTTTGTTGGCAAAAAAATCCAGGCAGTTTTCAGGCGCAACTGGTTAACACGTACGGCGGCGATTTTAATCTGGCCCCTGATTAAACAGTTGCGCACTGAGCTTGATCCTTCCATGTATAATGGCGCCAGTTTTTTGGGGCTGCAAAAGATTTTGGTAAAAAGCCATGGCAACGCCAATAAAAAAGCATTTATACAGGCATTGTCAGTTGCACGTGAGCAAGTCATTCAAAATATCCCCCAGCGTATAGAGCAGGCATTTTCCGCCTTACCTCATTCTTCCCAGTAATTAAAGTAGATACATATGACTCAACAAAATCTTGCTTTTGTATTTCCCGGTCAAGGCTCGCAAAAAATTGGCATGCTGGCTGAATTGGCAGCACAGTATCCGGTAGTGGCTGCCACTTTTGCCGAAGCTTCAGAAGTGCTCGGTTATGATTTGTGGGAGCTGGTGCAAAAGGGTGCTCAAGAAGAAATTAATTTGACCGAACGTACCCAGCCATTGTTACTAACTGCCAGTGTTGCTGTGTGGCGTGTATGGCAAGAAAAAAATGGTGCACAACCTTCGCTGATGGCTGGTCATAGTTTGGGGGAGTGGTCGGCATTAGTTTGTGCTGGTGTGGTTGCCTTTAAAGATGCTGTAAAACTTGTGCAACAGCGTGGCAAATTTATGCAAGAAGCAGTGCCTGCGGGACAGGGTGCTATGGCGGCCATTATTGGTTTGGATGATGTGCTGATTATTGAAGCTTGTAAAAAAGCAGAGCAGGGCGAAGTTGTTTCCGCTGTAAATTTTAACTCGCCGGGCCAGGTGGTTATTGCAGGCAGCGCGGCAGCTGTTGAGCGCGCTAGTGCTTTATGTAAAGAGGCCGGCGCCAAGCGTGCACTGCCCTTGCCTGTGAGTGCACCTTTCCATACGTCGCTGATGCGTCCTGCTGCCGATCGTTTGGCAGAGCAAATTAACGCTACTGAATTCAAAGCTCCGCAAGTTCCTGTGGTTCACAATGTGACTGCGCAAACTGAATTAGATCCACAAAAAATCAAAGCTCTAATGATTGAGCAAATTTACAGCGCAGTGCGTTGGGTGGAATGTGTTAACACCATGAGTGCAGCAGGCATTAGCCTTACTATTGAGTGTGGTCCAGGTAAAGTGCTGTCAGGCTTGAATAAACGCATTAATGCTGAATTGACAGCTTTGTCGATAGAAAAGCCGGAAGAAGTTGAGAGTGTTTTAACTCAAATTTAATAAGTTCAGAGAGACAAGCTTATGAGTATTCAAGATAAAGTTGCACTGGTTACTGGCGCGAGTCGCGGTATAGGTGCTGCTATTGCGGAGCAGTTAGGCAAGGCGGGTGCAATTGTTATTGGTACCGCGACCAGTGAATCTGGCGCAGAGAAAATTTCTGCGCGTTTTGCTGAGTTGGGTATTCGCGGTTCAGGCAAGGTGTTGAATGTCACTGACGCAGATTCTGTTGCGGAATTGCTGAAAAGTGTAACTGACGAATTTGGTGCGCCTGCAATCCTGGTCAATAATGCCGGCATTACCAAAGACAATTTGTTAATGCGTATGAGTGACGAAGAGTGGTTTGATGTAATCAACACCAACCTGAGCGCTATTTATCGTTTAAGTAAGGGCGTGCTGCGTGGCATGATGAAGGCGCGCTGGGGACGCATTATCAATATCAGTTCCGTTGTGGGTGCTATGGGTAACCCTGGCCAGTCCAACTACGCTGCTACTAAAGCAGGTGTTGCCGGCTTCGCTCGCTCATTGGCTGCAGAAGTGGGTTCACGCAACATCACAGTAAACACGGTTGCGCCCGGTTTTATTGATACCGATATGACCAAGGTATTGCCAGAAGAACAGAAGCAACAATTGCTCTCGCGAATTCCGCTTGGCCGCTTGGGTGCGCCAGAAGAAATTGCTGCCGTAGTTGTTTTCCTGGCAGGCGATGCGGGTGGTTATATCAGTGGTGAAACTATCCACGTAAACGGCGGCATGTACATGTCGTAATTTAGCTATAACCCTATGTTTCATATGGGAAAATAGCTAAAAAAGCCAAGTTTTTTTGTGTCAGGCGTTACAACTCGGCCAAATAGATGTAAAATGCGCGTCGATTTTGGCCGAATCATATTGTCGGGCAATTTGAATCCGGCGGCTGTCGGCTCTACTAACTGACGGTTTTGTCTATAAACACTTAGGAGTTATCATGAGTAGCATTGAAGAACGCGTAAAAAAGATCGTTGCTGAGCAATTAGGCGTTAAAGAAGACGAAGTGAAAAACGAGGCTTCTTTCGTAGAAGATCTGGGCGCAGATTCTTTGGATACCGTAGAGTTGGTAATGGCTCTCGAAGAAGAATTCGAAACTGAAATTCCTGATGAAGAAGCCGAAAAGATCACCACAGTTCAATTAGCTATCGATTACATCAACGCCAACCTGGCGTAATACTGTCTAGCTGATTACCTATCTTTTCAAAAAGCCGTATTATTGCGAAATAGTACGGCTTTTTTATTTGCCTGATTTTTAGGCATGATTGCTAATCAATGAACGCTGCCGGCATAAACCGGCTTATACTGAGGAGTCTCACAGCGTGTCACGTAAAAGAGTTGTCGTTACTGGTCTGGGTATGATCAGTTCACTGGGAAACACGGTTGAAGAAACCTGGAATGGTATTGTTAATGGCAAAAGTGGCGTTGCTACCATTACCAGTTTCGATGCCTCGGCGTTTACCACGCAATTCAGCGCCTCAGTAAAAAACCTTGTAGTGGATGATTATTTCCCGAGCAAGGAAGCGCGTAAAATGGACCCGTTTATTCAATACGGTATGGTTGCCGGTATCCAGGCGCTGCGCGATTCCGGCCTGGAGGTGACTGAAGCCAACGCTGGCCGTATAGGTGTTTCTATAGGTTCAGGCATTGGTGGTATTGGCACCATTACTGAAGGTGCTGTGACCTTGACTGAAAAAGGACCGCGCCGTATTTCCCCGTTTTTTGTGCCGAGCGCCATTATCAATATGATCTCTGGCAACCTGTCGATCATGCATAACCTGCGTGGCCCCAATATTGCCATTACCACCGCTTGTACCACAGGTACGCACAGCATTGGTTTTGGTGCCCGTATGATTCAGTACGGCGATGCAGATGTGATGGTGGTAGGCGGCGCTGAGATGGCGACTACACCGCTGGGCTTGGGCGGATTTGCCGCAGCGAGAGCGCTTTCCCAACGCAATGATAATCCACAAGCGGCCAGTCGCCCTTGGGATAAAGACCGCGATGGTTTCGTGCTGGGCGACGGAGCCGGTGTATTAGTGTTGGAAGAGTACGAACACGCTAAAGCTCGCGGTGCTCGCATATATGCAGAGCTGGTTGGTTTTGGTATGAGCGGTGATGCCTATCACATGACTTCGCCACCGGAAGATGGCTCGGGCGCTGCCGCGTCTATGGTTAACGCCATTAAAGATGCGCAGATTTCCGTTGCTGATATCCATTACGTAAACGCTCACGGTACCTCTACACCTGCAGGTGACAAGGCGGAGTGCCAAGCGGTGAAATCCGTTTGGGGTTCGTCGATTAATAACGTAGCGGTTAGCTCCACGAAGTCTATGATAGGGCATTTGTTGGGGGCTGCCGGTGCGGTTGAGGCGATTTTCAGTGTGCTTGCTATTCGCGACCAGGTAGCACCGCCAACGATCAATTTGGATAATCCGGACGAAGGCTGCGATATTAACTTGGTGCCGCATACCGCTCAGGAGCGCAAAATCGAAGCGGTTTTGTCTAACTCCTTCGGTTTTGGTGGAACTAACGGCTCGCTGATTTTTAGAAAAATTTAAGATTCCCGACTCGCAAACGCCGGACTTAAGTTCGGCGTTTTTTTATGTGATTCCCAAATTATGCAAACCAGTCTTCCGCTTATTGCTGTCAATGGCGTTATGGGAGCCCAGCTGTCGCCAATAGACAGGGGGCTTGCCTATGGCGATGGTTTGTTTGAAACCTGCAAATTACAGAATGGCACTCTTGCATTGTGGAAATATCACTGCGAACGTTTGTTAGCAGGTTGCGAAAAGCTGGGTATTCCTCTGTCAGCGACACTGCTCGAAACTCAATTGGGGAAGGTTATCTCCACGAGCGGTGCCGGTAATGCGGTTGTTAAAATCACTGTAACTCGCGGGCAGGGCGGGCGCGGTTATAAATGGCCTGAGCCAGTGCAACCCACCATTATTATTGGTGTCTATCCTGCTGCTGTATATCCTGCAACCAATGCGACAGATGGTGTACGGATACACTTGTGCAAGTTGCGTTTGGGACATAACCCGGCGCTTGCGGGTTTAAAACACCTTAACCGTTTAGAGCAAGTATTGGCGCGGGCGGAATGGAATGATGATAGTGTTGCCGAAGGACTGTTGCTTGATTGTAATGACAATCTTGTGGAAGCCGTATTCAGCAATATTTTTCTCGTGAAAAATAATCAGCTGTTAACGCCCGATCTGAGTTTGGCTGGCGTGTCGGGCGTTATGCGCCGCTATATTCTGGAAGATTTAGCTCCAGCCTTAGCAATCAATACGCATGTGATGCAATTGAGGTTGGATGACCTCTATGCAGCCGAAGAAATATTTTTATGCAATAGTCTTTATGGTATTTGGCCTGTGCGCGAAATTTTGGCTGATCAAGGATTGCAAAAAAATCCCGGCCCATTGACTCGTCGATTGCAAAATCAGCTCGCGCCGATTCTCGAATAAAGCCCATTTAATCGCGTATTAATTGTTCAAAAAACTATGACTGAAACTCGCTCTCCTTTTTTTCGCCGCCTCATACAACTATTTCTCGCAATGGTTGTTACTGCGCTTTGTGCGAGTCTCTATCTCTGGTTTAGTTTTCAAGCCTGGATGACGGAACCCTTATCGCTGCCAGCTGAGGGGTTTCACTATGAATTGGATTCAGGAAAATCGCTCAGCCATCTTTCACAAGATTTGGCCGCAAAAAATATATTGCAACATCCGCGCTGGTTAAATTGGTATGCACGCTACTACCAAAAAGAAAAAATCCATCCAGGTGAGTATCGCCTCGAAACTGGGCTGACACCACTTACCTTGCTCGATAAATTAAATCGCGGCGATGTTATCTTGCATCAAGTGACCTTGGTGGAAGGCTGGAGTTTTCGCCAGATAATGGCGGCGCTTGACGAGCATGCCGAATTGACGCATTTGCTAAAAAACAAATCGGTTAGCGAGCGCTTGCAGCAACTTAATTTGCCCATATCTGCTCTGGAAGGCTGGTTTTATCCTGATACTTACACCTTTTCCAAAGGGACATCAGACCTGGAGATTTTGCTACAAGCTTATAAAAAAATGCGGCAAACACTCGACGAGCTTTGGGCTGCGCGAGACTCTGATTTGCCGTACCGCTCCGATTATGATGCGCTAATCATGGCCTCCATTGTTGAAAAGGAAACTGGCAGTGCCGCCGAGCGTGATCGTATTGCTGGCGTATTTGTGCGCCGTTTGCAACAGGGTATGAAGTTGCAGACTGACCCCACAGTAATCTACGGGATGGGCGATGCCTATGCTGGTAAAATTGGTTCTAAAGATTTGAGCCAGTCTACTGATTACAACACTTATGTGATCTCCGGCTTGCCGCCTACACCCATCGCCAGCCCGGGGCGCGCCGCTCTGATGGCCGCGTTGCATCCTGATAAAAGCAAAGCGCTCTATTTTGTTGCCAAAGGCGATGGCACCTCGGAGTTTTCAGATACATTGAGCGATCATCAGCGTGCGGTGGCCCGCTATCAGCTACAGCGCCGTAGCGACTATAGATCTGCACCGCAAAAATAACCTGCAGAGGTTAGGGTGGTTTGCCATGACAAGAGTCGGCACATACAATAGCCCTATCTATGACCCTGCGTTAACTACGGAAGAATTTCGAGCATGACTGACCATCCAGCCTCACCAGAATCAACGACTACCGAAACTAAAAAGCCGCCGCACTTTTTGCAGCAGCTGATCCGTAAAGATCTTGATCAAGGTGCACATAAAACCATCAGTACGCGCTTCCCTCCCGAGCCTAATGGCTATCTGCATATTGGCCATGCCAAATCTATCTGCCTGAATTTTGGCCTGGCTGAAGAGTTTGGTGGTACTTGCAACCTGCGCTTTGACGATACCAACCCCGAAAAAGAAAACGAAGAGTACGTCAATTCCATTATGGAAGACGTGCAATGGCTGGGCTTTAAATGGAACGGCGAGGTTCGTTATACCTCCGACTATTTTGACCAGCTGCATGAATGGGCGATTTACCTGATCAAACAAGGTTTGGCATTTGTGTGCGATTTAAATGCTGAGCAAATGCGTGAATATCGCGGAACCTTGATTGAGGCTGGTAAAAACAGTCCTTATCGCGATCGCAGTGTAGAAGAAAACCTGGCGTTATTTGAAAAAATGCGTGCCGGCGAATTTGAGGAAGGCGCTTGCTCACTGCGTGCCAAAATCGATATGACGTCGCCCAATATTAATCTGCGTGATCCAATTTTGTATCGCATTAAAAAAGCTCACCATCACCAGACGGGTGACAAGTGGTGCATTTATCCCTCCTACGATTATGCCCACGGCCAGAGCGATGCGATTGAAGGTATTACCCATTCAATTTGTACGCTGGAATTTGAAGACCACAAGCCACTTTACGATTGGTTTATCCAACAGTTACCTGTGCCAGCGGTTCCTCATCAATATGAATTCGCACGCTTGAATATCAACTATTCAGTGACCAGCAAACGCAAGTTAAAACAATTGGTGGATGAAAATCATGTCGACGGCTGGAATGACCCGCGTATGCCAACCATTTCAGGTATGCGTCGCCGTGGTTTCACACCCGCAGCGTTGCGCGATTTTTGTGAGCGCATAGGTGTAACTCGTTCCGACGGTATTGTTGATGTGGGCGTGCTGGAATTTTGTGTGCGCGATGATCTGGATAAAAATGCACCGCGTGCAATGTGTGTACTGCGTCCGTTGAAAGTAACCCTGACCAATTATCCTGCGGATAAAGTTGAAACATTGACAGTACACAATCATCCAAATCGTGAAGAGCTGGGTGATCGTACTATACCGTTCACGCAAACTGTTTTTATTGAGCAGGAAGACTTCCGTGAGGAAGCCAATAAGAAATACAAGCGTCTGGTATTGGGTAAACGTGTTCGCCTGCGTGGTGCCTATGTGATTGAGGCTGATGAAACGGTGAAGGATGGGGCTGGCAATATCATCGAAATTCGCGCGCGCATCGTTGAAGGTACTTTGGGTAAAGATCCGGCCGACGGCGTAAAACCTAAAGGTGTAATCCATTGGGTGTCTGCAACGCAAAACCTTGATTGTGAAGTGCGTCTTTATGATCGCTTGTTCACCGATGAAGCCCCTGATGCCGGTGGCAAAAATTTCCTGGATTCCATTAATCCCAACAATTTGGAAATTCTTTCAGGTTGTAAGGCTGAATTGAGTTTGGGTAAGGCGCAACCGACTGACAGATTTCAGTTCGAGCGCCAAGGCTATTTCTGTCTCGATAGTAAATACTCAAGTGTAAACAAGATTGTGTTCAATCGCACTATTGGTTTGAAAGACAGTTTTGCCAAAATCGATGATCAGGAATAAATGGCGATTTGCTAGCAGACGCAGCTGAAATTAATTTAATTGGAAATAAGAAATAAAATGCTACAGATATACAACACAATGACCCGTCAAAAAGAAATTTTTAAACCCATTCATCCGGGAAAAATTTCTATGTATGTCTGTGGTATTACCGTTTATGACTATTGCCATATAGGTCACGCTCGCGCATCCATCGCATTTGATGTCATGGTGCGCTTTCTCCGCAGCCAAGGCTGGGATGTAAACTACGTGCATAACATCACTGATATCGACGATAAAATTATCAAGCGCGCCGCCGAAAATGGTGAGCACTATACAGAGCTGACCAAGCGCTTTATCGATTATATGCATGAAGATGAAGAAAGTTTGGGGATTGCGCGTCCAAGTATTGAGCCACGTGCAACCGAATTTATCGGTGAAATTATTGAGCTCAACCAAACTCTGATTGAGAAAGGTCATGCTTATGCGGCGAGCAATGGCGATGTTTACTATCGCGTAACCAGCTTTAAAGATTACGGCAAGCTCACTAATAAAAATGTGGATGAATTGCTGGCGGGTGCACGTATTGAAGTGGATGAAATCAAAGAAGATCCGCGTGATTTCGTGCTCTGGAAAGCGGCTAAAGCTGGCGAACCTTCCTGGACATCCCCTTGGGGTGAAGGTCGCCCTGGCTGGCATATTGAATGCTCGGCCATGAGTAAAAAATGCTGCGGTGATACTTTTGATATTCATGGCGGTGGCCCGGATTTACCATTCCCTCACCACGAAAACGAAATCGCCCAGAGCGAGGCTGCCAATGGTTGCAAATACGTAAATTATTGGATGCATGCCGGCGCCGTACGTGTAGATGGAGAGAAGATGTCCAAATCATTGGGCAACTTTTTCACCATTCGCGATGTGCTCGAAAAATATCATCCTGAAGTGGTGCGTTTCCTGTTGGTGAGCAGCCATTACCGCAGCCCCATCAATTATGCCGAAGATAATTTGATCGAGGCTCGCGCTGGTCTTGAGCGTTTTTATGGTGCTCTGCGCGGATATCATCATGTTCCAGCTTTGTCATTTGCTGATATGCAAGATAGCGCCTATTACAACGCTTTTGTTGACGCCATGAATGATGATTTCAATACTCGCGTTGCCTTGGCTGGTATGTACGATCTTGTTCGCGATCTGAACAACGCCAAAGGCGATGAAGCGCTTGCCAACAATCTGGTAGGTCAACTCAAGGCGTTTGGCTTGATTCTCGGTGTGTTGAAAGAGGATCCGGAAACATTTCTGCAATCAGGTGGTGGCGATGTGATTGCAGCCGAGGAAGTAGAGCGTTTAATTCAGGAGCGTATCCAAGCCAAAGCTGACAAAAACTATGGCCGTGCCGATGAAATTCGCAAGTTGTTGTTGGAGCAAAAAGTAGTTCTTGAAGATGTAAAAGGTGGCGGGACCTTGTGGCGTAGGGAGTAACTACTTTTGGGTAGAGGTGCCATTTGTATAGAGCAAGCTATTCGTAAAAACAGCCGCTAAAGAAAAATAAGGAAGCTTATGAAAAAGTTTGGAATTGTCGGATTGGTGTTACTGGCTGGATGTGCATCTCAGTCAGCCAAAAATAATAATGCTCAGGACAATGACCAAAAAGTCATGCAAGGCGCACAGTTAATAGCAAATGGTGCACCCGCAAAAGCAATTGATCAGTACCTTGAACCTGTCATTCATGATTGTGAAGAGCAGCGCAAAAAGACTAAAGGTCAGTTATATTCTTCTCGCTCTCCGGCCGAAACCATAGTTTACATGGCGTTGGCTGGTACCCTGGGTACGGATGCTTCCGCAGTATCCTCCACTTGTGGGGACGCCTACTATTTTAAAGCCTATGCAAATGTTGATTTGGGGCAATTGGATGAAGCGCAAAAAATAATTAAACAAGCGCTGGAATGGAGTCCAATAAACTCTCGTTTTTTATCCGAGCAAGGCCATTTGTATCAGCTGAAAAAGCAATGGAGTGACGCGCTGGAAAGCTTTCAGCAGGCGGAGGATTCTGCGGAGCTTGGCCCTGAAAGCGGCGTGACAGAAGAATTGCTTCGCGCCAAGCGCGGTGTTGGTTTTGCGCTGATTGAGTTGGGGCGACTTGATGAGGCGGAAGCAAAATTTGCAGAATGTCTCGAAATTGATAAAGCAGATAAGAAAGCACAAAACGAACTGGAATATATTAAGCAGCTGCGTAAGCAACCCCAAAAAGCCTCATAAGAGGCTTTTTTTATACCCGATGCAAAATGAGTTCTAACACCAGCTTGCTGCCAAAATAAGCGAGCATCAAAAATACAAAACCTGCCAAGGTCCAGCGAATAGCCGTATTACCGCGCCAGCCAAGCTTGTATTTTCCGATCAATAAAAATCCATAAACCAGCCAGGCCGCTATAGAAAATACGGTTTTGTGTACCAGGTGTTGCGCAAAAATATTTTCCAGAAAAATAAAGCCGCTGACGATGGACAGCGTTAACAATATTTCACCTACTAAAACAAATTCGAATAACAGTGCTTCCATGGTTTGTAGAGGAGGCAAATAGCGCAGGTATTGCAAGTTGGATTTACTTTTAAGATGACGATTCTGGTAGGAGAGTACCAGTGCTTGCAATGTGGCTATGGTTAAAAGGCTATAGGCAAAAATCGATAAAACCACATGACTTGCCAGTTGATAGTTCAAATGCAGTACAGCGCTTTGGCTTTGGTTTAACATCGTTCCCAATATAGCGAGAGCGGAGCAGGGTAATAGAATAATAAAAAGATTATGGAGCGCCTTTTTCATACTGCTGAGCAGCACTATGCAGTTAATAACCCAAAATATTTGGGATGAAGCGGTAAAAAAGCTAAGTTGGATACCGTCAGGTTTGGCGCTGATACCATAGATGCCGGTTGCGTGTAATAGCAACGTTACTGCAATAGCAATAAATAGGTAGGGTAAGTTCAAGTTTTTTTGTTGGACTACCTGTTTGGCCAGATAGGCGCCGAGCAAAGTGTAAAATAATGCTGCGGCGATATTCGCTATGAGAAACGGCATAAACTAGCTCAATCTTGATCCTGGAGTTGAACTGGATGCGAGGCGCTGTCAGGCTGGCCTCGATGATAAATAATCTCAACTGGCGAGTTTGTCACAAGGCGAACTTAATTGCCATGGCCGGTAGAAACTGATGGTTAAATCCTGGTCATTTTGCCACCCTGATGGTTTTTGGGGGTATAATCGCGGCCATTTTTGGCGGCAACGCCCGCGTCATTAACCTGTTCCAGATCGAGAAATCTATGTTTGAGAACCTAACGGATCGCTTATCTCATACCCTGCGCAGCATTACCGGCAAGGCTCGCTTGAGCGAAGACAACATCAAAGACGCATTGCGCGATGTGCGCAAAGCCTTGTTGGAAGCCGACGTTGCGCTGCCCGTTGTTAAAGCTTTTATCGACCAGGTGCGCAGCCGCGCACTGGGTGCCCAGATTAGTAAAGCACTCAATCCGGGCCAGCAGTTCCTCAAGATCGTTGAAGCTGAACTGATTGCAACCATGGGCCAGGCCAATGAGCGTCTGAATCTCGCCCAGCAACCTCCTGCCATTGTACTTATGGCGGGTTTGCAAGGTGCGGGTAAAACTACTTCTGTAGCCAAGCTGGCTAAATACCTCAAAGAGCGCGAAAAGAAAAAAGTATTGGTGGTAAGCGCGGACGTTTACCGCCCCGCCGCTATCCAACAATTGCAAACGCTGGCTGGCGAAGTTGAAGCGGAATTCTTCCCTTCTACGACAGAGCAAAAGCCAGTTGATATAGCTCGCGCTGCTATTGATCACGCCAAGCGCCAATTTTTCGATGTGGTGATTGTGGACACCGCTGGCCGTTTGCACATCGACGAAGAGTTGATGACTGAAATCAAAGATGTTCACGCCGCTATCAAGCCGGTTGAAACACTCTTTGTGATAGATGCCATGATTGGCCAGGATGCGGTCAATACCGCAAAAGCCTTTAACGATGCGTTGCCGCTGACTGGTGTGATTCTTACCAAGGCCGATGGCGATGCTCGCGGTGGTGCTGCATTGTCAGTGCGTCATATTACCGGCAAACCCATTAAGTTCCTGGGTATGGGTGAGAAGGTGGAAGCGCTGGAGCCTTTCCATCCTGAGCGTGTTGCTTCCCGTATTCTCGGTATGGGCGACGTTATGTCGCTGATCGAGCAAGCTGAGCGCACTATTGATAAAGAAAAAGCTGACAAACTGATTAAGAAAGTTACCAAAGGTCAGAAGTTTGATTTGGAAGATTTGCGCGATCAGTTGTTGCAGATGCAAAACATGGGTGGTTTGACTTCCATGCTGGATAAGTTGCCGGGTATGGGCAATATTTCCCAATTGGCGCAAACGGCTAATATGAATAAGCAATTCAAAACCATGGAAGCAATTATTAATTCGATGACACCGGAAGAGCGCCGCAATCCTGATGACCTGAGTGGTTCGCGTAAACGTCGAATTACTATGGGCTCTGGTACCCAGGTTCAGGATTTGAATCGTCTACTCAAACAACACAAACAAATGGCCAAGATGATGGGCAAAATGAAAGGCGGCGGTATGGCCAAAATGATGCGCGGCATAGGCGGCGCCATGAGTGGAATGGGTGGTCTGCCTGGCGGTATGGGTGGTTTGCCCCCCAAGCGCTAATTTCCAAGTGCTTCTGCAAAAAACGCAGCCATGAGCTGCGTTTTTTTATCAATAATTTTCGCCGTTTAAGGTAATAACCAGATTGCGCGAGCCGCCGTGATTGCGGTGTTCACATAAATAAATTCCCTGCCAGATTCCTACATGTAAACGTCCATCAGCAACAGGGATAGTCAGGCTTGCGCCCAGGATGCTGCCTTTCAAGTGTGCGGGTAAGTCATCGCTGCCTTCGTCGTTATGGCGATAGTAGGGCTCGTCTTCGGGTACCAGGCGATTGAAAAAACTTTCGAAATCCTGGCGTACCGTTGGATCGGCATTTTCATTGATGGTCAGTGACGCCGACGTGTGTTTGATAAACACATTAAGCAAACCAACTTTGATGTTTTTCACCTCGGGTAATTGGGCCAATACCTCATTGGTCACCAAATGAAATCCTCGCGGGCGGGGTTTGAGCTGAATATCTTTTTGTATCCACATAATGCGGCCTTCGTAAATTTACTTGTTCCAGCGATAGAGTTCCGGGAACAGTTTGATCCAGATAATAACGATTAATAGTGTGCCAATGCCGCCAATAGCTACGGCTGGCTCGACGCCCCACCATTGCGCCGTTACGCCGGATTCAAACTCACCCAACTGGTTGGATGCACCTATAAAAATAGAGTTCACTGCTCCTACGCGGCCGCGCATGGCATCAGGCGTTTGCAGCTGCACCAGTGACGAGCGAACCACTACGCTAACCATGTCTGCTGCACCTAATATTGCGAGCGCTAGCAGTGATATCCAGAAAATAGTAGATACACCAAAAATAATGGTGCATACCCCGAAGAGCGCCACGCAATAAAACATTATTTTGCCTGAGCCCTGCGTGAGTGGATTGTTGCTTAAATAAATCGCTAACAAAAGTGCACCCACAGCCGGAGCTGCACGCAATAAGCCGAGACCCCAGGTATCGGTATGCAAAATTTGCGCGGCATAAATCGGGAGCAGGGCGGTGGCGCCACCTAGCAGTACGGCAAATAAATCCAGTGAAATAGCGCCAAGCACTACTTTGCGTTGCCAGATAAATTGAATGCCGGCAAATAGAAACTCCAGGGTGACGGGCGGTCGCTGCGAGCTTTCCTGATGTGCGGTGATTGCATAAATCTGGCTAAACGCAATGGCGAAAAGTACTGCTGCACAGACGTATACAAACGCTGTTCCACCCACAAACAAGAAGCCGCCAATTGCAGGCCCGGCGATGGTAGCGAATTGGCGTGATGCAGAACCTAATGCAATGGCTTTGGGTAGCAATTCGCTGCCAACCAGGCTGGGTAATAATGCTTGTAAAGCCGGCCCCTGAAATGCGCGTACGCTACCAATCAAAAAGGCAGCGAGGTAAATCAGTTCGCGCGATTCCGCTTTGAAAAAAACACTGGCGGCAAGCCCCAGGGAAATCAACGCTTCAAATACCTGGGTGATCAGGATAACCAGTCGCCGGTTATGGCGGTCCGCAACCTGGCCAACAATCAATACCAATAATACTTGCGGAAAAAACAGCACCAGGCCCAAGTAGCCAAGGCTGAGCGGACTTTGTGTGAGCGTATAAATGTGCCAGCCGAGTACCATCATGACAATTTGATTGGCCATGAAGGACAGCACTTGGCTGCGCCAGAGAAATTTATATTGGGGATGGGATGATAATTCTGCCGGGATTATGTTCACGAACTCTGAAACCTGTGTGTATTGATCGAAAGTGACAATTCAAATGCACAAATTCATTAGCTTTCAGAATTGTTTTTCTTTGCACATTTCCCCGGCATTAATTGGACGCTGGCACTTATAATGGTGCCAGAGCAGTTCCGTTAAACGCAATTCCATCCCAACCGAAGCGGATGAAATTGCGAATATTCTGATGGTCTTGTGCTTCCGGATGTTCGAGTACGTCTTTGCGATAGTAATCGCCAAAACATGACAAGGTTTTTTCCTTGCTCAATTGTTGCAAACTGGCAAAGCTAAACAATTTACAGGAGCCAGAATTTTGGCCTGCATCGTTGAGAAGCTCGCCATTGCGGAATGCTGTAGGGGTAAAATTATAATTAGCTTCAACTACCGCCATAGTATCCTGAAAACTGACAGAATCAGGTGATTGTTCAAGCTTGGCTAAAAAGTCGGCGATCTGCATATTTGTGTTCCAATCGTTCCAATTTTATCTAATCGTTAAAGGCGGCCGGCATTCTAACGGCTACCGAAGATTGGGGCTACTGGCTAATCAGAAGGCTTTGGGCTATGGTGAGTAGATCAGGACAGGATAATCGCCACGATGAAAAAACGGCCGATTTACATACCTTTTGCCGGGCCGGCATTGCTGGAAGCCCCGCTGCTCAATAAGGGTAGTGCTTTTAGCGAAAGGGAGCGTCAACAGTTCAATCTGGAGGGCTTGCTGCCCTATAAAATTGAGTCTATTGAAGAGCAAAAAGCCCGTGCCTATCATCAATTAAATGCCTTTCAAACTGACATAGACAAGCACATCTACCTGCGTAATATTCAGGACACCAACGAAACTCTTTATTTTCGTTTGGTGACCGATCATCTCGAAGAAGTTATGCCTCTTATCTACACCCCCACGGTTGGGCAGGCGTGCCAATTATTCTCCAAGATTTATCGACGCAAGCGTGGCCTCTTTATTTCTTATCCCGATCGGGATCGTATGGATGATTTGCTGCAAAATGCGACCAAGCAAAACGTCAAAGTTATCGTTGTGACTGATGGTGAGCGCATTCTTGGTTTAGGTGATCAAGGCATTGGTGGCATGGGAATTCCCATTGGTAAACTTGCGCTCTATACCGCGTGTGGTGGTATAAGTCCTGCCTATGTGTTGCCAGTAATGTTGGATGTAGGCTGCAATAATCCTTCGGTGATTGATGATCCTATGTATATGGGGTGGCAGCATTCGCGCATTACTGGTGACGATTATTATCAGTTCGTCGATGAATTTATTCAGGCAGTAAAGCTGCGCTGGCCCAAAGCGTTATTACAATTTGAGGATTTTGCCCAAGATCATGCTACACCCTTGCTCCGTCGTTATCGTGAAGAGCTTTGTTGTTTTAATGATGATATTCAAGGCACAGCGGCGGTTGCGTTAGGAACCTTGATCGCTGCCTGTCGTTCCAAGGGCGAGTTATTGCGCGATCAGAAAATTGTATTTGCCGGTGCTGGTTCTGCAGGTTGTGGAATCGCCGAGCAGTTGGTTCGCCAGATGATTCATGAGGGGCTGACTGAACAAGAGGCCCATGAACGAATTTTCCTGGTTGGTAAGGAAGGGCTCTTGCAAAGTGGTTCCCAAGGGTTGTTTGATTTTCAAAAACACCTCTGCGTTCCCGACGAGGTGGTTAATCGCTGGCGCTTGACCCACGATCGCCGTGAGGATGTCGTCAACTTATTGGATGTAGTAGTCAATGCGCGTCCAACCGTATTGATAGGTGTGTCAGGCCAACCGGGCCTGTTTACCAAAACCATTGTTCAGGCTGTGCAGAGTTATTGTTCCCATCCAATTATCCTGCCGCTTTCAAATCCCACGTCACAAGCGGAAGCTCAGCCAGTAGATCTCTTGCGTTGGACTTCGGGAAAAGCGTTGATTGCTACGGGCAGCCCTTTCGCCCCGGTGGATATGGGCGATCGTCACTACGAAATCTCCCAATGTAACAATAGTTATATATTTCCCGGATTGGGGTTAGGGGTGATTTCCGCCAAAGCCAGACGGGTAACTGATAATATGATGACTGCCGCGAGTCGTGCGCTGGCCGATGCTTCCCCCATTATTAGAGGGACCGGGGCAGCACTGTTACCACCCTTAAGGGATATTCGCGAAGTGAGCAAAATCATTGCTCTTGCAGTATTCAAACAAGCGGTAGAGGACGAAGTGGCTATGCCCATCCCTGAAGAGATGATGATGGAAAAGATTGATGCAGAGTTCTGGCAACCAGAATACCGCGAATACCGCAGAACTTCGTTTTAAGCTGCATCCATAATTAGCTGATGAGATTGAAAGATAGGAATAAAAAATGTTGTGCCAGGAACAAATAAGCCCGATGGATGACTTAAAAGCGGGCAAAGTAGAATTGACGGCTGTACTGGTGGGTGCTTTGTCTGCACCGGAGCGACCTGCTTACACGATGAATTTTTTCCAGCTCGACGGATATCTGCGTGCGATTGCTGGCGGTCCGGGAGATGCGCTTCATTCGGATTGGGTGCCCTTGGTATTCGGCGATCAGTCGCCGGATTTTACCTCTGAGGAAGAGTCCATCCGTATTACCAAGGCCCTAATATCCCTCTATACTTGGCATAGGGAGCAGGTGTTGGCTGATCTGTGTGAACTACCTTTTGCTCCGGTTTACTCTCCAGACAAACAGGATCGCCTTAATGGTGAGCAGTGGGCGAGAGGTTTTATGCAGGGATACATCTTCTGGCAGGATATTTGGAGCCAAATTTTAGATGAATACCAGACGAGTGCTAAACTTGCTGCTATACTGCCGACATCGGCGGATGATGAAATAGACGCCATATTGGCGACTGTTTCCTGTGTAGCTGATGCGGAATACGCCACCATGAATGGCGTTAACCCCGCGGATTTAACCGAACTCTTTAGTCGCTTGCCCCAAAGTGTTATCGATTACGGTCGTCTGGGGCGATTGGTTCGACATAATTCCCGGCCCTGATACGGGGTTTGCTTTAAGGGTTTGTTTTAATCTTGCTGTAAGAATTTAGTACATGTATATCAACTGTTTATTCTATCGAGATGTTTAAAAAGGACTGCATGATGGATTTTTCTTCTGCACAAAAATATCTACTGAGCAAAAAGCAGGCAGTGCAAACCTTTCCTCAGGATCCCAATGTCGGGGTGTATAAGGTGTGCCACAAAATGTTTGCAACCTTGACCTCAGGCGTGGCCTTTGCTCGTATTAACCTCAAATGCGATCCTGATCTGGCATTGGAGTTGCGCGCGCAATATGACGCCGTTCAGCCTGGTTACCAGATGAACAAAAAGCATTGGAACACGATCATTTTCGACGGCAGTATTCCCGACGAAGAGATTTACGAAATGATCGACCATTCCTACAACTTGATTGTAAGTAACCTTCCGGATGCTGAACGCGAGCGCCTGCTTAAATCATGATTGACACTGATACCAGTGTATCCAGCGGCTCAGGCCAGGGAGATTTGGATCTTGGTGTTCGCCTTAAAGCGGTTCGCGAGCATAATGGGTTATCACAAAGGGAATTGGCCAAGCGCGCCGGTGTGCCGCACAGCAGTATTTCCATGATCGAGCAGGGGCTCAGCAGCCCCTCCGTCAACTCCCTCGCCAGAATTCTCTCTGGCATTCCCATGAGTCTCAGTTACTTCTTCACTTGTGATCTCAGCTTGCTAAGCCGTGCCGTCTATCGTGCGGATGAGCTTGCCGGACAGCAGCTGGCTGTGGCTCAGGGTATTTACCAGCAAATAATTCCCATGCAAACCGTGCAACCTTTGCGGTATACGCGCGTTTGCTACAGACCGGGCGCCGACTCTGGTGAGCAGCTTTTACGTTTACCTCAGGCTCTCAGCGGTTATCTTGTACAAGGCGAATTGGAACTGACGCTTAACGCCGAAGTCAGTCGCTTGCAAGTGGGCGACGTGTTTTCGCTAGCAGCATTGCAAGCTCACAGGCTGCGCAATATTTCAGCAAGCCAGGATTGTATATTTTTATCTTGCCTTGCGGATTGAAACCCGGCCACTTCATCACAATTATCTAATTGTTTTCCTGATGGTTTTTCACCATTGGCGTTTGCCTGCTACACTCAATTCCAGCTTTGGCATTTTTAATTCAACCTCTAACAGAGAAGATGCTTATGTTCCAAGGAAAAGCGCTATCCCTCACCAAACATGCTGACGGAATCGCCGAAATCATTTTTGATTTACAGGGCGAATCGGTTAATAAATTCAATCTGCAAGCCGTCTCCGAGCTTGATCAAATTCTCGGCTTGCTTGAGCAGGCAAAAGATATCAAAGGGCTTTTGGTTACTAGCGCCAAAGACGTATTTATTGTAGGTGCCGATATTATGGAATTCGGCGCTGTATTTGCGGCAGGTCCCGAGCAAATTATTGGGCACTTGGCGAACAATAATCGCAATAATTGCCGTCTTGAAGACCTGCCATTCCCAACTGTAGTGGCTATCAATGGCATAGCTCTGGGTGGTGGTTTGGAGTTCTGTCTGGCATGTGATTACCGCGTAGCGAGTACGGCCGCCAGCAAAATTGGCTTGCCGGAGACCAAGCTGGGTATTGTGCCAGGCTGGGGTGGTACTGTGAGGTTGCCGCGTGTGGCTGGTCTCGACACAGCCGTGGAATGGATTGCAGCTGGCAAAGAAAATACTGCAGAACAGGCATTAACCGCACATGTGGTTGACGCCGTCGTAGAGCCTGCGAAGTTGCGCGATGCTGCGCTCTTTATGTTGCAGCAAGCCATCACAGGCAAATTTGATTACCTGGCTCGCCGCACACAGAAAAAAGCGCCGCTCAAACTGAATTTTATTGAATCCATGATGGCTTTTGAAACTTCAAAAGCATTTGTGGGAGCACAAGCTGGTCGCAATTATCCTGCGCCAGTGTCCGCTATCAAAGCCATGCAAAAAGCGGCTGATAAGGGACGTGATGAAGCACTGCAAATCGAAGCAGAAGCCTTCGCCAAAATGGCGCAAACTCCAGTTGCACAATCCCTGGTGGGTATTTTTGTTAACGAGCAGCTCGTGAGCAAAAAAGCTAAAGGTTGGGAGAAAAAATCCGATAAAAAAATCGGCCGTGCAGCTGTGTTGGGCGCGGGCATTATGGGTGGTGGAATTGCTTACCAATCCGCGCTTAAGGGTACTCCGATCAAGATGAAAGATATCACGCAAGCGGGTATTGATCTTGGCCTTTCCGAAGCTAATAAGTTGCTAAGCAAACGCGTTGATCGCAAAAAAATGAGTGCGAGTGAAATGGGCGACGTGCTCAATCGCATTGAGCCAACACTGGTGTATGACGGTTTTGATCAGATCGACATAGTGGTAGAAGCGGTTGTTGAAAATCCAAAAGTGAAGCGCAGTGTTTTAGCTGAAACTGAAACCAAAGTGAGTGCTAACACGGTACTCGCATCCAATACTTCCACCATTTCGATTAGCTATTTGGCTGAAGCATTACAGCGTCCTGAAAATTTCTGCGGTATGCACTTCTTCAACCCGGTACATATGATGCCGCTGGTAGAAGTTATTCGCGGCGTAAAAACATCAGACACAGCGGTAGCGCGTACGGTTGCCTACGCCAACGCCATGGGTAAAAAGCCCATCGTTGTAAAAGATTGTCCTGGGTTTCTCGTGAATCGTGTGTTGTTCCCGTATCTCGCTGGCTTTGCCATGCTGATACGCGATGGTGTTGATTATCAGCGCATCGACAAGGTGATGGAAACCTGGGGCTGGCCAATGGGGCCTGCTTACTTGTTGGATGTTGTGGGGATTGACACTGCGGTCCACGCTGAAAAAGTGATGGCAGAAGGCTTCCCGGATCGCATGAAACGCGATTTTACATCCTGTACGGATGTGCTCTTTGCCGCAGGTCGTTTGGGGCAGAAAAACTCCAAAGGCTTTTATAATTACGAGCTGGATAAAAAAGGTAAGCCCGCAAAAGTGGCAAGTGCTGAAGCAGCAGAAATTCTTAAGCCGGTAATCTCCGGTGCTGTTGAGGTTAGCGATGAGGATATTATCGCACGCATGCTGGTGCCCATGGTCACTGAGCTGACCCGTTGTCTGGATGAACAAATCGTTGACTCACCCGCAGAGGCGGATATGGCGCTGGTTTACGGTACGGGTTTCCCTCCGTTCCGCGGTGGTGTGTTCCGCTGGATTGATTTTATCGGCGCGCAAACCTTCTGCGATATGGCTGCAAAATTTGCCCAATTGGGCGCACTCTATGAACCGCCTGCGAGCTTGAAAGCTAAAGCCGCCAACTCACAAAAATTTTACGGCTAAGGAGCGAGAATAAATGAGTTTACAACCACGTGATGCCGTTATAGTCGACTTCGCTCGCAGTGCCATGGGTCGCTCTAAAAACGGTTGCTTCCGCAATGTGCGTGCCGACGATATTTCCGCTGCAATTATCAAAGGCTTGTTGGCTCGCAACTCACAAGTTGACCCGGCAACTATCGACGATATGTTGTGGGGTTGTGTGATGCAGCGCGAAGAGCAAGCTTTCAATATCGCGCGCAACATTTTGTTGCTGGCAGATTTGCCGCACACAATTCCCGCACAGACTATCAACCGTTTGTGCGGTTCCTCTATGGCAGCTTTGCATACAGCTACTGCCAACATTCGCGCAAATATCGGCGATGTTTATTTGATTGGTGGTGTGGAGCACATGGGCCATTTGCCCATGTATGAATCTATCAACATCAATCCATTGCTTGGACTGTCTGTCGCAAAAGCGGCGGGCAATATGGGGATGACGGCAGAATATCTTGCACTGTTGCACGGCATTAACCGCCAGCAGATGGATGAGTTTAGTGCGCGCTCTCATCAGCTGGCCGCCAAGGCTCGCGCTGAAGGTCGTTTTGCTCGCGAAATTATTCCGGTTGAAGGGCATAACGCCGATGGGTTTATGGTGATGGTTGAAGAAGATGAGACTATTCGTCCCGAGACTACCGTCGAAGCCTTATCCAAATTGCCGCCAGTTTTTGATCCAAAAAATGGTCAGGTTACAGCGGGTACGTCTTCACAATTGAGTGATGGTGCTTCGGTGATGCTCGTGATGTCGGCCGAGCGTGCGCAGTCGCTGGGCTTAAAGCCGATTGCCAGGGTGGTTTCTACTGGTCTGGCCGGTGTTGATCCTTCAATTATGGGGTATGGTCCCGTGCCGTCGACAGAGAAGGCGCTCAAGGTTGCTGGCTTGACGATAGATGATATCGAAGTCGTTGAATTGAATGAGGCCTTTGCTGCCCAGGCATTACCTGTGCTGAAGGACTTGAAGTTGCTGGATAAAATGGAAGAGAAGGTGAATCTCCACGGTGGTGCTATCGCCCTTGGTCATCCCTTTGGTTGCTCAGGTACCCGTATTACCGGTTCATTGCTAACGGTGATGGAGCAGAAAGGTGCAACTCTGGGGGCTTCGACCATGTGTATTGGTTTGGGGCAGGGCATTACTACTATTCTGGAGCGTTTAAACTAATCGATTCCGATTCCGATGCCGGGTTGCCGCTGGTGGCCCGGTTACCGCTCATCTCGCAAGAACCCCCAGTCTTCCCCTTCTTCTGGTAGAATGCCGCCTCATTTTTTTCCGGGGGGTGCCCGGAGTGAGCCCGGAGCGGTTATGTCATCTTTTTACGAAATTCTCGAATTGCCTACTGGTGAAATAGTCTTGAAGCGTGGCGACGATGAAGGTTCGCAGGAGCCACTGGTGACTATTCGTTTTTCGGAGGAATCAATCGCTTTTTTGGGTGGTAGCCGCTTTGAAGTAGCCAAGGCTATGATTGAAGCCGGAATGGAAGCCGCTGGTGAGCTGGCCGAGCAGAGCGCTGAGACTCTGGAGCCAGAGTTCGAACGTACGCTGTTGCATTAAACCTTCATCATCATGGGAGCTTAAGCTCCCACCTGTCATCGACATCCTTGTCGCGCTGTATTATCGCTAGCTTTCGACGATAACCTCTGGTTTTTTCACCAGGATCTTCGCATACAGATCTTCATATTGCTGGGCGCTATTTTCCCAGGAAAAATCCTGGCTCATGGCGTTTTGCTGAAGCTGCTTCCATAAATCAGGTTGCTGATAACACCAGAGGGCACGTTTGATGGCCTGATGCAAATCATCGCTGTCAGGCTTAAGGAAAACAAAGCCGTTGCCTTCAGTACCTATATCGTCAAAAGGTCTTTCCCGTACGGTGTCGCGCAGACCGCCCACGTCGTTCACCACTGGCAAGGTGCCGTAACGCAAACTGTACATCTGGTTGAGTCCGCAGGGCTCGAAAATAGAGGGCATCAAAAAGATATCGGCACTGGCCTCAATGAGATGGGCAAGGGCTTCGTTATAGCCAAGTGTCACCGAAACTTTTTGTGGTTGCTGTTGCACCAGGGTGGCAAGTGCCTGTTCATAGTGCGCAAAGCCGCTGCCCAGCACTACTAACTGGCAATCTTGTGTTAGCAATTGCCCCAGTTGATCAAGGATTAAGTCGATTCCTTTTTGCTCCACCAAGCGGCCAATAAAGCCCAGCATGGGCGTTTGAGCATTTACCGGCAGCCCCAATTGCTCCTGCAGTGTCAGCTTGTTGTTGACTTTTTGATTGAGTGTTCGACGGTTGTAATTGTAGGGGATTAACTTGTCACTTCCCGGATTCCACTCGTCAGTATCTATGCCGTTGAGTATGCCTGCGAGGTCAGCCTGACGTGCACGCAGCAGCCCATCCAGGCCGCAACCGAAGGCTGGTGTCTGGATTTCTTGCGCATAGCTTGGGCTGACTGTGGTGATGGCATCAGCAAAGGCCAAGCCGCCTTTGATAAAAGACATCTGCCCATAAAACTCCAGCTTTTCGTGGTGCCAAAAGTGATTGGGTAATCCTAGTTCAGCGAATATCTGGTAAGAAAAGAGCCCGCGATAAGCAAGGTTGTGTACGGTAAATACGGTGGCGGGACCGTTTGGTGTCTCGCCAATAAGCGCGGGGATCAAGCCTGTCTGCCAATCGTTGCAATGGACTATATCCGGTTGCCAATCAAGGCTGGCACGGTTAAACGCTATGGCTTCAGCGGCTTTGGAGAACAGGAAAAAACGCAGATGATTGTCGCTCCAATCGCTACCGTCCGGCCCCACATAAGGATTGCCCTCGCGCTCGGAAAACTGGGGGATATCCACCAGTAAAACAGTTACCCGCGATCCTGGTAAGCGTGTCTGCCACAGGCCAATGGTTTCGCCCAATATGACAAGATCGGCCAGTTTTTTTACACCAGCATCACGGGCTTTTAGCATTACGCTCGCATAGGCCGGCAAGAGTATACGTATGTCATGCCCACGTTTGAGCAGCGCGCGCGGCAGGCTGGCGGCCACATCCGCGAGGCCGCCGGTTTTGATTAAAGGATAGGCTTCGCTGGTCGCGAAGAGGATTTTATGCATTGCACAGTCCTTATTGTTCTGGCTTTTATAGGAGTTTTATTCGCATTTCAGGAGTATGGCACCCAGCGGCGGAAGCGTTAGCTGCACCGATTGGTCGTGCCCCATCCAACTGATAGGTTCGGAGCGGAGTGCATTGCCATTGCCCATGTTGCTGCCGCCGTAGTAGCTGGAGTCAGAGTTAAAGATCTCGTGGTAAACGCCGGCTTTGGGGACGCCAATACGATAGTTTTCGCGCGGCGCAGGCGTAAAGTTCAGAATCACCAACGTGAAGCCTGTACTGCCCTTGCGCAGATAGCTCACAACAGATTGCGCATAGTCATGGCAATCTACCCATTCAAACCCGTCATGTTGAAAGCTGCGCTCATAGAGTGAGGGCAAGCTGCTATAGAGCTTGTTGAGATCTCTTACCAGAACTTGCAACCCACTGTGGTGTTCGCCTTCTCCCAATAAATGCCAATCCAGGGAGTGATGGTGTGACCACTCGTTCCACTGCCCAAACTCACTACCCATAAACAGTAATTTGGCGCCCGGATAAGTATAGAGATAGGTGTAAAGCAGACGCAGGTTGGCAAATTTTTGCCAGATATCTCCCGGCATCTTGCCCAACATGCTGCTCTTGCCATGTACAACTTCATCGTGGGAGAAGGGCAGCAGGAAGTTTTCAGTAAAGGCGTACATCATGCCGAAAGTCAGCTGGTTGTGATGGTATTGGCGGAAAATTGGATCTTTGGTGATGTATTCCAGTGTGTCGTGCATCCAGCCCATATTCCATTTCATGGAGAAGCCCAAACCACCAACCCAGGTTGGACGAGTGACTTGTGGCCAGGCAGTTGATTCTTCGGCAATCACAACGGCGCCGGGGCATTGGCCATGGCAGACCACATTCAACTGGCTCAAAAATTCCATGGCTTCGAGGTTCTCGTTGCCACCGTAGATATTGGGAATCCACTCGCCCTCATTACGCGAGTAGTCCAGGTGAAGCATGGAGGCCACGGCGTCAACGCGCAGGCCATCGACATGGAATTCTTTCAGCCAAAAAAGAGCATTGGCAATCAGGAAGTTGCGTACTTCGTTGCGGCCATAGTTGTAAATCAGCGTGCCCCAATCGCGATGTTCACCCAGGCGTGGATCTTCATGCTCATACAATGCCGTGCCGTCAAAACGTGCGAGACCGTGGGCATCCTTGGGGAAATGCGCCGGTACCCAATCCAGAATCACGCCTATGCCGTTCTGATGCATAAGGTCGACGAAATAGCGGAACTCATCCGGTTGGCCAAAGCGGCTGGTAGGGGCGTAGTAACCCGTGGTTTGATAGCCCCAGGAGTCGTCCAGTGGATGCTCGGTGATAGGTAGTATTTCAATATGAGTGAAACCCATGGATTTCACATAGGAAACCAATTGTTCTGCCAGTTCTCTATAGCTAAGGAATTTATTGCCATCGGCGCGGCGCCAGGAACCCAGATGCACCTCATAAATAGAGACGGGCGAATGTTGCCAGTCCCATTTGGCGCGTTGCTCTATCCATTGTTGGTCGCCCCATTGATACTGGGTAGGCGCTGCAACTATGGATGAGGTTTTCGGGCGATGCTCAAAGGACTGCCCATAAGGGTCCGCTTTCACCTGTATATGCTGTTTGTCACGTGTGCGAATTTCGTACTTATATAGAGTCCCTGCTTTGACGCCCGGGATAAAAAGCTCCCACAGGCCGCTTCCGCCGCGCACACGCATTGGGTGGTGGCGACCGTCCCAATCATTAAAATCCCCAACAACGCTCACCCTTTCGGCGCCTGGCGCCCAAGTGGCGAAAAGTACACCCGCGATGCCATCTATTTCAGTTGGATGGGCACCCAAGACCTTATAAATATTCCAATGTTGCCCCTCACTGAACAGGTGCATGTCCAACTCGCCCAATTGTGGTGCAAACGAGTAGGGGTCGTGGTCCAGATGTTGGTTGTTGTATTTGTCATGCCACTCAATCTGGTAATGACCAGACACACTGCTTGCCAAACCGTGCCACTCAAAGAAATCAGAGTTTTCGATACGGGTTAAGCGCAACTGCTGCTTATTGGCAATCAATGTTGCGGATCGTGCACCAGGGAGAAACACACGTATGACAGTATCTGCTTCGGGAGTGGGCGCAACTAGCGGATGTTTGCCCAATACTTCAAATGGATCGTGGTGAGTAGCGGTGATAATACGGAGCAAATCATTCGACAAACGTTGTCCTTGCTTGGCACTGAGCATGAAAAAATTCCTGTTGCTGAGGGATAAATTTCGGATTTCGGCGGTTTAATTTGAGTGCTGCCAGAGGTTGGATTACTGACACATAAAGCCTCTCATAAAGCTGAGCTGGGGTAGAACGGTTACATTAAAGCGTCACAACTTATCGTTACTCTAATGCAAAGCTATGACACACAGTAGAGCAAAAAATAATTTCGCACAAATTATATATTTGCATGTTCAATGCCATTATTGTGGCTACACTTGCAACTGGTGCGAAAGCACTCTCGCCGGGCTGCGAGCCCTCGATTGCTTGGTAAATAAATTTTTGTATTGGCATTGATATTGCTCAATAGCTAACAACAAAAGCCAATTTACTATCAAGTCCCTTACAGATGTAGAAGAAAGGAGTTTTAATGAGCACTAACCAACCCCACGGTCGTTTTGTCAGCCGTCTAACACAAAAAACTTTGGCTGTAATTCTTGCTGGTGGCCGCGGCTCACGTTTGCATCAACTCACTAACTGGCGTGCGAAACCAGCTGTGCATTTTGGCGGAAAATTTCGCATTATTGATTTCCCTCTCTCCAACTGCGTTAACTCCGGTATTCGTCGCATCAGCGTTTTAACCCAATACAAATCTCATTCATTAGATCGCCATATCCAACGAGGCTGGGGTTTCCTTGGTGGTGAATTGGGCGAGTTTGTTGAATTGTTGCCAGCGCAACAGCGTCTGGATGAATCCTGGTATGTAGGAACCGCCGATGCGGTTTTGCAAAACCTCGATATTATTCGTCGCCATAATCCTGAATACGTTCTTATTTTAGCCGGCGACCATATTTATAAAATGGACTACGGCACCATGATCGCCGCTCACGTAGAGCGTGGCGCCGACATCACCGTTGGTTGCATCGAGGTTCCTCTTGAAATCGCCAGTGCTTTCGGCGTGATGGATATCGACAAAGATAATCGCATTGTTCGCTTCACTGAAAAACCGAAGAATCCGGAACCTATGCCAGGTAAATCTGACAAGGCTTTGGCATCTATGGGCATTTATGTTTTCAGTACCAAAGTGTTATTTAGCGAACTTTTAAAAGATCAAAAGAATCCAGACTCCGAACACGATTTCGGAAAAAATATTATTCCTTCCATGATTAAAACCCATCGCGTGAGTGCGTTTCCTTTCCGCGATCCTATTAGCGGTGGCGAAGGTTATTGGCGTGATGTGGGTACAGTGGATGCCCTCTGGGAAGCTAACCTGGAGTTGACCAGTGTGACGCCAGAGTTGGATCTTTACGACGCGGAGTGGCCTATCTGGACTCACCAGGAACAAGTGGCTCCTGCCAAGTTCGTGTTTGATGATGAAGGCCGTCGCGGCTATGCCGTGGACTCGTTGATTGCTGGTGGATGCATAGTATCCGGCTCTATCGTTAAACATTCCCTGTTATTCCCGCGCGTGCGTGTGCACTCTTATTGCGAAATTGAAGACTCGGTGCTTTTCCCCAGTGTGGAAGTGGGCCGCAATTGCAAAATCCGCAAAGCATTAATTGATCGTCGCTGCAAAATTCCTGACGGTACCGTTATAGGTTATGACGAAGAGGCTGATCGCAAGCGCTTCTTTGTATCGCCCAAGGGCGTAGTACTGGTGACTCCGGAAATGCTGAACGAGGACAATCCACATGGCCTTTAATGGCAAACTGAAAGTCGTTTTTCTCTGGCACATGCATCAGCCGGATTATCGCAACATAATGACAGGGGAATATTACTTCCCCTGGACTTACCTCCACGCTTTAAAGGATTACGTTGACATGGTTGCTCATCTGGAAGAGCAACCCAACGCCCGCGCTGTATTTAACTTTGCTCCCATATTGCTCGAACAACTTGATGACTATGCACAACAGGTTGCCGATTATTTTGCGAATAAAAGCACGATAAAAGATGCGGTATTAGCCTCGCTGGTGGAAGCGGAATTACCTTCAGCTGGCACGTTGGAATTTATTGCGCTCGCAAAGAAATATCTGCGTGCCAATCGTCAACGGATGATTGAACGCTTCCCCATTTATCGTGAGCTTGCCGATATAGCCGACAAGTTGGATGATAAATCGGCACTTGCTAAATACCTTAATGAACAATTTTTGATTGATTTGGGTTTTTGGTATCACTTAAGTTGGCTATCAGAAACGCTTCGCCGTACCGACTATCGAGTGCAGTCCTGGCAGAACAAGGGTCGGGGCTTTACCTGGCAAGATCGTCTGGAAATGCTCAAATTAATTGGCGAAGAAATAGCGTCAATTGCCCCGAGATACAAAGCGCTCTATGAAAAAGGTCAAATTGAATTGTGCATGAGCCCTTATGCGCATCCAATAGTGCCTTTATTGTTGGATATTAATACTGCTCGCCAAGCCTGGCCTGATGTCACCTTGCCAAACTCCACTCACTACGCCGGTGGTGAGGTGCGTTCTAAGTGGCATCTGGAGCAGGGGATCAAAACCTTCGAACAACATTTTGGTCACAGACCGCGTGGCTGCTGGCCATCTGAAGGCAGTGTCAGTGATGGCACGTTAAAGTTGTTGGAGGAGGCTGGCTTTGAGTGGGCTGCAACAGGCGATTCGGTGCTGCACAATAGTTTACGTCATGCTGACAATAAGTTGGTTGCTGATGATTTATCGGCGCGCAAAGTGAGTTTGCATCGCCCCTATAATTTCGCGGACAGCAAAGTAAATTTATTTTTCCGCGATGATGGCCTGTCGGATTTGATTGGGTTCAAGTATGCGCCCTGGCATTCCGATGATGCCGTCGGCGATTTTATCCATCACTTGGAAAATATTGCTAACGCATGCGACCAGCCGAAAGACTCTGTCATATCTATGATCATGGATGGCGAGAATGCTTGGGAATATTATCCTGAAAACGCCTATTACTTCCTTGAGCAATTGTATCGCCGCATCAGCGAGCACCCTCTGCTTGAATTAACAACTTATAAAGAGTTGCTGAAAGCAAAACCAGAGCCTTTAACCATGACGCATGTTGTTGCAGGCAGCTGGGTTTACGGTAACTTTTCTACGTGGATTGGCGACACGGATAAAAACCGCGGTTGGGATATGTTGTGTGAAGCGAAGCTCGCAACAGACCATGCACTTGCTAATCAAAAGTTCTCCGCCAATGAAATTGTTAAAATTGAGAAACAGTTAGCTTTGTGTGAAGGTTCCGATTGGTTTTGGTGGTTTGGTGGTTACAATCCCGCCCAGAGTGTCAGTGATTTCGAATATTTATATCGCCAGCATTTGAAAAATCTGTATCACCTGATCAAGACACCGGAACCTGCGTATCTCGATGAAGTCATCAGCGTTGGAGGAGGGAATCCTGCAACGGGTGGTGTAATGCGTCAGGGTCATGAGCAATAGAGGAAAAGGGCGATATGCCAACTAGCACTGCAAAAATTTCTCCGATTTTTCTCAACCGCCGTGCAGGCATTTTGTTACACCCAACCTCGCTACCTAATCAACTGGTTTTTTCTCATCGCGATATGCTCAACGGTAAACCTGTTGCGCAACTGCATGGAAACCTGGGCAAGGATGCTTACAAGTTTGTTGATTTTTTGGCACAAGCTGGCATCAGCCTTTGGCAAATGCTGCCCATCGGCCCAACCCATGCGGATTTGTCACCCTATCAATCGGTTTCATCTCACGCTGGAAATCCCGAGCTAATCAGCATAGATTGGTTATTGCACAATGGTTGGGCTGAAGCTGATGATAGCTGGGCACCACTGTTATCCTCGTTAGATAAATTACCGCAAATACGCAGCAAATGTGCTGAGCAATTTTATCGATTAATCGAAACAGAGCAGGGCGGCTATTTACGCGAACGCCTCAATGAATTTTGTCTTTCTAATCAATATTGGCTAGATGATTTTGTGCTCTTTATGGCACTAAGAAAATATTTTGATAGCTTGAGTTGGCATGAGTGGCCCGTTGCACTCAAGCGACGTGAAGCTTCGGCGCTAGCGGAGTATCGCGATATTCTTTCCAGCGATATTTCGTTCTATATTTTCGAACAATTTGCGTTTAACCAGCAATGGCAGGCGCTCCGCTCCTATGCTAAAGAGCATCACGTATTTTTGTTTGGCGATATCCCTATATTTGTCGCCCATGATAGTGCTGATGTTTGGGCTGCCCAGGAATTTTTTAATTTGGATGAACAGGGTGGCCCGCGTACCGTCGCCGGTGTACCGCCGGATTATTTTTCGGAGACTGGGCAACACTGGGGCAATCCGCACTACAACTGGGATGCTATGGAGGCCTCGGGCTTCAGTTGGTGGCTGGATCGTATACGCACCCAGCTGCGTCATTTCGATTTGATTCGAATTGATCATTTTCGCGGTTTTGAAGCCTTCTGGGAAATTCCGGGCGGCAGTAAGGATGCACGAGAAGGGCGTTGGGTTAAGGCTCCGGGCGAGGCTTTTTTAGCCGCTTGCTTTGAGGCTTTTCACGATTTGCCCTTGGTAGCTGAAAACCTTGGCTTGATTACGCCGGAAGTAGAGGCGTTACGTCACCAATTTCATTTGCCTGGCATGTTGGTTTTGCAATTTGCGTTTGATGGCAACAACAAAAACCCGCATTTGCCACATCGTCATTCGTTAAGCGATGTCATTTATACGGGCACACATGACAATGATACAACCCTCGGATGGTATGAATCCTTGTCAGAAGAACAACAACAAAACCTAAGAGAATATTTGTACGCCAGTAAAGAGCCAATGCCATGGCTTTTAATTGATACAGCACTGGCAAGTATTGCACCTCTAGCTATTATTCCTATGCAGGATGTTTTGGAACTTGATGGCGAACACCGGATGAATATGCCTGGCACTACAGGCACCAACTGGCGTTGGCAATTTACTTGGGAACAGTTGGCGCCGGATTTAGGCGAGAATTTACATAGACGATTAGATTGTTACGATCGGCTTAATTAACTGTTGGCGAAATACTAAGGAGCTCCTATGGAACATAGATGCACGCAAAGATACTCAGGTGATTTACAGATACTGATCTACAAACACAATACGCCAATTGCCATTGGTCGTATCAAAAATGGCAGCAGGGTTGGCGGCTTTGTTGAGACGGATTTTGCAGATATTGATTGTGAGCACCAGCTACGTTTGGAAGTGTTTGCAAACAAACAGTTTGGTTCAAAACAACAATCGCTTCGTATGGAGGCCATTGTAATCCACAAGACTTCTCGCGGTTTTGGCGTGGAGTTGGATATGGATAATCGTGAACAAGCGGAAATGTTCATAGAAATGTTGCGTGGGACTCAACAGTTCCGTCCCCAAGCAACCAAGCAGGGTTTTGCCATTGTGGCCAATGGCTGATTCACCGTTTTTTAAAATCTATTTAAAAGAATAATATTCGAAAAACATTCATCGTATATGCCTCCTTCGACTATCTGATAGAAGGAGGCACAGATCTTAAAAATCCATGTAGCTCATAAACTGCGAGTGTTAATTAACCTTGCAAGTGGGCGTCACAAAAGATCCATCATGATTACCCTGCAGGCCGAAGCTAACTGATTGACTTGGCGCGATAGTGCCATTCCAATTCAAGTTGCTGGCTGTCACCAGATTTCCTGATCCGCCAATAGTCGCATTCCAGCCACCAGTACGTTGGGGAGGTTCGCTAAAGGATAAGGTCACATTCCAACCGTTGACGGTTGTACTGCCACTGTTGCTGATGATGACATCCAATTGGTAGCCGTTACCCCAGTTGTTAACCACTTTCACTGCGCAATCTAATCCACCAGAACTTACTGAGCTTGCGACGGAAGAAGCACTTGATCTACTGCTGGATGATTGCACGCTGGCACTGATTGAGCTTGATGATTGTGGGCTTGCGGAGCTCTGGCTGGAACTGATCGCACTGGAATTGGATGTGCCTACAACGCCATATGGTGCAGGTTGGGCGGCACAAGTGCTGCGTGAGATACAACTTTTATTATTTTCATAGCCCCAGCCGCTACTGGTGCTCGCACATAGTGGGTAAAGTGTGCCGTACCAATTGCATTGTTCACCATTAGTAGTAGGGATGCTTGAGGCAATTGATGAGCTGGCGACACTGCTCTTGCTGGTAGCAGTGCTACTACTAATAGTTGCGCTGCTACTGCTGGCGGGCAGGCTGCTACTTGAGCGACTGCTGGATGTTACGCTGCTTGATTGATTGTTGCTATCTACCGGAACTGTACCTGAAAAGCCTTTTGCATTTTCGGTAGTCAGCGCCAATATCAAAGTTCCATTTTTAACCACGACGTTGGCCGGATCAAAGTCCACATAGTTTCCATCAAAAGTCCAATCGGCTTTGCCCCAACGATTAGTATCGAAGCTGTTAAAGTCATCGCGCCAGGACAAGGTGAAATTTTTGGTGTTGGTGTTGTATGCGTAATACTCCATATAATTTATAAATTGATAAACCGGTAATATGGAAGAATTAAAAGCGCCAACCCAGGATTCAGATGTTGATGCCCAAATGTTAAAGCGCATAGTTTCAGAATTAACGAGACTGGTGACAAAATTCCCGCCATTAATTTTTCTGACCTGTTGCCCGTCAATAAACCAGGCAACATAATCCGGCGTCCACTCCAGGGTATAAGTATGGTAGTCATCGGCGAGAGATTGCGAGGCTGTGTGCAATATCTCTGTTGTTTGACGTGGTGAGCCGACAATCACATTGCTTTGCATTTGGTAAGCGTCATTCTTTCCCAATACTTCAATATCAATTTCCTCCCAGAGGGCGCCAGAGACCTCTGAACCGTTTTTGTAAGTAAAGAATGTAGAGAGCAACCCGCTCCCTTTGGCCATACGCATGCGCATTACATAGCGGCCATATTTTGCAGGCTCCGCACTGTAAACTTCTGCGCCTTTGTAGGGCTTGGCGACAGCAGTGCTTGAACACAACACTCCAATGCACAGCGATGCAAGTAAAAGACTGATAGATTTAAGATTAACCATGTTGTTCTCCTTATGTTTGTCGATTGGCTTATAAATTTTATATAGGATTAGTTTCTTGCAGGATGGCTCACAAATAGTGAGTTGCACCTGCTGTTATTGCTTTTTAAAACGTTTCAAAAACTTCCAGCCTATGTTGGCATCTCCGGGTGTATGTCCTTTATGTGGCACGGAGCATAGCCCGACTTCCACTTGCGCATCACAGGCTGTGTGTATCTCGCATCCAAATTCATCCTTGGTAATTTGACTGGAGCAATGATTTATTTGCGTCCAACGATTGAATGTTGCGACAGCGCCCATGAAATGTATGGTGGTCGCAAGACCATTGGGAGGATTGCTCGGGCCGCCTGCGTAAGTAACGAAGTTATCGTCAAGTGCCCTCGTCAATAAAATAGGGATGGGCCTGGCGGGTGAGCAGGAGGGGCTATTTTCTTCCAATAAATCAAATGCTGATGGCGCTACAGCGGCGAAGAGGTCTGCAGCGTGACAAGCGAGATACTGTGTCATTCCTCCGCCGTTTGAAAAACCTGCTGCATATATACGGGCTTCATCCAGATTAGCTTCGCTGTGGATTTTCTTCACAATAGCTCGCGCAAAAGCTACATCGTCCACTTCGCGGCTAAAGGTGCAACATGGGCCAATGTTCCAGGCCGAGTCGATTCCGTCGGGATATGCCACAAGAAATCCCTCTGTGTCTGCAACCTGTTTATATCCTGAAGATTCCATATGTCCTGCACCATTTCCAAATATACCGTGGTAGTCAATAACCAGCGGAGTTTTGGTTGCAGGGTTATAACTTTTGGGGACGTATAATGTAAAAGTCCGATTTGTACCATTGACATTCAGGTGGCGAATACCGGTAATAAGGTTGTTCGTTGAAATGGCAGATGCGATTTTTTGCCCAGAGGGAAAGGGAGTGTTGTCCTTTGATATTGAGCTGGTCTTTTTTGATGAAGCGTCACAGCCCAACAGCAAAGCGATGATTACATTCAGCAAGAAAAATAGTTGTGTGTAATTTTTAATAGTTCTGTTCATGTAGGGAATCCAAAACGTCATAGGAAGCCAGAGGGTTTTATATCTTGAGCATAAGCGTTCTAAGGGTTTTCGATAATTCTCCCAGCGCTCTTGAGGCCTCGTTATAATTGTTGGATTGGATCCCATCCAGGATATTCGCGTAAGCCATAAATATTTTTTTATAATTTTCCTGAGTCTTAATGGCATCCCCTATGGCTACATCAATGTGGCGTTTCTCATTCAAAATAAGCATGGCTAAGCGGTGATAACCTTTTAGCATGGATAACATTAAGTAAAATTGAGTATCTATGTAGGCGAAATAACTGTATGAAATATTATCTTCCCCTAACAGGATTGTTATTTCTTGTCTGAGTTTCGACATGGCTACGACAGCTTCATCCGATGCGGGTAGATAATCTTTGATGACGGCGGAAAGTAGTGATTTGACGATAAATATGGAATCAGTTGCCCCGCTTGTAGCTGTTGTTGATGTGGCAGCGAGTTGCTGCGGAGTGGTTTGAATCAATTCATTTTGGTTGATCACTCTCAATTACCTCTTTTTTTGTAATGTGTTTTGGCTTGTAAAATGTTGCCCGGCGTTAGCCGGGCAGGTGGATCTTATTTTTTTAGCGTTAATAATCCCAATTTATAAGGAATGGTGTCGTAAGTTGCTCCGGAACCAGATTCACCCTGATACAGGAATTGGATATTGCAGGGATCGATTGTCAGTTTTTCATCGTAACCGGAGCGGATTAATTCACCGTGACTGATTCCGTTAGCCCATTTTCCCGTGGGCCACTCAACATTGTTGTTGCCAGCGAAAGGATTGGTTTCCGTATCGGCCAACGGTGTCCAGGGGCCATCCAGGCTGGTTGATGTCCATGAGCGGAACAAGCGCGGACCACTCATATAGGCCTCCACCATCAACAAATATTTATTTTGGCCATCGAGTTTATAAACATTCGATGCTTCGAATAGATAGTTGCTGCCATTGCCGCGGTGATCTTCCATCACAATGGAATAGCCGGAAAAGTTGGGGAAATTGGCGATGGTTGTTTTGGATACGTACAGAACGCCGTCATCGCGGGAGAAATACAAGTAGCAATGGGTGTCGTTACAAATCACCCAAAAGTCCAGTGCATTACTCGGCTCGCCTTGCAATAATTTTTGCTTGGCTGACCAGTTAGGGTTTGCGATATCGTCGGTAGTTGCGTAGCTGCCAGGCCACTGGGCGATCAAATACCATTTTTTATGGGGTTTAAAATAAAAGACTTGCGGTGCGACTG
This sequence comes from Cellvibrionaceae bacterium, assembly GCA_021151695.1. GTDB lineage: Bacteria > Pseudomonadota > Gammaproteobacteria > Pseudomonadales > Cellvibrionaceae > Cellvibrio. The sequence continues at coordinate 364,355 of JAGKWU010000001.1, read as the reverse complement.
TGTTGCCGACGCGACTGCCATTCATTGATACGTGTGCTGCTTGCTGCGCGCTACCCCAATCGCCAAAGCTGGTGTACATGGATTTGTAACCTGTATCTACATAGCTCGCGTAAACATAAAATTTATCATTATATTTCACGACGGATGGATCTTTTATCGATACCCAACCTGCATTTTTGGGGCTGATTAAAGGCGCGGTAGAGGTCCATTTCAGGGGCGCTTTTAAATCGCAGCTGGCAGCGCTGGATGCTGTACTGCTGGATGAACTTGAGGTGCGAATCACTTCACCGCTGATGGAAAAATCATCTGCGTAGTAGCTGATGGTCGCATCTGTAGCTTCGATAATAAAATGCTGAAAAGCGGTTGAACCTAATTGTGTGTAATAGCCTTGCAGCAATGTCCAACCACTTGCGGTTGCCGTTGCTGTGGCGACACGCGTGTATTCATTGTAGGTTGAAGTATCTGAATCATCTTGCCGTTTGGCGGTAAGGCTAATCACACTGTCAGGAGTACCTGGGGCAAGTTTTACCCACACGGCAACATCGTACTGATTGCCGTTGGTTAGTGTTCCTACATTGAATGTCAAACCATTCCACGCGGCTGTACGCGATGAAATTAATGCACTGGCAACACCACTGTGTTTGTCGGCAGTTGTGCGAGTGACAGTGCCGGCCGTTGCGCCCCAGTTAGTGAGATCACTTTCTACGCCGCCATTTTGAGCAAAATTATTTGCCGTCGCCGAATAACTACTAGAGGACAAAGAACTTGTTACGGATGCTGAACTGGTGGAACGCAAGCTGGAGGATGTGCTTGAGCGTGAAGTGCTTGTACTGGAAACTGAAACGCTCGTACTTGAACGTGAGCTGGAGACTGTTGTTCCGCTACAAGCTGCACCGTTTATCACTGGCCTCTCCGCGGCGCCTCCATTTTTATCAACCTGAAAACCAAAAGATATTGATTGGCCAACGGCAACATTGCCATTCCAGGACAAATTGGTTGCCGTGTAAGGGTTGGTGCCCGAAAAGTTTGCGTTCCAGCTACTTGTCATACGGTTATTGGTGAATTGCCAGCTGACATTCCAACTATTAATGTCAGCAGTGGTGTCATTTTTTATAGTAATGCTGGCAACGTAACCGGTGCTCCATTCATTATCTATAGAGAAGTTACAAGAGGCTGCAGCTGTATTTCCCAAAGCGAGCAGGATTGAACCTATGCCAATCGCTTGACTGATTGAAGGATCGCACCATGAAAACAGTTTACGGAAAATAGTGGAGTATTTGCTTTTATTCATAATATTGCTCCGATAATCGGGGGCATTGCTCTTGTATGAAGCTGAGTTTTTATCGCTATGATGTTGGCTAAGGCTAGGCCACCCGATGAATTGTTGGATAAATGTTTGGCTAAAAAAATCACCCGGAAACCCGGGTGATTTTGTCATTGCAATTAGCGTCCGAGATAATTCATCAGCCAGGTCATGGCTGGGCGTGGTGTGCCGTTATCCTGGATTAATCCACTGCCAGTAACCCATGTTTTGCCATAGACATATCCCCAAAGGGTCATACCTTTAACAGAGGGATGGTTATAAAAGAGTGGGAATTGTTGTTGGAAAATTTGCAGCTGTGCCTGATCGTCCGTTTTTGCAACATCATATTCCGTGATGTAGATTGGCAAACCTAAAGCGGCAACCTTATTTAAGTTATTGCTGAGCTCGCTAACTGAAAAACCTTCCAAACCGTGAGCCTGGTCACCCAGCGCATCTACTACGCCAGCAGCAATTAACGGCTTGGCCAACGCGATAAATTCATTGGTGTTCCAGCTGGTGACGTTGTAGTCATTCAAAATCAAAATAGAATTGGGGCAATATTTTCTCGCTAACTGGAAGGATTTAATGATCCAGTTATCGCCAAAAGCATTCTTCGCGTAAGCAGCAGGCGCGTGACCAGGAATAGCTTCATTCACCACATCAATATATTTAGTGTCCGGGTAGCGTGTGCAGAAATTGCGAATCCAGTCCTCAATCGCCGTGGCTTGCTCTGACGCGCTGAGGTTGTTAATCCAGCTCGGATATTGGCTGCCCCATACGAAGGTATGGGCTTTTACGGCAATATTATTTTGGCGTGCGTAGGCATAAATACGATCCAGAGCTGACCAGTTATAAACGCCGCGTGTTGCTTCAACTGAACCCCACTTGCCTTCGTTTTCCGGTGTGATTTGATTCCAGTACTTCGCGAAATCAGAGCGCACGGCACCAGAGGTCGTAATATTGCCTACAAACTTCTTGCCGGATGCACTGCTGGTAGAGCTGCTGGTAGAGGTGCTAGTAGAGACAACGCTGCGGCTTGAGCTACTGCTGGATACCGGTGTGACCTGGCCGCTGATATAAAAATCATCGGCGTAGTAACTGACGCTGGTATCCGAGGATTCAATAATAAAATGCTGGAAGGCAGTGGTGCCTGATTGCGTGTAATAACCCTCTAATAAACGCCACTCGCTAGCTGAGGCAGTTAGTGTGGCAACGCGTGTGTATTCGTTATAAGTAGAGCTATCAGAATCATCCTGGCGTTTTGCGGTTAAGGTGATAACACTATCTGGCGAACCCGCTGCCAATTTCACCCATACCCCAAGTTGGTACTCGTTACCGTTCGTGAGCGAGCCCACATTAAATGTCAGGCCATTCCAGGCAGCGGTGCGCCCCGAAATTAACGCGCTCGCTGAGCCGGAATGCTTGTCGGCGGTAGAGCGGGTAACGGTCCCGGCAGTGGTTCCCCAGTTGGTGAGCCCAGTTTCGACATCGCCGTTTTGCGCAAAATTATTTGTCGCTGTTGAAGAACTGCTGGATGAAGTGCTTGAGGGAATAACGCTGGATGCAACACTCGAACTGGTGCGCGGTACGGAACTCGTTGAAGAGGCCGCACCGTCACAAGCAGTACCTTTTACAACAGGACGTTCCGCACTGCCGCCATTCTTGTCTCCCTGGACGCCAAAGGAAATCGATTGGCCCGGCGCAATATTGCCGTTCCAGGACAGATTGGTAGCCGTATAGGGATTGCTGCCGGAAAGGTTGGAGTTCCAGCCGCTGGTGACGCGGTTATTGTTGTATTGCCAATTGACGCTCCAATTATTAATTGCAGCACTTGAGTCATTTTTAATGGTGATGCTTGCTACAAAACCTGTGTTCCATTCGTTGTCGATGGAGTAAGTACAAGCGGCAAAGCTGTTAAGTGAAAATGCTGCCAAACCGGCGCTAACGCCCAGCAGGCCACACAAGTGAGTTAATTTTCGAGATAACTTTTGCTGAGAGGAGTTGCTCGAGAGCATAGTGGTTCTCCGTTAGATAGTTGGTGTAGGTTCCCTCTGCTGAAAAAAACACCCAGCCCTGAGGCCGGGCAAAAGCCAGTGCCTTTCCACAATCGGCATGTTTGTGGAAAGTACTGTTACAGCTGGGGCTGAACCAGGTTCGATTTCCTAAACGTATTGCAATAGTGATTTTTTATTGTCTGCCCTGGGGCAGGCGGTAATACACCTATTGCATTGAGCGCCTGTACTCCTCGGTGTGGGGCCAACATCCGCAAACACTGAGGTGAAACCCTATAGCTGCGACTTGGTTATTTTTATTATTGATCCCTGCTGCTGTTTACTCTTGCCGGGAAATTCACTCTAGCTACAAGCTGGGTACTTACCCTGGGCGCACCCGAAAATTAACGAAATGAGCGATAAGGAATGCCTATTTTTGGAAGGATTTTTATAAAACTGTAGAAATTTATGGAATTCCTGCAATTTTTTGCATTGCATGATTTTTTCACCAAAAAAATGTGTGATCTATGCATCAAGCTTGTGTGATGGTTTTTTTAAATCTGTACCGGTATTTGTAGCGCGATGTTTTTTCACCCGCCAAAAACAAAAGGCCAAGTGTGATTCACTTGGCCTTTTGTTAGCTGACGAGGTTGTTAGCTGAATGAGGGGCGGTTGGTTGTGAGGTATGCTAAACGGTTTCTTCCTTCTTTAATGACAGCGACTTAAATGTTTTAGGCGCACAGCCATATTCTTGTTTAAACAGTTTGCTGAAGTAAGACACATTGTTGTAGCCGATTGAGTAGGCGACTTCCGAAATGTTTGCCTCTTCATTTTCGGATAACAGACGCGCCGCCTCGGTAAGCCGTAACTTGTTGAGATAAGTGCTAAACGTAAGACTTAGCTCTTCTTTTAATATATCGTTGATTTTGGTCCGGTTGATTCCCAATTGAGCAGCAGCAATCTCCAGGCTTAATTCTGGATTCGCGTATTCAGTTGCCATGTAACGTAACAATTGGCTCTTTTCTTTATCTTTTTGCGGCTCGATTGATAGCTTTTTATAGGCGATCAGCTGTTGATCCTGCTTTACCTTTTCCTTTAACGCTTGGGTTAATACGGCCAAATAACGACGAAATTGCCAGATCAAAAACATCAGCCACAACATCAGTGTGATAACACTCGCGCCATAGAGATAGCGAAAATCCTTTCCTTGCAATTTAATATCCGTCAACTTCACATGGGATGGCGTGTTAAGTGGGCTCTGCAAGGAATTCACCCAGGCGAATCCCATGGCTTTGTTCAGTTGGTAGTGAGTGTCACTAAACTCGAATCCATAACGGCCCAGCCACCAATGGGGAGTGCTTAGATCGCTAAAGTTTATATTGATATCGGTCCAATGTTTGTCGCAGGAAAAGGCTGAAGATGACACGCGTCGAGTAGCCATGTCCTTTAGGTTAGTCACTTTATCGTCGAAACTGAATAATACAAAGAGCAGTACATTTTTGGGATCACATTGCACTTTGAAGGAGATATTTGAATAGCGAGTTAGATCTACCTGCGCGTATGACTGAATAGAATCCACAAAGTAGGTTGAATAATGTGTGTACGGAAAAATCTCGTCAGAGCTTAGGAAAAAATCGTATTCAATGTTTCCCACCTCGTTGGCTACTGTCAGTAGAGTTTGCCCTGTTGGCTTTTTGGGCTCTACGGCAGAAACCCAGAGGAAATCCGTATCGCGCGCAGGAAATACTGAGGTATTCAGTTGCGATTTCACGAGTCCTGCATAAATAGCCAATCCAGTGATGATCAGCAATATAAGCAAGGCAATAAGGGCATCTCGATAAAACTTCAGCATTTTTGAAAAACCACGCTGATTTCTGGTAAAGCAAAATCGCTCATCGACCAAATCTGATTACGATAACCGTGAGAGCGATGGAAAAGCATAGGGAGGTACCTAGACGACAGTGGCTTATTATTATAAAAGTGAAGCCTGCTCGAACGAATGCTGCCGGAACAAACTCTGTAATACTATCAGATATATCTGCGGGGAAAGCAAGGGGAGGGGTTGCGGGGATATTCCTGGCGAGGCAACAGGCCGCGCCAGGAAGCTGGAGAAAAGGGGCTTTACTACAGGATAGAGAGGCTTGATTCAACTCCCGCCGCGGGTGACAACCCGGCTCGTTGCCCGGGCTGACCACCACCAACCCAAAGTTTAACTTTGCCTGGCACCACCGAACGCACGCCTTTTTGATCAACATTGCTCAATTGCCGCTCATCCAGCTGGAAACTGACCTTTTGTGTTTTGCCTTTACCCAGGTGAATCCGCTGGAAACCAGCCAGTGCCCTGATAGGTGAGCCCGGAATATCTGCGCGGGAAAGATAAAGTTGTACGACTTCATCGGCGTCCATATTGCCGGTATTGGTCACCTCAACAGATACACTCAGATTGCCCTTATGGCGCCATTGTCCCGGAGACACTTGTACGTCGCTGTAACTGAACTCGCTATAAGAAAGCCCGTAGCCAAAGGGGTAGAGCACTTGCCCTTGGTAATATTTGTAAGTGCGATTTGCCATGGAGTAATCAGTGAACGCAGGCAATTGATCAAGCGACTGATAAAAGGTGACTGGCAAGCGGCCTGAAGGACTAAAATCACCGGCGAGCATGGCGGCTACCGCCTCACCGCCTTGGCCGCCGGGATACCAGGCTTCGACTATAGCAGCGGCTTTTTCATCCTCTTCGTTAACAGCCAGGGCGCTGCCATTCATCAAAACGACTATGACAGGTTTGCCTGTGGCGTAGAGTCGTTTGAGCAATTCGCGTTGGGCCAGTGGCAGCGATAAATCCGTGCGGTCGCCACCGATAAAACCTGGCATAGGCACTGGCATTTCTTCACCTTCAACTTGCGCCGTCAATCCGCCCACAAACACAATGGCATCCGAATTTTTTGCAGCGGCAATTGCAGCTTCAGCGGCAGGGTTGGATGGCAAACTCCACACTAATTGTTCGTTACCTTGTTCGCCGCGCTGGAAGGCTTCAATTTTCAAGCGATAGATTTTTCCGGCCTGCATATCAGCTGTACCGCTGGCAATTACCGGACGCCAGTCGACGTTCCAGGCATCAATCACCAGCTTGTCATTGATCCAAATTTTATAACCGCCATCAGCGAGATATCGCAGGCTATAAGTGCCTGTCTCGGGCGCTTTGATATAGCCGGTCCATCGCACTGCACCACTGGCAACGCGATTGCGCCAGCTAATAGTGGCGTTGGCATCCAGGTGCTTTTGTTGGGGCTTATTGTTAAACGTTTTGTCCACATAGTACTCGGCATTTAAGCCGGGCTTGCGGCATTTTTCATCAGCACATAAGGCATCATTCGGAACAGGCGATTGCACAGGGTCTAACAAACCAGTGCCCTGTGCGTAATGAATATTGGAATCACCAAAACGTGCACGCATACCTGTTAATACAGTGACAGGCCGCGAAGGCGAACCATTGTAATTGCCCACCAGCGCCTGTTGGCTGTCAGCATTGGGGCCGAGAACGGCAATCTTATGTGCGGTGGATTTAAAAGGCAGGAAGCCATCTTTATTTTTTAACAGTACTAATGATTTTTCCGCAATAGTACGTGCGAGCTGGCGGTGATCATCGGTGTCATTGTCATTCGCTATGATATTTGGGAAGACTTGTGATCTCGGATCGAATTGTCCCAAGCGCATTCTCGCCGTAAATAAACGAACCAGCGCTGTGTCTATTTGCGATTCTGTAATAAGGCCTTTTTTCAACGCTTTGTGGATATTGTCAGCTTCATTGGCGTCACCGCAAATTAAATCCGTGCCGCTTTCAAATGCGGCCTTAATACCTTCTTCCGGAGTTGATGTGAAGCCGTGACTGTTTTTGTGGTAAATATCAAATACCGCAGCGCAGTCGGAAACCACGAATCCTTTAAAGCCCCATTTCTCGCGCAAATTATCTTGCAATAAATTTTTATTAGCGCAGGCAGGAACGCCATTCACGGCGTTGTAGGCGCACATTACTGATTGCGCATCAGCTTCCATCACAGTGGCGCGGAAAGCTGGTAAATAGGTTTCCTCCAAATCTTTCGCGCTCGGGTTAACATTGTCGCGATGGCGGCCCGCTTCCGGCCCGCTGTGAACAGCATAGTGTTTAGGCGTTGCAACCGTTTTTAAATAGCGTGGATCATCCCCCTGCAAACCTTTTACATAGGCGACACCGAGACGCGATGTGAGGTAGGGATCTTCACCGTAAGTTTCCTGCCCACGTCCCCAGCGAGGATCGCGAAAGATATTGATATTGGGAGACCAAACCGTTAAACCCGCAAACCAATCAGACCCACCAAAACGATGTAGTTTTGAAAAATTTTTTGCACGAAATTCTGTGCTGACAACATCGCCAACCTGATGCATCAGCGGCGCATCCCAGGCGGCTGCCATGCCTATTGCCTGTGGAAATACAGTAGCTTCGCCCAAGGCCGCCACTCCGTGCAAGCCTTCGTTCCACCAGTTGTACTCGCGTACGCCCAACCTTGGGATTGCCGGAGCGTCGTTAATTAGTTGCGGTACCTTTTCCTCCAGTGTCATATGCGCAACCAAATCCTGGGCGCGCTCACTAAAACTTAATGAGGTATTTTCGTAGCGGGGTTTTGCTGGTGCATCATCCGCATGGCTTACCGGAGAAAGCATCAAACCAACGAGCGAATATAATGCAATTTTTTTGAACTCAGGCAGCTGAAGCGATTTATAAAACCTGGTGACGAGCTTGTCCATAGTGATCCCACTTTTTTATTTGAACGGATGCAGCGAGGACATGGCACCTGCTAATTTATTGTGAGGTGCACTGCCGCTATCGAATTAAAAAAGGCCCGAAACCGGGCCAATGAGGGTAAAAGGGGCTAGCGTTTACAGATGAAATACGTCATTCAAAAAAGCAATCATGTCAGTGACAGCGGGCTCAGAAAGCTCTTTAAAGCAGCCGTTGTTGTAATCATTGCATCCGCTATCCAGAAAACCATGCTTTTTGCCGGGATGAATTTTAAATTTTACGGGCTGCCCCAAACTTTGCAGTTGCTCCACATATTTTGTGGCAATCTCCGGTGTGGTTAAGGTATCCAATGCTCCGACATGTACAAATTGATAGGGCAGCTTGTATTCCTTGGCGCTCACAAGATACTGATTAGGCGATACGGCCTGATAATACTCGGGATTGTCATTGACGTTAATGTTATCGCCAAGCATTCCGCGGGGTTTTACGTTTGCAAATTTCCAAAAAGGATTTTTGTCAGTCTCGAAATCGTGTTTCACCATGTCAACCAGGCTAAAGCCGGCGTAACTCAAAATTGCAGCCTGGAGTTTAAGGCCATCTTTTTGCGCAACTTGTTCCGCGGTTACGCCTTTGGGCAAATAGGTGGGTTTAAATTTCAGTGGCTTTTTGTTGAAACCATCGCTACCAAGGTTGCGACCTGCAACCATTATCATGGCTGCCAGATGTCCACCTGCGCTGTCGCCTGTTACGGCAACTTTTTTGGGATCGCCACCGTAGTGCTGGATATTTTCTTTTACCCAAAGCACCGCGCCCATACCATCTTCAATGATGTCATTCACAGTGGTGGTGTTATTTACATCGGAGAGCAAACGGTAGTTAGCATTGACCGTTATGACATCCGTGCGGGTCGCGATGGAGTCCGCCAGGTCCGTCATAATAGATTTGTTATTGAGCAGCCAACCACCGCCGTGAAAAATCACCAGCACAGGCTTTGCTTTGGTTTTGGTTTCTGGAACCGCTATATCGAGGGTCAAATTAAAACCCTTTGGGCTGGCCCAAACAATATCGCGGTAGTGTTTGATGCTGTGGTCTGCGAACGCCGGCCACGCCAGGGGCAATGAAACAACTAAAAACAGTAACCGAATATACAATTGACGCATTTCAACCTCCTCGTTGAGAGATATCTCTACATTATTATTCACCGTCAGGTGCTTGAATTCTGCCGCAGGCTATACAGGATCGGATGCCTAATTTAGCATAACATCTAGTCAATACTACTATAAGATAAATAAATCACAAGTATGGAAATGTAAACCTGCATTTGGGGTGGGCGTTAGCTGCTGGATTGATGATTTTTCGGGAGAGCCTGGTTTCCAGGATTAATAAATGATTAAAGGTGCTGGGTGGTCTAAACTTTTTAGGAGTTTATTCGGGGTTGGAAGGCACCTGTTCAAAGGCTTTTATTGCTCGTTTTATATTATAAATAATCTAAACTCACGCGGCGTATCGAACCTAGAATCCAGATTGATATTTCAAAAATTTTGTTATGTAATAATTATAGTACAATAACAACAATCTCCACTGGCTACTGCCGTTGTTAGGTCGAGTTTATAAATAAAGAGAACCGGCGATGTTTTTTACCAATTTATTGCATGTAATTTGTAGAGGTGGGACTTGTTGAGCATCAAGAAGCTGCATCCCACGATTCTAAGGGCGTTTTTGCTTTTGTTGCTTTTGTTGCTTTTGAATGTGATAGCGTTTGTGGTCCTTTACAAATACGCAAACCCATCACTCGCCATATTTCCTGATAATCGTGCGCCATATGCCTGGTCGATAGATACCTGGCATGACGAAAAATCCTCACTCACTCTGGAGGATAGTGTTGTTTCGATAAATGCCGGCTTGAGATTATTTTCAGGATCTGAAAGATACGATGCGGGCATAGCATTAAATTTTAATAAAAATCCAAATAAATACGTCAGCTTCTCCGAATTCAACAGAATCAAGGTTCAACTCAAGTGTTCCGTTAAGAGCACCTTGTACCTGGGGCTCTCAGCGCAAGATGCCAAGGTAACCCAGCCGAATTATCCATTAACCTACAGAACCGCAGGTGCGTTTGTTAATTGTGATACCGAATGGCGAGAGGTGGCTGTCAATCTGGATTCTCTGGAAGTGCCTATCTGGTGGCTGGTGATGTTTAAGTACAAGGCATCTGATAATAATTACAGCTTGGACAAAATTATTCGCGTCCTTTTGGAAACCACTTATGAAACGCCGCTCGATACAGATATAAAAGTTAACGTTGCCCGGATTACTTTTGATGGACACCGTGACGGCTACCTGCTTGGCTTTTCGGCAATTTCCTTTCTTTCATGGGTTGGCTTTCTTGGCTGGGCAGTAAGGTTTTATTGGAATGAAAAATCCCGTGTAAAAGGTGTTGTTCAGGTTCTTGAATATGAACAGTTGAATTTTGATCCCATTAGGGACAGGGATAAACAAGCCATTCTTGATTATATTTCAAAGAATTTTGCTGACCCGGAAATCGACATAGAAACTGTATGCAAAATCGTTGGTGTAAGTCGCAATAGAGTGAATGATGTATTAAAGATAGAATTTGGCGTTACCTTCACAAATTATATTAATAAGTTGAGGTTGACTGAGGCCGCCAGGTTGCTTGGTGAGAAGCCGGATGCCCACATTACAGAAATCGCCTATTTAATTGGTTTTAAAAATATTTCCTATTTCAACAAACTATTCAAGGAACAGTTTGGCTCAACACCCAAGACATTTAAAAATAAAAAAGGGGATCCGTCTGGGGAGGCCTAAGTAAAACTCTCCGCCTCTATTATGACCTTGCAAAGTGTGGCAGCAGTGCTTTGGTTTCTGCACTCTATAGCATCAAGCATGTCGGTGTAATATTGTAATAGCTGTTCCTTGGTAACTTTTTTAGGTGGGCTTGTTGATTTGCCTAATGTATTTACGATTAGCTCGGAAAACAGGTTAAAAAAGGGATTTTTCGAGGCCTTTAATAGCGCTATATGAAAGGAGACTTGATATTTTCTAAATTCTTGTTGGTTTTCCCGGCTAATGGACATAATGTTAACAATCTCCCTTAGCTTTCTCCTCGAAATAGCATCGCTATAACTGCACAAATCTCTAATTACTTCTGGCTCAACGAGCTTCCTGATCTGGGAAATATGGCCGAAATTTTCCGCCAAAAGATCCCCACTGGTAACCCAGTTCAACACATCGCGATCAAATAGATTCCAATGGCTGATGTGATTTATTTCAATGCCCGTTTTGGGGCGCAAAGCTATTAATCCCTTGGCCGCCAGAATTTTAATGGCCTCTCGCGACACGGATCGGCTCACTTGAAATCTGGCACAGACAAGGTCTTCGCTCAAGGCATGGGTGTCGGACAGAAAAGACCCTCCTACTATTTGCTTGCCCATTTCGAGATAAAGACTTTCGGTAATGCTGCCGCAGATAGCATTTTTCTTAAACATAGGAATGAGTGTCGTTTTTATTGGTAAAAGTGTGGTTGCTTGATTGGCGCATCTGGAGCATAGGCGTAAGGACTGTAAAAAAATTCACATTTTGTCCAAAAAAATCACACAAACTCATTTCTATTATTAATTTTTAAGTTGGACATCCTTGGTTTGGAATAAAGAAAACCCACAATAACGGGTTTTTCTAACATGGATAGGGATAAAACTAACAAAATCTATACTCGTGTCATAAAAATTGCGTTGCTATGTATTAAAGGTGGCCTTCCCAGTTATTAAATGGCCGATGACAAGCTTCTTTAATACATTAAAGGTTTGATGGCTTCCTCAAATGCCTTGTAGGTCTATGGCTAAATGCTTGCACAGGTGCGATTGCGGCGGGCGAGGTTAGTGCACTCATTTGATTTTTTGCAGGTGAAATCGGGGTTTTGCGAAAACATGTTTTGGTAAATCTGATTTGGTGGGGCTCAACATACAGAGTTGAATCGAGTGGGAAGTGTAAATAAATATTTATTTACATTTGTTTTCGAAAGTTGATGTGGTGTTAAACATATAATTAATTGAAAGATTAAAAACTTCAAGTTTTCTTACATTTTATGCTATTTAACTATCCGTTTTTTAACGACACTGGTTCTGCTATGAAGGTGAGTGCGGGAGTAATTCCCGCCATCCAGTTCCTTCATAGTTTACCCCTCCTTGACGGCATAAATGTAGATTCCCCGGAATTTACATTTATGCCTTTTTTTATTTCGACAAGAAGCCGATCTTATGAAGAAAAATAAACTTGTAAACCTATCTGTCGCTGCATGTTTTGGTTTGGCTCTGCCAGTTAGTGCAAATGAAGTCAGTAAACATAGTCAGGCAGAATTGATGAGGGGTGTTGTTTATACCTCGGAATCCCTGGAGCAGTATCAGGTTCCTGCTTGGTTTGGCGATGCGAAATTTGGCATTTGGGCGCACTGGGGGCCGCAATCTGTTCCAAGGGATGGGGATTGGTATGCAAGGAATATGTATATTCCGGGTACTGAACAGTATCAGCATCACCTGAAAAATTTCGGCCATCCCTCCAAAACAGGATACAAAGATATTATTCCTCTGTGGAAGGCGGAAAAATTTAATCCAGACGCGCTGATGAAAATGTATAAAGCCGCCGGCGCTAAATATTTTGTGAGCATGGGCGTTCACCACGACAACTTCGATTTATGGAATTCAACCTACCACAAGTGGAATGCTGTTCAGATGGGCCCCCATAGAGACATAGTGGGTGATTGGAAAAAGGCAGCAACGAAATACGGGCTTCGATTTGGTGTTTCTGAGCACTTGGGTGCAAGTTATAGCTGGTTTGCACCTAGCCACGGTTACGATCAGTTTTGGCCTCTGAATGGAGTGGGCTATGACGGCGAAGATCCGAAATATGCAGACCTATATCACTCTGGAAAAGATAAGCCATATCGCGATTCAAAAACCTGGTACACGGACAACCCCGAATCGCAGAAAGAATGGTCTATGCGAATAACCGATCTTATTGACCAATATCATCCCGACTTTCTTTATTCCGACGGCGGTATTCCATTTGGTGTTGTAGGGCGAAGTTTTGTTGCAGATTTTTATAATAAAAATGCGCAAAAACATAATGGCCAGGTAGAGGCGGTGTATGCCCATAAAGATATAGGCTCAGGCGAGTTTATTTTGAAAGCGGGCGTTCAGGATGTAGAGAGAGGTGTAATGGAGGGCATCAACCTGCGCCCCTGGCAAACAGATACCTCTATTGGTGATTGGTTCTATCGGGACAATGACAGCTATAAGAGTACTGGGCAAATAGTCCATATGCTCATTGACATAGTTAGCAAAAATGGAAACTTATTATTAAATGTTGTCCAATATCCCGATGGAAGTTTGCCGCCGGAAAGCCAGCGTTTCCTGAAAGAAATGGCAGCGTGGACCAACGTTAATGGTGAAGCCATTTATGCAACAAAGCCATGGAAAATTTACGGGGAGGGACCGACTGTTGCCGCTTCCGGTCACTTCAAAGAGGAAGATAATTACACCGCCCGGGATATCAGATTCACCTCAAAGGGCGACATCTTATATGCCACGACATTGGCCTCTCCTGAAAAAGAAATACGAATTAATAGCCTGGGTTCGAATAACAAGTATATCGATAAACGAATCAAGAAGGTCTCTCTGCTTGGCTATTCCGGTAAGGTTAACTGGACTCAGGAGTCCGATGCCCTTGTTGTAAGTCTTCCCGCAACTATGCCAACGCCTTTCTCCTCCAGTTTAAAAATCGAGTTCGTGAAATAAAGCGAGATAAAAATGAGAATTTGCAAAAGCTTACTGCTGAAAAATGATCCTGCATTAATCGCTGAATACATGTCTCATCATGCTCAGGGAAGGGCATGGCCTGAAGTAACCGAGGGCATGAAAAATATTGGCATTCTGGATATGGAAATTTATATAGCGGACAACCGCCTGTTTATGATTATGGATGTGGCGGACGATTTTGATCACGACGAAGCATTTTCAAGGTTGACGTTAATGCCACGTCAGAAAGAGTGGGAAAGTTTGATGTCTACTTACCAAGCAGTTGGGGACGCAGACAATGCTTCTGAGAAATGGACCATCATAAAGCGTATTTTTAAGCTTGAAGAATGAAACATAAAAATAATATTAGGTGAAAAAGATGAAATCAATTTCTATTTTAAATCCCTACGAACTGTCAATTTTCGAAACGGATAGGCCAATACCCAACAAGGATGAGGTGCTTTTAAAAGTAAAGTACGTGGGCTTTTGCGGATCAGATTTGAGTTCCTATAGAGGTAATAATCCACTCGTTTCTTATCCTCGCATTCCAGGGCATGAAATTGCGGGAGATATCCATGAAAAAGGAGCCGATGTTCCAGCGAGTGTGCAAATTGGACAAAAGGTTACCGTTATTCCCTATTCAAATTGCGGAACATGCGCGTCCTGTCGACGTTACAGATTCAATGCTTGCAAATTTAACAAGACCCTGGGTGTTCAGCGCGACGGTGCCATGTCGGAGTATGTGACTGTACATTGGAAAAAACTAATTTTTGATGAGCTACTGTCACATGAGGAGTTGATGCTTGTCGAGCCATTGACGGTTGGCTTTCATGCAGTAGAGCGTGCACGAGTTATAGACTCTGACCGCATTTTAGTGATGGGTTGTGGGCTTATCGGCTTGGGCGCTGTCTTGGCAGCGGTTGAGCGTGATGCTGAAGTTATTGTTGTGGATTTTGATGCTGAAAAATTGGATCTGGCAAAGTCCCTGGGCGCCAGCTATGCCATTAACGCGTCAGAAGTTAATGTAGATGAATATCTGCGCGAACACTATTGCGACACTATTGATGTAGTTATTGAGGCCTCTGGCTCAAACTCCGCTTTTTTAACAGCGTTGGAATGCGTTGCGTTTACCGGCAGGGTGGCCTGTATAGGTTATACAAAGGGCAATGTATCTTTTGAAACTAAAGTCATTATACAAAAAGAGATTGACTTGCTGGGCTCAAGAAACGCAACGTCATCCGATTTTAATCGAGTAGTGTCCTTTTTGAAGCGAAGCAAAATTCCTGTCGAAAAACTTATAAATAGAAGAACGGATTTTGAAAACGCAGCCTCAGCCATACAGCGTTGGCATGAAAACCAAAACGACGTTATAAAAATGGTTTTAGCATTGGATTAATATCTATATTTCTATCAAGGCGAACCCGTTTAAGGCTAATTAACTTTTTATGCAATAGGAATACGGCGCTTTTTATAATGAGAAATAGAATGACAAATTTATCAGTTGGCTTTATAGCATTCCTGGCGCTGTCAAATGCGGCTTTGGCAGAGAATGTAACCTCATCTCCGAATGGAAGGCTGGCAATCAGCATTTCTGATAATGCAACCAGCTACACAATAAAAAGTGATAAGGAAACCATTATCTTTCCCTCCGATTTGGGTATCGAATTTTTTAAAGGGAAACAATTTGAAAACCTTGTCCTGGAAGCCACTGAAGATCTCAAAGAGGATTCCGAAATTTCGCTGATCGCCACTAAGGCATCAACGGCCAGGAATACTTATGTCGGTAAAACCTTGACGTTCAAGGAGCCGGGCAGTGGGCGGCATTTGTACCTGGATACTCGCGCCTATAATGATGGAGTTGCATTTCGCTACCGTCTTGACCCAGGCCAGCAAATTAGTCTGGCGAGTGAACGAACCACATTCAAGTTGCAAGATACAGCTGAATGTTTAGTGTCCGAATACAGTGGCGCACACGAAGTGCCATTCTATCCCACAACAATTGCCGGTTTGAATTCGACCAAACACTATGACATGCCTGTTGTGTGTACATCTTCATCAAAGAAAACCAGTTTTGCAATAACGCAATCGCAACTTAAAGGATATACCGGGGCATCACTTCGCAAACAAGACAGCTCCCTGCGAGTTGAAATATCTGCAGTTCCCGGGCGAACACAGGATGCGGCTTATCGTTCAGACAATGGGCTAACAACTGCCTGGAGAGTCATTATGGTGGCTGACTCCGCGGGTAAACTCATTGAATCAAATATTATTGGCAATTTAAATCCTTCTCCCACCGGAGACTTCAGTTGGGTAAAGCCGGGAAAAGCAGTTTGGGATTGGTGGTCTAATCCTGTGGCTGGAATGAAGCCGAGTATGGATGAGTACCGCCGTTTTATTGATTTTGCGGCAGAAAATGGTTTCGAGTATTACTTGATTGATGCCGGTTGGGCATGGGGCAGTGGACCTGATTGCTGGATTGCACTTCCACAAACAGATATCACTAAACCTGCAGATGGAATAGATATGCTCGAATTAGTTAAGTATGCGGCGAAGAAAGGTGTAGGTATTTTACTTTGGGCGCATTGGGAGCATGTGCAAGCCAGAATGGATAAAGTGTTGGATACCTATGCGGCTTGGGGTGTTAAAGGTATTAAAGTTGATTTTATGAATCGCGATGACCAGGAAATGGTTAATTTTTATTATCGCCTGGCTGATGCTACTGCAAGCAGGCATCTGCTGCTTGATCTGCATTCCGCTTATCCGCCTGCCGGTTTGCAGCGAACCTATCCCAACTTTATCACTCAAGAAGGTGTCCTTGGTGCAGAGTGGAATAAATTAAATAAAGATGTAACTCCGGTGCACAATCTCATGCTGCCCTTTACTCGCATGCTGGTTGGCCCAATGGACTATACCCCCGGTGGCTTTCGCAATGCGACGCCTTCTACCTACGAGCTTCGCCCCTCGCTGCCGCAAACGCAAACAACCCGCGGGCAAGCTTTAGCAATGTATGTTGTTTACGAAAGCCCATTGCAAATGGTATCTGACGACCCGGGCGCTTACAGAGGTGAACCTGGCTTTGAATTTATTCGTCGGGTTCCCGCCAGTTGGGATGAAACACGTTTTTTGCAAGGCGCGCCTGGAAAATATATTGCTATTACACGGCGCAAAGGACAGCTGTGGTATTTGGGGGCTATGTCGGGAGATAATTCGAAGAAGTTGGACATCTCTTTATCCTTCCTCCCTAAAGGAAAATATAAAGCAATCTTGTGGCAAGATGGAGAGCTTCCCAGAGAAGTAAAACGCACTACAGAAATAGTTATAAATCAACAGGTGTTGAAACTGGATATTGCAGCAGCGGGTGGTGCAGCGGTAATCCTTGAGCCTCTGAATTAACTTACATTCGCCAAGCTTCATTAATTAAATCTTGTACCGCTTAAGAGCTCTTGGGGTTCTTAAGCGGTATATTCTCGCTCCGCTCCTGTCAGTAAATCCTTCACAAATTAATTTATTCCAGCCAATCCTCAGTCTTTAATGTTGCTGACATGAAAATTGTTTTTTTTGCGCGATGAATGTCTCTTTATCTGAAGTCAAAAAACTAACATTTTTACGAAATTAAATTGTATATATCGAGGAATTCAAGAAAAAAAATGTCCAGTTGGGGAATTCGCGCCCGATTACAGTTCAAATAGATCAGTTATTTGGCCTTGTAACATGGTTTTGGCAATTAGCGGCTGTGAGACAAGAGAGATCTATTAAATGATAAATAAAGGTGTTTAGGTGAAGTTTCCCAATTTAATAATAATTTCCGAAGGTAAAAAGGCGTGGCGTTTGGCCTGCTCAATATCCTGCTTATCAGCGATAAGTGTATTGTTGCTATCTTGTGGTGGGGCGGGTATCCATCAGAATGCCGTATCATCCAGCCCTAAATCTGAAGTGGCAACGTCAAGTTCAACATCTGCCACGAGTCAATCCTCCTCAATTCAATCATCCACGAGTCAATCAGACACGAGTCAATCTATAGCGACCACCTCAAGTTCTGTCGCGTCCTCCAGCTCTTCATCAAACCATTCATCCTTTTTTCCAAGCTATAACAGCAAACCACCGGCGCCGGATATCAATGGTATGGAGTCTGGTGCAGTTCAAATCGCCTCCAAAATAAAGTTGGGTTGGAATATTGGCAACACTATGGAGGCAGTGGGATGCGTACCGGCTGCGGAAACCTGTTGGGGCAACCCTAAAATTACCAAAGAACTCTTAAAAGTCGTTAAAGATAGTGGATTTGACGCGGTGCGGATTCCTATTTCCTGGGATCAATATTCTGATCAAGCTACTGCGAAAATAGATCCCGCCTGGCTGGCGAGGGTTAAAGAAGTTGTCAAAGATTCGATAGATAACGATTTGTACGTGCTTATTAATATCCATTGGGACGGCGGTTGGCTGGATAACAATATCAACGTGGATAAGCAGGATTTTGTGCGTGCAAAACAACAGGCCTTTTGGGAGCAAATAGCCACTGAATTGCGTGATTTTGATGAGCACCTTTTATTGGCGAGTGCTAACGAGCCGCCGGTAAATAACGAAACAGAAATGAAGGTTCTCCTGTCTTACCATCAAGCTTTTATAGATGCGGTGCGGTCGACTGGTGGTAAAAATACCTATCGTACTTTGGTAGTGCAGGGGCCAAGCACTGATTTGGAAAAAACCAATAAATTCTTTACGCAATGGCCAACAGATCCTACAAGCAACAGACTTATGGCAGAGGTTCATTTTTATGGACCCTATAACTTCGCGCTTATGGATAAAGACGCCGACTGGGGCAAAAGAGCTTTCTATTGGGGGAAAAATTTCCACTCGACAACCGACGCTGAACACAATGCAACCTGGGGCGAAGAGGATTGGGTTGATGCGCAGCTCTCGCTGGTTAAAAAGCAATTTTCTGACAAGGGTATTCCTGTGGTTATGGGCGAATTTGCCGCCGTTCGAAGAACAACGATTCCCACACCTGAAAATCAGCAGCTTCACTATGATTCAAGAGCTTACTGGCATAAATACCTTGTTTCCCAAGGGCTAAAGAATGGGCTCATACCTTTCTATTGGGATAACGGTGTTCATGGTGATTTGGGAATGGCCATATTTAATCGCCAAACAAATCAGCTTACTGATTCGCTCGTTATGGATGCCATGTTGCAGGGCGCTGGCAAGAAATAATCGACGTTTCGTAACACATTTTATTGGCAGGATAATCTAATGAAAATAACGCGCATTATTGCAGGGCTTTTGTGTCTTATCTCCCTTGATGCTATATCGCATGAGGACAATAGTGGTCCCAGGCAACAATATAAATTTGATAGCGATTGGAAATTTTCACTGACCACTGTGGAACGGGAGCGGAGCGAGCTGGGTTTTGGTACAGCCAAATTTGGACCATTTGCAAAGACTGGGTTTGGCGACGGCCCTACAGGCAAAGACTTTAATGATACTGCCTGGACAAAAGTTGACTTACCGCACGACTGGGCCGTTGAAACAGGTTTTTCTCCTTTGGCCAGTGAGACGCACGGCTATCACGCCGCGGGCAACGGCATTCCTGAAGCTAACCTGGGATGGTATCGCAAAGTATTTGCGTTACCTGAGTTAGACAAAGGCAAGAAAATTTTTGTCACCTTTGATGGTGTGTTTCGAAATTCCATGGTCTGGATCAACGGCCATTTTCTGGGAAGGGAAGAGAGCGGCTATTCAGGGTTCACCTATGACCTGTCGGAGTATTTGAACTACGGAGGCAAAAACACTATTGCGGTAAGAGTGGATGCCTCTCTGGAGGAAGGTTGGTTTTATGAGGGGGCAGGTATTTATCGCCATACCTGGATCACCAAAGTGAATCCCTTGCACGTTTCCGAATATGGCACCTATGTAAAAACACTAAGTCTGTCGGATAAATCGGCGAGCATTAGTGTAGAAACAACACTGGATAACCAAAGTTATACAGATAATAAAAACGTCAGAATAGAGCATCAAATATTTTCTCCAAAAGGAAAATTGGTTACCTCGTCTACTGGAATTATTCCAGCCATCAAGGCGCAAGAGTCAGCGGCTAATCGCCAGGGCATCAACATAGAGACTCCATCTTTGTGGTCTGTCGATTCACCGGAAATCTACACAATGAAATCCTACGTTTATGATGGTGATAAGGTGGTGGACAATTACGAAACAAAATTCGGCATCAGGACTTTCAGCATTGATCCTGATAAAGGTTTTTTCCTCAATGGCAAGCATGTAAAAATTCAGGGTACCAACAACCATCAGGATCACGCTGGGGTTGGTGTAGCAATGCCGGACGATTTAATTTTTTATCGCGTCGAGCGGCTTAAAGAGCTCGGTTCAAATGCTTATCGCGCATCTCACAACCCAACGGCACCTGAGTTGCTGGATGCTACTGACAAGTTGGGAATGCTAGTGATTGCCGAAAACCGTTTGATGGGTAACGCGGCCTATCATTTGGATCATCTGAAAAGGCTTATATTGCGGGACAGGAATCATCCGAGTGTAATTTCCTGGTCCGTTGGCAATGAGGAGTGGTCAATTGAAGGTAATGAACTTGGCGAAAGACTTACCAAGTTCATGCAAACCTATGTAAAAAAATTGGATGACTCGCGATTGACCACCCAGGCTATCAGCGGCGGTTGGGGAAATGGTTCATCTAAAGAAATTGAAGTCATGGGCTTTAATTACATCGGCAATGGCGATACTGATCGCTTCCACACGCTATTTCCAAAAACGCCATCATGGGGAACAGAAGAGGGCGCAACCTTTTCTACTCGTGGGATTTACGAAGAAGAACCTGAAAAGGCGCACTTTGTCAGTTACGACAAAGATCCATCCGAATGGGGATCCAGTGCCGAACAATCCTGGACACACTATGGCAGCCGCGAATATTTGGCTGGTGCATTTATCTGGACAGGTTTTGATTATCGCGGTGAGGCCACTCCTTACAAATGGCCAGCGGTTTCTTCCCAGTTTGGTTTAATGGACACCTGCGGTTTCCCCAAAGACAATTTCTTTTATTACCAATCCTGGTGGACGACCAAACCTGTGCTGCACATTCTTCCTCATTGGAATTGGCCGGGTAAAGAAGGTAAGACCATTCCCGTTTGGATTTACAGCAATGCCAAAGAGGTGGAACTGCTGCAAGATGGTGTGAGTCTTGGTAAAAAAAGTATGAAGACTTTTTCCCATCTTGAGTGGAATGTTGAATACCGTCCCGGCGCGTTGGAGGCGGTTGGTCGTTTCGCCGATGGTTCTGTTTCCAGAAGCCGGATTGAAACGACGGGGGCTCCCAAAAAAGTTTTGCTAAAGCCAAATAAAACAGAAGTAAAAGCAAATGGCGAAAATCTTGTCATAGTCACTGTCGCTGTTGAGGATAAACAACATCGACTGGTGCCTGTAGCCGATAATCTTATTGAATTCGAGTTAAAAGGACCTGGAAAAATAATAGGCGTAGGTAATGGTGATCCCTCATCTCATGAACCGGACAAATATATTAGTCATTGGCAGCGGAAACTTTTCAGTGGCTATGCACAAATAATTATTCAGGTTACCGATGAGTCTGGAAAGATTAACTTAATTGCAAAATCTAAAGGATTAGAAAGCACCAGGTTGGTTGTGAAGTCAGAAGCGGGTAGCGAAAAACCTAGGCTCTAATTTAGAGAGAATCTATTGGGAAAAAATTAAAACCTATAAGAGAAAAAACTATGAAGATCGATAAAGCTCAGTGGCGTAACTACCTTTTGAGTACGGCGTTGGTTTGTTTGAGTAACATTTCGGTAGCACAACAGGCGTTGACTGATGAACAGCGATCAGCGCAAAAAAAAGATACTGCTGATCTATCTGCTGGAGCACAGCTCAAGTTGTCGACGCAAGACATGAAGTGGTGGCGCGATACCAAACTTGGTGTGTTCGTACATTGGGGGCTGTATTCCATTCCGGCAAAAGGCGAATGGCATATGTTTAATGACAAGGTTGCGGTAGCCGACTATGCAAAATTGGCTGATCAGTTTGTCCCACGCCACTACGATCCTGATAAATGGGCAATTGTTGCAAAGGCCGCTGGTGCTGGCTATATGGTTATGACAGCACGCCATCACGATGGTTTTGCGATGTTTGACAGTCAGGCAAGCTATGGCCAGTTTGATGCCGGCCACTCCGCAGCTCATACCGATTTTATTGGCAAATACGTTAAGGCTGTTCGAGGTCAGGGGTTGAAAGTCGGCATTTATTATTCACCTATGGATTGGCGCTTTCCCGGCTATTTTCATCCGGACACCATGCCCGAGAATGCGGAGCTGATGAAGCGGCAGGCATATGGTCAGGTTCAGGAATTAATGAGCAATTACGGCCAGATAGATATCCTTTGGTACGACGGTGGCTGGCTGGCCCACAAGGGGTCGGACGCTGATGCTGCATGGTTTTGGAAACCTGTCGAACTCAATACCATGGTGCGCAATCTGCAGCCGAAAGCTGTCATAAGCCCTCGCTCGGGTTGGCAGGGAGACTTTAATGTAGAGGAGGGTGATCAGGCTATTGGCGGGCCAGTCCGTGAAAAGACATGGGAAAAGACCTACAGCCTCAATCGGACGGCTTGGGGCTATACCGCTGACAACAATACACTCCCTGTGTCGCGCGTGGTGCGTCTTTTAGTGGATGCAGTTGTTCGCAACGGCAATACCCTGATGAATGTAAGCCCGGATCCAGATGGCGTCATTCCTGACGCTCAGGTGGCAGTGTTGAAAGAGCTTGGCCACTGGACACATAAATATGGACAGTCAATCTATGCTACGAGGCCCGGCCCTTATCAACCGGTTGACGGCAGCTATGGTTCCACCTGCAAAGGTAAAACAGTTTACTTGCACATTGTAGGTTGGCCGAACGAGAAGCTTGAGCTTCCCTCTCAACCCTTCCGCGTCCTTCGTGCAACAAACCTGACCGGCGAAAAAGTGGCTATGGAGCAAAGTTCCAAGGGTATTTCTATTTCGGTCGCCGCTAAAGATCGCGACCCGGTGGACACCATCATCCAGCTTGATGTCGATCAGACAGTTACCTCATTAGCGCCATAGTAGAGTTGTACTCAGGACGGAGGCAAAACCTAGTCTGCAGTATCAACCCTTTTGAACTTACGCTAACCCTCAAAGCCGCCAGGTCTCCCAAGCTGCTTTGAGGGCTTTCAAAGCCTACCTAATACCTATTCAGACTCCCGCTCATCCTCTGTACTGCTTATCCTCTGTACTTATGTTCCATTTCTGTCAAAAGTCATATTTCAATAGTTTTTAATAGGTCCGCTAGCCGATTTCCTGGCCTGTATTCAGTATTTTTACATCTCACTTTCTCCAGGGAATGGCGAAATTCTTATATTTTCTGAAGAAAAAATTGCAATTTCTCATCTTGGCGAAGTTATTTTCAACGTCATGTTACCTAGACCCATTTGTAATACAGTATTTTTTTACCTGCGGTTTCATTTTTAAATATGACTTTAATAGGTCAATCTCCTGGCAATTGGCCGGGTGCATTTAAAAGGGGAAGTTCAGGTGATGGTTTTCCGTCGGCCATGAATGGAGCCAATGCCTTATTCATCTTTGTGGATGAAGGGCAAACGGCTTTTCCGCGATACCACCTCTCAATAATTACAATGGTATTTTTTATGGGCAAGACAAACCTGAAGTACACACACGAGCGCGAGTTCAAAAAGAAACTGTTAGCAGTTGTTTGTTCACTGACGGTATCCGGGGGCGTAATCGCAGCCGAATCAACCGATAATCAAGATGCGACCGAAGAAATCATCGTGACTGGTCGCCAGCAAGCGATGGCCAATGCTGACGCACGCAAACAAAAAGCAGAATCATCAATCGACTCAATTGTTGCTGACGATGCAGGCAAGCTGCCTGATGCCAGTATCACCGAAGTACTGCAACGTGTTTCGGGCGTATCAATTGTTCGCTTCGGTTCCCTTGGCGATCCTGATCACTTTTCAGCACAGGGTACGGGAATCCAGGTTCGCGGTTTATCTGGCGTGGCTGGCCGGGTTAATGGACGCGAAGTATTCAGCTCCAATAGTGGCAGGGGCTTGTCATGGTCAGATGTGACCCCCGAGATGATGGCTGCGGTTGATGTTTATAAAAGCTCCACCGCTGATTTGATCGAAGGTGGAACGGGTGGGCAAATCGACCTGCGCACCAAGATGCCCTTTGATTATCACGATGGTTTCAAAGCCCAGGTTACCTTGAGCGAGAGCTATGGCGATCTTTCCAAGGGTGGGCCTACACCAAGTGGGTCTGTTCTGGTAACTGATACTTGGGATACAAGTTTGGGTTCAGTGGGGGCGTTATTGGACCTTGCCGCGAGCAAGTTCAAGTCTCACGACGACTTTATTCGTATGGAACCTTTTTATAAGACCCGCCTGAGTGACGGTACCGACAAGTACATTCCCGGTGGCTACGATTACGGTTCCGATGATTACGAACGCGAGCGTAAAGGCGCTTATCTTGCGTTGCAGTGGGCTCCGAGTGACGAATTGAAATTCGGCCAGACGGTTTTCTATTCAAATTATAACGATAGTACTTTGGCCTCCGGTCAATTCGTTGTGTCAAAAGAGCTGGCTGTTGACCCGGCCACGAGTGTGTTTGATTCCAATGGAATTTTGCGCAAGTCAGACAAAATTTTCCTGCGCAACAAGGATACTTTCGCCTCGCGTGAAAACGAAACACTGTTCGCTGGCGGTAATACTGCCTACTCAAAAGGCGAGAGTGAAACGGCTGATATCGCAACAACTTTTGAATGGAAACCCCATGAGAAGTGGTCTATTAAAGGTGGCTTTCAAGCCGTTGAATCTACCGGTAGCGGACGCGGCTATAACGTGTTTCCCAACGAGCCATTCACCGGTTCCTACAGCCTGGATTTGACCGGCAATTTGCCGAAGATTGCCATGTCGGCTGCCACAGAGGAATTGCTAGCTGATAGATCCAAATATACCTGGCAAGCCACTATGGATAACAATGGCGACTCAAAGGGCAGCATGCGCGCTGTGAACCTGGATGCGGATTACGTTATTTCCGAAGAGGGGTTCTTCCGCTCAACGCAATTCGGTATTCGCCATGCGGATAGAACCGAGCGCGATGACAACTCCGTTTATAACTGGAGCGCATTGGGTGTGGGTTGGAACGGCTCTCCGCAAAAAACCTTGAGTGAAGCAGATGTTCGCCCAGGTGATGTTGAGTGGCATGCATTCAAAAACTTTTTCCGCGGTGATACCCAATTACCGGGTGGAACCTGGAAACCAAGTTTTGAAATGGTCAAGAGAATGGATGTGTTGGGCGATCACGACCAATACGGCAATGCTGGTAATGGCAAAGCGGTCTATGGTCCCTTTGATCATATCGTTTCGGAAGATACTAACGATGCCGCTTATGCCTTGGTTCGCATTGCGAATGATGGTGACATGGTTGGTTTACCCTTCAGCGGTAACATAGGTGTACGTTATGTGCATATCGACAGCGAAAGCAAGGGTTTCTATAAACAAAATGCTGCAAATTTTGTAAAAGATGGTGTCTATACCGAAATTCCTGAAATAGGAAATGCACGTTCTGGTGAGGCCACATTTGATAAATTTTTGCCGTCATTTAACCTGAAGTTTGATCCACTCGAGCACGTCAATGTTCGTTTTGGCTATAACATCACTATGGATCAGGCGAGCTTCTATCAATTAAAAGCCAGTGGTTCGACAAGTGTTCGAACAACGCAAGCCGTAGGCGCTAACACTGACGAGTGTAAGAATCTTCCGGTAGGCCAAATTAACCTCAATTGCGTAAGTCCGTTTGATGGTTTTGCATCCGACTCCGGGAATCCTTTACTGAAGCCAGTGATTTCGCACAACACTGATCTGTCGGTTGAATGGTATCCAGACCAATATACGTCAACACATATTTCGCTGTTCCATAAGTCAATTGACAATTGGTTTACCTATGGTAATGCCACAGTGCCAGTGCCTGTTACTTACAGCAAACCTGAAGCGAAAGTCGTCATGGAAAACTCTTCCAAAACCGATATTTTTAACTCAACTGAAGCGGCAACCGTTAAAGGATTTGAGTTGGGCGGAAGAACATTCTTCACTATGTTGCCATCGCCATGGGATGGTCTGGGAGTTGAGGCTAACTATACTTATATCGATAGCGAGAACCCGGGTGACCAATATCGCGATATCAATGGTGTCGTGAAGTCAGATGCGCCTATTCAGGGCTTGTCAAAACACAGCGCGAACCTGGCGTTGATGTATGAAAAGGCGGCCTGGTCGCTGCGTCTGGCGTATAACTGGCGTAGCAAATACCTGATGGGCACTCACGGTAATGGTACTGATGGAGATTACAATTATTTTTCCGCACCCGGTCAGAGTACATTTACCGATATCAGCCTCGCCAACTTTGCTGACTCTTATGGCCAAGTGGATTTGGGCGGAACTTACAAGTTCAACGATAAGGCATCCATTTCTCTGCAAGTTAGTAATTTGACAAACGCTGTTACCAAAACCTTGCAATACGGCTATCCGGGTAATGAATACGCACCGCGTAGCTGGTTTATTGCCGATAGACGTATGGATCTGATTTTAAGATACGACTTCTAATTTGCTGTAGTCCTGCTTGAGGCTCTGAATAGAGCCTCCTTTTTTATTTCTCCGTAAGATACCGAATAAAAAATATTGGGGGGGAGAGTGGCAAAACGTATTTTAATCATTGGTGGTGGGACCGCAGGTTGGCTAACGGCGGGCTATCTGGCAAGAACCTTGGGTGTGGGCTCTTCGGACGGTGTAGTCATTACATTGGTCGAGTCTGCAGATATAGGTATTTTAGGTGTTGGTGAAGGAACCTTTCCAACCATCCGAAAAACGCTCAAGCGAATTGGAATTGATGAAGCGGAGATGATTCGGGAATGTCACGCAACCTTTAAACAAGGCGCTAAATTTTGCCATTGGCGTTATTCACCAGGACAAAAGCCCGATCACTATCTGCATTCATTTCAGGAAACCCATGAGCCCTCCGGGATTGATCTCTTATCTTACTGGTTGATGGGTGTGGCGGGTGACAACATTAACTGGGACGAAGTAAACACACCGCAAAAAATCGCCGCAGATGCCCATAGAGCGCCCAAATTATTGTCCCATGCGGATTATATGGGGCCGTTAAATTATGCGTATCATTTTGATGTAACCAAATTTGCCCAATTCCTACGCAAAAAAATTATTGCAATGGGTGTACACCACATAGTCGACACTATCGGTGATGTAACTTTATCGGAAGATGGTGCAATTGCCTCTGTATCCTCAGCTAACAACGGAGAGCTGCAAGCAGATCTTTATATTGATTGCACAGGCTTTGCAGCAAAACTTATTGGTGGCGCGCTAGGTGTTCCTTTTAAATCATGCCGCCCTACATTATTTTGCGATACCGCCTTAGCACTTCAGGTTCCCTATGATCACCCTGACTCACCTATAGCTTCATACACAATATCTACAGCCCATTCGAGTGGATGGACCTGGGATATAGGTTTAGATCACCGTCGTGGTGTTGGCTATGTTTATTCTTCTGCACATGCCACTGACTCTGAGGCAGAACAGATTCTGCGTAAATATATAGGTAAAAAATTTGACCACCTGGAACCCAGGAAATTGTCATTTGATGCAGGATATCGCGAAATAAATTGGAAAAAAAATTGCATCGCCATTGGGCTTTCCAGCGGTTTTTTTGAGCCGCTTGAGGCCACCGGGATAATATTTATTGAGGTGGCGGCGGTTGCCCTGTCAAATCTTTTCCCTTGGGGAGGGGATTTTGAAACGGCGGCTAAACAATATAATGACATCATGCGCAGGCGTTATGAACGAACCCTGGATTTTATAAAATTACATTACTGCATTAGCAATAGAAGAGATTCGGAGTTCTGGATAGATAACACCTCCCGATCAAGTATTCCCGACAGCCTTCATGAGCTATTGGAACGCTGGCGGCACCGCCCACCAATGCCAATTGATATTGATAAAAATATAGATTTATTTTCAGAATCCAGTTGGCAATATGTTTTGTACGGAATGGGATACAAAACAGATATGTCACCAAGGGCTACAACCTTTAAATATTTTGCGGAAGCCAAAGCAGCTTTTGATGAAATACAAAAGCAAGCGGAATTTGCATGCCAGTCCCTTCCATCGAATCGCGATCTGGTAGAAGCGTTGAAAAAAAATAGTTTCGGCAGGTGATAAATGCAATTTCAAAATAATGATAAATCTGACCAGATTCAACACATTACCATTGTAGGCGGAGGCACAGCTGGCTGGATGTGCGCTGCTGCCTTGTCGCGACTCATTCCTAATGCCGGTGTCAGCATCACATTAATTGAATCGGATGAAATAGGTACTATAGGTGTGGGGGAGGCGACTATACCGTCGATCAGACAGTTTAACCGGCTGTTGGAAATCGATGAAAATGAGTTTATGAAGCGGACGCAGGCCGCCATCAAACTCGGTATTGAATTTAATGACTGGAATCAGTTGGGGCAAAAATATTTCCATCCATTTGGGACTTTTGGTTTCGATGCCCAGGCGATTAAATTTCATCAGCTTTGGTTGAGGCTTTCGCGTGAAGCCAAAACCGCGACGAATGTTGGTGATCTTTGGAGCTACAATCTTTGCACCCAAGCGGCACTCAAAGGTCGCTTTGCCAGGTTTTCAGCCGACGCAAACTCGGTGTTTTCCACTTTAAAGTATGCCTATCACCTCGACGCCGGACTTTATGCGAAATACCTGCGCGAGTATGCGGAAAAATTAGGCGTTAAACGTATTGAAGGAAAAATTATTTCTGTCCATCAACGTGAAGATGATGGATTTTTGGAGTCAGTAAAACTGGAAGACGGGCGGGGGATTAGCGGTGATCTTTTTATTGATTGCAGTGGGTTTCGAGGCTTATTGATTGAACAATCGTTAAAAGCGGGCTATGAAAATTGGCAACACTATTTGCCCTGTGACAGGGCTATTGCTGTTCCTTCAAAAAGTGTCGCAGATCCCGTTCCTTATACGCGCGCCACAGCTGACCTGGCCGGTTGGCGATGGGAGATTCCTCTGCAACATCGCGTGGGAAATGGACATGTTTATTGTAGTAAATTTATGGACGACGAAACGGCGTCGCAACGGCTGATGTCAGGCATTGCTGGCGAAGCCCTGGCTGAACCGCGATTTATAAAGTTTACTACAGGGCGCAGAAAAAAATGCTGGGATAAAAATTGTGTTGCTATAGGTCTCTCCGGTGGGTTTATCGAACCGCTTGAATCCACTTCAATTTATCTCATCCAATCCGGTATTTCAAAGTTGCTGGCGCTTTTCCCGGATATGTCGTTTTCGCAAAACGAGATAGACGAATATAACCGCTCAATGTCCAGTGAATATGAAACCATCCGGGATTTTATCCTGTTGCACTATAAAGCAACCAATCGCTCTGACACACCTTTTTGGCGGCATTGTGGTGCCATGGAAATTCCAGATTCACTTCAAAGAAAAATAAATCTATTTAAATCCTATGGAAGAGTAGTGCGAGCAGAGGTTGATATTTTCACTGACGACAGCTGGCTGGCAGTGCTCATGGGGCAGGGTGTTGAACCAAGGGCCTATGATCCTCTCACGAACTCTTTGCATCTTGATGACAGTTTTCAATATGTAATGCATATAAAAAATACCATAGCAAAAGCTACAGAAAAAATTTCTGATCACAGCGAATTTCTTCGCAGCCTTTACACTATTTAATTAAATTATTTTTGATTTAATAAGGAAAAAAATATGAGATATGTATTTGCCGCGCTGCTTCTCACCGCACTTGTTGCTTGTGGTGGTGGACAGGGCACTGGTAGCTCGTCAGCTGCGTCATCAACAACGTCTTCGGCGTCCGTCACGCCGCCAGCGGCGAGCACCTCGGGCTGCGGCAGTGCGGCCAAGTTTTCCACTGGTCTGCAATCGCTTACCAGCGACAGCACCCAACGCAGCTACTGGATCGAGATGCCGCTCAACTACGATCCCAATAAGGCTTATCCGGTGATCATCGGTCTGCATTGGCGCGATGGCAGCGCCGCTGATATCTACGGCTGGAGCGGATTTTTGGGGCTCAAGGGTTTGTACGGCGGTAATGCCATCTTCCTGGCCCCGCAGGGATTGGATGCGGGTTGGGCCAACACAAGCGATCGCGACATTCGTTTCTTGCGCTCCATGATCAGCCAGGTACAACAGGGTACCTGTACCGACCCCCTGCGCGTCTTTGCTACCGGGTTTAGCTTCGGCGGCATGATGTCCAACGCCATAGGGTGCCAGATGGGCGACCTGGTGCGAGCCATAGTGCCCATAGCCGGTTCACTCTGGAGCGGTTGCGCCAATTCTTCATACAAGGTAGCGGCTCTGTTCATTCACGCCAAAGATGACAATGTGGTGCCTTATTCGGCAGGAGAAGAAGCCCGCAATACGTTCCTCACACGCAACAGCTGCGGTGCCTCCACATTGCCTTTGGGTAGCAACGGCTGCGTAGAATACCAGGGCTGCGCCAGCGGCAAGCCCGTAGTGTGGTGCGGCACGGATACAGGCGGCCATTGGTTCCCAGCTTTTTCGGCACAGGAGTCCAAGGCCTTTTTTGATAGGTTCAACTGACGACCAATTCAGTCGCGTGAAAAAATTCTGCGTTAGAACAGCATGAAAGACATAATTTTTTCACGCGACCTCAACGCGCAAGTTGCTGGGCTGTGAACTAATTGAGGCACCATGATCACCAGGGATGGTGTAAATAGGATTAAGGGTGGTGAAAAGGCAATTTTGTGAGAGCAAAGGATTGGTATTGGTGTTAGCCTGGCACCAACAAATTTTACTGTATTTCGCATAATGTATATTATGTTAAATCGTAACTTTTTGATAAATAAACCACTTTTAAATTTCTTAGTGCCCTTCAGTGAATTCTTCATTGCCAGTCAAAGTCCTCTTTTCCGGTACTGATTACCTGGAGCTCTCCATTGTTAATCAAGCTCTTTATGTCGCTATTGATTCGCTGATAAAGAGTTGTTGTTTGGATATTGTCTGAAGCCATGATTCCTAACGCACGATTGCGGCCAGATTTTTTGGCAGCATAGAGAGCTTGGTCGGCGGTATTGATAACTTGTTCCCAAGACAAGAGTTTCGGGTTGTCAGGTAAAAATGGATAGCAGGCAAAACCAATGGAACAGGTTTTACGCAATGCTATGCCCTCACCTAGTATAAATTCATGTTTTTCTACCGCTTTGCGAATACGTTCGGCTACCAGCGGTGCTTCTGCGCGATCAGAAAACCGACTAACAATTAAAAACTCTTCGCCGCCCCAGCGAACAATGCAATCAGTTTCCCGGCAGGTTTTGGTGAGCAATGTGGAAAATTGAATAAGAAGTTGGTCGCCGATAGTGTGCCCATGGATGTCGTTCACCGATTTAAAATGATCTACGTCCAATAAAAAGAACACCAAGTCCAGGGATATCTTTTGCGGTGATCGACTGTTTACTTTGTCATCGTACTCTCGCTGTACCTTCGCTACATCCATAGGAATTAACTTTTGCAAGTAACGGCGATTGCTTAAACCTGTAAGCGGATCGGACAGGCTAATTTTTTCTAATTGCAGATAGGCTTCTTCCAGAAGCTGGTGTTTTTGGTGTAGCTCTTCCGTGCGTTCTCGCACCTTTTCTTCCAATATGTGAGTTTTACGGCGCTGTGAAACTACATAGCTATACATAACACCAACACAGAGCAAAAAATAAAGCAGATAAGCCCACCAGGTTTTCCAGGGCGGTGGCAGTATGCGTAACTTGATGCTGGTTCCCGTTTGATTCCACACGCCCTCATTGTTAGATGCTTTCACCTTAAAGGTATAAACACCCGGATTAAGGTTTGTGTAGGTGGCGATACGTCTGTCAGAACCTACATAGTTCCAGTCTTTTTCAAACCCTTCCATCATATAAGCGAATCGGTTTTTTTCGGCATTGCGATAACTCAGCGCTGAAAATGAAAACGAAAAAACAGCTTGCTGATAGTTGAGGGTGATGGAATCTGTTTGGGATATAACTTTTGTTAACGGAGAATTATGTTGACCTACAGCAACGTGTTTATTGAAAATTTGGAAGTCCACGATTGTCACAGGAGGGACGAAAACATTGGAGGTTAATTTCGCGGGATCAAAAATGGTGAAGCCTTCAGTGCCGCCGAATACCATTTCACCTTTGCGGGTTTTTAATGCCGACGAAAAATTAAACAGATTACCTTGTAATCCATTCTTTTCATTGTAATTAACGATTTTTTTTGTATCGGGATTAAATTGCGTAAGGCCACTGGCGGAGCCCAGCCAAATATTTCCCAGGTTGTCGGCTTTTAAGGAGCGGACAATATCGTCCGGTAAACCATCCTTTTCGCGAAAACTGGTAAAGGTTTCGGCTTCGCGATCAAATAAATTCAATCCGCCGCCACGAGTGGCAATCCATAATCTTTGGCTGTTGTCTTCAGTGATATCGAGTACTACGTCGAAGCTGATGCTTTTAGGATTTTTGGGATCATGTCGGAAAAATTCGAATCTGTCTTTTGCTGGATTGTATCGCCCTAACCCATCATTAGTGCCTATCCATACATCGCCACGGTGATCTTCGAAGATTTTCCATGTCACAAAAAAACTGGAGTCACCAGGGAATTGCTTTTGATAATTTTTGAATTTATCGCTGTTGTATGGGAGTAAATCCACCGCTCCGCCGATACTACCTACCCAGAGATTTTGTTTGGAGTCCAGGCAGAGAGTCCAAATATTATCGTTTGTAAGGCTTCCGGGTGTGCCAGTGAAATCATATTGTTTGGCTTGGCCGGTTGTTGGATTAAAATGGTTGAGGCCGCCGTGCCATGCTCCCATCCACAAGCTACCATCCGCGTTATGTTGTAGGCTTAATATGGCTTGGGCCTTCATGGATTGATTGTTGTCGGGGTTGTAGGGAAACCATGAGAACTTCTCTTTATTAATATCGAAGCGATTTAATCCACCTCCATCAGTGCCTAACCAAAGCACGCCTTCAGGAAATTCATCAATTGATAGCACTGAACCGTTGCTGAGGCTGTTGTGATTGTTGGGGTCGCTGCGGTATGTCCGGAATACCATTTTCGACGTGTCGAGGAAATTCACGCCCGCCGGAAAATTTCCGGCCCATAAGTCATGATTGGAATCTACAAAAACACTGTGCAAGTTGTTGCTGCCGAGGCTGTATTTGAGGTTGGGATTATGGAGATAGTGAATGAATTTCATTGTTGTGCGATCAAGATAATTCAGGCCGCCTTCTGTGGCGATCCAGAGGTTTCCCTGGTCATCGTCGGTAATGCTTGTAACGGCGTTCTGGCTAAGTGCATCGGGGTTGGCGTTGTCCGCAATGAAATAATTAAACTCTCCTGTTACTGGATTGAGGCGGTTGAGTCCGCCTCCGTCTGTACCCAGCCAGATGAATCCTTCTTTATCTTGAAAGATGCTGATCAGCTTTCCGTAACTCATGCCTGTGCCGTCGTGTAGATCGTAAGCATAAGGTGTAATTTCACCGGTGAGCGTGTTCATGCGATTGAGCCCACGGGCGTAATGGCCGATCCACAGAGTAGAGCCATCCCTATCCATACGCAGGGTGCGTAATTCCTTACTGGTTAGGCCATTTTTTTCATTTGGTTGATATTGAAAGTTGGTGAATGCGGTTCGCGTTGCATTAAATTTTGAAAGCCCGTCAATGGTTGCGATCCACAGGTTTCCGCTGGCATCTTCCGCGAGGCTGCGTGTGGAGTTTCCAATCAGGCTGTCAGGGTTGCTTTTATTATTTTGGAAGCGAGTGAAGGTACCGAGGTTGCGGTTGAATAAATTGACACCCATGTCGGTAGCAATCCAAAGGTCACCCTTTTTGTCTTCGTGGATATCCCAAATGATATTGCTGCTCAAACTTGTTTCGTCGTTGGGTTTGTTGCGGTAGGCAATGAAGTTGTAGCCATCATATTGTACAAGCCCATCTGCCCCGCCAATCCAAATGTATCCAAAATGGTCTTGCGTAATAACTTCAACAGAGCCAACAGAAACGCCCTGATCATTCATCAGGCGTACAAATTGAAGGTTGGCCGGTGGTGATGCCTGCGCAACCGGAATCAAGCCGGTTGTGAGTGCTAGCCAAATTGCAAGTATTAGTGTCTGTTTCAGTAATGGCATGGGGCCTGGTCTTAAGCAGTAGGCGTTGCGTGCCTGTCTTATGTGGTTGCCCATAGGGAGAGCGTTAAACGTCCAGCAATGGACCTTATCGGTCGGATTGATCATTACCTGGTGTACTACCGATGAACGAGACCTCAAGTCATTGAAGTCTAGTTCAGTCTGTGTAAATTCGCCGAATAAAAGATGAATTTTGTGCCATATGGGCTTTGAGGTATGAAGTAAGCCTTCGAAAACGAGACGCTAAAACCATGGTCTCGCCTATTTTTGGTGCAGCGTTCGGTTGAGGTTCTGATTGATAGTGCTGGTGTTCTACTGTCTTTGCCCTCTGCTCTTGGTGTCGTGTAATGTGGCACTCCGCTTGCAGGTTACTATACGTAAAACTAATGGAGCATATGACGCGACGAAGCCTGTTAATAATCTGATTGCCACCTCGTAATGGCAAAATACGAAATGACCATAAACAACATTCGCCATATGGCCAGTTGAGATCTAAAATTGCTGGCATTATTGGTTTATAAACAGAATTGCGATTCCTATGAAACATACCCAGCTGTTAGAGCGTTTATACGCTGAAGTAGATACAGTCATTCTTAGTCGACAACACCCGGTTACCGGCCTTCTACCAGCCAGTACCAGCGTTAACATCCATGGCGATTACACAGATGCCTGGGTGCGCGATAACGTCTATTCCATTATTTGTGTGTGGGGTTTGGGCCTGGCTTTTCGCCGTCAGGGTGAGACTACCCGTAGCGATCAATTAGAGCAGGCAACCATAAAATTAATGCGTGGCTTGTTGCAGTCCATGATGAGGCAAGCGCAGAAAGTTGAGAAGTTCAAGCATACACTCAACAACATAGATGCTCTCCATGCAAAATACGATACGGCTACCGGGTTGCCGGTGGTGGCAGATAATGCGTGGGGGCATCTGCAGATTGATGCTACGTCCCTATATTTGTTGATGCTGGCGCAGATGACGGCTTCGGGTCTACGCATTGTATGTACTAACGATGAAGTGGATTTTATCCAGAATCTCGTTTATTACATTTCCAGTGCCTATCGCCTACCCGACTTTGGTATTTGGGAGCGTGGCAACAAAGTTAACAATGGTCGCACAGAGATTAACGCAAGCTCTGTAGGTATGGCGAAAGCGGCCATGCAAGCATTGGATGGTTTTAATTTGTTTGGCGAGCATGCGTCCAAGCGAGCTGTGATCCATGTAATCGCTGATGCAATATCTTTGGCGCGCACTACCCTCACCTCTTTATTACCGCGTGAATCCCTCTCGAAGGAAGCGGACAGTGCGCTCTTGAGTATTATCGGTTTCCCCGCTTTCGCGGTTGGCAAAGAAACACTGGCTACACAAACCCGCGATGCCATTCTTACCAAGTTGGGCGGCAACTATGGCTGCAAACGCTTTTTGCTGGATGGTCACCAAACGGTTATCGAAGAAAGTTCGCGCATTTATTACGAGCAAACTGAGCTCGCGAATTTTGAAAATATCGAATCAGAATGGCCGCTGTTTTTTACTTACCTCTATATAAGTGCGCTCTTTGATGGTAGCGAGGCGACCGCCAAGCATTACCGTAAAAAACTGGAAGCACTGATGGTTCATGTAGATGGCATTGGCCTGCTGCCGGAACTTTACTATTTGCCTAAAGAAAATATTGAGGCGGAAAAGAAAAACCCGCGCTCACAAACTCGCGTTCCCAATGAGAACGTTCCTTTGGTTTGGGCGCAAAGTTTGTATTTGACCGGGCTTATGATGGAAGAAGGCCTGCTGCGCACAGAAGATCTTGATCCGCTCAAGATGCGCCGCCGCTCTACAAAATTTGTGAAATCACAAATTGCGTTGGTAGTGCTGGCGGAAAATGAAGAGGTTAAAACCGCCCTCGCAAAACAAGGTGTGATCGCGGAGACGTTGCAAGATATTAAACCCATGGCGTTGGTGACTGCTCCTGCCCTCATGGAAGCTTATGCGCATGTTGGTGAAAATAAAGCCCTGGGTTTGACGGGGCGTCCGCGTCGCCGCTTGCAAAGTTTAACCACCTCCCAGGCTCATGAAATTAATAACAAGGTTTACTTGTGTTTGAGCTGGTTGCAAAGCGAAAGAGAAGACTACCGCATGTTTGATGCACAAATGGTGGTCGAATATGTCACTCAGGAAATCCAGTACATCCACAAACATTGGCTGAGTTCTGAAGTGGCAGTTTTCTCGTTTTTGGTGGATAAAAAATTAGTGAAAATCCCGGACGTCAATAGTTTGTTTGCTATGTTTCGTGATTATCAACTGCGGTCCGAACAGGAGTATGTGGGTTACGCATCTGCCAATCTTGCTTATCGCGCCTCCCGGGTTAATCAGCTGACAATACCTTATTTTCACGTGAATTCTGTTACTTCTGTGACGGATAGTAGTGTGTTGGCTGAGCGGGATCTTGATACTACCTGGCTAGAGCCGGTTGCGAAGCATATCCTGGATAATTTCCATATTGAAAATGACATATTCACTTTCAGAAAATCCGTGCAGTACCTGAAAGATCGGGCCATGGATTCAGTGATTGATGGATTAAATACCAATGTCACTATTCGTGATTTTATTAAAGAAATTTACTATCGCGCCCAGAGTAAGAACAATTGGTTGCTGGCGCGTTATTGCTTTGCGCGTTTGAATTATTCCCCTGTTGATTTGGGGGATAGTTTGACGGTAATTGCGGCGCGCAATTTGTCAATTACCGTTGGGGATAACAATCACACTGAAATTAAAGTGGATCAATCTTTCTCGAATACAGAGTTCTTCGAAGGTATTTATCACAACTTCAAGGACCCCTTGGAATGCACATTGGTTCTGGAACTTTTGTCCGCGATAGGTGGGTTGATTCGCACCGATCCAAAACTCTTTGAAGGTTTGCGTTCAATTCAATTGCGTAATTTCCTTATGATTTTTGCAATGGATAAAGAGGATGCGGAAGATGTGACTATGCTGGAGTGGATTGGCCTGCAGTCCCCTGCCCGCATTTATAAAAAGCTGAAGAACGTGTTGGTGTCACGCACTAAAGTATTTGCCCAAGGTGTAAATCATGTGGTGCCGTTCAAGGTTTATCACGACGAATATGCGATGATGAACGAAATGGTGGCTGTAGACGCTGCTAATACGGATTGGCTTGAGTGGCGTTTGGCTCGTGGCTTGATTACGCATTTTGATAATCATTTCCTGAAGGAGATATGGAACAGTTTAAGCCATGCAAAACGCCTGGTGTTTGGTCAGGAAAATTACGATAGCTATGTACTTGATTGTGAGGTAATCCGTAGTTCAATGACGGCGGGCGAGGAAAGTTTTGCACTTCTCATTGATCAGTTGACTCACCAGTTGCACCCCGCAACCTATAAAAGCGCAGTGGTGGAAGCTCTCTATGCATTTACGCAATATTGCGCAAACAATCAGCAAGTGCGCTTCAAAAAGCCAGTGATTTTCCGCGACGTACTTGAGCGTGCTGCAAAGACCTACGCACTTGAAACTTTCAAGGATAAGTTGCCGAACAGCGCGCGTTTCTTGGATATATTTTTGCAGCAGTCGCCTCATGTTGTGAATTTGTATATCAGTTTGACCTATTCCGCCATTAGTAAACCTGAAGCCTTTGAGCCCATCATTACCTGATAAAAGTTGTGACGGGACATTGGTTGCCCCTTTGCCCGTCTCGCTTTTTCATTTAGGTTTATTTGCCTGCCATATATTGCAAATCAGGAGAACGAAATGGAACTTTCGTTATCAATAGCGGTTTTATTGTAAATATCACATGATAAATTAAGCCTCCGTTGGTAAACTCCTTTTCAACTGCCAGATCTATCAGATTTTCCTTTCTCTATCCTAGCCTGGTTGCTCCTCAGTAAGTTGGAAACCAAACGAATCTTATTGCCGTTGCATGGACAGCATAGGCTGCAATTGGGAGATGCTTATGTTGTCGCAGGATTATTACGACGCCTTGGTCTTTATTGTTGACTGCGATGAATTGTGTCTTAAGGCACGTTCTGAGGCCTTGTTGCTTGCGGGGTTCAAGGTCATGAGCTTTGCCTCTTTCGCAGAGGCAGGGCTCCGGTTGCGAGACCAAACTCCACGATTGCTTATTCTTGGCTCGTTAAGTGTTTCAGATCTTCCTCTCGCTACAATTGAAAATTTAATCGGGTCTTATAGAGCGGGTGAGTCTACTCAATACGGATTGGTGCTTGGGTTGGGAGATTCAAATGATCAACCACCAGGCTTGTCACTTGATGACTATCTCCAGTTACCTCTTTCAGAGGCCGCGCTTATAAAACGTCTGACGATCTTATTGCGTCTCGAAAAAGCTGAGCGCGAGCTTCATATAGTCGAGCAACGCAAAGATTCTTTTTTGGCAACATTGGCTCACGAACTGCGAAATCCCTTGGCTCCAATTTTGAGTTCAGTCGAGTTGCTGCGGAAGCTCGATCCAGAAGTTCCACCTATGCAAGAAAAAGCGCGTACCACTATTAAGCGTCAAACTCGACATCTTGTCCGTCTGGTTGATGATTTAATGGATGTATCACGTATTGCCCGTGGAAAGATAACACTTCAACAAGAGTCAGTAGAGCTAAAGGTTTTTATTAATCATGCGGTGGAATCTTGCGCGCACTTTATAGAAAGTCGTGATCATCATTTGCACGTGGTTTTGCCAGATCAATCTGTTTGGGTAAAAGGAGATCAGGCGCGGCTTACACAGATTATTTCCAATCTGTTGACGAACGCTACCAAATACACCACCCCGGGCGGCAAGATTATGTTGGTTGCAGAGGCCGACGATTTGTTTGCCACTATTCGGGTATCCGATAATGGAATGGGTATACCTGAAGAAAATCTCGGTAAAATTTTTGAAATATTTTCGCACACTGGGCACGCTACTGATCGTGTTCAGGATGGCTTGGGAATAGGTCTTACACTGGTACGCAACCTGGTTGAAATGCACGGTGGCACTGTAAAAGTGACGAGTCCTGGCGTTGGCCAGGGCAGTTGTTTTGAAGTGATATTGCCGGTTAACGCAACATTGTCTGTGGAAGCTCCCAAATTGATTGAAGATGAACAGCGGAACTGCAAACGTGTATTGATCGTTGACGACAATATTGATGTGGCCGATACCCTTGCACAGTGGTTAAGGTTAGCCGGTCATGAGGTTTGCACGGCTTACACGGGCACAGCGGCGATAGATGCGACCAAGGACTTTAAGCCTGAAATCGTCTTGCTCGATATAGGTTTGCCTGATTTAAACGGATACGACGTTGCGGTGCGTTTGCGTTCATTGCCTGATATCCCACCTTTTTTATTGGTGGCTGTTACTGGTTATGGCCAGGCTTCCGCCCGCGAAATGATGCTCAATGCCGGCTTTGATGAGCACTTTGTAAAACCTATGGGCTTTAAAAAATTAGGGTCTATTGGTTTACACGTATAGAAAAAGGGCTGCCGAGGCAGCCCTGTTGATTTGCACTATCTATCCTGTCTAACGACAAATCGCCCCTACCCCCTCGATCAAATTGGACGCCGCTTCACCGTAGCAACCTCTGGCATTGTCTATGTATTGGCTGGCAACAAATAAATTGTTAACACAGGATGCATCGCTGATCAGAATACCGTAACCACCTGAACCTGAAATCACGAGACTATTAAAGGTGTTTCCCGCCGCTGGTTTGCTAATGTCGTCGTCCACTTGTGCCAGAAATATTCCGTGCTGTTTAGAATTGCGAATATGCACGTTGGTAAAAGAATTATTGGATGAGTCGCGCATAAATATGCCGACAGTTTGTGTATTAGTGATAGTCACATCGCTGAATTTGTTGTTGTCGAAATGAATATCCGTGGAGATGCCCGCACCTTTGTTGTTGTAAAGGTTGATACCGGAGAAGGTGCTGTTTTCCGTTTCATAACCGGCAAAACCGTCATATTCATTGTCGTAGGACGTGTAATCGCGAATCATCAATCGCTCGCAACCCAGCTCTGTTACCAGCCCGCCAGAAATAGCGCCGCGCACGGTTACGTTATCCACTACACAATCCTCACAGCGGCGAATGGTAATGCCGTTATTGCGCAACGGAAATTCATCGCTGCAAGCCCCCCCCATACATTCTGATGTTTGTGCAGTGCGGTTGCCGTCGATATAGAGGTTTTTGATTTGGATGTAATGACGGGTTACGGTTGGTGTGCGTTGTGTTTGCCCCATAACGAAAACAGGAATATTCGCTTTATCGGCTACTCGTAACAGTGTTGCAGCGCCTTCACCGCGGACAATAATATTATCGCGGTCAATAATGATTGGTGTAGCACAGGTATACACTCCCGCAGGGATGAACACTTCACCACCTACGGCAGGCAATTTATCAATTTCTTTTTTAATGGCGTCGCAGGTTTT
This sequence comes from Cellvibrionaceae bacterium, assembly GCA_021151695.1. Lineage (GTDB taxonomy): Bacteria > Pseudomonadota > Gammaproteobacteria > Pseudomonadales > Cellvibrionaceae > Cellvibrio. Next base: position 323,779 of record JAGKWU010000001.1, on the reverse strand, counting down.
GACTTTTACCGTCACTGCCATGCTTTGTTGCGATACACAAAATGCTAGTGCCACTAATAACCACTTACACAAACCGCTCATTAACGCTCACCTCTAACCCACATACGGAAAACATTTATAGATAAAAAATAGTCGATTTTTAGGAAAAAATGCGCCAATAGATCAAAACAATCTAGATTAGCTTAATTTTTGTGCTCAGGGTTTGGTTGGAACCATCGGATTACAGTTTTCGATTGCAACCTGTCCTTGCAAGATATGGCCTTTGGAATACTCACTGAAATAGCAGGTATTGGATTTGGGATCATAGTTCTCAATCCAGAGATGATCCTCTTTCCAGGTGGCGGAAAGATGCATCTGTCCATCTGGTACCCTGACACTCATCACACCACCGTAGTTTTTGACAAACAATTGTTCGTATTGAAAATAAAATGCCAGCCAGCCGATGATAATTACAATAAGCGCTGCAATAACACCAAATTTCCATTTAATAAAACGCCCTATCGTCCAGCCAAGCAACAGCGCCGCCAGGATGACAGCAATCCAATATAGATAGGTGACCATTTACAGCTCCCGGTAAAAATGAAAAAACTGCTTGGCAACTTCTTGCACAAGCAGTTTTTGTTATTCGTGGCGCTATAGCCAAGTGCAGAGGGAGTATAGCAACTCCTGGTTATTGGCTGCTACCGTAGGTTATGGGCGTCTACGTGTAAATCCGGCAATGGATAGAAGCAGTACCAAGCTTAACCAGCCGCCGAAAGCACCCCCTCCACCCCCTGATCCACCACTAGATTCAGTCTGGGTAACCAGCGTATTTTTGGCTGGATTGAGATTGGCGGCTGTATCAGGAGATGCATCCAGTACGACAACGGCTTTGATTAAAACAAGATTTTGGGGCGTCGGCACTACGTTATTAGCTAAATCCGTTGCAGTGTAATTAAGTAGTGGAAACTCACTAGTAGTCACAAGTTTACTCATGGCATCGATGATGGCCATTCCATTGCCGGTCACTTCGCCAAATACAGTAAAACCACCTGAATTCGATTTAATATCCAGGCTTTTGCTGTTGTCGGCCAAATTAAAAAACCATTGGTTGGTTGCTGAATTTGGATCGTTGGTCTTGGCCATGGCGATTGTGCCACGCACATTGGAATACACAGGTTCATTTACGACAGCAGCATTTTGAGGGATTGCCACCACGGGTAATTTGATTCCATCGTATTTAAAACCTCCGCCTTGTACTACAAAACTTGGGAGCGTGCGATGAATTACGGTATTGGTATATGCCCCGGCATTAACATACTTCAAAAAATTCTCTACGGTTTTAGGTGTACCTTTGTCGTAAAGATTAACTTCAAAGTCGCCCATCACTGTTTGAAATTGCACTCGAGTTGCGTGGGCGCTTTCAGTCATTAAGCCAGCGCAGACAGCGACCAGGAGCAGGCCTCGTTTAAGTACGGCTGGACGCAGAAAGTGAGTATTTTTCATTAATATAAATCCGTCAGAAGGTTAATCAGCCCCGCCATCTTAAGGTGGTCCGTTGTGGCTTTCACGGGCGAATTTGTTGTGATTTGTAATTACTCATCATCTTCCGACACTTTTACCCACTGCCCTTTGCCTTGTGGACGCACTTCAAATCGTGCCCATTGGCGAAACTCGCTGCGCAGGCAAATATCTGTGTGATAGGCCCCGTCACCCGCAAGCACTTTGTAAATAACCCTGTCTTTACTGGCGATAACGCCCGCCTCATCCGAGGCATCCAATACCTGGCGTACGCTCCATAGTTTGCCAAGTTTGCCGTTGCTGTAAAAACGGCCGGGGACTATCTCTGCCGGGTGGGTGATGTTTTTTTCAGCATGTTGCTTGGCGAGTTCCAACAGTTCAGTGAGATTTTCTGCCGTGATATCGACATAGGAGTTGAGCTGCTGCATTGCGGCGGCGAAGTCTTCCTGGGTTAGTTCGAATTGGCGCTCGGCTGGTTGCGTTTGTTTAGCAGCGCGCAAACGTTTGTTGATATGGGCGGGATAACGGCGCCAATGGAACAATGCGTTGAAGGCTACGGCCATTGCCAGAATCGCCAGCACGTTGATCATCACCGGCATCACCACATAATGATAACCGAGGGCGTGGACATCAGGGCCGCCGATAACTGCGGCCAGGGCGGTTGCTCCGCCGGGAGGATGTATGCAGCGCATGTAATGCATTGCTGCTACAGCGGCGCCAACAGCCAACGCTGGTGTTAGTGCGGAATGAGGGAAGAAATGTTGGCAGGTAACGCCTACAAAAGCGGATATTACTTGGCCGCCAAATACAGCCCAAGGCTGGGATAGCGCGCCTTGCGGGACAGCAAACAGCAAAACCGCCGAAGCGCCCATGGAGGTCACCATAACGATGGTGCCGGTATTCTCCATAAAGCCACCCGGGAAGGTCAACTTGGTTACCCAGTAGACGGCCATGATTCCCATAAGGGCGCCGCCTCCCGAAATCCATTTTTCTGCATGGGTGGTTGTGTTGCGCTCTATCCCAACGAGCAGACGTAATTCATGGAGATAATGTTTAAAACGCATAGGATTCTCTGCACAAAACAAGTGCGCCATCCTAGTTTTTTTGCACCAAATTGGCAAATTTTCTCTTTTTTGATCAAGGACTAAGCAGAATCTTCAGGTTCAGCTGGTTTGGTTGTCTTGACGGAAAATAGAGCAGCCCAATGATGGGGATCGTGCTGTTCAAGCAATGACGAATTCGTTGCTTTCCATCAAGCGCAGCCATGTGCGTTGCAACATAAGGGCGTCATTGCTGGCTCTATGGCGTTTCAGGCCGAGCTCTAACTCAATCTCTTTATGTACCTGATTCCAGCGAGCTGCCTCGCATTCGGGCAGAATGCTGGCGAGATGATCAAGCTTGAAGCTGGGGGCTAGGTTGGCGGCGTCAAAGAGTATCGCCAACCAGGCGTAATCATGGCCCCAGGCGTCAGAGTAGACGGTCATTCCCTTCAAATGCTTGTTTAACCAAAGTGCTACTTGCTCCGCCGGTTTTCCAAATGCCACCAGAAGTTCCCGAGCGATGCCATGAACTTCGTATGCAGCCTCGTCCCAATAAGTCCAGCTGGGCTCGGGGCGAATCAGACTGCATTCCAGGCGCCCATTCGGTAATGCAAAGCCAATTTCGATGGGATAGCTCAAGCTGCCAAAACCGGAGGCTTCCAAATCTATGATGGCCGGGACGTTAGGTATAAAAGGCATTGTTGCTCCAGCGGTTTATTGTTGGTCTTCACTGATTTTTAATGGCTAAAACTTAGCCAAGTCTAGCACCAGATTCTCTATTTGTACCAAATCTACAAGTCGTCCGCGGGCGATTTTGATAATTGGCGATTGAGTTGACGCAGCAGGCGCAATGCAAAGCCCAGCAGCACAAAAACAGCCCCTATCAGCGCCCCCCAAAATAACCAGGTACGCCAATTGGTCGTGGTTGGTTTGGTCGATGTCAGTGGTTGCTGATGCAAATCCTCCAATGGCGTGGATGTCCATGAGGGGTTGTGCCCGGCCAAAATTTGGTTAAAGACCTGGTCCCGGTATTTATTGTCTGCTTCCGGATTTATCACCAGATAAAACGGCGGCTTGTCATTGGTAACCACCTGGAGCCTCAGCGGCTGCCAACGAAACTCCAATTGTGGTTTGAGTCCTGTGCTATTTGCATTGAGTTCCAGTCGCCAAAATTTTTGGCTATTGGCGGGCAAGATTATGGAGTCACTGGTTTCCCAGATGCTGCCGACGCGAAGGCTATACCAGATACCTCGGCGCTGCAGCTGCCAGCTGTGTTGTTCGCTGGTGCGCGAGTAAAGCGCGTATTCGTCGGCATAAGTATTATCACCGATAGAAATCTTGAGTTTTGTTGCGGGAGTAGTTTCTTCTCGTATGAATTCCCAGGCCATTACTTTTCGGGTGCTTTGCGGAGAATCTACACTCGTCACTTGCCCTTTGGGATTGGCCGATACCAGCCAATGTTCCTCTGGTATGAGCGTGTGTTCGAAGGGTGGCTCGCCCTCAATGCTACTTATCTGTAATTGTTCTGCGCCGCGCAGTATTCGTAAACGCAAAAACTCATACACATGAGGCTGTAAGCTGGTGGAAAATCTGTTACGTACCGGCCCCTGTCCCCCCAAGTTGACGAGTGTTGCTGTGCCCAGGCTATTCCACTGCTGCAAATCGTGACTGGCTTCCAGGTGGACTTCCAGATATTGGTTTTGTGGATGTGGCTCCCAGTTGAGCTGCAACCCGGTCAACGGTTGTTCCAGCTTGCTGATATCGATGAGATAAAACCCTGGGGCTCTATCGGTTGGGGCGGTATTAGAGCTGAGTTCTACTTTTGCACCTTCAAGTTGGACATGGGCATAAACCTGGCGCAAAGCTTCCGGCGAGGTATCTGCTGCCACCGGGAAAAATGCCAGGGGAATATTTTGGGGAATACGTGTCTCAGGCTCTGCCGGCAATATACGATAAGGAATTGGGCTTTGATCGGCATCCACTACTTGCAGATTATGAAGCTCGGGATCATCGCTGAACCTATAAATATCCTGCGCCAATTGAATCTGTTGAAAACTCCCGGATGCTGGGGTCAATCGGTAAATGGCAATGGGCTCTGCTTCTGCGGCGAAGGTAACAAGGCCTATCAGGCCGATGATTGATCGCAAGGATTTACTCATGGTGTATCGCCTTCCCTGGATTGTGCTTCCTCTTTGGGCTGCACTTTTTCTTTGGGCTGCGCTTGGTCCTCTACAGTTTTTGCCTGCGTCGGGATGGGAGATAGGAAACCGATCAACAGCATCAATCCACCCACCACCAGGAATGACACAATTCGAGCCAGGGTGCCTGAGCCAGTCAGGTCTTTTGTAAATAATTTGATAACCACAAGGGCGAGTAAGCCTGCGCCTACCATCCAGAGTTGGCGGTGCTGGATGCGGCGGGACAGGTTCATTACCAGCAAGGCGCAAAGTGTCCAGAGAATGGATAGCGTCATCTGCACTTGCACTGATGCCCAAAGGTTATCTACCTCGTAAGCAATTGATTGGTAACGACTAAGCGCGCGCAAGCTGAGCAGATTTATCCAGACAAACAGCATAAGTCCCAGCAGGCTTATTACCCAGCGAGTTGGCACATTCAGGGCGTTAAGGAAGCCGCGTTTAAAGGCATAGGCAAAAAGCAGAATGATTGCCAATTGGCCCAAATCGAGACCATTGAGCAGCGGAAGATAGGCTGAGGTAACTTCAATTGTCTTGCCGCTTGTCGAGATAAACCAAAGGCCGCTAAAAAGGATAAGCGGTGCCGGAATCCAGTTTTTGTAATCCTGCTCAAAACTAACCATAGGCCAGCGCGGTTTGCGCATCGCTATTACAAGCGCTGCGAGTGGTGCTGCAAAGGCGGCAAACCACAGCAAAGTTCCTTCTGCGCCATAGATTTGCTGATGATCCTGTTGCCAGGCGGTCTCCCAGAAAATCAGGCCAAACAACCACCAGCTGCCCAGAATATGCCATGCGCTCAACAGGCCGGGGCTTAGTCCCAGCTCCGCCCTGTCCTCGTATTTGAACAGCGCGCGATAGTGCGTAAACAAGACCAGGCCCAAACCCGCCAATCCCACAGCTTGGAATGGATGGAGCAAATCATTCTGATAAGCATGGGCACTGAGCAATGCCGCCAGGGGTAAAAGAGCAAAGTTGCTCTGTTGCAACTGCGGCCAGCGAAGCCTGTCCCCTAGCCACAGCAGGGCCAAGCCACTGCTTCCCACCAATAACCATGAGATGCCCAATTGATACGTAGCCAGTATATGGGCATTGGTTTCCATAATCCCCGCGAGAAACCACCAGATCAGACCAAAGCCCAAGGCAATCGTTGCCATCAGTTTTTCAACGGGGAACAGATAGTCGCGTTGACGGAATAACAGGTAGGCCATGGCCAGGTCTGATGCGGCCAATAACAAAAGTGCCAGGAAGTCACCGTCCAAAAACGGGCGCGCGCCGGTATTTACGCCGTGGACCACGACCAGTGAGCAGGCTGCCGCCGCATGGAGTGCGTAAGCGGCCACGCGTGAACGAAGAACCTGCTGGCGCAAACCAACCCAAAGCAGGCCCACGGCTTCCAGCGCCCAGCTCACTGAGGTCCAACTGGCGTCCAATGCCAATGGGATTGCCAGCGTAGCAAAGCCGATACTCAGCCCCAAAAACGCTTGAATAAGTAACGTCTGGCTGGTCCTATGGCGTTGCATGAGCAACCAACTAAGCCCGACGTAAGTCACCGCCAATCCCAGCGCACTCAGCGCCAAACCATATTGTGTGTGCTTGAGCAGCGCGGTTTGCAGGCCAAAGGCAACTAATGGGAGACCGAATATCAGGCTGCCATCCACTAGCCCTTTAAGATTGGCTGGTTGCTTTAGCGAAAACAAAATGGAAACGCAGAGATACAGCATGAAAAACGCGAGCAAGAATGGCTGGGTACTGAGGTATTGCTCTGGTTGATACTTAAGGACCCCCCAGGCGGTAGTGATCACGAAGGTGAACATAAAGCCGACCCAGTTCAGCAGTCGCCAGGTTTTGTGCAGGGCTATGGTGAGGATGCCGAGGTTCAATATGAGATAAAAGCTAAACAGGCCCACATGGCTACCCTGCCCTGTGGATGTCAGGATGGGAGCAAGAAATCCGCCGGCGGTAGCCAATATCGCCAATACTTGCGCATTTTGCAGAAGCGCTAAAACCGTTCCCAGCAAAACCACTACAAAGAGCAAACCAAACGCCAGGCTCAGGGGCAGAAGTTTGTAGAGTGAGGCGGAGGCAAAGAGGGTTAGATAGATAACGGCAATGCCACCAGCTTGCAAAACCAGCCCATAACCACCTGCTCGTTGTCGAGTTTTCCAGCCAAAAATCAGCAGGGCGGTCGCAGCCAGTATGACGCCTGTCAGGCGAAGTTCTATGGGAAGCAATCCCTGGCTGGAGGCATACTTGACCAGAAAGCTCATGCCAAAAAACATCACTACCATCCCAACGCGAACGATGGGATTCCCCTGGGTGAAAAATCGAATGACACCATCGATAAATTTTTCTGCCAGTCCCGGTGTTCTGGGTTGCGGCGGCAGCTGCAGTTTCCTGGCGGCAGTTGGCTGGATAGGCGTTGGTAGAATTTCGGGCAAATCCAGATCGAGTACTTCTTCTCGTAGGGGTGGGCTGGCTTCTGGAATTGGAGCGGACGTTTTTACATCTCTAACGGGTTGTGGAGTGGTTTCTTGGAGAGGCTGGAGAACCGTTGGTGTTGATTGTTGCGAAACAACTTGTGCCTTTGTCGACTTGATGAGCTTTGTCTGCTCCTCCGCCAGCTGTTTAATGCGCTGCTCCAGCTGTTCGAGTTTTTGTTTCTGATTGATAACCAGGCCGGCAAGTCCGCCTAACAGTGCGCTCAATACCCAACCGTGATAACCAAAATAGGCTGAGCCAAAAATGGCCCCTATCACAAAGCCTGCGATCACCAGTTGCATGCATACTCCTTAACTAAGATTTGGTTGAGCCTGGCCTGGATTTGATTCCGGCTCGCTTGGATTATTCTGCCAGCAAATGTCACACAGATTAACGCAACTGATCGCAATTGCGGGAATTACCCTAACGGTTAGCCGACTTTGAGTTAAAATGCGCAAATTATTTTAGGTCTTGAGAGTTCGATGCTCCCCTCAGCGCAACTATTCCCCCTTCCCTATTACCCTGATTCCGCCGTCTGGTTTCTGCAGCTGCGCCAGTTATCCCATCCTGTGTGGCTGGATTCGGTACATCCCGGCAGTCAATACGGCCGTTTTGATATCCTGAGTGCCGCTCCAGCGGTGAGTTTTTCAACGCGGGGACAGTTAACTACAGTAACCGGGGATGCTGAAAAAAGTGTTGCCAACGCCAACCCTTTCCAGCTGTTGCAATCCTATCTGACGATGAAAACCACCCCGCTGTCTCAAGTGCCTTTTTGTGGTGGTCTGCTCGGTTACTTTGGGTACGACCTTGGTCGTCAGCTTGAGTCCTTGCCGCAAATGGCCAGGCAAGATATCCAGTTACCCGATATGAGCGTTGGCCTCTACCCTTGGGCGATTGTGCAAGATCATCAAGAGTGCTGCGCCTGGTTGGTGGTTAATGAGTCTTTGGCACCTGCTTATAACTTTTCGAAAATCCATGAGCTCTGCTCCCAATCAGGTTTGGATGACAGGTTTCACGACTTCACGCTAAATCTTGATTTTGGTCGAAATTCATTCAAAATCAATGGCTTTGCGGCTGAACTTAATGTAGATGAATACGCTAATGCTATTGGGAAAATCCAGTCATACATAACTGCGGGTGATTGCTACCAAGTGAACTTTGCCCAGCGTTTTAGCGCTGACTGTGAGGGAGATAGCCTCTCTGCTTATCTGGAATTGCGCAAAGCTCTCCCCTCGCCTTTTTCGGCTTACATGGAGTTGCCAGAGGGGGCGATCCTCAGTTTGTCACCCGAAAGGTTTGTCCAGGTACAGCAAGGCCTGGCAGAAACCAAGCCGATTAAGGGCACCATAGCGCGAGGAGTAACGTCCGAAGAAGATAAACATAACGCTTACCTACTCGCCAACAGCCTTAAAGATCGCGCTGAAAACCTCATGATTGTGGACTTGCTGCGCAACGACCTGAGCAAGACCTGCGACACAGTGGCTGTGCCGGCGCTATTTGAGCTGCAAAGCTTTGCAAACGTACACCATCTGGTGAGTACGGTGACAGGGCGTCTGAAAGCGGGGAAAAATGCGCTGGATTTATTGGAAACCTGCTTCCCGGGCGGAAGTATTACCGGTGCGCCAAAAATACGCGCCATGGAAATCATCGAAGAGCTGGAGCCTGTTCGCCGATCCCTGTACTGCGGCAGCATTGGCTATATCAGCAGTTGCGGCAATATGGATACCAATATTGCCATTCGCACCTTGTTACGCGATGGAGGTCGGATCTACTGCTGGGGTGGCGGCGGCATAGTGGCGGACTCTGTCATGGATACGGAATACCGCGAAAGTCTGGCCAAAGTAAAACTATTAATGAACACCCTTGAAGAGGCTTTCCGCCCAAGGGATAACTAGCAGGAACATGTGGAGGATATATGCTTATACAAAACCATCAGGTCGATCTTGAAACCCCAACCGGCACCATGCGCTGCTATGTGTATCGCCCCAAAGAAGATGTTGCGAACGCTACAAAAAAATATCCCGCCATATTGCTGTACTCCGAAATTTTTCAGCAAACATCACCCATACGTCGCAGCGCGCAAATCATGGCTGGTCATGGATTTATCGTGATAGTGCCTGAGGTTTTCCACGAGCTAAATCCCATTGGTACGGTGCTGGGGTACGACGATGCGGGGCGGGATAAAGGCAACGCCGACAAGGTTGCCAAGTACCTTGAGGCCCATGACACAGATACCCAGGCGATGGTTGATTATCTGCAAACCCTACCTTACTACTCCGGCAATCTGGGTGCTATGGGCTTCTGTCTTGGCGGTGGGTTGGCATATCGTGCGGCCATTCATCCGGCCGTATCAGCGACCAGTTGCTTTTATGCAACGGACATACATTCGGGTATGACGCCTTCCCAACCCGGCAACGACAGCCGCACCCGCACTGCCGACATTCGCGGCGCCATGCAAATGATTTGGGGTAAACAGGATCCGCATATTCCGCCAGAGGGTCGGGCCATTGTTTACAAAGCCTTGACTGACGCCCAGATCAAATTTGAATGGCATGAATTTAATGGCGTACACGCGTTTATGCGCGACGAAGGTGACAGGTACGACGCGGAGTTACAGTTGCTGGGTTATCAAATGGCGATAGGTTTTTTCCGCACCCATCTGTACTAAGAGAATTGCCACTAAGAGAATTACCAAGGATGGTTAAAGCTGATCCAGCGTGGCTGGGTCAGCTACATTAAAGGGCTTCCGCCTCAAGGGATTCGAGCGTCTTATTGTCTTCGTCCATTTCTATCTCGCCAATTAACGGTGCAAGTTGATTAGCCCAAGTACCTTCCGGGCGCTCCTGTTGGCTCTCCAGAAAATCTTTAAAGAAATTAATAAAGACGCGAATTTTAATGTTGTCTTTATCTTCCTTTTTAAAAATGGCGTATACGCCAATGTCCGGCTTTCTCAATGGAGGCAAAAGCATTTTCAATCGACCTGAGCGCAAATGCTCGCCCACTAAAAAATGCGGCGCCTGAATCAATCCTTTCCCATTCAAACAAAAGTCCACCATGGATTCAGCATCATTCACTGTAATAACGGATGGGCGATGTTTTTTAAATTCATAGGAATCGGTCACCTTGATCGGCATCAGCCGACCGCTTTCGCTGAAGCGGAAAAAAATCCAGGGTAATTGTGTTAAAGCGCTTTGCGTGGTGGGGATGCCGTGAGCGGCAAAAAAATCTGGTGAGCCACAGATCAAAAAGTCCAGTGGACTTAAAGGCTTTGCTATCAAACCGGAATTCTCCAGTTTGCCAGTGCGGATGGTGATATCGAAACCGTTTTCAATGATATTGAGGTGGTGGTCGGCATAAGTCGCTTCAATACCAATATCGGGATATTTTTCAGTAAACAAACATAACGCTTTGTTGATGTAGAGACGACCATAGGCAATTGGCATGTTAATCCGCAGCAATCCTTGTGGGCTCTCTTTATCTTTACGTAACTCGTTTTCGCAGAGTTCCAATTCGTGGATCAGTTTACAAACGCGATTGTAATAAATTTCGCCGACATCAGTGAGTCGCAAATAACGCGTATTCCGGTCGAAAATTTTAATACCTACTTCAGTTTCGAGTTTGGAAATAGCTTTACTAATCGTAGATGGACTTTGGCCTAATACGGCAGCTGCAGCACTAAAACTGCCGCACTGAACGCTCTTTATCAAAACTGTAAGTAAGTTGTACTTGTCCATATGTGAAAAATATTCATATCAGATTTAGCTCTATTCAAGCTGTAGAAAATTATTATGCCTTTGTATTATAGGTGAGAGGGAGCTCGAATAGAACAAATTTGCGCGCCACTCATTTCCTCAACACAGTGATAGGGCCGGGGAAATCATAAAGGACTTAAGAGAGCTTGTATCAAGGGCTGTATCCATGATTAACGAAAGTGCCAATCATCAAAATTCTGCTACATCTACTATTTTATATGCCAGCAGAATTTGTCCTTTTTCTCAACGTGCTTTGCTTGCTGCGCTTGAATCAGACATCAAATTTGAATATGTCGATATAGAGTTCATGGCCAAACCGCAATGGTTTGTGAATCTCACCCCCTTTGGCAAAGTTCCTGTTCTCGTTGATAAGGGAAATACCATCGTCGAATCCCTGGCAATTATTGAATATATCAATGAAGAACAAAACCTTTCTTGGTTAGGCGACAGTAGTAAATCGCGTGCCTTCTATAGAGCCTGGATGACCTACTGCGATAGACTGCATGATATGACTCGCAATTACTTTGTCGCCAAAGATGAAGAAAAATTAGAAGAAAATATTTTTGTATTACAAGATGCCCTTAAAAAGTGCAGCCAGTATTTGCCAATAGAGAGCTTTTTCAATCTCGATCTTCAGCTTAAAAATCAACAAAAAAGCCTTTCTGCACTGGGCATCGTTTATAGCCCTCTCTTTATCCTTCTGAGTTGTCTGGAGGAAAAAACCGGACAAGTCATCTTTTCAAATAACGAATTTCTCCGCGATGCTGCGCGCCAGTTACTTGCGCATCCATCGGTCACCATGCTTAACAACGAGTTTTACAAAAAAGAGTTAGTTGGATTTATTGGCCGAATAAATCCAGCAATTTTCCGGCAGGAAGCCGTTCTGTAACCACCACAAATAGGATCTGAAACATAAAGGAAACATATGAAAACTCACAACTTCGTAGCGCAAGTAATTGCAAGGGCTAAGCATCTCGACAAGGATGCTTATATTTATCAAGGCAACACGATGAGCTACCGCGAGCTGTTCTCGCAGGTAGGTTCCCTCGCCCGATCGTTAAAAAATTTGGGCATAGGCGTTGGTGATAAAGTCGTATTGGCGCTATACGACACTCCGGTATTTCCAATAAGCTTTCTTGCTTCCCTGTGGATTGGCGCGATACCGATTCCTATCAATCCAAAATCGCGCAATGCGCTGGCCACTCACATATTGAGCGATAGCGATGCCAGATTGGTAATCGCTGAAACTGACAATATTGCTATGTTTAACAAGGTGATCGCCGAATCCCAGTTGGCTTGCAAAACCTTGCTGCAGGATGTTTATATTTGCTCAGGCACGGCAGTGTTAACTGAAAATCATTTGTCTGATTCATTAAAGGTTGAACCCCTGATTGGTGATTTCCACGAGCAGCCCAGCGGGGTTGAGTACATGCAATACACTTCTGGTACAACAGGCAATGCCAAAGGTGTAAAACATGTTTGCGCGGGCATGGTTGCCAATACCGAACTCTACGCCAAAAATTTCCTGGGAATAAATGAACATTCGAAAATTTATTCCACAGCAAAAATGTTTTTTGGTTATGGTTTAGGTGCGAGCTTATTTTTTACGCTGTGGAATAATGCTACCGCTTATCTCGATTTTCAGTGGCCTAATAAAGCGATTCTGCAAGATAACCTCGCCAAGTTTGACATCTCCCACTTCTTCTCTGTTCCCGCCATCTACTCTCTCCTCGACGAAGACGGAGAAACTCCCTTCAAAGGCAAGCCCATTCTGGTTTCCGCTGGATCTACTCTTCCTGCTCCAGTATTTTCCAGTTGGAAAAATCGCCACGATCTTGAAATTGTGGATGGTATAGGTGCTACTGAGGTGGGTCATATCTTTATCAGCAATCGGCCCACGCAATCAAAAATGAATGTAACTGGACAGGTAGTTCCCGGCTATGAAATTCGTCTGGAGAATTTAACAGGCGAAGATTTTTCAAATTCCGGCAATAAATCGGGCATTCTTTGGGTCAAAGGTCCAAGTGTTTCCTCCGGTTATCATAACCTTGAACAAAAAACAGCGGATAGCTTTCAGGATGGCTGGTATAAAACCGGCGATATCTTTGAGCAAACCAAAGACAATGAATACAAATATATTGGTCGCAATGATGATGTGTTCAAAGTTAAAGGGCAATGGGTTACTGCGCTGGATTTGGAAAATGCACTTCTGTCCAAATTTCCCAATGCTGAAGGCTTCTTGCTTCTACCTAAAAAAGATAACAAGGGTCTTGATTATCCCTGCCTGGTCGTTGGTGGTGAGCGTATGCTGAATAATAAACAGGATGTGGCGCACTACATTTTCGATCATATTCAGGATTTCTTTCCTCGCCATATGGTTCCTGAAGAGATCTACTTCGTTCAGGAGTTACCCAAAAATGACAACGGAAAAGTGCTTCGTCGAACGCTCATTGCGCAATTGAATGAGGGGCAAAGCTTTTCTGGCTCAATTAAAAAACGTGCAGCTGAACTGGTGTAGCAACGACAGTTCAGTGTCGTCGAACTAATTAACTTTCATTTTTAAGGTAAAAATCATGAACGCAATTATTGACAATATCATCGCCGATCAAAACGTTGGTGCGGGAAATTTATTTAATCGCTTGGTTGAGATTTCTCCCTCTGCCAAAGAGCGAAATATTTTTCTGGATAAGCCGCTGTCCTACATTCCCCACAATCCCATTTCCCTTGAGGATATCACCGCTTGCGCTGCCAGGTTATCCGGTTGGTACCTGGATCAAGGCGTTACCGTTAAAGATCCGGTTTGTCTCTATTTGGAAGATAGTTTGAACTACATGGTTCACTATGTGGCGCTTAATAATTTGGGAGCCATTCCGGTGTTTATTAACGGTGGTCTGGATGTGAATATCGCAACCCAGTTCGCGCAAAGAACGGGAAGCAAGTTGATCATTGCAGATGAACAGCGCTACGCTCCATTTATTTCCTCCATGGAAAAATACACCTATAACCCTGCTGTGATCTTGCTCTCTAACATAGATTTTTCTGGTTACGCACCAATAAGTAAATTCTACCAACATGTTGCTCGCGATCTTGTGTTGCTTGCCCATACTTCAGGTACCACAGGTATTCCAAAAGCGGTGCAGTTTAACCATTCCGGGTTCTTCTTCGGCGTACGTCAGCAAGTTAAAAAAATGTTCGGCAGTCGCATAATGAACGCCCTGCCCCATTCCCACGCCTCTGCTTTGTCCATCATGATGTCTTTCACCCTGCGTGGTGCCACTATCAAAATACAGACACGAAAAGATCCTTTGGATGCGCTCGAAGCTATTGAGCAATTCCGTCCGGATTTCTTTGTATCCTTCCCAAAAGTCTATACCGATATGTGCCGTTACGACTTTAGCGATTTTGATTTGTCGTCTATCGGTTATTGGTTGAGTACCGGCGACGTAAACCATCAAAGCCATATTTTGAAGCTGATGCAACAGGGTAGTCACGAGGTTCGCGGCGAGAAAAGATCAGGTTCGCTCTTTGTGGATAATCTGGGCTCATCGGAATTTGGCTTTGCTGCTTTCCGCAATGTACATTCACCGCAAAAACAACGTTTTAATCGTTGTATAGGTGTACCTTTTGATTGGGTTTCTGCTGCCATATTGAGCCCCAAAGGTGAAATCTGCCCTCCCAATACAGTGGGTTATCTGGGAGTTGCTTCAGAGTCTGTTACCAGTGGCTATTGGAACAATACTTTGCTGACAGAAAAAAACCGTATGGGTAATTACTGGCTAACGGGTGATTGGGCGTATCGTGATGAAGAGGGTTATTTCTATCACGTTGATCGCATCACTGACAGTATCCAGACTCCTGTTGGTGCTGTGTACAGCGCGCAATTGGAAGAGCAGTTGATGAGCAACTTTAGTGAGTTGTTTGACTGTTCCGTTGTGGGTATTGAATGTGAAAATGGTGAAACCTGGCCAAAAATTATCTGTGAGGTTATAGAGGGAGCCAATGTTGCAGAGCTGCGTGAAAAAGTGACTCAATTTCTGGCTGAAAAAAATATCAGTAAATTGGCCTCCATTACCTTCGATATGAAGCCTCATTTTTATGGCGTGACGGGCAAAGTGCTTAAACGCGTATTACGTGAGGAGGCCTAACAGGGATAGCCATCATGCAAACTGACATTGAAAGAATTTCCGAGGCTTCAGCTGATCAGGTCGATTACTTTGTTATCAATGCGCCAGCGGATAACTTATTGTCGCAATTGGATAATGATTATTACTATTGCATTATTGAAGGTGAGGCAAGCTACCAGGTTTTACGTGCCCCTCAAAATAAATCTTTTACATTAATGAAAACAGTATTGTTCTCAATATTGGATGTTGATTATCTGCAATCGCTTGCTGACCTGAAAATCGCGTTGGTTGTAGATCATCCCATCAAAGCAGTGCGCTTGCGTAAGCAATCAGTAACTGGAGTACAAGAACAAGGTGATTTAATCAAAAAGTTAAATGAGCAGCTTCTTTCGCTCGTTGGTTGCCTCACAAATCAGGTTGCTGCTTCAGATCAAGATATCCAGCTGGCAAAAGTCATAGATGATCTGGTAGTAAAGGCGAAAGCTGCTCAACATTCTATTGAGTCCCAAACTGAGTTTCAGCTGGAAAAGTTGATATTGTCCATCACGGCCGCAGTGAAGAGCGATTTGAAGTTTTATTGTGAGCAGGAAATTACTCAATCAGGTCTGGGACGTTTGGATAGCAAGCTGGATAAATTGGCATTGGTGTGTGACAAGGCTTCTCAGGATTTACTTGGTATAAAGACGTTTGGTCGTCAGGCCGCTATTGGTGGATCTGAAAGGGTAATTGAGTATCTCAGTCCAGTCGGATTGATTTTCGCTGTAATACCGCTTACCAACCCTGTGCCCAATTCGCTGTTTAAGGTAATCAATGCGTTGCGTACACGCAATTCGATTATTCTCAGTTATCCCAAAAAAGTCAGTAAATTGGGGGAGCATCTGGTGAATTTAATCCAATCTCATCTTGCGGCGGCCGGCTTGCCGAAAACGCTAGTACAAACGCTGCCTTTGGAGTCAGATAGAAATATTATTGCGAAATTTATGTCCCATAAAGGCATAGATCTGATCCTCGCCACCGGTGGTGCCGGATTGGTGAAGTCCGCCTACAGCTCCGGTAATCCAGCATATGGCGTTGGGCCAGGAAATGTACCGGCCCTAATTACAACGACGGCTAACTTGCAGCAAGCGGCATCGCAGATTATTCAAAGCAAAGGTTATGACAACGGCATTATCTGCGGATCGGAAAATAGCATCGTTGTTGAATCGTCTATTTACGATAATTTTATGGTTGCGTTGGCAGAAGAAGGCGCAGCGGTTATTGGCGATGACGAGCGCGATAACGCGATTGCCAGCTGGTTTGATCCTGAAACCTGGAAGATCAACAAAGAACTGTTGGGTGTGGAAGCGAGTGATCTTGCGAAAATCGCAGGGATCTCAAGGCCCTATCCTATCAAGCTAATTGTTTTGCCTATTCTTGAGCATGAAATTGCACGTCTTGGCAAGGAAAAGTTAACCACCATCTCCACGCTGCTCCGCTCTGAAGGTCGCGGTATAGAGTTGTGCAAAAAAGTGTTGGAAGTTGATGGTGAAGGTCACTCTGCCGTTATTCATTCCTACGACCCTAGTGAAGTCGATGCTTTTGCTGAAGCCATTCCTGCCGGGCGTTTGCTGGTAAATGCTCCTGCTACTTCCGGCATGATGGGTGTATCTACTGATCTGCCATTGTCATTTATGGTGGGCAGTGGCTCTTATGGAAAAAATATCACCACGGATAACATAGGTTGGAAACATTTAGTCAATATCAAGCGAGTGGCCTTTTGTAAAGAACACGTCAATATTTTAACGAATCCAAAGGAAACTACCGTGAAACCCCTAGACGCTCTCAATAAGTTAAATTCAATTGCCTTTACGTTTTATACTGCAGGAACTTTTTCAGCATCCTGCAACTTGAAGATTTACGATGTTTTGACTTCGCCAAAAACGCCGGTAGAACTCGCGCAAGCTGTTAATATTCATCCGGACTCCGCTCAGCGTTTGTTAAGTGCGGTAGAGAATTTAGGTTTGGTTGAGCAGACCAACGGTAAGTATGTAAATTCTGAAGCGGGCCAGTATTTGTCTGAGTCTTCCCATCATCCAATGGCTTTCCATCAAAATGATTGCTACTTCTATCATATGTGGGAGTTTTTGCCTGATGCGCTGCGCGAATACAGTCCTCGTCATCAGCAAGCCTGGAATCAAAGTGCCCAGGAGTTGTATAAGGCCATTTATGGCAACGAACAGCAAATGAGACATTTCTTCCGTTTGCTTGATTCTTACAACTGGCCCATCGGTGAAGAAACCGCCCGTGTGGTAGATTTCTCTGAATATCGCAAAATTCTTGATGTTGCAGGTGGTACGGGCACCTATGCCGCTACCGTTGTTAAGCAATACCCGAATCTAACAGGTGTTTGCCTCGATCTTGAACCAGTCAGATATCTATCAGAAGAAATGATTGCAAAAAACTCCCTTGCGGAAAAATTTGAATTCATCTCTGGCGATATGTTCAAGAACGAGTATCCAAAGGACTGTGATGTTATTTTCCTGAGCTATATATTGCACAATTGGGATGAAAATAATTGCCTCACTATTCTCAAAAATTGTTATGACGCCCTTCCCTCTGGCGGTATGTTGCTGGTTAGCGAAAAAATCCTGAACAACGATTATTCAGGCGACTGGTGGGGTGTGATGATGAACCTGCAGATGCTTATTGCATTCCAACCAGGTGCTAAGGAACGGACAGAAAGCGAATATTATGATTTGCTGAAAAAATCCGGCTTCGTTAGTCCGAGGCTATATCGTCTCGATGCACCGCGCGACGTATTAGTGGCCTTTAAGCCCTGATTGGATCTCGAATAATTAAGGCCCGATAGTCATTGCTACCGGGCCTTAATTTTATCCAGGCACTAAATCTCTCAATCTATTTTTTTACTTGTTATATAACAGGTTGGGAATCGCTTTGCCTTTTAAAAAGTAAAATCAATCGGTTTTGATTTTTACCGTTTGACGAAATATCCATGATATTGAATCACAAGAGAAGTTCAGCTTTTCGTCTTGTTCTGTTGAGTTAGATACCTCATATTTTATTAACCTCTTTAACTATTAGCAGATTATTTTTATGAAACAGTTTAATCGAAATTTTTCTCGCCGGGCTTTTGTTAAAGGCTCTATGGCTGCTTCAATGATTGGTGCGGGCGCTTCCGTAATGGCAAAGGATCACAATCCTGTACCGCAAAACGGCGACTACTATGATTACATCATTGTTGGTGCCGGTCCTGGCGGTGGTCCTTTAGCGGCAAACCTGGCAACAGCTGGCTTTAAAGTAGCATTGGTCGAGGCGGGTATTAATCCTCTTGATCCGCAAGAAATTTCCGATCCGTTAACCCCTTTTCTTTATCAAACTCCATTGTTGTTTACTGCAGCAGCAGAGAGCCATGAAATCAGCTGGGACTTTTACGTAAAGCACTACAGCAATCAGCAACAAGCCGAGCGTGACACCAAATATGTTCCGGGCAAAGGTGTACTTTATCCGCGCGGCTCTGCACTGGGTGGTTCAGCTTCACACAACGCAATGGTTTGGATGTATCCGCACGATCTTGATTTTGATCGTATTGCGAATATCACTGGTGATGATTCCTGGAGAGCCAGTCGCATGCGCCCCTATTTTGAGAAAGTCGAATCTTGTGGCTATTGCACACCTTTGACTTCAGCGGGGCATGGTGCCGCTGGTTATATTCCCGCTAATATGCTGGATCAAACTGCCTATGAAATTGATCCTGTACTGGAGAAATTGACCAATGCTGGCGGCGCTTTGCCAAGTTCTTATTATCATGGTAATGAAACCCGGGATGTAAACCACCCTTTGGTTGCCAAAGGTGATACAGGTGCATTTAACGCTCCACAACACACTAAAAATAATGTACGTATCACCATTGTGGAACGTCTTATCGAAATTAAAAACCAATATCCAGACAACCTTCATCTCATTACAGGTGCTCTGGCTTCTAAAGTGCTGATGGAATCACTTCCGGGGCGCATGCCAAAAGCCATAGGTGTTGAATATTTCGAAGGAAAAAATGTTTATAAAGCTGACAAAGATTATGCGGATGACAATTCCTATCTGAAGAAATCTATCTATGCCCGTCGCGAAGTTATTTTGGCAGGTGGTACGTTTAATACACCACAATTGCTAATGCTGTCAGGTATTGGTGACAGAAAAGAATTAAAGAAGGTTGGCATCGATGCCATTGTAGACCTACCGGGTGTTGGTAAAAATTTGCAGGACCGTTACGAGGTGCCTGTCAGCGTAGAGCTGAAAGAGGACTTGTCGTTGCTGCGTTCATGCCGCCCCACCGCACCGCAAGATCCTTGCCTCGATAGTTATTTTTCAGGTGCTTGGGAAATGCTCAATAAAGAGTTTCATGGCCCCTACGCCATGAATGGAGTTTTCGGTATGCGCATTGAGAACTCGGGGCACAGTAAAGTGGCGGCACCGGACTTGGCGATTGTTGGCTTGCCGATTGGTTACACCGGCATATATCCGGGCTTTTCTACGCACTGGGCTGCTAATCGCTGGACGTGGTTGGTTCTCAAAGGGCACAGCAGTAACTCTGGTGGCAGTGTTACGCTGAAATCAGCTGACCCCCGCGAAACTCCTGAAATTAACTTCCATCATTTTTGGGAAGGTAATGGTGATTGGAAATCAGATTTGGCTTCATTGGTTAAAGGCGTAAAGTTTGCCCGTAACTATCTGAAAGATGCGAGCGTTAGCAGCCTCATTGCGCGTGAAGTCACACCAGGTGATGATCTTCAAACAGATGCAGAAATCGAAAAATATATTAAAGACGAAACCTGGGGACACCATGCTTCCTGTAGCGCGAAAATAGGCTCTGAAAAAGACAAGATGGCGGTGCTCGATAGTAAATTCCGTGTACGTGGGGTTAAAGGCCTGCGTGTGGTTGATGCCAGCGCTTTCCCCTTCATTCCCGGCTTCTTCCCTGTGGCTGCTGTATTTATGATTAGTGAAAAGGCGTCAGAGGAGATCTTGCGTGAGGCATATCAACAGGTCTGAATGTCTGATAGCCGCTATTAATTGAGTTAGCTTTTTGGTAAAACTGCAACTTGTCTCAGGTTGCAGTTTTTTTGCTTTTTTACTCAAGGAGAATGTGATGAACAAAAGCCTTTTTTTACGTGTAGTAATTTCGTTTTTAGGCCTCCTTTGGGCCAATCTTACCTTTGCGCAAGAGTATCTGAATCAGCCGATTAAACTTATATCGGGTGAGGATGTGACTCTGTCTCAGTATAAAAACTCAAAACCCGTCTATCTCAAATTCTGGGCTACCTGGTGCAAACCTTGTCGCGAACAAATGCCGCATTTTGAGTCTGTACAACAACAATATGGTAAAGATATAGAAGTTATTGGCGTCAACTTGGGTATTTATGATGATTTACCTGCTGTACAGTCCGCGGTGAAGCAATTCGGTTTGACGATGAAGACAGCTATGGATGTAGATGGAAATCTTGCCCAGACCTTTGTGTTGCAGGGAACGCCCTATCACCTCTTGTTTGATAGAAATATGAAATTAATCCATGCAGGTAATAACGCAGACGAAACCTTAAACAATAAAATTAAATTGTTGAGCCAGAAAAAAGTCATCGATTCCCTGGATACTAAATTGACTAGCGATGGAACTCCCACTCCAGCCATTAATTTCAATGACGGAAAAACTCACGCATTATTTTTTACGTCCACTTGGTGTGACTGGTATCTGGCCGACAGTAAGCCGGATATTTCAAAGCAATGCGCCCTTGCTCCCAAAAATATCAATGAGTTGGCCAAGCAATATCCAGGTGTGGTTTGGCACGGTGTGGTAACCCGTCTATGGACTGGCGATAAAGATCTAAAGGATTATCAGAAAAAATATGACATTCGCTATTCGTCTGCTATAGACACCAACAACTACTATTTTTACAAATATAAAATCAGCGACTTCAATACCCTGTTGCTGGTAAAAAACAACCAAGTGGTTAGCAAGCTTAACGGTGCAGATAAATTGGATTCGCTGAAGGAAAAAGTTAAATCCGTTTTGTAGTGGGAAGTTCAATAAGGTAGGGGCTTCGGCCTCTGCCTGTGTAGATCACTTAGCCTTCAATTGAGCTCTCCAAGTTATTTCGTAAATGTCCCCGTATAAAAAACGCTACAATTCCGCCGAGTAATGTGCTGACAATAATGACTAAATGTAATTGCACAGCAGCCAGCATAATCCAATCTCCCTGTAAGCCGAAAAGCCGGCTTAATCCCAGCATGCCAGCCTCGTAAGTACCAAGAGCGCCAGGTGTATGAATCGGAATTATCGAACCTAACTCGCCGGCGAAGGCCGCTAGCATTGTCTGTATAAGCGATGAGCTTGAGAACCAGAATGCGATTAATCCATAAACGATAATTTTTATTATCCAGCATAAAGCGGTGAGCATCCAGCTGCGCAACAGAATAGATTTTCTTTCAGGGGCTGCAGATATAATTTGTAGTAATAGTTTTTTTCCAATGAATTCATCACTGGAACTAATTTTTTTTGATATCCATTCTTTTGTGGTAAGTAAGAGCAGTGGTAGAGCAATTGAGGTTGGAATTGCGACACCTAGTAAAAAAACACTTTTTTGTAAAATAAGATATAGGACAAGTCCGGTCATCAGTAACACATGCAGATCAAGTAGTCTGAGCATGACTAACGCCGTAGCAGATTTCACAATTGACAGCGAAAATTCTTTTTTCATTAACAGCGGAAAACTGGCCTCACCCGAGCGAGCCGGAAAAATGCTGTTGATTAAGTTATGCAACAATACGACTTTTAGGCAACTGGATATGGAGTCTCTCCATGGGAGTGAGAAGTAATCACATACTCGCAGTGCGCGTATGTACCAGGTAGCCAAGATCAGGCAAAAGGCTCCGGCTAATTTTATAGGTTCTATTTTGGTCCAGCTTTGAAGGATAAAGCGCCAACCATAATAATGTTCAATAAAATAAATATAGGCTAATGCCAATATTAGATAAAAAATTGAAATGTATATTCGCTTGGTAAAAGTCATAGTCACAAAATTTTAGTAAAACAATCACAAAAATGTCATCCGAAAAATCTAAATTACAGCAGGTATGTTTTTCCTCTGCAATTTAGTCTCCCAAGGTTGGCCTATGAAAGAGGCAGTTTTATTACAGCCAGAAAGGTTTTTAAAAAAAGGCGCCGCTGAATTCCACCCGGAAATATCTGTTGTCGTTCCACTCTACAATGAAGCTGAATCAGTTAATGCGCTTATTGAGGCAGTCTTGGCTTCTTTATCTGCCCAGCCCAGAAGCTGGGAGCTGATACTTGTGGATGACGGCAGTACGGATGCAACCGTTTCCTGTGTAAGTCGCCTTGTTTCAAACAATCAGCATATTGTTTTACTCGAATTGAGCCGAAACTATGGGCAGACAGCTGCAATGCAAGCTGGAATAGATTTCGCCAAGGGACGCTTCATTGTCACTATGGATGGTGACCTGCAGAATGATCCTGCCGATATTCCTGGGATGATTGATCATCTCCTGGCAAATAATCTCGATTTACTGGTTGGATGGCGAAAATATCGAAGGGATAAATTAGTATCCCGGAAAATACCCTCTTGGTTGGCGAATAAATTAATCGGCGCTGTATCCGGCGTGAAGCTGCATGACTATGGCTGCAGCTTGAAAGTGTATCGCCACGAGGTGATTAAAAAAATAAAACTCATGGGGGAAATGCATAGATTTATTCCCATCTGGATTGCCAGTGTGGTGCCTCCTCATCGTATTGGCGAAATTCCGGTTAATCATCACGCACGTCAATTTGGTGAATCAAAATACGGTATATCGCGATCAATACGGGTATTTCTCGACTTATTATCTGTGATGTTTTTTCGTCGTTACCTTGCTCGTCCCGGTCACTTTTTTGGTGGCATAGGTCTTTTTGTCGGACTGCTTGGAAGTGTTATTTTGAGTTGGCTTGCGGTTGATAAATTTGTGCTGGGACATGATATAGGCACTCGACCACTCTTGTTGGTTGGGGTGGTTAGTGTGCTTATGTCACTGCAATTTATAACGACTGGCATACTTGCTGAAATGATGTCGCGCACCTATTTCAACTCTGCAGATAGTCGCAATTATCTTGTTCGCCACATTTATTCTGCCAATGAGCAACACAAGCTATGAGCACCTTTGCGTTAGCTCGTCGACAGCCTCTAACCTTGAGGTCTTGGCTGGACAACCTGGTCAGCTCAACATTTTTACCAGTTGCCATCGCACTTTCGTTGTTGATAAATATCGGAGGTTTCCCGCTTTTTGATCTTGATGAAGGAGCATTCAGTGCGGCTACCATGGAGATGCTCAAACGCGGCGACTTTATCACCACCTGGCTGGGTGGGCAGCTGCGATTTGATAAACCTATTCTTATTTATTGGCTGCAAGCTTTATCCGTTTCACTTCTGGGATTAAACGAGTTTGCACTGCGACTTCCGTCCGCTTTGTGCAGCATTGGCTGGATTTACGCTGCCTGGATGTTTACGCGAACGTATCTAACCCAAAGTCATGCAGGTAGTGTCATTATCTTATTGTCGTCATCGGTTATTTTTTCGGTTATTGCCCGCGCCGCTACTGCAGATGCCCTGCTTAACCTGTTTATTTGCCTTGCATTGTTTGATGCCTATCGTTTTTTTGTTGCATCAAAACCGCAAAAGACTTTTTGGGGCGTTGATCAGATTTCTTTGCGGTTCTATTTATGGGTTGGCTTGGGCGTTCTTGCTAAGGGCCCCATAGCTATTTTTGTTCCTGCCGCTTCCATGATGCTCTTCACGGCAGCCAGTAATAATTGGTTACGCTGGCGATTATTATTTATTAATCCAGTTGGTTGGTTTATTTGTGCTTTGGTTTTTTTGCCCTGGTACGTGGCTGAATATATGGCGCAAGGCCAGGCATTTATTGATGGCTTTTTACTAAAACATAATCTATCGCGATTTTCCGGCACCATGGAGGGGCATGGTGGTAAATGGTATTACTACATACCTGTAAGTCTTCTGGTATTTATGCCTGCTTCTGGCTGGTATTTGACAAATTTCAAGCACGTTAAATTTAAAGGCATACCTGCGTTTGATCGTTGGTGTTGGTCCTGGTTTGTGGTGATCTTTGTATTTTTCAGTCTGTCTAAAACACAATTGCCCCACTATCTGCTCTACGGTGCTACACCAATTTTTATCCTGATGTCGAAGTATCGTGAGAAGCTACGCTATCCATTACTAATTGCCCTGCCCTCTTTGTTGATGCTATTGCCTTTGGCGTTGCTCAAGCCTATTTCGGAATATCTAATCGCTACCTCTCATGACGACGTGTTGGTTGCAATGTTGAATGACGGACTTATACATATAAGTGTTGTCTACCAATTCATTGCAGCCGCTGTGTTCCTTGTTATCCTGTTTTTGTGTTTTGTTAAAACTATTCCTTTGTGGCAGCGCCAGCTTATTAGCTGTACGTTGTTTTCGCTTACTTTTGTATTTCAAATCATGCCGGTTTACGCCGCTATTCAACAGGGGCCGGTTGTGGCCGCAGCGAAATTCTCTGAAAGCCTATCGCAAAATATCGTGATGTATCAGCACGATATGCCGAGCTTTAGTGTCCACTTGAATAAGGTGGTGGAAATTCGCGAGCCACGGGTGGGGGAAGTTTTATTTAGCGATATCAAGCATATCAAACAATACAAGGATGCCAGCCTGCTTTTCCAGCAAGGTGGTATTGGTTTGGCTCAGATTAATTCGCTGGATAAGTTCGATTCACCTGAGGGTGCTTTGGGTTCGGGAGGCAAATAATGGTGTGGCTAGTATTTATTCCTGTGCTCTTTTTCATGGGCTTCCAGCTTTATGAAAACTACTATACGAGCAATATATTGTTGTTTCAGTTTATTAATGGCTTAACTCTTGGGCCAGATTGGCTTTGGCAAAATATTACTTTTCTGGGGGACGGCCTGCCCGCTTTTATAGTGCTGGTGTTTTTCATGCGAAAATTTCCGAGCATACTCTGGTATGGGTTGGTTATTTCTTTGGTGACCGGGGTTTGTTTACACACCCTGAAACAACTTATCTTTCTGGCAAGGCCTGCCGCGATACTTGGCGCTGAAAATATTCGCGTGATAGGGCCGGCGCTTTATCATCATTCATTCCCTTCCGGGCATTCATTAACGGCCTTTTCTCTCGCCGCACTCTTTATTCATGTAGCCAAAGGCCGTTATCAGATTACGTTGTTGTTATTGGCTTGTCTTATTTCATGGAGCCGCGTTGTGGTAGGTGCCCATTGGCCTTCGGATGTGATAGTTGGTGCCCTACTCGGCTGGTACGGTGCCAAAGCCGCGATTATGTTAGCGGAGACACGTTGGCGTTGGGGAATAGATACCAAGAGCGGAGTCTTGAGTTTGAAGCTATTTGCGATAGCTTGCGCGATTTATTTATGGTGGTATGCAGAGACTTATCAGTATGCACTTATACCGGCAAGAGTTCTCTCTGTGATTGCTAGTGGGTATCTCTTGCGGGATTTGTTCGATCAATTTCCTGCAACGTTATACGGCAAGTATCTTTCGCTATTTAATGGAAGGCTAACAAAAAGTACTGAGGTGCAATAAATTTAACGAAAAAAAAGAGATGGCCTTGGCCATCTCTTTTTTAATTTCAAACAAAAAATTTATTACAAGCTCAGTTCGCGATTGCTTGCTTTAATAAATTCCTTCTTCAGGTCTTCGTAAGTATGTACCGCCGGGAATTGGGGGAACTGTTCAATTACGTTTTGCGGTGCGTGGAAAAGAATACCTTGGTCAGCTTCGCCCAGCATGGTGGTATCGTTGTAAGAATCACCAGCTGCAATTACGCGATAGTAAAGGGTTTTCAGAGCTAGCACTGATTGACGCTTGGGGTCTTTTTGACGAAGGGTATAGCCAGTTACCATGCCACGATCATCAATATTCAAACGATGACACAGCAGCGTTGGGAAGCCCAATTGGCGCATCAATGGCTGTGAGAACTCATAAAAAGTATCAGACAGAATAATGACCTGGAAACGCTCGCGCAGCCAATCAACAAATTCAACAGCGCCTTCCAATGGTTTCAGTGTTGCGATTACGTCCTGGATTTCTTTTAAACCCAGATTGTTTTCTTCCAGGATACGAATGCGTTGCTTCATCAGTACATCGTAATCAGGAATATCACGTGTTGTGGCTTTCAGTGATTCGATACCAGTTACTTTCGCAAATTCAATCCAGATCTCTGGAACCAATACACCTTCTAAATCAAGACATGCAATTTCCACAACAACCTCCAAAAAAGACCTTTTGATCGGCCAGAATTCATCGTTTTTAGTTCAATAAAATGCCGACGCTAGGTCGGCATTTTGTCAGCAAAGCATTCAAGCCACATCAGGGTGTCGGCACTACCCAGGCCAGTTGGGTGAGCTGTGCAATCAGCATCAGCGGATTGGGGACAATACCTATCACGAGGATAAATACTGCAGATGCCAATACCATGATACCGCCGGTGCGTTGACCCCAGTTGATCTCGGCATCGAAGCGATGCATATGCTTCTTGGCCAGAAACAAGCTGATGATTGTGCGCAGATAAAAATAAATACTGATAGCGGAGCCCAGTACTACGAAGACCAGTGCAATCCAACCAACAAAACCAATCTGGATAGCAGCGGCAATCACATAAAACTTACCGATGAAACCTGCAGTTAACGGAATACCCGCCAAGGAGAACAGGGCCAACGTGAAAATAGAGGCAAGGAACGGACGGCGCCAGAAGAGACCGCGATAGTCATTCAGCATATCCGCATCACGCTTGGCGTCGGCATGGGACATTAACGTCACTACGCCGAAGGCCGCCAGCGCAGTCATTACATAAATTGCCAGATAAACAGCAAAACCTTCGGTACCGAATTTGGAACCGCCTAACAGCACCAACACCAGCAAATAACCAAAGTGAGCGATGGAGGAATAACCCAACATACGTTTGATGTTGCTTTGTTTGAGTGCCAACAGGTTACCTACAAGCATCGACAGACAAGCCGCAACCAGCAAGGTCAAAATAAAGGGAGCACTGACCAATATGCCGCTGGACTCCAGCAACAGGAAACGAATCAATACAGCAAATACAGATACTTTTGCGGCAGTTGCCAGGAAGGCACCGATTGGTGCTGGTGCACCTTCATAAACATCCGGTGTCCAGAGGTGGAATGGCGCCAATGACAATTTGAAGAACATGCCTATGGTCAGCAACATAGCGCCAACAACGACATAGATACCAGGAGTCTGGCTGATCTTGGCTCCGATTTCGGCGAATGAGAGAGAGCCGAATTGGGCGTAGATCAAAGCCATACCAAACAACATGATTGCGGATGCAGTTGCTGAGAGCACCATGTATTTAATGGATGCTTCAAGTGAGCGTGCACGGTCGTAGGTGTAAGCTACCAGACCATAGAGCGCAACAGACATCATCTCAAGGCCAATAAACAGCGCCGCCATATGGTGAGCCATGGTCAGCACTATGCCACCGGCAGTGGCGATAGTGATGAGTAGATAAACTTCTTCGCGGTTGCGTTTGGAGGTTTCCACGTAAGCGTTGGTGAGCGTGCTGGTGCCCAGAGCGGCAATTAATACCAAGGCACTGAAGAACAGCGAGTAACCATCAACTACAAACAGCGGTGTAATAGTTTGTGGAATTTGGAAGAAAGGCTCTGCGCCCGTCATCAAGGTGTAAACCTCATAGATGATTGGCAACAGGGCGATGTTCAAGCCTGCCACAGTCACAGTGGCATTCCACCAGTGGTTGCGTTTAATGGCGATGGCCATCATCACAAATACCGTTGTCAGGCAGGTGATGATGAGAGGCAAAAGTGCCAGGAAATTTTCAGTAGTCAGCGTCATTACAACCTCACTGTGCAGCTGGTACAGCTGGTGGAACACTGGGTGCTGATTGCATCAATTGCTCGATGTTGCTCATCACCGCTGCGGAAGTATCCAATACTGGTTGAGGATAGAAACCCAACCAAACCAGAAGAAGCATTAAGCTCAGCATCATTACCAATTCGCGGGCGTTGATACCTTCAATAGGTTCATCGCTTTGCGCAGGGCCGTGAAGTGCGCGCTGAACAATGATCAATGAGTAAACGGCACCCAATACCAAACCAGATGTCGCACAGATGGTCACTATATGATTCACTTTATAACTGCCCAGCAGAATCAGGAATTCTCCAACGAAGTTCCCGAGACCTGGCAAGCCCAGGGACGCAGCGACGAAGAACATAACAATCGGCGGTAAACCGGCGATGCGTGATGAAAGACCGCCCATCTTGTTAAGGTCACGAGTTTTCAAGCGCTCGTAGAATTGGCCAGACAGAATAAAGAGACCGGCCGCAGAAAGACCGTGGGCCAGCATCTGCACTACCACACCTTGCAGGGCGATTTGATTGAAGGAGTAAATACCAATCAACACGAAACCCATGTGCGAAATTGAGGTATAGGCAATAAGACGTTTGATATCGTCTTGCGCATAGGCACAGAAAGCACCGTAAACCACACCTAATACACCTAACCACATTGCAATAGGTGCAATCTCTTGCGATGCGTGTGGAAAGAACGGAATAGCAAAACGCAACATACCGTAGGCCGCTGTTTTCAGCAGGATACCCGCTAAGTCGACAGAACCTGCTGTTGGTGCTTGAGAGTGCGCATCGGGCAGCCAGGAGTGGAAAGGCACCACTGGGAATTTCACAGCGAAGGCAATAAAGAAGCCCAGCATCAATACCATTTCGGTAGTGGCATCTAGTTTGGTATCCAGAAGTGCAGCGTAGTCAAAACTCAACACACCGGTTTGTTTGAAATGCACATATACCAAACCAACAATAGCTAACAGCAACAACAAACCTGATGCCTGGGTGTAGATAAAGAATTTGGTGGCAGCGCCTACCCTGCTCATATTTCCTTCGCTGGATTTATGACCCCAGAGGGAAATCAGGAAGTACATAGGTACCAGCATCATTTCCCAGAAGAAGAAGAACAGGAACATATCCATTGCCAGGAACACACCCACAACTGCACCGATAATCCACAGCAGGTTGAGGTGGAAGAAGCCAACTTTGCGCTTCACTTCTGTCCAGGAGCAGATAACAGCCAACACACCCAAAAAGGCGGTCAGCAACATCATCAATAATGAAAGACCATCAAGTGCCAAATGGAAACTGATACCGAAATGGGGAATCCAGTTAACCTGGAATTCTTCAGCCCATTTTGATTGACCGCTCGTCAAGGCGGCCAGGGAGTAATCGTGATCCATCCATAACTTGGCAGTCATGAGGAACAAAACAACCATAGAGGCAACTGCCATGTAACGCGGTGCCTTGGTGCCGAAGCGCTCGGCTTGCCATGACAACAGGCCGCCGATAAAGGGTATTAATATGAGCCAGGTAAGCATCATCTTTCTCTGGTTCCTTATGTTTACAACAGAACGAGCGCGGCGAGAATAATCACGGCGCCGGCGGCAATGGTAGCGGCGTACCAGCGTACGCTACCGGTTTGGGTTGCACTCAATACTCTGTGGGCCAACTGGGTGCCGGCTGGAACCAGATTGAATGTCTTGTCTATCGGGTCTTTGCGAACAAGTCTGGTGAGTAACAGGTAAGGCTTCACCAGAATCATGTCGTACAACCAGTCAAAGCCCCAGGCGGCATACCACAGTTTGGTGAGCGGTTTGCCGATAGCTGAGTTGGCGATACCCTTAACAATTTTGGTATCAAACAGGAACAGAAATACGGCCAATCCAGTGCCCACAAAAGCAGTTGCAATCGTCATGATTTCAACGAAATGCTTGGCTCCCTCTTCCACTTCGTGGCTCGCTGGCAATACGCCGTCCAGCGGAGGCACAATCAACGCGCCGAGGCCAGTAGAGAGCACTAACAAAATGCCCAATGGCAACCAGTAATCTGCACCGTGGATAGCGTGAACTTCAGTTTTCTCTTCACCGTGGAAGGCAACGAAAATTAAACGGAAGGTGTAGATGGCGGTCATAAAGGCGCCAATCAAACCGGCCCAGAACAGCTCGGGGTGGCTATAAGATTCCAGCAAAATTTCGTCTTTTGAATAGAAGCCAACGGTTACCCAAGGCAACGCAACCAAGGCTGCGCCGCCTACCAGGAAGCATGCGTAAACAAATGGAATCTTTTTGCGCAAGCCGCCCATTTTGAAAATGTTTTGCTCGTGATGGCAGGCAATAATCACCGCACCTGACGAGAGGAACAACAAGGCTTTGAAGAATGCGTGGTATACCAGATGCCAAATGGCTGGTTGGTATGCCTTAACGCCCAATGCCAAAAACATGTAGCCGATCTGGCTCATGGTTGAGTAAGCCAGGATGCGTTTGATGTCTGTTTGTACCAGCGCTGCGAAACCGGCGATGAACAAAGTTATCGCGCCAATGACACCTACGAGATAAAGCACATCCGGAGCCAATTCAAACAAGGCATGGGTACGTGCAATTAGATAGACACCTGCCGTCACCATAGTGGCGGCGTGGATCAACGCAGAAACCGGTGTTGGGCCTGCCATCGCATCTGCCAACCAGGTTTGTAGAGGAAGCTGTGCAGATTTACCTACTGCACCACCCAACAACATCAGCGTGGCAAAAGTAATTGCGGTGGAACCTACGGCAAAAATTGTGGGAGCCTTGGCTGCCAACTCTTGAATATTCAGTGTGTCAGCATGCAGATAAAGTACAAACAAACCAATGGCCATAAACGCATCGCCAACGCGGGTCACCACGAAGGCTTTGCG
Source organism: Cellvibrionaceae bacterium (assembly GCA_021151695.1). Lineage (GTDB taxonomy): Bacteria > Pseudomonadota > Gammaproteobacteria > Pseudomonadales > Cellvibrionaceae > Cellvibrio. Next base: position 292,849 of record JAGKWU010000001.1, on the reverse strand, counting down.
TGCAGCGGCACCATTAGCGGCATCACGATAGTAATAACCGATCAGCAAGTAAGAGCAGAGACCTACACCTTCCCAACCGAAGTAAAGAGATATCAAGTTATCGCCCAATACCAGCAAAATCATACTGGCGAGGAAGAGGTTCATGTAGGAGAAGAAGCGTGCATAGTCTTCGTCACCACGCATGTACCAGGAGGCAAACAGGTGAATCAGGAAACCTACACCGGTAATCACACCCAGCATGGTCAATGAGAGACCATCCAGATACAGATTAAATGCGGGTGCGAAACCGCCGATATTTACCCAAGTCCACAAAGGCAGGGTAAATGCGGCGCGAGTTTCCTGGTGCAAGAAATCAAAGCCTGCAAATGCAGCGGCAAGAGCAGCCAAACCTACTGAACCTACACCTACAAACGCAGCGACATTTTCAGAGAGACGCTTGCGGCCAGATACGAGGATCAGGAAGCCGATCAGGGGAAGTAAAATTGTTAGATAGAGTTGGTTCATCCGCGCATCTCACTTGCTGCATCAACATCCAGAGACTGGTAGCGACGGTAAAGTTGAATAACGATTGCCAAGCCAATTGCAGCTTCAGAGGCAGCCAATGTCAAAATTAAAATAAACATGATCTGGCCGTCAGGTTGTACCCAACGGCTGCCGGCGACAACGAACGCCAGCGCGGTGGCGTTCATCATGATTTCAATGCTCATGAGGATAAATAACAGGTTGCGGCGGATCAGCACACCGGCCAAGCCAACCGCAAAGAGCATTCCGGCCAGCGCGAGGCCGTGCTCCATAGGAATTCCACTAAACACGTTTAGTCTCCTTATCATCTTTATCTGCGTCGCGGCCCAAGTGCCAGGCAGCAACCATTGCGGCCAGCAGCAACATGGAGGCAAGCTCCACCGCTAATACATAGGGACCAAACAAGGCAATACCCACTTCTTTAGGGCCAACCTTGGTCAGGGTGATAATGGTTTCGAGATTGGGTTTGATGGTGTAAATCAATTCAGCCAGCAGTGCCAGTGAAAGAAAAGACGGACCAATCCAGGCGCGTGGCGACAGCCATTTTCTTTCTTGTTCATCGATCACTGCACCCAGGTTAAGTATCATGACCACAAATACGAACAGCACCATAATGGCACCGGCGTAAACGATCATCTCAAGTGCTGCCGCGAAAGGCGCACCCAGTGCAAAGAAAATCATCGCTACAGCCAGTAGCGAAACCACCAGATACAACAATGCATGTACCGGGTTGGTGTTAGTGATAACCCTAATCGAAGCAATCAGAGCAATCGCAGCGGCGAGATAAAAACCTATTGCAGTTCCCACGTCGTATTCCTGTGCTCGTTAGTATTATGGTAAGAGGCTCTTCACGTTCACTGGCTCCGCTTCATTTTGCGCGGCGCCTTTTGGTTTGCCGGCGATGGCCAAACCTGAAACGCGATAGAAGTTATAGTCTGGATATTTGCCCGGGCCGGAAATGAGCAGATGCTCTTTTTCGTACACCAGGTTTTGGCGATTGAATTCCGCCATTTCAAAATCCGGCGTCAACTGAATTGCCGTGGTTGGACAAGCTTCTTCACACATGCCGCAAAAAATGCAGCGTGAAAAGTTGATACGGAAAAATTCAGGAAACCAACGGCCATCTTCACGCTCGGCTTTCTGCAGGGAAATACAACCTACAGGGCAAGCGACGGCGCAAAGGTTACAAGCTACGCAACGCTCTTCACCATCGGGATCGCGAGTCAGGATAATACGACCACGATAGCGCGGAGGAACATAAGGCATTTGCTCGGGATACTGGATGGTATCGCGCTTGCGCCAGGCGTGGGAAAAAATCATCCACAGGCTGCGCAAGTTGGTATAAACATCGTATAAAAATTTAATCATCTTCTTTTACCTCAACCTTAAGCAGCTGGATCTAACAGCAGCACAACCGCTGCAGTCGCTACCAGGTTAACCAGCGTAATTGGCAAGCAAATCCTCCAACCGAAATCCATGATTTGGTCATAGCGAGGACGCGGCAAAGCTGCACGAATCAAAATAAACAACATGATGAAGAATGCAGTCTTAATAGCGAACCAGAAGAACGGAGGAATAAAGCTCAGGAAGTTGAATGGTGGCAACCAACCGCCGAAGAACAAAATAGTGATGAGTGCAGAAATCAGCACAACACCAACGTATTCACCCACGAAGAACATACCCCACTTCAAACCTGAGTATTCAGTATGGAAGCCAGCAGCCAGTTCTTGTTCTGCTTCTGGCAAATCGAAAGGTGAACGGTGAGCAACAGCTACACCCGCAATTGCAAATGTGAAGAAGCCAAGGAATTGTGGAATCACAAACCAGCAACCTTTTTGCGCGTTAACTATGTCGGTCATGTTGAATGAGCCAGTGATGGTCACAATCCCCATCAGTGACAAACCCATAAACACTTCGTAGCTCACTGTTTGCGCAGTAGAACGAATACCGCCGAGCAACGCGTATTTGTTGTTGGATGACCAACCGGCAAACATCACCGCGTAAACCGCGAGGCCGGCCATTGCGAAGAAGAACAACAGACCGATGTCGAGATCTGCCGCAACCCAGCCTGGAATCACGGGCACCACGGCAAATGACAAGAGCAAACCGCTCATGGCGATAGCCGGAGCCAGCCAGAATGTCAGCTTGTCTACGAATGGCGGAGTCCAGTCTTCTTTGAAGAACATCTTGATCATATCGGCAGGTAACTGCAGCAAACCGAAAGGACCCGCGCGGTTCGGACCGTAACGATCTTGCCAGAGCGCAAGCAAGCGGCGTTCAACAAAGCTGAGGAAAGCCGCAACAATCACAACACCGAAAAGCACGATCAGTGACTTAACCACTGACCAGATAGCCGCGATAACTTCAGGGGTAAAGATGTCCATTACACACTCCCCTTCAGGCTAACGGCTACGCCGGCAGATACTTTTGGCAAGCCAGCCAGTACGGGCACACCCACTACACCAGCAGCCAAATCAGCAGAAATTTTTACCGGCGCGGCGAATACAGCACTACCAGCAATCACATCTACTTTTTGGCCTTCGGTCAGACTCAGGTGTTTCGCATCTGTCGCAGAGACAGCCACATAAGCAGCAGGTACGCGAGTGGCTACCACTTCAGAACGAGCTGACTGCTCGTCACTTCCGTACAGGTGATACAGAGGTGCGGCTTGCAGGCCTTCTACTGCTGCTGGAACAGTGTTGAAGTATTCAGCAGATGCAGCAGCTTCAATCAAACGAACACCTGAGTCACCGGCACGCAGGCTACCACCGACTTCGGCTTGGAACTTGTTCCAGGCTTGCGGTGAGTTCCAACCTGGAGCCCAGGCGAAAGGAATCAACTGGGTATTGTTCGTTGGGCCCGAGATACCTTCCATAGAGAAGGACATGGCAGAATCCTGATCCTGCGGTTGACGCGGTTCGTGTACTGACAGGTTCGCACGCATGGCGGTGCGGCCTGAGTAGCGGCGCGGTTCGCGAGCAATACGGGAACCGGCGATACGAATATCAGAACCAGGAGCAGCCTGGGCGATAGCTGAAAGCGCAGCATTGCTGCTGGCAAGATGTTCAGTTACGTCATCCAGCAAAGTCCAATCAACCGCTTTGTTATCCAGGGTTGATTTGAGCGCGTGCAACCAGCGCCAGCCTTCACGGATCAACTGATCTGGCTTGTAGTAAGAGGCATCGTAAACCTGGAAGAAACGCTGGGCGCGACCTTCCATGCTTACCAGAGTACCGTCACCTTCTGCGAAGCTTGCCGCTGGCAGCACCAGCTTGGCTTTGGCAGTAGTTGCCGTTGACTGGTGATCCAGCGCAATAACTACTTTAGCTGCATTGAGTGCGGCATCTACTAATTCAGCAGGAGCGCGTTGGTACAAGTCGTTTTCAACTACTACCAGTGCGTCGGCGGCGCCATCGCGAACAGCAGTCAAAATGGCTTCAAGGGATTCGCCACCCTGAGTATCCAGCAGTGCAGTGCCGAGGCTATTGGCTTCCAGCAGGGTCAGCGCAATACCAACATCCTTACCTTTGGCTTTAAGCGCATAGGCGATGTTGGCCGCAGCTTGGATAACCGCTGGTGACTTGAGGCCAGTACCAGAAATCACCAGTGGCTTGTCGGCAGCTAACAAGCCTTTAGCGATAGCATCGGCTTGTGCTGATTGCTCAGCAGGCAAACCGGCAACAGCAGGTGAAGACGAATCAATGATATGGGCAACCGCAAAACCCAAACGGGCGATATCAGCAGCAGAAGCGCGGCTGGTAGCGGCAGCTACATCATCCAAACGAGTCGCGGCCACGCTTGCAATAAAGATGGGGCTTTTGTCAGTTTGGGCAATGTTTTTAATCGGATAGGCATTCCACTCAGGCACTTTTTTGGCCGCAGCCATTTTCAGTGCGAGAGTTTTGGCCGCTTGACGTACTGCTAGCGCTACACGAGGGGCGGTTTGGGTAATGTCTTCTCCCAGCACCAATACAGTGTCAGCTTTTTCGATGTCGCGCAGGTTTGGCGTAGATACACTGCCCTCTTTCAGGACTTTGTGTACCAAACTATTCAGCGCTTGCTCTTCAGCAGAAACACCGTAGGAAATATTGCCAGCACCTACCAGAGAGGCCAACGCGAAGTTGGTTTCCAATGAGGCGCGTGGGGAGCCAATACCTACCACACGCTTGGCACCGCGCAGCAATTCGGCAGCTTTATCCAATGCGGCATCAATACCGAAAGATTCGCTGCTGCCATTCAGGCGTGGTGCTGTTGGGCGATCAGCACGGTTAACAAAACCGTAACCAAAGCGGCCGCGGTCGCACAGGAAGTAGTGGTTAACAGCACCGTTAAAGCGGTTTTCCACACGGCGAATTTCACCGTAACGCTCACCGGGGCTGGTGTTACAGCCAACGGCGCAGTTTTGGCAAACGCTTGGCGCAAACTGCATATCCCACTTACGGGTATAGCGGTCGGCATGGGTTTTGTCGGTGAATACACCGGTCGGGCAGACTTCAGTCAGGTTGCCGGAGAATTCGCTCTCCAGGTCACCGCTTTCGGGGCGACCGAAATAGACGTTGTCGTGCGCACCGTACACGCCGAAGTCTTTGCCACCAGCATAGTCATCGTAGTAACGCACGCAGCGGTAGCAGGCGATACAGCGGTTCATTTCGTGGTTAACGAAGGGGCCGAGATCCTGATTGACGTGGGTGCGCTTGGTGAAGCGGTAGCGACGGGTATTGTGACCGGTCATTACCGTCATATCCTGCAGATGGCAGTGGCCACCTTCAGCACACACAGGGCAATCGTGCGGGTGGTTGGTCATCAACCACTCAACAACGCTTTTGCGGAAAGATTTTGCTTCTTCGTCTTTGATCGCAATGTAAGTTTTATCGTTGGCAGGTGTCATACAGGACATAACCAGACGACCGCGGGTGTCGTTCTCGTCATTGAACTGCTTAACCGCACATTGGCGGCATGCGCCTACCGAACCCAGGGCCGGGTGCCAACAGAAATAAGGAATATCGAGGCCAAGGGTCAGACATGCTTCAAGCAGGTTGTCTGAACCGTTAACTTCGTAGGATTTACCGTCTACGTGAATGGTTGCCATTCTGCGTCTTACCTTTTTTAAGGTCTGGTACCGTCTAGCGGTTATTTCTAATGTTTAAGGTGGCTTGCAGCCACCTCGCGAAAAACACGGTTGTTACGCTGTGTACTAGCTCTGCGCCTTAATGCCAGCCTTGAAGGCGGCCGGGAAGAACTTGAGCGCACTCTGCAAAGGCTCCATGGCTCCTGGGGCGTGGGCACAGAACGTCTTGCCGGGGCCGAGGAAACGTGTGAGTTGCTGCAGGGTTTCAATATCACCCTCCTGCCCTTCGCCAGCTTCAATGGACTCCATGATCTTCACAGTCCAGGGCAAACCGTCACGGCAAGGTGTACACCAGCCACAGGATTCACGGGCAAAGAATTGCTCCAGGTTGCGCACGACCGACAAAATGTTTTGCTTGTCGTCCACCACCATGATCAAAGCGGTACCCATACGGCTGCCGGCTTTCATGATGGTGTCGTAGTCCATGGCCAAGTCCAGATGCTCAGGCATCAGGAAGTCAGTAGACGCACCACCGGGCAACCAGCACATAAGGTCGTAACCATCCGCCATACCGCCGCCGTAGGTGTACAGCAGTTCACGACCGGTGGTGCCGATGGGCAATTCCCATAGGCCAGTGACCTTGGCTTTGCCGGAGATACCGTACATTTTGGTACCGGCATCAGGGCTTTTACCTTGTGACAAACCTTTAAACCACTCAGCGCCACGCAACAGAATTGCGGGGATATTCATCAGGGTTTCCACGTTGTTCACGATGGTTGGCTTGCCCCAGGCACCTGCTTGTTGCGGGAATGGTGGCTTGGTGCGCGGGTTGGCGCGGCGGCCTTCCAGGCAGTTGATCAATGCAGTTTCTTCACCGCAGATGTAACGGCCCGCACCCAAGTGGACGAACAACTCGAAGTTGAAACCGCTACCAAGAATGTTTTCGCCGATATAGCCAGCCGCTTTGGCTTGCTCAATCGCTGCGTTCAAACGCTCGCCGGCAAGCACATACTCACCGCGCAAGAAGATATAGCCCTTAGTGGCGCCAATCGCGAAAGCAGCGGTAATCATTGCTTCGACTAATTGATGCGGAAGTTCTTCCATCAGGAAACGGTCTTTGAACGTACCCGGTTCCATTTCGTCCGCATTGCAAACGAGGTATTTCTGGCCGGCGTCCGGGCCCATGGGGATCAATGACCACTTAACACCGGTGGGGAAGCCCGCACCACCACGGCCACGCAGGTTGGAAGCTTTCACTTCTGCCTGTACGTCAGTGGGTTGCATGGCGGCCGCTTTTTTAAGGGCGGCATAGCCTTCCAACGCTTCGTAATCCGCGATATCCAAAACGGATTTACCGGCTTTGGTGTAGCGCCAGGTCAGTGGATGTGTTTCGGGGCCGACATTCGTCAGGCCAAGGTTAATATTGGAGGTCATTTGTATTGCTCCAATACTTGATCCACGTTATCTGCGGTCACGTTGAAATGGGTCGCATCATTAACCATCAACACTGGCGCCTTGTCACAAGCACCCAGGCATACGATGGGCAGCAAAGTGAAGCGGCCATCGGCGGTGGTTTGGCCAGGCTTGATACCCAACTTGGTTTGGATAGCGCCGTAGAGTTGGTCAAAACCCATCAGGAAACAGCCGATGCTGTCGCACACGGCGATTACATGGCGGCCCACTGGCTGGCGGTAGATACGGTTGTAAAAAGTCGCCACACCTTCAACGTCACCAGCACCTACGCTCAGGGTATCGGCGATGGCATAAATAGCGCCATCAGGTACCCAGCCGCGTTGGCTCTGGACGATTTTCAGGGCGTCAATAATCGCTGCGCGCGGTTCGGCGTAGTGATGAATGGCGTGTTCAATTTGCTCTTGCTCGTAAGCCGAGAAAGCAAAGTCGCCAACGCGATCGCTGGCTATGGTTTGGGGAGTATTAGCGGTCAACATCGGCCATCACAAAGTCAATTGAGCCTAAGTAGGCGATAAGATCAGGGATCATGGATCCGTTGATCACCGACGGGATTTGCTGCAAGTGCGGGAAGCTGGGCGTACGAATACGGGTACGGTAGCTCATGGTGCTTGCATCGGACGTCAAGTAATAGCTGTTGATACCTTTGGTGGCTTCAATCAACTGGCAGCTCTCGCCAGCAGGCATTACCGGGCCCCAGGATACCGACAGGAAGTGGGTAATCAGGGTTTCGATGTCTTGCAGAGTACGCTCTTTCGGCGGCGGACAGGTCAGTGGATGATCTGCCTTGTAAGGGCCGGCTGGCATATTTTCCAAGCACTGCTTGATGATGCGCACGCTCTGGTGCATCTCTTCCAGACGCAACAGCGCACGGTCATACGCATCGCCGTTGTTGGCCAGGGGAACGTCGAACTCGAAGTTCTCATAGCCAGAGTAAGGACGTGCTTTACGCAAATCGAAGTTAACGCCGGTAGCGCGCAGGCCAGGACCAGTCACACCCCAGGCCAGAGCTTCATCTTTGTTGTACTGTGCAACGCCGACAGAGCGGGCAACCAGGATGGAGTTTTTGATGGCTGCTTTTTCGTACTCTTTCAGGCGACCTGGCAACCACTCCACGAACTCACGCACCAAGCGATCCCAGCCCTTTGGCAGATCGTGCGCCAAACCGCCGATACGGAACCAGGCCGGGTGCATGCGGAAGCCGGTGATAGCTTCGATCACATCGTACGCCTTCATGCGGTCGGTAAACATAAAGAACACTGGCGACATACCGCCGACGTCCTGAATGTAAGTGCCGAGGTACAGCAGGTGTGAGGTGATACGGAAGAATTCGGTCAGCATGATGCGGATGGTTTCCACGCGCGCCGGAACCTTGATACCAGCCAACTTCTCAACCGCCATGATGTAGGGCAAGTTGTTCATCACACCGCCGAGGTAGTCGATACGGTCGGTGTAAGGAATGTAAGAGTGCCAGGATTGACGCTCGGCCATTTTCTCGGCACCGCGATGGTGGTAGCCGATGTCAGGCACACAGTCGACAATCTCTTCGCCGTCCAGCTGCAATACGATACGGAAAGCACCGTGTGCGGATGGGTGGTTCGGGCCGAGGTTCAAGAACATGAAATCTTCGGTGTTGTCGGCGTTGCGACGTTTCATACCCCATTGTTCGGGGTTAAACAGCAGCGCTTCCTGCTCCAGATCCTGCTTGGCTGCATCGAGTTTGAAGGGATCAAACTCTGTTGCGCGTGCCGGGTAATCTTTACGCAGTGGATGGCCTTCCCAGGTGAGCGGCAACAGGATGCGGGTCAGGTGCGGGTGGCCTTCGAAGACGATGCCGAACAAGTCCCAGACTTCACGCTCGTACCAGTTGGCATTGGGCCAAATACCGATAGATGTTGGCAGCTTCAGATCATCGGATTTCAACGCGACTTTGATGCGGACATCGCTATTGCGCTCGATAGAAATCAGGTGATAGAAGACGGTGAAATCTTCAATGGGCATACCCAAACGATTCTGGCGCAAACGCTCGTCAGTTGCAGACAAGTCGTAAAGCATCACGTAAGGACGAGGGAGCCTGCGCAGGAAAGCCAAAATATCCTTCAGCTTTTCGCGCGGCACCCAGAGCGTGGGTACATTGTCGAGCGTGGACTGGAACACAAAGTTTTCAGCACCAAACTGCTCGTGCAGTTCGCGCACAACATCGTGCTCAGCACCCGGAGCCAAAGGCCCGGCAGCCACTGGGTTGGAGACGTTTTCAGTCATTATTTACGGTCGCTTAGGCTAATTTTTAAAATTAAACTTCATCAGGTGAGCGCAGGTTTACCGCCGCGATACGCTCGGCTTGCTTGCGGTCACGCTCGGGTTGCATATCGGCGCGATACACGCCCTGCTCACCTACCACCCAGGACAATGGGCGACGCTCTTTACCGATGGACTCTTGCAGCAAAGTCAGTGCTTGCAAGAAGGCTTCAGGGCGTGGAGGACAACCTGGAATATAAACGTCAACGGGCAAGAATTTATCAACGCCCTGCACTACAGAATAAATATCGTACATGCCGCCTGAGTTGGCGCAGGCCCCCATGGAGATAACCCACTTGGGTTCCAGCATTTGCTCGTACAAGCGTTGAACAACGGGGGCCATCTTGATAAAGCAAGTTCCCGCTACCACCATCAGGTCAGCTTGACGTGGCGATGCACGGATTACTTCAGCACCGAAACGCGCCAGGTCGTGCGGCGCGGTAAAGGCAGTGGCCATTTCTACGTAGCAGCAAGACAAACCGAAGTTGTACGGCCACAAGGAATTGGAACGACCCCAGTTAACAACACCGTGGATCATATCTTCCAAGCGGCCCATAAATACACTTTTATGAACTTCGTCTTCCAGTGGATCCGCAACGGTTTGTTGCGTGTGCATTGGGTAAGCGCCTTGGGCTGCTTCCGGATTAGCGCGTGTAAGCGTGTACTTCATTGCAAGACCTCAATTATTCTGCTGATTGCTCGGCGGCGATATGCTCGGCGCGACGACGGCGCTGTGCAGGAGCCCAATCCAGGCCGCCGATGCGGACAAGGTAGTAAAGGCCAGCCAGCAGAATGGCGATAAACAAAACAGCTTCGGCGAAACCAATCCAGCCGCTCTCGCGTACAGACACTGACCAAGCATAGAGATACAGGGCTTCAACGTCGAAGATTACAAAGAACATGGCAACCAGATAAAACTTGGCCGAGAGACGCAGACGGGCTCCACCTTGGGAGACTACACCTGATTCGAAAGGATCGTTTTTGGCTCTACCCCAAGCGCGTCCACCGAGGAGCCATGGGATACCGAGCATGAAGGCCAGGAGGAAAATCACACCGCCGATATAGGCAGCAATTGACCAAAAATCAGTAATGTTTTCCGGGGATGTTGGCAAGCGAATCACCCTAACGAAGGAAAGAGAAAACAAAATGCGCAGTTGGTATAAAAAATAGCCAAAATGCCGCATACCCTACAAAAGCGGGGGGTAATATAGCAAAGATGAGAAATAACGACAAACGGTTATTCCTCGATAATTCAGATATTTGCACTAATTTGGCCCAAAAAAATCTGGCCATTTAGACGTCTTGTGGGCAAGAGTTTTTGGGCTCGCTCTGCTATTCTTAGCGCCCATTCGTGCTCCACCTGTGTTAACTACTAGAAATCCTGATTATGACTGATTCTTTAATTTCGATAGTGGATATTGAGCAGCAACTGCAAAGCCAGTCGCCGCAAAAAATTATCAAATACGCCCTCAATCAATTCGAGAATATTGCTATCTCTTTTAGCGGTGCTGAAGATGTGGCGCTGATTGAAATGGCCCGTAATTATCGCCCGGATGTACAGGTGTTCTGTCTGGATACCGGTCGCCTTCACCCGGAAACTTATCGTTTTCTGGATAAGGTTCGCAAGCATTATGGCATCAAGATTGAAGTGATGACGCCTGATAACGCTGCGCTCAGCAAGCTTACCACTGAAAAAGGCCTGTTCAGTTTTTATGAGGATGGCCACCACGAATGCTGCGGTATCCGTAAAACCGAGCCATTGCGCCGCAAGCTCGCTACCGTAGATGCCTGGATCACCGGTCAGCGCAAAGACCAAAGCCCTACTCGCTCTGAAATCCCCGTTATTCAAGATGACAAGTTGTTCGCTCGTTCAGGTGCAACTCTGACCAAGTTTAATCCCTTGGCCAATTGGAGCTCCAAGGATGTGTGGGATTATATTCGCATGTGCGAAGCGCCCTACAACGAGTTGCACGACCGCGGCTTTGTTTCTATAGGTTGCGAGCCTTGCACGCGCCCGGTAGGTCCTGGTGAGCACGAGCGCGCTGGTCGCTGGTGGTGGGAAGAGGCCACCAAAAAAGAGTGTGGCCTCCATGCTGGTAATCTCGACAAATAAAACAAGTTTTGCCCGGCGGCGCTGGGCAATTCACTGCATATAAGAATTATGAAGCGGTAATAACGGTGGTCCAGCGAGCAGACAAATGTTGCGGATTCGTTATATAGGTTTCATCCCTGAGCGGATTTTGTTTCAGTTATGTCCCGACGTTCGTTTAAAAAGTACATGCCCTCTGCCGAAAAATTAAAAGGTAGTAAATCCCTGCGCTTTTTGGGTGATCATCTGGATGATCCAAATTTGTTTCATTTAAATCGCCGCTCGGCCTCGCTGGCCTGTTTTTGGGGAATATTGATTGCTCTTCTGCCCCCAATTCCCATGCACACGCCGCTGGCTGCGGTGATCGCGTTGTTTGCACGCTGTAATTTGCCCTTGATTATTGCGGTGGTATGGATCGCAAACCCTATCACCCTACCCTTTATCATGACGTCAGTTTATTACCTGGGTTGCTGGGTGCTACAAGTGGAGCCTGTATCCACAATTGAATTTACCTGGAATGGTTTTGTGCACGAACTGGCACTGATCTGGAAGCCTTATTTATTGGGTTCGGTGATCAGCCAATTGATACTGGCTCCAATGGCTTATGTGTCTGCCAATTTTTTTTGGCATTGGAGTGTGAAAAGAAAATGGCGCGCCCGCCAATTACGCCATAAAAAAATTACGCCGTAAAAAGCAGCTGCACCATAGACAAAAAATGCGAATTATTCGAAGCGTAATGCTTCCGCTGGATGAACCCGGCTTGCGCGCCAGGCGGGATAAAGTGCGGCGAAAAAACAAATAACCAGGGATGTCAGTGATACTTGAAGTGCATCACTCAGCTGCAAATCCGATGGCAGGTAGCTAATTGGATAAACATCCGAATGCAAAAACTGAATGCCGGTTAAATGCTCAAAACCGCGCACTATATCGGTCACTACCAGCGACAATAAAATTCCCAGGATGGCGCCTACACTGGTACCTGTCAGCCCAATCAATCCACCCTGCACCATAAATATCCCGATGATTTCTTTGCTGGATGCACCCTGGGTGCGCAGTATGGCTATGTCGCCCTGCTTGTCGACTACCACCATGATTAATGTTGAAACCAGGTTAAACGCGGCAATAGCAATAATCAAAAACAACAGCATGCCGACCAGTTGCTTTGACATATGAATCGCATCGTAAATAGTGCCGTGGGTACGCGTCCAATCAGAGCCGTAATAACCTGCTGGCAGCGCGTTAACTGCAGCAAAAACGACTTGGGGTGCAGCAAACAGATCATCTAACTTCAAGCGAACACCGCTCACCCTGCCGGGAAATTCCGAGGCTTGCGAAGCAGCATTCAAACTCATTAGCGCCAATGATTGATCGACATTGGTGTTGCTTTTGAGAATGGCGACCACCTCCAGCATTAAAATGCCGGGCGCGGAATTTGTCTCACTGCTACGAGGAACAATGAGTGTAATTTTATCGCCAGTTTTGGCTTGCAGTTTGTCTGCAACACCTTGTCCGATAATAACGGCATTGGCGCTTTGATTGAGTTGCGCAAAGCTGCCGTTGGGTAGCGACTGTTCGATCACGCTGATTTTGGATTCCCTGGTGGGATCAATACCAAATAGGTTTATCGGTGCTACATGTTTCTGGTAGGAAAGTAATCCCTGGATCTGAACAAAGGGTGCTGCTTCCAACACGTGCTTATCTTGCTTAAGCTGGGCAATAAGCGTTTCCGGGTCAGCGATGCCTTCGCGGTGAAAAATCATCGCCTGCGGCAAAATACCGAGAATGCGTTCGCGCAACTCGCGATCAAAGCCATTCATCACCGACATCACCACAATCAACAGCGCAACGCCGATAACTAGCCCCGCCGTAGATAAGCGCGAAATAAACGACACCAACTGGCTGTGGCGGCGCGATATGCTGTAGCGCGCCCCCACTAAAAAAGTGAACTTATTAAAGCAGCTGCTAAAAAAACTCATGACAAAACGCCATCATTCAATGTGAGCGTTTTATCCATCTTGGCGGCGAGATGGAGATCGTGAGTGACCACAATAAAGCTGGTACCAATGGATCGGTTTAATTCCAGCATAAGTTGCTGGATGCTTTCGGCATTGTGCGAATCCAGATTGCCTGTGGGTTCATCCATTAACACACAGGCAGGTGATGTGACCAGTGCGCGAGCGATGGCTACGCGTTGGCGTTCGCCACCTGATAGCTCAGAGGGCTTATGTTCGAGGCGATGACCGAGTCCCACGCGCTGCAGCATAGCGGCGGCTTTTTCTTTTGCTTGCGCTTGCGGCATTTTGCCAATCAATAACGGCATAGCAGCATTTTCGAGAGCTGTAAATTCCGGTAACAAATGGTGGAACTGATAAACAAATCCCAGCTTGCGATTGCGTAAAAAACCGCGTTCATCGGCGCTCATAGCAGATAGCAATTCGCCGGCTACGCTCACTTCGCCTTTATCGGGTACATCCAGTCCCCCGAGAATATTCAATAGTGTGGATTTTCCTGAGCCAGATGCACCCACGATAGCGACGCGCTCACCGGGATAAATCGCCATATCGATACCCTGCAATACACTGACGGCAAGATTGCCTTCGCCGTAGTGTTTGGTGACCTGTTTGCAAGAGAGTACAGGAACGGATTTATTCATAACGCAATGCCTCGGCCGGCTCGATTTTGCCAGCGCGATAGGCTGGATAAAGCGTGGCTAAAAAACTTAGAAAAAGTGCGGTGCTGCAGATGACCAATACGTCTTGCCACAAGAGCACTGACGGCAAGCCGCTGATAAAGTAGACATCGGGATCAAAAAAATGAAAACCGAATAATTTCTCCATCAACACCATAATAGAATTAAGTGTAAGCGCAACAATACAGCCGATGACTGCGCCAATGAGTGTGCCGGCAATGCCTACCGCACTGCCTTGCACAATAAAAATACCCATTACCTGGCGTGCGGTGAGGCCAAGCGTGCGCAGCACGGCGATATCGGAGCGTTTGTCGGCAACCATCAATACCAGGCTGGAAACAATATTAAAAACAGCGATAAAAATAAGGATATTTAACAGGGTGCCGGTTACCATTTTTTCCATACGCACTGATTGAAACAGGCTGCCCTGGGTTTGGCTCCAATCTTTGACGGAATAGCCATCGCCCAATTGTTTGGCGAGCTCGCTCATCACCCGCCCGGCTTCATAGAGATCCGTGACTTTGACATGTAATCCCTGTGCGCCCTGCACGCGGAAAAATTTTTGCGCATCCTCTATATGGATCATCACTAAATCCTGATCCACTTGTGCGCCGACTTCGAACACTGCTACTAGCGTAAAACTTTTATTGCGGGGAAAAATACCGGCGGGAGTTATGTTGATGTCCGGTGAAGTGATGACAACCTTATCGCCCAGTGCCAGCCCAAGCTGGCGAGCCAGCAAACTGCCCATCACCACGCCGAATTCGCCAGGGTGAAGGTCGGCCAGGGCGCCGGCGAGCATATGCTTTTCAATCACGGAGATCTTGCTTTCCGCCTCGGGCAAAATACCTTGCAGTTGCACGCCCTGGATGCCGCCTGAATAGCTAATTAATGCTTCGCTACCAATGTAGGGTGCTGAGCCCACGACTTTCGGATGCTGCTTGATTTGCTTTGCCACAGCCTCCCAATTGTCCAGCGCTGGCGTGCGGCTGATGTAACCATGCGGAATCACGCTGAGCAAACGTTGCTTCATCTCGTGGTCCAGGCCGTTCATCACCGACATCACTATGATGAGCGCCATTACACCCAAGGCCATGCCTATCAGTGAAAAAGCGCTGATAAAGGAGATGAACTGGTTGCGGCGCTTGGCTCTGGTGTAGCGCAAGCCTATGTAAAGGGGGATATTTTTAGTCATGGGGCGCATTAAACCCAAGTCGCTCTCAGAGTACAAGCAGCGTTTGGCAAAAGCCCGGTCAAGCGGATTTGCAGGACAACTTTGGGCTTTGTGCTATGGTTATAGGTGTTTCAAGTTGAGTAATTACCCATGTCCGAACGCCGTAGTTTTTTTCGCATCGATGAAACCATTGCCCTGGAATTCAAGCTTGTCGATGAACAAGTGGCCGACAGCGGGCAATCGGAGGTGCTGTTTAGTAATGCCAACTCCCTAAAGCTCTACGGTGAGTTGCGCAAAATTGATAGCGAGAACGCCCAATATCTATACCAGATTAAAGAGTTGAGTCGTCCGCTTGCTGAATATTTGCACAACCTCAATCGCAAAATAGAGCTCATTGGTCAACAGTTAATGTCTGACCAAAAACCGCAACCTCCTTCCAAAACCATACGTACCGTCAACCTGAGTGAAGGCGGTATTGCCTTTGGCAGCAGCAAGGCCGTTGAGATTGGCCAATATATCGCCATGCGTCTGGTATTTTTGCCTAGTAATGCGGGATTGACCGTCTTTGCCAAAGTGATTCGTTGCGAGCCCAATAACAGTGGTGAGTTTCAGTTGGGCGCAAAATTCCATCGCATTACCGAAAGTCACCAGCAATTGATTGGTCAGCAGATTATGCGTGCCCAGATGGCTGAAAAACGCCGCACCCAGCAATACAATTAATTCAAATTTTGGTGGCAGTGACTGCCGCTTTTAGTGATTAGCTGCCTTTAAGGAGAGTGCTATGTATCGATTTATATTGAGCGCATTAACCTGCGTCAGCCTGTGCGCTTTTGCGGAGGATATAAAAGTGCCTGTTGGCGAACAAACACCTGAATCGCAAGCAGCCGCCAAGCCTGCAACAGGTATGACCATGGCTGCCGTAAAAAGCCAGTTTGGCGCTCCGCAAAAAGAAAATCCCGCAAAGGGTAAGCCACCCATTTCAAGCTGGGAATACGAAAATTTTGTGGTGTATTTTGAAAATGATCATGTGATCCACAGTGTGGTAAAACCGAAATACCATCCGGATAAAGAGATCATTATCAAAGAAGAAGTGGAAATGTCGGAAGATGCCTTAAAAGCGAAATGACCATTAATGATCACGCATAAAAAAGCCCGCAAATCGCGGGCTTTTTTATATTTAGCGACGACTAACTCTATTCATGCCGTCCAGTGCAGCAATGCGATAGGCCTCAGCCATAGTTGGGTAGTTAAAAGTGGTGCTGAGGAAATATTGGATGCTGTTGCCCTCACCTTTTTGTCCCATAATCGCTTGGCCGATATGCACAATTTCGGCGGCTTCTGCGCCAAAGCAATGGACGCCGAGAACTTCCAGTGTGTCCACATGGAAAAGCAGTTTCAGCATGCCCACGTTTTCGCCGGAAATTTGTCCGCGCGCCGTATTTTTGAATAGAGCACGGCCCACTTCGTAGGGAATTCGCGCTTGCGTTAACTCGGTTTCGGTGCGGCCAACGGAGCTGATTTCGGGCAACGTGTAAATGCCTGTAGGGACATCAGATACTTGAACGCAGGCATCGCCAAGAATACCACCAGACACGGAGCGACCCTGGCCGTAAGACGCGCTGGCGAGGCTTGGCCAGCCAATCACATCACCCACGGCATAAATATTTTCGACACCGGTACAGTAACATTCGTCTACTTTGAGGTTGCCGCGGTGATCGGCTTTAAGGCCAATCGCTTCAAGGTTGAGTTGATCGGTATTACCGCTACGTCCGTTACACCAGAGGATGGCGTCAGCCTTAAGACGCTTGCCAGATTTCAAATGCAGCGTAACGCTGTGTTCGCTCGATTCAATTTTTTCAAATTCTTCACTGTGGCGCACCGTCACATTGTTTTCGCGCAGGTGATAGCTCAGTGCATCGGAAATTTCATCGTCGAGGAATGACAACAGGCGCTCGCGGTTATTGATCAGGTCGACGCGCATTCCAAGGCCTGAAAATATAGAAGCGTATTCGCAACCAATCACGCCCGCGCCGTACACAATGATATGGCGTGGTGTATGTTGCATTTCCAGAATGGTATCGCTGTCATAAATGCGCGGATGGCTAAAATCCACATCCGTCGGTCTGTAGGGGCGAGAACCGGTGGCGATGATGATATTTTCAGCCGTAAATTTTTCTTTGGCGCCGTCTTGCAGTTCCAGGCTCAGTGTATGTGCATCAATAAAAGATGCTTGGCCGATAAGCACATCTACGCGGTTGCGCACATAAAAATTGGTGTGCAGCTCAACTTGTTTGGGGATTACGCGGGCCGCTGATTGCAGAACGCGAGGGTAAGTGATGCGGCGACTATCGCCAATTTCGCGAAACAGGCTGTCGCTTTTGAATTGGATAATTTGTTTTACAACATGACGTAACGCTTTGGAGGGAACTGTTCCTTTATGGGCGCAACTGCCACCTACTACACCGCGATTATCGATGACCCCAACTCGTTTGCCCGCCTTGGCAGCGGCTATAGCAGAACTTTCGCCCGCCGGACCAGAGCCAATCACCAGCAGATCGTACATATACTTGGCCACATCATTCCCCTTTAGGTGCTCATGATGCCGCTATTGTAGCAACGAAAACGGCATATTGTGTTATGGCTTATTGTGAAAGCTAATTTTCTGTTCAAGTTTTGAGCTGGTGAAGGTGATATACCTAACGTAAAAATCAGGTCTAGTCCCCACTTTTTCTGGCGTCGCGAGTACAATAGGCCCCCTTGCATTCAATGGATCTATAGCGTCGCACAATGGCATCTTATACAGCTTGCAAACCTCCCGTTTCTACTCGTCCCGGCAATAAACAGTCCTGGGGCCAGCTGCAAGGCAGCGCCCAGGCGCTCGCTATATTGCACGGAGCCTACCAAACTGCGGGCTTTAGCCTGGTAGTGGCTTCCGATACTAGCAGTGCACTGCGTTTGGAAACTGAACTGGCGTTTTTTAACCAGCGCGATGATTTCCAGATTCTTCACCTCGCGGATTGGGAAACCCTGCCCTACGACACTATCTCCCCACACCAGGATATTATTTCTGACCGTTTAAAGACGCTCTATAAACTGCCCCAAACCAAACAGGGAATTTTGGTCGTGCCTGTAACATCACTGTTGCAGCGCCTGATGCCCGCCGATTATTTAATGGGCAACAGTTTGATGGTAGAGCGCGGCCAGCAAATCAATATAGATAACATGCGGCGCAACTTTGAAAAGGCCGGTTATCACAGCGTGGATACTGTCTATGAGCATGGTGAATATGCGGTACGCGGTTCGTTGCTGGATATTTTTCCCATGGGCAGCGAACAGCCCTACC
Organism: Cellvibrionaceae bacterium; assembly: GCA_021151695.1. Taxonomy (GTDB): domain Bacteria; phylum Pseudomonadota; class Gammaproteobacteria; order Pseudomonadales; family Cellvibrionaceae; genus Cellvibrio. Next base: position 274,196 of record JAGKWU010000001.1, on the reverse strand, counting down.
GTCTCGATTTGTTTGATGACGAAATTGAAACCCTGCGCACCTTTGATCCTGAAACTCAATTGACTATTGAGCAAGTCGAGCGCATTCAGCTATTACCCGCTAAAGAATTTCCGCTGGATAAAGTCGGTATCAATCGCTTTAAACAACACTGGTTGGAAAAATTTGATGTAGACCATAAAGCCTGCTCTATTTTTCAGGATGTGAGTGCAGGTATATCGCCGGCGGGCATTGAATATTATCTGCCGTTGTTTTTTGCTGCATGCAGCACGTTGTTTGATTATTTGCCCGATAATACCCAGGTTTATGCTGTGGGCGATATTGAGAAGGCCGCGGAAAATTTCTGGCTTGAGTTATTGCGCCGTTACGAAAGCCGCCGTGTTGATCCCCAGCGCCCTATTTTGCAACCGAAAGAAATTTATCTGGCAATCGATGAATTTTTTGGTCATCTCAAAAATTACCCGCGCACGTTTGTACATGCGCAAGAGCTTGCTGATGCTGCAGATGGAAAAGGCTTAACAAATTTTGCCACCCAACTTCCTCCCAGCTTGCCTATTCGTTCACAGGCGGAAAATCCGCTGGGCGCTATTGAAGCGTTTCTATTGGCATATCCCGGTCGTTTATTGTTTTGCGCAGACTCTGCCGGCCGCCGCGAAACCTTGCTGGAAATATTGGGCCGCATTCGCGTCACGCCCAAATTGGTGGAAAACTGGCAGGATTTTATTGATGGCACCGACAGGATTGCCATTACGGTGGCCCCCCTTGAACAGGGGTTGTTGCTTGAAGAACCACAGATTGCCGTTATTACTGAGACGCAATTGTTCGGCGAGCGAGTGCAGCAACAACGTCGCCGCAAGCAGACGCAAGACAATGCCGATTTAATTGTTAAAAACCTCACCGAATTAAAAATCGGCTCGCCCGTTGTGCATATTGATCACGGTGTGGGTCGTTACCGCGGTTTGGAAACCATCACCATTGAGGATCAGACCAACGAGTTTCTCACACTGGAATACGCCGACGAAACCAAGCTCTATGTTCCCGTCACCAATTTGCATTTGATCAGCCGCTACAGTGGTACTGATGAAGAATTAGCGCCGCTGCATAAATTGGGCAGCGAATCCTGGCAAAAAGCCAAGCGCAAAGCGGCGGAACAAATTCGTGATACAGCGGCAGAATTACTGGAAGTTTACGCACGCCGTGCAGCGCGCAAAGGTTTTGCGTTTAGCGATCCGAAAGAAGCCTATTTAAATTTTGTCGCGAGCTTTCCTTTTGAGGAAACGCCAGATCAACAGCGCGCAATCGAAGCTGTTATCAACGACATGCTTTCGCCCAAACCCATGGATCGCCTGGTGTGTGGCGATGTGGGCTTTGGTAAAACGGAAGTGGCAATGCGCGCTGCTTTTGTGGCGAGCCACGGCGGTAAACAGGTCGCCATTCTTGCCCCGACTACTCTGCTGGCACAGCAGCATTACGAATCCTTGCGTGACAGGTTTGCTGAATGGCCCATTACAATAGAAGTGCTTTCGCGCTTTAAAACCAATAAAGAAGTTGATGAGGCTATCAAGAAAATCGCTGAAGGGAAAATCGATATAGTTGTGGGTACCCACAAATTGCTGTCGCCGGAGATTAAATACAAAAATCTCGGTTTGCTGATTATCGACGAAGAGCATCGCTTTGGTGTGCGCCAAAAAGAACAGCTTAAATCCCTGCGCGCCGAGATAGATATTCTCACACTCACGGCGACACCTATTCCGCGTACGCTCAATATGTCTATGGCAGGTATTCGTGATTTGTCGATTATCGCCACACCACCGGCCAAGCGTCTCTCCGTAAAAACGTTTGTGCGTCCGCACGATGAAACCATTATCAAAGAGGCCATACTGCGTGAAATTTTGCGTGGCGGCCAAGTGTATTACCTGCACAACGAGGTCAGCAGCATCGAAAAGACCGCGCGCGATTTGCAGGAGCTGGTACCTGAGGCGCGCATTGCGGTTGGCCACGGGCAGATGCGCGAGCGCGACCTTGAACGGGTAATGTCAGATTTTTATCACAAGCGTTTTAATGTGATGGTGTGTACCACTATTATCGAAACCGGTATCGACATTCCTAATGCGAACACCATTGTTATCCATCGTGCGGATAAATTTGGTTTGGCGCAGTTGCATCAATTACGTGGTCGCGTTGGACGCTCCCATCACCAGGCCTATGCGTATTTGCTGACACCGGATAAACGCAGCATGACGCCTGATGCTATCAAACGCCTTGAGGCGATTTCGGCAGCCGAAGATCTCGGTGCTGGCTTTACCCTTGCCACTTACGATATGGAAATTCGCGGTACCGGTGAGCTGCTTGGCGAAGAGCAAAGTGGCCAAATCCAGACTATTGGTTTCTCGCTGTATATGGAAATGCTGGATCGCGCCGTTAAAGCCATTCGCAAAGGCAAAGTGCCAGATCCAACAGAAGACGACAGCCTGGTGGATGTAAACTTGCGTATACCGGCCCTGATTCCTGCAGATTATTTGCCAGATGTACATTCGCGATTGGTCATGTACAAGCGTCTCGCTAACGCTGAATCAGAGGAGGCCTTGCGTGAGTTGCAGGTCGAAATGATTGACCGCTTCGGTCTTTTGCCAGAGCAAACCAAAAACCTGATCCGCGTTACCCAAATCAAATTGAAAGCACAGGTGATCGGCATTACCAAGCTGGAAGCCAATGCGCGCTCGGGCGTTATGGAATTTGGCAGTGATACGCGTGTCGAGCCTTTAACTATTGTGAAGATGGTGCAATCGGCACCTCTTATGTACAAATTGGAAGGCGCAAACAAATTGAAATTCAACTTGCCCATGGACGCTACCGAACAACGTTTACAGCTGGTAAGTGAATTACTGAATAAATTGTTGCCCTGATTGGCAGCTCAACTAGAGAGATAAGTATGCAATTTCATCGTATTAGCGGTTGGTTTGTTGCTGTGTTGTTTGCCCAATTCGCCTGGGCGCAAACAGAAACTGAGCCGGCGCGTGAAGCAGTAAATCACGAGCGCGTGTATCAGGTGGAGCTGATTGTTTTCGCGCGACCGGATACTAATACACAGGAAGTCTGGCCGACGAATATTCATCTGGCCTATCCCGACAATCTGTTGCTGGTAAAAGATGAGACTAACCAGGAAGGGATGAAATTGTTGCCCGCTGGCGAGCGCACGCTCAATTCGCAAGCATCTGTGTTAGCGAAAAGCGGTAGCTACAGCCTGCTCTACCATCAAGCCTGGCGGCAAACTATTTATGGTCGCAAAACCAATCTGCTAATCACCGGCGGAAAAACGTTTAATGGCCATCAAGAATTGGAAGGTTCTATTTCATTGAGCGTTGGGCAATACCTGAAATTGCAAACCAATTTGTGGCTTACCCAGTTTGCGCCCGCAGGCACAGCGGTTGCGGAAACCTGGCCGGAGCTGCCGACAATCCCTGGATTTGATGCTGCGGCCAGCTCACAGGATTACCTGGTGAAACGTGTAGTTAAACTCAGCCAGCAACGCTCCATACGCAGTAATGAAATCCATTATATTGATCATCCGCTGATGGGTGTCATTATTAAAATTTTTCCTTATGATGCAAGTCAATGACAGATATTTAAAGACTTGGCTACAATCCCTTTTTTACGATATACAATCTAATTAACAGCCTGATATTTAGTGGTTAGAAAACCCAAGACGCTTAAAGGAGCGCTGATATGAGTCTTAGCCCATATGCCGGAAAACTCTTGCCTAAAGAGATGCTGGTCGATGTTACCCAACTGACGGCCGCTTATTACGATAAAAAACCTGATCCGGGCGTTCCGGAGCAGCGCGTTACTTTCGGCACTTCTGGTCATCGCGGTTCTGCACTCAAAACCAGTTTTAACGAAAATCATGTTCTCGCCATTACCCAGGCTATTTGCGATTATCGTGTTAAAGCGGGCATCACTGGTCCGCTCTATGTCGGCATAGATACTCATGCGCTTTCTGAACCTGCGCAAATCAGTGCGGTGGAAGTTTTTGCGGCGAACGGTGTGGAAATCATGTTGGCAGTTGGTGGTGAGTTCACACCTACTCCGGCAATTTCTCATGCGATTTTGACCTATAACCGCGGTCGCACCTCTGGCCTTGCTGATGGTGTGGTAATTACTCCATCGCACAACCCTCCCGATAACGGTGGTTACAAATACAATCCAACCAATGGCGGCCCAGCAGATTCCGATATCACCAACTGGATGCAAGCGCGCGCCAACGAATTGCTGGAAACCGATCTGCGCGATGTAAAACGCATGGATTACAAAACGGCGCTGCACGCAGCAACCACTCATCATCACGACTATGTAGGCAACTACGTACGCGATTTGATTAATGTGGTCGACATGAACGCCATTCGCGATGCAGGCGTGCGTATGGGTGTTGACCCACTCGGTGGCGCTGGCTTGAGTTATTGGAGCGCGATTGCAGATCACTACAAAATTGATTTGCACCTGATCAATAAAATTATTGATCCAACCTTTGAATTTATGACGGCAGATTGGGATGGAAAAATCCGTATGGACCCGTCATCCGCCTACACCATGCAGGGTCTGTTGGCCAAGCGCAACGATTATCAGGTTGCTTTTGCTTGTGATGCTGATCATGACCGCCACGGCATTGTGACTCCGAGCGTTGGCCTGTTGCCACCCAACCATTACCTTGCTGTTGCGATTGATTACTTGTTCCAAAATCGCCCCCAATGGAGTGCAAAAACTGCCATCGGAAAAACAGTGGTAAGCAGTGCAATGATCGATAAGGTTGCGGAAAAAATTGGTCGTCAATTGTATGAAGTGCCCGTAGGTTTTAAATGGTTTGCTCCAGGTTTGTTTGATGGTTCTTTGGGTTTTGGTGGCGAAGAAAGTGCGGGCGCCTCTTTCCTGCGTATTGATGGCAGCGTGTGGACTACTGATAAAGACGGCCTCATCCCCGCTCTGCTCTCTGCTGAAATCGTAGCGAAAACTGGACGCGATCCCGGCGAGCATTACAAAGAGTTGGCTGATCGTTACGGTCATGCCGCCGAAAGTCGCGTGGAAGCTGCTGCAAATACTGCGCAGAAAAAAGCTTTATCTAAACTATCGCCAGAGCAAATTACTTCTACCGAATTGGCTGGCGAAAAAATCGAAAAGATTCTCACCAATGCTCCCGGAAACGGTGCGGCAATTGGTGGCATCAAAGTATCGAGCAAAAGCGGTTGGTTTGCGGCGCGCCCATCAGGTACTGAAGATATCTATAAGATTTACGCCGAGAGCTTCCTTGGCAAAGCGCATTTGAATGAGTTGATTTCTGAAGCGCAGACGATTGTGGATAAAGCGATTAGTTGATGTAAAAAGCCGCTGGAGACAGCGGCTTTTTTGTTGGTTTCATAAGCTGTGGTTTATTGTAGGTTGGCGGTAAGCGAAGCGCACCCCAACATATTTGACTCGCCAATAAGTGACATTATTGGCAGATGGAAATGTTTAATTAGTAAGCACTGCACATTTGTTTTTTTGGTTAAACCTGCAGCATGATCGTGTTGGGGTGCAGCTTGCTTACGCAAGCCTTACCACCAACCTACGCTAAAACGGCGTCATCAAATCTTTATCTCAAACTCATCCGCATCAATATAAGCCGGAAAGCTATTCCGGTGATCTATCAATTTATCCGCAAACAATTCCACTTTGAACGCACCTGGTTCTTGTGACGTAAAAACCACTTCTCCAGTTGAGCTAAACACACTGGAGTCACCAGAATAATGTTGATGCTTTTCATCCATCCCAACGCGATTCACCCCCGCCACGTAACTTAAATTTTCAATGGCACGTGCTTGCAGTAAGCGATTCCAATGCAGGGATCTCGCGCTTGGCCAGTTGGCAACGTAAATGGCAAGGTCGTAATCGCTGCGGTTTCGGCTCCAGACAGGGAAGCGTAAGTCGTAGCAAATCAGTGGCAAAATTCGCCAGCCTTTTAATTCCACCAATAATTTTTCTTTACCTGCGGCGTAGCGTTCGTGTTCGCCAGCCATGCGGAATAGATGGCGCTTGTCGTAGTGTTCGTAGCTGCCGTCAGGGCGCATCCACACCAGGCGATTGAAATAGGTATGGCCCTCTTTTACTACCAGGCTACCGGTAATTACCGCATCCAGTTCTTGCGCCTGGCGAGCCATCCATTGGTAGGCCTGCCCTTCTACGGTTTCGGCATAATTGCGTGCATTGCTACAAAAACCGGTGGTAAACACTTCTGGCAATATCACCAGATCGGAGCCTTTGGCGGACTCGAGTGTTTTGGCAAAATTTTGCAGATTTTGCAGGGGGTTGTTCGGGACGATTTCTTGCTGGATTAAAGCAACTGTCAGGTTTTGCATGATGGGTTTGAACCTAAATATGTCGGGAGTTAACTGCGCTGCTAATCCCTCGCAACATCTGGTACTGAGCTTGTTAAATGTAGCCCAAAATAGCAGATTACAAAAGCGACAATGGCGGAAACACTCGCCAATAAATAGGTGAGGCTGGCGTTGTGATCCCAGAGCAAACCGCCAACCAATGCTCCTACGGCGCCGCCGGCACCAAAACTGAATGAGCTGTACAGTGCTTGCGCCTGTCCCTGGCTGTTACCTTTAAAGTGAGTGCGCACTATTTCGATAGAAGCTGAGTGAGCCATGCCAAAGCTAAAGGCGTGAAGCAGCTGTGCAAATAACAACACCCAAAGCCAATCGGCGGCGCAACCAATCAAACACCAACGGATGGCGGTGGCCGCCAGACTTAGTAGCATTAAATGGCGAATGCTCCAGCGTTTCATGATACGCGGCATCACAATGAAAATTGCCACTTCTGCCAATACACCCAACGCCCATAAAAGCCCGGTAGCGGCGCTGGTATAGCCATAATTTTCCTGCAGATACAAACTGTAAAAGGTGTAGTAAGGGCCGTGGCTGAGTTGCAATAAAAAGCTGGCGAGCAAAAAACAAATAATCGCTGGCTGTGTCGCCTGTGCAAGAAAGCCGCGCGAATCAGGATTGTGTTTTGCGACACTCAAATCTTTTACCGAGAGGCTTGATAACCAGATCAGCGACAGAAAACTTAAAATGGCGAGTGGCAAATAGGCGATGGGAATCCATTCAAACAATATCCCCAAGCCAACAACTGCTGCGATAAAACCTATGGAACCCCAGAGGCGGATCTGTCCGTAGCGATGGTATTGATCACCGAGATAAGAAAGCGTAATCACTTCAAATTGCGGCAATACCGCATGCCAGAAAAAGGTGTAGCAACTCACCACAAAAACCAACCAGGGATAACGCTGACTAATTAATACACCTGCAAAAAAAACGCAGGCCGTGGCGCTTCCCAGACGAATAATACGCAAACGCTGTTTGCTTTTATCGGCGAGCCAACCCCAAAAATTGGGCGCAACTATACGCGTAGCCAAAATAATAGCGCTGATGACCCCGACATCCTGGGAGCTATAACCGAGGGATTTTAGATACACGCCCCAGTAGGGAATAAGCGCGCCTACGACGGCAAAATAGAAAAAATAAAAACTGGAGAGTCGCCAATAAGGAACGGGCACAGAAAGTGGAATTGATGCTGAGGTATCAGGCATAGATACAAACCGACGGGCTATGCCCTGCCCGCCGGTACAATATTATTTGCACAGGCGGGCCTGAAAAATTATTTAACGCTAGCGGGAATTACAGGAACAGAGTGCTTCACCGCACCATTTTGCCCGCGGTGACGCAACATGTGATCCATTAGCACTAACGCCAACATAGCTTCGGCAATTGGCGTTGCACGAATGCCGACACAAGGATCGTGGCGGCCTTTGGTAATCACTTCAACCGGGTTACCGTGCACGTCTATGCTGCGACCGGGGATGTGCAAGCTGGATGTTGGTTTGAGCGCGATGTTGGCGATTATGTCCTGGCCAGAAGAAATACCGCCCAAAATGCCGCCAGCATTGTTGGAGAGGAAACCCTCTGGTGTCATTTCATCGCGATGCTTGCTGCCACGTTGATCCACTACCGCAAAGCCTTCACCAATCTCCACACCTTTCACCGCGTTAATGCTCATGAGCGCGTGGGCAATTTCCGCATCAAGGCGATCAAAAATGGGCTCGCCCAAACCTGGTGGAACATTGGTGGCAACGACGGTAATTTTTGCACCGATTGAATCGCCCTCTTTGTTCAGGGCTTTCATGAATTCTTCCATCTCGGGCACTTTGCTGGCATCCGGGCAGAAGAAGGGATTTTGGTCAACCTGATCCCAGTCCACAGTGTCGATTTTGATGGGGCCGAGTTGCGACAGATAGCCGCGAACCTCAATGCCGTAAAAATCTTTCAGGTATTTCTTCGCGACCGAGCCTGCCGCTACACGCATGGCGGTTTCGCGGGCTGATGAGCGACCACCGCCGCGATAATCGCGCACACCGTACTTTTGCATATAGGTATAGTCGGCGTGGGCGGGACGGAATTGGTCTTTAATATTGGAATAGTCTTTGGAGCGCTGATCCGTGTTTTCGATGATCATGCCAATCGGTGTGCCGGTGGTTTTGCCTTCAAAGGTACCGGACAAAATTTTCACCAGATCGTCCTCGCGGCGCTGCGTGGTGTAGCGCGAAGTACCTGGCTTGCGACGATCCAGATCTATCTGGATATCCGCTTCGCTCAACTCAAGCCCTGGTGGGCAGCCATCGATAATGCAACCCAGAGCCAGGCCATGGCTCTCGCCGAAAGTAGTAACTGTGAAGAGTTTTCCGTAAGTATTGCCAGACATGTGAATTCCAACCCGAAAAAATGCGTCGATCAGCAAAAAGTGCGCGGATTATACGTGAAATAAACATACTTTTACACGCTCACACATGGGGCTAAATTTTGAGCTGTGTTATAAAAGTCGAGGATAAAAACACTGAAAAAGGCATTGTCATGATAAAAATTATACTCTCCATCCTGCTAGGCGTTGGCGCCAACATCACCTGTATGGCCCAGGACACCAGTGCCCGTAAACCGGGCGATTATCCCTTTACCGCTGATTCCCTGCCGCAGCCGGGTGTCCCCAGTGGTGCGCTCAAGGGGCCGTTCGAATTTCACAGCAAGATATTTGCTGGCACCGTACGGCGTTATTGGGTGTATCTGCCGGCTGGTTATTCGGCCAAACCCAAGACCAAACCGGCGTTGCTGGTGTTTCAGGATGGTCAGCGCGCCACCAACCCTGAGGGTTCGTTGCGCATCCCGGAGGCCCTGGATAATCTCATCCACCAAAAGGTCATTCCCCCTACCCTCGGTATCTTTATTACGCCGGGCAACCTGAGTGAGCACTATCCCGATAATCTTGGGATGTCCAATCCGGATCATCGCGTTGAAGAGTACGATGCACTCAGTGATAACTACGCCCGCTTTCTCACTGACGAGCTATTGCCTGAGGTAGCCAAGACGTACAAATTCAGTGATGACCCCGAGCAACACATTATTGGCGGTACCAGCAGCGGCGCCATTTGTGCTTTCACAGCAGCCTGGCATCGGCCGGATACATTCCGCAAGGTGATTAGCCTGATCGGCAGTTATGTTTCCATTGGCTATCAGCCAGCGACAGCTGATAAACCTATGCAACCTGGCGGTGACTTATATCCCGGCCTTATTCGCAAATCCCCTATTCGCCCACTAAAAATATTTTTGCAAGATGGCAGCAACGACCTGAGCAATGAACATGGCAATTGGTTCTTAGCCAACCAACAGATGTTGTCCTCATTTGAGTGGGCAAATGAGCATGCGGATAAGGCCGGCGACAAGGGGGCTCGTTATCAAGTGAAGCATGTTTGGGGCGACGGTGGGCACTCCGATCAACACGGAGGCAGCCTTATGCCAGAGATTTTGCGGTGGATGTGGGATGGTCGAAAAATATAGGCGATCACTCATTCCCGGATTTGTATATTCACGTCCCACCTTCATATTTGTACGTCTATAAACTGGCACCGGCCTCTGATTACTTGATGTAAAAAATACGCTTTTCATTTTTTTACAATCACATCCCCTCCCCATCCAATGACGCTGTCACCCCAGGCAGCGTCTTGGTTGCAGCCAGATTTTTATAGTGGTTTGAGGTTCTGATTTACCCGTAACCCAGTTCCCACCTACGCCACCCGCAAAAGTGAAGCGCCTCTAATATTTTCTTTATCTAAAGTTTTGGACGTCGAGCCCTTGTGCCGCTGGGTTGCGGCCGACGGAATCCAAAAACCATGCGACTTAACCGTATTCAGAGAATTGATAACATGAAGAGAAAATCACTACTGACCCTCATGTCGAGCATTGCCTTCTGCTCAACATTAAGTGCCTTTGCGGAGGTGAAATCCTCGACCCCGGACTCCAGCAAGCAATGGCCAGTCCTAAAAAGTGCTATCGCCAAAGACCCCGTTATTGAAAAGCGCATTAATGATCTACTGGCGCGCATGACACTGGAAGAAAAAGTCGGCCAGGTGATCCAGCCGGAAATTAACGAAATCACGCCGGAAGACGTTAAGAAATATCACATAGGTTCGGTGCTTAACGGCGGCGGCGGAACACCTCACCGCAATAAATACGCAACCGTCGAAGACTGGATCAAGATGGCGGATAGCTTTTACAACGCCTCGGTAGATAAGTCCGGTGGACGTATCGGCATTCCCATCATCTGGGGAACCGACGCGGTGCACGGCCAGGGTAACGTTATAGGCGCGACCCTATTCCCGCACAACATTGGATTGGGGGCGACCAACGATCCCAAGTTGCTCAAAGAAATTGGTTATGCGACTGCACGCGAGATGGCAGTCACCGGACAAGACTGGGATTTCTCGCCCACCGTTGCGGTCGTGAGGGATGATCGCTGGGGGCGTACCTACGAGTCCTGGTCTGAAGATCCACGCATTGTTAAAGCTTTCGCTAGCGAAATGGTGAAGGGTTTACAGGGGGAAGCTGGCAAAGAACCTTTGTTCACCAACCAGAAAGTTATTGCCACCACCAAACACTTTATCGGTGATGGCGGAACGCTAAATGGCGTTGACCGCGGAGCCACCCAAGCGACAGAAGCAGAGCTGCGGGATATCCATGCTGCCGGTTATTTCGGCGCAATCGATGCCGGCGTGCAGGTGGTGATGGCCTCTTTCAGCTCTTGGGGCGGCGTGACCATGCATGGCCAAAAGTACCTGCTTACCGATGTGTTAAAAAATCAGATGGGTTTTGATGGCCTGGTAGTTGGCGATTGGAATGGTCACATGTTTATCCCCGGCTGTACGGTAACCAATTGCCCGGCGTCTATGATGGCTGGCCTGGATATTTATATGGTGCCGGATCCGCAATGGCGCGAGCTTTATAAGAATTTAGTCGCACAAGCAAAATCTGGCGAACTTGCCAAAGAGCGATTGGACGATGCAGTGCGCCGCATTTTACGCGTAAAACTCAGAGCGGGTTTGTTTGAGAAAGGTGCGCCATCAACGCGTGAGCTCGCCGGCAAAAAATCAATTCTGGGGGCACCTGAGCATCGCGAGATAGCGCGCAAAGCCGTGCGTGAATCCCTGGTGTTGTTGAAAAACAAAAACAATCTGCTGCCACTTTCGCGTAAGCAAAAAGTGTTGGTTGCCGGTGATGGCGCCGACAATATTGGTAAGCAATCTGGTGGTTGGTCTGTGTCTTGGCAAGGTACAGGAAATGCCAATACTGACTTCCCCGGCGCAACATCGATTTTTGCTGGCATCAATAAAGTGGTGACTGAAGCTGGTGGTACTGCCACGCTGAGCCCGGATGGTTCCTTCGATACAAAACCCGATGTTGCCATAGTGGTTTTTGGTGAAGATCCTTATGCAGAAATGCAAGGTGACCTTGGCGATCTCACTTACAAACCCAGAAACTCAAGCGATTGGGAATTGCTGAAAAAATTACGCAGCAAAAACATTCCCGTCGTTTCAGTGTTTATCTCCGGTCGCCCGCTGTGGGTTAACCGCGAGCTGAATGCATCTGATGCATTTGTGGCTGCCTGGTTGCCGGGTACAGAGGGGCAAGGTATCGCCGACGTTATCTTTAAAAATGCAAAAGGTGAGATCAATTATGACACCACGGGCCGCTTGAGCTTCTCCTGGCCCAAACGTCCGGATCAAGTCTCGTTGAACTTCGGTGATAAAAACTATGATCCATTGTTCCCCTATGGTTTTGGTTTGAGCTATGGCGACAAAGATAAATTGGGCGATCGTTTGTCCGAAGAGGGTTTGAAAGCTGAGGCTGTATTGGATCAACTGGAATTCTTTAATCGCCGCCCACTGGGCGAGTGGAAACTGGAAATTATCGGCTTCCAAAATGATCGCGTGTCGATGGATAGCAAGAGTGCAAAAGTATCCTCAGTGCAAATTACGGCGGTTGATCGCAATGTTCAGGAAGATGCTCGTCGCGTGCAATGGAACGGCCAGGGGCCTGGTCAAGTTGCTTTCTCCGTTTCAGACCGCAAAGACTTTACCAATTATGAAAAAGCAAATTCAGCTTTAGTGTTTGAGATCAAAGTCGATGCGACGCCCAGCAAAACTACTTTCCTGCGTTTGGGCTGCGGTTCCTACTGTGCATCGGATATTAATTTCACGGAGAAATTAAAATCTTTCGCCGGCAAAGGTTGGCAGACAGTGACTGTTCCGCTGAGTTGCTTCCCGGATTCAGGTACAAACTTTGGCGTTAAACAACCGCCTTCTGAATTCTGGACGCAAGTGCTGCAGCCCTTCTCGCTGCTAACTGAAGGCACATTGGATGTGACTTTCTCGAAGGTCAGCCTTGTGAAAGGCGCGGGTAAAAACGGTGTTTGTCCATAATTAAACCACTAAAACAAAAAGGGCTTATAGAAGTATAAGCCCTTTAAACGACTGAAAACCCCGCCCTAAAAACGCGGGGTTTTGTATTGTTAAAACGTTGTTATACAGCAGCTCTACAACTTGCGGTTGTTAATCGGACGTAATCTGTACCAGTGGCCATCGCTCATTAAACCGCTTAAGTTCAAGCCGTTTTTGATAGGTAACGAGATTCACTTTAGCGGGGTTGTGCCTGACCTTCAGTTCGAACAGATCATCTAATCCATGGGGCGCAATTACATATACGGAATTGTCAGCTTCCAGTCCAACGCCGACACAAGTAGCATACTCTGGCCAGGAGCCTACGCCCTCTTCGAGTGAAGCCAATGCTGGCATTGGCGAGCCAAAACAATTCTCGTACCAGAGGTACACGCCTGCCTGGTTAGTAACTTCCCATTGATGCTTAGGCATAGCTGACGCACTTCCATCAGTGCAGACATAAGCCAGTCAGATGATTTGACCAAGGCAATCAACGCGCTGTGATAGTCAGAGCCCGCCAATTAATAACTCATCTCCAAATCTTCCTTTCGCAATACAAATACGCCGTGCCCGCCTCGATCAAACTCAACCCAGGTAAATGGCAAATAGGGAAATGCTTGCTCAAGAGCGGGCCAGGAGTTGCCGACTTCGACAATTAGCAATCCGTTGGGGGCAAGAAGGTCTTTGGCTTCTGCGAGTAAACGGCGGGTAAAATCCAAACCATCGGCACCAGAACCCAAACCAATTTCCGGCTCAGCGTGATATTCATCCGGCATGCTGGCCAAATCATCGGCATCGACATAGGGAGGATTGGATACAATCAAATCAAATTGTTGACCGCGCAAATTTTCAAACAAATCTGATTGAATAGCGAATACTCGGTCTTGTAGATGATGACGCTCAATATTTTCCTGCGCTACTGCCAGCGCATCGTAAGAAATATCACTCAATTGCACTTCCGCCTCAGAAAACGCATAGGCGCAAGCAATACCTATACAGCCACTGCCGGTGCATAAATCCAGAATGCGGGTTGGCTCTTGTTCAAGCCAGGGCGCAAATTGCTTCTGGATCAATTCAGCAATGGGAGAGCGTGGCACCAACACGCGTTCATCCACATAAAATGGCAGGCCCGCAAACCAGGCTTGATTGGTAATGTATGAAGCTGGTATGCGTTCTTCGATGCGGCGACGCAAGTTTTGCAGAGCTCGCTCGCGCTCATTGCGGGTCAAGCGCGCGCCCAGCCACTCGCTGTCGAGCGGCGGTGTGAGATGTACAGCGTGTAACACCAGATGTTCGGCCTCATCCCAAGCGTTGTCAGTACCATGGCCAAAATAAAGGTCTGCCGCTTTAAATTCACTGGTACCCCAGCGAATAAAATCGCGCAGGGTGAATAATTCATCGAGAATAGTGTTGGACATAAGTCTTACTCAAAGGATGGGCTGTTTTAGCCTGCTACGAAGTTGGCCGCTATTAAACACGGCGGATACGCCAGTGCCAAGGGCCGTGATGTGCAATCCGCCAGAAGATTTGTACGTTTCCAGCGGCTATTGCCCTAGGGTAAAATGCCGCTTTTGATTCTGCGTATCACTTACGCCAGCCAGGGGAACCCATGAAAGAACATTTTGCGAGCATTATTGCCAGTATTGGTGAAGATTTAAACCGACCTGGGTTGCAGGATACTCCCGAGCGTGCCGCCAAGGCCTTTCAGTTTTTAACACGCGGCTACAATCAAACCCTGGATGAGGTGGTTAATGGCGCCCTCTTCCCTTCAGATTCCAGCGAGATGATTCTGGTAAAGGACATTGAGCTTTACTCCATGTGCGAACACCATTTGCTGCCGTTTATTGGTAAAGCCCATGTTGCCTATATACCTACCGGAAAAGTCCTCGGCCTATCCAAAGTCGCCCGTATTGTAGATATGTATGCGCGTCGCCTGCAGATTCAGGAGCAGCTTACTACGCAAATTGCTGAGTCAGTATTACAAATTACAGGTGCCAGCGGCGTGGGCGTGATTATCGAAGCCAAGCATATGTGCATGATGATGCGCGGTGTGGAAAAGCAAAACTCGCTGATGAAAACCTCGGCGATGCTCGGCAGCTTCCGCAGCAGTCAGGCCACGCGTATGGAGTTTTTGTCGCTGGTTAATTGAGACCTGTTATAGCATCTGCACAATCAAAAACGGGCACTCAGGTGCCCGTTTTATTTTCAATAATTCCTCATGAGGCCGTTATTCAGCCCTTTTATTCACTTATCTTTACCACTTCCACACGTGCTTTCCTGTCACCTCTGCCCGCAGGTGCCAGGCTACCAAGCCCATAACTTTGAAGCCGCTGTGCACTTATACCCGCAGTAACCAGAGCGGCTTTAATTTGTTCAGCATTAGCCTTGGATGCTTGCTGTTGTTGTTCGATAGCGCCCGCGGAATAATCATGACCCACCAAGGCCAATTTTAAACGTGGATCGCTATTGAGCAAACTGACCAGCGCCTGCACATGCGCCTGCTTTATTTGCAACTGCACACCGCTCTGCCCGTCGCGAACCAGTTCAGGAAATACAAAATAGCCATTGGTGTTAAGCAATTTGCTAAGTGTTTCGGGGCTTGAGGCCACACCGAATTCGTCAATTTTATTGACGTGCAATATTTCGAGATGTACATAAGCGCGCTTGTTGCCCCGGATCACCGCATAGAGCACGACATAAAAAGGTTTTTCGTCGGCATTGGTGATTTCGTACGCGCCATAGAATTGGTATTGATCCAATCCATAGAGCTGGATAATTTTAAAGTGATTGTTGGCCCAGCTATTACTCGTGCCGCAGTCGCGCGCCTTGCAATAAAACAATTCGCGCAAATTGTATTTATCCAATTGCTCTTTATAGAACGTAAAACCTTGCTCGGCGTTGTGATCCGACGGAAGCTCTAATGTGCTTCTTTTCAGGGAGCCGCTTAGCCTTTGTGATCTATCGACTAACCAATTGCCGTCTACTTTTTTATAACTTCCCAGGGCAAGTAGATAATCGTCGTCTTCCTGCTGGCTTAGAAAAACCTCGCGCGCACCCGGATAGTTTTGCAATTTCAATTCAGCAGCTTGGGCCTGTATAGATAGACCCCCGGCCAAGGTCAGAAGCAAGAGTATCCGCAAGGCAGTTAGATATTTCATGGGATGTCGTTTCGTGTGGATTAATCAGGTTGATGAAAAAAAACGCTGAGCGCGGCTGCCACCTCATCCACTTCCTTTTCCATGTGCAGATGATGCCCGCCGGGAAGAAAGGTTATCTTTATATGGGGGAACATAGCTGCCTTCTTCGCATAGGAAGGATGGATTTTTGGCATGCCCTCATGGGCGAGAATAAGTATTGTGGGTGCAGCAATCCGTTTAATAAAAGCGCTGAATTGTTCCGGCAACAATTTAATCGCAGATGGCAATAACAAGCGCTGATCAGTGCCCCATTGCAAACCGCTTTGGGTGCTGGTTAATCCTCGCTCCGTTAACGCTCTTGCGGCCCCTGGGCTTAGCGGAAAAAGACCGCGTTCACGCGCTGTGATTGCAGTGGCGAGATCGGGATATACCGTGCGAGCTTTTCCGGCTTGGGCTCGGGTTTCTTTAATGGAGTTGGCGAGTTGTTGTGGTGCATTTTCAGCTTGCACTGGTTCTGGCAGCAAGCCTTCTATCAAGGCCACATGAGTAATCCGCTCGGGAAAAGTACCAGCGGCAAGCCCGGCAACTATGCCGCCGCGAGAATGGCCGAGTAACGCGAATTTATCCCAGCCCAAGGTATCTGCTATTGCAAAAATTTCGCTAACATCTTCCCAGATATTGTACGGACCAACACCTGGCCTGTGGCTGGAACGGCCGTGGCCGGCCATATCCAGGGCAACTATATAAAGGTTGTGCAGGCGCGGTGCGAGCGCGTAAAAACTCGCGGAATTATCCAGCCAGCCGTGTAATGCTATTACTGGCAAGCCATCGGGATTTCCCCAGGCTTGTGCGGCGAAATTCATTCCATTGATACTAAATTGTAATTGTGCAGGGCGAACATCAACCATTGGCGTGCCTCAACCAACGCAATTTACCCAGGCTGGCTGCTGCCAGGTCATAGTCAATGCAGGCCAGCGAGCTGGTATTCATGCTGTGAAAACCTGGAGCGCTGCCACAGAATTGATCGATTAAATCGCCCACAAACGGCATATGGCTCGCAAACAGAATGGATGTCGCCGATGCGGTTTGCAATGCATCAAAAACTTGTTGTGTATCTGCCTCGGGAACAATCAACGGTGTGGTATGTATATTCACATTCACACCTTCTGCAGCGAGTAAATCGCGAACTATTGCAGCTGTTTGCTGTGCACGCACTAATGGGCTTGTCCAAATTTCCTGTAGGCCTTTCAAATCTGTCATTGAGTGGCGAATGCTAAAAGCCACATCAGCGCGCCCCTTTTGCGTGAGGTTGCGCGCTTCATCGGTGGTTTGCTGCGGCTCTGCCTGGCCGTGCCGCAATACAAATAATTCCATTGTCTTATGCTCCGTATTAATGTTCCTTGGGGCTGGCTCGTTAGTGGCTTTGCGTTTCTTCCGTTTCGTCAGCTTGCGGCCAGTCTGAAAAAGGAAAAGGCTTTTCTTCGCTGGCGTAGGTTAAAAATTTCAAGGTATTAAAAATATAAATGGACAATTCGTGGCCCAATTTGCGTAGGCTTGGGTTGTCTTGTCCAGTGATAAGCGAAAATAAAAATTGCACGATGACTAATATCCACATGCAAATACTCGCCAGCTGCAAAACTGCGGCAAATATCAACATAAATACCAATCGCAGCCAATGTTTGCTGGATGTCAGGTTAGATTTGATTTGATCGTTATTCATCTTGAACTCCGAGATAATCCACGTCGGTATTCTGTTCTCCCATCATCAATTTACGCGCAACTTCAGCGATGGATTTGTGTTCGAACAAAATAGCATAGAGACCATACACAAGTGGCATATATACACCCAACTCGTCGGCCTTTTGTTTTACTTGTTTGAGTGTGTTCACGCCTTCTGCTACTTGTCCCAGACCAGCAACAACTTCGTCCAGATCTTTCCCCTGACCGAGCGCAAAACCTACGCGATAATTGCGGCTCAAATCAGAGGTACAGGTAAGAATTAAATCGCCAACACCGGCCAATCCCAAAAATGTCATGGGGTTGGCGCCCATCAAATGCGCAAAGCGTCCCATCTCGGCAAGACTGCGGGTGAGCAACATTGCTTGCGTGTTTTGCCCGGCACCAAGCGCTGCCGCCATACCGCAAATAATCGCGTAAATATTTTTCAAGGCTCCACCCAACTCAACACCATAGCGATCATGGTTGGAGTAAACACGAAATGTTGGTGAGCAAAGAGTCTGCTGCACGCAGCTGATAACTCGCTCATCACCACTGGCAATGACGGACCCAGTCTGCTGCTGGCGCACAATTTCTTTGGCGAAATTGGGGCCACTGAGCACACCTATAGCGTGATGGGGTAATTCCTGTTCAAGGATTTGGCTCATCAGCGTGAAACCTACGGGCTCAATGCCTTTGGCGGTACTGACGATAATGGCATCATCGCGCAAGTAGGGTTTTATCGCCCGGGTAACCGCGCGAAAGGAATGGCTGGGGATAGAAACGAACACCAGATCACTTTGTGAAACCGCCGTTTCCAGATCGGAGGTGATATGCAGGCTCTCTACTAATGGATAGCCGGGCAAGTAATCAATGTTTTCACGTGCTTGCTCACAAGCTGCTGCACGCTCGGCAGAGCGCATCCATAACCAGGTTTTGTGGTTGTTGTGGGCGATGATATTAGCAATCGCTGTGCCGAAACTCCCGCCACCAAGCACAGTAACAGTCAAACTTCTAGTCATATTTACAACCTGAATAAAGTGAGGGAAAAACGGTGTTTCCCTGCTGCTAAAAAGAGTGAAAAAAAGTGATACAAAATTAAAACTGTAACTTTTTTGCACAAATTCCGTAATCTGCAAATTGTCCACATTTTCTGTGGATAACTTGGTGGATAGATTTTGGGAAACAAGGGCAAACCCTTACAAAAGCTGACCCGCAGTTAATTTGATCATTTTTTGATCTATTGTTTTATTTCTATATTTTTCAATCACTTAGGTAAAATAATAAGCAGTTTTTAGCGTTTTTTGCGGTTTATTTGGCTTTTTTGTTCATCCTGCGAGCAGCGCCCCCAAGATGTGCATAAAAAAGTTAGTGGCCATTAACCGTGAATCCTCGGTAGAACTAAAAATTTTGTGATGCAAGTAAATTTCACAAAAATTTCACATCGACCAAGTGAGTCGTTTTGCACACTTGGATTCCTCATTAGCAGCGCTCAAAACGGCCATAACTGCCATCGGCGTAAAGTAAAGGTGCGAAATCCACTTCTGCCAGGTGCACACGCTTGATGTGAGCAATAACTATCTGATGAGTACCATAGCTGATCAGCATGTCGGTTTCGCAGAAGAACACGGCTTGGGCGTCCCCCAGATAAGGAGCAAACTTGTCCTTGTGCCAGTCGCCCAACCCAAATCTGTCTTGCCCGGGCACTCGGCCGGCGCAAAGGTTGGATACCTCCTGGTGGGCATCGCCCAGTACATTGACAGTAAAGCGGCTGCCGTAGGTGGCGAAATAGGCTTGCTGTGAAACCAGCTTATTAATGCAGACCAAAAGCGAAGGCGGATTATCAGATACCGAGGTGACTGAGGAGGCGGTCATGGCAAAATGCTCTTCACCGATACGTGCGGCAATAACACATACTCCAGAGGCAAGGCGGCGCATGCCCAGCTTCATGGCTTCGCTGACGGGTTTATCGTGCATACTTATTCTCCATATAGAGCCGGTATTCTGAACAGAGATGACTCCTTAAACAAGAGTATGACGTCGCCGGGGTTATTAACTGCTCAGATTGCCTAGAAAACGGCTAAGGCTTTGAAAGAAAAGCATTAACAGAATAAATAAATGGAAATTTTTATATTTTTTCGTTGACGAGTAAAAGCCTCATCGATATGATGCGCACCACTTGAAACGCACAGCATTTCAAGTTTCGGAGTGTAGCGCAGTCCGGTAGCGCGTCTGCTTTGGGAGCAGAATGTCGGGGGTTCGAATCCCTCCACTCCGACCACTTTTTCTAGAGCCTGCGAAGGTTCAGATTCCAGCAAGTGCCCGTAGCTCAGCTGGATAGAGCATCCGCCTTCTAAGCGGATGGTCGCAGGTTCGAATCCTGCCGGGTGCGCCATCTTAATTTACACCCAAGTTAAAACGCTTTTTCTCTACGGTGGCTGTAGCTCAGTTGGTAGAGCCCTGGATTGTGATTCCAGTGGTCGTGGGTTCGATCCCCATCAGCCACCCCATTTTCTTCCCCTCTTTTATTTCGCTCTTCAAGTTCTACTTCTTAAATTAATCTTTCTGATGCACTAATAGCACTTGGATAGCCCTATGTGCTGTGTGAAAATGCGCGCATCTTTTTCGCCTTTTTATTTTTTCTTTTCCAGGAGACTTCTGTGTCTGCATTAGTATTGGACGGCAAAGCCCTTGCTGCAAAAACTGAACAAGAATTATCGCAACGCGTTGCCAGCTTGAAGGCGGCCACCAATGGCCAGACGCCAATACTTGCCACCATCCTGGTGGGCGACGATCCAGCATCGGCGACCTATGTGAAAATGAAAGGCAATGCCTGCGAGCGCATTGGTATGGATTCCTTGAAGGTTGAATTGCCTTCAAGCACTACCACTGAAGAGCTGCTCGCCAAAATCCACGAACTAAATAACAACCCCAATGTGCACGGCATACTCTTGCAGCATCCAGTGCCTGAGCAAATTGATGAGCGTTTGTGTTTTGATGCTATCAGTGCTGAGAAAGATGTTGATGGTGTTACTTGTCTTGGCTTTGGTCGCATGAGTATGGGCGAGGAAGCTTATGGTTGTGCCACTCCTAAAGGCATTATGCGCTTGCTCGAAGCCTACAATATTCCTTTCTCTGGTAAGCATGCCGTTGTTGTCGGTCGCAGCCCTATTCTTGGCAAGCCAATGGCGATGATGCTGTTGAATGCAAACTGTACAGTCACCATTTGTCATTCACGTACACAAAATCTGCCTGAGTTGATCAAGCAGGCAGATATTCTGGTTGGTGCTGTAGGTAAACCAGAATTTATCAAAGCCGAATGGATTAAAGATGGCGCTGTCGTTGTTGATGCTGGCTACCACCCCGGTGGTGTTGGTGATATTGAATTGGCTCCGCTGGTTAATCGCGTTGCGGCTTACACACCGGTCCCCGGTGGCGTTGGTCCTATGACTATCAACACGCTGATTTACCAGAGCGTTGACTCAGGCGAAAAGAAAATGGGCGCTGCAAAATAAAATTTGTACGCGAATCCTAAAAGGGGCATTGGCCCCTTTTTTTATTGCGGAACCTTAGTGATTGGTTATGGGTGATCAGCTCAGTATTTTATATCGCGATGAATATTTAATTGCGATTAACAAGCCTAGTGGCCTGCTGGTGCATCGCAGCGAAATTGATCGCCATGAGACGCGTTTTGCTATGCAGTTGTTGCGCGATCAGATTGGTCAGCATGTGTTTCCGCTGCATCGCTTGGATAAGCCCACATCGGGTGTGCTTTTATTTGCATTGAGTGCGGAAATGGCGGCACTTATGGGGCCGGTATTTGCTGGGCACAGTGTACAAAAGACCTACCTGGCTGTTGTACGCGGCATTGCGCCTGAAAAACTGCGAATAGATTACGCGCTTACCGAAGAGCAGGATAAATATACCGATAAAAAAGCGCGTGCCGCTGAGTCAAAGCCGGCAGTAACCGATATTGAGCGCCTCGCAGAGATCACCCTGCCCTTCAGTTTGGATAAATATCCTGAGAGCCGCTACTCATTAGTAAAGTGTTTGCCTCGCACCGGCCGCAAGCACCAGATTCGTCGTCACCTCAAACATATCAGTCACCCGATTATTGGCGATGCCAAGCACGGCAAAGGCAATCACAATCGTTTTTTTCAGCAGGAGTTTTTTGCACATCGTTTGTTGTTGGCGGCGACCGAATTGATGTTCCCTCATCCGATATTGAATCGGGAGCTTAATATTGTGGCACCGCTGGATATGACTATGAGCAATTTGTTGCGTCGTTTCGGCTGGGATGACAAGGTCCCTGCAGAGTGGCTAATAAATGCAGGTTATAGTGATGCGTCTTGATAAATTTATTGGTGCAAATACTCGCTATAGTCGCAGCCAGATCCAACAGTTGGTTCGTCAAGGTGTCGTGACTGTGAATGGTGAGGTGGCGGGTACATCTAATCAGCACATTTCTGATGCTGATGTGGTGTATTTGGATGGCGAACTGGTTGTTGCTCGCCAACCTCGCTACATAATGTTGTATAAACCTGCCGGCTATGTGTGCGCCAACAATGATAGCGAACACCCAACCGTGCTGGATTTGCTGGATGAACCATTTAAAGAAGATTTGCAAATTGCCGGGCGCTTGGATGTGGATACGACAGGCTTGGTATTGATTACCGATGATGGTGACTGGAATCATAAAATTACCTCGCCGCGCCATGAGCATCGCAAAACCTACATTGTCACAACCGCTGATCCCATCCCTGAGTCTGCAATTGTGCTATTCGAAACAGGTCTCACTTTACACAGTGAAAGCAAAGCCACCCTGCCCGCCCAGCTCGAAATAATTGCTCCAAATTTAGCTCGCCTTAGGATTTGTGAAGGTAAATATCACCAGGTTAAGCGAATGTTTGCTGCTATTGGTAATCGTGTGGTCGCGCTGCATCGGGAAGCTATAGGTGATATTGCACTGGGTGAGCAATTGCCATCAGGCAGCTATCGCAGCCTTACAATAGAAGAAATTAACAGTTTTGGAAAATCCCCATGACAGATGTGTCTGCTAGTTGGCTGGTTGAACAGATTAAAGTTCATGCTGACAGCCAAAGCCTTTGGCTTACCGATGAAAATCTTTTGCGCCATTTGCCTGATGTGAAAGCTTGGTCAAATAAGCCCATGTTGGTAACCAATCGTTGGGATGTTGCCGAGCAAGCAGGTCAGCTGGGATTTGTTGCGCAGTTTTCTGATTTTGAATTGGAGTCAATTGCCGATAATAGTCTGGAGAAAATGTTCTACCGTATTTCAAAAGAAAAAGCGGTGACTCATTATTTGCTCAATCAGGCCTGTCGAATTCTCAAGCCGGGCGGAACACTGTGGCTGAGTGGACAAAAGAACGAAGGCATAAAAACCTATATAGAAAAAGCCAGTGTGCTCTTTGGTTGTGAAAAAAATATCCAGAAAGATGGCGTCAATTACTCCGCACAACTCACTAAAGCAGAGCTTGGTGGCGCTTCCCTATCTGATGATGGATATCGTGAGTTGCGTCCCTGCTTGAATCTTGATGAATTTCAAATCTGGAGCAAGCCCGGACTATTTGGTTGGAATAAAATTGATCAAGGCAGTGAATTTTTGATGGCTGAAGTGCATCGCATATTGAATGAGTTGCCGCGGCATTTTGCAAATTGTTTGGATCTCGGTTGTGGGTATGGTTATTTAACAATTGCCGCGCGGAATTTATCCATTGATAGCTTTGCGCTGACTGACAACAATGCGGCTGCGTTACAGGCGGCGAGCAGGAATAGCCATGCGATAGAGAATGCAAAGGTTGTGGCCAGTGATGCCGGTTTGGAGCTGACGGAAAAATTTGATCTGATTTTATGCAATCCGCCTTTCCATCAAGGCTTTAGTGTGGATGGCGATCTCACTGAAAAGTTTTTGCGCTCTGCGGCGCAGCATCTTAATGAGTCTGGTGTTGCTTATTTTGTGGTCAATCAATTTATTGGGTTAGAAAAAAAAGCACAAAACATTTTTAATTCCATAAAATTAATTGCCCAAAATAAAAGTTTTAAAGTGATTGAGTTGCGTTATCAGCAGTCAAAATAAGTGCAGTTTGCGCAGGCAAAATACAGCTTGCAGGCTTAATAATCAGAGGCAACCAAATCTTTGATTTTTTTATAAAAAAGGGTTGACCAACTAAAGTCTCATCTATAATATGCGCACCACTTCCACAGAGGAAGTCACCGATCCGCCTTAGCTCAGTCGGTAGAGCAAATGACTGTTAATCATTGGGTCGCTGGTTCGAGTCCAGCAGGCGGAGCCAAATTAAAGTAAAAAAGGCCGCATATTAATGCGGCCTTTTTTATGTGTGTCTGTTTTGTCCCAGCGCCTTCGCAGTATTTGGGCCGGGCTCACCGGGCGTTGCGTCCGGGCAAGATTTCCCATCAATTCCCCTCATGGAGATATGCCATGTTTAAAGTAAACGAATACTTCAATGGTGCGGTTAAGTCTATCGCCTTCCAAACCGAAACCCTGCCAGCTACTGTTGGTGTTATGGCCAAAGGTGATTATGAGTTTGGCACCAGCCAAAAAGAATATATGACCGTGGTAAGCGGAAGTTTGACTGTGGTACTGCCAGGCAGCGACAAAGCGGAAACCTTTAAGCCGGGTGAAACCTTTATTGTTGAAGCTAACCAACGCTTCAAGTGCACGGCGGATGTTGAAACTTCTTACCTCTGCAAATACGAGTAAGTTTCACCCAAAGAGGCGCCTTAGGGCGCCTTTTTTCTATCTGCATCTTGTATTTCTCCTGTCCTTATTGCTTCTCTTCAGTTTGCCCCATTAACCCCGCTTCCTGTTGTTTGGCTTCCAGGTTTCCCATGTGTTGGCGTAGATAGCCAAGAAGTTGCGCCATGCGATAGGTTTGATAGCGGCGCTCTTTATATACAGCGTATAGAGGAGCCGTCTGGCCCTGGTATTGATTGGGGAGTAATTCCACCAGGCTGCCATTTTCCAGCTCTCGCGCTATATCCAGCCTGGATTTGTAAACAATGCCGTGGCCGGCCAGCGCCCAACGCTTTACTAACTCCCCGTCATTGGCGTATCTGTTGCCCTTAACCTGTATCGTCTGTTCGCGCCCATCCACTTCAAAGAGCCATTTACTGTAGGGGCTGTCGTTGCGGTAAAAGAGAATACAGTTGTGGTTGATGAGATCTGCCAGAGTTGCCGGCTGTCCGACCCTGGCGACGTAAGCGGGAGCGGCGGCCAACACCCGTCGGTTGTCACAGAGTTTTTGCGCTATCAGGCCTGAATCCTTCTGGTCGCCATAACGAATGACCAAATCCAGCCCTTCGCGATATAAATCCTGAACAGAATCAGAGATATACACGATAAACTTCAAGTTGGGGTGTATATTCTGAAAACCATCTAACAGCTCTAATAGTAAATTCCGCCCCAGATCAGACGGCATACTGATACGTATCTCACCGGATACCAATCCTTGAAGGTTTCGCAATTCGCTCTCAGCCACATCCAGTCCGCCGAGCACCTGCTGTAAGTGAGGGATAAAGATCTCCCCTGCGGCGCTGAGACGCATACTGCGTGTGGTGCGATCAAACAGGTTAGCGCCCAGGGCCAGCTCCAGGCGTTTGATCGCAGCGGAAACTGCTGCTGTGGTGAGTCCCAATTCGCGCCCGGCTTCGCTCATATTGCCGCGCTCTGCTACACGCAGGCAGAGCTCCAGATCTTGTAACGAATAGGTTTTGCTCATATTGCTAGCTCGTACTGTCAAAAAATATTTGATAGTTATTCAATTGTTGGTGTGATTATCAAATTGCCTTAATAAATATAAGCTGGCCTACATATCAACTCAATGCCCACTTTAAGGATTAAACACTATGACTAACTCAACGCTCCCCCAAATGATGAAAGCCGTAGGCCTAAAGGCTTATTTACCCGTAACTGACGAAAACTCGCTGGTGGATATCAGCTTGCCTCTACCCCAGCCTGGAGGCTGGGATTTACTGGTGCAAGTACATGCGGTTTCGGTTAATCCAGTGGATACCAAAGTGCGAAGCCCCAAAGCGAAAGTGGAGGAGAATTATCGCGTGCTGGGTTGGGATGCGGCGGGTACGGTGGTGGCGATAGGAGATCAGGTGGAATTATTCAAGGTTGGCGACCAAGTGTACTACGCCGGTGATATTACCCGCGCAGGCAGTAACAGCGAGTATCAGTTAATTGATGAGCGCATTGTGGGGAAAAAGCCTGAAACGCTGGGATTTGCAGAAGCTGCAGCCTTGCCACTAACAGCAATCACCGCAGCTGAGGGTATGTTTGAGCGATTGCACATCAATAAGGATAACTCTGCCGGTAAAAGTTTGCTGATCATCGGCGGCGCCGGCGGCGTGGGTTCTATAGCTATTCAATTGGCAAAGCAGCTGCCCGAGTTGCGCATCATTGCCAGTGCGTCGCGTAGCGAATCCAACGATTGGTGTAAAAGCCTTGGGGCTGATGACGTGGTGAATCATCAGCGTGATTTGGTGGATGAGGTGCGCGCGTTGGGAATTGAGCATGTTGATTATATCTTTTGTCTGAACGCGACAGCCCGCCACTGGGCCGCCATGTGCGAGTTGATTCGGCCTCAGGGCACCATCTGTTCCATCGTTGAGCCGGAGGCGCCGCTGGATATCAATCTCCTCAAAACGAAATCAGCGGGCTTTGTGTGGGAGTTTATGTTTACTCGTTCGCGCTATCAGACAGCCGATATGATTGAGCAACACAATATTTTGAATCGTCTCTCCCGCTTAATTGATGATGGAAAAATCAAAACCAGCCTTGCGAAAACACTCAGTCCGATTAGTGCAGCCAATTTACGCGCGGCACATGCGGAGATAGAAGCAGGCAAAACCATTGGCAAAATTGTGTTAAGCGATTGGCAATAATCTCTCTTCAACATTTACATCTATCAAATATTCATTGCTCTCAAGAGGTATTGATCATGAACAGATTATTTTCCCCTTTGCAACTTGGCCCTCACGTATTGAAGTCGCGTATTGTGATGGCACCTATGACGCGTTGTCGCGCATCCCAACCGGGTGATATCCCCAATGACCTCATGGCTACCTATTATGCGCAACGTGCCAGTGCAGGCTTGATAATTACGGAGGCAACACAAATTTCACCGCAAGGTAAAGGTTATTCATTTACGCCAGGAAATTATTCGAAAGAACAAATTGCCGGTTGGCAAAAAGTGACAAAAGCTGTGCATGAGAAAGGTGGAAAAATTTACAACCAGTTGTGGCATGTGGGGCGTATGTCGCACAGCTATTTCCATCAGGGACAACCTCCAGTGGCGCCCTCAGCAGTGGAATTTGATGGTCAAGTGTGGGTGTATAACGACGAAAAGCAAATGGGTGAAAAGCTGGCCTGCCCTATTCCGCGTGCGCTTGGCATTGACGAAATTAAACAAGTGGTTGCGGATTATCGCCAAGCGGCGCTCAACGCCATAGCTGCAGGTTTTGACGGTGTAGAGATTCATGGCGCCAATGGCTATTTGATTGACCAGTTTTTGCGTACAACATCCAATCTGCGTGCCGATGAATATGGCGGTAGTCAACAAAATCGCTTGCGGTTTTTACAAGAGGTTGTGAGTGCTGTTGTAGATGTAGTTGGCGCAGATCGCGTTGGTATTCGCCTTGCTCCCTATATCACCGCAAAAGGCATGAATTGTCCCGAGATTATTCCCACTATTTTGGCCGCAGCAACTTTCTTGCAGGAAAAAAATATCAGCTACATACATCTCGCCGAAGCTGATTGGGATGATGCTCCTCAGGTAGATGAAAATTTTAGGCGCGAACTACGCGCGCGTTTTCACGGAAAAATTATAGTGGCCGGTAAGTTCGATAAGGTTCGCGCGGAGGAAATACTTGCCAAGGATTATGCGGACATGGTTGCCTTTGGTCGCCCCTTTATTGCCAACCCGGATTTTCCCGCAAAACTTGCCAATGATCGTCCGCTACAGGCAATTGGTTTGGGATCATTATTTGGGGGCGATCATCGCGGTTATACAGATTATGAAACTGATGAGGCAGCCTGATTAAAAACAATTAATCGGCAAATATTTCGCCGCTATTGTAGTGCGATTTTGACCAACGGCCTCCATGCCATCGGGAATGGAGGCGTTGCCACATAACCAGGACATAGGGCTTTTTGAAGAGCTTTTAACCACAATCGGACGCAAGCTGAGAACTTTACCTTTTAACTGCGCGGTAGCCTTGTTGCCAAAGCTAATGTGAAAGGCCCCATCTACGAGTTCAATTCGTTCTACATAATTGCCGAGGAGCTTGTCGGCGGGCGGTATGCCAGCATCGAAATTTGTGTGTGGGAAGTTTTGGTTAGCTGTGTAGTAGGTGTTGATTTGTTCTTTCAGTTGCTTGAGTAAATCCACCGACTCTGCAATTTGTGTGCGAGCCACCTTGTTGTCCAACGAGGGTACCGCCATGGCAACAAGTATCCCTAGCAGTGCAAGTACAACCACAATTTCAATAAGTGTAAAACCGTTGCGCATGTGTTGCTTACCTTGCATGTAATCTTGTCATTATTTGCGTATTTCTATGAGTCTTACCGATGCCTTATAAGAATGGTTTATTAATAGTAGCTCAGCGCAAAAATTTTGCTGCGTACCAGCAGCTGGCATGCAATTCATACCCCTGCTCTTTTGCCCATTGAATACCTGTGCGTACCAATTTTTCGGCAATGCCCTTTCCGCGAAACTCCGGCGGCACCCAGGTGCTGTTGAAGTCAATTGCCGTCCTGGTGCTTGATGGCGACAATCTGTAGTGCAAGGAGGCTTCAGCATCTCCGCATCTCACGGAAAATTTATGTTCGGTCGGCAGGTGTTCGATTGTGTTCATACAGCGCTCCGCTTGGCTTTTGATGTGTACTCAATCTTCCAGAGTGAATTGAACTTCACTGGTATTGCAAGGGTGCTTCTCAGTACACTCTGGATCTGATTCCAAAAACAGGCCAGCGCCGTCGGCACCCAATTGCAATACAAAATGTTGTTTAACTGCTTGCCCTCTCTCACGCACTAAACGCAAGAGTCTTTCAGGATCGACAACCTCAAGTGCCGCGAGTTCGCTATATTTTTGCGCGCTATCTGCCGTGAGATTGGCTAGCCCTTTGGCTTTGTATTGGGCATCCAGGGCTTTTGCCCAATCTGCATTTTGTGTGCGGATACCGTCTTGGGTTACACCAGCTTTCTCCAATGCACTTTTTACCTGTTCTTCTTGCAATGCGGCTCGATCACGTTCTGCGTCGTAATTGCCGCGTATAGTCAAATGCATTTTGGGTCGCTTTTTCATGGCTTCTTGCAGCAATGCCAGTTTTTCTTTTGCGGCCTGGGAAAGTTGTGACTCACCTGGCGTAAACTCTATGCGCCCTAAATCTTCTTTACTGTCGACGAGGCTGGCTAACCAGCGGAAAGGTGCTGTGAGCACTTTTTTCAAGGTATTGCGAAGCGCACGTTGGATAGTGGCTTTCAAATCAAATTGCGGATCATTTGGATCGCCAGTGATTTCCGCATCCAAGATGGCTATGCCGTGCTCATCAGTCAGCAGAGATAGCCCAAGGCGCAATGGCACATCAATAACGTGTGGGCTGCGAACTTTCTCGCCGAACTCCAGATGATCGATAACGACGTGGTTTTTGCCGAGAATTTTTCCATGGTCGTAGTGATAATCCAGATCAACGCTTAGTAAGCCCTTTTTAATTCGCCAACCCGCATATTCTGCTGAATAGGGAGATAGTGCACCCATGTCCATTTTCTTGAAGCTGACCAAGGCTTCCATTTGCGGCTGCGGAATAAAAAATTGTGCCTTGCCATCAAGGCTTACTGGAGCGTAGCCATCCACGTTTCCAGCAAGATGGAACTCGGCCACTTTTTCTGTGTTGGTATTAATATTGGTGATGAGTCCACTGAATTGTTGAACGATAACTGTAAAGGAGGGTTTGAGTGATTGGTCATAAAAACCTATGGCCGCTTTATCGACCTGAAGCTCATCAATACCAAATTGCCACGGTGCCTGCTCGGCAGCCCGAGTCGCTGCGCCCTGCTCGACCGCTGCTGTTACTGGCGCAGGGATAATGATTGCCTGGACATTGGTGGTGCGATCTTTGGTGATAATAAATTGGCCATCCAGCTCGGTTAAAGCCGCGCGGGGAATATTGATAGTTTTCTTCGCAAAATTTATGTCGGCAGATTTCCAGTCAAATAATTTCCAGTGCACCGCATCCTGATCCATGGTGGTTGGGCGCACTTTTAATTCTGTGAGTTGGCCGTTGCTGGTTAATTGCTGCAGCGCACCTTTGACCAGTTGCAGTTGGCCATCGGTATTTAATTCGCCATGAAGTACATCAAGTGCCAGATAAGGCTTGATGCTGCTATCGAACCACACAAAAGGCACTTTGGTTAAGCTGAAATTGACAGCGCCAGATAAACTCAGCGGATCGAGTTTGCCGGAGATTTTACTGTCAGTTGTTTTGTTGAGTATCGCTGATGCCAGGAAGCTTGCAGGTGCATCGCGGCGCAAATCAAGATCAAGCACCGTCAACTCAAAGGGGGATGCGCTCAGCGCCAAATCATTCAGTACCAACAAATTGGTGTTGATGCTGGATTGGGTAATGCTCAGCTTCTTTATCGCAACGGGGCTATGCTTGTCGCCGTTCGGTTTGGGCGTTGGTGTATTTTTGGCGATGTGCTCCAGCACATCATTAAAATTCCACAGGCCGCTTTTATTTTGCAGTGGGTTGCCGCTGAGCTGGTGTATTTGCAGCTGATTGATAATCAGTGCGCGCTCCTGGAAAGATTTCCAGCAGGCGACATCCAGTTTGACGGATTTAATTTGCCAGAGGTTGGCAGAATCTTTGAGGTTGTTGAGCGCGAAGTTACAGCTGAACAGATGTATATCAAGTTTGTCGTGCTGCAGCTGATGCCCGGTGAGTTGCTGATATTGTTGGGAAATGTTTTTGTTTACCCAGGGCAATACCAGCAAAAAATAACTGACGATAATCAGGGCTATTAAAATGACTGGAATCCTCAGCCACCATGAACGATAAAGGGCAACTACTATCGCGCCAAACTTACCCAAGCTGAACTCCCGTCAAAATATGGCAGCCGGTTTGTCCGGCTGCGTGTTCAAATATCTCCGATTAAACCCTGGTGCCCCACAGATCGTATTCATCTGAGTGTTCAATCAGTACGTTCACCAGATCGCCCGGTTTAACGTCTTGCTCGCCATTGAGATAAACACAGCCGTCGATTTCCGGTGCATCGGCGAAGCTGCGTCCTATAGCGCCTTCGTCATCGACTTCGTCGATTAACACCTGCAGGGTTTGTCCGACCTTGGCTTTCAAGCGCTCGGTAGAGATTTCCTGCTGCAATTGCATGAAGCGATCATAGCGCTCCTGCTTGATCTCATCGGGCACATGGTCCGGTAAGTCGTTGGCCTTGGCGCCTTCAACCGGTGAGTATTGGAAACAGCCTACGCGATCCAGTTGTGCCTCTTTGAGGAAGTCGAGCAGCATCTGGAAATCTTCCTCGGTTTCGCCGGGGAAGCCAACAATAAAGGTGGAGCGAATAGTCAGGTTGGGAACTTGTTCACGCCAGCTCTTGATGCGCTCAAGGGTGCGCTCCACCTGGCCTGGACGGCGCATTTTGCGCAGTAACGTCGGGCTGGCATGTTGGAATGGGATATCCAGATAAGGCAGCACTTTGCCCTGGGCCATGAGTGGAATCACATTGTCCACATGCAGGTAGGGATAAACATAGTGCAGGCGGACCCAAACGCCCAGCTCGCCTAAGGCCGCAGCCAGTTGGTACATATCGGTCTTGAGTGGACGGCCATCCCAGAAGTCGGTGCGGTGCTTGATATCTACGCCGTAGGCTGAAGTGTCTTGGGAAATCACCAGGAGCTCTTTAACCCCGGCTTTCACCAAGCGCTCGGCTTCGCTCATCACCTGCCCGATGGGACGACTGACCAGCTTGCCGCGCATATCCGGGATGATGCAGAAACTGCAGGAGTGGTTACAGCCTTCGGATATCTTGAGGTAGGCGTAGTGGCGCGGTGTGAGTTTTACGCCTTGGGGCGGAACCAGATCAACAAAGGGATTGTGATCTGCCTTGGGGGGCAAATGCTCATGGACTTGATTGAGCACTTCTTCGTAGGCATGAGCGCCTGTAACACCCAGTACGTTGGGGTGAATCTGGACTATCTCGTCCTTCTTGGCACCCAGACAACCGGTTACCAGCACCTTACCGTTTTCCGCCAGGGCTTCACCAATCGCGCCCAGTGATTCCTGTACGGCGCTATCGATAAAGCCACAGGTATTCACAATCACCATGTCAGCGTCGTTATAGCTGGGGACTATGTTGTAGCCCTCCATGCGCAGCTGGGTGAGGATGCGTTCGGAATCAACCAGGTTTTTGGGGCATCCCAAAGAGACGAAGCCAATGGTTGGGGTGCCGGTAGAGTTGGATGTCATAAATAAGGCCGAAAAGAGGAGCTTTTAAAAGGGGCCATTATTGTAGGCGTTTGGTGGTTGTTTTGCATGAAATCTCGCTAAAAAAATGTAGTTAGGGGCTATTTTCAGGGTTAGTCACTTTCGCCACCCCAAGTGGCACATTGCTGCCCAGTAGCACTTTAGGCTTTGACAGCTAGTGGGGAGTATTTCCTCGTCTAAGGCTTTAGCCTCCAGCGCGCTTTGTACTTGCTTATCCAGAGCGAGATAAAGTCCCTTAATAACAACAACGGGTGGAGATTTCCAATGCCTAACATAAACCGATTCGCTTACTTACTCATGCTGTCGGCCTTAACGGCCTGCGGTGGCGGCTCATCTGATCACAACAAGTCCAGTAGTTCAGCCAATAGCGCTACCAGCCTAAGCGCCTCCTCTAGCAGTTCAATTAGCTCAAGCTCCTCCAGTGCCGGCACGGTTGCTGGTGGTGTCCTGAGGCTGGAGGCGGAGGACTATATTGACTATTACGATACGGAGGCTGCTAACCAGGCAGGCGCTGATTATCGTAAAGGTGATGGCGTCGATATAGAAACTTCTACCGATACCGGCGGCGGCTATGACGTGGGCTACATCAGTAGCGGCGAGTGGCTGGAATTTGGCATAGATGTTAATCATGCTGGTACTTTTACCGCTGATTTCCGCCTGGCTTCCGCTCAGTCTGGCGGCAAACTTGCGATTGAAATTGATGGTTCACAAGTCGGTGAAGACATCAGCAGCCCCAATACAGGTGGCTGGCAGACATGGCAGACATCGAGTACCCAGCTTGGAAATTTGGGTGTCGGAACACACAGCCTTTGTATTCAAATGAAAAGTGGCCCGTTCAACTTGAACTGGGTTGAATTGAAATCTGCTGATGGTGGAACTCTGCTGGCCCGCACAGGCAAATCAGAAAAATCCGTCTGCAATCATCCGGTGGTGCCACCCACTACCACAGTGCCCACCAAAATTCGCATTAACCAAATAGGCTATTTATCTGGCGCACAAAAAATAGCAATTGTTCCGGGTGTGGCAACGACAAAATTTACGATTGTTGATGATAGTAATAATGAAGTATTTAGTGGTGATCTGACAGCTGCAAACACTTGGGAGCCTGCTCTTGAGTCGGTAAAAATTGCAGACTTTTCTTCATTGAGTAAAACAGGGAATTATAAAATTCGCGTGGCAGGTATTGATGATCAGCCTGGCTTCACAATATCCCAAACAGCCTATGAAACTATTAATTCTGCTGCGCTCAAGTCCTACTATTTTAATCGTGCCAGCATCGCGCTTTTACCTATCTACGCTGGTGTTTACGCACGAGCGGAAGGTCATCCGGATGACATTGTTAAAATCCATCCTTCAGCTGCAACAGCAGATCGCCCCGAAGGTACTATTATTTCTGCACCAAAAGGTTGGTACGATGCCGGCGACTACAATAAATATATTGTCAATTCAGGCATTACAACCTATTCACTCCTTGCCGCTTTTGAAAAATTTTCTACCTATTTCACGGCGCAGAATCTTAATATTCCCGAGAGTGGCAATGCCGTGCCGGATATTTTGAACGAGGCTATGTGGAATCTGGAATGGATGCTTGCAATGCAAGATCCCAACGACGGCGGTGTCTACCATAAATTAACCAGCAAGGGTTTTTCTGGCTTTGAAATGCCGGATAAAGATACGTCAGAAAGATTTGTGGTTCAAAAAACTACTGCCGCAACCTTGGACTTCGCCGCGGTAATGGCAGTTGCCAGTCGCGTGTACGCTAATTATGAGGCGCAATTTCCCGGCTTGGCTGCAAAGATGCTGAACGCATCAAAAAATGCCTACACATGGGCGCAAAATAATCCGGCAGTTTACTATTCACAGCCGAGTGATATACAAACAGGCGCTTATGGTGATTCCAACGTGACTGATGAGTTTGCCTGGGCATCTGCCGAGTTATACATAACCACGAAAAATGATATGTATTACACAGCCTTCAACAACAACCTTGAGGCAAATGTTCCCAGTTGGGGAAGCGTGCAAAGCCTTGCCTGGATATCACTGGCACACAACATAAATCATTTAACAGCTGCGGCTAATACATCACCTATTAAAACCAGGATCACAACCCTGGCTGATAGCCTGGTTGCCAAAAAGAAATTATCAGCTTTTTCAGTTTCATTGGAAAAAGGGGATTTTTTCTGGGGAAGTAACTCGGGCGCCATGAACCAGGCCATGATGTTATTGGAGGCCTACCAACTGGATGGCAGCAAGCGCGACTATCTGGATGCCGCACAATCGTTATTTGATTATGTGTTAGGACGCAATCCAACGGACTATTCTTTCGTAACGGGTTTTGGCAATAAATCACCTATGCACATCCACCATCGTCCTTCTGCTGCTGATGGAATTGATGCTCCTGTGCCAGGGTTTTTAGCGGGTGGTGCAAATCTGGATTACACCGGGGATTGCGGCGCAAGTAGCTACCCTTCCCCGCTTATTGCGAAGTCTTACTATGATAATGAGTGCAGCTATTCCACCAATGAAATTGCCATCAATTGGAATGCACCTTTAGTCTATGTATCTGCAGGGCTTCAAGTATTGACACCCACTAAATAACCTAAAAAGAGTGGCAAGGATGCTAGCTCTTATCATGACGACGGATTGATTTTTAAAAAATTACTATAAACACCGTTTACATCAAAAGTTGCTATTTCAAACTCATAATCACCCACCAGGTTGTCGAAATAATACGCGTCCGTAAATCCGTCATTGATGATGATGGATTTATAAGCGCTATCGGATTTTTGCTTGTAGCGCAGCTCGTAACCGCCGACTTCGGTGATATCCAGATAATCCCCATTTTCTCGCGCGTTGGGTACTTTCCAATAAAGCTGTACGGGCCCATTGACCACAGCTACTGCCGATGCCACCGATGAAGACGAGAGAGAGGAGCTTTTCGGTGCTGACGATTTCGATGATGAAGATAAGCTTGTCGCGCTGGAGCTTTTTACAATCACCCCTCCCGCGGTAGGGGCACTGGAAGAGCTGGAGGACTTGATTGTGGGCGTGGAGGAGGATGTGCGCGGAGCTGATGTGGTCGGAATTGGAGACGGGGAAAGCGAAGCGGCTGAGGATTGAGCAGAAGATGTTGTCGTGTTTTGGTTGCTGGTTTGCGTAGTGTTTTGGCTATTGCTTTGATTGGATGGCGGCTGCGCTGTTTGCGTATTGGGCGGTGGTTCGGCGATTGTGCCGCCGCCTCCTGATCCACCTCCCCCACCGCCGCCTCCACAAGCTGCTGTCAAAAGTGGAGCGATAAACACCATGACGGCAGTAGTGGCCTTAAGCCGTCGTTGCCAATTGAGGTTGGCATTAAGTTGCAAACGATTGATGTAGCCAAGCTCAATCAGGATTTGGCCCAGCTCGGCATTTCTTTCCGACTCACTTTTTCGCCTGGATTCTTGCAGCTCTATGGCTTCACGCAGTTGTTGTGGATTAATTAATCCCTTTTCAACCAGCAAATCACCCAAGCGTAACGACTTATGGATATCCGACATAACAAATCCCACTATTAATTCAATTTATACGTAGCTCTGTATAAATAAACACGGGGCTTTGTATAAATAAACGAGACGCGGAAGATTAACCACACAAACTAAACCATAATATTAAAACTGCACCCTTGCAAATTTTTTAAATGCCGCGTTGGATTTCCTGTGCAACGCGCGCAAGCGCATCCATAACAAGCGCTCTGGGTGCACCAATATTCATACGCATAAATCCACTTCCGCCTTCACCAAATACACTGCCGGGATTCATGCCCAAAGCGCAACGCTTGATGAAAAACTCACGCAGTTGAGCGTCTGTTAAACCAAGCCCACGACAATCCAGCCAGAGTAAATAAGTTGCCTCGGGTTTGTAAAATTTGATGACGGGAATGTGCGTGCGTAAATATTCGGCAACATAATCACGGGTTTGTTCCAAATAAGCCATTAGGCTGTCCAGCCAGGGTGCTCCCTGATTGTAGGCAGCTTCAAAGGCCGTTATGGAGAGTGGATTACTATTGCTGACGTGCAATGTTTCAAATGTCTTTTTCATTTGCTGGCGTAATTCTGCATTGGGAATTACCAGTGCAGATAGGCCCAGGCCTGGAATGTTAAATGTTTTATTGGGGGCAATTGTTGTAATGATTTTGTCATCCTCATGGGCGAGGCGACCTAACATGGTGTGTGTGTTGCCCGGATAAACCAGATCGGCGTGAATGTCATCCGACAAAATCGTCAATTGATATTTTCGTGCAATAACTAATACTTGCTGTAGTTCTGGCTCAGTCCACACACGGCCCACAGGATTGTGTGGTGTGCAGAGTATCAACAGGCGAGCGCCCTGCTGTGCGCAGGCTTCGAGATGATCAAAATCCATTTCATAGCGACCATTGATCTCTCGCAGTGGGTTTAGCACCAGCTTACGGTTGTTAGTGGTGACAGCGGAAAAAAACGGAAAATAAACTGGAGGTTGGATAATAACGCCCTCGCCTTCTTTGGCGAATGCATTTACGGCGGCGAATAGTGATGGAACTACTCCCGGTGCCATTTGTATCCATTCCCTTTCAATGACCCATTGGTGCCGCTTTGCAAACCAATTAATGATGGATTGATACAAAC
Source organism: Cellvibrionaceae bacterium (assembly GCA_021151695.1). Lineage (GTDB taxonomy): Bacteria > Pseudomonadota > Gammaproteobacteria > Pseudomonadales > Cellvibrionaceae > Cellvibrio. The sequence continues at coordinate 237,303 of JAGKWU010000001.1, read as the reverse complement.
TTTCCGGATAAAGCGTATAGCCAAAGACAGGGTGTGCTATACGCGCCTGCAACGCGGCAGTGACACAATCGGGCACCGCAAAATCCATATCCGCTACCCACATTGGGGTAACCTCGGTCGTGCCAAAATATTGCTGACGTCCGTCAAATTTAACAGCGCCCGTTCCCTCGCGCGCTATGGGTGTATCAAAATCAATACTCATTATGCCCCGCTTTATTTTATACGTTTCCAGAAAGTAACTTCAGACAAAGTGTGCTGGAATTTACGTTTGGTTTCGCGGATCACAAAGGGTACTTCCAGCGGTGCATGCTGGAACTCAAAGTGTTCGCCTAATAATGCTTTTAAACCATCCAGTGTGGTAAAGCTTTCACCGTCCTTCTTAAAGCCACCAATCCAATCTTCACGAGGCGTGTGCTCGGTTAACCAGGTGTAAGGTGACGTCAGCATCAATATGCCGCCGAGGTTTAAACGCTCGTGAATTGCGGATAAGAATTTGGCGGGGTTATACAGACGATCAATCAGGTTTGCCGCTAAAATAAAGTCATAACCGGTAATTTGAGGTTTAAGATTACAGGCATCACCCTGGAAAAACTCCACTTTGTCTCTGGTGTCTTGTAAGCCCAAATCTGCAAGGCTGCGCGATTTGTATTGTACAAGATCGCCTTCGTCCGTCAGCGTATAACGCAATGTATCGCCGCTACTCAGATGAACGCCCTGGCCAATAAAACGTGCTGAAAAATCCACGCCCGTTACAAAATCAAAGTGCTTCGCCAATTCAAAGGTGGCGCGACCAGAGGCGCAACCCAGATCCAGTGCTTTGCGTTTGGGGATGTCACCTATATTGTCAATCGCAACTTCCACCAATGATTTGGAGAAATTGGCCACGCCAAAATATTCATCGCCGTAGTGGAATTCAGCATATTCAGATAAAAGTTTATCAGTTTCGTAATGTGAGCCTGGCACTGGTTTAAATTCCTCGGAAACGACATAGCGGAAGCCCGCGTGTTGGAAAAAATGGCGACGAAAAGCATAGCGCGATTCGCGCAGGGCTTCATTGCCGCAAGAAATCCATGAGCCGCCTTTGATCAGATTGTGGCGCTCGTCAAAGGTGGGAGTTGTAAAGTCATCGTAAATGGTATGAACATCAAAACCTTCGAAAGGATAAATCGGGGTTTCTGTCCATTGCCAGACGTTGCCGGCGATATCGTAAAAATTGCCCTGCACGAATTTGTTGACCGGGCATGAAGAGGCCCAATAATCCAGCTGCAAATTGGCGTTTGCCTTTTCCGTGCCGGGATTATGTAACCCGCTGGAATCGTAGAGTCGATACCATTCATCTTCCGTTGGCAGGCGCACTGCCAAACCTGTGACAGATTTTTTCCAGTTACAAAAAGCTTTGGCTTCGTGATAATTCACTTCTACCGGCCAATCCCAGGGCATGGCAACTTCTTCTGTCATCAAACGCAGGTGCCACTGGTTGTTTTTATTAACCCAGAAAGTAGGATGCTTTGCACGCGTGAAGCCCAGCCAACCTTTGCCTTCTTCTTCCCAAAATTGCACGTTGTTGTAACCACCAGCATTAACAAATTCGAGAAATTCCTGATTGCTCACGAGAAATTTACTGGCCTCAAATTCGCCAACTTCAGCGGCGTGAGAGCCATATTCATTATCCCAACCGTAGAAGGGATCTGATTTATCTTTGCTGAGACTGACACTGCCTGCGGCCACTTTTTGCAGTTGATTTTGCGGCGCTGCCGCCGTCTCGCGACATGGCTTCCATTGCGGATGGCTTTTTACGTAAGCGAGTTTGTGTTGACGAATTAATACAGATGAAGTTTCAAGGTGAATACGCTCATGTTCAATGCCCATAATGATTGCCCACCAGGGATTATTCCAATCCACCGGTAGTTGTAGCGGCGCTGTTTCGATGAGATTGATCACCATGGCACGCACCTGATCGCGATAAGCTTTGACGTCGGCGGGAGTTGGCCATTGGTAATGTGCATCGTTGAGATCATCCCAGCTCATTTCATCCACACCCACAGCGAAGATGGACTCAAAACGTGGATTGATCCGCGTATCAATCATGCGAGCCAGCAAGAGTTTGTTAACAAAAAATGTGGCTGTATGGCCAAAATAAAAAATTAATGGATGGCGTAGCGAAATTGATTTTTCATAGTAAGCCGCGTCGCAATTGAGTGTTTCAAACAGGGATTCGTAGCGGTCAAAGGTGGTGACAAAATATTCGTGCAATTGCTGGCGCATGGCCAAGGTGTTGTCACCACGCAAGTCAGGTGTGCGCGTGAACAGCGGTTGCGTTAGGGATACATCCTTCAAGTGGCTTTCTTTGCGAATAACGCCATGTCCTGGTTGCATAGTCATATACCTTTAGTCGATCAAACGGTTACTCATTGTTGCTGCCGCCATGTGCTCTGCCAATGTAGTCACGCGCAAATTGCCATGCAACACGACCACTGCGCGCCCCACGGGTGCGATGCCAAAACAGCGCTTCAAATTCGGTTTTTTCATCCCAACTGCCGCCCAGATTGCTTATCCAATAACGTGCGGCGGCAAGATAGTCATCTTGTGAAAATGGGTAGAAGCTCAGCCATAACCCGAAGCGCTCTGACAGCGAAACCTTTTCCTCAATACTGTCGTTGGGGCGCACCTCCCCATCTTCGTAGCTCACATCAAGGTTGTCGCGCATTTTTTCCGGCAACAAATGGCGACGGTTAGATGTGGCGTAAAACAGGATATTGGCTGAGGGCGCTGCCAGGGAGCCATCCAGCGCCGATTTCAGTGCCTTGTAACTGAGCTCGCCTTCTTCGAAAGACATATCGTCACAAAAAATAATAAATTTTTCAGGGCGCAGGCTGACCAAATCCACTATATCGGCAAGCTGCAGTAAATCGGTTTTATCCACCTCAATAATCTTGAGCCCTTGCTCGGCAAAGTGGTTCCAACAAGCTTTGATCAGGGTTGATTTGCCGGTCCCGCGGGCGCCGGTAAGCAGCACATTATTGGCTGGACGGCCAGCAACAAATTGCTCGGTATTGCGCAGGATTTTCTGCTTTTGGGTATCGATGTTCTTGAGCGAATCCAGGGCTACACGGTGCGGGTTTACTACGGGTTGTAGATAGCCTCTGCCGCGTGAGTCCAGGCGCCAGCGAAACGCCGCGGCTGTCCAATCCGGTAAAGCCTGGGGCTCGGGCAATATACGTTCTACGCGATCAATAAGTTGCTCAAGGCGGCTGATAAGTTGATTAAATTCTGACACAGGCGTTCCTTAATCTACTGGGGCTTAAGACTGGTAGCAGGCACGGGATGAGCTATAGTTTTTACCGAGGTAATGCCCGTCTCGCGCCTCTTGGGCTGTTGGGATTGCAGCATTATAGAGAGACCGCTGCCAAATGTTGTCAGTTATTACCGACTTTAACGCAGGTGCTGACAAAGATCAGGAGTTTTATGTTTACTAAAGCCGAGCAACACGTCATAGCCGCTACCCTCCAGCAGAGGGCGAATTGGTTGCACAAGAATATGGATAATCCTGACTTGAGCGCCAACAAAGCCCAAAATCAGGCCACTCTTGACATTATTGAGGGAGCATTGGCAAAGCTTGGCGATGCTCTCAAGCCGCCGCCACCAACCGCTAAGCCACCCAAATTGACCGGAGCGCAAAAGCGGCAATTAATGGAGCCAAGCCAAATTCGTGTCCTGATTGTGGATGACGATGAGATGATTGCCTCTCTTCTACAAATATTGATGCAGTCAGTTGGGGTTAAATACGTTGATGTCGCGCCCGATGGCCTTAAGGGAATTAGTATGCTTTACGATGCCGACCCGGTATACGACCTGGTGCTTTGCGACTGGCATATGCCAATTAAAACTGGTCTGGACGTGCATAACGCCATGCGTGCCGCTGAACGTTATCTTGATACCTGTTTCATCCTGGTGACTGCAGTTACTGAAGCCAAGCAAATACGCGCGGCTATTGAAGAGGGCGTGGATGACTATATTGTTAAACCGCTTGAAGAACAGACTACCATCAGAAAGTTAGCCCGCCATTTCCCCAAATTGCCTATACCGGCGGGCAACGCTCAACTGGGCCTGTGCCCAACGGATGATCCAACAGAAGCGAAGCAAGATATTGCCGCCGAGAAATAAACCCTTCGCTTTCAATCCATCCATCAGGGCGCTATCAAGCGCCCTCCACTTCCATCATAAAATCCAGGCTCGCTTGCTGGCGAATGGCGCGGCGGTGATTTGCCATCAGTTTGGCAATTTTTTCCTGATCGCACACTTGTCTGTCCAACACTACGCGTGTTTTCAGTTCGCCAACGGGTTCCGCTGTTGGACATTTGCTAAATACAAACTGGTTGGAAATTAAATCCATAAACGGCCCGGATTTGCTGCTCGGCATAATAAAATTTAACTGCAGGCCAAGGCTCTCGGTTAAATAATTGATTACTTCGCGCGAGCGGTGTTCATCCATTTTTGAGAAGGCCTCATCCACCAAGACCATACGCAGATGGCTATTGCCTTCGTTGAAACGAAATGCCGAAGTGATGGCGGCACTACGGATAATATAGGCGGGCGTTTCCAGCTGGCCACCGGAACCCGTACCGTATTGGCTGAGCGCAATGGGTGCTTTACCCTCAGGTTCCTTGTAAATTTCGTAGCGGCGATAGTTGCGATAATCCGCTATACGCGTTAATTCGCGCAGGGCTTTTTGTTCGTCTTCATCGAGCAACATGCTCATCAAACGCTCACGCACACGTTGGTGTTTTTCATCGAGCTTCATGTTGAACAGGGTTTCGCCCTCGCCCAGGGTTGGGCTATCCATAACGGCTTTGAAGAACTGCCAATACTCTTTAAATTCCGGCACCCACTCCCAGCCAAAGCGGAAGCGCTCGCGATCCGCACCAAAGCGATGATGCTCCAGCTCTTTGTTTAATTCTTCCAGTGTGCGTTTGCCATCGTTAATGGCCTGGTAAATCGAATGACAGAGGTTGGACACAAACGCATTATTGAAACTCATGCGCAGTGATTCAATTTCCTGGTGGCGCTGGGCGAGAATGTGGTTTTTATCGCGGTTATACAGCGAATCAAACTGGCGACGCATATCGCAAACGTGACGGAAATTTTCATTACCCAGCTCATTGACATAGTCGATGCTAAACAAAATCGCATCTGCGCTTTGGCAGAATTGATTGTGCTGCATGACGGCATGTTGTAAGCGATGCAATATGGTTTTCAATTCGGCGTTGACCGTCGCCAGATTGTTTTCAAAATAATTCAATGAATGCTGGGCGATATTTTCATCTGCTGCTTGCAAGCGCTCTTCCGCCGAAAAATCTGGCCAGAGACCGGCAATGGCTTGCAGGTTGACTTCGCATTCGTCCACCACCGCGAGTGTTTTTTCTTGCTCTGTGTCCAGCTTGTGGCAGTGGGCGTCGGCGTTTTTCAATTCTGCACGGCAATCTACCTGTGCATTATTGATTTCAGTAAAGATTTTTTGTTGCTCTTGCAAACGCGCTTTGAGTTCATTCAGCTCATCGTCGAGCGCTTTGGTATCGCTCAAATCGAGTTGCTGCAGGCTTACTTCAATAGCGGCTATGCGATCCTGTGCGGCGAGCATAGCTTGTAGCGCATCGGCATAAGCCAGCGCTTTTAATTTGTCGATCGCAATCAGCAGCTGCTGGGTTTCATTGACATACTCAGTCGCGCTATTCCATTCCACATTCAGCTCATGGAATTCATTGCGTTTGGCAGTCAAAGCGCGCTCGCGTGCACCTTGGCCAAATACCAAATCGGAATCGGCCATATCACAGCGAAACATGGCGTAGTTGCCTGAGCCCATGGCATCTTTGGTCAGGCCGCGACGGGTATTGCGCAACTCGTTGGCATTGTCCACGCGCTGCACATTGGCGTAGCTGGCGGTGAGGTAGGCTTCCGCTGTGGCGTGGGAAAAGTTCATCACGTCAATAATAGAGTTCTCCGGATGATTGCCGGAGCGCTCCAAATCTTTACGCGCTTTGTCGCCCTGAATAATACGCGCACGGTTTGCCTGACCTGACAGGTTGCGCACTATTTTTATAGCCTCAGCTTCATACTCCGGCGCAACAATAATACCGAAACGCGCGGCGCCAATATAACCTTCAATAGCGGCCTGCCATTCGCGATCAGTCACACTCACGTAATCGCAGAGCACGCGTGCATCGGCTTTGGGGCATTGCGCACTAATCGCTTCAAGTGCGGCGCGTACAAAGGGTGGATAATTAACCTGATGAGCTTCCAGCGTTTGTATTTCGCGACGCTTGGCTTCAATGGCTTTTTGCAAACGCTCGCAACTGCTGCGACGCTTATCGCGCTCCTGGGCCAGCTGGTCGCGCAAATTAATTTTCGCACCCTGATGCACCATGGCCGAACTTGCATCCAGCGCAAAGAGGCTGTGCACAAATAAATTGTGATTTTTTTGCTGCTCTACTACCGAATCCAAATGCGTTGCCAGCGAACTTATATCAATCCAATCGCGGTTGAGCAGTTGGTGAACATCAATCGGCTCAACATCTGCCGCAAGGTTTTTGGCTAGTTGATGCAGGTGATTGTCTTTGAATGCGGGAATCTCCAAGCCAATGGATGTGTTGCGCAATGCTTGCACACACTGGCGAGCAACTTCGACGTTGGTTTGCAATTGCTGATCTTGCTTGAGCAATTCAGGCACAAAATTATGGATCAGTTTTTCTTGCGCGGCCTTTTCCTGCTCCAGTTGATCTTTATCGCGCAGTGCCGGAACGCCCAGACGGCGTGCTGTCGCGGCTAGAATCAGCTGATTGATTTCCTCGCGGCGTGTTTCACAAAGCGCGAGTGATTGGGTATGCCCGGCTGCCACTTCGCGTAACAATTGTTGCTTGCGTTTGGCTTCTAAATAGAGCGCCTGGCAATCGCCGAAACGACGTTTGGCAACGGAATAATGCAACACCTGTTGCTCCAACCAGCCGGCGATAAAATTATCAGCAAGGCCCCTACCCGTCGCCATACGCTCGATAGCGTCGCGCAGGTTGCGAGCATCGGATTCCATTGTGTGGATGCGTTTAAGCATTGCGGAAACTGTGCGAATTGCCTCGCCGAGGTCGCGAAACTCCAGCACTTCGTTGGCGACAAACTCATCTATGCCTTTGATGGGTTTGTAAGCCATAAAACGTGAGAAGGCGCGCGCCGCATTCATGGCTTCGCGTTCGGACACTGCATCTTTGCGACCGCGCAGTGCACCGTAAAAGCGACATAGATAAGATTTTTTCTTATCGTACTTTTCCACCTGATCCTGCCCGAATTGACGGCGCAGGCTTGCGTAAAGACGATCAAGCGGCAAAACATATTTGTGGGATTTTTCTTCCTTCAGCAAATCCTTAAGGCTTAATTCCACATCATTGAGAATATAAAAATGACAGTCGTCCAGACGAGCCACGCGTTGCTGATTTGCGCCTTGCCCGGCGGTTTCCACAAAAGCGCGCATACCAATCAGCGCGGTAAAAGGTTCGCTGCTTTCGCCCTGGGTAGGATGAAATATGGCGGCGAGATAACCATCGCAACCCTGTGGGCGTGAATAGGCGCCATCATCACACCCCAACACGTAAGACGCGAGTGTACGCACGAGCTTGCCACCGCGACCGCGCTGGCTGGATTCATCCTGGCCCGGGTTAAAGTGGAACAGGTTGTCGTGGGCGGCGGTCATGATAGTTTGAATAGCATCTGCCGCTGTGGTTTTACCTGAACCGTTGCCGCCTGAAAACAAATTGATTGGGCCAAAATCGAATTCGGTATTGGGTACGTTGCCCCAATTAACGTAAATAAATTTTTTAAGGAACATAGTTTTTCTGCATTAAATGCTATTCAACATCGAAAATCGATTTGGTGAGATGAGGAGAAGGTTTACTGGCGATCTTTTGTTGTTCGGTCTCTTCCTGCTCAGATTCTTCTTCCACCAGGAGACCACTTTCTCCCAGGTGTGTACGAATTTGGTTGAGCCATTCATTGCTGACCAAATGAATAATCAGGGGGCGGATCTTGATCCAGCTCTCGCCGGAATCTACATCCGTTTCCGCAAAATAATTAATCAAGCGCAATTGACGCAAGCGTTTAAAGGCCTGGCGGCGTTCACCGATATTTTCCGGCAGATTGCGACGCAACAAGCTTTTCATTGCCATGGAAATAGCTTCCAGCGACAGGGTTGCGCAGCCCTGCTCATCAATAACGCCTTCGCGCAAAGCCTTATCATATTCCGCTCGTAGCACGAGGATAAGCGCCACTTCGTGCTGGTTTAAACGGCTACGGAAACCGCCGTTAAAAGGCTCATCGCTCTCGTCATCCATACCGGGCATGCGAGCGCCGGGTGGCAATATACGCACAAAATTAAATTGCGTGTCGTGCTGGAAGCGAACGCCCATAAGTGCGAGATAATCGTTCACCACTTCGTGAATACGTACGAAGCGATCGTAAAGTTCGGCTTCCACTTGCGAATCGTCGCGGCAGAGCACGCCGTAATCCAGCAAACGTTGGATTAGCTCGCGCCAGTCATCAAAGGACAGGTTATGTTTTTCAAGGCGCGCTTCAAGATCCGCGCTAAAAATATTGCTCATGCTTTAATTACCTGTATCAAGCAGCGAAATAACAAACTGGTCGCGCTGCTTGAAATATTGATCATCTTGCACCTGTGGTGCTGTGTGAAGCCAAGCCTGCTCCTGCGTTACGGCAAAGCGAAAGCGTGCAGAAAGATTATCTGCTGCGCCTACTTCCACCGCGTGGGCGAGATTCAGGAGTTCCTGCATATTGCTGGCATTCAGTTGATGGCTGTTTACGCTGCCATTTTCGGACAGGGCTTTTTGTACATACTGGCGAATTTCGCTGCCTTGCAAGATGAACGCTTTATCCAATGCCTGTTGGATAAAAATTTCTTTTTGGGCCTCCACATCCAGCGCTTTGTCGCCTTCCAGTGTGGAGTGCACCACTTGTTGCTGGCGCGCAGCGCGCAGCTGTATCTGTGCCGGGTCCACAAAACCTAATTGCATACCGGCCAGGGTTTCGCCCTGTTGTACAAAAAGTTCGTCCTGTTGTTCGGTGGGCAATTGTGCGAGTGAACGATAGATATCCATCAAATCATCCTGGCTGCGGCTGTTGATATAGCTTAGCTGGCGGATGATGATGTCGGCTCGCTGGGTAAAGGTATTCAGTGCGCGGCGCAGGGCTGGCAACATAATGTCGCAAGCATTTTTTAAGCGCGACTCGATGGTTTGCAACAAGGTATCTAACAGCGATACACCTTGAATAACACGTTGCGGCAAGGCTTTGCGCAAGCGAATTTCCATCACCGCACGCCAGTCTTTGGCTGCGGTTTCTTCATCGCCCTGGCCATATTTACGTTTGCGGCGGATTTTGGTGATGATGTCGGAAATCTGATCGCGATATTTTTCAACGCTGTCTGCAGACAGGCGAACTTCCAGATCCGGTTTGAATACCGTTTCCATAAAGTCGAAAAATTCGTCGCTCGCCTGCTGGATTAACTGGCGAGATTCAACTTCGCGCACCAATTGACGTTTGCGCTCCTCCAACTCGGCGATCACATCAGTGAAGTCACTGATAATCCGCTCGGAATATTCATAGGCGTCAAGCAAATCGTGAATTTCACCCTGTTCATAAAAAGCTTGCAAGCTGTTGCGTGTATTACGCGTATTACGGTTGCGTGTGCGGAAGTGATTGGCCTGATTATCTGCAAATGGTTGGGTAAACAAGCGACCCATACGGCTGAAACCGTAAGTGCTTTGCAGCGTGGTTTCGTCGACTTGTTTTTCCAGCCAGCCATTTTCCACTAAACGGTTGATCACAAAGCTGGCGAGATCGCGCTGGCTTTTAAAGCGCCCCTCTTGCTCCAGCATATCGCCCTGCTCTGCCAGTTCTTCATCATCGCGATCCGCGTCAAGGATTGGTGCGCGGGCAATCGCTTCTTTAAAAATATCGACCAGTTGCTCGCGACTCATGGCATTACCGTAATCGCGTAGATCGGTATAGAGACGCTGATACAAAAGGCTCAAGCATTGCGCAACCAGCTCGCGGTATTTGCCGGTGAGCGGATTAAAAAAGTATTGGCGGGAATCGCTGAAAAACATCGCTTGTTGATTAACTCTTGGTTGCTGTTGCGCAAATAAATACAGGTTTTTGATAAGCCTGATTATTCGGGCTTTATTTTATCGAAGTGGTTTCGGTAAAACGTAATGTAATTGGTAAAGGCTTGTAGCGAGGTCACTTCATTATGAAGAATACTGGTCTCCACATCATCCCATCTGCCGACACCGTTGAAGCCCAGCATATCTACAGTGTCCCGTGTGACATGGCGTAATTCACCAATGCAAAACTCCGGGTCTTCGAGTGCTTCATTTTCCAGGATGATGTATTTCGCCTGCTTGCCCAAGGTGTTTAACAGACTTTCCCAATTGCTCAGGTCGTACTCAGGATTGAAGTCAATCTGGGCAAATAGTCCGCCATCTTTTAATAATTGGGTTTGGAATTCATCTGTGTGGCTGGTTTCGATAGACGTGATATCGCGACGGCGCAATACGATCAAACCATCAAGGCGGAAATCATAGACGTACTGAATTAAAACCAGCTCTTTTGAGTAGGCTAAAATAAAACCTTGTATGCTGAGGTAGTCGATCTTATCCCGGGTAATTGAAACCAGTTTTCTCGCTTCCAAAAAGCCCGCGAGCTGATCTTCTTTGAACAGTTGAACTACTGAACCCATTCGGCCAACTTCTCTGCGTAATAAGTAATGATGAGATCGGCACCAGCACGTTTAAATGCCGTCATGGTTTCCAATACGATAGATTTTTCGTCAATTACACCGGCCGCCGCACCTGCTTTGATCATGGCGTATTCACCACTCACGTGATACACGGCCAACGGGCGCGAAGAATTCGCGCGTATGTGCGCAAGAATATCCAAATAAGCTATGCCGGGTTTGACCATTAAAATATCGGCGCCTTCGGCTTCGTCTTGCAAGGATTCTGCAAGTGCCTCGCGGCCGTTAGCGAAATCCATTTGATAAGTGTTGCGTGAACCTTTAAAGCTGCTGTCCACCGCATCCCTGAAGGGACCATAAAATGCCGATGCAAATTTGGTCGAGTAAGACATCACAGGAATGTGGCTGAAACCTGCATCATCCAGCGCCTGGCGAATAGCGGCAATCATACCGTCCATCATGCCGGAGGGCGCGATCATATCCACGCCAGCTTGCGCGGCCAGTACAACCTGTTTTTGCAAATTTTCTAATGTGAGATCGTTGTGAACGTCGTGATCGTGAACAACACCGCAATGGCCATGCGTGGTGTATTCACAGAAGCAGTTATCGCTGATGACCAGCATGTCAGGTTGCGCTGCTTTGGCCGTTCGAATCATGCGGGCAAGTAGCCCCTCTTGTGCCCAGGTGTCCGAACCTATGTCATCTTTATGGGTTGAAACACCAAACAATAGAACGGCGCGAACACCTTTACTCCAAGCCCGTTGCACTATCTCAGCCAATTGCGATTCGGGATAGCGATACACATCCGGCATACTGGTGATAGGCACCGGCTGGCTTATACCCTCCTCCACAAATATAGGCAGTATAAAATCCGACATATGCAGATGGGTCTCCCGCACCAGCTCACGCAACGCAGCGGTGCGACGCAAGCGGCGGAAGCGGAAGTCGGGAGTGAGGGTTTGGCTTGGCATGGCAGCAATCCAGGGTGCGATAAAAGAAGGCATTTTCCCCCATCTGGCGATGGAAGGGAAATAAAGAATTTATTTGATTTTGGGGTGTTTTTTGTCGATTTGGCTGTGCCGGCGCTTAGGCCGTTTTGATCGCCAGTCCGGCACAAAAAAGATACTGCATTGGGTTAAATTCCGAGCGAGCCCTCATGGCTCCACTCGCAGCGTACCTGCATATTACCCGAGCCGGGTATATGGCTGTTGCCGCTGGCTTCCCAAGTAAATGTGTGAGTGCCAGACAATTCAGTCTCCAGATGCACAGTGGCGGATACCCAGTACATCTTGCTCAAGAGTTGCTCAAACTGGGCGATCCACTGGTCCCACTCGTACTCTACGGCTTTGTAGGATGCGCCGAAGTGCATGACTTCTGTTTGGTAGTTGTTGTTGGTTGCGCCGGGTGCGGGAATGGCGAACATTTCCTGACACAGGAATGGCCACTCATCGGCGTGGGGCAAGGTGAGCATGGCATCGCGATTAATACGCAGGCGCTCGGATTCGTTGGTAAAAGGAATATCTTTTATGCAACCGTAAACAATTGATTCCTGATCCATAAAGGCTCCACCACTACAATCAAATTATTACCAATGCTTCCCGTAACTAAAACGGCCACCACCAATGACCGCTGTCCAAACTATCTTCACACCCTTGCAGCTGCCGCGTGTATTCAGTTGCACGACTGGCAACTTTTTGCGCGGTGGCTTTGAGCCAGGCTTTGCTATTATAGGTTTTCTTACTGTATCCACCTTGCCCTTCATGATAAGCCAGGTACAGATTGTAACCGTCGTTCAGTTTAATTTTGTTTCGCTTCTGGCTTTGGTAGTTGTACCAGCCGATAAAATCTACCGCATCGCCGAAATTATCCCGCCTCGCCCACATGCCTCCCGCGTCCCGCTGATAATCATCCCAGGTATCGGATTTTACCTGCGCAAAACCATAGGCACTGCTCGGCCTTGGGCCAGGAAAAATCCACAGGATTTTGGTGCGTGCCGGGCGAGCTTTTTGAACAAATTGGGATTCCTGGTACATGATGGAAATCATAACTGGCACAGGTGAGCCCCATTTATTTTCAGACTTTTTGGCGGCTTTGTACCAGTCAGGTTTCTCTTCAAAGATATTGCAAATATTATTAGGGTTTGACGGCGGTGACGTTGCGCAACCGCTCAAAAAGCCGACAAACAGCAATAGTAGAAAAAGCTGGCCTAACTTCATTCTGGCAATTGCCCATGTTGTTTTAGCAAATCGACAAGATCTTGTTCGCTTAATACGTTAATACCCAACTCCTCTGCCTTTTGGAGTTTGGAACCTGCGCCCGGCCCGGCCACTACATAATCAGTTTTAGCCGATACACTACCGGATACCTTGGCGCCCAGCGCAAGCAGATGCGCTTTGGCATCATCGCGGCTGAAAATTTCCAATGAGCCGGTGAGTACATAAGTGAGACCCAGCAGAGGTGCATCTGTTGCTGTGGCGACTTCGTCTGGCCATTGGATGCCAGCGGCTTTGAGCTGATCTATCGCTTGGCGATTATTCTCCTGCTGGAAAAACTCAAAAGCAAAATGCGCAACCACTGGCCCAACATCGGTGACTTGCTGCAGGTTTAGTTCGTCGGCAGCTGCCAGCGCATCAAGAGTACCAAAATGTTTGGCAAAGTTGCGCGCTGTGGCTTCACCCACTTCGCGAATTCCCAAGGCATAAATAAATTTGGCCAAGGTTGTTTGCTTGCTTTTTTCAAGGGCGGCCAAAATATTATCGGCAGATTTCTCTCCCATACGTTCCAAATTGGCAAGCTGCTCGCGAGTGAGCGAATAAATATCGGCGACTGTTTCAATCATTTTCAGATCGACCAGTTGCTCAACCAATTTGTCACCCAAGCCTTCAACGTTCATAGCCTTGCGAGATACGTAATGCTTTATGGCTTCTTTGCGTTGGGCTGGACAAATAAGGCCACCATCGCAGCGCGCTACGGCTTCACCGGGAACCGTTTCAACAGGTGATCCGCACACAGGGCAATGATCGGGAAAAATAATATCGCGCGCATCAACCGGGCGCTTTGATTCCACGGCGGCGACAATTTGCGGAATAACATCACCTGCTCGACGTACAACGACTGTGTCGCCAATTTTGATACCCAGACGCGCAATTTCATCGCGATTGTGCAGTGTTGCGTTGGATACAGTAACACCGCCAACAAATACGGGCTGCAGGCGAGCCACAGGTGTGACAGCACCGGTACGCCCCACTTGAAATTCCACATCCTGCAGTATTGTCATTTCTTCCTGGGCGGGAAATTTATAAGCAATTGCCCAGCGCGGGGCGCGGGAAATAAAACCCAGCTCTTCTTGCAATTTGCGTGAATTGACTTTGAAAACTATGCCGTCAATATCGTAGGCAAGCGCATTGCGTTTATCCTGAATGCGGCGATAGTAGTTAAGGCACTCCTGAATGTTTTGCGCTTGATCAAGCTCGCGATTAATCAAAAACCCCCAGCTACGCAGGGCTTTTAAAATATCCGTGTGGCGATCAGGCAATTCACCACCTTCGACAAGACCAACATTGTAGGCGCACATTTCCAGTGGGCGCGCGGCGGTCAGGCGCGAGTCTAGCTGGCGCAAACTACCAGCCGCCGCGTTGCGGGGATTTACAAATAATTTTTCACCGGCTGCGAGTGCTTTTTTATTAAAAGCGTCGAAGCCGGCTTTTGGCATATAAATTTCACCGCGCACTTCCAATATGGTGGGAAAATCTTTTCCTTGCAGTTTCAAGGGGATAGATTTGATGGTGCGCACGTTTTGAGTGATGTCCTCGCCGTTCACACCATCGCCGCGCGTTGCACCGCGCACTAACAAACCGTCGTGATACATCAAGCTTACAGCGGTACCGTCGAGTTTTACTTCACAGGCAAATTCGATATCTACCTGCGATTTCAAACGATCTTGTATACGCTTGTTAAAAGCCAGTAAATCATCATCACTAAAGGCGTTATCCAGCGAGAGCATGGGCATTTCATGCACTACAGTCACAAACTCGCTCAGGGGCGTGGCGCCTACACGTTGGCTCGGTGAGTCAGGTGTGATTAATTCGGGGTGTTCTGCTTCCAGATTTTTTAACTGTTGCATCAAGCGATCATATTCGGCATCGCTTATTTCTGGTGCATCGAGACTGTGATAACGATAATTGTGATAGTGGAGTTGAGAGCGAAGCTGTTCTAACTCAACTGAAACATCAGAAGAAAAGATCGGATTAGTCATGGACGATACCAGCAGTGCTGCACTAATTAACTAAATAGGGAGTCGTCATGCCCGCAGGGCATCCAGTGACTTAAATTTTTTGAAAGTCGCTGGTTCCCCTACGGGGATGACGACTCCCCCATTTAAATACTAAATCTTTTTTAGCGCGGCCGACGAAATAATTTTTTACGTTCAAAATCGCGAATGCGCTGGCGACAATGCTCAAGTGTTTGGCGAGTCATCACACTGCGCTGTTCGTCCTTTAATTCTCCGCCAAGCGTTTGCGAAATTGCCTGTGCCGTATCAGCCATTAAATCAAATGACTGCATAGAGTCGGCATTAATGGGCAAGGTCATAAACAGGGTTACACCCGGTGTGGTGAATTCATCCATCGCGTCCAGATCAAAAGTGCCGGGCTTCACCATGTTCGCCATGCTGAACAACAGCGCACCCTCGCCTTTGTTATCGCTGTAGCGATGGAAAATATCCATGCTGCCGTAGCGCAAACCGCATTTCAGTACTATGTCGAGCAGATCATCGCCTTTAAATACGTCGCCTTTGTGAGCCATGATGTTGATGATCAGAACCTCTTCCGGCTCGCTTTGCGGTGCTGCAGCTTGAGGCTCTTCGTCCAGCTCGTCGTAATCGTCTTCCGATTCGTCTTCATCGTGATATTCAGATTCGTCACGAGCTTCCTCGTCATACTCATCTTCTTCGTAGAGGTCATCTTCCTCGTAATCTGTTTCGCTTTCGTAATGCTCTTCGTGTTCGTAGCTCTCGGATTCTTCTGCTACATGATCACCTTGCGCTGAAAAACTTGGCTCTATACGACCGTGATCGTCAGCATCATAGAAGTGCTTATCGTGGTGCGGCTGATCAACAGATTCCACCAGAAGCGGAACCGATTCATCCAGATTCAAGCTGGCTTGCTCCGGTGTGCGCTTGGCAACCTCTTCGCGATGACGCTGTTCCTTTAATTCGCGGGCGCTGGGTTTTCTCTCTCTGGCAGGAGCATCATCCGGATCGCGAAAACCTATAACACGCGCACCGCCGTTGGGCAGCTCGCTGCTGTAGCTTGGTGGCTCTTCACTCTCTTCTTCATAATCCGGCTCGGGATTGCGCTGGCGCTTTTTTAATGCCGGCGATACGCCCAATCGATTTTTATTGCGGCGTCTGAAACCATCGATCAGTATGGCGATGATAAGAAGAACAATAACAGCGGTTAGCCAGTTGCTCATAAAATTATCCGTCTTATATAAACCTGGTTAATTATCAGGAAGCGGCCAGTTCGGCGGCTTCGTCCACATCCACAGTTACCAGGCGAGATACGCCCGGTTCATGCATGGTTACGCCCAGTAATTGATGAGCCATTTCCATCGCATTTTTGTTGTGGGTGATATAAATAAATTGTACGTGCTCCGACATCTCTTCCACCATGCGCGCATAACGGCCCACGTTGGCATCGTCGAGTGGAGCATCTACTTCGTCCAGCATACAGAAAGGTGCCGGGTTCAAACGGAAAATTGAAAATACCAGCGCGATTGCTGTAAGCGCTTTTTCACCGCCGGACAATAAGTGGATGGTGCTATTACGCTTGCCAGGCGGGCGCGCCATGATAGTGATACCCGTGTCGAGCAAGTCTTCACCGGTGAGTTCGAGATAAGCGTGGCCACCGCCGAATACTTTCGGGAACAGCTCCTGCAAACTCTTGTTCACTTGATCAAATGTTTCTTTGAAACGCGTGCGGGTTTCGCGATCAATACGGCGAATGGCGTTTTCAAGTGTTTCCAATGCTTCAAGCAAATCGGCGTTTTGCGTATCCAGATAATTTTTGCGCTCGGATTCGGTTTTGTATTCGTCGATCGCTGCGAGGTTAATCGGGCCCAGGCGTGTAATGCGGCCGGCAATTGCTTCGAGCTCGTCTTCGATAGGTTTGATCTCAGTACCTTCCGGAATTTCTGCCAGAATGGTTTGCAAATTCAAATCATCTTCCTCCAGCTGGGCGACAATAGCGCCACGCTGATCTTCCAAACGCTGTGCGGCCAAACGCTCTTGCTCAAGATGCGCGCGCACGGCCTGAACTTCCTGTTCTGCGCGGTTGCGGCTCTGCTCGGCGTTACGCAACTCATGCTCGACGGTTTCGAGATTGCGACGGGCTTCGGTAAGTGCTGCCTCTACGGATAAGCGTTTGCCGAGGTTCGCATCCAGTTCAGATTTGTATTCTTCAATCGGATCGCGGTTTTCGCTGAGCGACACAATCAATTGTTCGCGCCGCTCTTGCAGGCGAGCAGTTTGTTCGCGCAAGCGGCCAATGCTAAGACGAATACCATCCAGTTGCGTTTTCAGGGATTGGAAACGCATGGCGAGCTCATGGGCCTTATCTTTATCGTGACGTGCACGTTGGCGCGCCTGGTCCAAGCCAGTGCGAATATCATCGCGCTGTTGCAATAATTCTTCACGCAGGTCTGTGTCCTGGCCCATCATTTCGATGGCTTCACTCAGGATCATACGTGCTTCTGAGAGGTGTTCCGCCTCTTGCTCAAGCTGTTCACGCGCCTCAACGATTTCATTGTCGGCACGTTCGCGGCGCATATTGACCTGCTCGACACGAACTTGTTTGGCGGAAAGTTGTGAGCGCAATTCGCCGTAACGGCGGCTCTGCTCGTCAGCCTCGCGTCGTAAAGTTTCGCGGCTTTGTTCCAGCTCTTTAATTTGCTGGCGACCCTCTTCCAGTTGCAGATTCAGCTCTTCAACTTTTTCTTCGGCGTCAGCAATTTTCGCACTGAGTTCTTCAATTTCCTGCTTGCGGGCGATAACACCGGAGCTTGCATCCGTGTCGCGCGCCACACGTAACCAGTGTGGGCCAATCCAGATACCCTCTTTGGTAATCACGGATTCGTTGGCAGAAAGTTGCGCGCGCAATTGTAGTGCTGCGGGCAAATCCTCGGCGATATAAATACCGCTGAGCGCACCTGTCGCATCCCAACTGGCAGCAACTTTACTGCTCAGTAACGTGGCTTTGCTGGATTGAGTTGCCGTAGCTTTTGCACTGGTGTCGAACAATACCAGTTCGCCCTGCGTCAGGTTTTCAATCACGGATGAAACCGCATCCAGGCCATCGACACACACGGCTTGCAGTGTGTTGCCCAATACGGTTTCCAGTGCTTTATCCCAGCCGTCTTGTACGGTTACGGATTCGGCCAGACGCGGCTGGTTTGTCAGGTTTTGTGCCGCGAGCCATTGGGTAACAGCTTTATTTTTTTCGCCCAGTGCCGCCTGTTGTAACGCATCAAGTGATGCGTGGCGACCGCGCATGGTTTGTAACTGGCTGCGGGTTTGATCCAGCTCGTTAGTCAAACGTGTATTATCGTTGCGACGTTGATCCAGTTGCTCTGTAATACTTTCTACGCGATTACGTTTTTCGTCAGCAGTTAAATCAAGTTCGGCGAGCTGCTCGGTGAGTTGACCAATTTCTTCGTCAACACCATCAATATGCAGATTCGCTTTTTCTTCTTTGAGTTTTTCAATGCGTTGCAGCAAACGCTGTTGCACTTGCTCAAGGTGTTGAATGCGCGATTGTTGTACTTCAGCTTTCTGGCGCGGTTCGGCGGCGCGCTGGTTAAAGGCGTCCCACTCGTTTTGCCAGCGTTGCATCGCTTCTTCGGCGTCGAGCAGTACTTCGGTGGAGCCCTCTTCCGCCGCTTTAACCATTTCCAGTTCTGGCTCAAGCACCAGCAATTCTTCTTCCCAGCCTTCGGCTTTTTGGGAATCGATCAATAAGTTTTCTTCGGCTTCTTTGCAATCGCGCTGGGTTTGATCCAGATCGCTTTGCAATTGGCGCGAACGCTCCTGGGCGTGGTGAATGGTTTGCTCGATGCGAGCGATATCCGCACCAATGGCATAGTAACGGCCTTGCACTTCGTTGAATTTATCGCCCATCTCTGTGTATTGGCTGCGATATTTTTCAATCAAAGTATCTTTGCTGACTTGATCCGTCACAAAGGATTCCATGCGCAATTCCAAATCGCGAATGGCAGTTTGTTTGGCTTTGGCTTGCTCGTCCAGTATCTGGAACTTAAGCGCTTGCAATTGGGCTTTCAGCAAGCGCTCTTCTTTTTTGAGCTCGGTATATTTCTCGGCAGCCTGCGCCTGGCGTTGCAAGCGGGACAATTGGCGCTCAAGCTCGTCGCGGATGTCGGTCAAACGCTCCAGGTTTTCCTGGGTGCGGCGCATACGGCTTTCGGTATCGCGGCGGCGCTCTTTGTACTTGGAGATACCGGCGGCTTCTTCGATGTAAACACGCAGATCTTCCGGCTTGGCTTCGATCAGGCGCGAGATCATGCCCTGTTCGATAATCGCGTAACTGCGCGGGCCCAAACCGGTACCAAGGAAAATATCGGTAATGTCACGTCGACGACATTTAGTGCCGTTAAGGTAGTAGTGATTTTGGGCGTCGCGGGTTACTTTGCGTTTGATGGAAATTTCAGTGAAGGCGGCGTACTCCCCCAGAAGCGTGCCGTCGCTGTTATCGAAAACCAACTCAATGGATGCTTGACCGACCGGCTTACGGCCACTGGAACCGTTAAAAATAACGTCAGTCATGTTTTCGCCGCGCAGGTTTTTGGCGGAAGATTCCCCCATTACCCAGCGTACAGCGTCGATGATATTGGATTTACCACAACCGTTAGGGCCGACAACAGCACACAAATTGCTGGGAAAGTTGACCGTAGTGGGGTCAACGAAGGATTTAAAGCCTGCCAGCTTGATGCACTTTAGCCGCATAGTTTGGTGTCACTCTACTTTATTCGGGGGCTGGCCGGGGTATTGGGCTCACTGCGTGGCGTCCTTTGGGGCTGCGCAGCTAGCTGGTTGATTTCATTATTGTTTGGGCGCGTTTTACAGGCGCGACAACCGGACTCAGCAAGTCTATAAAGGGCAGGATTCTACACGCTTGCAGCCGGCAAACAAAAGGCATTTGCGCCCAATTTGGGCGCTAAAAAGCGCAATCGCCGCGATACGCCATAAAAGCTGGGTAAATTATGCCCAACCCTGTCCAGGGTTGAGCAGGAATTGGTCAAGCTGGGGATTATTGCTTGCTGAGGGAGTCGGCCGTTAGCTGCTCGTTTATCTCCAATTGCAGCTGTTCGGGGATGGATTTCATGGAAATTGGCCCCTGTTTGGCTTGCCAGTCGCCCACTTTGGCTTGGGCTGATCCCTCTGGAGAGATGCGCGCAACCACTTCTACATCCGTAGCATTGGCTAGGCTGGCGGCCGGCGACATCGCCATGGTTTCGTCCAATGTGATGGTTGCAGGTAAATCGGCTACTTTGATGCGGCTAATAGCCAACGGCATTGGCGAACCCTTCCAGGCGCGGGCGTAGATAAAGACAATCTGGTCCTTATTTACCTTGGCCTTGGCACCCAAAGTTACATGTAAAGTGAGCGCATAAGCAGACTTGCTGTTAAGTTCCTCTAGTGAGCCGCCGCTAGCGACAAAATCGCGCTTGGCGCGCTCAATACCAGCTGCCAGCGCTTGCCCTCCCGATGAATTAGTACCCAGTAAATCCACCGATTTCTGCCAGTATCGAATAGTAGCTTTGTAATCCTTACGGCCATAGGCATCTATACCGAGAAGGCCGAGTGCAGTGGTATTTTTCGGGTCGAGAGTGACAGCGTTTTTAGCCAGATCTACCACCGGCGGTGTCATGCGGTTGCCATCGCGCAAAAACATGGCTTGTGCAAGCTCGGACATAATCATGGGCGATTGCGGGTCGCGTTGCAGCAATTGCTGATAAGCCGTGGTTGCTTCTGTGTAATTAGCAAGCTCCATGTAACTGCGCGCAAGTAAAAACCAAAGTTGCAGATTATCGGGCTTCTCTTGCAGGCGCGCTTTGATTTGGGCGATTAGCTCTTGCGTTTTCGCGGTGTTGGGCTCGCGATTTTGCAGCATGTCCTGATAATCCTGCTTCATCTTGGCGTCCTGCAGCTGCTGTATCACTACATCATCCGCGCTGCCCCTTTGTAAATAAAAATAAATGCCGCCGGCTAACACAAACAAACTCACCAGCACTATGAGTTTTGCGCCCAGGCCGCGTGCTTGTCGTGGATGACCTGTGCGAATAGCTGCCTCATCATCAAGCAGGTTGCGCTCCAGTTCCAATTTGAGCTGCGCGAATTGCGTTTTATCAATGGTTTGCGCCGCAAGGTTGCGCTCAAGCTCTGCCAAATGCTCGCGAAAAATACGCACGTTTTCGATGAGGCGTGTATTGAGATCAGCGGTAGCTGCCGTATTTCCAACATTTTTGAAGCGCAAAATCGGCCAGATAAAAAACACCGCGGCCAATGCAGCCATTGCAATCAGTGGCAATAAAAAAGTTGTCATTATTGTTGCCCCTGTTGTGAAGAGCTTGTGTTTTTGTTTGAGGAGGATGTATCTGGTGTGGAGTTTAACAGCGATGCCAGACGCGCTTGCTCATCGTCGGACAAAGGCTGGACTTTCTGATCAAGGGCAAGACGTCTGCGGCGGCGCAGCATAAGTATCAGGACTATGGCGCCCGTAACAAGTAGTACAGCAGGTGCGCCCCACAGGACATAAGTGATGGCGGTAACGCGGGGACGATACAAAATAAAATCGCCGTAGCGATCCACCATAAAATCCACGATTTCTTTATCGCTCTTCCCGGCCTTGATCATGTCATAGATTTCGCGGCGCAAATCGGCGGAAATTGGGGAGTCGCTGCCGGCGAGATTCTGGTTCTGGCATTTGGGGCAGCGCATCTCTTCAATAAAGCTCTGGTAGCGCTGCCGCTGTTGATCATTATCGAATTCGTGCACGTCTATAGCCGCTCTGCTGCCAAAGCTTAAGAGCAGTAATGACATTAGACAAAAAAATCGCATAAAGGAACGCATGGGAATGCCTCAAAAAATTTTGCGCAGAGTATATCAATTGCGATTGATGGCAGGGAAATATCCGATGAACCTATGTTTATGTGCAAAAAATCGCCCTAAGCGTTTGTTAAATAACCAAAAATTTCTTTTTTTGCAGAATTTGTAAAAAACTTTTAAAAAGTTGTTGACCTCGTTCTCCAGATCATTAAAATGCGCCTCACTTGATCGGGCGGTTAGCTCAGTTGGTAGAGCAATGCCCTTACAAGGCATGGGTCACAAGTTCGAGTCTTGTACCGCCCACCACTTCAAACCCACAAGGTTGAAGAGTGTTTTCAAGTATCGCGGACCGGTAGTTCAGCCGGTTAGAATGCCGGCCTGTCACGCCGGAGGTCGCGGGTTCGAGCCCCGTCCGGTCCGCCACTATTCGTGACTTGTTGCAATTAATATAAGTTAGTTGGCAGCAAGAAAAAGAAAGCCCCACATCAGGGGCTTTTTTTATGCCTGCAGTTTTTCCCTCTTCTTTTTCAATAAGTATTTTTAGTGGCCGTGTGTTGCGCTATTTCCTTTGCCTTCGATGTATCGCTTTTGATGTGCCTGTAAGCAAACATGCCCAGATAGGCTGCCATCACACAAATCAAAATAACAATTGCCAGGCCGGCAATGACGACTGAATCCAAATACATAGTTGCGCCCTCCCCTAATGTTGGTTTTAAAAAGTTTACAACTTAAGGGCGGGCGAGCTTTGATTTAAATCAATCGGCTTTAACGACGATTTATTTTTGAAGGGATTGCACAACAGGAGCGATGGTTTCATCCCAAACCTTTTGGTTTAAGTCACCAATATGTTTGTAGCGGATGATGCTATTTTTGTCGACCACATAGGTTTCCGGTGCACCAAATACGCCGAGATCCAAGCCCAGGCGACCTTCTGCATCTATCACGATTTCATCGTAGGGGTTGCCCAATTCGGAAATCCAGCGTTGGGCATCGGCGGTATCGTCTTTATAGTCGATCCCCACTATATGCACGCCCTGCTGTTTGAGTTGATTGAGAAATGCATGCTCTGCGCGGCAAGTCACACACCAGGTTGCCCAGACGTTAATTAGTGTAACCTTCCCTTGCACTAAAGACTCAGTGCGTTGTTCGGCAGGATTCTCCAGACGAGGCAAGGAAAATTTCGGCACAGGTTTATTCAACAGTGCCGAAGGCATGCTATTGGGGTCGAGCGAAAGTCCGCGAAAAAATAACACACCCAAAATAGCGAAAATAATCAGGGGAATAAAAAGTAGTAACCGCTGTTTATTCATTAGCAACAACTCCAGCAGGCACAGATTCTATTTGTTTTGCGGCCAGGCTTTTGCGGTAGCGTTTATCCATGACGGATAGGCAAGCGCCAAACGCCATCATTAATGCACCCAACCAAATCCAGCGCACAAAAGGTTTTACGTGAACACGCATAGCCCAGGCGTTGTCACCCACTGGTTCGCCCATAGCGACATAAATATCGCGGAACAAACCGGCGTCCAGTGCAACTTCTGTCATTAAGTTTCCGCGCGCTGTGTATTTGCGCTTTTGTGGATGCATATCGGCCAATGCTTTGCCGTTGTGCTCCACGGTGATGAAAGCTTCGTCGGCCATGTAATTAGGGCCTTTGACTTTTTGCAGGGATTGCAGCGTAAATTCATAGCCCAGCAAGTCAACTGTCTGATGCTCTTGCATCCGCAAATCGCGCTCTATGCTGTAGATGCTAGTGAGTGAAATACCAATTAATGTCACTGCAATACCGAGATGGGCAATGGTCATAGCGTAGTAGCTCAGGCCAAGGCGTTTGATACCCGCGAGTGCAGAATCTGCATGGCGCAGGCGATAAATAAAATCGGCAATCAGGGAAGTAGTTATCCAACTGGCGATAAAGACGGCGAGCACTGCAGAAAATTTGTAGCCCTCACCGTATAGAAAGGGAAACACCAAGGCGAATGCCAGGCTTATAAACCAGGGCTTCCACAATAATTTCAGCAATTGTTGCGGTGAGGTGCGCTTCCAATTGGCTGAAGGTGCAAGCCCCATGATAAGGCAGAGCAAGCCCATCAGAGGTAAAAAGAAAAAGTTGAAGTAAGGTGGACCTACAGAAATTTTCCCCCAATGCAATGCGTCGGCGATCAAAGGATAAAGCGTGCCCAGTAATACAGTAACCATCACAACACACAACAAAATATTGTTGCCGAGCAATAAGGTCTCGCGTGAAAACCAGTTAAAACCAATTTCACTTTTCACCACGGGTGCGCGAAAGGCGTAGAGCACTAGCGAACCGCCTACGACCACCAATAAAAAGCCTAATACAAAAATGCCGCGCTCGGGATCATTGGCGAATGCATGTACCGAGGTGAGTATGCCGGAGCGAACCAGGAAGGTTCCCAGCAAGCTTAAAGAGAATGCGAATATCGCGAGCAGAATAGTCCAACTTTTAAATAAGCTGCGTTTTTCGGTAACTGCCAGTGAATGGATTAGTGCAGTGCCTACCAGCCAGGGCATGAAAGACGCATTTTCTACCGGGTCCCAGAACCACCAGCCACCCCAACCTAATTCGTAGTAAGCCCACCAGCTGCCAAGCGCAATTCCTACGGAGAGAAATCCCCAAGCCATAGTTGCCCAAGGGCGAGACCAACGTGCCCACGCACTATCAAGACGACCAGCAATGAGTGCTGCAATGGCAAATGCAAAACACACACTGAAACCCACATAGCCCATGTAAAGCACGGGCGGATGAATGACAAAGCCCGGGTCTTGTAACAGCGGATTTAAATCGCCACCATCTTGCGGCGGAATTGGCAAAATACGTTCAAAAGGATTGGAGGTGAGCAGCATGAATAATAAAAAGCCCACAGCGACAAATCCTAGTACAGCGAGCACGCGTGCCTGCATATCAAGCGGTAAAGATTTACTGAAAATGGCTACTGCAAACGTCCAGCCTGACAACATAAAAACCCACAGTAGCAGTGAGCCCTCATGGCCGCCCCAGACCGCACAGAGCTTGTAGTAGTAAGGCAGCAAGCTATTTGAGTTTTCAGCAACATACTTCACCGAAAAATCATCATTGGCAAAAGCATATGATAAGCAGTAAAACGCGATGGCAATAAAGACAAAAAAACCTGTCGCCAAGGAGCGTGCGCTATGCATCAACAGTGCGTTGCCGTAATGGGCACCGAGCATGGGTAAAACAAACAGCGCAAAGCTCAGGCAGAGCGCCAATATAAGTGCGAGGTGACCTAACTCAGGAACCATAAGACATCCCCTTGCAGACGGCTTGGTCGTTCTTATGATCGTCTTTGCCTTTCATGCTGGCGACTTCCGGCGGCGTGTAAGTTTCGTCGTGCTTCGCCAATACTTGTTCAGCGTTAAACACCCCTTTTTCATCAACCTTGCCGTTAATAACGGCAGCTTCACCTTCTGCAAATAAATCCGGCAATATGCCTGAGAATTTAACCGGCACTTCGGCGGCGCCATCAGTCAATACAAAAGCGATATCGAGGTTTTCTTTCGAGCGCACCACGCTGCCCGGCTTCACGCAGCCGCCACCGCGAATACTGCGGTTGTGCGGCACATCGCCCGCAGCAATTTTGCTGGGTGGATAAAAGAGATTGATATTTTCGCGCATGGCATAGGCGATCAAACCTATTGCCGCGCTACTAAAGAGTACGCCGAGGATCACGAGAATCAGGCGTTGCTTGCGAACTGGATGCATAGGGGCAATCTACAAACGTTAGGTTGATTGGATTAATTAGATTGAGCGGTTTTTTGTAAGGTCAGCAATTTCTTTTGCTGTTTTAAAAATGCTTTTTTTGCCAACACCGGGCTGAGCGTCAAATAAATCAGTATGGTGTAGACAAGAATGTAACAGGCCCACACATAAGGGCCATGGCCTTTCATGGCGAGAAATGCATCCAGCGATTCGAATTGGAATTTCATTGCGGTTGCTCCTCTTTAGCAGGGGCGTTGCCCAGCGCCAGATCTTTTACCCATTGGGTGCGGCTTTCACGACGCAGGATTTCAGTGCGCGTGTGCAGAATCAGTACCAGCGTAAAAAATACATAAAAACCAACAATCATAATAAACAGCGGATACAGCATGGAAATATGAATAGTCGACTTGCCAACCAGCTTGAGTGTGGCTGGTTGATGTAGCGTGTACCACCAATCTACAGACTTGTAGATGATGGGAATGTTCACTGTGCCTACCAATGCGAGAATGGCGCTGGCTTTATCGGCGGTATCGCGATTTTGAAATGCCTGCTGCAGTGCAATCACGCCCAGATACAAAAAGGTCAACACCAGGTAAGACGTAAGGCGTGCATCCCATTCCCACCAGGTGCCCCAAGTAGGTTTACCCCAGATGGAGCCGGTTGCAAGGACAACAATGGTAAGGCCAACACCTATAGGCGCAGCGGCTTTCATTACCATAAAGGGCAACTTCATTTTCCAGATGAGTCCGATAGCGCCGGCAATGGCCATGATGTAGTAACAAGACATAGAGATGAAAGCGACGGGCGCATGTATATAAAGAATGCGATAACTATTGCCCTGCTTCGCCTCAGCTGGCGCAAAGCCCAGCCCCCAGATGCCGCCAACCAATAGCAAGCCCCAGCCGAGTATTACGAGCCAGGGAATCCAGGCTTCGGTTTTTTCATAAAACCAGCGTGGGGAGCCTAAACGATGAAACCATTGCCAATTCATATTTACCTCTATTTATTATTTTTAGCCATTCACACTAACACGCAACGCACCGGCGACCGCGAGCGGGGCTAACAATAATGCCATGGCAAGGATCGCTCCCAGCACGGCCAACTGCATATTGTAAGTTTGCCCAAGGGCGGCGTCGCTGACTGCACTCGCACCAAAAATCAGTACAGGTACATAGAGCGGCATTACGATCAGGGAGATCAGCAATCCCCCTTTACGCAAGCCGACGGTCAAGGCTGCTCCCACGGCACCAATTAAACTCATGGCTGCTGTACCAATCAGCAGCGACGAGCATAAAGCAATAAATGCTCCAGTTGGCAGCGATAACATTACACCCAGCAGGGGTGACAACAACATCAATGGCAGGCCAGTCGCCAGCCAGAAGGCCAACACCTTGGCCAATACATTCAAATACAGCGGATGGGGGGAGATGAGCAGCTGCTCAAGGGTGCCGTCATCAAAGTCGCTGCGAAACAAACTATCCAGTGATAACAAGGTCGCCAACAGCGCCATCACCCAGATAATACCTGGAGCAATGCGCATCAGCAGCGCTTTTTCCGGACCCAGCCCCAGCGGGATCATGCTGATAGCGATCAGGAAAAACACCAGCGGATTCATCATTTCGCCTTTGTGGCGAAACGCGAGCGTCAAATCGCGCCGAAAGGTGGCGACAAATAGCGATGGACTCTTAGCCATGTACTTGCTCCACCTCTGTTGAAAAATCAACAAAGTCCTGCAAATCAAGCACTTGGAGCTGTGGCAACGCTATGTCTTGATGCGAGGTAACCAACACCAGACCGCCGTTGGCGGCATGCCTGGCAAGGCGCGCTTCTAACTGTGCGACACCGGTTTTGTCCAACGCGGTAAAGGGCTCGTCGAGGATCCAGACTTTGGCATTGCTGAATGCAAGGCGAGCCAGGGCAACACGGCGCGTCTGGCCGGCAGAGAGCTGGTAGCAAGGCGTATCTTCGTAGCCCGCCAATTTGACGTGGGCTAGTGCTTCAAACAACTGGGAATCGTCTACCTCACCTTGTAGAGCCGCGTACCAACGCAGGTTTTCCAGTGTGGTTAAGGTTTTTTTAACGCCGGGAAGATGACCGAGGTAAAGCAGTTGGCTGGCATAATCCCAACGCTGATCGCGGACACTCTTGCCGCACCAGAGGATATCGCCGGTGTAGTCGTGGCTCACTCCCGCCAGGGTGCGTAACAAGGTTGTCTTGCCGCTGCCATTGGGACCGAGGATCTGCACGACCTGCCCCGCCGTAAATTGCGCATTAAGGCCCGCGAAAAGGACACGCTCATCGCGCTCGCAGCTCAGGTTGCGCAATTCAATCAGAGGAGAAGTTGCCGTCAAAACAGAACACCGGTTGATAATAGAATAGTAATTAGAAGCTTTTTCAGCGGCTTGCTGGCTATACTCAATCCAGATTTGTCCGGTGTATCGCCGGGCTGCGCTGGTTGAGTGCATAAAGCTGCGCGATTATAGCCATGCCTCCGGCGCTTTCACACCTGTTGACGCATTTTGTTGGGATGCCGTCCTACTTACCAGGCATTGGGCTATGGACATTAGTAAGATAACGCCAAACCTGATTCAGGGGCTTGAGCAAAAGCAAACTGAGCAGTTGCAGGCACTGAGTCGCGTATTGAATCTGGTCATAGGCAAAAACCAGGTGGCAACGGTATTGGCGACCCAACCGGTCAGCAAACCCGAACGCGACGCCCTGCTCAAGCAGACTACTCAGGACTTAGCCCAATTACAGAAGCAACAGGCCGCTAACCCGGCAGCTGCGACCCCTGCCCTAAAAGCAGAGATTTCCCGCCTTACCCAACAGCAACAATTACTTCAATCGCCCAATCTCAAGTGGGTAGATTTGCTGGTCAATAATCGCCAATTGGCCACTTACAGTGATCGCCCTGTGACTCCTGGCCAGCCGGTAGTGGTTCAATTGCAGAGCCCGCAAAAGCTGGTATTAGTGGATGATGCCCCAGCAGAAGCCTTGCTCAAAACAGCGATGACCGCGATACAAACAACAGCAGCGGTCAGGGCTGGTATAGCGGTGAGTAACACAGGTGCAGGAATTGCGACATCACCCAATCCATCATCACCGCCATCACAACCAGTGGGAAATACTCCGAATAACCAGCCCCTACCTCAGGTAAATGCGGCTGGGCCTGTGGTCACTGTTGTAAATGCCGGTGCTCAGGCAACTCCAGCGCCCTCGACGAGTAATACCCCACTAACCGATTTGCCGGAGATCAACGAGCAACCGCCGGTTCAGCAGCGAGATACCCGCCCATCAGCGCCTGTTAGCCCTCAAGAGCTGGCAAAAAAGTTCGCCGCACAAGCTCAGCCACTTCGGCAAGATCCGGTAACCCAGCCTGCCAAGCAATTGGTTAACGAGAATTTGCGGCGATTAATTCCCCATAGGGATGCGCCAGAGCAGCTATTTGCAGCCATCCAACAATTACAACGTATGCCTGAGGCCCGACGTCAGCAACTCTTACCAGCGACGGTGGAGCAAGCCCTTAAAAGTCTCGCGACCAGGTTGCGTACTCCGGCGCAATTGAGTGAGCCGAAGCAATTGGCCCAAGCGGTAAAAGATTCAGGCGTATTCTTTGAGCGCAAGCTGCAGCAGCTCGTACCTTCGGCCAAATCACCTCAAACTGAACAAAATTCTGGTATTGCAGCTGATGCAAAAGCGCCATCCAAACAATCCAGCCTGCAGACCAATAATTCTCCGACACCTCGTATTACACAGGACACCAAAGGTGCGCTCCTGAATCTATTGAACAAGACCAGCCAGGAGCTCACCGGCAAACCGCTCACTTCCGAACAGACCTATAAACTTGTTCAGCAACCACTTATTCCACAGCTTTCAAGCGGTAGCACCGCAACAGTTCCTCCCCAAAAGTCCGAGCTGGCCCAGGCCCTCGCCATATTCATTCGCGACCTGATCAACCGTCCCGCCAAAGCGGGTACTGCGAAAGATATGCGTACGCAGTTACTTGGAATGATCCAACAGCAAAGCCAGCACAGCCTTGCCAAGATTCAATTACAGCAGTTACAAGCTATTCATCAGGAGCTTGAATCCAGAGAGACTGGCTCGCAATCCAGCTCCTGGCAACTGGAGATTCCCCTGCGGCACCAGGCTGAAGTGCAGCAACTTCAATTGCATATCGCTCGCGATTGGGTAGAAGACAAGCATGAGGGAGAGGCCAGTAAAACAGGGACTGCTAAAATCCGGCAATGGTCGGTAACCCTGCGCTTTGATTTACCGACCCTCGGTGAGTTTTGCGCCCAGTTGGCGGTGATTGGCGAGCAGGTAAACGCGACCCTCTGGGCTAGCCGCGAAAACACCTTTGAACAGGCGCGCCAGCAATTGGATGGCTTGCGTCGCCAATTGGAGGAGGAAGGCATAGAGGTAAAAAGTTTGCAGTGTTTACACGGAATGCCGCCACCAAAACCGCTGTCGCTCAGCTATTCACTTATCGATATCTCGACCTGATATGAGCCAGGAAAAACTTCAAAAAGCCGTTGCGCTCTTTTATGACGGAAAAAGCACGCCCATAGTGACCGCTAAGGGTACGGGTGCTGTGGCGGACAACATTATTGCCATTGCGGAAGAGCACGGTGTGCCCCTGTGCGACAACAGCGCTCTGGTTGAACTATTGGTGCAATTGGAATTGGGTGATGAAATCCCGGAGACCCTCTATCTGGCGGTGGCCTACATCATTGCCTTTGCCTATCAGCTTGAGGGGAAAGAGCCGGAATATTGGAGCAGGTATTAACGTTGTTATGCAGAAAATCCGGTGAAATCGTTAAAACCGGACCATTTTGAACTAATAGTGCTTCACAGCGTCTTTGAATAATGACAACATCGGCACATTATTCATCCAATTCTGTTCGATTTTATGCATCCATCGCTTATTTCAGCTAATGAGCTCCAGGCATTATTGAGCTCACCCTCCGGCAAAAGCACAGTGATAATTGATTGCCGGTCGCACCTTATAGATAAAACTCTGGGGCCTCAGCAATATCGCCAGGGGCATTTGCCCGGTGCTTATTATTTTGATCTTGAGCGCGACCTGTCTTCGCCAGTACAAACCCACGGCGGTCGTCACCCGCTACCAGATTTATTGCTGTTGCAGGATAAGTTCCGTCGCGCCGGCATCAATCAGCACTCCACCGTGGTTGTCTACGACGATTCGCGCATGGGCTATTCTTCTCGCGCCTGGTGGCTGCTCAAATATATGGGGCATGAGGATGTGAAGATTCTCAATGGCGGTTTTAAGGCCTGGGTTGCTATCAATGGTCAAATAGATCGTCGCGAGCCACCCGCTAAACCCGGTAATTTCAAGCTTCAGCTAAATACCAGTTGGACGATTGACCGCAACGATATTCTCGCGGGTAAAGCCGCCCTGCTGATCGATTCCCGCGAGCCTCGCCGTTATCAGGGCTTGGAAGAACCTATTGATCCAGTTGCTGGCCATATTCCCGGCGCGGTGAATTATTTTTGGCAAAATGTGACCGACGATCAGGGCTATGTAAAACCTTTGGAGTGGCAGCGGGAATATTGGCAAACATTGGCGGACCAGCCCCACCTTACGGCTTATTGCGGCTCTGGAGTTACGGCTTGCGTTAATATTTTTTCGCTGCATTTGTGCGGGATAAACGCAAGGCTTTATCCCGGCAGCTGGAGCGATTGGTGTAGCTATATGACTACGCCGGCCTAACGGTTTTGATCGCCAACGGATAAAAAAGAAAAGCGCCCTATGGCGCTTTTCTTTTGTGTAGAGTATGCAGTTTAGGATTTACAGGGTCGCTTAAAAATACTCGTACTCAATCCGCACATCCCAGGCTTCGCCCGTGTCACTGTCGATATTGGCTCGCCCTTGATAACGCATTAAATATTTACCATCCGGATCATAGGCATAGTGAATGGGCTCGGTAAAAATGGATGAGAGCTTGTTGGCGGTATCCACCTTAAAGTACTTCCAGTTGGCACCCGCGCCTTTGTAAGCCAGCGGCGAATCCCCTGCCCCTATCTCCTTGATGACAAATTTTTCTACACCCAGGTGGCGTGCGTCTGCCACATCAAATTCTACTTTTTTGCCGGCGGTGATTTTGTCCCATTGCTGCTGGATATAAGCATCCGTACCTGCATCAATAATCAGCTTGGCTGTGTCATAAAGAGTTTTTGTTTGTGAGTCGCCTTTAACGCGGTGAGTGAGTATCAGGCGACCACCGTCAAAGGCCGCTTGCACAGTTTCGTCATCGCGGTCATCGTTAAATTCGAGTCCAGGCTGAAATACTTCTGTGTTGTAGTTCAGTGTCTTGCGCGCAAAGATGGTTCCATTAGGGCGTGCATAATTAACATGAACCTGACTGGCATCGTCCAGGTGAGAAATTAATTCGCGATACACCAGCTTGCCGCTTTTAAGATTATAAGCTGCACCGGATACGGCATAGCCATCTTGCGCCATAGCGGATACCGAAGCTCCCAACGTCAGCGCTAAAACAACCATCAGGTTGCGAGTAGTGAATATCTGCATAAAACCTCGTCGATAAGTGTCAGCGGGTAATCCGGCGCAGTATAAATCTTTAAACTTTTTTTGCACCTGTTTGGCGATTCCGTCAGTTGATGCTGGTTAATGTTTAAGAGCGGCAAACAAGGCAATGGTTTCCTTGCGGCTCACTGCTAAATCCACGATAGGTGGAGGGTATCCTGTGGCAAGGCGTTCAGTTTCCGAAGGCATATGGATGTTCTTCGAAGGTAGATTACGCAATTCAGGTACAAACTGGCGAATAAAAGTACCGTCAGGATCAAATCGCTGGGACTGGCTGACGGGATTAAAAATACGAAAATAAGGTGCAGCATCTGTTCCCGTCGATGCGCTCCACTGCCATCCGCCATTGTTAGCAGCAAAATCACCATCAATAAGCTGCTCCATAAAATAGCTCTCGCCCATGCGCCAATCCAGTTGCAGGTTTTTACTGAGGAACATGGCGACCACCATACGCAGACGATTGTGCATCCAGCCAGTTTCTTTTAACTGCCGCATGGCAGCATCCACAATAGGAATACCTGTTTCGCCAGTGCACCAGGCAGCAAATATTTTTTTGTCGTAGCGCCAGGGAAATGCATCAGTATGCGATTGCATAGCTTTGAATTTACATACGCGTGGAAAATCCACAGCGACATGCTGGTAAAAGTCCCGCCAGATAAATTCGTTAATCCAGGTAGTAATTCCCTCATTCCCGGAATCCCATTCACCCTGATTATGCGCCAGAGCAGCGGCGATGCATTGGCGAGGTGAAATAGCTCCCACAGCCAAATATGGCGACAGATACGATGTTCCATCCAGTGCAGGAAAGTCGCGATCCTGATGGTAATCTTCAACCTGTTTTTTGATAAATGCTTTTAAACGTTTATTGGCCTCTGTCTCACCAGCGGGCCAAAGGTCGGACAAATCCCGCATTGTAAGCCCATGAAATAATTGATTAACTTTTTTTTCATTGGTGGCAGCAAGACCGGATTCCGGTTGTACCCGTGGGCGCTTCAATGGCTGAAGTGGTAATGCACGCGCCTGGCGCAACCAATTATTTTTGAATGCGGTAAATACTTTATAAGGATCACCATTTCCATTGCGTATCATGCCAGGTGGGATAATTACGCGATCATGGAAGCGAGTGACACTAATGCCAGCTTGACGCAGTTGCTGGGCAATATTTTTATCGCGCTCCAATTCATTCAGTGGATACTCTGCGTTAATCAGCAACTCCTGAATACGATATTGTACTATTAGCTGCTGAAGTTCGCGTGTGATATCAGAACGGTGATTTACTCGTAGGATAATGAGAGGAATATGGAGTTGCGCTAGCGCTTGTGACAATTCGAGCAATGTGCGGCGAATAAAATCAATTCGCACTGGCGCCCACATATGCTCTTGCAAATCCTGCTCGCAGAGTACATAGGCTGCTAATACACCTTCGCCAGCTTGGGCTGCATGGAAAAGTGCCGGATTGTCACTGATGCGCAAATCATTTCTCAACCATACCAATTTCGGAAAATTTGGTTTGCTCATCATGATATTTCCTTGTGCGCGGACGCTGCAGATGTCGATAAACCGCAGTCAAGTTGTTGCAAAAGAGTTTGCAGGTCAGGTTCACGCGCAATGGCTACATGTGCTGGTAGCTTAGGTAGCAAAGACGTCGACAAAAAGCCGCCTACTATAATCGGAAGAGATAGTTTTTCAGCGAGTGAAATTAATTGTCGATTAAATTCCGCCAAACTATGGGTATTGTCATTGAAGATGATAAGGGCATCCAGTTGGAGCTGTTCTGTTGCGAGTATCACTTCATCGGGCAAGATGGCTCCCAACTGTTCGGATTTTATCTGATTCATTAGCAAGCTATGATGCAGCAATACATTGCGCAACCTGTCTACGCCACCGGCCAGTTGCACTATAGCGACAGATTTTTGCTGGCCTTGCGCTCGCTGGCGATAGCTGAGTGAAAGCAATATTTCGATCAAGCGATTTTCGAGTAAGTTCTTTTTAAGACTGTTCCCAAATACAGGATGCTCCAAGGATGCTAAGACGGGTGTGATTAAATAATCTGCAGCCAACGCCGGTGGGTAATCGGCCAGTACTTGTCCAAAAAAATGATCAATTTTATTGGGGTTTACATCGGCCAGCAGGTTTAGCAAACGTTGTTTAAATTCTTGCCAGATATCTTCTTCTATTGGCGTATATTCTGCGGCGCCAGCGTCAAGTAATTCGCTGACCTTGCCAATAGCCAATCCTCGAGATAACCATTGTTGTATCTTGCGAATCAAATCTATGTCGCTGGAACCGTATAACCTGTGACCTTTACCGGTACGCAGCGGTTTAATCAAGCCATAGCGGCGCTCCCAGGCGCGCAAAGTTACGCTGTTAATGCCTGTGATGCGCGATACTTCGCGGATAGGTAGTGATTTTTCTTCCATGATTAACGCTCCGCTACAGCATTGCGCAATCCCAAATCCTCCGGGAATGGCTGCCAGAAAACCTGGTTTTTTAAATAGGGATCATCCAGTGTCATCAAGTGATGTTTAAGTAAAGTAAGGGGAACAACCAGTGGTACTAAACCTTGCGCATAGGAATCGAAGACGCGTGTGAGCTCC
This sequence comes from Cellvibrionaceae bacterium, assembly GCA_021151695.1. Taxonomy (GTDB): domain Bacteria; phylum Pseudomonadota; class Gammaproteobacteria; order Pseudomonadales; family Cellvibrionaceae; genus Cellvibrio. The sequence continues at coordinate 202,488 of JAGKWU010000001.1, read as the reverse complement.
GCTTTTTCTTGCGTATCTATGTGATGTTTAAGATAGCCACGCAGATGTATCAATACATTCAAATGGCTGCGTGTTGAAGCTGGATGTCGTAACGCGGACAGCAGGAGTGCAATAAATTTTTCAGCAATTTCTGGAATATTTTTTCCCGATAAATCAGCCAGCAATCTACCCACCTCAAGATAACTAGGTACATGGTGAGCCATCACCAGGTATTTGTAGCGTGAATAGAAGTCGATAAGTTTTTTAGCCGTTGGATCTGCTTCGATATGTTGTCGCCAATCGTGATAAGCAAAAATACGCGTGACAAAATTTTCGCGCAAGCCAGCATCACACAGCCTGCCCGACTCTTCTACAGGCAATAGCGGCATAAGCTCAATCAAACGCTTGGCAAAGGCGCCACGTCCTCGCGTGTCCAACGGATGGCCGTTAGTACCGTAGCGCTTTAAGCCAAAAACGCAACAACTGGGCGAATTTTGCATAAATACGTAACCACAAATGTGCGGCATGGATTGGGCAACCTGTTCCGCCTGTTGCACTAGCGCGTCGGTTACGTCGAGATTCGGGTTTTCGATACCACGAATTCGCTCCTGGTCTCCATCTACCACAAGCCGGATGGGTTTACGTGGAACTCCCAAACCAATAGCCACCTCAGGACAAACCGGCAAAAACTGCACATATTTGCCCAGCTGATCAGTCAAAAAATGATTGTGTTTATGGCTGCCGTCAAACCTTACGTGCTCACCCAACAGGCATTGGCTGACACCGAGAGGAATCTTATCCATTGTGTTCACCATGGTTATACAAAAAATTATCAATGTATAATTTATACCTTAAATACTTATACGCTGCAAAATTTATGTATAGGTTTTGGGTGATTTAAAGGTATAAAAAAACCGGCTCGAGGCCGGCTTTTTTAGCGTTGATATGATTAAAGTGTCGGGATTTTCACATCCACAAACAGCTCGTCCAGCTCAGCGCGAGAGTGACGGTTGAACGCTTCGTTAACTATCTCCTTAGTAAGATGAGGCGCAAACTTCTCGATAAAGTCGTACATAAACCCGCGCAAGAAGGTTCCGCGACGGAAGCCAATCTTGGTGACGCTGGCCTCAAACAAATGGCTCGCATCAAGCGCTACCAGATCTGTATCTATAGTCGCGTCGTATGCCATATGCGCGATAATACCAATCCCCAAGCCCAGGCGTACGTAGGTTTTGATTACGTCAGCGTCCGCCGCGGTAAAGACGACGCGGGGAGCAAGGCCACGATTAATAAAGGCTTCATCCAGCTTGGAGCGGCCGGTAAAACCGAACACATAAGTCACTATGGGATATTTGGCTACGTCTTCCAGTGTAAGACGGGAGACTTGGGCCAAAGGATGACTCTTGGGGACCACAATGCAGCGGTTCCAGCGATAGCACGGCATCATGATCAAATCACTGAACAGTTCCATAGCTTCGGTGGCGATTGCGAAATCCACCGTGCCATCAGCAGCCATTTCAGAGATTTGCATGGGGGTACCCTGGTGCATATGCAGGGCAACTTCCGGATATTGCTTGATAAATTGCCCGATCACTGGTGGCAATGCGTAGCGTGCCTGGGTGTGGGTGGTCGCAATCGTCAGGGTTCCTTTACGTTCATTACTGAACTCCTGAGCGACCTGCTTGATGCTTTCAACTTTACGTAATATCTCCCCAGCCTTCTTGAGAATAGCTTCACCGGCAGGCGTGATGCGTGTCAGGTGTTTGCCACTGCGGGAAAATATCTCAACACCCAACTCATCTTCCAACAAGCGAATTTGCTTGCTAATGCCCGGTTGTGATGTGTAAAGGCTCTGCGCGGTTGCCGACACGTTGAGGTCGTGATGGGCAACTTCCCAGATGTATCTCAGTTGTTGCAGCTTCATAAGCCCTCCAAATGGCTCATTGAACTGGAGGATTGGTACTCAACGCGAAAGCGCTCAGTGGTTATAAAAAGATGTTCGCCTTAGATTTTTCAAGAATAGACGGCTCTTTCACCAAATTCCAATTTATTTTCATATATCCCAAAAAGAGCATTTCTTACAACTTTAGACCATATCCTGAATTTTTATAGTTTTTAGCTTGATTTTTTTAGTCCGCTTGCGTTAGGGAGGTCTAAAAGTTGATTGGCGATACCATGGGGAACATGGCCGGTTGCCACATGCTCGCTGGCTGAATCGCAATGTATGCGCTGGTCGTCAAAAAATACGTCTGCGCCATAAGCTTTCAGAAAGGTGCCTTTTGATAGGCCGCCCAGGAACAGCGATTCGTCTATACGTACGTTCCAAGCGCGCAATGTACGTATAACGCGCTCATGTGCGGGCGCCGATCTGGCGGTCACTAGTGCAGTCCGAATCGGACAATCATATTCGCCAAATTCACGCTGTAAGCCCTGCAAGGCGGCGAGGAATTCTTTAAAAGGGCCGCCACTCAAAGGTTCTTTGGCAGAAGCTTTCTCGCTTTCGGTAAAAGCGCTCAATCCTTCCAGCTTATAAACCCGCTCCGCTTCATCAGAAAACAATACAGCGTCGCCATCAAACGCGAAGCGAATTTGATCTTCGTTATCGGCTTTATTTTTTGAGGCTAAAAGCGTTGCTGCTGCTATGCCGTGATCAAGCGCATGACGGACATCTTCCGCATGAGTTGAGAGGAACAGATGGCAACCAAATGCCGTTGCGTAAGCATAGGGCGAAGTGCCACCACTAAAGGCAGCTCGCGTAATACTTAACCCATAATGTTCAATGGAATTAAAAACGCGCAAGCCAGTATCAGCGCTATTGCGCGAGAGCAGGATAACTTCGACTCGCGGCTCTCCAGCGAGGCGACTATTGAGTTTCAGGAGTTTTTGAACGAGTGGGAATGCGTCGCCAGGCTGCAAAATTTCATCTTCATGCTCAATCTGATAGCGGGCATAGGCATCAAGACCTTCGTTGATATAGACCTGGTGGCTGTCATCAAGATTGAAAAGTGCGCGCGATGATATGGCGATAACAAGTTTGGAGCCGAAACTGCTAGGCATGATAAATCCTTATGGAAGCTTCACTTTATTAAAGCTAACATCAAAAAACACAAAAAGGAAACGTCTGCCAGTAAAACCCTAGGCATTGGTGAGTCGGTAAAGTTTCTGGCATCTCTCGCAAAAGAAACTGCGCCTGTGGGTTTTGCCCAGATAGGCTTTGGTGTAGGGAATATGGCAGCGGGGACAACTGCGTTTATTATGTGCTAGCCAGTGTTCGCGCAGTACATACTGCTTTTTCCAGGCTAGAAACTCAAAGCTATAGGTTCGTGCTTGCTCCACTAGCGCCCGTAATTTTGCGGGAGGTAGTGCTCCTATCTCTGACAGTGGATGAACCCTGATACGAAACAACACTTCGTTCTTAATAATATTGCCCACGCCAGCAAAAATATCCTGATCCAGCAATAAATCACATGCCAAGGCTTCCGGCGCAGTACGTAATTTTGCACGCGCAACGCGAGGACTCCACTGGTCGGACATAACGTCCACACCCCAGTCATAGGTATCCTCAAGTTTTCCTTCTACATATTTGATAGAGCATGCATAAAAGTTAAGCTCCCTACCCTTTGCAAATTGCAAACTAAGGCGTGGCTCAACGGATTTACGTTCATCGATGGTGTAACTACCAAACATTAAAAAATGCACACGCAGCGCAAATCCGTTTAGCTCAATCAAAAAATGTTTGCCCCAACTACGCAGGGATTTAATTCTTTGTCCAGACAGGCGCCCCTGATCGATTTTGCTATTTCCCTCGACTCGCTTGATCTCCTGATCGACGAAGTCTTGAGTCAGCTCTTTCAAAATTACAATCGATGGCCCTTCCGGCATGACAAACTCCTCACCTGTAGCTGTCGACCAGCCTAGCGAGATAGTGCGTCGAAATCGGTGGGTTGGATTACACAGTAAGGAATTCGTTTTCGCTGTGGCAAGAGCTGGTGATAAAAACGGAAATAACTGAACAAAAAGTCCAGTCCATTTTTTAGGAAAGAGTTAGTTGTCGATAAGACATGGTGCCCGAGGCCGGACTTGAACCGGCACGCTCAGAAGAGCGACAGATTTTAAATCTGTTGTGTCTACCAATTTCACCACTCGGGCTGAGTGCTTTTACGGAGGTCGCAAAAGAGGAGGAATATGGAGGCGCGATCCGGAGTCGAACCGGACTAGCTGGATTTGCAATCCAGAGCATAACCGCTTTGCTATCGCGCCATTTCGAGAGGCCGCAAGTTTAGCGGAGTCATTTTGAAAATCCTAGTGTTTTCTAATACTTATAGGCAGATTTTTGAGGGGTTAAGAGCCCCTCGTTCTCTAAAACAACAATGAGTTTATTTTTTGGACGAATTGGCCAGCAAGAAAGGTGACGCAGCTCGCAAGTACAGCACCATGGACCAAAGCGTCAGGCCTGCAGCACCAGCCAGAGCAATATAGCCGAGGTTATAAAGCTGATGAAGATCCGTTAGCAGGAAAATAATGGCGATCATTTGCAATGTTGTTTTGACTTTGCCGATATAAGACACGGCGACGCTAGCTCTTTGGCCTAGCTCGGCCATCCACTCGCGCAGCGCGGAGATAATGATTTCGCGTCCCACTATCACGGCGGCGGCGGCCACAAACCAGGCCGAGTCATGGTGAATAGATACCAGTAACAATAGCGCTATGGCGACCATCAACTTATCGGCAACTGGATCGAGAAATGCACCAAAAGGTGTGCTTTGGTTATATTTGCGGGCGACATAACCGTCAAGCCAGTCGGTAATGGCGGCCACGGTGAAAATCAACGCGCAGGCTACGTGTGCCCAGGAAACCGGCAAATAAAAGACAATAACGAACAGCGGAATAAAGATAATGCGCAGAAGTGTTAGCTGATTAGCAAAGGTCATGACCAGATGTTCTCGTTCTCAAATCCAATGCGATGGGATCTTAAATGCGATCATACACTATCCCCTATTCGTTATGGAAAAACCCGTAGATTTCTTCAGCAAGCTGCTGGCTTATCCCTTTTACTTTTAGCAGGTCGTTGACGCTGGCTCCTTGAATTTCCCTTATGCCGCCAAAGTGCCGCAGCAGGTCGCGCCGACGTACTGCTCCTACACCCGGAATGTCTTCCAAGGTTGATGTTTTGCGCTTTTTATCGCGCCGCTGCTTATGGCCGGTGATGGCAAACCTGTGGGCTTCGTCGCGGATATGCTGGATAAGGTGCAGCGCTGGCGAATCATTGTTCAGCACAATCTCCGTGTCCGTCTGTGCGTTATAGAGCGTTTCGAATCCGGCTTTACGGGTGCTGCCTTTGGCAACACCTATCATGAGTACGTCATCAATTCCCAGTTCCGCCAATACACTTTTGGCTTTTGATAATTGCCCTTTACCGCCATCGATTAGCAGTATATCGGGCATCTTGCCCTCGCCTTTTTTCAATCGTGTGTAACGCCGCTCAAGTGCTTGCTCCATAGCGGCGTAATCGTCTCCCGGCGTAATGCCTTCGATATTGAAGCGGCGATAATCGGATTTAAGTGGGCCGTTGGTATCAAATACCACACAGGATGCGACGGTGAGTTCGCCGCTGCTGTGGCTAATATCAAAACACTCCATGCGCTGCGGTGTTTCATCAAGTTGCAATGCTTCTTGAAGCGCAATAAATCTGTCCAATGAGTTCTGGCGAGAATTGAGATGGGAAATAAGGTTTTGTTCCGCTGCATTAACGGCCATCTGTAGCCACTGGGCGCGATGGCTGCGTACGCTGTGCGTAAAATATACTTGGCGACCTATGGCCTGCTGCAATGCACTGGCAATAACGTCTTGGTCATCTAACGGATAATTGGTGATGATTTCGCGTGGAATATCCTTGCCACTATTGGCGAGGTAAAACTGAGCCACAAATTCGGAAAGCACTTCTGAATTTGTTTCAGCAATGCCCTGCTGTGGAAAAAAGCTGCGGCTACCAAGAATCCGGCCCTGGCGAATAAATAAAACGTGTACGCAAAGTGCATTGGGCCGTGCAACTAATGCGATGACATCTATATCTCCGTTGCCCTCTTCAATCACCTGTTGCGATTGTATGCTGCGGAGAAATGTAATTTGATCGCGATATTGTGCGGCGCGTTCGAAGTCGAGGCCTTGTGCGGCCTTGTCCATTTGATCTGCCAGCTCAGCCATCAGCTCCTGGCTATTGCCCGTTAAAAACATACTGGTATGGCGGAGATCGTTAGCGTAATCCTCTTTGCTAATGAACTCCACGCAGGGCGCAGTGCAGCGTTTTATTTGGTACTGCAAACAGGGGCGCGAGCGATTATTGAATACGCTATCTTCGCATTGGCGCACACGAAATGTCTTTTGCAAAAACTGTAGGCTTTCGCGCACCGCTCCCGTATTGGGGAATGGTCCAAAATAATCCCCCTGCTTTTTTTTGGCTCCGCGATGAAAGCTGATTCGTGGATAAGGTTCGCCACTGGATACGAAAATATAAGGATAGGATTTATCGTCGCGCAACAAAATATTGTACGGCGGACGATTGGATTTAATTAAGTTTTGCTCAAGGATTAGTGCTTCAGCTTCACTTGCGGTAATGGTGACTTCAATACGATGAATGCGGGAAACCAACGCCTGGGTTTTTACTGAGAGGCCAGTTTTACGAAAGTAACTGGCAAGGCGGGCTTTTAGGTTCTTGGCTTTGCCGACATACAGTATCTGGCCATCGGCTCCAAACATTTGATAAATGCCGGGCTGTTGCGATGCATCCGCCAGAAAGCGAGTCGAGTCAAATTGCGCAGTGGAAGATTGTTCAGACATGCTGGCTACAAAGCGGCAGCGGCATTGGGCCGCTGCGGTATGAGGTCAAATTACACCACAGCCTCAGGATCAAGGAGGTTGTGTTTTACCGCCAATAAAGTCAACTCAACATCACTGTTAATCGCGAGTTTTTCAAAAATGCGGTATCTGTAACTGTTAACGGTTTTTGGGCTCACGCAAAAAGTATTTGCAATGTCGTTTACTTTTTGGCCGTTCGCAATCAGCATGGCTGTTTGCAGCTCACGTTGTGACAGCTTTTCGAATGGAGATTCCTGATTGGCATTGCCCGAGAAGTTTTTGAGCGCGAGCTGTTGTGCAATGCTGTTGCTCATATAAAGATCACCGCGGATCACCTTATTAATGGCATTGGTGATTTCGGAAAATTCTGCACCCTTGGTGACATAACCTACAGCGCCAGCCTGCATCAGGCGGGTTGGATAGAGATCGTCATCACAAGCGGTTACCGCGATAATTTTAATCGTCGGATTTACAGTCAGTAATTTTTTGGTTGCTTCCAGGCCACCCATTCCAGGCATTTTGACATCCATAAGGACTACATCGGGCAAAAGCGCACGCGCTTTTGTCACTGCCTCTTCCCCGCTTTTGGCATCTCCTACCACTTGGTAGCCGTCTATATCGGCCAGCATGCGCACTATCCCCATGCGCACCAAGTCGTGATCATCGACAACGAGTATTTTGGTCAAACCAGCCCCCAAGCCTAACGGCAAGTGTTAATTGTTATTAATGGACGCCTCTTATGCGAAACCTCTGTGATTGTAGTGATAGTCCCTACAAACTGCTACAGGTTATAACGATAAGAGCTTATTTATCTACTAAGCCAGAGCCTAATTCCCAATAAGCTGACTACTTATTGCAAAATCCTGCTCCTGATCCGCGTCCTTAGGGGTAGTTTCTGGGCTCCTGTTCCAAGCCCACTCCGAATAGTTTAGCAACAGATTGTTGAATCTGCTCGGCCAAGGCCAATACGCATTCACCAGAGCGGCGTTGCGGGTTGGTTAATACCAATGCCTGTTGTGCATGTACACAAGCATCGCCCTGATAACCTTTCCAGCCCGCGCGATCAATAAGCCACCCCGCGGCAAGTTTGAAATGGCCCGAATGCGCGGGGTAAAAAACCAGATCCGGGTATTCGCGTAAAAGTTGTCCAAGTTTGCTTTCACTGATAATCGGATTTTTAAAAAAGCTGCCGACATTGGGAATCTGCAGTGGGTCCGGCAATTTGTTGCGGCGAATATCACAAACTGCTTCGCTGACATCCAGCGGTGTAATGGGCCTATCGTATCCGGCGAGTGCCTGATTGAGCGCAGGATATTCCAGCATCGGCTGCGTTTGTTTGTGCAGCTTGAGCGTTACTGAAGTGATGATGTATTTATCCAGCAAGGTCTGCTTGAAGACGCTATCCCTGTAACCAAATTGACAGGCATCGGCGGTAAACGTAATAGACAAGCCAGACTTGATGTCGAGGGCTGTCAGCTCACTAAATACATCTTTCAGCTCAACGCCGTAGGCACCTATATTTTGAATAGGTGCGGCACCGACACTGCCGGGAATCAAGGACAAATTTTCCAGGCCCCAGTAGTGATTATCCAGGCAATATTCGACCAGCTCATGCCAATTTTCACCAGCGGCTGCGCGCAGGTAATAGAAGTCTGCATCCTCCTTCACCAACTCTTTACCCAATAGGCGAACATGTATTACAAGACCATGAAAATCCTGATGCAACACGATATTGCTGCCGCCGCCCAAAATAAGCAGTGGCAAATTGCGCTCGCGAGCAAACTTGATCGCGTCCAATAATTCGGCTTCGCTACTGGCGCCAACAAAAAAATCAGCGGTCGCCGGTGACGCCAGCGTATTGAATTTTTGCAAATTAAATTGCGGTAAATAGAGCGGCACTCGGTCAACCTGTGAAATGTTACGGATGAGTTGTTACAGCTTGTGTTGTGTGCGAATAGTCTGGAGTAATCCTCGGGATGCCTCCTCGACCAGATCCAACACTAATTCAAAACCAGCTGCACCACCATGATATGGGTCGGGGACAGCGGTGTAATGCTGCTGTTCGCTGAACTCCAGAAATAACCCAAGATGACCGCTGAATTCCTGTGGGCGCAGCAAGGTTAGGTCGGCGAGATTTTCCTCGTCCATGGCGAGAATATAATCGAATTCGCCAAAGTCGCTGCGCTTTACCTGCCGGGAGCGCAAGAAGGATAGATCAAATCCGCGTTTGGACGCGGCGGCGATGGTACGTGGATCGGGTGCCTTGCCCTGATGCCAGCCGGCAGTACCGGCGGAGTCCACGCTAATTCGCTTGGCAAGGCCAGCATCGGCTACCAGTTTTTGGAAAATGCCATCGGCCGTCGGTGAGCGACAGATGTTGCCTAGGCAAACAAACAGGACTTTAACCATATTACTTCTCAAGCAAGGCTTTAACGCGCAGTAAATCTGCCTCTGTGTCTACGCCCCCAGGTACGGGTACCAGGGCTTCGGCAACTTGTATAGCCTCGCCATTCCACATCGCACGCAATTGTTCCAGAGATTCAATCTTTTCCAGGGGGGCTGGCTCCCAGGCAACAAATTTATGCAGGAGCGCTACGCGGTATGCGTAGATGCCTATATGGCGCTTGGCGGGAAAGTCTGATGGCAGCGAGTGCACATCCGCTTGGGCAAAATGATCGCGCGGCCATGGGATGGGGGCGCGGGAAAAATAGAGTGCGCGGCCATTCGCAGCAGAAACCACCTTCACAATATTGGGGTTGCGAAAATCCTCCAGGTTGTGGATAGGTTCGCAGAGGGTGGACATGCTGGCCTCGGGCATGGCCGCCAGGTTGGTGGCTACCTGATCAATCACTTCCGGCGGAATTAAAGGTTCATCACCCTGCACATTTACCAGGATTTCCTCATCTGGCAGGCCCAGCTGTTGGGCAACTTCTTGCAAACGGTCAGTGCCTGAGGCGTGATTAACTGAGGTCATGCACACTCGCGCGCCAAAGGCTGTGGCTACCTCAGCAATGCGTACGTCATCTGTAGCGATAATCACCTGACGGGCACTACTGGCGCAGGCGCGCTCGTATACATGCTGAATCATGGGTTTGCCGGCAATCTCCTTTAGCGGCTTGGCCGGCAAGCGAGTGGATGCGTAGCGCGCGGGAATCACGAGGGTAAAACTCATTTTAATGACCTTTGATTGCATCCAGCTTACGCTGGAACACTTGCCAGAAATGGGGATTCAAATGGGCGCCGACTTGCAAGCTATACCAGTTTGCTTTGGCGAAAGCCGCGCATTTTACGGCATCTTTCTCCGTCATGACCACGGCATCATCATGGAATCCTGCAAAATCGCTGGCCTGAAACTTATGATGATCGTCAAAGCTGTGGGCGTAGTAGCTCAGATTAAGAGAGTCCAGCGTATTAAAAAAGCGCTCAGGATTTCCTATACCTGCAACCGCATGTATCTGGGTTTTAAACTCCATGTCAGCCAAGGCGATGGGTTGGCCTGAGCCAAGTTGATACCAGCATTGAGGTTGGATTTGGAGTGCAAATTGCTCTTTTAGACCGAGATTCAAATTCGTCTTGCGCGGGTTATTAACGACCACTATATCAACCTGTTTCAAGCGTGAAACTGGTTCACGCAACGGGCCCGCTGGCAGAAGGAACCCATTGCCGAATAGCCGCTGGCCATCCACGACAGCGATTTCCATACTTCGTCCCAAGCGGTAATGTTGCAGGCCATCATCGCTAAGAATAATGTTGCAGCCAGCGATTGCCAATTGCCGGGCAGCGGCAACCCGATCAGGGGCAACACAAACAGGACATCGGCTTGATTGGTAAATCAGTAAAGGCTCGTCACCACTTTGGGCGGCGGTAGAGGCGGCATCAAGAAGAAAGGGATATTCAGTTGCCTCGCCACCGTAACCCCGACTGACAACGCCTGGTTTATAGCCTTGATCCTGCAGATATTTTACAAGGGCTATGATCAATGGCGTTTTACCTGTGCCACCTACTGAAATGTTCCCAACCACGATCAGGGGCACAGATATCTGCTGCTGCACAAAGCGGACTAGCAACCATTTGCGCATTAAGGCAAGGGTTCCCATCAGCAAGGCAGCTGGTAACAGGCAATAGGCAAATAACGACTTACCGTACCAGACTTTTGTCCAAAACTGGTGGGATTTTTTCATGGGATATGAGGCCCCTTGGGTCTGCAGCCGGTGTGAAAGGCGAATCCCGGATGCTTATTTTTTCGGCTTTTCAACTACTTCAGGCTGACGAGAGGTGATACTCATTTTTACAAAGCCTAACTGACCGGCGGCATCCATGGCCGTTACCACCGCCTGATGGGGGGTTTTGGCATCGGCGGTGAGCAACAAGGGTAAATCGGTTTTGCCATCAGATGCTTTATTAAGCGCTGACTTGAGGGTTTCCAGTTCGTTGTTTACCAGACTCTGACCATTGACTGAATAAGCGCCCTGCTCGCTAATCACAATTTCGATTTGCTGTTGTTGATCGCTGGAGGGTTCGCCATTGGCTTCAGGCAGCTCAACGCCCAAATGGGATTCTTTGGTGAAGGTGCTGGAGAGCATAAAAAAAATCAGCAAGAAAAACATCACATCAATCAATGATATGAGGTTCATGCCCTCCAGTTCACGGGATTGTCGACGGAATTTCATAGCTTAAACTAACTTCACATCAACGCTGCGATCGGTATGCAGGGCATCCACCAACTTGATGGATTCCTCTTCCATAATCACCACCAGGCTGTCGACACGGCGCAGGAAATAGCGATGTAAAACAGTCGCCGGGATGGCCACTATCAATCCTGCCGCGGTAGTAACCAGCGCAACGGCAATGCCGCCCGCCAGTACGCTGGCATTGCCAGAACCTTTTAGCATGATGGCATTGAAGGTTTCGATCATGCCAAACACGCTTCCCAACAGACCGAGCAAGGGAGCGATATTCGCAATAGTGCCAAGTGCGCCAATGTAACGCTCCAGATCATGAATAACCTGATTGGCGGCTTCTTCGATGGAGTCTTTCATTACATCCCGTCCATGACGAGAATTGCTGAGGCCGGCGGCGAGTATGCGACCCAAAGGCGAAGCTTGTTTGAGTTCGCGCAATTTGGCGGCGTCTACCTGATTGTTTTTAATCCAGCTCCATACTTGGGCAAGCAGTGTGCGAGGGGCAACTTTAGCGGGGTTAAGCGTCCAGTAACGTTCAACGCTAATGCCGATAACGGCAATCGAACACAGGACGATGGGAATCATCATAAGGCCGCCAGACGCGATGATTTCAAACACCTTGGAAACTCCTCTCGCTCAATAGATTTGGATGTATATTGCACAGCACTGTGCCATACAAAGTAGCGACGTATCTTTTTATGGTCGCTTTAAATTAGCGGCGTACCTTACCACATGCGCTGCAGAAAACCATGCCACACATCAATTTTTGTCAATTGACCTGAGCTAATGAGTAGCGCTGGTTTATTGCTCCTGAATATCAGAGAACCAATAGCGCTTTTGCTCATGGCGATATTCAACCAGCTCCCATTGATGGTTGCGCCAGTTGAATTCTAGCGCGCCGCTCATCGCGGTATTCAGCTCCCTCGCATTGACGTGTTGGTAGCGCTCCCTGACATCTTTGTGCGGGTGGCCGTGTTGGTTGCGATAACCTGCGCTGTAGATCACATAATGTGGATAGGTCTCTGCAACAAATCCCGCTGTCGAAGAGCTGTGGCTACCGTGGTGCGGTGCCAGCAATATATCTATTGGTGATAACACTTTTTGTGCGAGCAATTGCTGCTCAACCGGTTTTTCGATATCACCCGTTAATAAAATTTTTTGTGTTTGATATTCCACCAGCAATACGCACGAGCGATTATTGGATTTCGCATTCGGCAATGGCTCCCACTCCATAAAATGAAAACTGACATCATCCCACTGCCAGTCAGGCACACCATGACAATTTTCAGACGTTGGTTGATTGGCCTCACTCTTGTGTTTTTCAGGCTCCCCTAACCATAAGTGATCAATATTGAAATTTTTAAGAATGGCCTCCATGCCGCCGGAGTGATCTGCGTCATTATGGCTTACGATAAGTGCGTCCAATTTCCGTAAGCCCTGGCTGCGCAAATAGGGCGTCAATATGCCGCTGCCCGCATCAAAATTATCGGTATAGGCTGGTCCTGTGTCATAAAGTAGCTGGTGGTGTCTGGTGCGAATTAATACAGCAGTTCCCTGCCCCACATCAAAAACCAGGAGTTGCAACGGATTGGATGGTTCGGTGGGTATTGCAAGAGCCAGGCAGATAGCACCTATACCCAAAGATGACTTGCGTAATCCTTTTGGCAACAACAGGAGGCTTACGCCGGCAAGCGCTAAAGGAATTGCATAGCTATTCAAAGTAACGGCAGGATTCAGTTGTTCAAGGTTCGCTTGCAATAAATATTGCAACCAGTGACGAAATAACTCTGCACCCCACTCTGCTGCTGATAAAAATATTGTGTCGCCGTAGCCAAAGGCTTGCTGGAAAATGGCCGCAATTATCAAACAAGGAACCACAAAAAAGGTGATAAGTGGTATCGCTAAAAGATTGGCCGCCGGAGCCAAAAGCGACAATGTATTCACCAGTAGGATCAATGGCACCAACAATCCAATAAACATCAACCATTGGGATTTTAAAAATTCCTTGCATGCCCGTGCAATGAAACCTGCTTGATGTCCGCCCGGATTCAATCGTCCTGCAAAACAAAATAACAATACACCCACAGCACCAAATGATAGCCAAAATCCCATATCAAAAGCGGCCAACGGGTCGTAGATAAGTACACAAACCAGTGCAAGAAAAAATACATTGCTAATACGAAAACTTCGCCGACTTAGACAAACCAGATGGACAATCCCAAGCATAATAAGGGTGCGCAGCGTTGGTATATTCATGCCGGCAATCAGGCTGTAGAAAAGTGTAAAGGCCATGGCAAGCAGATGACCAGGTACGGACGCAGGACACCTATGCCACGCCATCTGGATAAATCGCCCGATAAATTCGCCGATAAAAAAGCCGGCAATCGCAAAAAATCCAAGATGCAAGCCTGAAATTGCAATAAGGTGGTTGGTTCCCGTTTTGGTAAGTTCGCTCCATTGGTCTTTGGTAATGAGAGAAGTGTCTCCCACTAGTAGAGCAATCAAAATCGCCTTTTCACTACTATGGCTTTGATTCAGTAGCCACTGTTGTAACTGGTAACGCAATACGTGGAGATTGTTATGAGTTTGAGATTCAATCTGGCGATTGTCGAGCGCATCCCGCACGTAACCAGTGGCGCCAATTCCGCGTCGCAAAAGCGATGCCTGATAATCAAAGCCGCCCGGATTAACAAATCCGCGAGGTGGTTTTAATTTGACTTGCAACTGCCAGATTTCGCCGGGTTTAACCCTTAGCTGACCATAGCTACTAACAAGAACTTTTCGAGGTGGAAAATTAAGTGGTACATTGCCGTCAGGATGCTGGCTTGCTGCAATGACTTGTAGTTCGAAGAGTTGACGACGATCATCGAGCTCCGGTAGTCCAACGACTGCGCCTTTAATCCATAACTGTTCGCCCGCCATCCCTTCCGGCAATTGTTGTTGCACTAGCTTGTCGCCAGTATAAATCCCATAGCTCGCGCCCAATATTAAACCTGTAGCGATGGTTGAGATAAATTTTACAATGGCATTTTGGGAATGTTTTGCTAAGAGCAAGCACAGTGTGACAACTAGAAAGGCAGAAGGAAAAAATAGTACCAGCGGTGGTAAGTACGAAAGGAAACTTGCGGACAATACGCCCACTGCAAAAGCTGAACACCAATATTTCATAGACCGTCCCTGGTTTTGTAAGCGTGTTAACTATTAATCAAGGCAAACGCCAGTGCCGCCTAGACCACAATAGCCGTTAGGATTTTTCGCCAGATATTGCTGATGATAAGGCTCCGCATAATAGAACTCATCGGCAGGTAAAATTTCCGTCGTGATTTCATCCAGCCCTTGTGCATTCAATGCATGTTGATAGGCGGCTTTGGTTTGCTCTGCAAGCATCCGCTGTTCATCAGAATAGGTATAGATGCCGGATCTATACTGGGTGCCACGATCATTCCCCTGGCGCATCCCTTGGGTTGGATTGTGTGACTCCCAAAAAACTTTGAGCAATTTTTGCAAAGATGTCTGTTGCGGATCGAATACTACCAGCACCACCTCATTATGGCCTGTCATGGCAGAGCAAACTTCTTCATAAGTAGGATTGGGCGTGTAGCCCGCGGCGTAGCCAACCGCGGTAGTATAAACACCCGGTTGCTGCCAGAAGCGCCGCTCGGCACCCCAGAAGCAGCCAAGTCCAAACATAATTTTTTCCAGGCCCGTTGGAAATGGCTCCTGCATTGAAGTGCCTAACACCATATGCGAGTGAGTGACCGGCATTTTATCGGAGCGCCCCGGCAATGCTTGCTCTGGAGCTGGCATCACTAATTTTCGTTGGCTGTATAACATTATAACTATCTCTCAGTAACTACCGCTCTACTCCATGGGTGGTGCTCATCAGGAGTAACGATTAAAACCAGCGGTTTAGTTGAGCCTTTTCCCAAACACTCAGCAATGCGCGCTCTACTGCAACCTGAGCAGCCATGCCAAATTTCTCTGAAAGGGATTTCTTGAGTGTGTAATCTATTTCATAGACGTCCGCAATTTCCGCACGTTCCATAAGATATTCGTCGCTGGTGCGCAATTCATCAACCAATTTGACATCCAGAGCGCGTTTGCCGAACCAGACTTCGCCGGTTGCTACTTGGGCTATGTCTACTTCCGGGCGATGTTCGCTGACAAACTCTTTGAAAAGCACGTGAGTGTCTTCAAGGTCTTCAACAAATTTCTCTTTCCCTTTTGCTGTGTTTTCTCCAAACATGGTAATGGTGCGCTTGAATTCGCCCGCCGTAAACATTTCGTAATCTATATCGTTCTTTTTGAGCAGGCGGTGAAAGTTGGGCAACTGGGCCACCACACCTATAGAGCCCAATATAGCGAAAGGCGCAGCGACAATTTTATCGGCAACACAGGCCATCATATAGCCGCCTGATGCAGCGACTTTATCTACGCATATGGTCAACGGAATTTGCTTGTTCGTAATGCGGGTAAGCTGGCTTGATGCAAGGCCGTAGCTGTGCACCATGCCGCCGCCACTTTCCACTTTCACTACCACTTCGTCTTCTGGCTTGGCCAATGTTAATACGGCACTAATGGTTTCACGCAGGCTGTCATTGGCGGAGGCTTTAATGTCGCCATGGAAATTAAGTACAAAAACACGTTGTTTGGTTTCTGCTTTATCTTCAGTTTTATCTTTTTGCTTGGCTGCTTTTTTCTGTTGCGCCTTTTCTTCTTTTAGTCGCTTCTTTTCATCTTTTTCGAGTTGTTTTTGGGCTTCGTCATCCAGTACGGCCATTTGCAACATCTCGCGCATAGCCTTGAATTTTTCGTTTAACTTGCTGATTTGTATCTGGCCTTTTTCCGATTTTTTTCCGCGCATACTTGCTGAGGCTATGATACTAACGATAATAAAAATCGCAGCTACAAAGGTCAGCGTTTTTGCCAGGAAGAGACCATAGTTTGCTATAAATTCCAAAATCCAACTCCAGTTTAATAAATAACAATTATTTCAATTCGGCGATGGCCTTGCTGGCGACATCATTCAGTGGGCGCACATTAACACCTGTTTTGGTCAGCACAATTTCATAAAGTGCACCAGCTTTCATAGGGATATATTTGGCTTGGCCAAAATGGGTATCCACAATCGCAAACCATTGGCGATGGTCATTGATAAATTTCCACAAATCCAGTTTTATTGGGCTTTCTGTGAGGGGAATGTCGAGGCGTTGTGCGCTGGATTCTTTTTGCAGGTCATAGAAGCGACCGGCCAAATGATCGAGTCTATAGGCGGGTTTGATATCGAAGCTGGCAAAATAACCTTTCCATTCGATGACTCGCGCATCCAGTTGCCATTGATCACCGCGCAATTTGAAACGTTGTTGCTTGCCAGCGGCATCGACAACCACAGCGTCGAAGTGCTGCTCCTCAATCGCTTCAAAGTTGATAGTGGCGATAGGTTGGCCTACCAAAATTTGTTTATAGCTATAAACATCGTAGGCTACTGCGCCTATTGCCAAAGCAAGCGCCAGAAGGGAGAGGCCAAACATGCCCTTGATCCAGCCGAGAAACCAGCTGCTTAGCCATAATATTTTAAGGGCGCGATATAAAATCAACAGCGCAATAACAACAACAACCAGTGCGAGCAAAGTGTATAGCATGGTGGTCCCTATATTATATTCAGTGTTATGACTTACGTTGCCTTACAAACTCTTCAATCAAACGCCCCGAAATCGTTGCTGATGGGGGTACTTCTGGCAGCTGATCAAAGCGAAACCAATCAGCTTCGATAAGCTCCTCTCGATCCACCTGTATTTTCCCAGAGTCGTATTCTGCAAAATACCCTAGCATTAATTGACCGGGAAACGGCCAGGCTTGGCTTGAATGGTAACGAACATCTTTTACGATGATGGCTACCTCTTCTTGCACTTCCCGTATTAATGTCTCTTCTGGTGTTTCACCTGGTTCGATGAACCCGGCGAGGCAACTGTAACGGCGAGTTTTGGAACGATTGTGCCAGGCGAGCAAACAATAATCACCGCGGGTAACCAAGGTAATAATGCATGGTGACAGACGCGGATAAAAATCCAATGAGCATGTAGTGCAATGACGGGCGAGATCGCGATGATGTTGTTGCGTTGGTGCTCCACAACGACCGCAATATTGGTGGTCGTAATGCCAACGCAAAATTTGCAGCGCGCGTCCTGCCAGTTGAAAATCAACTTCTGCCAGTAGTCCCAACTGTGATCTCAAGTTGCGCCATTGATAACTGCTGACACTATTGGCCTCTTCGCAGTGAATTTCTATCACTACATGATCAGCATCTTTATCGCTGTAAAATGTGTGGAGAGATATCGCCTGCAGATCCAAACCAGAAAACTCATTTTCAGTCAGTACATGCAGTTGGCCGTCAGTGTCACACAGAAACAATTCCTGATTGACGATATAATATTTATTGTTCTTCACGCCTTACTCACCTGAGCTGTTCGCTAAATTTTGTAGCCCAAGGCTTCCAAGCTTTCTTCAGCTATACGCAATACTTCTGTATCTGCAGCTTTATCAACTTTTACTGCATCCAAATAATATTCAAGGCTGATAACTGCATCAGCAAAGGTTTCCATCATGTGTTGGATGGCCGCTGGCTGTTCGCTTTCGAGTAGGGATTCATTGATAAACTGCAGGCAACCTGCAATGACTTTGGCTGCACGTGGCAAGCCAAGTACAAACATCCCGCCGCGTACGCTGTCCAGTGTTGCAGAAATATTGGCAATATGACCCTTATCGTAGTTGGATTCTGCAAAGGCGCTAAGGGCGCGTTTTACCATCGCAAGGCCGGACTCGGCTTCGTCCAATACCAAACGCTCCGCCTCGGCGAGTTGATTGCTCGCCATAACATCATCGCGTGAAAGTGAATTTATTTGAGCGAGTTTTTCATCGGAAAGATTGGTTTTACTCAACCCGGATACAGTGCTTTCTACATAGAGAAGCGTATCTGCAACACTGATTAGCTCGCTTGTCTCAACAGGCTGGCCAGCAGTTTGCCAGCGCTGAATTTTTTCAATTTCTTGCTTGAGGCTATTGCTTGGAGATACAAGCCCAACGATGGAGAGAATGTCCGCCACTTTTTTAAGTGTCTCAACCAGCTCCGGGGATTCAGCCAATATCTCCGCCCCGCTCTGGGCAGCGCGCTCCAGAATATTTTTGGTACTGTGCAGTTCGTCTACCAGCAGCGTGACCATAGAATTAATGGTATTTACGCTAGGACCGTTGAGAAACTCCATTTCGCGAGCCAACTCTGCATCGCCGTAACTTAATGGACGTATGCCATAGGCAGCAATCACTGCCCCGGATTTTTCTGTAGTGGATTTGGAAAGTGCCAATAAATAAAGCAACTCCTTAACCAAAGCTGCATCAGGTTCGCGATTCAGTACGGCGCGACCTTCAAATTGCAAGCGTTTTATCTCACGATCAAGGCTGCTGAAAAGCATTTTGCGGCTTTTGGTGATGCGCAGGTTTTCTTCGCTGATAGCAGTGAGTGTTGTGTTTGCAAGCCACCATAAATTGCCTAAAGGAGTGCTGCCGCAAGCAGATTCCAGACGCTCCAGTGCACGACACATAATGCCGAGCGAAGGTTTTATCTGGGTGCCTTGCAGTACTTTTAACATTCCTGTCTGATACATATGGCGCAGACGGCGAACCAAATTGGAAATATCTTCGCCATTGGCTGCAGGTTGTCCATCACGATTTACCTTAAGCGGCTCAAATGCGAAGTAATAACTTTCAGGCAATACCGCAGCACGACGTGCCTGGCGCAGTTCATTAATTTGGGGAATTAATAACATTGCCATACTGCGCGAGGTTTGCAGGCAAAACTCCAGGTAGCGCGGCAGCATAAAAAACGCAGCGGTGAGTAAGTCCAGTCGTTTGTTGGTGTTGGGATTGTCGCCGAGGGTGATGTCGTTGATTTGCTCCAGCAGTTCATCTGCCAGCAAATCCACGCCTTTTAATTGAATCAAATTGAGAGTGCCGCGAATTTGGCGGATGCCTTCAATGCAATTTTGCAACAGCTCGCCATTGCTTCGATCATTGGAAAACTGCTCAAGACGAAGGGCGGATTGCTCAATGGTGGCCAGTAATTCGTCGTGCACCATTTTTAACGAGGCAAGGTTAAATGCTTCTGCGCTCATAGGGATTCCACTGTTGCTCTTATGTAAGGTTATTTGACTTTATCTCACCTATGGAGATTTTGCCTGAGGTTTGTCAGTTGGCACTCAAGAATGCTAATGGTTTCTCAAATGTCCGTCCATAAGCGGCCAGATTAATCGCTATCAAGGTGCTACTACAGCTGCCAAATCCTTGAGCCATATACAATTTCCACCACTGCTTTTATCTATAGCGGCCAATTTTTGTTCGTGTAGGGTTAACTCTTCCTCACTCATAGTGATGACTGGTAGAGGACGACGATTGGTTGGCAACCGGCGAATTTCGTTTGTTGCGGTAGCTGTGTCTTTGCTAGCCGCCTGGCTGCCCCCCAGGGACAGGGCTGTCTGACCGCCGGTCATTAATAGATAAACGTCTGCCAGAATCTCCGCATCGAGCAAAGCGCCGTGCAGTTCACGCTGGGAGTTGTCTACGCCGTAGCGTTTGCAGAGCGCGTCCAGGTTATTTTTTTGGCCCGGATGCTTTGCCCGCGCTAATAACAAAGTATCTATGACGGAACAGCGTGTTTCTATATAAGGTTGACGCGGAATCAGTCGGCCAAATTCTGCGTTTATAAAGCCTATATCGAACGCCGCGTTGTGAATGATTAATTCGGCATCACCCACAAACTCAATAAAAGCTGGCGCTATTTGGGCAAAGGTAGGCTTATCGGCCAGCATTTCATTGCTGATGCCGTGGACCTGGAATGCACCGGCGTCTACCTCACGCTCCGGGTTTATATATTGGTGATAGTGTCTGCCAGTGAGGCGGCGATTGAACAGCTCGACGCAGCCTATTTCGATAATCCTGTGCCCTTGCGAGGTTTCAAGGCCGGTGGTTTCAGTGTCCAGTACTATCTGACGCATATTGAAAAGTCTTTAAAAATTCTGATTATGAGCTCAATTCAGCGATGGCGCGGTTAGCCAGACTGTCGGCAATTTCGTTTTCGCGATGACCGGTATGGCCCCGCACCCAGCGCCAGTCAATTTTGTGGCGTTGGGCTTGTTCGTCAAGGCGCTGCCAGAGATCCGCATTTTTTACCGGCTCTTTGGATGCTGTCCGCCAACCATTGCGCTTCCAGCCGGCCAGCCATTCGGTAATGCCCTTAAGGACATATTGGGAATCGGTGGTAAGGACGACTTCGCAGGGTTCGCGCAGCGCGCTCAATCCTTCGATAGCGGCCATTAACTCCATTCGATTGTTCGTGGTTTCTCGCTCACCACCGAACAGTGATTTTTCTACCGTGCCATAGCGCAGCAATGCGCCCCAACCTCCCGGGCCGGGATTCCCCTTGCAGGCACCATCCGTAAACAATTCTATTTTTTTCAATTCATCATCCCAAAGGGCTTCAATATAAAGCGGCCATGGCGGGTACTACGCCCCAGGATTTTAGTGACACCCCAGGCGCGCAGGCCTGGATAGGTTTCCCACTGCGGCTTCATAGGCGTGAAGGCTGCAGTATCCTTTCGTGCCACAATCAGGTAGCTGCCGCCACAGGGTAAGCCGAGCCTTTTACCCCAGCGGTCCATCCAATGCAAATATTTAATGGCATTTTGATGTTGGAAGGGCGGGCAATAAAAGCCTTGGCAAACGTGGATAGGTTCAAAGTCCAACAGCTCCAGCCAATCCAGCACCCGCCCTAAGCGCAGCGATTGGTGGCGCCATTGCGGCGCACGACTGAACCAGCGCACCAGCCAACGCCAGATGCCGAGCAGGCTCCAGGGGTTAAACCCAACAATAACCAGATGCCCCTGGGAGATAAGTGTTGCAGCTGCTTCACGCAATACGTGGTGTGGGCTTTGGCTGTAGTCCAGCACATGGTGCAATAAAACCAAATCAATGGAGCTTGATGGCAATGGCAGGTGGTTAAAGTCAGTCTGGGCGGATAGTTTGGCTTCATGGCCACGTTGTGGATGCATCGCAAAACGGTGGGATATACGGCTAGTCTCACTTAATTGCAGGCGGTTGGAAACGCTTAGCTGCAATAGGTGGTATCCGAAAAGGTCCGGCAGTTGCCTATCAATTAACTCCTGTTCACTCGCGAGTATGAGTTTGCCCAATGGTGAGTCAAACCAGTCAGCCAGCGGAACGAGGGAGTCGCGCAGGGGTAACACGCCAAAGCGCTTGCGCCACATAAGACGCAGGCTGGTAATGAGCCTGTGAGGCATCTACAGATCCTTAGCTGGTTGCGACAATCAATTCGAGGCAATTGCCAAAACAAGGGCAGAAAATAACATCTGTTATGATACTGGTGCTTGCCAGATGCCCCAAATTCTAATTTTGAGAAGTTTATGCTGCAAATCCATAGCATACCTGCCTTTAACGACAATTATTTTTGGGTGATCCAACCGGACGCTCGAATGCCTGATGTGTTTGTGGTAGACCCGGGGGCCGCCAAGCCGGTACAGGACTATCTGGAAAACCAGCAACTCCAACTGGCGGGAATCCTGTTAACCCATCATCACAATGATCATATTGGCGGCGCCGCAGAACTCGCAAAGACTTGGCAGGTACCTGTTTATGGTCCCCAATCCCCTTATATTCCGCAGGTTACCCGCGTCGTTGTGGATGGGGAACAAATCGACCTACTGGGATTGAGCGCGAGAGTAATAGCCCTACCTGGCCATACGCTGGATCACATTGCCTATTATTTGGAGCCGCCTGCGAGTCCTCCCCTGCTATTTAGTGGGGATACCCTTTTTGCCGCCGGATGCGGCAGGCTATTTGACGGCACGGCAGCCCTTTTGTTCGCTTCGCTGCAAAAGATAGCAGCGCTGGGCGATGACACTCTCATCTACGCCACCCACGAATACACCTTGGCGAATCTCAAGTTTGCGCTCTTTGTAGAGCCGGATAATGAAGATATAAGACGGCGCCAGGAGGATGAAAGCGGAAAACGTGAGCAAGGTTTAGCCACCCTGCCCACCCGGCTTGCCCTGGAAAAACGAACCAATCCCTTCTTGCGCTGTCATTTAGACGCCATTCGCAAGAAGGTTGAGCAGCTATCTGGTCAACATTTAGCCTCAGAGGCGGATATTTTTGCCAGTTTGCGACGGGCTAAGGACAAGTTTTGAGACGCCGGACAAGTCATTGGGTTGACCCATAAAGGGGCGATCCATAAACTTGTCTCATTAAACACCCACTCAGTAATAGCATTTTGCAACATTAACCTTGCAACACCCAGGGACACGGGCGGAGGCAATCACCGAATAACAAGACGTGACCCTATGAAAAAGATAAACCGCCCGCTACTTACCATGGTTTCCGTTGCTGCCCTCTTGGCGGGTTGCGAAAATATGGGCGCCAAAAAGCATGACTCATCTGCTGACGGCTCACAATTGCAAACCCAGGCCTCGCAAGCTGCCCAAACTCAACCCCAACTGCCACAGCAGCAACATTACGATAATCTTTGGGATCGTATTCGTGCCGGGTACAGTCTTCCCGATGCAAATAATCCAGTCATTGATAGCCAAGTCAGGTTCTACACCAGCAATAAAAATTATTTCGCCAAAGTTGCGCTTCAGAGTGAGCCCTACTTACATTACGTAGTAACCCAGTTGCAAGCTAACAATATGCCCCTTGAGCTTGCCCTGCTGCCGTTTTTAGAGAGTGCGTATAATCCGGCCGCGAGCAATGCCAGCAATGCAGGTATGTGGCAATTGGGATTTGCTACTGGCAAAAATTACGGTTTAAAAACCAATGCCTGGTATGACGGCCGTAAAGATGTAGTTGCATCCACTGATGCGGCGATTCGTTTGCTTAATAAATTAAATACATTGTTCGACGGCGATTGGCTGTTAGTTGTCGCGGCCTACAATGCCGGCGAAGGCACCATTCAACAAGCCATTGAAAAGAATCGTCGCACGGGTAAACCCACCGATTTTTGGTCGCTACCCCTTAATAAAACTACGCAAGGCTATGTGCCGCAGCTGCTCGCTTTGTCGCGCATTGTGGCCAATCCCCAGCGTTACGATTTCCAGCTGCCCACTATTGCGGATACGCCCTACTTCGTCAAAATCAATGTGGATTCCCAGATAAATCTCGCTGAGGCCGCACAAACTACCTCGCTTGATCTAAACCAATTAAAAAAACTTAATGCTGGTTTTAATGGATGGTTAACAGATCCTACTGGTCAGCACCAAGTATTAGTCCCCGTCGCCGATGCAGCGGCATTCACCCTTAAGCTGGATACACTCAGTAAAGGCCCCAAGGTGAAATGGTCTGAATATGTGGTTAAGAAGGGAGATAGCCTGGATGCGATTGCCAAAAAATACGGTGTCAGCTCTACCAGTATAAGTACGACCAATCGATTGGGTAATAATAAGCTAACACCCGGCCAGCGTTTACAAATTGCACTCACGCCAAATGCCAGTGCAACTGATGAAAAAATAGTTGCTGTTGAGCCTTCACCCGTTAAACAAACGGGTTCCAACACTTATGTAGTGAAGTCGGGTGAAAATTTATGGACTATCGCCAAAGCCCAAAAAATGTCGGTTAATAATTTGGCGCAGCTGAATGGTATAAGTACAAATGCATCACTTCAGCCGGGGCAAAAGTTGGTAGTGTCTGTTGATAGCCAGGCAAACAGTAATCAGTCAAATAAGCAAAACGCGACAACAGATGCGCAAAAGCTGAATTACAGTATCAAGTCAGGTGATACGCTGGGTAAGATTGCAGCGCAATACAAAGTAACCGTGAAGCAAATTATGCAGTGGAATAACATCAAAGATGAAACCAATCTGCGCCCGCAACAGGAATTGGTCATTTACGCCCAGGCGAATCCGTAAAATACTCAATGTTTCATTGAATAAAAAAAGCGACTGGGGTCGCTTTTTTTATTAGAGCTTTGGAATCGCCGCTAACAGCTGCCTGGTGTAGGTCTCTTTGGGGTTTGCGAATAGCTCTTCTGTATTGCCTTCCTCCACTAGCTTGCCCTGCTGCATCACCACGACTCTATCGCACAAATAGCGAACCACTGACATATCGTGCGAAATGAACAACATAGTTAAACCATGTTTCTGAGTTAGCTCCAGCAGCAGCTTTAGAATCTGTGCACGAATGGTGACGTCCAGCGCCGAGACAGGCTCATCAGCAATGATCAACTTGGGTTTGAGGGCAATGGCACGGGCTATCGCGATGCGTTGGCGTTGGCCGCCGGAAAACTCATGGGGATATTTGCGAATAAAACGACGATCCAATCCCACGTCGTCCATCAGTTGATTAACTTGATGTAATACAGTTTGCCTATTGGCGAGGCCATGAATGAGCAGTGGTTCCGCCAATGTATCAAAAACTGTCATGCGCGGATTGAGTGAGGCGTAAGGATCTTGAAAAATCATCTGAAAATCGCGACGTGATTTTTTAAGCTCGGTGTAAGAAAACTTGAGTATGTCCCGCCCCTCTAAAAGCACTTCGCCCGACTGCGCATCCACAAGCCGCATAAGACTGCGACCCAGCGTCGATTTGCCAGAGCCTGACTCACCAACTACACCCAATATCTCCCCGCGCTGGATTGTCAGGCTTACATCGTCTACGGCTTTTTGCGTGTGCAGTAACCGCTTGATAAACGCACCGCCAAATAATGAGAATGACGTTTTCAGGTGTTTGATTTGCAAGAAAGGCGGTTCGGATTTTTCAGCGAGGCTTGCGGTAGGCTTGGCAGTGGTTAAGACTGCGCTCAGTAATTTTTGAGTGTATGGCTGGGTTGGGTTTTTGAAAATCTGTTCAGTAGTACCCTCTTCCACCAAACGGCCTTTTTCCATCACCAGAATATGGTCAGCCATCTGAGCAGCCACACCCAGGTCATGGGTAATAAAAATAACGGCGAGCTTGCGCGTTACTTGCAGATTTTTAATCAAGGCCAATATTTGTGCCTGAACCGTAACATCTAATGCTGTGGTAGGCTCATCGGCAATCAAGAGTTCCGGCTCGGCAATCAAGGCCATGGCAATCATCACGCGCTGACGCATACCGCCAGAAAATTGATGCGGGTAATGGTCTATACGAGTTTCCGCATCGCGGATTCCCACCTCGGAAAGCGCTTGGATTGCTTTTTGACGAGCCTCTTGTTTGGTTAATTTGCCATGCTCAAATAAGACTTCTATTAATTGATCCGCAACACGCAAGTAGGGGTTGAGCGATGTCATAGGGTCTTGAAAAATCATACCGATTTTGTTGCCGCGAACCTCGCGCAATTCGGATTCGCTCATTTTCAGCAAATCGCGTCCCGCAAACACTGCACTACCCGATTCGATTTTTCCAGGCGGCGTAGGTATTAAGCCCATCAGGCTGTAACAGGCAACCGACTTACCTGACCCGGATTCGCCGACTATGCCGAGTACTTCACCGGCTTTTACCTCAAAGCTCAGGTCTTCTACTGCAACTGTAGTGCCATTGCGAGTGTTAAACAAAACACGCAAATTTTTTACACTTAACATATTTCCCTGCTCCTTATTAATCTTTGGATGCGCGAGGATCAAGCGCATCGCGCAAGCCATCGCCTAAAAAGTTGAGGGAAAAAAGTGTTATAGATAAGGCTAATCCGGGGAAAAGCAGCAGCCACGGATATTCCTCCATGGTTTCCACTCCTCCGGAAATGAGTGATCCCCAGGAGCTTTGCGGAGGCTGGATACCTAGCCCCAAAAAGCTGAGAAAAGACTCCAGCAAAATCACACTGGGAATTGTCAGAGTCGTATAAACAATAATTGGACCAAGAACATTCGGAATCAGATGGCGGGTAATAATTTGCCAGGGTGAAAGTCCTATGGCGATGGCGGCTTCAACGAATTCTTGTTTTTTGATGGTTAATACTTGGCCTCGCACAATACGCGCCATCGTTAGCCACTCTACTGCGCCGATGGCGAGGAACAGCAATAAAATACTGCGTCCGAAAATAACGGTTAATAAAATAATAAAAATTGTAAAGGGTAACGCATAAAGCACATCGACAATCCGCATCATAATGGCATCAAGTCGCCCGCCGACAAACCCGGCGGTAGCCCCCCAAAGCACACCTATCAAGAGTGCTACTGAAGTGGCTATAAAGCCCACCATGAGTGAAATGCGGCTGCCATACATAATACGAGTTAATTGATCCCGCCCCAGCGTGTCTGTCCCCAACCAATGCGTCGCTGATGGCGCTACTGCACCTAGCTCCAGGTTTTGTCCTTCATAGCTGTAGGGGGCAATCCAAGGTGTTAACAGCGCAATTACAATAAAAAAAATCAATACACATAAACCAACCATGGCAAGTTTGTTTCGACGTAAACGTCGAAACGCATCTTGTGTAAGCGAAGTGCCCTGCTCTACTTGTAGTTTGTCCGTCATCTTAATGGCCTCCACTCACTTCCTGGCGCAATTTGGGATTTAGCCAAACCAAAATAACATCGGCGAACAAGTTGAAGAGCACGATCAAAAATGCAAAGAAGATAGTGCATCCCATAATCATGGTGTAGTCGCGATTGAAAGCCGCCAATACGTAGAAACGCCCTAGCCCGGGAATTTGGTAAATGGTTTCCACCACAAATGAACCTGCAAGCAAACCGGCGATAGCAGGGCCAAGAAATGAAATGACTGGAGTAATACCACCGCGCAATGCGTGAACAAAAACAATGCGTGTCATCGACAAGCCCTTGGCTTTGGCCGTGCGGATATAATCTTGCGAAAGCACCTCAAGCATGCCACCGCGACTAATGCGCGCTATATAGGCTGCATAAGCAGCCCCCAAGGTAATAGCAGGTAAAATTTTATCGCCAGGAATCTGTCCCCAACCAGCCACGGGTAGCCATTGCAGCCAAATCCCAAATATCAACAGTAGCAATGGCCCCAGCACAAATGAGGGCAAGCAAATACCCATCATGGCACTGGACATAGGAATGTAATCCTGAACGGTATTGGGCCTGAGCGCGGCCAGAATACCTGCGGTTAATCCAACCACCAATGCAAAAATAATCGCGTAAATTGCCAATTCAAACGTTACCGGGAATCCAGCAGCAATCAAATCGTTTACGGTATGGCTGGGGTATTTAAATGATGGACCAAAGTCACCCTGCAATAAATTCCCAATATAACTGGTAAATTGCTGCCAGATAGGTTCATCCAAGTGATAGCGCGCATTCAAGCGCTTGATGACTTCGGGAGGAACTGCTCTTTCTTGCGAAAAAGGACCGCCGGGTGCCATATGGATCATGCAAAAAGTCACTGCGGCCACCAGCAATAACACGGGGATGGCCTGGAGGACGCGTTTAAAAATAAATACCAGCATTAGGGGGCTACCTGTGGTTCCAAATAGAGATCTTTATAAGTCCAAAAATCTTGCAAATGGTTTTTCCAGCCTTTAACTGAAGGGGAAACCAGGCGATTACCAACATAGGTATAAATCGGAATCAAGGGAACTTCGTCATCGAGGATTTTTTCCGCCTGCTGGAAAATTTCATTGCGCGCCGCCTGATCGGTAGTTGCTGCTGCCTCACGAATCAGTTTGTCGTAATTCGCATTCGACCAGCCTGTCTCGTTGTTGCCGCCATTCGTAACAAACAACTGCAAAAATGTATCTGGATCAATGTAATCACCAATCCAGGAAGCACGGCAGATTTGATAATTCATAGTGCGCTGGTTTTCCAGAAACGTTTTCCACTCCTGGTTTTCCAACTCAACTTCTATGCCCAATGTCTCTTTCCAGAGAGATTGGATGGCAACAGCAATTTTTTGGTGAGATTCAAGAGTGTTATAGAGGAGTTTTAATTTGGGAAAGCCTGCGCCATTCGGAAAGCCAGCATCTGCTAACAGCTTTTTGGCCAATGCAGGATCATAAGGGACACTTGCACGTGCCGTATAACCGAAGGGATTAGGAGGCGTCAGTGTATATGCTGCTACCTCACCACCTTTGGTGACATTTTTTACGATAGTTTCTCGATTAAGCGCATAGGCCAGCGCCTTTCTCACCCTGACATCATCTAGCGGTTTTACCGTGATATTGAAACGATAAAAATAAGTTCCATACATAGGGAACGTGCGATGCGCAGGATCTTTTTTATCGCGGTAATAAGCAATCTTTTCTTTGGGTAGCTTGTCAAAAAGATGAATCTGGCCAGCGCGATAACTGCGCTCGGCATTGACGTCACTTTGAATTGGGTAAAAATTAATTTTATTGAGGCGAACATGCTCAGCATCCCAATAATAAGGATTGCGCACTACGGTTACGACTTTTTGCGGTGTCCATTCGGTTAGCATGAAGGGGCCATTACCAACAAAATTACCTGCCCTTGTCCAAAGAGTGCTTCGTTCATCTATAGCACCATATTTTTTGATGGTTTTGATATGCACCGGATACATGCTGTTATGGTTTAATAGCTGTAAAAAATAAGGAGTCACGTTGGCTAGCGTAATTTCCAGCTCTTGATCATTCAGTGCTTTCACTCCAACCTCATCAAAGCTCTTTATCTCCCCGTTATAAAATGCCTCGGCATTTTTGATCACAAACAAATAACTGGCCCATTGATTAGCAAGGTTTGGCATGAGTGCCCGGTGCCAGGATTCAACAAAATCATTGGCTATAAATTTATCGCCATTACTCCAGCGGGCATTGTCGCGAATGTGAAATTTATAGACCTTTCCATCTTCAGACACTGTCCAGCTGTCCGCTACGCCTGGCTTGGGTTCAAGAGTTTCCGGGTCTTGGGTTAGTAATCCCTCAAACACGGATGTTTGAACATTGTGTTCGTTGGAACCGGTAGTGGTATGGGGGTCAAGGTCGGCGATTTCATCGCCAATACCAACGTGCAAGATTTGCTTTTCATCGCCAACCTGAACCAATGTTTTGCGCTTTCCATCGCAAGCGGTAAATAATCCCGCGATGATTCCGCATAAAATTAATAAACGAACGACGTTTTTCATTGGCCCCATACACTGTTATCGCAAAGGAGAGGAGTAAAAAAGCAGCACTGGTTTTTCGCAATGCTGCTGATTGAGCTTAGTGAGCGGCTTCCAGTTTTTTGGCAAACGCATCAAAACTATAAGGGCGCCCCAGGAAATCCTGTACTAAATCGGCCGCATCTTTTGAGCCACCTGGAGCGAGTACGTATTTGCGATAACGTTGGGCCACAGCAGGATTGCGTAACCCTTCCTTTTCAAACTCACTAAACATATCGCTAGCAATCACCAGCGACCACATATAGGTGTAGTAGATTGCAGAATAGCCGTTGAGATGGCCGAAGCTGGCATAAAAATGCGTGCCCTCTACATAGCCGAAGGGAGAATAGGTGGATTGGATTTGCTCCATTAATTTATCTATGTCTACGTCAGATGGTTTCTTGTTATATACGTTTAAGGACAGGGCTGCGTAGAAGAGCTGATGTTTGGTCCAGAGGCCCCGACCAAAATCGCGGCCGGCACGCATTTTATTAACCAAATCTACCGGAATCACCTGTCCCTTGGTATTACTTGCAAAACTTGCAAGAGTTCCCGCATCCCAAACCCACTCCTCCAGCATTTGTGATGGCGCCTCAACGAAGTCCCATTCGGTTCTTACACCGGAAAATGCAACGCGCTCATGATCACCACCAAACATGGTGTGCAACAGATGGCCAAACTCATGGAGGAATGTTTCCACATCATCATGTTCCATCAATTCGTTAGGGTTTTCACCGCCGGGGAAATTGCAAACCAAGGCCGCTATTGGCAATTGCACACCTTTGATCCCACTCTGGATACCGAATTGAGCAGCGTGTTTATATTTGCCTTCACGCGGATGCAAGTCGAGGAAGAAGCGACCAATTACGTTGCCACCATCAACAATTTCAAATGCCTTGACGGATGGATGCCAGGTTTCAGTTTGCCAGGGGCGAATAGTTACACCAAACATGGTTTGAGTTAAGTCAAAAATGCCTTGTTGAACTTTGGCAAAAGGAAAATATTCGCGAATTTTTTGGCCGTCGACCTGATATTTTTCTTTTTTAATAAGTTGTTCAAGATACATCTTTTGCCAATCGGCAACGCGAGTAGCTTTAGGATCAATTTTTTGCAGGCGCTTCAAGAGTACCTGATATTCCTGTTGGGCGCGGGGCGTGGCGAGAGCTGACACTTTATCGATAAATTGCTGGGCATTTTGCGGTGACTTGATCATCTTGTCTTCTGTCACCAATGTCGCGTAGTCAGGGTATCCCAGCGTGGTCGCCAATTCGTAGCGCTTGGCCATGAGATTTTCCAACACAGCTTTGTTCTCCGGGTAAGCCATGTTGCGATAGGTTTTATAAAGACGCTCGCGCAACGCATCGTTTTCAGCGTATTGCATAACGGGCATGTAGTCGGGGGTATCCGTGCTGATAAGAATTTTTCCGTCAGCATTCGGCTTGTGTCGATCAATATAGTCTTGAGGCAGACCCTTTAATTCTTTCGCGGAGGAAACTTCAATTTTCTTGCCGCCTTCGCGATAATTTTTATCAAATTGCTGGCCAATCAGGTTAATTTCTTCGGTAAGCTTTTTGATTTTGTCGCGTGTTGCCTGATCCTTGTCCACACCGGAGCGGTGATAGTCCCGTAGCATGTGATCAAGATAGCGTTTGTCCTCACCTACCAGTTTGGCCGCATCAATTTTTTTGATTTGATCGTAGATGGGGCGAGAAAGACTTATGTCACTGTTTAACTCAACAAAATGTTGCTCACAAGCTTCAGCCGCTGTTCGCACCGCTTCGTTGGGGTGCACGCTTGAATAAAGCCCTGCTCTGCTGACCTGGAGATCAGCAATCTTGTCCATATTATTTAATTTATCCAGCAAGGCCTTATCGGATGCAGGTTTGAGATCGCTAAAACTATCCAGCTCCGCCGCTACCTTTTTAAAATCTGCCTCACAATTGGCCAAATAAGCATTTGCCTCTGTATCAGCGGGCAGCTCCCAAGCAGGGCGCTGGGGTTTTGCTGCTGATTTTTCATCAGCTTTAGGGGTTGAATGTTGGCAAGCAACCAAGGTAGCTAATGCACTTAAACAAAGTATTTGGGTGAGGCGGGGAGCAAAAGGAACAGGGATGAGCTTCATATTAACGGCCTTATTAAAGTGAGTTATGCCAGCGTGGTGCTCTTTTGGGTGGGGTAACAGCCAACCTTGGTGAGCTCTCAAATCCATAGGGTGTCTTGCATGGTATTACACTTTTCTCCAGCCTTCAAAGCTTTGGCAAACATGTGGTTATAACCCGGTTTAACCGTGCGCCAACTGAGGCTGCCATCAAAAAATATATTACCAAATCAATAAAATACGACATTTTGGGATAGGTTAATCGCATATTGCGCCAGAACTGCTAAGCTTGAGATACTCCTTTCCATCAGTACGACCAAGATTATGCATCCACACCTGCTTACGGAAGATCAACGCGACTGCCTGCAAGAAATTACCAACGTTGCCATGGGGCAAGCGGGTGATCGGTTAGCGCGGCTTCTGGATGTGTTTGTAGTACTGTCTATTCCCCATGTCAGCATATTGAATCCCACTGACATAGCTATGGCGCTGCAATCACTTAACCGTGAGAGCAATGATATTGTGCACGGTGTGTGCCAGGGTTTCATTGGTGGTGGCATCGCCGGCGAAGCCATGCTGATTTTCAATGGAACCGATTTCAATGATCTAGCCAAGCTTTTGAAGTATGAGCGGGTCGAAGACGAGCAGGCTGAATATGAACTGCTCATGGATACAGCCAACGTATTGAATGGCGCCTGTCTAAAGGGCATGGCTGAGCAATTGGATACACATTTCAGTTTCGGACCTCCGATGTTGCTGGGTCAGCATTGTAATATTACAGATCTTCTGCAAAACAATAATATGACCTGGAAGCAGGCGCTGGTGGTAGAAATAAACTACTCTATTGAAAACCACAAAATTAACTGTGATTTACTGATCGTAATTGCTGAGCACTCGATTTCAGGGCTGGTAGAAAAACTTGACTATTTACTCGACTAACTAGTTGTAGCATGCATGGCGACAAATAAAGAATTACGCGATTTTTTTGAAGATGTTCATTGGTTGATGGACATTTTGCAAAATATTGATGCCGGGCTTGTAGTGATGGATAAAGACTACAAGGTAGAGCTATGGAATAGCTTTATGCAAAACCACAGCGGTAAAGCGCCTGAAGCTGTCCTAAAGCAAAGTATTTTTAAAGTCTTTCCAGAGTTATCCGAAACCTGGTTCAAACATAAAGCCCAATCGGTATTTGTACTGCAAAATGCTGCTTTTACGACTTGGGAACAACGCCCCTATCTGTTTCGTTTTCCGCATTACCGCCCTATTACCGGCACTGCTGAACACATGTATCAAAACAGCACTATTATCCCATTGGTAGACTCTAAGGGGACTGTCGAGCATATTTGCCTGATTATTTATGATGTAACTGATACAGCCGTCAATAAAATTGCCCAGCAAGAAGCTAACCGGCAATTGCAAAATCTCAGCCGGACAGATCATCTCACCGGCCTGTTTAATCGCGGTTATTGGGAGCTGCGTTTAATTCAGGAATTCAAGCGATATGATCGCTACGAACAGACCTCCACCTTGATAATGATGGATATAGATCATTTCAAAAAAGTAAATGATAAATACGGCCACACCGTAGGGGATGATGTTATTCGCCAGGTGAGTCGCGCCATTAAAGAACAGGTTAGGGATTTGGATATAGCGGGCAGATACGGGGGCGAGGAATTCGGCATCATATTAACCAATACCGATGTAGAAGGAGCGGCTGTTTTTGCAGAACGGTTGCGTACTACTGTGGAAAAACAAGTGGTTTACTCTGAGGGACAGCAAGTTCGCTTTACCATTAGTCTCGGCGTTGCCGAGCTTACTGAATCCACTGTGGACCATCGCGCCTGGATAGAGCGTGCTGACCATGCCCTTTATCAGTCAAAAGAAGGCGGCCGAAACCGCTATACCATCGCTTAACCTTTGGGTTCAATACTAAAAATATAGGGGAAGAGCTGCCGCTTTTCTAATGGCGTTAGCGATTCCACTGTTTGTTTATTGCGCTCAGGAATCGCTTCCACATCTTCAACATAATTTAATGCCTTGCTTAAACTTGCCTCGCGAATGATATGAATAATTGGGAAAGGTGCCCGATTAGTCAGATTTTCATCGTCCTCCGGCGTTGCACCCGCGAAACAATAATGGGGATGGAAACTGGCTAATTGATAAACCCCTAACCAGCCGTCGCGCTTTAAATTTCCTTGGGCCCAATCCAGAAAGCAGGTGTAATCATAAAAGTCTCGCAAAAATTCCGGCGTTACCACCAGTGTGGTTTCTAGCTCACTTGCGGATGTGTTATCGAGCAATTTCATTTCAGCATTGAGCGTTTCTAATAATTCCTCTTCCGATTTCGGATAGCAAACTTGAAGTCTAACTCGATTCTCTCTTGTTGGATGCGCAGCAAAAGGACAGAGATTTAGTCCTATGACAACATCATTCAACCATCGCTTTATTTGCTCTTCTACGTTAAGCAGATTAACCTCCAATACAGGCTCCACAAACAAAAAGAGTTGCCTCAGCAACTCTTTTTGTAATCATAATTAAACGATCAACCTATTTAGGACGTTTGATTTTGCCAACTTCTTCCAGATGTGCCTGGTAAGTTTTAAAGTCATAGTCACCATTAATTGATGCTAATTGGGTGGCGATAGCTTTACGTTGCTCCTCTGGTACCTTACTCAGGTCACCCAGGTGCACACCGGTAAGCGAGACAACCGCGTAATCGCCCTTCATTGTTTTAACACTACCAGTTGCTTGCTTACCTTCAGCTGGTGCAGCCAAAGAGAAAACATACTGCAGCACATCCGCTTCGGTAGTGCGGTCCGTACGCCCAATCGCTGCAACGGTTTTTACCTCTATACCAGCAGACTTTGCTTGATCCGCAATTGATTTTCCAGCATTAATAGCATCAACAAACTCTTTCGCTTGTTGGGCAAGCAATGCTTGGGTTTTTGCTGCACGAACAGTCTCAGTTATCTGTGCCTTAACGGATTCCAGCGGTTGGAGCTCTGCTGGTTTACGTTCTGTTTTCTTCAGCACAACCACGCGATTTTGTTCAAGTTCGATAACGTCGCTTGCATTACCTTGCTCCAACACTTCGGGCGAAAAAGCAGCGGTTACAAAACTGCTGTTAGCGGTAAGTTCTTTTCCACCAGTTTTGGCAAACAGCCCAGTGTTATGAACCTTAAGGCCCAGATCGTTGGCAACTTGTTCCAATTTGTCGGCGTTATAAGCCAAATCTTTCAATTTATCCAGCTTGGCGGCAAATTGGCTTTCAGCTTCAGCGCGTTTCAGTTGCTCGATAATATCGCCTTTAGCTTCTTCCAGTGTCGGTGCTTTTGAGGCGCGCTCTGAAACCAATTTAATAATGTGTGTACCTGCTTCGGTTTTTACGGGAACTGATACTTCGCCAACTTTTAGTTTGGCAAGGGCAGCTTCAAACTCAGCAGGAAATGTATCGCCCGATGAGAAGCCAAGATCACCACCCTGCTCTTTCGAGCCAGCGTCGGTTGAATATTCTTTTGCCAGCTTTGCAAAGTCTTCACCAGCAGCTAATTTTGCCTTGATTTCGTCGGCTGTTTTTTGTGCGTCGCCTTCTAACAAAATGTGCGCAGCCTGGCGCTCGGTTTTGGCAGAAAACGCTTTGGTGTTTTGTTCAAATTGCTTCTGGATTTGCTCATCGCTCACCGGAATATTTTTGGCCAGTTCAGCAACGCTCAGCTCTACATAATCCACCGCAACTTGCTCGGGAGTAGTGTAAGCCTGAGGGTTTGCATCGTAATGTGCCTTGATGTCTTGATCTTCTACAGTGACGGCTTTCTGCGCTTTTTCTGCGGACAAAGTTACATAACTGAAATCACGAGTTTGGTAATGCAAGCCAAGGATATTTTGAAGCTCTGCTGCGGTTACAAAACCAGTGCGATTAACACTTGATTGCAGTTGATTAACTACAGCTTCTTCAGCCAAAGCCTTTTGATAAGTACCTGGGGTGTACCCCTGATAACGTAACAATTGCAGGTAGCGCGCTTGATCAAAAACACCGTTATTTTGAAATGCGGGAGAATGTGCAATTTCTTCATTCAGTACACTGGTGCTGGCAGCTAGCCCGCCCTTTTTGGCGGCTTGACTCAACAATGAAATTTTAATCAGTTCGTTAATGGTAGGCTCGCGCAGTTTTTCGTCGGTAAGGTATTCAGCGGGAACTGATTCACCATATTGACTGAGGATTCGCTGCTTACGATTTGCTATAGCACGTGCAATTTCAGTTTCGCTGATGGATTCGCCATTTACTTTTACTGCCTTGGCTGAGCTGGCGTCCCACTTGAATAAAGCCTCTGCTCCGGATACCGCAAATATAATGACGAGCAATCCAATTAAAATACCCGAAATAACACCTTTAGAATTGTCCCGCAGGTTTTGTAACATTTTTGGCTCCGAACACTTACGACGCGCAGAAGCTATACTGCTGCTTCCATCATGACGATCTACTGTTATTGTTTAATAAAAAAGGCGCATTCTGTAATGCGCCTTCTGTCCTACTCTTCTAGCACCACCAATGTGATAAAGAGATGGCGGCGTTAATTAGTTCACTGCATCCTTGAGTGCTTTGCCAGCTTTAAAACCTGGCACTTTAGACGCAGCGATTTGAATTTCTTTACCGGTTTGTGGATTACGACCAGTGCGAGCTGCACGCTCTTTTACCGCGAAAGTACCAAAACCTACCAGCACAACAGAATCACCGTTTTTGAGGGCTGTAGTGATGTTCTCCACAACTGCATCCAAGGCACGGCCAGCGGCGGCTTTTGGGATGTCTGCTGACGCGGCGATCGCTTCGATAAGTTCAGTTTTGTTCACACATGACCCCTTTCTGATTATTTATTCAACAAAATTGCGTCTCAGCAGCTATTTGCATGAATGGACGCAGCCAAGACAATAATGAACTGCGATTTATACCAACTGCAAACTTGAGGGTCAAGGAGACAAGCGGTTTTCTGCAGGGCAATTTGATTTTTGGTTGTTTTATAGTCGCCATCCATGGCGATCTTGTGTCTTTTTCACACGTTAATGGGTACTGATTCGCGCCGCTTCGGACTTTTGAGCAGCCTGTTCGAGCGCCTTGTACTCCTCATCAGATAGCGGCTTTGGCATTTGTTGAAGTGCAATTTCGAGCACTTCATCAATCCATTGAACCGGTTTGATAATGAGATCTTCTTTAATATTAGCGGGGATTTCTTTTAAATCTCTTTCGTTGCCCGCAGGAATAACGACCGTTTTAATTCCACCACGGTGAGCGGCCAATAACTTTTCTTTCAAGCCGCCAATGCGCAATACTTCGCCGCGCAGGGTAATCTCACCGGTCATAGCAACGTCAGCGCGAACAGGTATTCCCGTTTGAACTGAGACCAATGCCGTGCACATGGCAATACCCGCACTAGGACCATCTTTCGGTGTGGCGCCCTCAGGAACGTGGATATGTATATCCACTTTTTCATGATAATCAGGCGCTATACCCAACACCTGGGCTCGAGACCTTACCACGGTCAACGCAGCTTGAATGGATTCCTGCATTACATCACCAAGCGAACCAGTCTTGATAATGCGCCCCTTCCCTGTGACCGCCGAGGATTCGATGGTTAGCAATTCGCCACCTACCTGGGTCCATGCCAAGCCGGTTACCTGCCCAATCTGATTTTTCTTCTCAGCTTTGCCGAAGTCAAATTTGTGAACGCCCAGTAAATCCTCCAACTCATTGGAGTCAATAATATCCAAAGTAATGTTGCGTGATTTCACATGGCGAGTAACCACCTTCCTGCATAGTTTTGCAATCTCGCGCTCAAGCCCACGCACCCCGGCTTCACGGGTGTAATAACGCACTATATCCCTGATGGCTTCTTGTTTGATTTGCAACTCGGTTTCTTTTAAACCGTTCGCCTTCATTTGTTTTGGAATAAGATAACGGATGGCAATGTTGAGCTTTTCGTCTTCGGTGTAACCAGGAATACGTATCACTTCCATGCGATCCAACAATGGGCCAGGAATATTCATGGAGTTTGAAGTGCAAACAAACATTACATCCGAAAGATCATAATCGACCTCTAAATAGTGATCGTTGAAGTGATTGTTTTGCTCAGGGTCCAACACTTCCAGCAAGGCAGAGGCTGGATCCCCACGGTTATCCATCCCCATCTTGTCGATTTCATCGAGTAAAAAAAGAGGGTTTTTAACACCAACTTTTGCCATTTTTTGAATGAGCTTACCTGGCAGAGAACCAATATATGTTCGTCTGTGACCACGAATTTCAGCTTCGTCACGCACACCACCCAACGCCATACGCACAAACTCGCGGTTGGTAGCGCGGGCAATAGACTCACCCAGCGAAGTTTTACCGACACCTGGTGGACCAACCAGGCAAAGGATTGGACCTTTAATTTTTTTCACGCGCTGCTGAACAGCCAGATATTCCAAAATACGTTCTTTGACCTCATCGAGTCCAAAGTGATCTTTGTTCAATACCTCTTCGGCGCGTTGCAGATCATGGCGAACTTTGCTGCGCTTTGACCAAGGTACCTTGATCATCCAATCTATATAGGCACGCAACACCGAAGCTTCGGCCGACATAGGTGACATCATCTTCAATTTGTTTGCTTCAGCTCTGGCCTTGTCCTCTGCATCTTTTGGCATGCCGGCGGCAGCAATTTTCTTTTCAATTTCATCGGATTCGCTGACATCTTCGCCCATTTCGCCAAGCTCTTTTTGAATGGCTTTAATTTGCTCATTCAAATAGTACTCGCGCTGGCTCTTCTCCATTTGTTTTTTGACGCGGCCGCGGATTTTCTTTTCCACCTGAAATACATCGACCTCGGTATCCATAAGACCGAGGAGGTGATCCATGCGTGCACGTACGTCGACTATTTCGAGAATGGCTTGTTTCTGAGGAAGCTCCAGCGACATGTGCGCAGAAATTGTGTCCGTGAGCCGCCCCGGATCATCTATACCTGATAGGGAGGTAATTACCTCGGCAGGTACTTTTTTGCTTAAATTTACATATTGTTCAAACTGGCTGACAGCCGCAGAAACCATCGCATGAGCTTCGGAACCTGAAACACCCACCTCTTCCATCGGCTCGATAAGAGCCCGGAAATAGGTATCAAGATCATCGATTCGCTCGATTTTAGCCCTTTCCCTACCCTCTATAAGTACCTTGACTGTTCCGTCTGGAAGCTTAAGTAATTGTAAGATGGCAGCAACGGTACCCACGTTATAGAGATCGTCGCCCTTCGGGTCATCCAGGGAGGGATCTTTTTGGGCGACCAACAGCACTTGTTTATCAGATGCCATGGCTCGCTCTAGAGCTTCTATCGATTTTTGGCGCCCGACAAACAACGGGGTGACCATATGCGGGTAAACCACCACATCCCGCAGCGGGAGCAGAGGTAATTCATTGGGAGGTGAAGCGAAATCTTGGGTTTCCATTTGGCATCCTCTAATCATGAGGCGAAGGCCCCACATACATGCTCTAAGAGTGGGGGATTTTTATTGAAATACAAGTTCTGAGAGGCCAAAAAAGTAAAAAAGGGCGCTAGTTAGCGCCCTTTTTAATCAGTCTGTGCAGGATTTAGCTGGGCTAATCTTCTGCCGCCGCCTTGGGGGGCATTTCAGCATTTTCATAGACCAAAAGCGGTTCAGACTCGCCTTTGATTACAGATTCATCCACCACTACTTTTACGACATTTTCCTCGGAAGGTATGCGGTACATAGTATCCAGCAATACATTTTCCATAATGGAGCGCAAGCCGCGAGCACCGGTTTTACGCTCCATAGCACGTTCAGCTACTGCTTCCAGTGCGTCCGGGCGGAAATCAATGCTAACCCCCTCCATCTCAAAGAGGCGCGCATACTGCTTCGTAAGCGCGTTCTTCGGTTCGGTCAGGATCTGAATAAGTGCCGCTTTGTCCAGTTCATCAAGGGTTGCAATAACTGGCAGACGACCAACAAATTCGGGGATCAAACCGTATTTGACGAGATCTTCTGGTTCAAGATCATGCAAGGTTTCACCAAAGTTGCGCTTTTCGTCTTTGCTCTTTACCTCAGCAGAGAAACCAATCCCGCCTTTTTCAGAGCGATCACGAATCACCTTATCCAGACCAGCAAATGCACCGCCACAAATAAACAGGATGTTGGAGGTGTCTACTTGCAGGAATTCCTGCTGCGGATGTTTACGTCCACCTTGAGGGGGGACGGATGCAACAGTTCCCTCAATCAATTTCAGAAGCGCCTGCTGTACACCCTCACCTGAAACATCGCGAGTGATTGATGGATTGTCAGACTTACGTGAAATCTTATCGATTTCGTCGATATAAACTATGCCTTGTTGTGCTTTGTCTACATCGTAATCGCACTTCTGTAACAACTTCTGGATAATATTTTCCACGTCCTCGCCAACGTAGCCTGCCTCAGTGAGAGTAGTAGCATCGGCGATAGTGAAAGGTACATCCAAAAGGCGAGCGAGCGTTTCTGCAAGCAAGGTTTTACCACTACCGGTAGGACCAACGAGCAAAATATTGCTCTTGCCTAATTCAACCGGCTCTTTCTCTTTGGTTTTTACACCAAGACGTAAGCGTTTATAGTGATTGTAAACAGCCACAGCCAACACCTTTTTAGCGCGGCGCTGGCCAATTACATATTGGTCCAGAATGGCTGAAATCTCGTGCGGTTTGGGCAACTTGTCAGACGAGCCTTCGGACGTACTTTCCTGAATCTCTTCGCGAATAATATCGTTACAAAGATCAACACACTCATCGCAAATAAATACAGAAGGTCCTGCAATCAGTTTGCGAACTTCGT
This sequence comes from Cellvibrionaceae bacterium, assembly GCA_021151695.1. GTDB lineage: Bacteria > Pseudomonadota > Gammaproteobacteria > Pseudomonadales > Cellvibrionaceae > Cellvibrio. Next base: position 161,943 of record JAGKWU010000001.1, on the reverse strand, counting down.
GCTGACTTTTTCCGCAAAATGAACAGTAAAGTAACTTTCCATTTTTATCGCCTGTATCACCAGTGTGATCGGTCATTGGAACCACTCCATCTTGATCAGCAAATTTCTGCTGTGAAAAAACTTGGTACGAACAATTAACACCAACAGATTAAAATATCTGAATTAAAAGTGCCGCAATTAACCAACACGGCGTTCAATAACAGCGTCAATTAAACCATATTCTTTTGCTTGCTCGGCAGACATAAAGTTGTCGCGCTCAGTATCTGCTTGAATACGCTCAATAGATTGACCTGAGTGTGCCGCCATGAGTTCATTCAAGCGAGCGCGGATCTTGAGGATCTCTTGCGCTTGAATGTGAATGTCCGAAGCTTGCCCCTGCGCGCCACCGCTAGGCTGGTGAATCATTACGCGAGAGTTTGGCAGGCAAAAACGCTTTCCTTTGGCGCCTGAGTTTAATAAAAAGGCCCCCATACTACATGCTTGACCAATGCACATAGTGCTTACATCTGGCTTGATAAATTGCATGGTGTCATAAATTGACATGCCAGCAGTGACCGAGCCACCCGGAGAATTAATATAAAGATGTATGTCTTTATCGGGGTTTTCAGCTTCTAAAAATAATAGCTGTGCTACAACAAGATTCGCCATGTAGTCTTCTACCGGGCCAACCAGAAAAATGACACGTTCCTTTAAAAGACGTGAATAAATATCAAATGAGCGCTCACCGCGAGCTGTTTGCTCAATAACCATTGGCACCAAACCATTGGAAATGATAGACGGTGCAGATTTCGAGTAATCGTAAGACATATTGCCTTTTATCCTTAAAACAAGGGTTGCAGCAACTTTAGATGAAAACCTAAAGTCGAGAGAGTTTGACAATATGGAGCTTAACTCGTGATTCGATTATATGCCAGTGGCTAGCGTAAATTGGAGGGGATTTGGGGGAGGGAAAGGCCGCAAAACGTGCGCTTTGCGGCTTTTTTAAGCGAATTAACGAGGAGCGTTTGCCTTGATAATTTCTTCGTAGCTGGACGCCTGCTCAGTCACTTTGGCGCCAGACAAAATATGATCAACCACTTGATCTTCCAGAACAGCCGACTCTACACCAGCAAGTAATTCCTGATTGCTGTTGTAGTATTCCACTACTTCTTTTGGCTCTTGATAGGTTGAAGCAATATCTTCGATCATTGCTTTGACACGCTTGGTGTCAGGCTTCAATTTGGCAGACTTAACTATCTCACCAACGATCAAGCCCAGAGTAACGCGACGAAGCGCTTCTTCCTGGAACATGGTGTCAGGAAGCAGGGTGTTGACATCAAAATTCTGGGTTTGGCCGCCGAAACGTTGCAGCATTTGATTGCGCAGCACGTGAATTTCGTTAGCTACCAGAGCCTTAGGCACTTCAGTGGTGTGATTAGACAAAAGAGCGTCCATTACTTGAGACTTAATTTTAGCTTTGAGGGCATTGTTAAGCTCGCGATCCATATTGGATTTTACTTCTTTGCGGAATTGCTTCTCGCCGCCCTTCTCTACGCCAAATTTAACAAAAAATTCTTTATTTAATTCAGGGAGTTGAGCTTCAGATACAGAATTTACTTTAATTGCAAACTGAGCTTCAGCGCCTTTCAGCTCCTCAGCTTGGTAATCATCCGGAAATTTAACGGTGATGGTTTTTTCTTCGCCAGTTTTCAGGCCAACAATGCCATCTTCAAAACCTGGAATCATGGATTTTGAACCCAGCACCAAATTTTGGTTTTCGGCTTTACCGCCGGCAAACTCAACACCACCTTTGGTGCCGGTGAAGTTAATGTTCACCTGGTCACCATCAGCAGCGGCGCGCTCTACTACCTTCCAGGTACTTTGGTGTTTGCGCAGCACGTCAATCATGTTATCCACGTCCGCATCGGTAACTTCTGCAGCTGGGCGGGTGAATTCGTATTGGGTCAAATCGCTGAGGGCTACGGTTGGATAAACCTCGAAAGTGGCAACGTACTCAAGATCTTTGCCTGCAGCCAGTTGCGTGGGCTGGATGGACGGTTGGCCAGCTGGGCGAACATTTTCTTTTTGCACGGCAGCGTAGAAAGAGCGACTGATAACGTCACCTACCACTTCCTGGCGAACACCGGCACCAAAACGTTGCTGCACTACCGACATAGGCACTTTGCCCTTGCGGAAGCCCTTGATAGTAACGGTACGGGCAGCTTGCTTTAAGCGGTTTTCAACTTCGGCGTCAACCTGAGCGGCGGGTACACCGATAGTAAGACGACGTTCCAGACCAGAAGTGGTTTCGAGAGAAACTTGCATATCTGCCTCGTGAGATAGATGTATGTGTAAATATTAAAAGAGCCGCTAAAAGCGGCTCTTTTGCATTATATGGTGCGGACGGAGAGACTCGAACTCTCACACCTCGCGGCGCCAGAACCTAAACCTGGTGTGTCTACCAATTTCACCACGTCCGCAGAGCTTTGTCGGTAACGCCTTGTTTTGCGCTATCCGATTATTGTTTCTTGCTAACCGATTGATTTTTATACGAATATTAAATCAATTAAACGGCCTTGTGCAGGAAGGGTGCGAATTGTGCCACAGACCATAACCACGTTCAACCGTTGACTGAATGCTCAATCGCGTTTTTGCTAGTGAGGTTAGAATTCGGCGCTGGTTTCCCGTTGACGTTTTACCAATGCAACGAAGTTGCCGTGCCATTGATTGATCATTTCCAGGCTCGCTACGGGAGGCTTTGAATCTATGTCTACCAGACTGATCAAATCATCTGACTGCTGCACAGCGGGTTTTGGCGTACGCCACAAGGATTCGTAAAAATTATGGAGGTCAGCAAGCCAGCCCTGCCCGCTCCTCAACTGACAAAGTTCATCGGCTTCTGCGGGATGCTTGCCTGCGATGCCCAATGCCCTGGCCAGTTCGGTTGCCGTGGTAATCCCTTGGGCATTTTTCAGGCCATAGTTTTCTGCCAACTCCCGCAAATAGTGCTGATAGGCGCAGACAAGATGAAAGCTAACGGCCTCAATCAGGGACTGGCGATGCACCTCAGGCAATGCAGCGTTACCTGATTGTTGGAGGAGTGCTTTGGCTTGCCCAAGCTTCTGATTAACACGAGTAAGAGAAAGGTTTGTCATTGTGAGCTCAAATTTTTCAGGGACTTAAAAAACGAAAGACAGGGAGGCTGGGCCTTCCTGTCTTACTTTTTACTGCTTTATTGGTTTGCTGGGAAGGCGCGCTATTTAGCAGATACCTTCCACTTTCCACCCTCATAAAACGCTTTCCAACCGGTAGCCTTTCCATTCACCTCAGTCTGCACATATTGCTCTTTGGTTTTGCGACTGAAACGAACGATTGCCTTGTTACCATCAGGGTCTGCCACAGGTGCAGATAGCAGAAAGTGATATTTGGGATCTATTTGCTTTTTATAAGGCAAAAGCTCAGCGACAAGCGGAGCACGCGTTTCGCGATTTTTCGGGAATTGGCTGGCCGCCAGAAACAGGCCGGCAGCACCATCGCGCAACACATAGTGATCATCCACCTTCTCGCAACGCAACTCTGGCATGGCGATAGGTTCAACTTTCGGTGGAGCTGCTTCACCGCTCTTCAGAAGCTTGCGAGTGTTTTTGCAGTCGGAATTAGTGCAGCCAAAATATTTGCCAAAACGACCGGTTTTGAGCTGCATCTCGCTGCCACATTTATCGCATTCCAACGTTGGCCCCTCATAGCCTTTCAGCTTGTAGGTGCCCTGCTCAACCTCGTAGCCAGCGCAATCCGGGTTGTTGCCACAGATGTGGATTTTGCGGCTTTCGTCCAGCAAATAGGAATCCATTGCTGAATTACAAATTTTGCAGCGGTGCTTGGTGCGCAGTTGTTTGGATTCAGCTTCTTCGTCCGCGTCAGCATCTACCGCTTCGTGACCGGAAACCAGATTCATGGTGTTTTTGCAGCGCTCTTTGGGTGGCAGCGCATAACCAGAGCATCCTAAAAATACGCCCGTACTACCAGTGCGTATTTGCATATGGCGACCGCAAAGACTGCAGGGAATATTCGTATCTGTAGGGTCGTTAGCGCGCATGCCCTTCTTGGTATCGGACGCAAGTTCGAGCTTTTGGGTGAACCCAGCATAGAACTCATCGAGAAGTTCTCGCCAATTTTTTCCACCTTGGGCTACCACGTCTAACGAATCTTCCATATTGGCGGTAAAGCCGTAATCCATCAGATCATCAAAGCTTTCAACCAAACGTTCAGTGACTATGTCACCCATCTTTTCCGCATAGAAGCGGCGATTTTCCAGGCGCACGTAACCGCGCTCCTGAATGGTTGAAATAATGGCGGCGTACGTGGATGGGCGACCAATAGCACGCTTTTCCAGCTCTTTCACCAGACTGGCTTCCGTGTAACGCGCCGTCGGTTTGGTGAAATGCTGATTGGGGTTGAGCTTGATCAGCGGAAGCTTCTCGCCAACTTTCATGTCGGGGAGCACAACATCCTCATCTTTTTTGGCAATTTGTGGCAGCACTTTGGTGTAGCCGTCAAAACGCACCACGCGACCGCGCGTGCGCAATTCGAATTCGCCAGCTTTTACTACAACACTCGTGCTGGTGTATTCCGCTGCGCTCATCTGGCAGGCGACAAATTGTTGCCAGATCAAACCATAAAGGCGCTCTGCATCACGCTCCATGCCGCTCAATTGGTTGGGTTGTACAGTCACATTGGAGGGGCGGATTGCCTCGTGCGCTTCCTGAGCCCCCTCTTTACTGGTATAGATTGCCGGTGCCTCAGGCAAGTATTTTTTGCCAAAGGTTTCGAGGATGTAATCGCGGCAAGCATCTACGGCGTCTTTACTCAGATTGGTTGAGTCGGTACGCATATAAGTGATGTAGCCTGCTTCATAGAGACGTTGGGCCATCATCATAGTTTTCTTGACCCCAAAACCAAGACGCGTGCTGGCAGCCTGTTGCAGGGTGGAAGTAATAAAAGGTGCCGAGGGCTTCGACTGGGTTGGCTTGTCTTCGCGACTGATAACTTCGTAAGCGGCCGCTTGCAGTACCTTTACCGCTGCCATGGCCTGGGTTTCATTCAAGGGTTTGAATGTTTCCTCACCATGCTTTTTCACCTCAAAGCCAACAGCTTCACCCTTGCCAGCTTTCAAATCAGCAATAACAGTCCAGTATTCTTCCGGCACAAAGGCGCGGATTTCCTGCTCGCGTTCAACTACCAGGCGTACAGCCACAGACTGCACACGGCCAGCAGAGAGTCCACGTGCAACTTTTTCCCAAAGCAATGGCGACACCATATAGCCAACGACACGATCAAGAAAACGGCGTGCCTGTTGGGCATCAACACGATTTTGATCGAGGCGACCCGGGCTTTGGAAAGCGTTTTGGATTGCGGTTTTGGTAATTTCGTTAAACACCACACGACGATAGCGATCATTATCGCCCCCGATGGCCTCGCGTAAGTGCCAAGCGATAGCCTCCCCTTCTCTATCCAAGTCGGTTGCGAGATAGATGGTGTCAGCTTTTTCGGCGAGCTTACGCAGTTCATCTACGACTTTTTCCTTCCCGGGAAGGATTTCGTAATGGGCTTCCCAGTTATTTTCCGGGTCTATACCCATGCGATTGATGAGTTGGGATTTACTTTTTTGCGCCTGATAGACCGCTTTTTGCTCGGCGGATAGCTTGCGAGTCGCAGCCGCCTGTTTGGCACGCTCTTTAGGATCTACGGGTTTGGCACCACCGCTGGTGGGCAGATCGCGAATATGGCCAATACTGGATTTGACCACAAAATCAGCACCAAGGTATTTGTTGATCGTCTTGGCTTTAGCTGGGGATTCTACGATAACTAAGGATTTTCCCATGTTTAAAGAGTCTTTTCGGCGTATGGAATAAGAAGTTGGCAGCTATAAATGCGCTGGCGATCGGCTGTGCGGGAGCGGTTTCGGGCTCCGACAAATCGCTGGCTGGCAAGCGAAGCGTTCTCTCAGGATAGATTGAAGATGGCCAGTTTCCAGCAAAGGTGCGCATATATAAGACTTGGGACCGCGGTGGTCAAGCGAATGTTTTGCCATTTTTTGCCGGTAGGGACATCGCTATCGAATTTGAGGTGTCGCTTAAATACAGTTATAAAAATATAAATTATCCTTATATATCATTATGTTAGTTGGATTTATTTCTGCGCAAACGACTTTACAAAATGCGCCACATATACGATAACTAGGCAGGTTGGCTTACGCCCATAAAAACATAAGTTCCACCCAGTCATTTTTGTCAGGCTTGGCTCCATGTCCCTTTTTATCGCATTAATCATAATGGCGTTTGTCGCCTTGATTGTTGTTAGTTTTATCAATCGCACCCAGGAGAAGGAAAACTTTCGTCGCTTGCAACAGCGCAAGTACAAGATTCAGGCTGAAGCGCTCGCCGATGTGGTGACCTGCCTTGAGCAAACCTTGCCTGATCTTCTTATTCCAAAACTCATTAATGACGAAGTTGTGGAGCGTTGGCAGCAGGTTATTGCGCTGGAAACTGGCTCCCGCACTCACCTGGAAGCGAGCATCAGGCATACCCAGTTGCGTTCGGAAGATTTTGAGGCGGGTAACCGCTATGTGATTCCCAGCTACCAAAAAGACAGTGATGCCCAGATAGCCCAGACCCAGGTACAACTCAGCGAAGCGGGTAGAATCCTCAGACATTTATGCGCCAGTGGCAAAATTAGCGATGCGGAACTTGAAGCCCACCTTTCGGAGTTGGGGTGGGCCTATTTGATGGTGAGTGTGGCGTCTTATATTGGCCAAGGTTACAAGTTTTCAGCGATGCATGATCATTTTTCAGCCCAGGGTTTCTATCGAAAAGCCCAGCAATTATTGATGGAGTCCTTGCATCCAGATCCACGTCGTCTGCGAATGATCAAAGAGTTAAGCGAGTTGGTGGATGGTTCACGCGCCTCGATTAGTCGCGATCTCATCCCTGAGCGGGCTGTAACTTAGCCCTCCTGCGCATCCCGCAGCTTTTCCAGCACATTCAGAATTTGGATCAGGTCTTCCTCGGTGCCGGTTTCCCTCCAGTAAATAGACGCCCCCTGCCTGCCTGAACCCAAGGCTTTAACTGAGGCGGGCAACCTTGGCAGCTGCGCTTCCAGAACTGCCAATTCAGCGGCGCCAGGCCTGACCTCGCCCTGCCAGCCCCACCAGCCAAGCAAATGCAAATCATGTTGGTAATTGGTTCGCAAAAGCAGCCAGTTATCACCTAGGCCCGGATTTTTGGGGGCAAAAAAATACACCGGGATAGCATCAGGCGCTTCGGTCTCATCCGCTTGCTGGGGAAGTTTACGCATGGAAAAGTGAACGCCGCGAGCTCGAGCTATGGTTCGCCACCGCTCGCGGCGCTTTTGTGCAGGATTGGGGCGCAGCATCATAATCGGCCCGAGCACGAAGCCAATCACGACCAGTAAAATAATGATTAACTTCATGTGAGTTTCCTTCTATTTATAGAGTCAAAAGCTAATAACTGGCCGGCACGTGTACGGCAGGCTAGTATTTAAGAAACCTGTTTGCAAATTGGTCTTGAAGGAGTCTGCCATGACGACAACCAAGTGTATCTACAAACATATACTCGTAGGCCTGGATTTAACCGAGGAAACCCAAGCGGTATTGCAAAAAGCCGTCAGTATCGCCCGCTGCTGTGAGGCCCGTATTAGCCTTGTTCACGTGATTGAGCCCATCACTTTTGCTTACGGCGGGGATATGCCATTAGACATCTCCGAAGTGCAGGAGCAGCAAGTGCAAAATGCCGAGCAAGATTTAAAAGCGCTGGCACAAAGTGTTGATTTTCCAGTTGAGCAAGAGCATGTATTAGTAGGGCAGCCAGCCGCGGAACTGCACTACCTTGCACAGCAGGAAGGTGCGGATCTGATCATTGTTGGCAGCCACGGCCGCAAAGGTTTTGCGCTACTGTTGGGATCGACACCCAATAGCGTATTACATGGTGCGACTTGCGATGTACTCGCTGTCTACGTGCCGCCGCATTCAAAAGAAGTTGGCGGCTAGAACATAAAAATCTTATTTGCTAGGCATCGCCTTGTTGCAAATTTTCGAGCTCAGCCCAGCGCTCGAAGCAGGTTTCCAATTCTTGTTCGGCCATCGCTAATTGTTGCAGTTTTTCTTCAACTAATTTGGGCGATTGGCTGTAAAAATCCGCGGCGCCAGCCACTTTTTGCAGCTCTGAAAGTCGCTGCTCCAGCGTTTCGATTTTTTGCGGCAATTCGTCGAATTCTTTTTGCAATTTATAACTTAACTTTTTACCACGACCTGTCACTTTGGCCTCTGCCGGTGCAGCAGCTTGTACAGGTTTTACGTGCACTTGCGCAGCCTCTACTGGCTCATCTGCTTCGGTCCATTTGCCGCCCTGGCGAATCCAGTCATCGTAGCCACCTACATATTCCAATACATTGCCGCGCCCTTCAAAGGCAATAACACTGGTGACTATGTTGTTAAGGAATGCGCGATCATGACTCACCAGCAATACAGTGCCTGCGTAATCTGTCAGTATTTCTTCGAGCAGTTCAAGTGTTTCCACATCCAGGTCATTGGTAGGTTCATCGAGCACCAGGAGGTTGGCGGATTTGCTAAATAACTTTGCCAACAAAACGCGGTTACGTTCACCACCGGATAACGCACGCAGCGGTGTACGGGCGCGCTCCCCACTGAACAGGAAGTCGCTCAAATAAGAAAATATATGTTTGGACTTGCCATCTATCTCGATAAAGTCGCGACCTTCCGATACGTTGTCTACGGCGCTTTTGTCGAGATCCAATTGATCGCGTAGCTGATCAAAATAAGCCACGGTTAAATTGGTACCCAAACGTACTGAGCCTGCTTGTGGTTGCAGTTCGCCGAGAATAATTTTTAGCAAGGTACTTTTGCCAGCGCCATTAGCACCTACCAAGCCTATACGATCGCCACGCATAATGGCGGTCGAAAAATGCTTAACGATGGGCTTGTTGCCCCATGCATAGGACACATCCTTTAATTCGGTGACCAACTTGCCGGAGGCTTCACCTGTCGCCAAGGTAAAATTGGCTTTGCCGATGACTTCGCGGCGCTCCGCACGCACGTTACGTAACTCTTTCAGCGCACGCACCCTGCCCTCGTTACGTGTGCGACGTGCTTTGATGCCCTGGCGAATCCACACTTCTTCTTCCGCCAGCTTTTTATCAAATAGCTCGTTGTGACGAGCCTCTTCCGCTAAAGCTTGCTCGCGATAAACGAGGTAGCTCGCGTAATCACCACTCCAGTAACGCAGATGTCCGCGATCAAGCTCAACAATATGCGTTGCCAGGTTTTGCAGCAGAGATCTGTCATGGGTAATAAATACCAATGCGCCATTAAAATTCAGCAATTGTTTTTCGAGCCACTCAATAGCGGCTATGTCGAGATGGTTGGTGGGTTCATCCAGCAATAAAACATCCGGTTCAATGACCAAAGCGCGAGCCAGGGCGACGCGCCTGCGCCAACCACCGGAAAGTTCGCGCATATATTTATCTGCTGGCAAGTCCAGGCGCGTTAAAATCGCCTCAACTTTTTGTTGCATTTGCCAGCCGTCGCGGGCCTCAATTTGCTGTTGCAATACGGCCATACGCGCCATTGTCTGGTCGTTAAATTCAGAAGCATGTGCGAGCTGGTGATATTCGCTGAGCAAATCACCAAGCCCCGGAAATGCGTGAGCGACAGAATCAAATACCAGTCGATCATCAGCGTCGGGAAGGTCCTGCTCGAGGCGAGCAATACGGATGCCGTTTTGCAAAATTACGTCGCCCTTGTCGAGATCAACCTCACCGGCAATCACTTTCAGGAGACTGGATTTTCCAGCGCCGTTGCGTCCGATCAAACACAGGCGCTGGCCTTTCTCTACCACCAGATCAATGTTATCCAACAGTACTTGCAGGCCATAACTTAAGTAGGCTTTTTCAATTTTAATCAGGGACATAATCAGCAATTCGACAGGGTTTGGCTCCAGCGCGACACAATTGGCTGGAAAAGAATATAAAGGTTGGCATCATACCTTTTTTTAGGCGATTAGCCTAAATTAGCGCAGCGGCTCATTTTTATGGTGAGCGCTTTTTGAACAAGTGATTTCGCTATCTGCATAAGCAAGGGGAGCAATGTGACGAACAGGAAAATTATCCGCTGGGGCATTATTGGTGTAGGTGATGTCTGCGAAGTAAAAAGCGGCCCCGCATTCTATAAGGCGACAGATTCCCGCTTGCTGGCAGTTATGCGTCGTGACGCAGCAAAAGCTGAGGATTTCGCACGCCGACACCAGGTTGAATTAGCCTATAATGACGCGGACGAATTGCTAGCCAATCCCGATGTAGATGCCATTTATATTGCTACGCCCCCGGCCTTTCACAAGGATTACACCTTGGCCGCCCTTGCCGCTGGAAAGCATGTTTATATTGAAAAGCCGGTTACACGGCATGCAGCGGAGTGCGATGACATCATTACTGCGCTGAAGTCCGCCGATACGAAAGTGTGCGTTGCGCATTACCGGCGTCAGCTACCCTGCTTTATGAAATTTGCTGAATTGATAAATTCCGGGGCTATTGGTAAGCCTTTACTGGTCAGCCTGGAGATGTTGCAGCCGGCATCGTCAAAAATTATCACGGAAACTACAGATAACTGGCGAGTAAATCCCGCGTTGTCAGGCGGCGGATTATTTCATGATTTATCACCTCACCAACTCGACTTAATGTTGCAATGGTTTGGCAATGTCGTTGAGGCGAAAGGCATGGCGATTAACCAGCGGCAATTAAATGCTGCCGATGATTGCGTACTGGGCTGGGCGAAGTTTTCTTCAGGCGTTGTGCTGCAAGGGCGCTGGCATTACGCCGTAAACCAACAGCAAACACGCGATCTTTGCGAAGTTATTGGTACAGAAGGAAAGCTCAGTATCAACTTTTTTGGACAACAGTTGATTAAATTGCAGAACGCCGACGGAGAACAAGAGTTCAGGATCCCTAATCCCCCACATATCCAGCAGCCTATGATTGAGCAGGTAAATGCTTATTTTCGTGGCGAAAGAGATAACCCTTGTAGCATTGAAGAAGCAAAGGCGGTGATGGAGCTTATAGATACATTTAGCACACATGAGCGCTAATCCATCAACAAGCAATTACATTTGGGCTGGGCGAAACAATTATTTTTTTAACAAAATAAGCTGCGTTCCGCTCAGTAAATCATGCAGCAGTCTGCCCTTGGGATGAATCAATTGGCTCCAGTAACCAAAACCTAATAACGCCAGCGACAGGAGTGCGCCGAGCGCACGCTTACCGCATTGGGAATAAGTGGGTAGCTGGTAGGTTTGCGAGTCCACCACCTGGATTCGCCAGGTTTTCATGCCAAGTGTTTGGCCGAACTTGTGCCAAAAATACATATAAAAACCCATTAGCACCGCAAACCACCCAAAGGTCACAAAAGTACCGGAAAGCAAATCCCAGTGGATGCGGTGCCCCGCTTCCGGTTGGCCGAAAATTGCCACTCTCACCCCTACCACCAGCGCGCCATAAGTAATACTAATTGCGGCCAACAACAGGCAGTCATAGCCCATGGCCGCGATAATGCGCGGCAGTCCGGGTGCGGCAAATTCCGGGGTTGGGGACGATGGGTTTTTCATAAGCACTTAATGTTGGTAATGGATAAGCCAGGGGCTAGCGTGATCAAGCTGCTGACCGACACTGATAATACCCTGCCCTTGCAAGGGGGCCTCTTCGCGGCGCAGATAAATGGGGGTTTTACTCCCCTCATGTATATAGGTGCCATTGGTGGAGTGATCGATAAGCACGTATTTCCCACGGCGAAAATCGATATGACAGTGTTCGCGGGAACAAACGGCATTGTCGAGACAAAGCTGTACTTTGCTGGCATCGCGCCCTATGGCATAGGGTGTTTGGCTGGGCAAAAGCTCGATAGTTTTATCGCCCATGGTCAACTTAAGCTGAAAGTTGGCTACATAGCGGGTGACGTCTTGTATAGGCATTACGCAGGTAGCGTTATTCTGCCGAGCTGAACCTTCCCAGGCGAGGCGGTAAATCAGCGTCTTTTCACTGTCGCCCTTGATATTGATGCGATCAAAAAGCTCGCACTGCTCAATAAGGCCGCCATCCAACTGATCGACCAGGCTTTGGGTAACTACTATCTGATTGGCCCGAGCTATATGGGCCACAAAGGCCGCATCGTTTACCGTATCACCGAAAGCGTCGTTAGGCGTAACTACCGTATCGCCAAAGGCGATACCTATGCGAATCCCCAAGCCTATGTCAGCAAATTCGCGGCTGGAGCGCTGCTGAATCGCTATAGCCACGCGGCAGGCGGTGGCGGCGCTATCGAACCTGGCCATGACTTCGTCGCCAATGGTTTTAACCACCACACCTTCGTGGACTATGGTAGTTGCTGCCATATGACTCACAGCATCATCCACTATTGCTTTCGCATCCTGGTTACCCAAACGCTTGTACAAGGCCGAGCTGCCGGAAACATCGGCAAACATAATGGCTTGTTGGGTGTGCTGGTTTAACATGGAAGGCTACTTGTCCCTGAAGGCGAAAGCCGGATTCTAACAGGCCCCAATACCCAAAAAATACGTATGCGCCTAAAAAACACGCATATCGAGTGAAGGGATATTTTAATCCCGCTGAAAACAAAAAGGCCCGCATTTCTGCAGGCCTTTTATCGCGACTTAACGTCTACTTTGTTTGGTACCAGTGGTCGGACTCGAACCGACACGCTTTAAGGGCGGCGGATTTTGAATCCGCTGCGTCTACCAATTCCGCCACACTGGCAAAGTGGGCGCATTATATCAACGAGTTTTGGGCCGTCAATCCCTAAATCTGTCTTTTTTATGACAGTCGCTTATTAAAAGAGCATGCTGCCTGTATTAACAGCAATTCCTTGAAAAATAATGAGTTTTTATAAGAGTTAATCAAAATAAAAATCTTTGGGTACAGGTGGATTACGTGGATATTTGGGCTTTTCACCGCGACCGCGTCGGTAATTGCGCAACTGGAACACATAAGCCAGCACTTGGGCGACGGCAAGATACAAGCCAGAAGGAATTTCGCTATCGAGTTCGGTGGTGTAATAGATTGCTCGGGCCAGGATGGGTGATTCTATAATTTCTATTTTATTGGCTTGGGCAATTTCGCGGATCTTAAGGGCGATATTGTCGCCGCCTTTAGCCAGCAAAATCGGCGTGGCCATGGTTTCCGGATTGTATTGCAAGGCGACGGCATAGTGCGTGGGGTTAGTAATGATTACATCAGCCGCGGGAACATTGGCCATCATGCGGCGCTGTGCCATCTCGCGTTGCAGTTGACGGATACGCCCTTTTACTTCTGGTTTACCGTCTGTGTCTTTAGCTTCGTCTTTTAATTCCTGCTTCGACATCTTTAATTTTTTATTGTATTCCCACAACTGCAATGGCACGTCTATAGCGGCGATGATTAAGGTGGCGGCAGACAAGGCAATGACCGCGTAAGCGCTGATTTTTACGGAGTGAATGATGGCGGTGTTGACGGCCTCGTCACTCAACCGAAACATAGGCTGCGCATAAAATTTCAGCAGCAATATGGTGGCGCCAATAATCAAGGTAACTTTGGCCAAAGCCTTTGCGAGTTCCAGCAAAGACTTCAGCGAAAACATTCGCTTTATACCGGCGAGCGGGTCCATACGGCTAAATTTGGGAAGCAGCGCTTCGGCGCTGAATAACCATCCACCCAATGCAACAGGGCCAACAATAGATGCCACCAACATCACAGCCATAAACGGCATCATGCTCAACAAACCGTCATAAAACCCGGAAGCGAGATGGGCGATCATTGCGTTGGGGTCAAAAATTGTTTCGCGGGAGAGAATAAAATTTTCCCTCACAATACGAACAAATTTTTCGCCCATGCTATTGGAAAAAACCCAAAGACCAATGGCGCCCGCCAGTAAAACAATGGACGTAACCAGATCACGCGAACGGGGAATTTGGCCCTGTTCGCGCGCCTTCTCGATCTTTCGGCCACTGGCCTCTTCCGTTTTTTCCTGGCTGTCGTCATCGGCCATTAGCGAGACTCCACCAGTGTCATGGCTGCGGTCATCCCCTCCTGGATGATTTGGTTAAACAGCGGCAAGAAATTACTTAAGGAATACCACATCAAAATAAAGCCAAACATCAAGGTGATGGGGAAACCAACATTGAGAATATTCATTTGCGGAGCCGAACGCCCCATTACACCAAAGGATAAATTGACAATCATCATAGAGGTAAACAACGGCAAGCTAATAAGCAGCGCCGAGGCAAACATCCAGGAAAACAAATCAACAATCAATTTGAAATGCTCGGGCGTGAGTCCCTTACCGCCAATAGGAAATGTCGAGAAGCTGTTTACCAGCATTTGAATCAGCGCAAGATGGCCGTCAATGGCCAAAAATAACAATGTGGAGAGCAACAAATAAAATTGTGAAACCACCGTAACGCTAACGCCACTGGAGGGGTCGTTTTGTGCCGCAAAACCTAAACCAATTTTGAGCGAAATAAATTGTCCGGTCAGCACAAATACATGCATAACTATTTGCATCACAAATCCCAATGCCAAGCCAATCAGTGCCTCATTGACAATCATCAACATACCCTCCACTGACAAAAACGAAACAATCGGGGCGTTTGGCAACAGGGGGACAATTAAAAGTGCTGTTAATAGTGCGAGTATCAACCGGGCTCGTGCGGGGACCGTGCGTGCGCCTATAACCGGAATGGCAAAATAAAAGGTGCTGATACGGATCATCGGCCAAATATATTGGCCTATAAATTGATTGATTTGCGCTTCGCTGACAACTAACTCTTGCATGCTGGCGTCAGCCTATAAGCGTGGGAATTTCTGTGTAAAGGCGGGTAAACAAATCCGTAAACTTGGTAATGATCCAGGGGCCTGCTACACCAATGGTGGCGATTGTCATGATCAAGCGCGGTAAAAAACTTAAGGTTTGTTCGTTAATCTGGGTTGCGGCCTGGAACATACTTACCAATAAACCTACTATCAGACTGGGCCCCACAATCACCAGCACCATGAGCACGGTTAGATAAAGTGCCTCTGCAAATAAATCCATCACTACTTCGGGTGTCATAGGATTCTCCCGCGTTAAACGCCGTAACTGGCAGCGAGCGTGCCGACAATCATCGCCCACCCGTCCACCAGTACAAACAACATAATTTTAAACGGCAAGGAAATGATTAATGGTGAAAGCATCATCATACCCATCGCCATGAGCACACTGGATACCACTATATCTATTACCAGAAATGGAATGAAAATAATGAAGCCAATCTGAAACGCTGTTTTTAATTCGCTGATAATAAAGGCGGGAATCAGAATGCTAAAAGGTGTCTCTTGCGGTGTAGCTATTGGCGGATGCTTGGCGATGCCAACAAACAAATGTATATCTGATTCGCGAGTTTGCGCCAGCATAAACGTATGAAACGGTGCCGCCACTCTTTCAATAGCAACATTGGCCGTTATCTGTTGATTAATATAAGGCTGCAGCCCATCCTGATTGGCTTTATTAAATACTGGCTGCATGATGAAAAATGTGAGGAACAATGCCAACCCAATTAAAATCTGGTTAGAGGGCGACTGCTGCAAGCCAAGCGCCTGGCGCAAAATCGAAAACACAATAATGATGCGCGTGAATGAGGTCACCATCATGAGCAGTGCTGGCAAAAACGTCAGCATCGTCATGATGCCAAGAATTTGCAGGGTTACCGTATATTCCTGAGTGCCGTCTTTGTTGGTTTTTACTGTCAGTGCAGGTAGGCCGGGAATCGCAGGTAACGAACCACCAATGTTCGTGACATTATTGGCTGCATTTGCCGGAGCTTGAGGAGCAACGGGAGGGTTTGCCTGGGCAAATACTTGCCCGGTAAAAGCCATTAAGAGAATGACGAAAAATAATTGCCGCACTATTGCCTTCATGAAAAATCCTTAGGCCTGACGATCGCGAGGTGAAGAATTGCCCGATTGGCTGATATTTTTTTGTTGCAAAATCGCCATAAGTTTTTGACTGAAATCGGAAGCCGGCTCTTTATCCCCCAGAACGACTGGCTCATCAAAAACATGCAAATTGGATATTTGCGTAGCGGTAACGCCTAACAGGATTTGTTTATCTCCTACGGATACCAGCATCAAGCGCTCGCGTGTTCCCAAAGGCATTGATGCAACCACTTTAAATACCGGGTTCTGCATAAAGCCGCCTTGGCTAAAGCGTTTTACAAACCAGGATAATCCGAAAATTAAAATCAGGATGAGCACCAACCCACCTAACAAATTTGTCAGCTGGCCAGCTGTATTTGGTTTGTTATTAACAGGTCCTGCAGCAATGGTATCCGGCGATTTTTTGGATTCAATATTTAATTGCTGGGAACCTGACGAGCTGGCAGCTTGCTCGGTTTGTACGACGGGAGCCGGTGTTGCACCTGCCGCTTGTACTTCCGCATGCAGATGGACAGCGCAGGCCAGTAGTATCACTGCAGCAAGTCCCTGACTTATCTGTTTGAATATTGTTTTCATGTGGCCTCCTGATAACGCGGGCCTGAGTCCGTCGACGAGTTGCTCGCCGACACGGGAAAAGAATTAACGTAATTTTTTGATGCGCTCAGCCGGGCTGATAACGTCGGTCATACGTATCCCAAATTTTTCATTAACCACTACCACTTCGCCATGAGCGATGAGCGTACCGTTTACCAATACGTCTAACGGTTCACCCGCGAGCCTATCGAGTTCAATCACGGAACCCTGATTAAGTTGAAGCAGATTGCGGATGGTAATAGAGGTGCGCCCTACTTCCATGGAAATGGAAACGGGGATATCGAGAATAACTTCGAGTTCGGGATTGATTGCCGCTTTGCCAACTTCGCTTTTAAGCTCCTCAAATGCGATGGGGTTAGCCATGGAATCTTCAGCGGCCTGTTCCGCCATAGCGGCGGCCCAATCGTCGGCCATATCGTCTTGGTTATCGTTTGCCATTATTTACTCCTGGAGTTCCAGTAACGTTTTGGGCGCTGGAACGGTCAAAAAATTCTTTTACTTTTAATGCGAGATTACCGCGGTGCTGGCCAAGTTGGGTGCGAAACATGGGAACGCCGTTGGCGGTGAGTATATGAAAATCGGGGAACTCCACCGGAATAACATCGCCCACTTTCAAATCCACTATATCGCGCAAGGTAATTTCACGTCTGACGATATCGCACTCCAAATCTACTTTGGCAGCGAGCACGTCCTCACGCAGCGCTTTGACCCAGCGCTCGTCTTGCTCATCAGTGTCGCTTTGCAAGCCGGCATCAAGCACTTCGCGAATGGGTTCAATCATGGAATAAGGCATAGTAATGTGGAGTTCACCGCCGCCACCATCGAGTTCCACATGAAACGTACTGACCACAACCACTTCGCTGGGGCTAACAATATTAGCGAGCGACGGGTTGACTTCGGAATGCACATATTCAAAATTAATGGGCATTACCGCTTTCCAGGCTTCAGCCAAATCGACAAAGCCTTGATTCAACACCATTTGCACTACGCGTAATTCTGTCGGTGTAAATTCACGGCCTTCGATTTTGGCATGGCGTCCGTCGCCACCAAAAAAATTGTCTACCAATTTAAAAACGAGCTTGGCATCCAGAATAATCAACGCAGTGCCGCGCAATGGGCGAAACTTCACCATGTTCAAGCTGGTGGGGACATAAAGCGTATGGACATATTCGCCAAATTTCTGAATCTGGATACCACCTACCGACACGTCGGCAGTACGGCGCAACATATTAAACATACTGATGCGAGTGTAGCGGGCGAAACGTTCGTTGATCATTTCCAGCGTGGGCATGCGCCCGCGCACTATACGGTCCTGACTGGTTAAATCATAAGAGCGTACCGTACCCGGCTCGGCATCACTTTCCGTGGCTATATCGCCATCGTCCACACCGTGGAGGAGCGCATCAATTTCGTCTTGTGATAATAAGTCTTGCACTTGGCGTTAACCTTTTTAAATGGTTATTGCATAACAAACTGCGTGAATAAAACATTTTCCACTGTGCCTTTTAATTTGGCATCGTCTTTTTTCTTTTCTTCTTTCTCGCTAGCTGCTTCGCTTTCTTTCGTAATGATGTCTTGAACAACCTTTAACGCTTCAGCACGCAATTTTTCTTTACCTTCTGCTGTTTGCAGCTCGTCAAATACTTGCCTGCTCAGCAACATGACCAAGCCGTTACGTACAGCAGGCATATGTTCTTCCAACAGTTTTTGCAAATTGGGATCGCGGTACATCAACGTCAACTCCGTTTGCAAAAAGCGCTGCCGGCCATTTACATCAAAATTGACTGTGAAATTAGGTTTAAGTGCGAGATAGATCGCAGGAGTTGCGGTCGCTTTTTCTTCGGTGTGCTCTTCTGCATCACCTTCACTACCACCTTTATGAATCATCTTGGAAACGACAAAAAAAGTAGCTCCAACAGAAATCAACACCAGCAGTATTCCGAGACCAATGAACATAAACAGCTTTTTCTTTTTTTGTTTGGCGTCCACACCCGCCGCGTCTTTGTTGTCAGCCTTTTCGTCTTTTTTGCCAGCTGCCATGTCAAAACTCCGTCACTTTCTGTTGTCTAATAGGTTTGAGCAATAGCTATGCCAGCTATTACTCCTAAAGAGTAGCAGCGCTTGTGGTGTTTGCTAGGAGGGAAATGAGAACAAGGCGGGCTTTTTTAGCCCGCCTTGTTACGATTGTGCAGAATACAAACAGCCTGTTCAGATAAGCGGCGAATTGCCGTGAAAATGATTTCAGTATTACGCGTAATGATCGACGAGACGCTGCGCCTTGATGACAGAAACAGCGGCTACTGTCTCTTCTTCCGTTTCTGATTTTGCATTATTACCCTGCCCTTGTTGTTCTTTACCTTCGCCTTGTTGACGTTGGAATGAGCGATCAGAAACATCCACGTTCACCAGGTTCAACCCTTGTTCGGAAAACATGTCACGCAGGCGGTTAAGGTTTTGGTCAAGCACTTCACGTACAACGGGATGATGGCTGGTGAAAGATACATTAGCCTGATCCTGATTTACGCTCACTTTGACCTGGACTGGCCCCAAATCCTGCGGATGCAGGTTAATTTCGGCGGAGCTGATATTTTGTGCAGCCAACCACAATACTTTTTCACCTACAGCCTGGCTCCATTGCGGCTGGCCAACCTGGGTTGGCACGCTGGTTTGGACAACAAAATTACGCAGGCCAGTTACGCCCTGCGCTTCTTGCGGACGGCTCGCCGCATACTCGAACCCTGAACTGGCAGGTGGGTTTTGTGTGGAGGATGCAGGTTGCTGATCGCGCGGCGCAGCTTCCCCCAAGGCGGATTGAGCCATAGTTTTAAACATCTTTTCGAAGTTGCTCTTATCAAAGGTGCCAGCGTTGTCTTCAGTCGCGGCCTGAGTTGTATCCTCTGCGGTAACAGTTTTATTACTCACCTTTGATTGCGCATCATCCTTCAAGCCAGTTGTAACCTGAGCAACCAACTCATCGGTGAGTTCTGTGGCCGTATCTGTGGTTGCCTCACCAGTAGTGGTTAGCTCAGGCGT
Source organism: Cellvibrionaceae bacterium (assembly GCA_021151695.1). Taxonomy (GTDB): domain Bacteria; phylum Pseudomonadota; class Gammaproteobacteria; order Pseudomonadales; family Cellvibrionaceae; genus Cellvibrio. The sequence goes on along the minus strand of JAGKWU010000001.1, from coordinate 142,290 downwards.
AATGGTCGTGCTATTTGTTGCACCTGCGGAGATATCTACCGGGGATTCTGCATCACTATTTGGCGTGTTTTGAGCGGTGGGTGGAATCGTACCGGCAGGTGTATCCGCTTGAGCCAGGCCCAGTTGATCCACCAGACTTTTTGCTGATGCATTCCCTTCTTCAAGGTCATCAGTTGAATCAGTAGCTACCGCTTTTTTGGCACCATCTGCCGATATTTCTATCGTTGCTGTTGCCTCGGTTTGGTCGGCAATCAGCGCGGATTTTGCATCAGTCGTTTGCGTTGTATCGGCAGCTTTATCCGTTGAATTACTTGCTTTGCCAGCGAGTAATTGCTGTAAGGTCAATGTAGTTGTGGAAGCGTCAGCCTCAGCGGTATCTGACGTTGAGGTGGTATCGGTTACCTCGCCGGAGACATCAAGCTGTTCGGTTAGGCAGACCTCTTGCTCACAGGTTTTGTCCTGGCCAGTTACCGATTGAACTGTCTGTTCGGCCGTATCTACCGTTGCTTGTTGGGATGCGTCGGCACTCTTGGCTTGCTGATCGGAGGCATCGGGTCTCTCTGTGTCTTTGCGTTTAGCGGCAGCAGCCGGTTTGCTTGCGGTCTTGCTGTGGGGAGCTGTATTTTCGGAGCCTTCTGATTGGCGCGGCTGATCTTTATCCAAAGATTGCTTATCACTGGTATTGCGTCTGTCGTTGTTGTGCTCTGTTGCAGTGTTATTGGCTATATCCCTCTGGCGCCCAGTCGCGCGGGATCTTTCAATTGCCTGATTGCGCTCCGCTGCCTGGTTGCGAGCCGCCTGGTTTCTGTCGGCACGAGCGTTGGCTTGTTGAGTTTGAAATGCCTGCGCAAAATCAGCCGTGTCAGTGTCTTTACTGCCGGTATTTTTAGTTGACCCGTTTCCGCTCTGGGGAAGGTTCAGTAACACCTGATTGATAGCACTGCCATTCATTGCCGCTTCTCCGCCAAAAATACTTGCTTGGGCGCCATAAGCGGCAATTGCTCGCCGCTTTCGGTACCTTTAATTCGGGATTTTCCCGTCAGGAGTAATAGAGCAAGGGGAGTGCCAAAAAAGTGGCTTGGGAGATGGGAATTTCAAGTCCGGGGGGACCTTGCCCCTCATCCTGGGGGCAACGCGGGTTTATCCTAAAAATTTGAGTAGCGCTGCCTCTACTACTAAAAACTCCTGGCGAATACTATCAACATCCGCCTCCATGCTGGAGCCATGGCCAGCAAGCGCACGATCCTCGACTTCGGCGCAAAGTTGCGACAGGTGAAGTGCGCCTATGTTGCTACAACTACCCTTAAAGCTGTGGGCAGCGCGGCGCAGATTGTCTAACTCATCGGTGTTGGCAAATTGCAACAACGTGGAAAGACGATCGCGCGAGTCCTGGATAAAGGTCTCGATCAGCAGACGGAAATCGTCTTCCATGATTTCCCGCAGACCATTGAGTGTGTCGTAATCCAGATGTTTTATATCGTTCATAACTCGGTACCAGCGTCATTATCAATGAGGTATTTTAATCATTATTAACCCACTCGAAGACGACTTCAACTTCGTTGCCTTCGCCAAAATAACGTACCGTTTTGCAAAGTTTTTCCACCAAACTTATGCCGCGCCCACTGTAACCGCTAATGGACAACTCACGTCCCTGCAAAGCTTTATAGTCGAAGCCGTTGCCGCTGTCTTTCACGCGCAGTGTAAGCGTGCCGCCGTCCAGATTCGCCGAATAGGTAAAGTAGATCTGGACAAATCCTGTTGTGATTTCCTTAAGCAGCTTTTCGCGCAGGGAGTAATACTCCGAAAAACCTTCAGGAGATTTTTTCATATTGCCGCTCAACCCCAGCACACCGTGCTCAAGTGCGTTGGAATAGAGTTCGGCGAGAATAGTGTAAAGGCTACCGCTGAAGCCGCGCAGATCGGGTTCTTCAGTAAGTACATTGAGCAAGAATGGCAGCGGATCAAAATCCTTGAAGCTGGTAGGTTTTACTTCAAAGCGCAGCTCCCATTCTATGCGGCCAATTTCTTTTTCCGGTTTAAAGGTGTAACTCGGATGACTGAGATTCTCCGGTTGCTCCATGCGGATTTCGATCATGGATAAATCGTCGTCCTGTTCGCCGGAGCCGATGAAATTTTTGACGCTGAGTAGAACTTCGTCGAATACGGAGATGGGGTCTTCGTTCTCTTCAAAAACTTGCAACAGGCGCTCTTCACCAAACATTTCACCGTAGGCATTGCGCGCTTCGTGAATGCCGTCTGACCACAAAAACATGCGGTCACCTACTTCCAGATCAAAATATTCGGCGTCGTCTTTAAAGCTTTTTTCTGCCAGCACACCTAACGGCAAATGGGTTGAGTTGATCGGTGTTACAGACAAATCGCGTTTGCGGTAAATAAAACAAGCAGGCAAGCCACCGTTCCAGACCTTGATACGTTTTCGACGAAAATTAATGTCCAGCATAGTCGCGCAGCAAAAAAGCCCAATAGGCAAAATTGTTTTTAATTTTTTGTTGATTTCGCGCAGCACATCGGACATGGAGAATCCTTTGTGCACCATCCCGTAAAAGGTGGAGGCCAATGGCATGGCACCAATAGCGGCAGGCAAACCGTGGCCGGTAAAATCGCCCAGCAATACCATCATGTTGCCATTAGGACGAATCGCAGCCACCACCACATCACCATTAAATACGGCGAGGGACGATAAAAAAAAGCGCACATTACTGGCGTTGAGACAACCGCTGTGGGCCACGTTATCGAACACTTGTTTGGCCACGGTTTGCTCTTGCAGCAACCGCTGATGGTGCTGCGCCAGCTGATCGCGCTGGGTGATCATGGTGGAGTGCAAACCGCGCATGCGGTTGAAGGATTTTATTTTGGCCTTGAGAATAACGCGGTTGTATGGCTTGGATAAAAAGTCATCGCCACCAGCGTCCAGGCAGTGCACCAGGGATTCAGTATCCTGCAAGGAGGTAAGAAAAATGATGGGAACCAGCTCATCGCCCGCAAGATCTTTAATCTGGCGCGCAGCATCAAAGCCATCAAGCTCTGGCATGAGCGCGTCCATCAAGACTATGTCGGGATTTTCCTGTTTGAAAATAGCCACCGCTTCGAGGCCATTTTTAGCGGAGAAAACCTGATGGCCTTCTTTGCGAACGATGGTTTCCAGAATCAGGCGATCAGCATCTGTATCGTCGGCAACCAGAATTTTCAGGCCACGCAGATCATTCATAGTAGCTGTTTCCATTCAGTATCCGTTTTGCGAACTACTCGGATCCGTTTGAATGTGGCATTCAAGCGAGACAGTCCTACATGATTATTGGATTGTAAATAACTGCTCGAAATTGGAAATTAATAAAATCTTTTTCACATCCTGTGAGCAATTGATAATTTCGATATCGGCACGCTCACCACCAGCGTGGTCGCGCAGAAGCAATAACATGCCCAGTGCAGAGCTATCGAGGTAAGAGGTACCTTGCAAATCGACGCGGTAGCGGTTGGGAGTTTTGGCGAGCTTTTCGTACGCGTTACGAAATTCCTGGTGGGAACTGAAATCAAAACGCCCCTGGATATAAATGGTGACTTGTGAGCCGTCTGCAGAAACAGTAGACGTTATCGCCATGATTTACCTCTTCACATTCATTCAAATAATCATTATTTGGAATTTGTCGCCTGGCCCGGCTGTTAAACGACCTAGTTCGCGGGAGCCACAAAGCCTTTGGCGCCTTACTCACACCGGGTATTTTCAAACCTAAGCCTAGTCGATAAATCGGGATTGTATAGCCTGTATTTTTTGAAATCTGCCCTGGCTATGCAAAAATCTGCTGATGATTTCGCCGCCAAGCTAGTTGCCTGCGGGAATTATACCTACTGCCTCAGACTTCGTCAGTGCGGCGGATATGCGCCTGGCTAACTAATTCATCCAGCTCTTTTTGCAAACGCTTGTCCAAGGCAACGCTTTCCTCTTGTTGCAAGCGCGCAATAAGGTCCTTAAGTGACTCACGTTTCTGGTAAGCCTGTTGCCAGAGCTGCTGGAGGCGATTGAGATTAAGCTGCATACGCACTAAACGGTTTTCCTGATCTTTGCGAGCTTCCGCCAGACGCTGGATAAAACTGCTATAGGCGATGAGCTCATGAGGGCGGACGCCGGTTTTTCGCTCGCTGTAAGTGTTCAAATATTGCGCTGCATAATCCTCCAACTGGCGCAGCTGTTCTTTTTCAGCATCCACCTGGGTGCGATACTGACTGAATTGCTGGCCGGCTTGCTGCTCTTTGCGTTCAGCAAGCACCAGCACAACTTGCATGCGTTGGGAGCGGGATTGCGCCATAGACGTTCTACTTTAACTGCACATTATGACTGTCAGACGGTTACCTGTGTTGCGCCGCGAGTGGCCCACCGGCTTTATTTGAACTGGCCGCGGGTGATTTGAGTACAACTTTTAAATTGGCAATGGATTCTGGCATCAGCACTGGTTGACGAATACCCTGCTGGATAAACGCGCGCAGATGGGGAAAGCGTTCAATCGCCGTATCTGTTTCAGGGTCTGCGCCCTGGGTGTAAGCACCTATGGCAATCAGGTCTTTGTTTTGCTGGTAGCGCGATAGCAATTGTTTGAAGCGCTGCATGGATTTGAGCTGTTCCTCGGTGACTATGTTTTGCATCGCACGGCTAATGGACGCCTCTACATCAATCGCGGGATAAACGCCCTCCTCTGCCAGGCGGCGGGACAATACCACATGGCCATCCAGGATGGCGCGTGCCGAGTCAGCGATGGGATCTTGCAAGTCGTCCCCTTCGGTAAGTACTGTGTAAAAGGCGGTGATGGAACCGGCGCCTTTATCAGCGTTTCCCGCACGCTCTACAAGCTGCGGGATCTTGGCAAACACGGAGGGCGGATAGCCTTTGGTGGCGGGCGGCTCACCAATTGCCAAGGCAATTTCACGCTGGGCCTGGGCGTAACGCGTGAGGGAATCCATTAACAAAAGAACGTTCAACCCTTGGTCGCGATAGTATTCGGCGATGCGGCTGGCCAGTTGCGAGGCGCGCAGGCGCATCAAGGGCGCATCATCAGCGGGAGAAGCGACCACCACTGCCCTGCGTAAGCCTTCATCACCCAGGATATGATCGATAAACTCTTTCACCTCCCTACCCCGCTCCCCGATCAGCCCTACTACGACTATGTCCGCCGTTGTGAACTTGGTCATCATGCCCATAAGCACGCTTTTGCCTACACCGGAACCAGCCATTAAGCCAAGGCGCTGCCCGCGTCCAACAGTGATCAAGGCATTGATTGCACGCACACCAACATCCAGCGGTTCGCTGATGGGATGGCGCTTCAAGGGGTTGATTTCCTGCGGTGTAAAATCGAGAAATTCGTCGCCGATTAATGGGCCTTTGCCATCCAGTGGTTGGCCAATACCGTTGACGACGCGACCTAGCAATTGTGGGCCAATCCGCATGCCTTGCTGGGCGGAAACCGGCACTACACGAGCACCTGGCTGCAACCCTTCGACGCGTTTGATCGGCATTAAAAACACACGATCTCCGGCGAAGCCCACTACCTCAGCTTCTATGCGACGACCATCATCATTGATAACTTCACATTGACGGCCAACAGATACTTTCAAGCCAACAGCTTCCAGCGTCAGCCCCACTGACCGCGTGATGCGACCTTCCGCTTGAGGCTCGATGATTGCCTGGCGACGCGGCAAGTAGTGCTGCAGGCGAGCCGAGATGGGTTGACGATCAAGCATAGGTTGCCTTGTAGAGTGATTGCCTTTTTCAGGCTCGATTGAGGTGGATTAGGCCAGGGATTCGTCATCGTCCACAGGTGTGTCACTGGCTAGCTGACCTGTCAAAAACTGCTCAAGCACTGCTTTTAGGCGAGTGGACACGGAGAAATCCACGCGGCTTTCCGGGGTTTCGACACGGCAGCCGCCGGGTTGCAGCTGGGTATCGCCAATAAACATCCAACCCAATTGCTGTTCCTCGGCATAGGCTTCAACCACTGCAAGATCATCCGGGTTGAGGGTGATACGAATATTTTTACTGCCCACCGGCAAGGCATCCACCGCTGATTTCACCAACTCAAGAATATGGGACGAATCTGTCAACAACTCTCGCTGCACTACACTTTGGGCGAGGGTGCAGATGGCATCCATCAGCATATTTTCGATATCGTTGTCCTGGGCGTGCAGCGGGTCTAGCAAGGCGTTGGCTATGCCCTGGAAGCGCAATTGCTCGGCAGTGAGCTGGGCGCGCATCTCTTTCAAGCCCTGTTGGCGGCCAGCTTCGTAACCTTCCGCTTTGCCTTTTTCAAAACCGCTGGCATGCCCCTGGGCGAAGCCGTCTTTTTCGGCGGCGTCGAAGATTTCCTGCATTTCCTGGGCGGTCATTCCTGTTTTGGCAGGAGCGACAATTTCTACGGTTTCGATTTTCTCTTTGCCCTGGCGCAAAAGCTTCTCGCGGCGTTCACGCGCCTCTTTTTCTGCACTGGAGAGCACCTTGCCGGAGTCGTTCACCACCGGCACCATCCAGGATTTCACCTCACCCAGCTGCTCGGCAGGAATGCGGGCGGGAAGCGTTTTTTCGGTCATACCTGGCTGCACCTGAAATCTTGATAAAAGCTATCTTTATGGAAGAACAATGGATTACACCATCGCCTCGCCGCTGCCACCCAGCATAATTTCGCCGGAATCCGCCATACGTCTGGCGATGGTGAGAATCTCTTTCTGGGCCGCCTCCACTTCTGACAAACGCATGGGTGGCTTGGTTTCCAGGTCGTCGCGCAGCAGTTCGGCCGCGCGTTTGGACATGTTTTTGAAGATTTTTTCCTGCAGATCTGTATCCGCTCCCTTGAGTGCCACAATAAGCACTTCGGAAGATACCTCGCGCAGCAGCGCCTGAATGCCGCGGTCTTCCACATCTTTGAGGTTTTCGAACACGAACATGAGGTCCTGGATCTGGTTGCCCATGTCTTCGTCGATCTCTTTGATCGAATCCATAAGGTCGGCTTCGATAGAACCGTCCAGGTTGTTCATGATCTCCGCTGCCACTTTGTAACCGCCCATGGCTTTGGTTTGCGAAGCGGCATTGCCGGAGAATTGCTTTTCGAGGATATCGTTAAGTTCTTGCAAGGCGCTGGGTTGTACTGTGTCGAGTGAGGCTACACGCATCATGATGTCGAGGCGTACTTTCTCGGGGAAATACGTCAAAATCTCGGCGGATTGGTCGGCATCCAGATAAGCGATTACGATGGCTTGGATCTGCGGGTGCTCGTTACGGATGATATCGGCAACGGAGCGCGCCTCCATCCATTTGAGAGTGTCCAGACCTGTGGTGTTGCCGCCCAGAAGAATACGGTCGATAAGGCCGTTAGCTTTATCTTCGCCCAAGGCGGTAACCAGCATTTTGCGGATATAACCGTCGGCGCCGATCCCCAAACCCGTCAGGGTGCGAACTTCTTCGAGGAAGCTGCCCATCACCGCTTGTACATCTGATTGTTGTACGTTGCTCAGCTGGGTCATGGCGGCACCTATGCGCTGTACTTCTTTCGGGCCCATATGCTTGAGAATCTCGGCAGCATCCTGCTCCCCAAGAGACATTAGCAAAATGGCTGCCTGATCGACCGAGCGCAGCTTGGTCTTTTTCTCGCCGGGCTTTTCAACACCGTTAGTCATTGGTCAACACCACTAGTCATCTCTGTTTACCCACTTCTTAACCACTTGTGCCACACGGCCTGGATCATCGGCGATCAGGCCCTTGATAGCATTAATCTGTTGTTCGTAACCCTGCTCGGGTCCACCTAATAATAGTGCACTACCGCCAGAAAGCGTCACTGTTTCGTCAGAAACACCTTCCATCCCTCCCAGGCCCGCTGCTTCAAGGGCTGCCAGTTGGCGAGCCTCTTCCTGCTCGGCCAGGCTACCGCCATTGCGCGCCAGGCTTTTGAACACCGGCAATAACAGACCAAAGATCAATGCCAGAATTATCACTACGCCGGCAATGGATTTGATGTGCGGCATAATCCATTTTTCCCACCAGGGCACCGCCGGCAAGTCGGCAAGATTATCTTCAACACCTGCCGTAAAAGGCGCGTTTAACACGTTGACGCTATCTCCACGTACCGCTGAAAAACCTACCGCATCGCGCACCAATACTGCCATGCGTTCCAATTCATTCTCGGTCCAGGGCTGACGGGTTTCAGTGCCATCGGCATTTTTAATTACTTTGTCATCCACCACTACAGCGACTGTCAGGCGCTTGAGCGTGCCCTGTTGGTGCTTGGTATAACTGACAGTGCGATCCAGCTCATAGTTGCGGGTGGATTGTTCGCGATTGCTGCCGGCAGGTTTTGGCGCAGCTGCCTGGCCTTCCTGGGGAGTCGCCTGCTCCGGCGCCTGGGCGGTACCGGGAGGTTGATTGGTCAGAGCGCCGGGGATACCTTGCGCAGCTTCACCGCCAGCGCGGGTTTCTGTCAGCTTCTGTTCGCTGCGTACGGCTGGTAATTCCGGGTTAAAGGTTTCGGCGGCCTGCTCAACCGCAGTGAAATCTATATCGGCACTCACTTGTGTGCGGAAACGGCCGTTGCCAACGACAGGCTCGAGAATACCGCCCACGCGTTTCATCATGGATTCTTCAATGGTTTTGGCATAGTCGTGCTGCTTGGTGGCGAGCAATAAATCCTGGCTGTCCTCACCGGTTGAGAGTAAATCGCCGTGTTGGTCCACCACAGTTACATCTGACATTTTCAAATCGGGAACGCTGGAAGCCACCAGATTCATGATGGCTTTGACTTGTGCTGGCTCAACGGTGCGGCCGGCAAAAACTTCCACAAAAACCGAAGCCGTTGGTTTGGAGGCATCGCGCACAAACACGGTTTTTTTCGGCAGTGCCAAGTGCACACGCGCACTGCGAATACTGCTAATGCTGGTGATAGTGCGTGCAAGTTCACCTTCAATACTGCGCTGGTAACGAGTCCCCTCAACGAATTGACTAGTCCCCAGGGGTTGCTCTTTATCCATCAACTCAAAACCGGGTGTTGAGCTGTTGGGCAAACCCACTTCCGCCAGTTTCATGCGGGCGATATGGATATCATCGGCGGCAACCAGGACCGCGCCGCTATTGGTATCCAGTTTGTATTTAATACGGTTTTGCTCAAGTACCTGCACCACGCTGCCCGCATCCACATTATCCAGACGACCGAACAACGGACGATAGTCATCGCCCTGGGTCCACATCACTACTACCCCGCCAATCGCAACACTTGCCGCGAGCGCGATCATCAAACCAATCTGGCGAAACAGATTGAGACTACTAAAGCCCTCAACCAAATCACCGGCACGGCCTTTGGTAGTTGCGGGAAGGTTGGATGCATCAGCTGATGAAGCCATGATTAAAACCTTTGTAAGTTGTCAGTAACCGGGGAAAGTAAAATCGCACCACTAAACAGGCATGTTCATGATGTCTTTATAGGCCTCGACCAATTTGTTGCGCACCTGCACAGCAGCCTGGAAAGACACTGAAGCTTTTTGCGTCGCGATCATGACGTCGGTGATATCCACGCCGGCAACACCTTTTTCATAGGCCTCGGCCATAGCGCCGGATTGTTTTTGCACGTCATTCACATTGTTGATGGCCTTGGCCATAAGATCGCCAAAACTTGGAACTTTATTTGGGGTTTCTACCTGGAGATTGTTGAGGGTGCGATTGACTTGTAAATCGCCACCCAAACCTTGTGGACGTTGAAAAGCCTGGGTTTGGGCCTTCATGCTGCGCATTTGGCCAAGCAGTTGGCCTATGTCTACGCGATCTGTCATGACGATATCCCCTCTATTGGCCCACGACAATTATTTGGCACCAGGTGCAGTTAGAGGGGTTATTGCACAAAGCAGGCCAAAAATTGCCGCATGGCAAACTGCTTCCTGATGGATGTAGTTGTGACAGAAAAAACCTTGCCCTTGTCATAAAACTGCCGCGATTTTTTCACCGCTCTGCAATGCCGTTGGGATATTTTTCAGCCAGGCATAAGTGAAACTAACGAGGAGTGATCATGAATCAGTCTTTAGCCGTTTGTGAAACCGATATAATTGAACAAGCCATGGCCGCCTATCTGATGGACGCCGCCAATGCACGTACCAAAACACGCAAGATCAAACAAAACATGGAGTGCAGGCGCAAGCTGGAAATCAAATGGGAAGAGCGCCGTTTGGAAAAGGAAATTGCCGAGTTTGAATTCAATTAACTACTGATCAACATTGTTATTGAGTTCTATTATGCGGCGCTTGGGTTGCCCAATCAGCGCTTCGCCTTCGCGTAAGTCTTGCAGCTGATTGGTCAGGCGATCAAAAGAGCCATCGGCTTGCGCCATTTTCAACCCTCGCGCCAATCGCTCGGCAAGCTTTTGGTTATCCTTGTTAACAAAAAAGGAATATTGCAACGGCGTGTTATATCGCAGGATTAATGTCTGCTCTATAGCAAGGTTGTAATCGGGATAAATTCTTAAATCATTCGAAATTTCATGGGCTCCGCGCGATATAAAATCGAAGCGCCCTGCAGCCAACATTTTAAACATACCGGGCATATTGAATGAGGTATAGGTCGAAAAGCCGTTGTTTTTCATAATCCGGCCATCTGTCCAATGTAGGCCGGCTCCCACCATAAATTTCCGTAAATCATCAAGATTTTTAACTTGCGAAAAACGCTCCTGATCGCTTTTGCGAATTAACAACAAGCGATAGTTATTTAACCCCTTTAACAAATCCACGGGGATTACGTGCATTTTTTCCCGGCGTTCACGGGTGACCGAACCCCACATCACATCTATCCCTTTTCCCGCAATCAACATGGCGCGGTCGCGCTCTATTCCACCCTGGTGGTCGTTCTGTATTATTTCAAAAGGGCCATCAGCAGGTGTGGTTTTTTCGAGCGCAAGGGTTAGCAAATGTAAATAATAAACGCTGAGTTCATCGTTATAGTAAATCGTCGTAACAGAAATTCTTGTTGCCGGGGAGCCCGGCGGAGCGGGTGGCGATAAAAGCGTTTCGGCCGCCTGACCGCCAGGGTTTGCAAGTAGTAAAGCAAAGAGAAATGTGTATCCTGCCAGGAAAAATAGTCGACGCAGCCTGAAAATCATGGGGAGCCTGCAGATAAAAATGTAAGCCGTCTCAAGGTTCCCCTAGGTATAGCGCAAAAATCCTCATTCGACCAATTGTCGATCAAGAAGAGGATCTTTCCGCATCGCCAATTATCGGCGACGCGATTTATTCGGTAATGGCAAAACCCTCTTCTCTCAAACGCGCCATTTTGTATCTAAGCGTGCGAGCGCTTATACCCAGTCGCTCAGCAGTATTTTTGCGGCTGCCGCGTTCCTGACGCAGTGTTTGCATAATGATTTCATATTCGCGTTGTTTGAGATCTGTACCCAACGCAGGATTAGGTGCATAGGGTGTAGAACTGATCAGCGCGATGTTGTCGCCAGCCAAACCTGGCACCGACAAATCCTGCGCAAATTCACGCGCGGTATGTACCGGCTGGTTATCGCGATTACCATAGCCAACGCCGTAACCACTAATGCTGGTTACCGATGATGGCTGTACAGGTTGTTGCGACTGATATTGAATGGCGGCTTCAACCAGGTTGGGTTTTTGACTATAAAGATTGCCAGCATCCAGCCCCAGGTCTACCGCATCGATCGCATTCCCCACCTGCAAAATCAGTGCGCGCTGCATAACGTTATCCAATTCGCGCACGTTGCCTGGCCACGAATAGCTCAGCAACGCTTGCTGCGCACTCATTGTCAAATTAACGCCGTGGCGATTTTGTTTTTGCGCGTGTTTTTGCAGTATACGCTGCGCAAGTGGCACTATATCTTCGAGGCGATCACGCAGTGGAGCCCATTGCAAAGGCAATACGCTCAAACGGTAGTACAAGTCTTCGCGGAATTTTCCCGCCACCACTTGGCTGCGCATATCCCGGTTGGATGTTGCAATAACACGCACATCCAATTTAATAGTTTTGCGACCGCCCAAACGTTCTACCTCACGCTCTTGCAGCACGCGCAATAATTTTGCTTGCAACGCGATATCCATTTCTGAAATTTCATCGAGTAACAAGGTGCCACCGTTGGCTTGTTCAAATTTACCCGGGCTGCTGGCGTGGGCGCCTGTGTATGCACCTTTTTCGTGGCCGAACAACATGGCCTCCAGCATATTTTCTGGAATGGCAGCGCAGTTAATCGCAATAAAAGGTTGGTTTGCACGAGGTGAATGATTGTGAATGTAGCGCGCCAGCACTTCTTTGCCGGTACCGGATTCGCCCACAATTAACACGGTAGATTCGGATTGCGCTACGCGTTGCGCCAGTTGCAACAATTGGCGGCTGGATGGCGCTTGCGCAATAGGTTCATCACCCTGGATTTGTGCAACACCAAGATGACGCGCAATGGTTTCCACCAAAATTTTTGGAGCGAAAGGTTTAACCAGATAATCCACCGCACCGTTTTTGATAGCGTCAACCGATTGGCTAATGCTGGCGTAAGCGGTAATCAACATCATAGGGATGTGAGGATAATTGGCTTTTACTTCGCGCAATAAATCATGGCCACTCATAGCGCCCATATTTACATCGGAAATAATCATGCGCAGATCGCCTTGCTCTGCGAGTTTCTGCAAAGCATCCTCTGCACTGCTCGCTTCCACCACCTGGTAGTTGGCCAGCTGAAGTGTATCTATCAAGGCTTCACGCAGATTATTGTCATCTTCGACAACCAGAATCTTAATCGCATCTTGTATCCTGTTCGGAGTTGAATCCATCATGATTGATGTGACTGGCATGCTGGCCGGGCTCATAGCCGAATTCATAGCAGAGCTCATAGCCGAATTCATAGAAAGTGACATGGATTCTTCTCCTAAAGGGCAAAAGGTATAAACAGGCTGGCGCAAGTGCCCTGCCCTTGTTTTGATTGCAAACTGAAACGGCCTTGATGTGCACGTGCTACGGCTTTTACCACTGCCAATCCCAAGCCGGTACCCTGGGCTTTAGTGGTAACAAAGAGTTCACCGAGGTTGGGCAGCAGCTCTGGCGCAATGCCGGGGCCGGCATCGCAGACGGCGATCATCAATTGCGGCGCTTCCGCAGGATTTTTTGGACGAGTCTGGGTGAAAGCGATACGCAAGCGCGCTTTACGTTCAACCGCCTGAATGGCGTTGTTAACCAGATTCGACAGTGCGCCGACCAGAGCTTCAGGGTTGCAATGAATCATCTGGTCCGGGCAATCGTTGCGCCATACACAAGTGGACTCGGTGGTCATCATCACCACTTCTACCGCCTCGGCGACGGCTACTTCCAGGGCTTTAACACTGATCACATTGGTCAGGGGTAATTCGCCCTTGGCGAACACCAACATGTCCTGCACCTGACGTTCAATATTGTTAAGGCGATTGGAAATTTTCTCGGAAAATTGCTGGCGTTTGGTCTCGTCTAATTTGCTGTTGCATAGATGACCTGCGTAAAGCATGGCCGCTGACAGAGGTGTGCGTATCTGGTGTGCCAGGGCGCTCATCATTTTGCCCATTGCAGACAAACGTTCGTGGCGGCTCAGCTGACTTTGCAGGCGACGGGTTTCAGTCTGGTCGGTCAGCAGGATAATCTGGCCATCTTCACCCTGGCTGCTGGTGGAAATACTGATGCGACGACCATCCCGTAGTGAAACTTCATGACCATCGTCTTTGCGAGGCGCGAACGAGCGGCGAATCACGTCGCGCCAAAGTTCACCGCACAATGGCTCGCCTAAAATATCGATAGCGGCAGGATTACATTCGGAAATACGACCGGAGGAGTCCAGCACCACCACACCACCGGGTAAGAAATTAAGCAGGTTTTGTAAACGAGTGGCAATGCGCTCTTTTTCGGCCAACTCTTGCAGACGTTGATCGGCGGCGGCGTTGAGCTTGTTATTGAGCTCGCTAAGACGGTCCTCCAACACAAAGTAGGAGTCTGTTAACTGGCGGGACATATCGCCCATTTGTTCGGCTTTTTCAGCCAGGGGCTCTGTATTAGTTACCCGCGTATCAGTTATCAGCGCATCATTCACCAACGCATCGGTCACCAGCGCCAACACGGGCGCAACCTCGGCCGGTGTCGCCAGGGCTACAGGTGCCAACTTACGCAATTGTGTTGGGTTTGGAATGGTTTGCATACCCGCCATTAGCTGGCCCTCGTGTCTGGTTAGCGTCAAACAATCAACGCCGGAATTCTTCAGTAACAAGGGTTTTGCAAAGGCAGTGCCAAGATATTTTTTATATTAAAATCAATTAGTTAAAAATACCGATCCGCAGAAAGTCAAAAGCTTGGCGGGATTTGGCCCGAGTTTTTGGCCCGGGCGAAGTTTGAAGTACCTCGTTGTTGCGCCCGGCCCCGGGGTCAAGCGAGGGCAGCGCGAATTTTTTCAGCAACAACCTTCAGCGCTTCCGGTGCAGCATTTTTTGCGTTGGCAAAACTCAAATCAGCCATAGAATCCATCGGCACCAGGTGTATGTGGGTATGTGGTACTTCCAGGCCTGCAATCATTAAACCTATGCGGGTGCAGGGAAACAGTCCTTTCATCGCATTGGCAATTTTGTGGCTGATCTTCATCAAGTGTGCGGCCACCTCAGGTGAGAGATCACTCCACTGGTCAATCTCCTCACGGGGAATTACCAACACATGACCCTCGCGAATCGGCTGTATGGTGAGAATTGCAACAGCAACATCATCTTCATATACAAAGTTGCCAGGTATTTTTCCTTCCATGATCAAAGTAAAAACGCTTGCCATAAAAAATCCTCTTCGTTAGTGTCAATGTAAAACGATTAATAGATTGCCATCCCAAGGCCCAATAATTGTCGGGCGAGCAACTCATCGAGCTGGACGATATTTTCATCATGGATTTCCAGATAGTCGTAACCCTGCTTCTGGTAAAAATCCTGTTTGTTTAATTTGTTCGCTAAAGCAGCCGCATTCGTCTCAGCCCCCCAAATATCTATGGCGACTTGCAATTCAGGAATATAAAAATCGGCGCGCAGCTGCCCGCCTTTTTCTTCGGCCAATAAATAATTGCAGGCGTGATTAATTCCGGCGAGATAGAGCCAATTCTCTAAAACCAACGCTGCTCGTGTTGAACATTGTTGGCCAGTCAATGCCTGGGTTGATTGGCTAAAACTGTCGCCTTTAATCTGCGCCACTGCAGTTAGCAGATGAGCGTTATCTAGCAGGCTTTCAGGCCAGGTGACAAAGGGAATTCCTGACTGCTCGCTGGTGTGCTGCTCGCCTCCGAGCACTCTGCCGCGCGGCGTTAGCAGCCATCCGCGCACATGCTTTTTAATCCAGCCGCGCTCGGCGAGTACCACATTGATCAGTCGCGCTGGCAATTCCAGCTTGTTGGACAAATGCGTTGCACTCAGCGGCGCCTCGGGTAATAGCTTTAATAACGGATGTTCACGCACCGATTCCGGCCAGGCGATGTAATCGCCGTATTTTGGATGATTGAGGTAAATCCCGCCTTCGAACTTGCCTTTTTCAGTTAACTGCCAATGGTTGTCCACCTTAATAATCCAGCCGCCTTGGGCAAGCAAAATAAATAGCTCTTTGCTCTCTTTATGGAGTTGGCGCGCCAATGCGGTGGTAGACAGGTGTTTTTCTGACATGGGAATCCTTGGGCCAAGCCTGGGTTAGGAAGGCGGAAGTCTACCCCATGGAGGCTTGAGAAGGTATGTAGCTGCCGCTGTATAATGCCGCCGCTCCGTTATAGAACCTCCAGCAAGAGATAAAACCATGCAAATCTGGGTCGATGCCGACGCCTGCCCCAAGCCCGTCAAAGAAATCCTTTATCGCGCCTGCCATAAGCGCCAGGTGTTGATGACGTTGGTCGCCAACCAATTTTTGTCGGCGCCCGCATCTCCTTATATAAAGAGTATCCAGGTAAACGGCGGCTTTGATGTGGCCGATAACTACATTGTCCAGCAACTCGACGCCGGCGATCTGGTGATTACGGCGGATATCCCTCTCGCCGCAGAAGCTATTGCTAAAGGTGCCACTGTCATCAACCCCCGTGGCGAGCGCTACACCAAAGACTCCATAGGCGCGCGCCTGAATATGCGCGACTTTATGGAGACCATGCGCTCCAGTGGCGTGGTACACGACGGCCCGCCGCCCTACGGCGATCGTGACAAACAGGCTTTTGCTAACGCGCTAGACAGGTTTTTGGCGCAAAAACCGTGATATCTGTCGGTTTTACTGGCTTTAAGGGCGGGTCTTCCCTATACTGCGCGCACTTTCAGTAAAGCCCCTCTTTTCGTAAGTCTATGGCCGGGGTATTGCTGAGCAGGCATGATGCCTGAGGGCTACCCAGAGACCATTTGACTCTCCAGTGACTATCCGCGATTTGCTCGCTGCTATTTTTGGTTAAACCATTACTTAACCTTAATAACTAGTCACAACAATAGCCTGCTATAAAGTGCGCAATCTATCGGGGATGGAACACCTCCTGGTTGCACTGTGCCAATTGCCTTTCTATCTATTTATTACTTAATAGTGTTGGCCCGGCACGCGGGAATCCGTTGATTTAATCGCCCCACTCGCATTGGCGTATTGCCCATGCAGTTTTCGTTTGTGCAGACATTTGCACCCATAGCGACCCGATCATCGCTCCCACCAAAATTTATGTTGGCTCGCGTTTATGCCGCCAATTTATTCGATCATAAAAACAAGAAAACGAATCCTTCACTGCCTCTTTGAGACAGCGACTGGCTTTGCTTTATTGTTTTTTTACGTTAGTAAAACCAAAGGTTTAAAAATGACTGACCCTATTCTGTTTACCGATTTAGCCCTGTCCGAGCCAGTACTCAAAGCTATTCAAGCCGTAGGCTATGAAGTGCCCTCGCCCATCCAGGCAGCAGCAATCCCGATTCTGCTTCAAGGTGGCGATATCCTCGGCATGGCGCAAACCGGTACAGGTAAAACGGCTGCCTTCGCATTGCCGTTGCTGTCCAAACTGGATATCAAGCAAAATGATCCACAAATTCTGGTACTGGCACCCACACGCGAGTTGGCGATCCAGGTAGCGGAAGCTTTCCAAAAATACGCCGCACACATCCCCGGCTTCCACGTTCTACCCATCTACGGCGGCCAGGACATGACCAGCCAACTGCGTCAATTAAAGCGCGGTGTACACGTAGTCGTAGGTACACCCGGTCGCGTTATGGATCACCTTCGTCGTGGCAGCCTGAACCTCAACAACCTGAAAAGCCTGGTACTCGACGAAGCTGACGAAATGCTGCGCATGGGCTTTATCGATGACGTTGAGTGGATTCTCGAACACACTCCTGAAGAGCGCCAAACCGCACTTTTCTCTGCCACTATGCCGCGCGAAATCCGCAAGGTGTGTGACAACTATTTGCGCGATGCGAAAGAAATCAAAATCGCCAGCACCCAATCCACCGGTGACAACATCGAACAGGTTTACTGGATGGTAAGCGGCACCAACAAACTGGATGCACTGACCCGCATACTGGAAGTTGAGCCCTTCGAAGGCATGATTATTTTCGTGCGCACTAAAACTGCCACCGTTGAACTCGCCGAAAAACTGGAAGCACGCGGCCACTCCGCAGCACCACTCAACGGTGACATGAACCAACAATTGCGCGAGCGCACTATTGATCGTTTGAAGACAGGCAAGCTGGATATAGTGATCGCGACCGACGTTGCCGCGCGCGGTATTGACGTTGAGCGCGTAAGCCACGTTGTTAACTACGACATTCCTTACGATAGCGAAGCTTACGTACACCGTATCGGCCGTACCGGTCGCGCTGGTCGTAGCGGCAAGGCAATTCTGTTCGTAGCACCACGTGAAAAACGTTTGCTTTACACCATCGAAAAAGCAACTCGCAAACCCATCACCCTGATGGAATTACCCAGCGGTGCAACTGTAACCAAACACCGTATTGATCAATTCACCGCGCAAATTACTGAAGCCCTGGCAGAAAAAGAAAGCCTGGCCTTCTTCAACGATTTGCTCGCTGAATACAGCCACAAAAACGATGTTTCTCCAGAAGATATTGCCTCTGCATTGGCGTACCTGCTGCAAAAAGATCGTCCACTGCAAGTGAAATTTACTGACGTGAAACCCGAGCGCGAGTCTCGTGGTGGTCGCGAAGAGCGCGGCTCATTTGATCGCAGCGAACGCGGTGGTCGCGGTGAGCGTAGTGAACGCGGCGGCCGTGAAGATCGTCCACGTCGCGAGCGCAACGACGAGAACATGGTGCGCTATCGCATTGAGGTGGGTCGCAACCACGAAGCTCGCCCGGGTGATATTGTTGGCGCTATCGCCAATGAAGCCGGCATCTCCAGCGCGAACATCGGCCACATTAAGTTGCACGATGAGTTCTCTACCGTGGATCTGCCGAAAGGTTTGTCTGGTGATGTATTGAGCCAACTGAAAAAAGTTCGTGTTCGCAACCGTCCACTGGAAATCACTTTGGATCAAGGTGGTTCAGGTGGCGGTCGTGATCGCGATTTTGGTGACCGTGATCGCAGCCCACGCAGCTTCTCTGAGAAACGCGACTTTGGTGACAAACCACGTCGTGATGATAGTGGTCGTGGAAAAATCGGCTTCGGTGACAAACCAAAACCACGCGGTGATCGCGGCGACAGCAAAAGCAGCAAAAGCTTTCGCCCAAAAAAGTTTGATTAATCTGTAGATTATCTAACTGCCCACAAAAAAAGCCGCTGAATTTTCAGCGGCTTTTTTATTTACGTAATCCTATTTGCGCGCTTTACGACTTTCAAAATCGGCCATCACTCTATCCATCATTTTCTCGTTATCATTTTTTCCACAGGGTACGCGTGTGCCAGACCACTGTGCGCCTCGCTCGCGCCAATCCAATTTCGCCATGGATACCATACATTCGCCGTTGCCTACATAGATGTAGCTACGCCCATCAGCGCCTGTCCAATGCTCGTCTATTTGAAAACCCTGTTCGCTTACAGATCGCTTTGCCTGCAATAATTTTTGTCGCAGCGTTGGATCAAAAACGCCAGCGAAATCACCTTGGGACGGAGGCACGCCTGACTCAACGTTAAAAGCAGAAGCAGATTCAATAACAACGTCTGGCGGAGCAATCTTCGACGCTGAAGATACCGAGCGCTGGAAATCTATAATCAAAGGCTCGATGTATATTGGCGAAGGCTTATCTTGTGGAAGGCGTATATAGGTGAGCACCGGAACTGATTCAACAGCTTCTCGATATTGCGAATTTAGCAGCCAGTGGATGACCAATGCATGAAAACCGAGGATAAGAAAAAATATCCCCCGTGCTTTGCCTTTGGAATGAGACTTGCGAACCAACTGCATCAACCCTGACCCTGCAAATAAGTATTACCGGGCGAGTAGACCTGAGCGAAGCGGGAAAGTTCTGCTGCCCACCAGCGCAGGCAGCAACAAGGAAAGTTACTCGTCGAACATCTGGATCATATAACCAGTTTTAATGGCCTCAGCCATGGCTTTATCAGCAGCAACAACGCGCGGATCATCTTTCAAATTACTGGGCACCAGCTTACGCTTTTCAATATCTATGTCCGTAAAACCGGCACGCATCAAATAGACCTTGCACAGCTGCTCGGCACCAAACATATCGATAAAGTTGATATACACAATAAAAGGCACCACCTGCCCTTCCTGAATACCATCGCGCGCTTTTTTGGCTTTGGCATTTACTGAAAAAATATACATAAAAATTTCTCTTTACATTGATGTCGAACCGACATTATAAAAATTGATCAATTAAACCGTCATTATCACGCGCAAAGAATCCAGGCGCAGTTTTGCTTGTGATAAATAATGCAGGCTCGCCGCCAGGCACTCTTGCAGATAATCTATCTCGGACTGACGCACATTGGGGTTTACTGCCGCCAAGGCTTTCATGCGATCAAGCTCTTGCATAATTTCATCCCGCACTTTTTGTTGTGCAGAGTCGATTAATTCTGCTTGCTGTGGTTTGGCTTTGTCTTCTGCTTTTTGCAGCATTTCCACCAACACCGGGCGCGCATGGCGAACCAGTTCCTGCGCATTATTGCGCGGTATTTTTTGCAAGAGTTTGCTGAGCTTATCTATTCCCAACACAGCGCCCAGATCCTTACCCGTTTGATCCATCAACACGCGCAACATGGATTGCGGCATATGGCGGAACAATTGCAGCTCTGCCGGTGCGGGGCAATGCAAAATAAAAATCGCTTCCAGCATCAAGTTACCGGGCTTCAGTGGTGGCAACTTCAATGTGCAAAACGCAGTATTGCCAAATTCGGTGAGCGCAATCATTTCCTGAGCGCCGCGCACCAACGGATGCTCCCAGGTTACGAACTGCATATCTTCGCGCGATAACGCTTGTTGGCGTTGATAGGTGATAGTCAAACCTGATTCAGGCAATCCGGGGAATTGCTCAATGCGCATATGATCGCTGGGATGCAATACCAAACTGTGCTCGCTGTGCTTTTCAGAATCTATGCCGAACGCATCAAACACTTCATCCATGTATTGGATCAGGTTTGGATCTTCATTCTTTTCAGCTAACTGATCCACCAACTCAGCAGCCTGGACTGGCTTGCAGGAATTCAACTCCAGCAAACGGTCGCGGCCTTTTTGTAACTGAGCAACCAAATCTGCAGCGTAAACGCGAGTTTCTTCAAGCAATGCTGCGAACTCGGATTCATGGTCGCCTTCCAGCGATGTGAGCAAGCGCTCCGCAAACTGGATATAAACGTTCTGACCAATCGCGCAGGTTTTTTCGAATGCATTCAAACCTTCGTGATACCAGCGAATTAATTTTTCCTGTGCACTGCCTGGGTAGAAAGGCGTATGGACATTAACCGTCGCCGTTTGGCCGATACGATCCAGACGACCAATACGCTGTTCCAGCAGATCAGGATTGAGTGGTAAATCAAACAACACCAAATCCTGGGCGAATTGGAAGTTGCGACCTTCACTGCCTATCTCGGAGCAAATAAGTACCTGGGCCCCCTCTTCCATATCGGCAAAATAGGCAGCGGCGCGGTCGCGCTCAATTAAACTCAGCCCTTCATGGAATACAGCGGTGAGCAAACCTTTACGCAAGCGCAAATAATCTTCAATAGTTTGCGCGGTATCGGCGCTGGCGCAAATCACCAATACTTTTTTACGACGATTTTGTTTCAACCAATCGGCCAGCCAGGTTACGCGCGGATCTTGCAGCCACCAATCATTAGCCTGGCGCTGCCAGTAACCTTCCACACGCAGCTCTTGCTCCACAGGCAAGTCGCGAATTTCCGCCAGCTGTTCCGCACTGATCTCCAGCGGGTGCTGATGTAATTGACGCTCAGGAAAACCCGCTACCGAATTGCGCGTATTGCGGAATAACACACGGCCAGTACCATGGCGATCCAGCAAATAATTAATGCCGCGATCAATGGCCTGCCCGAGGGACTGAGCTTGTGCAAGCTCATTTAATTCTTTAAGCGTTTCCGTCGGCAGATAGTCCGCCAACTTTTTTGTGAGCGCAGCAGAAATTGCTTCTGCTTCGTCACTGCGTGCCGCCAATAAATCCTGCACCAGATCATTTAGCGGCTGATAGGATTGCTGCTCGGCAATAAATTTTTCCAGATCGTAATAGCGATCGGGATCGAGCAAACGCAAACGCGCAAAGTGGCTTTCCAAACCAAGCTGTTCAGGTGTCGCTGTCAACAGCAACAAACCTTTCGCCACTTTCGCCAGGCCTTCAATGCATTGGTATTCGATGCTGACTTTCTTTTCGCTCCACTGTAAGTGATGCGCTTCGTCAACCAGGAGTAAATCCCAACTGGCTTTTACGGCTTGCTTGTAACGCTCGGGGTTTTTAGTCAGGAAATCCAGCGAACATAAGATCAATTGTGCGGATTCAAAAGGATTGTCGCTATTCGCTTCGCGTTCTATATCGTCATTGAAGTCATCAACATAATCGATAGACTCTTCAACACTGTCCAAACCTACCAACGCCTGGCAACGTTTTTCATCGAGCAACGTAAATGCGAGATTGAAGCGGCGCAGCATTTCCACCAGCCATTGGTGTTGCAAACTATTGGGCACCACAATCAAGGCGCGACTCACACGACCACTGATTAATTGTTGATGCAATACCAGACCAGCCTCAATGGTTTTACCCAAACCTACTTCGTCGGCGAGCAAAACACGCGGCGCGTGGCGCTGGGCCACTTCGTTGGCAATATAAAGTTGATGCGGTAACAATTGCACACGTGGGCCAGCCAAACCAAAAATGGCAGATTGGCGATGCTGGTTTATATAATTGAGGGTTTGGTAACGCAACGTGAAATGCGTGTGTTTGTCGATTTGCCCCGCAAACAAACGGTCGCGCGGCGTGCTGAATTGTACAAAGCTATCCAACTCAAATTCGGGAATAGCGATTTCTTCTTTGGTAAGATTTTTATCTTTGTCGAATGCCAGGCCGTGATACAGCAAACAACCTTGCTGCTCTACAACCTTGGTAATTTTTACCGAGGTACCGTCCTGATGGCGCACTTTTTCGCCTACCTGGTAAACCACACGGCTTACAGGCGCATTGTCGAGAGCATAGGTACGGCGCTCGCCGGCGGCAGGAAAGCTTAAGGTCAAACGGCGGTTGGCTACATCCAATACAATTCCCAGCCCGAGCTCGGCCTCCGCTTCGCTTATCCAGCGTTGGCCAATGGTAAATGCCTGATTTGCCTCAAACTGCGATTTTTTCACTCAAAACACCTGTTTTATCAATTGCGTAAAAAGGCGTGCATCATACTGTTTTAGGGCGGCTATTTCCAAAGTTTCTCTAAATTTATCAGATGATTAAGACAAGTTATTTGGTTAGAATTCCCGGCCTTATGACATTCCACTCTGACGTATTGAGGTAAAGCCCATGACCTCCGAATTTGCCCCATCAAACGATTTACAAAACCTGCTGGATCGCTGCGATTTCTTGCAATTAACATCCAGCGTTGATGCCCTCACTGGCAGTAAAGGTGCCGGTTTGCCGCTGCTACAAGTCACCACCGCAAAATGTCGCGCGCTTATTGCGCTGCAAGGCGCGCATCTGCTGAATTTTTACACAGCATCTGGCAAGCCATTACTCTGGGTGAGCCCCAATTGTGATTTTACGCCCGGTGTTGCATTGCGTGGCGGTATTCCTGTATGCCTGCCCTGGTTTGGGCCACACCCCACAGATTCAACCAAACCCAAACATGGCTTTGCGCGCAACCGCGAATGGCAGCTGATTGATGCCGGACTCAACGATGACGGCGACTTAAAACTGGTATTTGAATTTAATAGTCCCGCCAATGAATTATTTGCATTCGATTTTTGCGCGCAGCTCGTGATGGACTTGGGTGATAGCATCAAACAAAGCCTCAGCATCACTAACGCAGATTCACAACCATTTGATTGCAGCTGGGTGTTGCACTCCTATTTTCCGGTGCAATCTTTGGCGGACGTTCGTGTTGAAGGCCTGACGGGAAAAACCTATCTCGATAATCTGGAGCAGCACGCTGCTAAACCTCAGTATGGCGATGTAGATTTTCCTCACGAAGTGGATCGTGTATTTCCTGGTGTTGATAATCCGGTGGGCATTATTGGCTCACCGCGTATTCGCATCACCCATGATAATTGCCCGAGTGTTGTGGTGTGGAATCCAGGCGCTGCCAATGCGGCAAAAATTGCCGATATAGGTGCGGGTAACGAACAGGGTTATGTCTGTGTGGAGCGCGGCGCTGTGCTCGCCGAAAAGTGGCATCTGGCTGCAGGTGAAACCAAAACGGCCTCAATGGAAATTCAGGAAGTGTAATTAAAAATGGCCAGTATTTACTGGCCATTTTTTTTGATCTTAATATCCAACGCTCGCTGCATAACTCAGCAAACTGGTTCCGTAACTCCCACCCCATTGATAACCGTAACGACGCTCGGGCTCAACCTTCATTAAATCGTATTGCTTACCTGTACCGGGCACGCTATCTGTTGGCAAACGACCGCTGAAAAATCCAGTATCTGCTTCAAGATCGTAAAAGCGATACCACATAGTGCTACCTGACTTAGCCTGGATAGGATTGTAAGTATCATCAGTGCTACCGGATGGGCGCGTTACATAAGCAGTGTTTGCAACTTTCACGGCAGGACTGTCATACCAACTCAAAGCTGCTTTCACAGCGGCGGCAATTTCCGTGGTTTGCGGGCGTGTCATGAGAAAGGCAACAATAAGCGCGGACTCTTTGCCACTTTTTGAGGGCAATTCGTAAGATCGCGCTCCGCGTGGTACATAGGTGACAGGATCATGTTGCGCACACCACACTGTTTTTACTTTATTTTGCACAATCTGGGCATTGAGAATAAACGCAATGCCGTTGTTGATGGCCACCGCCGCCTTGGTACGTTGTGTTGCAGTAAATACCTCACCAGCCAAAGGCGCCGTTTGTTTTTCGACGCGATCGAGCGTTAAAAGTACGCGCACCATCGCATCATCATTAAAGGTGACATAGCGGGAATAAGTGGTCACTGCCGCCGATGGATAAACTTGCGGCCAACCGCCACTGGCGTAAGGCATATTCAATAAAAAATCCAACGCTTTGCGCGTGGCATCACGATATTTGGTATCGCCACTGCGCTGGTAAACATCGGCTAAAAACATCAACTCAGTCACTGTCGCACCATTATCAATAGTGCCAAGCTCCTGCCCGTTACTGTCGTTCCAACCCGAGCGCTCGGCACTGCCATCCCAGGCTTTGTCGTAAACAGTCACATCAAATTTATAAAAGCCACCGTGCGGCATCTGCCAGGTGATCATGTTATTTGCGCGAGTTTTATCAGCGGTGAGTTTTGCAGCAGCATCGCCGCTACTGCTCAACCATTTTTTGTAATTATCTACCGTTGTTGCCGTAGGGTTTCCGCTTTGTGATAGCAATGGCGCGCTTGAACTGGAACTGAAACTACTGCTGGATTTTACACTGCTTGTGCTTGCTGCACTTGACGTACTCGACTTGGAACTCGACGTACTGGTTTTTGAACTCGTTGAGCTACTACTAACACTTGAACTGGTTTTGCTGCTGGACGATGCGGCGCCGCACACACTACCCGACACTTGCGGGGCACCCGCTGTGCCAGTCGCTTGAAAACCAAACGTTGCGGAAGCACCTGCAGCCAGCGTGGAGTTCCAACTCAGTGAAGCGGCTGAATAAGGATTGCTGCCACTCAAGGTCGCATTCCAACTATTGGTTACGCTCGCACCCGGTTCAGTCCAGGATACGGACCAGCTATTGAGCGTTTGGCTACCGGTGTTGGTCACTTTAATTTCAGCGGTAAAACCGCTTCCCCAATTATTAGTGACCGTGTAAGTGCATGAGCCCCATGCTTGGGACATGGCTCCCAAAGAAGCCGCCACTATGATGGAATGCAGAAGTGCTCGACCAGTATGGGCTCGGGTAAATTGAGTTAATTTCATCAGGTTTTTCTCCGTTATTTTTAATGTATAGAAAGCCTGCGCTCGCAAAAAAGCAGCGCCCAAAGGGGTGGTTGACTGAGTACCAGACCTGATCGGCCACAACGGTATTTGAATGAACAGCGGAGTTTTAGAGGCGGCCTTGCAGCAGGTTGCTGGCGCGGCCAGAAAAGCTATTTATCGGTTTGCCCCGACAGATATAGTGTTAGGTTGCGTTTTTATATGACTATATCGCAGTGCATCATACAGCCTGGGCTTTCACTATTTAAAGTGAACAGCAAAAATATTTTTATGCCTGAAAAAGTCAGGAGAAATTCGTGTGGAAGTCCGGGTAATAAAAATGGCGGCGCTGTGTAGTACAGGCCGCCATTTTTATTCTTGAAGTTCAACGCAATCAGGGTAACTGCAGCTCCTGCTGGTGTTCGCGCAAAAATGCCAAATGCGCTTCGCGTGTTGCCGGGCCCTTATACTCCAGAATCGTCCAGACTTCACGTGCATTCATTGTTTGTTCCGGTGCAAGCTTTGTGTAGGCAGCATGCACTTCCATTTCTAATAAGCCATCGGCCAGATTGGTTGGATCGTAAGCGCTGTAAAGCTCTATCTGACCTTGATCTGGATGTATTGCCGATAATGGTTGCAGTGCAAATTTGACAATAAATAATTGCTCGCCCTGAAACCCGGCCATCCAACCCTGCGAGGGTTGAATCATGATTTTTCCATTACGGAATTTTTTCCCCTCGGGTGGTGGCACCATATCTAATGAAAAAATGCCATCTTTGAGGCTATAGGCTAAGGGGGCTGCCATGGGAAACTCGTAACTTTTTGCGCGTATGTCGGCGGCAACCGATACAGGCACATAGACTTGTGTATTCGCATGGGTGCGCGTGTTAAACCAGATATCCCACGCAATATTATCCGTACGGATGTTTTTGGCAGATACCATTAACGCCAACGCATTTTTCTTGCCGGGCACCAACTCATAAGTTTTGGTAAGTTGCACGCCGGTAATGGGGCTTTCCGGGCTTTGCAACACAATCTTGCCCTTGCCTTTTTCAAGCACTTTATTGCGCGGCAAAATCAAATAAGGATCTGGCGGCCAATCGGCCTTGGCTTCAGCTCGCTTGGTATTAAGTTGTTGATGTATCCACCACTCGCTTTGCGGCCCAACCCAAATTTCATGCCCGAGATAAGCCACATTATCCGCTTGTGGATTAACATCCGGCTGCGGCGTTGTTTCCACCTCGTCACCGACGCGCAGAAAATTGGGGTTGCCTTTAAGGGAAAAAGATAAAAGCCGTCCGCCTATATCCGGTGTGATTTCAGCAGAAACCTTGCCGTTACCCAAATGCAATCGCTCGATTTTTTGATGCGCTGCAAGCGCCTGAAAACTGAGTGTTGCAAGGGTGACAATGAAGATCTGTTGGAGTTTTTTCATGGATAAAATGAATCCTTATTATTTGATTCTTGGTTCGCCACTCGATAATTGCTATGGGTAATGTGGGTGGCAGCTTACAACTCTATATCCAAACCATCCATATCCAGTTTGAATTGCTCCTCCATCTGCTCACGCAAATGCATATAGCGCGCGTATTGAGGATCATTGTCCGCAATGGTGGATATGCGATCCAACGAAGAGCGGCAGAGTTTTTCGAAGCCGACTTTTTCACCATTGGCTTTGGCTTCCGCCAATACCGCCTGCACCAGGTTGAGGTTCAATCCCACGTGGCTGGGAAAAATACCAATTGCATTTTTAAAGGTGCCAATGGCCTCGGAATAATTTTTCTTGTCGTAGCTGTCGATGCCCGACTTGGTCATATCCGCCACTTTTTTGCGGCCCGCGGCACTTTTCGGCACATCGGATATAGCGTCTACACGAGCCACCAAGTGTTCGTCGTCGGGAAATTTTTTCACCAACTCCGTGAGTAAATTATCCGCTGCCACCTTATCGCCTTTGGCCATCAGGCTTTGCGCCAACTCCAGGCTAACATCAGGTTTGAGTTCCTCTTTGTTAGCTTCGTAGATGTTTTTGGCTTTATCCAAAAACACGCCTGCATCCAGTGGTTTGTTTTGATTGACCATGGTGCGCGATTTAATGGCGTTGGCTTGCAGCTCGGCGCTCTCGTCAAAATAGGGGCGCTTTTCCAACCGCTGCAATACTTCAAACGATTCTTTTGCGTATTTTTCGTTACCGGTTTCGCTCTGTTTACTGAGATCTGAAAGTTCACGCGCGAGATTGAAATAGTCGTCCGCCGATTCGTAACAGGAGTTGCGTGCGGTTTTAATGACTTTGCGACTGGCTTCCAGGCAGGCTTGGGTATCCTCATTTAACTTGGCCAACTCGGCCAAACGTCGCTGGCGCATGACAGATTTGGGAGAAATTTCAGCGGCGGCTTGCATCGCTTCCTGTGCCGCTATGTTGTCGCCACGACCGCTGTAGGAATCCGCCAATAAATCGTGCGCCTCGACAACGCGCTTATCTTCATTAATAACCTCCTTCAAATTGCGCTCGGCATCGGCGTATTCTTTTTTTGCCACCTGGGTTTTGCCCAAGCCTAATTTTGCCCAAAGCACAGGGCGTTCCTGCAATACGCCTTTATAAATATCTTCCGCGCGTTTGAAGTTGAGCAAACGCAAATTCATTTCGGCCTGGATTTGCAGGCAGCTGTTGCGATAACTGGTATTGTCTTGCAGGCGCTCTGCACAGCGCTGTTCGGCAGCGGCATAGTCCTTTTCGTCCATTGCCTGCTTGATGCTGTAGAGTTCGCGATGGCGCAGCAGTACGCGATCCAGTCGGGTGCGCAGTAAGGTTTGGGTAATAGGTTTGGTGATGTAGTCATCTGGCTGATACTCGAGGGCGCCGAGCACCATCTCGCGTGAGGATTCAGCGGTAATCATGACGAAGATACTGGTGTTGTTGAGACGATTGCGATAGCGCAACTCTTCCAACACCTGTTGGCCGTCGCGACCGGGCCCGAGGTTATAGTCGCACAGCACCATGTGGTAATGGGTATTGAGGCAGGCATCCATAGCTTGCTCGCCGTTAGCGACTATGTCGATCTGCTGTACGCCAAATACGCGCAACATGCCCGTGATAGCGACACGCACATCGGGCATGTCTTCTATCACCAGACAGCGCATCTGGCTGTAGAGCTTGATGAGATCTATCTGACGCATTCCATATCACTATAACCGGCAGGCAATATCGCTGATTGTGATTCTAGCAGTTAATGCTGATTCTGGCCTTACGCTGCAAATCTTTGTCCCCAAAAGAAAAAACGGCTCACCCCAAGGAACAAGGTGAGCCGGCAAGCGAGGACATTTAGTCTGAATATTAGTTACAAGCTACACCCGTCACTGTTGGTGACGAAGCAGATACGCCGGTTGGCATAGTGCCCGAGAAGCCGAACTCCACCGTTTGGCCTGCACCTATTGTGGCGTTGTAACCCATGTTGGTAGCCGTGAAAGGATTGCTGCCAGTGACGGTAGCGTTCCACGCGTTGGTGACTTTAGAGCCATCGCTGTAAGTCCAGGTTACCGTCCAGCCATTGATGGCGGTTGTGCGGTTATTTTTGATGCGAATAGCACCATTAAAACCGCCGCCCCATTGGCTGCTGATCACATAGGTACAGCTGTTAGCGGTTGCAGCGCTTGAGCTTGAACTGCTGCTAGACGTGGCTACTGAACTGCTGGAGCTGGTTTTTACGCTGCTACTGGTTGAAGTTGCGACCGAACTGCTAACAACTGAACTGGTAGTGGCAACAGAGCTGCTCGTACTGGTTTTAGCGCTGCTTGTCGATGTAGCCGCAGCACTACTGGAGGAGGTTGCTACGGAACTACTGGTGCTGGTTTTGCTACTGGACGTAGAGGTAGCCGCAATACTTGAAGACGTACTGGTAGCCACGGAGCTGGTAGCCGCTACTGAACTTGAGGTTGCAACTGAACTGCTAGTAGCGACCGAACTGCTAGAGGCGGTTGAACCTGCGCTGTCACCATAGAGAATGCCGCGCCCATTAGTGCCCAGATACAGACGACCATAAATGCGCTGGTCACCTGTAATGGCGTCACCGAAGTTACCGTACTGATGCTGGTCATCGTTGATGCGGACCCAGGTAGCACCAGCATCCGTCGAACGGAACGCACCGCGCACACCATCGACTTTCGCGATAATAAAGACGGTTGGATAACTTGAACCCGAAGCTGCTTTACCGAAGGTAACGTTGTCTGCCTCCTGCACATTGGCCAGCTTGGTGAAACTTGCACCCGAATCCGTTGAATGCCACAAGCCATAAATCGTTGTGGTAGAACCACCGGCAACCCAGACATCACCCTCTTTACCAAATACCGTTTTCAGCTTTTTGGCGCCCGCTGGTAACCCAGTGGCGGCAGTTTTGGCGAAGGTCGCACCACCATCTGTACTCACATAAACTGAGCCGCTTGAGAGTGCGTAAAACTTCTTGGGATTAACACGATCCGAGCGTACTTGCGCGCCGACAGGCACACCTGATGATGCTGTCCAGGTGCTGCCAGTCGTCGTTGAATACATAACCCCCGCCGTGCCACCAGTGCTCCAGACAATAGTGCTGCCGTTGGCGGCGACAGCAACAGTCCCGCCGGCAGTAGAGCCGCTGGGTTGGGTACCCGCCCACCAGGATGAACCCGCATTGGAGGTCACACCAATCTTGCCATCATTACTTACACGTACCATGTTGGTGGGGCTCAGCTCAGCAAAGTCCAGGCTAGTCGTACTACCAAACACAGGTGTAGTGAACATACTGGATGGCACTTTGGTGAGGTCATCGTGACGGAAGCCACCTACGTCACCCAAACCGGAATACAGCGGTGCGCCTGACGGAGGACTAATCAAATCCAATACGGCAGTCTCTTCCAGACCTTTTACCGTGGGCTTGAAGATAACCTTGCCGCCGCTATCCCAGGATTTGAGATTGTCAGTACTGTAAAGCGTCGCGCCTGTACCGTACATCATGTGATTGGAGTTAAAAGGATCTATCTCCAGCGACTCGTTCATCCAGGCCAATTTGGGCGAGGTTTCCGGTGCCTGGGCGGTAGTGTTGCCGAAGTTCAGCCAGGGCACATCGGTGATATCCAGGGTGTACTTCATATCGCGGTTGGGATAGCTGCCCCAGCTCCAGATGGGCGACCAGGTAGCACCGGCATCGTTGGAGCGATAGAAAATTGCGTCCGGCCACCAGGAGTTAAGAGTGGCCACCAACAAGGTTTTGGGGTTCTGGCGATCAATTGTCAGGCCGCTGTAACCATAATAAAGAGTGCTGTTACTGGAAGGCACCGGACTAATATTGGTCCAGGTGCCTGTGCTGATCTGGTATTTCCACACATCACCCTTGCCGCCGTCGTAGGGGCCACCGGTATCGCTGGTGGCGATATATAGATATCCGTTAACCGCATCTATGATGCCTTTGTGCGGCAGGAAGCCAGTGGGCTGGCCAGCAAGGCGGCTCCATGTAGCACCACCATCCAGGCTGCGATAAATGGAGTTATCTTTATCCGCAACACCCACATAGATCGCCTGGGTAGTTGCGCCAGAGCTACCAGTGGAAGGATCGAAAGTCACCCAAATAACGCCCTGATTCTGGTTCAGGTAGTTGTTGATGTCGGTTGGGTCTTGGGCGTAGTTGCCTACATTGGGGAAGTTGGATACCTGGCTCCAGGTTGCACCATAGTCAGTGGAGCGCCAGAGGCCATTGCCGCCTTCAGCCGCAAAGTACAGAGTGGAGTTTTTGTTGGGATCTATCGCCAGTCGCTCGCCCATGCCACGGCCAGGCATATTGCCACCAACGTGGAATGGCAGCGTGTAGGATTTCCAGGTAGCGCCACGATCGGTCGAACGCAAAATCGCGCCCATGGTCGGGTCCCAGCCGTTGGTGTACATACCCACGGCGGCGTAGACACGATTAGTATCTATCGGGTCGGTGGCCATACTGATCACACCATTCCAACCCCAGTTGTCCCAACCCACCCAATCCAGCAATGGAACCCAGCTGCTGTTGGCGTTATCCCAACGATAAGCGCCACCCATATCAGTACGGACGTAAACCAGGTTGGCTTCAGAGCGGTTGAAAATAATTCCCGGAATAAAACCGCCACCATCGATGCGAACGTTTTTCCAAGTGTAGTTTTCACTGGAAGCGGCCATAAGGTGTGAGCTCATGAGCCCACCCATGGCGATAGACATAGCAATAGCTTTACGCAACAAAGAACGCGTTTTCATCATTATTACCCCATTTTTAAGTTCGTTATTATTGAGGCCACTAACCTGTCCGCGACTACTACCTTATAAAACATCGCTCGGGCAGGTTTTACACTCACATACGGGATCAGCCCAGCAAGGCAACCGAACCTACGACAGCCGCACAATCCTGTGCGCGTGATGCATGTCAATGCCTTTTACCCGTGACCAGGTAAAAGCGAATTTTTGAGTGAGGAAAAACAATTCATTACAGATCGCGCCAGTTTTATTTTTGTAGGATGCGACCCTGACTATCCCTTTAGCGAGCCCTGCCTCTTTATTTTTATAAGCAGAAATGAATTCACATTTGAAATAGTCAATTTGATAATAACCTACTTTTTCAAAAAGTCTAACGACTATTAAATTCTTTAAGCGACAATCCATTAAAACCAAAAAGAATATAAATAGGATTATTAATGTATTTTTGTAAGACAAATGAGAAGTGAACCTCTCCAGCGAAGCAGTGTCCTAGGCACGCTCTGCTCTGCCAAAAAGGCTAATTTGTACAAGCATTAACGATATTGCAGGGTTTGGATTGACACAGGCCGCCGGCCCACACAGAATCGCCGGCTACGTTTTAAACCTCAGGAAATTGGCTGAATGAATATTGTTCGAATCTCGCGTTTGCTGAAGCAGAGCGCTTTGCTGGTGGCTGTAGTAGGCTCTGGTTTTATGCTTACCGCTTGTGGCGGCAGCGACAGTAAAAAAAGTAGCAGCAGCTCATCCTCCAGCAGCAGCTCAAGCAATTCACACAGCTTCAGCTCTACCCCGGTCACCCAGCCAGGTAGTGGAACCTGGCCAGAAGTGAAAGTCTCTGCCAGCGGCACCAAGTCACTCAGATTCGAATGGAGCGCCGCACCAGGTGCTACCTATTACAAGCTTTTTAAACAGGCTGATGCCAATAGTGCTCCCGTACAAGTGGGCTCCGATTTCACCAGTACCAGCACCAGCGATTCCGTTAGCGTCCATCTCACCGATTGGGTTAACAGCCGTTATAAAGTGCAAGCTTGTAGCGACGCAGGCTGTGTAGATTCCTCGCCGGTCATTATCGACAGCGCAATGACCTCTGCAATTACCTATATGAAATCCTCCAACTCTGACGCAGATGATTGGTTTGGCTGGAGCCTCGCCTTGTCTGGCGATGGGAACACCTTGGCAGTGGGCGCACCCAATGAATCCAGCAAGGCTACCGGTGTAAACGGCGACCAAAGCAACAATGAGAGCCCTCTCTCAGGTGCGGTTTATGTATTCATCAAAGTCAATGGCATGTGGCAGCAACAGGCTTATTTAAAGGCGTCGAATACTGAACAGCCAGTGACCGATGGCAGCCGCAACTTTTTACCCACTGCAAAATTTGGCTATCAAGTCGCACTTAGCTCTGATGGCAACACCCTGGCTGTAAGTGCAATTAATGAAGACAGTTACCAGATTGGAGTAAATTGCGACCCAATTTACCGGGAAGTCACAACTAGCATCTCGAGTTGGTCAAGCAGTTCCGCAGGCACCTATACAGCTAGAACCGATCTCAATTCAGGTGCTGTGTATGTATTTAAGCGTGATAACTCTCAATGGGCACAGCAGACCTATATTAAACCTACGCCATGGAGCAGTTACTTTACCCAAGGTAACTTTGGTTCAGTATTGGCGATTTCCGGAGACGGCAAAACCTTGGCCATTGGCGACGTGAATAATGGTGAGGAGACCAATGTTATTTACAATTGGTCATCAAGCAGCACTTCGAGCAAATTTTGCTATGTTCCCGCGACAAGTGACTCATCCAGCAGCTCAAGCAGCTCGAGTTCTTCAAGCTCCAGCTCTTCAAGTTCTTCAAGTAGCTCTACCAGTTCAAGTAGCTCCAGCATACCTGGCGGAACCAACTCAGGTGCCGTATATATCTACAAGCTGACAGACAGCGGATGGATTGCGGAAGCTCAACTCAAAGCATCAAATGCGGACGGTGCTACGGCATATGAAACTGGTGACCTCTTTGGCGTTAGCGTTTCTTTGTCTGAAGATGGCAACACCATAGTAGTGGGTGCAATTAATGAAGATAGTGATGGCAGCTCTTCTGGCAATGCCAGCAGCATTACAGCCACCGGGGAGACCTATCCTACAAAACAACTTGACGCAGGCGCCGCATACGTTTTCCAACGTGTTAACAATCTTTGGGTGGAAAAAACGAAGTTAAAAGGCTCAGTCAACGCCTGGAGTCAGGCATTTGGCGCATCCATCGCTCTTTCTGGAGATGGGGATACATTGGCAATAAGCGCAGTTAACGATTGGAGCAAATCTGGCGGTATTAATCCAGATCCAAACAATTTCAGTTTGGTGTGGGAACGTTTGGGAACTGCAGCCTCGGGTTATTCTTTGCAATTAACCAGTGATCCAGCTGCACCGACAGGAGCTGTTTATATCTTCGCTAAAAACGGCGAAAACTGGATGCAGCAATCTTATGTAAAAGCTCCAACACCTATGCCTGGCTATCAATTTGGCAACAGTTTGGCTATATCAAGAGATGGTAATACCTTAGCCGTAGGCTGTCTTGTCGACTCTAGCAGAGCGGTGGGCATCAACGGCGACCAGCTAGACACTGGCGCACTTACCTCAGGCGCAGCTTTCGTTTATGTCAGAACGGGTAATACGTGGTCTTTTAAAAGCTACGTAAAAGCCCCCAACACTAACGCTAATGACCGTTTCTCGCGCTCATTGAGTCTCGATTGGTTAGGTGAAACATTGGCTGTAGGAGCGCATCGCGAGTCCAGTAAAGCCAAAGGTTTGAACGGTGACGAGTCAGACAACACCGCATCCGCATCCGGCGCTGTGTATCTCTACTAATTCAGTCAGCACTCTGACCACAAAAAAAGCCCGCGATTGCGGGCTTTTTATTTTGGTGACCCGTCCTGAATAAAGTTGACACTTTCCAAGCCCTATTGAGGAGAGTGTTATGAACCCCGCGATTAAACGCACCCAGCGTGATTATTCCCTTGCCTTTAAATTGGCGCTCGTCGATCAAGCTGCCAACTGCTTGGCATCAGCCGGCAAGCCTGGTACCAGCAGCTCGCGCGGGAGCGACAGCGGGAAGTGCATGGGTGGATGCTGTTCTGCGTGAGCGCTCGTTACAGCCTTGCGTAGGAACGCGCAAGCTTCAGCGACTGTTACAATCCGGACTGGCCGTAGGCCGTGATCGGCTATTTACACTGCTACGTGAGCACCGCCTGCTGATCCCCACCAAGCGGGCTTATCACAAGACCACCCACAGTCATCATCGCTTTCGCAAACATCCCAATCTTCTTAAGCCCGGTGAGCATCAGGTGATACCCCAGCGGCCCGAACAGGTGTGGGTAGCGGACATCACTTACTTGCCCGTGCGTCAGGGTGACGCTTATCTGAGCCTGGTCACGGATGCCTATTCACGCAAGATTGTCGGTCATTGCGTTCATGGCAATCTGAAGACTGAGTCGGTGATGTGTGCGTTTCGACAGGCACTGAAGCAGCGTCAGTCAGGCGGAGAACTTATTCATCATTCGGACAGAGGTGTTCAGTATTGTTCGGCGCAATATCAGGCATTGCATGTTCAGCACGGGATTCGCTGCTCGATGACGGATGGTTACGACTGTTATCAAAATGCGCTGGCGGAGCGAGTGAACGGCATTCCGAAAGGTGAGTTTCTCGTGAGAAAACCCAAGGATCTTGTGGAGGCGAAACAGATAGTGGCGGAGTCAATACGTATCTACAACGAGCGACATCCGCACCTGTCGCTACAATACAAAACGCCAGATGAAGTGCATCGGGCGTTTTGGTAAATCAGTGTCACTTATTTTAGGACTGGACAAAGACAAAAAAAGTTACCTTAGCAACTTGCAAAACTCCTTTTATGAGCCCCCAAATTTCTTTAATTTAGATCCCACCCTCAAAGGCAAAAGCCGGTCTTTAAAAAGGCCGGCAGAGTGCAACTATCCAATCAAATATTTACTATGGGCATCGAACAAGTTCCACAACTGATACTTCATCAGCTATACCATTCGGTAAATTTTCTATTTTACCATATTGATCAAATTGACTTCCTTTTATCACGGCGCTGGGATTAAGGTACCAATTATTATAACTCGTTACATCGCTAGAGCTTGGAGGGCTATTTACCCATAGCTTTAAACATTCACCTCGCCTGACCTTAACGCTTGACACCTTATCGTTGTAACTGGGTAATTTAATAATTCTGCTGACGCCGGTCGCAACTACTTTCAAAGGATAAGCAAATCCATCTCCATAAGGCTGCAATGCGGTATTGTTTCCATAAGGATGTTCATATAGCCAAGAAACACTATCCGCACAACTTGTCTGTGGTGGTGGATATATACCAGAGGTTGGCGCAGGCTTACGGGTAACAAAGTAACTAGAGACAATATCATTAAAGCCTATAGATTTTAAATTTTCGAAATTCTGCCACGCTCCGTATGCCCCCCCCTGATAGTCTTTGTGCTCAAATAAAAAATAACACTCATCAGAGCCTATCTGTATTGATGATAGGCTGTCATTATACTGATCGCTGATATAAGGTACGCCTACCCCGTCAGTATGCAAAGAATAAGGAATTGCCATTTCGTTTTTATAACTTGCATCTTTGAAAAGCTTCCCACTCCCGTACTCATAACCAGCTACTGGGTAGGTGAGTCCTCCAAATTGAGCAAAGCTCGTTGAAGAAAATAACAGGGCAACTACTGAAAGCGCAAAATTCATTTTTTTCGTATTCATTTACTTCTCCTAATATATTTAATGCTTTGATCCTATTTCAAAGCAACGGCAATTTAACAGGGCAAATAAATATTAACAACCGTTCTTGTATAACTTTAGCCATTAGGATTCAAGCCAAACATCCCTCGCCCAATGCCAAACGGAGGGCCAGGTTTCATCAGTCAGATCGCCATCGCGCCAAAGCACTACTTCACCTTCCGGTTCTACACAATAGTAAGCGGCGCCGTCCTGACACAAAGGCATTAGATAACGTGGCACGCCTTCCGACCAAGCGACAGCCGTCACTTCAGGCAAGTAGGTATGCGAGTGAGGATCCGCTGCAGTGACGGGCTCCAGATGACCGTAAATAACATCGCTGGCCTCCAATAAAAACTGGCGCATATCGCGAGGAATTGGCAGCAACAATTCCTCCTCAATCATTACCAGGGTGTCTTCATCAGGCAAATCCAGCGGCACTGGCACCTGTTCGTTGTGCTCGCGCAACAATTCAAGAATATCTTCCATTCCTATTACCTGTATTTTTAACTAACTCTATTTTTACTTTAATTTATTTCGTTCGGATTTATTTCTTTTCCAGCTTTTGGCGTTCGCGCTCATAAGCGCGATAATCTTCTGGCGTCAGGCGCTTCAAACAATCTTCGCGCTGGTTGAGTTGCAGCCTTTCACATTCATTGCGCTGGCTTGCCTGGACACTGTGATAGATCTGCTCGTTGGTGCAGCCGCCGATAAACATAATCATGACCAACACAACCAAGCTGTTGATCGACATGTTGCGCAAGGTGGATATCTTACTCATAAAAAGCTCCTTGATAGAAACTTTGTTGATAGTTAGTGGAGCTTCGCTGACGCTTAGTGAAATAAGGATAACTGGTTGTCGACTAACTCATTCATAGATTGCTCCATAAAATGCAAAATACTATCTGCAACAGGAGCCAATTGCTTATCCACATAATGCTGATAATCCAGTGGACTCTGTTGTGCCTCTAGTGGTTCGGCTCCATTGGTTGTTATCACATAGTCAATCCAGTCACCGCGACGCAGTTGCTTGCCCGTCAATTGCACATATTTACGTGCAGCCTGCACATGAGGTGGTACATTTTTTTCATACTCATGCAAATGGCGACGCAACCGCTTGTGATATACCAGATCCTCATTGCGCTTGCCTGCCAGTACCTCATCATTGGTTTCGCGGACAAACTCCAGATAGGCTTCGCCGGCAAACACTTTGCGATAGAGCTCTTCCTGAAAATTTTTCGCCAGCCGCGTCCAATCGGTACGCACATTCTCAAGCCCTTTAAACACCAACTCCTGCTGCCCTTGTCGCTCAACAACACCGGCGTAGCGCTTCTTGGTGCCTATGTCAGTGCCTCGCATAGTAGGCATCAAAAAGCGGAGATAGTGTGTTTCAAATTGTATCTCCAGGTGGCTGCGCAAATTAAATTCTTGCTGGAGATTGTGCCTCCACCACTGGTTCAGCTCGCGCGCCAGCCTTGTTCCAATTTTCTGGCACTGCTCCTGATTTTTTGGGGGCATTCCCTTACAGTTATTTTCCAACCATACAAATAGCGAATCCGTGTCACCGTAAATAACAGCATAACCCTGGGCCTCAATCCATTCGCGGCTGCGCTGGATAATATCGTGGCCACGCAACGTAATTGAACTGCACACTCGCGGATCGAAAAAACGACAACCCGTCGAGCCCAGCACGCCGTAAAACGAATTCATAATAATTTTGATGGCATGGGATAAGGGCGCATTCTTTTCTTTTTTTGCAAGATCCCTTGCCTGCCATAAATGTTCGATAACTTGTGGAAGAATGTGACCTTCGCGCGCAAAAAAAGCACCGTTAAATCCGGAGACAACTTCATCCTCCGGTAATGTTTTATGTTGGGCTATCCAGAATGCGCAAGGATCTATAAGAAAAGTTCGCATAATGCTTGGGTACAGACTTTTAAAATCCAGCACCAGCACATTGTCGTAAATACCTGGTTGCGAATTCATCACATAGCCGCCAGGGCTAATAACATCTGATTCAAGCTCACCCAAATTCGGCGCAACATAGCCGCGCCTGTGCAAGCGCGGCAAATATAAATACTCAAAAGCCGCGACAGATCCGCCGATGCGATCAAGCAAAACGCCTGTGAGCTGGCTGCGCTCTATCGCAAAGTGCAATAATTTTTCTTGCTCAAAAATATCCCATACCAGTTCGCAATCGCGCAGGTTGTATTCAGCCAATGCAAGCTTGTCATCTTTGAATAAACGTGAGATATCCTTACCTCTATCGCTACCTGTTAATAACTTTCCCTCGCCCAGCAAGGTTTCCGAAACAAATTGCAAAGAGAAACTTTCAAACTGGAAGTTCGCCGCTTTTAGCAGCTCAATACCATCCAGTGCCATGCGCCCTGGAATAATGACAAACCGGCGACCATCGCCATCTTCCTGGCGCCAGTGCGCTGCTTGCCCACCTCGCCCCAGCGTAAAATTTATAGACTCCTGACGACACAGACTTTCCAACACCCAAAGATCAAATTGCACGAGACTCCAGCCGATCAGGATATCCGGGTCATATATAGCAAGCCACGCAAGAAATTTTTGCAGGCACTCTTTTTGCGAACGACAAAATTCCGTAGTACCCTGATCTTCCCCCTCTCCCACCATAAACACTTTTTGCTCTGAATCACCCCACACAGCAATAGAAAACAATTGCCTTGCATCCATGGAGGTTTCTATATCCAGGGATACTATTTTTAGCTTGGGGCGATATTCCGATGGTGTTAGTCGTGGGTTCAATAAGGGTCGTGCTGAACGAAAATAATCCGAGTCTGGCGCAATATCAATAACAGCGGAAGCAGTAATGAACCGCTCCATTAGATAGCGCTCATGTGGTTTTATATCGGCTTCCCAAAAAGGAATTTGCTGCTGCACCAACGCATCTTGCGCCTCGCGCGCATTGCGCTGACTGGAAAAATAAACCGCATCAACTGGCTCGTTGTGGAAATTATTCAGTTCAATCTGAGCATAACGCCAACCGCGAATGGATTGCCATAAAGAGCTTATCTGAGGCATATCCTTGCGCCGAACAAAGAATACAATTTCCTGACCGGTAACTTGAGTACAAAGCGGCCCCTGCTCTGTCGCCCACCAAAAATCCAGCACAATGCCGTCGCGAGTATCGCGCCATTGGCGGGTTAACAAAAATGCATCTGGCATGGAAGATGGTTAGCCTAATGGCCGTGAACTTGATCGTAGGCACTGCGAGCTTTTGCAACAAGCAATAAATGGCTGCTATCACTAAAGCCCAATTCAAATAACAACTCATCACCGCTACTGATGGATTGTTTTAAGCCTATCAGCTGGATGTAATGCACTTTACCATCGAGGGTTAATTGTTGATGCGGTGACATTGTCCAGAAATTCGATGGTGCGGGTATCCATTGAATTTTTTCCACCTGGCTGGAAGTAATGCTGGTTAAACTCAGTGTCTGCGCGGAATTATTATTGAGGGTAAATACTAAAGTTGTATCGCGACTTTGCCCCAAGGGCAAAATCACAGTGGCATTGCTTGCAACAACCGCAGCAACTTTTTTTCCATTTGTTTTTTGCGTCGCCGGCTGAGATTTTTCCATGGCGAGCACTAAAGGTGTATAAAGGAGCGAGAGCAATAACAAGTTGCCGCACAGTGCTTTGCAAATTGCTGATTTCATCGTCTCACCCCCTCTTTTACAATCAGTTTATTACCAATCAATCCAGCGACTTCACCAGTTTGACGCGCGCTGGCTGACCAATACGTATATCGCCACGCACCAGGTAACCCGGCACCGCATTACGCAATTGCTGATAAATCCAGCGACCGTCGGCATCGGTTCCCGCAACGATCAATACGAACTCATCGTTCTGCTTGGCTTTTTGTGCAACACCGACAAGGCTGGTTGTAATTTGCGGATCTTTTGATTTGATCATTTTAGCATCAAGCACCATTTCACCATCACCCGCCTTGTATGGCTTTGGCGGTTCTATATTGGCAACTTGTTTGCGCATGCTTTCTGCCGCTTGCTGAACTTCGGCACTGTCATCAATGGTACGCGCATATTTGATCATGATCTGGGCATCGTTCATTTTGCCTTTGCGCGCCGCATCATGAGCCTGGTCCAAATAACGCTTGGCAATAGTTTGCAGGCCTAGAAGCGCATGCTCATTCTTTGGATCCATGAGTAGTACCGAGCGGTAGCGGTCGTGGGCATTGTCATTGATAGGATTGAGCAATTTGCCTTGCGACAGAGCCCAATCTGCTTCGCTCAACAGGAAATCAATGGTTTTTTGTTGCGGATGTACGGGAGCGGGTGCCGGCGCTGGGGGAGGCGCAACTTCCGCAACGGGCTCCTGCTTGGGTGCGGATTGGCAGGCAAGCAGCAAGCTGGCACATGCCATGAGAGCAGCAACACGTAGACTAGACAGGGAATTTGCAAAACTCGACATAGGGGAAATCTCGAAAACAATAAACAAAAGCGGATAAACCGGGGAATTTGTGTGGCTTTTCATACAGGCAAGTCATTGCCAGATATGTGTGACATGTCACTATCAACAGGGATTTGTACGGTCAGGCTCTAGCCGCTGCCAATCGCTGCGACTACACTTGCGCCGAATCTTCCATCTGTTGCAAGGCGCCTATTATGCCAATTTATGCGGGACTACCGAGGGTAAATTTTAATCTTCTACGCAATTTGTTAATTGCGTTGCTTTGCCTGCAAATTCCACTTGCCATTGCCAGCGATTTCACCGATTCGCTTAAAGGGCAAAGCAATGGCCTGAGCAATGCGGCCAATACTTCGGCGCTAGGCTCCGCGGTGGCTGCCCAGCAAGACGAATTCCTGCCTGTCACTGAAGCCTATAAATTGTCCGCCAGCATACAAACCGAAGGCACTGTTAAAATCTTGCGCTTGCAATGGGATATTGCACCCAACTACTACCTGTATGAGGAGCGCTTCAAGTTTCGCCCCACACCAGAGATACTATTGATCCCAGCCTTTAAAAGCGAGGGTGTTAAAAAATTTGATGAATTTGCCGGCAAGGATATGACCATCCTGCACAACAAGGCTGTCGTGGACTTGCCGCTCCCCTCGGACACGCCAGCATTTGATTTGAAGGTAACTTCCCAAGGCTGTGCTGAGGCTGGACTTTGTTATCCACCCTATTCCGAAAACCTGCATATTGACCCTGCCAGTAATAGCGCCACCAAGGCTGCCATTGCCGCGTCAAGCACTGCAAGCCAGCCAACAGCGGACACCGCCGAACAAACAGCCCCGAAAGAAGACATCTGGCTATGGCAGGCCCTGCTTTTTGCTCTACTGGGAGGAATTATCCTCAACTTGATGCCCTGTGTATTCCCCGTCCTATCCATCAAAGTATTGAGTCTAGTGCAAGGCCATGGGCAAGCCATCAGATTACATGGCCTGGCGTACACCTTGGGCATAGTGCTCTCATTTTTAGGATTCGCTGGATTATTACTCGTCGCCAAAGCCGGCGGTCAAGCCGTGGGCTGGGGCTTTCAGTTGCAATCACCTGGACTCGTAACCGCCCTTGCCTATTTGTTCTTTGTGATGGGGCTGGCGATGGCTGGCTATATTCAATTGGGCGGATCATTAATGGGCGTGGGCGAAAAGCTTACGCAACAATCCGGATTGCAAGGTTCATTTTTTACGGGGGTTTTAGCTGCTGTGGTAGCCAGCCCATGCACAGCGCCATTTATGGGTGCCGCGCTCGGATTTGCGCTCACCCAACCGGCCTATATTTGCCTTGCGGTTTTTGCGGCGCTTGGACTCGGTATGGCCATCCCTTTGCTGCTGCTCTGCCTGTTGCCCAGTTTCGCCCAGC
Source organism: Cellvibrionaceae bacterium (assembly GCA_021151695.1). Classification (GTDB taxonomy): domain Bacteria; phylum Pseudomonadota; class Gammaproteobacteria; order Pseudomonadales; family Cellvibrionaceae; genus Cellvibrio. The sequence continues at coordinate 99,890 of JAGKWU010000001.1, read as the reverse complement.
ATTTACCCAAGCCTGGCGTGTGGATGGAAACACTGAAAGAACTGCTGGCGTTCCCGTTATTTTTAAGCGCTGTTTGGCTGCTATGGGTGCTAACGAATCAAGCTGGCACTGGAGTGATGGCGGCAGTTTGTGTAGGCGCTACGGCGATTGCCTTTGCATTATGGGCTCATCGTCGCCCAGCCACGGGCGCAACCAAAGTACTTTATAAAACCCTGGCTATTCTGGCTGTGTTTATTGCAGTAGCAGTGCCTCATCAAGCCCTGAAAAGCAGAGAGCAGGATAAGCGTTGGGTGGCTTACTCCCCCGAATTGCTCGCCGATTTGCGCGCACAAAATCGCCCCGTATTTATCGATGTAACGGCCGACTGGTGCATCACTTGCCTAGCCAACGAGCGCAGCACCTTGAGCCAGGAAGCCGTCACCAGGCTCTTTGATAGCGAAAATATTGCCACCTTAAAAGCAGATTGGACCAATGCAGATCCACAAATTAAGGACTTATTGCAGCAATATGGTCGAATCGGGGTGCCTTTATATGTTTGGTTTCCGGCTGGACATAAAGGGCCTGGTGTGGTTTTACCACAGATCCTCACGCCATCGCTCGTGATTAATGCCATAAAACCATCGAAATAGGCCTTAATCGCCGACAATTAAATCAAATAGCGACAAATTAACGAAAGTTGTCGCATTTTGCCCGTAAAAACTGGTTAAAATGCGACAACAGGCCTCTAAAATCCCTCTTCTTGCCCGTTTCAACTCCTGCCCAACGCGAATTTCAGCAAACTTGCAGCGATTTTCAGCAATTTAAATTAATTTCACCCTGAACGTGGACATAAGTAACATTTTGCGGCAAACTCCCGCCACTTTTTAAAGATCCAATGAAACTTGTATCGCCCCCTAACGGTCAAACAGCACATTTGCAGCTGTTCATAACAATAGGAATCAATATGGCTACAATTTTGGTACTTCATGGTCCCAACCTGAATATGTTGGGCCTGCGCGAACCAGGCATCTATGGTTCAGCTACCCTCGCGACTATCAACCAGGATCTCACCCAACTTTGCCAGAGCGCTGGCCACCACATCCAAACCCTGCAATCCAACGCCGAATACGAATTGATTGATCGCATTCACGATGCACGCAAAGAAGGCGTGGATTTTATTGTGTTTAACCCAGCCGCATTTACCCACACCAGTGTTGCTTTGCGCGATGCGCTGCTCGCGGTAAATATCCCCTTTATCGAAGTGCACTTGTCCAATGTGCACAAGCGCGAAGCCTTTCGCCATCACTCATATTTTTCTGATATCGCCCAAGGCGTGATCTGCGGCTTCGGCCCGGATAGCTACGCACTGGCGATGCAAGCCGCTTTCAAATTACTCAACAATTAAAACTCAACAACCGTTGCTAAATGAGGATCCTATGGATATTCGCAAAATTAAAAAACTCATCGAACTGCTGGAAGAATCCAACATCGGTGAATTAGAAATCAAAGAAGGCGAAGAGTCTGTGCGCATTGCTCGCAACAGCGGCACCGTTCAATACGTTACTGCCCCTGCACCAAATTATGCTGTAGCGCCAGCGGCCCCAGCCGCCGCCCCTGCAGTAGCGGCCGCACCAGCTGTCTCAGCTGCACCTGCAGTTAGCGGTCATGTAGTGAAATCACCCATGGTAGGCACCGTTTATCGCTCACCAAGCCCAGGCGCTGCTGCATTCGTGGAAGTAGGCAAGCAAGTAAAAGTTGGCGACGTTATTTGCATTATCGAAGCCATGAAAATGATGAACCAAATCCAGGCGGACAAAGCCGGCACTATCGAAGCAATTCTGGTAGAAGATGGCAGCCCCGTAGAATTCGACCAGCCATTAGTGACCATCGCCTAATTCCAGGCTCAACCGCTAACCCGCTGAGGACTGGTTTATGTTTAAGAAAATTTTGATCGCCAACCGCGGTGAAATTGCCCTGCGCATTTTGCGCGCCTGCAAAGAAATGGGCATTCAAACCGTGGCCGTACACTCGCAAGTTGACCGCGATCTCAAGCACGTGCGCCTGGCTGATGAGGCGGTCTGCATAGGCCCAAACCCATCACCCAAAAGCTATTTGAACGTGCCCTCCATTATCGCTGCAATGGAAATCACTGACGCCGAAGCTGTACACCCCGGCTATGGCTTCCTCGCCGAAAATGCTGACTTCGCCGAGCGAGTGCAAAAAAGCGGCTTCACCTTTATCGGCCCGGATCCAGATGTAATCCGTATGATGGGCGACAAAGTGGAAGCCATTAAGGCAATGAAAAAAGCGGGCGTCCCCACAGTTCCAGGCTCCGATGGCCCCTTGCCTTTTGAAGACACTGAAAAATGCCTGGAAATTGGCAAACGCATTGGCTACCCCGTAATCATCAAAGCTGCCGCTGGCGGCGGTGGTCGCGGTATGCGTGTAGTGCACAGCGAAGATGCCCTGCTCAACTCCATCCAAATCACCATGAGCGAAGCCAAAGCTGCGTTCGGTGATGACACTGTGTACATGGAAAAGTTTTTGCAGAACCCACGCCATGTGGAAGTGCAAATTCTCTCTGACGGCCAAGGTCACGCCATCCATTTGGGCGACCGCGATTGCTCGCTGCAACGCCGTCACCAAAAAGTACTGGAAGAAGCTCCAGCACCCGGTATTCCGCAAGACGTACGTGAAGCCACTTATGCGGCCTGCGTAAAAGCCTGTATCGATATTGGCTACAAAGGTGCAGGTACTTTTGAGTTTTTGTACGAAGATGGCCGCTTCTACTTTATCGAGATGAACACTCGCATTCAGGTAGAGCATCCAGTTTCTGAAATGGTTACCGGTATTGATTTGATTAAAGAGCAAATCCGCGTGTGCTCCGGCTTGCCGCTGTCAATCAAGCAATCCGATGTGATTATTCGCGGCCACTCATTCGAGTGCCGTATCAACGCCGAAGATCCAAATACCTTTATGCCCTGTCCTGGCCTGGTAAAAGGTTTCCACGCCCCCGGTGGTTTGGGCGTGCGCGTTGATTCGCATCTCTACAATGGCTACACAGTACCGCCCAACTACGATTCAATGATTGCCAAAATCATCAGCTTTGGTGACACACGTGAAATTGCGCTGGATCGTATGCGCCAAGCATTGGATGAAACCATTGTAGACGGCATCAAGACCAATATTCCGCTGCAGCAAATGTTGGTTCGCGATACCGAGTTCCGCAAGGGTGGAGTTAACATCCACTACCTGGAAAAGAAACTCGGCATGAATCACTGATAACTATCAGTTTTTCCACCGTAAATACCTCAGTGTTTTCGCACTGAGGTATTTTTATTTAGAAAACCCGAAATCAAATACGAGAAAGACTATGCCCTGGCTCCAACTCAAAATCGTAGCGCCGCGCACCGAGGTTAAAAAACTGGAAAGCGCCCTGTTAAAAACCGGCGCCGCTTCCGTAACCCTGGAGGACAATGCTGACCAACCGATTTTTGAACCAGCCCTGGGTGAAACACCGCTCTGGGACCAAGTGCGCATCACCGGCCTTTATGATGCAGAAATAGATACTGCAGAGATCATCATCAAAATCGCCAACAAACTGCGCGGCCAAACACCGCACTACAAATGGGAGCAGCTTGAAGATAAAGATTGGGAACGCGAGTGGATGAATAACTACCATGCGATTCGCTGCGGCGAGCGCTTATGGATTTGCCCCAGCTGGCAACAACCACCGGAGCCAGACAAAATTAATTTGATGCTCGACCCCGGCCTCGCTTTTGGTACAGGCACACATCCCACCACGTTTATGTGTATGCAGTGGATCGACCAACAAGATTTTAATGGACTGGATATCGTCGATTACGGTTGCGGCTCGGGTATCCTCGGCATAGCCACGTTACTCATGGGCGCACGCAAAGTGATTGGCGTGGATATAGATCCACAAGCACTCCTTGCCACCACCGAAAACGCCAAGCGCAACAACTTAGCTGATGATGCGATGCCGGTTTTTCTGCCGCAGCACTGCCCGCAAATCCAGGCCGACATCATGCTTGCCAATATTCTCGCCGGCCCCTTGGCAGAATTGGCCCCATCGCTGAACGCACTCACCAAACCCGGCGGAAAAATTTGCCTGTCCGGAATTCTGTCAGTGCAAGCTGAAGCGGTAAAAGCGGCCTACGCCCCCTGGTTTGATTTCGATCCCATCGCCACCCAGGAGGAATGGGTACGTATAACCGGCACGAAAGTTCGCTCATAAGACTTTGAATTCAACTGAATTTAAGCCTCCTTGCTCAACAAATGCGCGCAATTTAACAGTACGCCACCAGAACAATTTACCGCGCCAAAGCGACAAGCTACACTCAGCGGGAGCTAACACGGATAAATCTCGCTATGAACCCAATGGTCACTCGTTGCCCCAAGTGCGGCACCGCCTTTCGCATCACCAGTACCCAGCTGGAATCAGCCAAGGGCGCGGTTCGCTGTGGCTCCTGCCTGAATATCTTCAAGGCTCAGGATCATTTGGTTAAGCAAGAAAACCCCAGCCCAAAACCTGAAGCAATTGACTCAACTCCCACTGATACCCCGGCAGAACCAGTTACGCAGGCAGTGCAACCACAAGTGACGGAAACGGCGAAGCCAAAATCAATCCCCGCCACAAATGTCACAGCAGCGGCCGCACCAACCACAAGCCTCACAAAAGCGCCCGAAGCCAAAAACCTTACTCCGGCTGGCGACCCAGCAAAGCCTGTCATCAATAAACAAAAAGCATTGGAAGATGAAGATGACGTGCTTATCAGCGATGACATGGATCAAGTGGAGCACAAAGAAAACCAATATGAATTTGACGGCTTCGTCGACACAAACATGCACCCCAAACAAGCGGTTTCATTGTTTGAGCGCGAAATTCGCTACGAGCCCGAAGAGGAGGTGGAGCAGACCGACGAATCCTGGGCAGAAAGCCTGTTGGAAGACGACGAAGACGCAACTGAAAGTATCAAGAGAAAAGATTCTCCCGCGGAAACTTTGCCTCCCGCGACAACATCCGTAGATGCACCCACGGATCGCCAGGAAGAAATCAGTCACTACGAAATGCCGTTATTCAGCCTGGTTAGCGATCCCAATGAGCAGGAGCAAGCATTTAGCGAGGAGTTTTTGCAAGCGACCGGCTTTAGCGAACAGACTCCAAAAGCAACCGAAGAATCAAATGCTTTCGCAACTGCGCTTTTTGAAGAAGAGACAGAGTCACATCAGGAGCCAGAACCGCAACAGCAAAGTAGCAAAAAGCCAGTAAAATCAACCAAAATTCGCGCCTTTGACACATCGCGCGCGGCGCTCCTTATGAATATTATTCCGGCGCCAGTGGAGTTCACTTCGCGCCGCATGCGCACCTGGTATCAAAGAAAACTTTGGCCAAGTCTCGCCCTGCTGATGGCCCTGCTCCTGATAGCCCAGGTAGCCTATTTCAAATTTGATTATTTCAGCCGTATAGAACCATTCCGCACCGGTTACGCACTCGCTTGTGCGGCATTCAATTGCAAAGTTCAGGAGCAAATTGATGTTAGCAAGATTGGCATCAATAATTTGATCGTGCGCAGCCATCCCACAGCAGAGAACGCACTGATTGTCGACGCCATATTGATTAACAATGCCGCATTTGAGCAACCGTTTCCCGATCTGGTACTTGCATTCAGCACGATTGATGAAACACCGGTTGCCTCTCGTCGTTTTACACCAAAGGAATATTTGGCCGGCGAACTCGCGGGCATGCAGCGAATCCCCCACAAACAACCAGTCCACATTACACTGGAGTTAGCTGACCCGGGACCGGATGCACCTAACTATCACCTGAGCATCCCTTAGAGTTGAGCAGCATAAGAGGCCAGTCAAAAGCCATTGCCCAAGCCCACCCAATGAGCACGAAATCCAGACTAAGCCGTTGAATTGGCGCCAAAAAGCATAACGCATTTTGTGCACCAAAATGCAACCCCTTAAACCGAAAATTTAGCTCAAAAAAACGCCAGTATTTGGCGTTTTTTCGTTTCCAATCTGCCCCTGAACAGTTATGATGGCGCCCCTTTTACGCAGGAGCACAAACTGCTTTTTACCCCTGCGACAGCCTGCATCGGGAGCACCTGATGTTCCGTATCGGACCCTATCACATTGAAAGCAAAGTCATTCTAGCCCCCATGGCTGGCGTGACCGATCGCCCTTTTCGCCAGCTTTGCCGGCGCTTGGGTGCGGGCTTGGTAGTGTCTGAGATGGTGACATCCAATCCCGAACTATGGGGCACACGCAAGAGCAGTTTGCGATTGGATCACACAGGCGAATCGGAACCTATTTCCGTTCAAATCGCCGGTGGCGATCCGCAGATGATGGCGGAAGCAGCGCGTTTAAACGTTGCCAACGGCGCCCAGATTATTGATATCAATATGGGCTGCCCCGCTAAAAAAGTCTGCAAGAAAGCCGCTGGCTCCGCCTTGTTAAAAGACGAACAGCTGGTGAGTGATATTTTGCATGCTGTGGTAGCTGCAGTTGATGTGCCGGTAACGCTCAAGTTCCGCACCGGCTGGAGCGCAGAAGAGCGCAACGCCCTGCGAGTTGCGCGAATCGCTCAGGATGCGGGTATAAAAGCACTGGCACTCCATGGTCGTACTCGTGCATGCGGGTTCACCGGTGCCGCTGAATACGACACTATTGCTGCCGTGGTAAAGGAAGTAAGTATCCCGGTGTTTTGCAACGGCGATATAGACTCGGCAGCAAAAGCGAAGGCAGTACTCGATCACACAGGTGCGGCAGCAGTGATGATCGGTCGTGCCGCCCAGGGACGCCCCTGGATATTTCGCGAAATCGAGCACTACCTGCGTACAGGACAAGAATTACCCGAACCTTCTCTGCCTGAAGTGAGAGAAATTTTAAGCAGCCATCTGCGCGAACTGTACTGTTTCTACGGAGAGTTCATGGGACCGCGAATCGCTCGTAAACACACGAGTTGGTATTTGCAAACAGTTCCCGGCAGCGAAGAATTTCGCCGCGAATTCAACAAACTGGAAACGGCTCAAGCGCAAGAAGATAGCGTGCATCGTTTTTTTGAGCAGCTTATTAAGAAAGAGGAAAAAGCCGCATGAATACTGCAACTTTCATCACCCAACCAAACACGGCAAACGCCAACAATGCCCAGAATTTTAACCAGGCTGCCCAACAGCAATCTTTAAGAGCCTGCGTTGAACAAGCTATGGACAACTACTTCAAGCACCTGGACGGCCAATCGGTAAGCGACGTGTATGAAATGGTAATGGCAGAAGTTGAAGCCCCCATGCTTGAAATCGTGTTGAAGTACACGCGTCACAACCAAACTCGCGCTGCACAAGTACTCGGCCTGAACCGCGGTACACTGCGCAAAAAACTGAAGCAATACGGTTTGCTTTAATCCACGCGGGCGACGCAATTCGCCACGCAGCAAAAGGGGTGGCAACTTGTTCCACCCCTTTTTATTTTCCCCGCTAGATTTTTTGAACCAAACGTAACTACTGAACGCTGCTGCAGATTCAAACCAGAGCATTGAATAGTTATTTTTTGTTTTTATTTTTTGGAGACCTTCTATGAGCAACGCAACTGATTTGGTAGCGGTAAAGCGCGCACTGATTAGCGTTTCAGATAAAACCGGTATTGTTGAATTCGCCCAGGCATTGCACGCGCAAGGCGTAGAAATCCTGTCTACTGGCGGAACTTTCAAACTGCTTACCGACAACAAAATTCCCGCTGTAGAAGTATCTGACTATACCGGCTTCCCGGAAATGATGGATGGCCGTGTAAAAACGCTTCACCCGAAAGTTCACGGTGGCATCCTCGGTCGTCGCGGTATCGATGAAGGTGTTATGAGCGAGCACAGCATCAAGCCAATCGATATGGTAGTAGTAAACCTTTACCCCTTCGAAAAAACCGTTGCCAATAAAAATTGCTCATTGGAAGACGCTGTAGAAAATATCGATATCGGCGGCCCCACCATGGTTCGCGCTGCAGCCAAAAACCACGCCCACGTAAACATTGTGGTAAACGCGTCTGACTACGCCAACATACTCGCTGAGCTGAAAGCCAACAATGGCGCAACCTCATTGAAAACCCGTTTTGATTTGGCTATTAAAGCCTACGAGCACACAGCAGCTTATGATGGTGCTATTGCCAATTATTTTGGCCGTCTGGTTGATGGCGGCAGCGAAAACTTCCCGCGCACCTTCAACAGCCAATTTATCAAAGCCCAGGAAATGCGCTACGGCGAAAATCCACACCAAAAAGCAGCTTTCTACGTTGAAAAAAATCCGCAAGAAGCAAGTATTGCCACCGCCAAACAATTGCAAGGTAAAGAACTGTCTTACAACAACGTTGCTGATACTGATGCCGCACTGGAAACCGTTAAATCCTTCAGCGAGCCAGCTTGCGTAATCGTCAAACACGCAAACCCTTGCGGTGTTGCAGTAGCGGAAAGCATCAAGCACGCTTACGACCTGGCTTACTCTACTGATTCAGAATCTGCGTTCGGTGGCATTATCGCCTTCAACCGCGAGCTGGATGGTGAAACTGCAAAAGCGATCGTTGAGCGTCAATTTGTTGAAGTGATTATTGCACCGAGCGTTTCTGCAGAAGCCATCGAAGTTGTTAAAGCGAAACAAAATGTGCGTCTGCTTGCCTGTGGCGAGTGGAATTCCGAGCGCATTGCCGGTGTTGATTACAAGCGTGTAAATGGCGGCCTGTTAGTACAAGATCGCGATAACGGTATGATCACCGCTGCTGATTTGAAAGTAGTGACCAAGCGCGTCCCCACCGAAGCTGAATTGCGCGATCTGCTGTTCGCCTGGAAAGTTGCCAAATTTGTTAAATCCAACGCGATTGTTTACGCCAAACATTTGCACACCATCGGTGTTGGTGCCGGCCAAATGAGCCGCGTTAACTCTGCGCGTATCGCCGCCATCAAAGCTGAACATGCAGGCTTGCAAGTTGCTGGTTCGGTAATGGCTTCCGATGCATTCTTCCCCTTCCGCGACGGTATTGATAACGCGGCGAAAGTTGGCATCGCTGCGGTGATTCAACCAGGCGGTTCAATGCGCGACGAAGAAGTTATCGCAGCTGCTGATGAACATGGCATGGCGATGGTGTTTACTGGCATGCGTCATTTCCGTCATTAATTTCTCACACCTCAATTCTGGCTCCCAAGCTCCGGCTTGGGAGCCTTAAGCATTCCCAAGCTCCAGCTTGGGAACGAGAAGCTTGAGAACGAGAAAATACGAGAGGTTAAATAGTTATGAACATCCTTATTATCGGTAGCGGCGGCCGCGAACATGCTCTCGCCTGGAAAGCAGCACAAAGCGCACAAGTAGAAAAGGTATTTGTTGCACCAGGTAACGCTGGCACCGATCTGGAAAGCAATATCGAAAATGTTGCTATAGATATTCTGGATTTCCCAAAGCTCGCCGACTTTGCCAAAAACAACAATGTTGGCCTGACAATTGTTGGCCCGGAAGTACCATTAGTTGCTGGCGTGGTGGATTATTTCCGCACACAAAACCTGCCTTGCTTTGGTCCAACCAAAGGCGCGGCGCAACTCGAAGGCTCCAAAGCCTTCACCAAAGATTTCCTTGCTCGCCACAAAATCCCGACCGCCGATTACCAAAACTTCACCGAAGTGGAGCCCGCCCTCGCCTACCTGCAAGAAAAAGGCGCGCCTATTGTGATCAAGGCTGATGGTCTCGCTGCGGGCAAAGGTGTGATCGTTGCAGAAACATTGCAACAAGCCGAAGACGCTGTGCGCGATATGTTGTCAGGCAACGCATTTGGCGATGCAGGTTGTCGCGTAGTGATTGAAGAATTTCTTGCCGGTGAAGAAGCCAGCTTTATCGTGATGGTCGATGGAAAAAATGTTCTGCCAATGGCCACCAGCCAGGACCACAAACGTGTTGGCGATGGCGATACCGGCCCAAACACTGGTGGAATGGGTGCCTACTCTCCTGCCCCAGTAGTAACGCAAGCCGTGCATGATCGTGTGATGAAAGAAATCATTTACCCAACCGTAAATGGCATGGCTGCCGAAGGCAATGTTTACACAGGCTTTTTGTATGCAGGCCTGATGATTGATGCTGCTGGCACACCTAAAGTTATCGAATACAACTGCCGCTTTGGTGACCCGGAAACCCAGCCAATCATGTTGCGCTTGCAGTCAGATCTGGTTGAACTTTGCCTCGCAGCGCTGAAAGGTGATCTTGATAAAACTACCGCGGACTGGGATTCGCGTGCCTCCATAGGCGTTGTGTTGGCTGCAGGTGGTTACCCGGACACCTACAACAAAGGCGACGTAATTTCTGGCTTGCCGACTACCGAAACTGCCGGCGAAAAAGTTTTTCATGCGGGTACGGCAAGCAAAGATGGCAATACAGTAACCAATGGCGGCCGCGTGCTCTGCGCTACCGCATTGGGCAATACAGTTTCAGAAGCACAGCAACGTGCTTATGAGCTGGCGAAAAAAATTAGCTGGAACGGCGTTTTTTATCGTAATGATATTGCTTACCGTGCGATTGCTCGCGAGCAAGGAAAATAATTTTTCTTGTCGGTTAAATAAAAAAGGCGGTGCAGTGATGCATCGCCTTTTTTATTTAACGGTAAAAAAGTTAGAAATCCCAGCTCAAACCCAATTTAACCGTTCTGGTTGGGCCAGCCAATGTATCTGTTGGCTTACCGAAATCAGGGTTCAATTGTTCATTCGCACCACCAAACCAATCTTGAACACCGTCATGGTTAACCGCATCCAACAGATTCAAAATATCGAGTCGGAGTTTTAAATTGCTCTCCTGAACCCAGGCGCCAGTTGAGAAACTTCTACTAAAGGAAATATCCAGCTGCTTGTAACCAATCCAACCGATCGATTTAGGTTTGAAATCACGAACCACACAATCGTCCCAACCTGCACGACAATCAGTTCCGTAAAATGTCTCGCGACTTTGCAAGTTCAGTTTGGCCGAAAAATCAATTCCCAAAGGCAAATCTGCAATGCCTGTAATGACCAATCGATGCTCTGGCAAATCATTTGTGGGACGGAAACGATAAAACGTCATATTGGGGTAATCAAATGACCCCGTATCATCCACTTTATGATTAGTTTTCGAATCGCTATAGGTATAAGCAATAGCTGCGCCCCAATCTGAAGCCTCTTTAGGTTTGTCCAGCTTAATGAACAATGCGTTGGTTTTAGTTTCAATACCATTTGTTCCAAGTATTAGACTTCCGAAGCCTGGAATTACTTCCCCCCAAGGGGCATTCCAAGTGGTACCTGGTTTGAAGAAGCCACCATCACTCCGACGGTTGCCTAACAGCCACGTAAAGCCATCCTTACTATCAATTCTGGACAGACTAACTTCTGCCTTCCAATCATCGTTTAGATTACCTCGCACACCAAAACTGAATTGATCCGCGTAAGGTGTACGAAGCTTATTATCGATCAAATCAATTTCACGACCAGCGCCACTATTACCAGACACAAGTTGCGCTAGCCCTGTGGATGTTAAATATTTCGGATCCCAAGCAAGACATGTATCACTAAGGGCTCCACACGCAAACTTGTCCTCATCGCCATTTAAAAATGTGCGTGTGTAGCTTGGAAAAGTTGCTTTGGTAGTTTCCACCTGCAAGTTATCAAATAGGTTGCGATCGTAGGCGCGACCAACACCACCGAATAGCACAGTGTTATGATCTTCATTCAGTGTATAACTAAAGCCTAGTCGGGGCTGCCAGGCATTTTTGAATGCATCGCGGTTGTTACCTGTACTGATATAGTCCTCAATCTTAACATCAGACTTTTGTAAGTTGGTCCAGCCACGCAATGCTGAAACAACATCCGTCGGAGTTTTGTAATCAAGGAAACTATCCGAGGATTCATAGTCCCAACGCAAACCGGCGTTAATCGTTAACTTATCAGTAGCAGCCCAATCATCCTGTAAATACACACCATATTGTTTATTGGTCGCTTTGGCGCTGCCATCACCTACGTTGGACAGAGGCGCTCCCCATCTAACTTCAAAGGGCACATCCATGCTATAGGAAATGTGATAACTGAATTGTGGACTGTAAGGTTGTTGCTCTCGCGCAGTAAGATCCACCGATTTAAATTTGATACCCGTTTTCAGAACATGGCCAGTAAATGCGAGATAAGAGAAATCCTCCTGAATCCCCCAACCCTCCTGGCTCTTTTCCTGGAAGTCAGGCCCGGCCCCCGTGTTTAGCACTGTATTTCGATTGTCATTAAAGTAAATTTTACCAATGCCCGTTGTGTGAGGTCTTGGATTAAAACTCGCATCTTCACTGGTTAGGTGAAAGCTATTCACCCAAGCATCAGTGTGCCAACTGTGCGCGAGATCAAAACGCGTTTCGTCGTTTTTCTTGTCAGTACCATAAGAGAATGCCCTATCGTCTCCGATATTTGTTAATTCGTTTTCCTTACGAATCTTGGCTGTCAATTCAAGTTTCTGCTCGTAATTAATTGCGAAATCAATTTTTCCAAAATACAAGTCTTCATTAAAAGTCGCCGCTCGACCTCCTATTTCTCCCTGCAGTTCGGATGGCAAAGTTGATTTATTGTATCCGCCACCGGGAAGTACATCTTTGGGGTCGGAATTATCCTTACCTTCATAGGCCAGGAAAAAATGCATTTTGTCCTGAATGATGGGGCCACCTAAATATACGCCATACTGCTTTTGCTCACTGGGGACTTTTTTGTTGTTGTTTTTTGTTTCTGATGGTGTGGGCTTGCGCATACCCTCATCACTAAAATCGTAAAACGTCCCTCCGTGAAATTCGTTGGTACCCGAAGCTGTCACTGCAACAATCGCGGCACTACTAATCTGATCGTATTCAGCGGAATAGTTCTGCGTGATTACCTTATATTCACCAATAGCTGATTGCGGAAAGGGATTACCGCGGCTGGTGTCTTGGCCAGTTATACCGCCCTTAATCACGTAATTCTTTTGTCCTACGCCATCGATAAAAACGTTGATAGCGTTGCTGTTCTGCGCACCGCCTTTAATTCTGGTGCTACCGTCGGTTGCTTGCTCAAAGGCAACGCCCGGAGCCAAATCTGCAAAAGACAAAAAGTTACGTGTGGTTTGTGGAAGACGGCTGATTTGTTCCAACGAAATATTTGTGCCAATTTCACCTGTAGAGGTGTATTTGAGCTGTGAGCCAATAATAGTAATTTCATCGACCTTATCGTTAGCGCCTTTCTCCAACTCAAAATCAAGCGCAACAGATTGCCCTACTTTTAACACTATTGTTTCGGGAGCTTTGCCGCTTTTATCTTGAAGCGTTACCTGGTATTTACCTGGCTCCAACCCTTTAAAAATATAGGTACCATCTTTTTGCGTGATCGCGCGATAGGTATATCCGTTCTCGATATTTTTTGCGGTGACCTCCAAGCCAGGCTGCGGAAGCATGCTCGCTGCGATTACACCCTTGATGCTGGCGCTACCGATTTGCGCAATGGCCGCTTGGGTAAACAGGGCCAAGCCTGTAGCGGCGATAAATGAAGTGAGAATTTTTTTTGAGAAAACACGGGGAGATGTATTTATCATAAGGCCTTCCTTCTCGGTGACACTCAATTATTTTTGAATTGGCTGAACAGCCAATTTGATTCTAGCGGATTATTTCAAAATAACGAAAAGGGCTGCTTCTTTTGGTAACAAATGGCGATGGGATTGGAAAAATACGGAGCGGATGGCGCACTAATCGTTTTTAATGGCGACGAAATTGACTGTAAATATTTTGAACACAAGTCGAATTAAGTTACTTCCACTGTTTCGAAAGCGACATGAATCTTTTGACCATCCCAAATATATTCATAGTGAGATGCCTGTACGACATCGCTGATCAAGCGCGGCGTAAAAAGTGCGTAACAGGTTTTTCCCGAAGCGCGTACCGAGTTATAGGCTAACCCTACATCGCCATTTCTTTTTAACGAGGCGCCCATTGCCTGGGCATTTGTATAGTCGTGCGGGTGATACCAACCTGACTCCGCGTAATCATCACTACGTATATCACGCAGCTGCGCGCTAAAAATCGTTTTAAGACAGCGCATGCTCAATCGATCAAATTTCAAACCAATAACTAACGAAAAATAACGCTCCTGATGATAGCGAGTTTCGGCAATTGCAGTTTGTACCTCATCAGCGGCGTAATAGATTCCGAAGTCACCATTGGAAAAGCGTGAACCGGTTGGACACAAATGCACAAAAGGGCCCAGCGCATAATTGCATCCGCGAATGCCATAGGGGCGCTCTTGTGCGGGAACACGATTCAGGTTACCAAGCTCATTGCGCAACCGCGGGTTCGTCAACTCCTGTATTGCAAACAGAACTTCAAACTCGGCGTGGTCCGCAACATCATCAAACAGGGACTTGGTAGGATACTTACTGGGGATCAACCGGTAAGCAATTTTATCCTGAAAATTCGCCAGGGGGATTTGCAATGGCTCCATAGCGTTTCCTGTCTTTGAAAAAGAATCCATCAGGCAAACTGCCCATCTCTTATCGCATCCAGGTGACGATGCACCTCATAAAGCGCACTCATTAAACCTGAGGACATAATCTCTATAGGTGCCTTGCCATTAAAGAATGCATTGTTGTTCGGCATGCGAATAAAGCCGTAGACGTTCTCGGGGTTTTCAAAAAGGATACGCAGTATGGCGTGGATATTCAGTAAGTAGCTGATGCGCTCCAGCAGGTCGGGAGTCAACCGGGCACTGGCAGGTGCAGATTGGTATTTATGAAGAGTGGAGCGCCCTATTCCCAACATGGCCATTTTCTCTTTTTCCGAGCAGGCCCACTTATCCATGATATTCAATGCCGCACCCACCGCCGCCTGAGCAGCTTCGGCAGGTAAGGTTTGTACAAGTGGATTTGCAGCGATAAAGCTCATGATTAGTGCTCCTGTATAGCTCACCATCCATATTAGAGCAAAAACAACAAAAATGTCCACAAATAGATAAATCAGGATTTCAAAATATGCATCGCTATTTCGGAGCCAGGAACACCCGCCTTGGCAATAAACAGGATCATGACCAGAAAAGCTCCAGTAACCGCCAGATACCATAAAAGGCTAAACCATATGCCGTAAGTCTTAAGCGGCGTGATGTCGCGCTCCAGAGGGATAC
The DNA here is from genome assembly GCA_021151695.1 of Cellvibrionaceae bacterium. Taxonomy (GTDB): domain Bacteria; phylum Pseudomonadota; class Gammaproteobacteria; order Pseudomonadales; family Cellvibrionaceae; genus Cellvibrio. Next base: position 84,724 of record JAGKWU010000001.1, on the reverse strand, counting down.
TCCAACCGGCAACAATATCTATCACTCCAAGTACGATAAAAAAGGACAAAAACGCTAATCCTGACCTCCAGGAAACCACCAGGCAAAGTGCCGAAACAATCAAAAAACTGATCAATGCCACATAGTTACGACGTGAAAACACCAGCGCCTTCACCACTTGCCCACCATCGAGGGGATGTACAGGAATCATGTTAAAGAGGTTAACCAATGCGCTTACCGAAGCCACCAAGCCACAAAAATGGCTGCCCGTCGCCAGGTAAAGTCCAAAGAACACGCCGGTCATCAACAGTCCATAAACCGGTCCCATCATGGAGATATACAGGCTTTCCCATTGAGTACGCGGTTGGTCTCCCACCGCTATGCCTCCAAAAAAAGGAATCAAATACATACCTTTAGTAGGAATACCGAACTTCTTCATGGCTCGGAGATGGCCATACTCATGGAAAACCAGCACGGCGATCAGCGCCAGGGCAAATTCAAAGGTAAATAACATGCTGTAAACAGCCACTGAGGCGGCAGCCAAGGCCACCTTGAGGGCTTTTACGGTTTTTAGCATCTTGAGGCCTATGCCCCCTAATGCTATCCAGCCTCGATTTTTGGCGGGGGATTCAGTCGATAGTTGCTCAGTCGGCAAGCTCTGCAGCTTGGCTTTAGCCTCTTCGCTCAACTCAGCTAATGCTCTATCCACCTCACGACCGTTGAGATGTAATTGGTAGTCAGCCCATTGCTCGACGGGTCGCACCACAAATACCAATTGTCCCTCGCCTAACTGGCCGTGGGCAAACTTGTGATTTCCGGCCATAGGCCCCAATGGCTGCACCGATTCTACGGCGCCATCGATCAATAACCGCTCAAGTTGTAAGTCCAAATCCAACACAACGGCAAAACGTGAGTCGTTAAAATCAAACGAAAACAATTCCATAGCTCTAGAGTCACTCTCAAACGCGATACAATATGCAACCCATTATCGCAGGCTTTAGACTAGCCTTCATTACACCGCCCACGAAAAGGTTTCCCATGTTAAAAATTGGCCAGATGAACCGCCTCAAGGTTATCAAACAAATCGATATAGGTTTGTTTCTCGATGGCGACAAATACGGCAACATTCTCCTGCCACGTCGCTATGTACCGGAAGGGGCAAAGATTGGCGATGAGCTGGATGTGTTTATCTACCTGGACTCCGACGATTGTATTATCGCCACGACCCTGACTCCCAAGGTGATGGTAGGACAATGCGCTTGCCTCGAAGTAAAAGAAGTTAATAAGGTCGGCGCCTTCCTCGATTGGGGATTACCTAAGGATCTACTCGTTCCCTACAATGAGCAACTCAAGCCGATGGAAGCCGGTAATCGCTACGTGGTCTGCGTGTACCTTGATGAATACACTTCGCGTATTACCGCGTCTTCGCGACTGAGCCACCACCTCGAAGAACGCGCTAGCGGCTTGAAGGTTCAACAAGAAGTTGACCTGTTAATTTGCGGACGTTCAGAACTGGGATTTAAAGCAGTAATCAACCATACCCATCTGGGTTTGATCTTTCGCGACTATGCGCCCCGCACGCTGCTTTATGGGGAGCAACTGAAAGGCTATATCCGGGAAATCAGACCTGATCGCAAAATTGACCTGAGCCTGCAACCGGTAAACAGTGTAGTGCGGGATCAGTTGACCGATATCATTCTGGATCACCTGAAAGCTAATGGTGGCGAATCAACCCTGACAGATAAAAGCGATCCGGATGAAATTTACCAACAATATAAAGTGAGTAAAGGCATTTACAAAAATGCGTTAAGCAAACTTTATAAAGAGCGCAAGATTCTTATCACCAAAGAAAAAATTACACTTGCCTAGTATTAAGCCATTCGTCATTGATAAATAACCTATCAATGACGAATGCACTTTAAGAATTCATTCACTATTTAATTTGCAAAAACCTGGCAGATAAAGGCGCAAGTTGCAGCGTGTAATTGCCTGCTTGTGCATTGAAAACAGTTGCGTCCAACAAATCCACTAATTGCCCTGTGGCATCAATGGCAGAAGCCGCGAGCGTGACACTTACCGGGGATTCACTGGTATTGAGCACGTACAATAAATTCTCGTCTTTTGTTTCTTTTCTGTCGATGTAAATACGCGCATCAGAATACACATGAGTGCGGCTACCATTCCACAAAGCTGCATGCTTTTCTCTAAGCCCCAATAGATTTTTTACATAGAGTTTGAGATCAGCCTGTTCAGGCGTGAGCACTGACACTGAAGCGCCCACCGTTGGAGGTAAGCCCTCGATAACAGCAGAAGAGCGCGCCACATGGTCATCACAATAACCCAGGGTTACACAGCCAGCCTCAACACGCGTTGCATAGCCCGGCACCTCCTGCCCAATTTCGTCGCCGTAATAGAGTGTGATGGGACCGGAGTAAGCAGCTAAAAAAGATATGGCTGCTTTATGGCGAGACCAATAGGATGCGTCCGTTGGATTAGCAAGCCCAGCGCGTTGTACCAGATCACCAAAACGTACGAGATCGTGATTCCCCAGCATCAGATTAGGCATGGCATGGGCAGGATAAGCTTGCTGGGTTTGATAACCCAAACGTAAATTGCTGGCAGGACTTTTACCTGCACCGCTCTCTTCCACCGCAAGGGTTTGCACCAGACGATAACGCAACGGAAAATCAAAAGCTGATGAAAGAGAGGGCTGTTGTGAAGTGCCGTAAGCCTGCGCACTGATATCGCTTTCGCCCCGCCAAATTTCAGCCACCATATATCCCAAAGGATTTACAGTTTGGTGATTGGCGTCGGTATAGGTCACGGATTGGGATGCTGAATGGACAGCGGCCACTATATCGTCCCAGTAATTTACCGGCACTTGGTAGGCCTGATCCAACCGCCAACCATCAATTTTGTATTCGGTAATCCAGTAGCTTGCGACTTCTTTAAAGAAAGCCAAATCCGCTGGGTAAGAGGCTTCTCGACCTACACCTCCCTGGTTCGCGCCGGACGCGGATAAGGTTTTCCCCGTCGGTGATGGAAATTGCAATGCGTTACTTTTGAAATGACCAAACACACCATCCAGAAAAACATACAGACCCTTTGCGTGGGCAGCAGTAACAAGCTCTTTCAACTTCTCCTGGCTACCAAAGCGCGGATCTACTTTAAAATAATTGCTTGTGAAATAGCCCGTCCCATCCAATTTAGTAACAGATTCATCCTGACCATTAATTTTTACACTATCAAAAATAGGCGTTAACCAAATGGCGTTAGCCCCAAGTGATTTGATGTAATCCAGGCTATTAATAATTCCCTGCAAGTCACCCTTGTGATGACTATTGCCATAGGAAAAATTCATATTGGCGCTAGCATCGCCATCTATAAATGATTCCACCATAATCTGGTAGACACGCAGGTTGCAGGCCTTCTGCCCTTCACCTTTATAACAGGCAAGGCGGGCATCTTTTGTTGCAGCAGCGGCAGTAACTGAAACACTAATCCCCGCACTGGATGATGAAGAGGTTGCGCTGCTAGATATACTGCTGGAAGAGGAAGTGCTTGTAGCTGCCGGAACAGGACTCTTAACCGCCGAAGAGCCTCCACCACAGGCGGAGAGCCACAACACAGTAACAAGTAAACCGGATAAATGTCGAATAGCCATGAAAAAACCTATTATTAAATATTAGAAAGCACGGCAGACTGCCAAAACTTTCAACTTAACAAATCAGCATGGAATACCGCAAACCACTACATACGTATTCATACCACAGATTTTCATTGCAGCAATTTCAATAAAATATAGCACCTTCATAGGGTGCCAAACGCAAGGAGTCCAAGCGGCTTTGCAAATTCCCTACATGAACCTCCAATTTATGTCCGTCGGGATCAAGAAAATAAAACGAATCCCCTTCACTGGTGTTGGCTTTCCATCTCACTACGCCCGCCCCAATCAGCTTTTCGGAAAAAGTCAAAAAGTCATGCTGGGAAATATCAAATGCAACATGGGAATAATCTCGTGTTGGCTGCACCTGGTCACATGAGAGACACAACCATAAATCACCCAAGCTCAAATAGGCTCCCTTCACCCATTTCACTTCGGGTTTGAACCCCAAAACGGCCGTATAAAACTGAAAAGAAACCTCCAAATCAGTTACCGCTAACGTAATGTGGTTCAAACCCTTCAGCATAGTTTAAGCCAAACTCTTACTGACAACTTCAAACACGTCTTTAGAGAGGTTCGGCGCAGCACTAATACGCTCAAGCTGCGCTTTCATCAACGTCTGGCGTTTTGCGTTGTATTTTTTCCATTTGGTTAAAGGTGTAAGTAAGCGCGATGCGATTTGTGGATTCTGACTGTTGAGTGCAATCACCTTATCCGCAAGATAGCTATACCCTGCTCCGCTCTGCTCGTGGAAATTCACGGAATTGTTATTGCAGAAATTGGAAACCAGCGCGCGAATTTTGTTAGGATTTTTGCTGTCGTAGGCCGCATGACTCTCCAGCGATTTAACGCGCTCCAGTGTGCCTGGCAAAACCGAGGTTGCTTGAACACCCAGCCATTGATTCACCACCAATGATTCACTGGCCCAACGCTGATAAAAATCTTCCAGCGCACGACTAGCCAATTGCTGCGCTTTTGCTGAAGGGCAATTAACAAGTTGGGTTAAGGCCGCCATTACATCAGTCATATTGTTAGAGGAATTGTATTGTTCGTAACAACGATCAATGGTTTTATCATCTTCCAGTAACATCAAATAAGCCAAGGCTACATTTTTCAAGCTGCGACCGGCGATAGCATCCGCTGTAGCCGCATAAGCCTGGTTGTGATCATAATCTTGATAAACGCGCTCCAGATCTGCATGCAAGGCTTCGGCGATGGCTTTACGCAACGCCTGGCGACTGTAATGCACGGCTTCTACATCCACCATATCGGCCAGTTCGCTGATATAAGCCTCTGAAGGCAAAGTCAACATATAAGCAACCATAGCTTGATCAAGGCTGGCGTCACGCAAAAGACCGCTAAAAGCCTCCAGAAGTTTTTCATCCGCGGGTAACTGCGCGAGCGACTCACCGCGCTGATAAGCCGCAATAAAATCATCAATCACCTGCAATGCAAGCTGTTGGCTCGCATTCCAACGATTGAAGCCATCGCTGTCGCGACTCATCAACAATAACAAATCATCGCGCGAATAGTTATAGGTTAACTTCACAGGTGCCGAGAAACCGCGCAACAAAGATGGTACGGGACGCTCCTGCACACGCTCAAACACAAACGTTTGGCGAGGCTCGGTCAACTCAAGTACTTTGTGGGTATTATCGCTGGTTTCAAAATCTGGTTCGCTGCCCTTGAGATAGAGAGGCAAATCACCGGCAGCCCCCAATAAGCCAACAGCAATTGGAATATGGAATGGTAGTTTATTTTGGCATTCAGGTGTTGCCGGGCAAGACTGCGCTATATGCAGCCGATACTCTTGCGCGTTCTCATCATATTCATCAGTAACTTCCAATCGTGGGGTCCCCGCCTGGGAATACCAGCGCTTGAATTGCGTAAGGTCGCGACCTGAAGCATCGGCGAGTGCTGCCACAAAATCTTCGGTAGTTACTGCCTGCCCGTCGTGACGGGAAAAATACAAATCTGTTCCCTTACGAAAATTTTCTTTACCCAATAGATTCGCGAGCATGCGAATAACTTCTGCACCTTTTTCATAAATGGTCATGGTGTAGAAGTTGGAGATCTCGATATAGGCTTCCGGGCGAATAGGATGCGCCATGGGGCCGGCATCTTCCGCAAACTGCAAGGTGCGTAACAGGCTCACATCTTCTACACGCTTTACCGTGCGCGAACCCATATCGGCCGAAAATTCGGAGTCGCGATAAACTGTAAAGCCTTCTTTCAAGCTGAGTTGGAACCAGTCGCGACAGGTAACGCGGTTGCCACTCCAGTTGTGGAAATATTCGTGCGCAACAACACCTTCAACACGTTGAAAGCCAGCATCAGTGGTGGTTTCAGGTTTTGCCAGTACGCAGGAGGTATTGAAAATATTCAAACCCTTGTTTTCCATAGCACCCATGTTGAAATCATCGACGGCTACGATCATAAAAATATCCAGATCGTATTCACGACCGTAAACCTCTTCATCCCAACGCATGGAATTTTTCAAGGATGTCATGGCGTGGTCGCACTTATCCAGATCCTTGGGTTCTACAAAGATTTTCAGATCAACTATGCGGCCCGTACAGGTGACAAACTTGTCTTCAATATGTTCAAGGTCGCCCGCCACCAAGGCAAACAAATAAGCCGGCTTTTTGAAGGGATCATGCCAGGTAGCAAAATGGCGATTGTTGTTCAAATCACCTTTGCCCACCAGGTTGCCATTTGATAAGAGCACCGGAAATTTTTTATCCGCTATCACTGTGGTGGTGAATTCACTCATTACATCCGGGCGATCCAGATAGTAAGTGATTTTACGGAAACCCTCTGCCTCGCATTGGGTGCAGTACATAGTACTCGACTTATATAAACCCTCAAGCGATGTGTTCTGTTCAGGATAAATTTTGGTCACGCAGGTCAATAAAAATTGCTCAGGTGTATTTTTTACGGTGAGTGTTTCTTCCGCAAAATAATAGCGCTCGGAAGGTAAGGTATTACCGTTGATAGAAAGAGAAACCAATTCCAATTCTGCGCCATGCAATTTCAGTGAATCCACTGGGCCTTTAGCGGCCGGGTTCAGCTTTAACGAAAGATTGGACGTAACCAGTGTGTAGCCATCATAAATATCCACATGCAATTCTGTCTTGTGGATCAAATACTCGGGCACTTGATAATCTTTGAGATAGATAGTTTTTGGAGGAGACATAAGAGCAGACATATAAATTCCTTTCCAGTGAGAGGCCGGTCTGTACCGGCCGATCAGAATTCAATGAAAAAACCTATAGGACTCTATTCAATCCATTTAATGGGCTTTTCAGTATCGGGATGCTCGTGATCGTGATCATCACCGCAATAGGTATGGGGCTCCGGCGGGATATACCCTGTGTGCTCTTCCGGCGGTAAATGCTTATGCTCGTAGGCAATTACCGCCTGCATGCATAACTGGCGTTGCTCGCCGGTGAGTTTATTACCATCCGGCCATTTTCCCAGCTCAACGGCGAGCTTCAGGTTTTGATAAATATCCGGGGTAATGCTATTTAACAACTGTTTGATATCCATGGAGCATCTCTTACCAATTAAATAAAGCGGGTTGGTGTCAGGCGATAGACAAGTGCAAAGATACAGCCCGCAATCAATCCGCCCAAATGCGCGGCATTAGCCACGCCACCGCCGATAAAAAAATCAATCGCACCGCTCATACACAGCACAAGCCAAAACAACATAAAACCAATAATACCAACAGGAACTGCCGTGAGTGGATGAGGTGCCAACTTGTGGCTCACCATAACAAAACCGAGCAGCGCATAGACTACGCCAGACATGCCGCCAAACATGGTATTCGGTTGCCATAGGTATTGGGCGAGATTTGAAAGCGCAGCCACGACAACAAAAAATATAAAAAAGCCCGTACGGCCCAGAATGATCTCCAAACGGCGACCCAAATCCCACATCCACATACTGTTAAATAAAAAATGCACAAAACCGAAATGCAAAAACGCTGGTGTAATCAATCGCCATATGTGGCCATGCTGTAGCGATTCCGCTAAAGGCAAAAATTGATAAGTACCCGGCTCCTGGAAAGTTAGGAGATAAGCGAGCGGGCTCTCCAATCCAACCAACAATGCGCCTATAGCACTGAGTGCTATCAAGCAAAGCGTCACTGGAAAATTCAGTGCTTGGCTTAGCGCTGAATTATCGGCAGCAGAAACAGGTTCTGCCTGTGTATTTTGCTCTTGCTCGATAACCAGCTTGCCCGTTTCCACTTCGCTGAGGAATTGGGCTATAGGCCCAAGCATACGTGCATCGGCGACACTGAGCACCTGCTCGCCTGCCTCCTCGTAAATACGATGCTGGATACCTCGTTCGCGCAAAAATCCGGTAATAGCCGTTAAGTCTGCATGCAATGGAAATTTTTTTACCACAAAATTATTCATCAAACACCGAGTACTGATTATTAAGAATCGACTTGTTAAGGATCGACATATTCCCACACAAATTTTTTCGCCTGCAGTTGCTGCTCACCATCCATACGGTAAGCAACCAGGCGACCATATTTCACTGCACTGTAATCCAGACAGGCAATATTACCCGCAATGGGTTTTGGCTGTCCTTTAAGCCAGTAATGGCCGACAAATAATGGCGGCTCATCGATTCCGTAACGAACCATCTGCGCGCGATGGCTTTTTGAAATGGGCAATGCAGCAATCTCAGCGGGAATAGGATCAGGCTGGAACAATAATTCGCCATAAGTCTGCGCTGATGCAGCCCAGAATTTCGTGCGAAAACTGCTACGAGTATACCCATCATTTGAAACAACTTTCACGCCGGCAGGCAGAGGCAAGTCCACACCGCGCGTAAGTACTTGCACGGTGACAGCGGCAAGCGAACCCGGTGTTGCACTGTCGCGAACAAATTGCTCATCAAAACAACCGCTTTGATAACGCGCCTGATGCTGGTGAATTAATTCGTGATCCCAACAGGCGTGCACCACACGAAAACAGTTATTGGCACTGCGGCTGCCAAATTCAAGATAAAGTGGCAATTTGCGAAACCACTGCAACATTTCCAACCACTCATCAGGATGATGCGCAAATTGCTCCAGGGTTTCCGCTATCTGGCGATTATTGCCGCTGGTGTGTGGCCGCAGATAATCACAATGGCCGCGCACATTTTTATCTCGCGGCGTACAAAAGGTGATGGCATTGAACTCGTGATTGCCAAGCACCATATGCGCACTACCCGCTTCTACCATTTGACGCACCAGCAATAGCGCTTCGCGGATGCGCGGGCCGCGATCGATAATATCGCCTAAAAAAATTGCACGTCTTTTGCTGTGGTGATAAACGCCGCACTGCTTGCTATAACCCAATTTTTGCAACAACCGCTCCAGCGTTACCGCACAGCCGTGTACATCTCCAATCAGGTCATAGCCTTCTACCGGAGGCAGATTTACCAGAGGCGACGCATCATCTGTGACAAAAAGCGGCGGCATAATTCGCCCAATGTAGTTGTCGAGCCAGGTTAATTAATTGTCAAGCAAGTGGCCGCCCCAACCCAGTTTGGTACGGCAGCGCTCGTAAAAATTATATTCCGCCGGATGCAACAGCTTTAACACGTCCGGTTTTTTGCGAATATGAATTTCATCGCCCATGGTCATATCAAAATGATTGTGTCCATCACAGGAAATCATTGGGATAGCGCGGCTGTGCTCACCTACGCGAATCATAATATGGCTATCACCTGCCACCACGATCGGGCGACTGCTGAGCGTGTGGGGATTCATAGGCACCAGGACAATGGCATCCAGTTTGGGATGTAAGAGCGGGCCTCCGCCACTCAATGAATAAGCGGTAGAACCGGTCGGTGTTGACACTATGATGCCATCGGATGACTGGGTGGTAACGAAGTAACCGTCCACATAAATTTCATATTGCAACATGTGCACAAATTGGCCAGGATGTAGCACCACTTCATTGAGTGCTTCGCTGTTGGCAATAGTTTCGCCCATGTGTTTAATCGACATATCCAGCAGAAAGCGCTCTTCCAAAATAAATTTACCGGAAAGCACCTCGTCGACTTTGATTTCAATATCTTCCGGCATGATGTCGGTGAGAAAGCCGAGGCGACCGCGATTAACGCCAAGCAACGGCACTTGATGCTTGGCCAGTGCACGGGCACCGCGCAGCAAACTGCCATCTCCGCCGACCACTATGACCAAATCACACAATTGCCCCAACTCGTCCACATCCACAATTTTGTGGGCAGCCTGAAACATAGGGTCATCGCGCAATAATCCGGCGGTTTCTTGTTCCAGCGCAAACTGTATGCCGCGCTGTTGTAAAAAACTAATGAGACGTTTGAGCGAATAGGTCGCACGCTCATTATGGAGATGGCCGATCAGGCCGACGATGGAAAAATGAGTCATTATGGCTCGCAAGAAAATGATAAGGGTGCGCGATCTGGCCGGGCTTTCGTTGGTGCTGATGTTGGCACTGAGGTTGGCTCTGGCCCGTGCCGGCTTTTCGATTATTATAGCCTCAAGCCCGTCGATAAAACTAACCAGCCGATGAAGCTGTCCCATAGACTTAACTACCCATAAGCTGGTCTATAAGGAGCTTGTAGCCAAAATGAAGAAGATTTCCAGCTTGTTTTGCATGCTCTTATTAAGTGCCTGCGGTGATCACCATAGCAACCAGGCCCTCGGCACCCTGGAGCGCGACCGGGTTACGCTCAAAGCCACTGCCGCCGAAATCGTCGCCGCAAGGCCCTTGCGGGAAGGTAGCCAGGTGAAGACTGGCGATCTCCTCATCCAATTGGACGACACACTCGCCCAGGCCCAGGTCAGCAAAGCCCAGGCATTGCTGAGCAACGCCAGAGCCAACCAGATAAAACTACATCATGGTGCCCGCAGTGAAGAGGTTGCCGCAGCACGGGCGCAACTGGAGCGTAGCGAAGCCCTGTTGGTGCAGACAGAGGCGGATTTCAATCGCATCACTACCCTCACCCGGCAGAAAATGGTGGGCCAGGTAGAGCTGGACGCCGCGCGCAGCGCCCGCGACTCAGCCCGTGCCGAACGCTCCCGCACCCAGCAAAACCTGTTGCAATTGACCAATGGATCGCGCCTTGAAGACCTCGCTGCTGCGGATGCCCAGGTTGCCGAGGCAGAAGCCAATCTCAGTATCGAAGAGTACAAGCTGAGCCAGCTGAAGGTCGTGGCCACTCGTGATGGCTTGTTGGACCGACTTCCCAAATATGTGGGTGAACGGGTCAATATTGGCGACCCGGTTGCACTCCTACTCGCCGGAAACGCGCCCTACGCAAGGGTTTATGTAGTTGAAACGGCACGCGCGCATATGCGCCCTGGGCAAAACCTGCAAATTCATGTGGATGGCTACAACCAGCCATTTACGGGCGTAGTACGCTGGGTTTCGCAAGATCCCGCCTTTACGCCCTACTACGCTCTCAATGCCAGCGACCGGTCGCTGTTGATGTATTTGGCCGAAATAGACCTGCCGGACAGTGCCCGGGATTTACCCAGCGGCCTGCCAGTACAAGTAGACCTGCCATCCTCCCAGCCCTAAGGAACCTGCATGAGCGATATCGCCATAGAAACCCGCGGGCTCACCCATCGCTTTGGCAACTTCACCGCGGTTGACCAGTTGGATTTACGGATTCCCGCCAACACCATTTACGGGTTTCTTGGCCCCAACGGCAGCGGAAAATCCACCAGCATGAGGTTGATTACCGGCCTGCTGACACCAACCCAGGGCGATATACAAGTGTTGGGCATGGCAATCCCCGCACAAACCGAAGCGCTGCGGTTGCGCATAGGCTATATGACCCAGAAGTTTTCACTCTACGAAGATTTGAGCGTGCAGGAGAACCTGGATTTTATGGCGCAGATTTACAATCTCGACAAACACCAGCGCCAGCAGCGACTCAAAGAGCAACTGCACAATTATGGCCTCGACCAGCGCAATACCCGGCTTGCCGGCAGCCTGAGTGGAGGACAACGCCAGCGGCTAGCGCTTGCTTGCGCAACGCTCCATAAACCCGAGCTACTAATCCTGGATGAACCCACTTCGGCAGTAGACCCGGAGAACCGGCGCGATTTTTGGGAAAAATTATTTGATCTCTGCGACCAGGGCACAACCATTTTGGTATCCACTCACTACATGGATGAGGCCGAGCGCTGTCACGGCATTGCGATTCTTGAAAGCGGCATCAAACGCGCGGATGGTTCACCCGCACAATTAATGAAAGACCTGGGGGCGCAGGTAGTCGAAATCAGCGGCGATAATTTGCGGCAATTAAAACAAACCTTGATAGCTAAACAAGAAGTCATATCCGCCGCCCAACAAGGCACTCACTTGCGCGTACTTATCGACGAAAAAATTACCCGTCCACGTGAATGGTTGCAGCAGGAGTTTGCAGAACTAATGAAGCATCGGGAATTAAACCTGGTGCGACCAAGCCTTGAAGATGTGTTTGTTCACTGCACCGGCGAGGGTCGTCAATAATGAACACAATAGCGATATCGCAGAGCTTGCAGCGAGTACTCGCCATAGTGATGAAAGAGCTGCGCCAGCTTGCGCGTGATCGCCCAACATTTGGCATGATTGTGATGATCCCGCTTATACAACTTCTGCTTTTTGGTTTTGCGATTAATACTAATGTTCGTCATCTGCCTGTGGGTTTAGTAGACAATAGCCATAGCGAAATGGCGCGCACACTGGTTGCCGATCTGCAGGCAACCCAAGTAGTGGATATCACCGCGAGCTACACAACTCCCACCGAAGCTGCCAGCGCATTAACGCAAGGAAAAATCAGAGCAGTCTTGATTATTCCTGCCGATATGGCCCAGCGTGCGACTGATGATCGGCCATTGGCACAATGGCTTATCGATGGCTCAGACACCATGGTTGGCAACGCCATTTTAAATTTAAGAAATATGCCCGTCGCCGGTGCAACTACAGTCGCCACACCTAAAAACACCTTTGAAATGACTTTGTTTTACAATCCCGAAAGGCGCTCTGCAATCAATATTGTTCCCGGTTTGGTCGGCATTATTTTGACCATGACCATGGTGATGTTTACCTCAGCTGCATTGGTTCGCGAGCGCGAGCGTGGCAACCTCGAATTACTGATCACCACACCGGTAAAACCCATGGAGCTCATGGTGGGCAAAATCGTACCCTACGTGTTTGTCGGATTAATCCAGATGAGCATTGTACTTGGTCTCGGCCATCTCATTTTTGCTGTACCCATTAATGGTCGCATTGATCAATTGTTGTTAGCCGCATTGGTATTTATCAGCGCAAGCCTGACACTGGGCATGCTGATTTCCACGGTAGCCAAAACCCAATTGCAGGCTATGCAGCTCACTGTGTTTTTATTGATTCCTTCGATTTTGCTTTCTGGTTTTATGTTTCCTTACGACGGCATGCCTGCGCTGGCCCAATGGATTGCCGAAGCACTGCCCGCTACCCATTTTATTCGTATGATTCGCGGCATAGTGTTACGCGCAGCGAACCTCACAGATTTGTGGCCAGACTTGCTCTGGCTTGCGGGGTTCACGCTGCTGGGCTTGCTTGTGGCTGCAAAACGGTTTAAAAAGCGCCTCGATTAACGTGAATTACTATTTTTAAAACAGGATATTTTTATGAAGTACGACAATATTTTACAAACCATTGGCAACACACCTCACGTCCGTATCAACAATTTGTTCAATGCGGATATCGAAGTCTGGATGAAAATAGAACGCTTCAATCCAGGCAGCAGCATTAAAGACCGTATTGCGCTGGCGATGATTGAAGATGCCGAAGCACGCGGCTTGATCAACAAAGAAACCGTTATTGTTGAACCTACTTCCGGCAATACCGGTATTGGCTTGGCATTAGTGTGCGCCGTAAAAGGTTATCGCCTGATTTTGACCATGCCGGAATCCATGTCGATTGAACGCCGTAAATATATGAAGGCCCTCGGTGCCGAGTTGGTACTGACCCCCAAAGAATTGGGCATGGGTGGCACCATCGCGAAGGCCAACGAATTACTTGCCGAACACGCAAACTCCTGGATGCCACAGCAATTTAACAATCCCGCTAACGTTGAAGTACACCGCAATACTACCGCGCAAGAAATCCTCGCTGATTTCCCTGAAGGTATTGATTACCTGATCACAGGCGTTGGTACCGGCGGCCATATTACGGGGTGCAGTGAAGTGCTCAAACGCCAGTTTCCACAGCTCAAGACCTACGCGGTAGAACCTGACAAATCTCCCGTCATCAGCGGTGGCGAAAAGGGATTACATCGCTTGCAAGGCATTGGTGCGGGTTTCATTCCGCAAGTATTGAACAAGTCCACACTGGACGGCACCATTTTGGTGAGCGAGGCGGATGCGTTTGAAATGGCACGCCAATGTGCACTGAAGGAAGGGATTTTTGTAGGTATTTCATCCGGTGCAACCTTGGCCGCTTTGGCACAAAAGCAACATGAAATTCCAGCAGGTAGTCGCGTTATTATTTTTAGTTACGACACGGGCGAACGTTATCTCTCTATTGAAGACCTGTTTTAATTAATTTGTCGGGCGTCTTGCAACCCAAGGCGCCCGGCCTACTTCGCCCGGCTCACTTATAGTCACATTTACCCAGCACTTCCAGGCAATTTGCAGATTCGACTTTTTAGGCGCAACGTCTAGACTTTAAACAATCTATTCCATTGATAATCTAGAAAATTATAACTCTATGATTTTCGACCGCGCATTTATTACCGCTGGCTCACTGCAGTTAGGTTGCCTGGCCTTTCTTTTTTTTCTCTGGACAAGCAATTGCGCAGCACAACAGTTGGTTACCTATCCCCGCCCGGAATCAGCTGGCGACCAACGCACGTCTTACCCTTTAGCGTTATTAAAGTTGTGTGAGCGCAAAACCGACAATAAATTTAACCTTCGCCCCAGCCCTTTTCGCTCCCAGCAAGATCGGAGCTTACGTCAGCTTTCACAAGACGAAGGAATAGATATTGTCTGGGCGCTCACAACCAAGGACAGAGAAGCAAATCTGCTGCCAGTACGCATCCCTATTGATAAGGGGCTTATAGGCTGGCGTTTATTATTAGTGCGCAGCCAGGATAAAAGTCGTTTTGTAAATGTCAATTCAGCAGCAGAACTCGGAAAATTATTGGCGGTACAAGGGCACGATTGGCCTGATGTCGATGTCTTGAAAGCAAATCACCTCAAAGTCACAACGGGTACGACTTACGAAGGCTTGTTTAAAATGCTCAGCGTTGGCCATGTGCAATATTTTCCACGCGCCATTACTGAAGTATGGCCCGAGCTGAATTCCCATCCTGATTTATCTCTTGAGGTAGAACCGTCTCTTGTTATCCATTATCCATCTGCGCTTTATTTTTTTGTTAACAGAAAAAATCAGGCACTGGCCGATACGCTGGAAGCTTGCCTCAAACAAAGTATTTCGGATGGCAGTTTTGACGAGCTATTTCAACGTTATTATGGTGAGGCTATAACACAAAGCCAATTGAATAAACGCACGGTCATTGATTTGAGTAATCCAACCCTACCCGAGGCAACGCCAATAAATCACCCCGATTATTGGTATGCGACAGGAAGCAAACAATAAATGTCTGAAACAAAACCCAACAATGGGCAACATATTTTTCGCAACTGGAATGGAAAAGGCTTGAGTCTCCGCCTTACCTTTGCAACATTGCTTTACAGCTTGTGGGTAGCCGTATTTGTCAGTGTTATCCAGATTTACCTGACTTATCAGGACGGCGCCGGCAAAGCCCGAGATATTTTTACCGAAGTGGAATCCAGCTACATTCCCAATTTATCAGCTAGCCTTTGGGAGGTTGACAGCAGCCGCACACAGATGTTGCTGGAAGGCCTTGCGCATTTACCCAACGTTAGCTTCGTACAACTAACGGACCAATCCGGCCAGCATTGGGAAAAATTAGCACCCATTCACAAACCCCTTGCTACGCAAAAATTTCAACTTAAATACCAGGACGCTGAAAGCAAGGAAGAATTCAAGCTGGGCATTTTGTACATTGAGTTATCCGACAACCTTGTTATCAAGCAATTGAAAGCGCAGGCAATCGGCATCGCAGTCACCACATCTACCACGTTGCTGTTGGGTTCTCTGTTTGTGTTGATCCTGTTCCAATATTGGGTGACGCGCCATTTGGAAAGAATGGCAAACTTTACCGAAAACCTGGATCTAGCCCGCCTCAACAAGAAGCTAATACTAGATCGAGGCGCTAACGTCGTGCCTGATGAATTGGACCTTGTGGTCAATGCTATTAACAATATGCAATTAACCATTAAGGACGAGTTGGCAACGCGTAAAGCAATCGAAGACGAACTGCGTGAACACAAAGAGCATCTGGAAGAAATCGTCGAACAACGCACTCTCGCACTTGAATCAAAATCAGCGCTGCTGGAAAAGCAAACTCAGGCGTTGGAAGGACAGAATCGGGAGCTGGACGCCTATGCCCATAGTGTCGCGCACGATTTAAAAACGCCTCTGACTACCTTAATTGGCATGTCCAGTTTGCTTAACTCCGGGGCTATCGCTTTTTCGCCGGAGCAAACCCGCAACTCCATTGCCATTATCCATCGCACAGCCACAAAAATGAGCGCCATTATTGATGCGCTCCTATTGTTGGCAAGCGTCAGGCGTGCAGACAATCTCAGCCCCGAAATTATTAATGTGAGAAAAATTGCAGAGGAGGCACAAGTACGCCTCGCCGAATTAGCGGAGCGCCATGGCAGCCACATATCCTTTGTTGGAACATGGCTGCCGGCGCTGGGCTACGAACCCTGGATTGAAGAAGTTTGGGTTAACTATTTGTCCAACGCCATTAAATACGGCGGCACCCCCGCACAAATTGAGATAGGTTGCGAGCTGATTGATGACCATCACAATAAGTATTGGGTACGCGACTACGGGGCCGGGATAGCGGCCAGCAAGCGTGCGGATTTGTTTATACAATTCTCGCGTCTTGACCCTCATGCCAGTGACGGGCACGGATTAGGGCTTTCTATCGTCAAACGTATTATTCAGCGTTTGCATGGCAATGTAGGTTATGAAGACGCGCCTGGTGGCGGGAGTTGTTTTTGGTTCACCCTGCCCGTTATCACACAGACAGTCCCAGGAAAAACACCCTAAAAATTTAAAAAAATTACAAGCTAGTTTCAAAATACTTATCCAATAAAAAGGCGCGATTTTATTCGCGCCTTTTTATTTTCATCCCAAATGCCATCTCCGCTGGAGATAGTTTTTACTGATCTTTTAATTAGTCAACAGAAACTACCACCACAGATTTTGCAGGCAGCTTTAACGACAATTTGCCATCTTTCGCAGTAGCGCTATAGGGTACCGGCTTGATAGCGTTTGGCTGGGCGAAGGTGTTATGCGCATCCATGGTTTTGGCTGTTAATACCTGCCCTTTCACCGATTGCAATTTTTCGCCGTCCACCGCCACATCAACACTGACGTCTTCACGCGGATTGGCGTTAACCAGCGCGATATAAATTTTTCCATCTTTAGCGCGCGCCGCCGAGGCACTTACCGCTGCAATGGATTTTCCATCAAAACTGTATTGCGGATTGTTTTTCAAATTGATGGGCAGTGATGTCGCGTCCTGGAAGGGAACATACATTTTGAAAGCGTGATAAGTAGGCGTCAGGATCATTTTATCCTTGTCGGTCAAAATCATTGCCTGCAACACGTTTACCATCTGCGCAATGTTGGTCATGCGCACACGCTCGGCGTGGGCGTGGAAAATGTTAAAGTTAAGTGCGGCCACAATCGCGTCACGCAAGCTATTTTGCTGGTAAAGAAAGCCAGGATTTTCACCTTTTTCTACATCGTACCAGGTGCCCCACTCGTCTACATAGAAGCCGACTTTCTTCGCAGGGTCATTCTTATCCATCACTTTTTCGTTGTTGGTGATGAAATCTTCCATGCGCAATGTGCGCACCATGGTCGACATCCACTCTGATTCGGGAAATGCCAGCGCCGCGCCTTTTACTTTCCAGTCACTGGTTGGCAGCGTGTAGTAGTGAAAGCTCACCGCATCAATGGCGGGACCATTTTTCAAATCAACGTGGGAAGTTATGTAGTCAGCCCAGCTGGTATCCTCAGATTGACCACCGCTGGCAATAAATTTGGGACGATTATTTTCCGGCGTCTTCAGGAAACTCACATATTGTTTGTAAAGATTGGTGTAGTAATCCGGTGTCATATTGCCACCGCAACCCCAAGCCTCATTGCCAACGGCAAAATAATTTACGCGGAAAGGTTTATCGCGGCCGTTTTTGCGGCGCAATTCCGCCAGGGTAGATTTTCCCTCAGCAGTCATATACTCGAGCCACTCAGCCATTTCTTGCGCCGTGCCGGTACCCAGGTTGCCGTTCACATAAGCTTCTGCACCGATCATCTCAATGAAATCAAAAAATTCGTGCGTACCTACAGCGTTATTTTCCTCAACACCACCCCAGTTAGTATTTAGCTTTACCGGGCGGTTTGCGCGTGGGCCAATACCATCGCGCCAATGATACTCATCAGCAAAACAACCGCCGGGCCAACGCACCAGCGGGACATGCAAATCTTTTAGCGCACCGACAACGTCATTACGCCAGCCTTTGGTATTGGGAATCGAGGATTCCGGGCCAACCCAGATGCCCTCATAAATTCCATGACCCAAATGCTCAGCAAATTGGCCGTAAATATTTTTATTGATAATCGGGCCAGTTTTATGGGCATCCACCGCAACCTGCGTGTTAGCGGCAAAAGCACCAGCCGACGCCAGCCCCAAAGCGGCAAATGTCAGCGCAAGACGGGTTTTCACTGTTGCTTTATTACTCATCAATTGACTCTCCTGGAGTTATTGTTATTACTTACTCTTGGGTGATCATACATCCTGAAATATTATTGTCTTACAATTTAACGCAAATTTACCTTATCTGCTTTTCTTTCACGCATAAAAAAAGCCAGCTTTTTCAAGCTGGCTTTAAGCGCGCGAATGTTATCGATTACTTGGCAGACTTGCCGTTCACATTGAGTGTCGCCGCGCTCAAATGCACGCTAACGCTACTGGCTTTGGCGTCACCTGCATGTTCGGCGAGCAATACTTTGTAATCACCTTCAGCAATTTTCCATGTCTTGCTTGGGCTGTCGTAAACACCCAGCAAACGTGGCTCTACCGTCAGACTAATAGTTTTGCTTTCACCGGGGTTAAGCTCCACTTTTTCCCAACCACCCAGGCGTTTTGGCGCTTCCCAAATTGCTTTAGCCGGGCTCACATAGACTTGGGGAACGTCTTTACCCTTCAGGCTGCCGGTATTGGTAACTTTGAAGCTGACATTTACTTTGCCGTCTTTCACTGCACTGGCAAGATCCGAGTAAGCGAATTGGGTATACGACAAACCATAACCAAAGGGGAACAAAGGTTTATGGCCTTTCAGGTCAAACCACTTGTAACCAATTGCCGCACCTTCGTTGTAGGTGACAGTAAAACGCAGTTCAGGTTGTTTTGGATCGCCATCCAATACCGGACGAGGCAATTGTTTTTCAGATGCAGGGAAAGTTGCTGGCAAGTGGCCAGATGGATTCACCTCACCGAAGAGAACACGGGCAATAGCTTCACCGCCACTGGTACCTGGATACCAGGCATCAATGACCGAGCCTACTTTATCCAACCAGGGCATAGCCACTGGGCCACCGTTTTGCACAACTACCACGGTTTTAGCATTGGCTTTGGCAACTGCAGCAACCAGGGCATCCTGGTTATCCGGCAATTGCAGCGAGGTCGCATCCAATGATTCACCTACCCATTGGTTGGCGAATACCAACACTATGTCGCTCTCGGCAGCCAGTTTGGCAGCCGCGTTCAAATCAGTTCCCGCATTATAGGTGACTTGCGCTTGCGGCGCGCGCGCTTTGATTTCTTTCAGTGGCGACGAGGGGTAGAACACCATCGGACCCGGGAAAACTTTGGGACCAATGTTTTCCATCGCCATACCGCCAACTGGATATACCTGCGATGAACCACCACCGGAAAGCACACCTACGTCAGCATGACCGCCGATAATGGCGATCCTCTTGGCGTCTTTACTGATTGGCAGCAGGTTTTTCGTGTTTTTGAGCAACACAATGGCTTCTTCCGCATCGGTGCGGGTAACCAGCGCGTTAGCTTTGTAGTCAATCAGCTTGCGGTAATCTTCAGGGATGCTGGTTGGGTGGTCGAACAGGCCATTGTCAAACATACCATGCAGGATGCGGTGGGCCATGTTGTCCAGGCGGGCTTGTTTAACCCAGCCAGACTCTACCGCTTCTTTCAAGGCGCCAGAGAAATAAGGCACTATGTCAAAGCCCCAACCGGACTCCTGATCCAAACCATTGTTAACCGCAGGTACGGTACTGTGGGTTGCGCCCCAGTCGGACATTACCCAACCTTTATAACCCCAATCGCCTTTCAAAACCTGATTGAGCAGATAATCATTTTCGCAGGCGTAATCACCGTTCACACGGTTGTAGGAGCACATAACTGAACCGGGATTGGAACGCTCCAGTGCATATTGGAAAGCCAGCAAATCTGACATACGGAAGCTGGCATCATCAATTTTCGCATCGAGATAAAAGCGGCCAGTTTCTTGATCATTGAGCGCATAGTGTTTGAGTGTTGAGACTATGTGATTGGATTGGATACCACGAATTTGCTCCGCCACTATGTAGCCAGCCAGCAGTGGATCTTCACCGGCATATTCAAAGTTACGGCCGTTGCGCGGCTCGCGCATCAGGTTTACACCGCCGGCCAGTTGCACGTTAAAGCCTGAGGCTCTGGCTTCGGAGCCGATCATGGCGCCGCCCTTGTAAGCGACATCCAGGTTCCAGGTAGCCGCTGTGGCCAAACCGGAAGGTAATGCAGTGTGTTCACGCGGCGTCGGGCTCACCTGGTTGGCAACACCCACACCTGCGTCAGTTTCATAAAGTGCGGGAATGCCAAGGCGCGGTACACCTTCAACATAACCGGCAGAAAAAGGGATAGCAGCTGGTATCTTGGGAATATTTTTCCAACCCATCTCGGTGCCAAAATGGCCGAACACCAATTTGAGTTTTTCCTCTTGCTTCATTTCTTTCAAAATCAAATCAGCGCGCTGGTCTGCGCTGAGCGCAGTATTCATCCAGGGCTTGGCAGCCTCTGCAGGTGCTTTGGTATCGGCTTTTTTATCGGCGGCGAAAGTGGGCGCTGCTGCAGTTACGGCGAGCGCCATTGCCAGCAAACTTATTTTCTTTTGAAAACGCATAATGAGTTCCCCATGTGATTTGGCTTTTCGTTGTAATCCGTTGCAATTCCGGTGCACAAAAGCACCGTAAAATTGGTGGCCGGCAATCATATCCCGCCGCCAAAAACCACCCTATTTCTTTAACTAATATTTACCCTGCCCGCATAAAAAATAACCTCCACCGCGGTGGAGGCTTTACTGCATTGATTATTTTTTAACTACTGTAGGAATTGAGTAAACCCCGGAGATATCGCGATTGAACGCTGTCAGCTCGTCTTTATAAAAAGCCCGAAAATCTTCCAACGTGCCATTCTTGATATTTTCTTTGCTGTTGTAAGGCACCCAATAATGAGGATTACCCTTACCGTCGCCATCAGGCGAGTTACGCCATGTCAGCAGAAACGCAATGCGACGCGCATCTTTATCGGCTTTAAGGCCACCAATAAGTTTGCGATACCAATGATCATCAATTTTGCCCGCGCCAATATCAGGTGCCTGAATGCCAATCTCGGAAATCACCGGAATTTTTCCGCGCGCATCTGCCATACGCACCACCAACGCAGCGTTTGCAATCACTGTCTTAAACCAGGCTTCCTCTTTATCGTCAAGAAAACCATAAGTATCAAAACCCAACACATCTACCCAATCATCACCGGGATAACGCTCAAGATAGTTTTGCTCTTTTGCATCCCAAAATTCATTAGGGGAATAGGCATAAAGAAAATTGGTTACACCTTTTTTGTCGCGCAGATATTCAACGGTATAACGATAAAGTTGCTGATACTCTGCTGGCGTGCACTGCTCATTGCCCCACCAAAACCAGGCGCCAGTATTTTCATGGAACAAGCGCATTACCACGGGAATTAAAGTGCCCTTATCATCTTTGAGCTTGTGTGCCCAATCGGCAATTTGATCAAGATAATTATTAAGCACTTTATTGTGACTGCCACCGGGCAACGCTTCTTTCACTGCAGGACGTTTATCCCATGCAGTGCCGGCACCTTGTTCGCCGTCAAACTTTGGATTGTTCAAATGCGCACTGATCGTGATGATACCGCCGCGGGCATAAGCCTTTTTTATTTGCTCAACCACATCTCCTTCAGGACGAGGTGCAACGATAGACAGCGAATCCCAACCATAGACTGCCGCAAAATCACCGACAGCATTAAACGTATCCGACTCGGTACCATCGGTTTTTTTAATCGTTAATCCCTGGGTGGTTTCGTGTTGATGGCCAAACATAATGGCTTTTTCACGGTTGGTTTTTAAAAATGCAAATAGCGAACGAGTTTCTGCTGTTGCATTTTTGGTCACCGGATTTACTTCAATGACAGCTTGGCTAGCGGCAGTTGATTTAACCGATTCCTGTCCGGCATAAACCGGTAGAGATCCAACAGCTATAAAGCTTGCAAAAAGGTTCAGGCTAAGTGCTAGCGTGCACTTTTTAAAAGGCAATGATTTCATTACTTCCTCGTGATTAGGATTAAGACAAGCGACTCAAGACTCCTGTCCGCATTGTGTTCCAGTTTGCCTAACCTGCTGTTGATACCGGGGTATTTTCGCTGTACCCGGAAACCATTTTCATGGTGAAACTTATTGTTATACATTTCTTTGCGCGACAGTGTAGCTGAACGACATGATCGACTAAACCCGAGTAAACGCAACTTTACCAAGCCTTCATCCGCATAAATTTGGAGCTAACTGCCAAGCGAACCCAAACCTATTTTTGATAGCGCACGCGAATACCCAAATCGAATGACAAACGAATCTCATCCGCCTTAAGTTCCGACGGAAAATAGCAGCCGGAGATATGTGCCTGACAAAAACTTGCCCCCTCCAGTTTGGCATTTCTGAAATCCACCCCGCGCAAGTCTGCACCGCGAAAATAGGCATCGCGTAAATCCAATCCATCGGCATCCAGATTGCGCAAATCCAACCCGCGAAAATCTCCTCCGGTCAGCAGCCCATCGGCAACCTCTCCTGCCGCTTTGCGCCGATTAAATTCGGCCACCTGCTCGGTACGTAATAATTCATAGAGTGGATTCTGATGCACCAGGGGTTTACCCATAGACTCCTCGCTAACCAAAAAACAAGATGACGACTTTCCGGCCACGTAAAACCCGTTCATTTGACCGTTAAACCTGCCTTTGACTATAGCCCAGCACGGAATTTTTGCGCAGTTTTCATGCACCTATATGATTATTTAGCCGCCCCGATAGTATTTTTTGCGGGCAGGCGTTACACTTGTGTATCAGCTGCAACATAGCAGTAGCGCCGCATAACAATGCAATTACCCGGCGAGCGCAACCCTCGGTCAAATACCTACAAAAATCACACATACGCCCTGACTCCCGTTTGCCTTTGAGCTTTGCTCAGGATGGTTTGCGCGTACTTGTGCCTTTCAGAAATAAAGACTTTCCGGGCAGACCCGGTTACCGCTGAGGAATTGTGAGAATGAATTTTATTCACGACGATTTTTTGCTCGATACTGAGCAGGCTAAAGAGCTGTATCACAACTACGCCAAAGACATGCCCATTATCGACTACCACTGCCATCTACAGCCGGAGCAAGTGGGAGATAACAAACAATTCCGCAATCTTTATGAAGTCTGGCTGGCAGGCGACCATTACAAATGGCGCGCCATGCGTTCCAATGGCGTTGACGAACGCTATTGCACTGGCGATGCCAGCGACTATGAAAAATTTGAACAATGGTGTGCAACCGTTCCCTATACATTGCGCAATCCGCTCTACCACTGGACGCATTTAGAGTTGCGTAAACCTTTCGGTATCACTGATCGCCTGCTCGACAGCAGCAATGCCAAGCGCACCTGGGACCAATGTAACGAACTGCTCGTCACACCAGAATTCAGCGCCCGCGGACTGATGACCCAGGCCAATGTCAAAATGGTGTGCACCACCGATGATCCTATTCACGATCTCGCCCATCACAAAAAAGTTGCTGCAGATTCCTCTTTCAAATCCGCAATGCTTCCCACCTGGCGTCCAGACCGCGCCATGGCGGTGGAAAGCGCTGAGGCTTACAACAAATATATTGACCGTCTCGCCAATGTTGCCGATGTGCATATTGCGACTTTCGATGATTTGATGACGGCGCTCAACAAACGCCATGACTACTTTCATGAAAACGGTTGCCGCTTGTCTGACCACGGCTTAGAAACCGTTTACGCAGCGGATTACACGCAAGATGAAATCAAAACAATTTTTGCCAAAATTCGTGGCGGCAATGAATTGAATCCGATTGAAATTGAAAAGTTCCAATCGGCCATGATGGTTGAATTTGCACTGCAGGATCATGCTAAAGGTTGGGTACAACAATTTCATATTGGTGCCATCCGCAACAACAACCCTCGCCTCTTCCGTACCCTGGGTGCCGATACAGGTTTCGATTCTATTGGCGACCACAACTACGCAAAACCTCTGGCAAAATTCCTGGGCCGCCTGGACAGTGAAAACCGCTTGGCTAAAACAATTATTTACAATCTGAATCCGCGCGATAACGAAATGATCGGCACCATGATCGGCAACTTCCAGGACGGCTCTTCTGCGGGCAAAATCCAATTCGGCAGTGGCTGGTGGTTCCTCGATCAAATGGATGGTATGACTCGTCAAATCGAATCGCTTAGCCAGCTTGGTTTGCTAAGCCGTTTTGTGGGCATGCTGACGGATAGCCGCAGCTTCCTGAGTTACTCGCGCCACGAATATTTCCGTCGTATCCTGTGCGGAATTTTCGGCCGCGATATGGCCAAAGGCCTGGTACCCAACGATACCAAAATGGTTGGCAAGATGATTCAGGACATCAGCTTTAACAACGCGAAGAATTATTTTCCGTTTAAAGTGCCTGAATAATTCATCAGTTCTTTTTTGTTGCACGTAAAATAGGCCCGGCTTCTGCCGGGTTTATTTTTAAGGAACTCATTCATGAGTGATAGCTCCCCGCTCTCTCGTTCCCAAGTTCCAGCTTGGGAATGCAGATCTGGTTTGCGCTCCCAAGCTCCAGCTTGGGAGCGAGGAAAAAAATTACTTTCCGTTCAGAGTGCTCGAATAATTCATACGTTCATTTTGTTGTTTATGCGTAAAATAGGCCCGGCTTCTGCCGGGTTTATTTTTTGAGAATTTATTTGTGACAGACACATCTCCACTTTCCACACTAAGTTTTGCCTTCTCAGTTACTGCACCGATTTTTATTATGCTGGTGTTAGGTGTTGTTTTAAAACGCATGTCCATCATCAGCGACGAGTTTATCAAAAGCGCTTCGCGGTTGGTGTTCAACCTCGGCCTACCCGTCTTATTATTCAATAGTTGTTTACACGCAAATTTTTCGCAAGTCGTCGACTTACGTATACTGCTTGCCGGTGGCATCATGACTTTCACTGTGTTTTTCCTTAGTCATACAACAGCGTACTGGCACATTCAAAACAAACGTGATCGCGGTGTTTTTGTGCAGGGCGCATTTCGCGGCAATCTGGTGATTCTCGGGCTTGCGCTTTGCGCAAATGCCTACGGTGCGGAGGGTGTGGCCATTGCCTCATTGCCAGTCGCCATGACTGTGGTTATTTACAATGTCCTCTCGGTTTACTCCTTAAACACCAGTTTGGCTGTTAACAATGAAAACTCCTGGAAAAATATTCTCATTGATATCACCAGGAACCCGCTGATTATTGCAATCGCACTAGGATTGCTTGCTAACGGATTGAATGTTCATCTACCCAAAATATTGCAAGACAGCAGTAACTATCTCGGGCAGATGGTATTACCTCTCGCCCTACTCTGCATTGGCGGCGCATTGGATATAAGGCAACTGCATTCCAGTAAAGATGGAGCATTGGCAGCGAGTGTTTGGAAATTGATTGCATCGCCTATTATCGCCTGCGGAATCGCGATTGCATTAGGCGTGCGCGGACAAAATCTTGCGGTGTTGTTTTTATTAGCCGCATCACCCACAGCAACTGTCAGTTTTGTGATGGTGCAAGCGATGAATGGCAACGCCAAACTGGCAGCCAATATCATTGTGCAAACAACGGTGTTTTCACTGGTGACTATGACTGCCGGCTTGTGGTTATTGCAGGTGACGGGATTGGTATAAGCGGCTATTTAATGTCGTTGGCTTTCATTTGCATCATCTGGATCAGTGATGCCTCAGCGCGGGATAAACCACAGCGACGCGCCACCTCTTCTGCATCCAACCCCATTTTAAACAGCTGGGCGGCTTGAGAATAAGGCTGGAAATCTTCGTCGTTGTAGTAGTCGATTTTTTGTGCAGTTTTGGGGGCTGCTTGCAGATTCTTTTCCATCGCCAATAACCGCTGCCCCATACCTACAGCGCCACTGCTGGACAAGGCCATCTCTTTGGTCAGTTTCTGGAAAAGTTTTTCGGTGTGCGCCTGCTGCTCGCGGGTGCGACTCAGGCTTTTGATGGCGAGCACCAGGGCGATTACACTCAGGAGCAGGCTAATTATTAACCCGATTTCCAATGGTGATAATGTCATGGTGCCCTCTCGATGCAATTGATATTAAACGTCTTCCAGCTCGCTCCACTCTTCGCTGGTCAGCAGTTTATTCAATTCGATCAAAATAAGCAGCTCATTGTTTTTGTGGCATACGCCCTGGATAAATTTCGCTGACTCTTCGTTGCCCACGTTAGGGGCCATTTCGATTTCTGACTGACGCAAGTAAACCACTTCCGCCACGCTATCCACCAGAATACCAATCACATGGCGCTCGGTTTCAATAATCACAATACGGGTGTTATCCGTGATTTCGCCACTGGGCAAATTAAAGCGGTGGCGAGTATCTATCACAGTCACCACGTTACCGCGCAGGTTGATAATGCCCAGCACATAGGAAGGAGCACCAGGTACGGGAGCTATTTCGGTGTAGCGTAAGACTTCTTGCACCTGCATTACGTTAATGCCGTATGTCTCGCCATCCAAACGGAACGTCACCCACTGGAGAACCGGATCGTCAGTGCTTTTATTTTTGATTACATCATTTGCCATAAAAATTTCCTCAGGGGCTCGCCTGGCATGTCAATTAGGGTTCCGAATGCGGAAGAGTCGCTATAACTATAGCCGAGGCTGGTGGCCGCGCCAGTTCAAGTCCCGCTTTTGATAGCGTTTTTATCGGCGTTTATCAGCATTTCACCAATCATTGGAATATCCAGCAAAGCACACATATGCTCCTTCACCGTACCTGCCAGCCAGGGACGCTTACTGCGATCAGTGCGCCATTTAACATCTTCCGGCATAAGGCTTATGGGCTGGTTGACGGAGTCGACCGCCAAGCCCCAGGGCACACCGTTGATAGAGACAACGTACTTGGCACTTTTGACGAAGCTTTCATCGTAGCGCTCGGGCATGACAAATTTGGCGGTATTTACCGTGCGAATCTTGCCTTGCGGTGTGGGTTGCAACCCCATAAACCAATCAGCCTGGCCAAACAGTGGCGTAAGCTCATCGGTAAGCGGTTGTATCTGCCCAAGGGAAATCAGGGGAACTGCAAGCGTCAAACCGGAGACCTTGAACAAGAGAACGTCAAAACGCGATTGCGCCCACTGCGGCCGGCCATTAGGCATCCACTCTGCGCCCGGCATATGGAAAGCCTGCGCCAGCGCTTCATCGCTGGCTGGAGCACTAACTTCAGCCACAGGTGCGGCCACTATGGGTGCGGCCGTTTCAATTACCCACTCCTGAATCTCATGGGGATCAGTAACAAATTTAGTTTTTGCTTCAACTGGCGCAACTTCAACCTTCACCACCGGCGCCACCTGGATATTGGCGCGCGCACTGCTCAATAATTTTTGCAGTTTTTCTTTCTGTTCTGGTTCCGGCTCGGCGTAACGCTGCGCCGGCTTGGTCGTCGCTTTTGCAGCATTTACCACTGGTGTTGGAGAGACAATTGAGCGTGCAGAAACTACAGGTGCGGGCTCTTGCTTGGGAATATCGCGCGCGGGCGGAAGCTCTGGCAATAGCAGCTCGTCAAAATAATCCTGCAAACTTTCAAAGGGATTTTTCACAAACTACCACCAGCGGCAGCGCGCTGCTCTTCAGCTGCAAATTTCTGCAACAAAAATTTAAACAGGGATTTATAAGCATCAACACCGCGCGATTCGGGATCAAACAAATGAGGTGGAACGCCCATACGGCTGGCATCGCGAAATTTGGTATCGACAGGAATATGACCCGGCCAGACTTCACGAGGATAGGTATTGCGAATAGTGCGCAAGCTGGTTACCGATGCCTGGGTGCGACGGTCATACATCAAAGGCAATATGGTGTACTCCAGCGCTTTTTTGCGCGAGCGACTCATCATCGCCAAGGTATTCACCATACGCTCAAGGCCTTTCATGGCCAGAAACTCCGTTTGGCAGGGAATGACCAGATGCTGGCAAGCAGCAAGGGCATTGATCATCAACACACCCAATAGCGGCGGCGTATCGATAAATACAAAATCATAATCGTCGTAAACCAGTGCAAGTGCGCGAGCCAATACCAGGCCCATACCGTCCTGACCAATGGCTTGGCGCTCAAGGGTTGCCAAAGCCGTGGCCGATGGAATTATGTCCAGATTTTGGTAATTGGTGGCGCAAATTAGCCGCTTGACGCTGGCAGCGGTTAACTCTTTCCGCTCCTGGAATAAGGTGTAACTGCTGAGTTCCTGGGTATCAGGATCACGGCGGAAATAGGTGCTAAGTGAACCGTGCGGATCTATATCCAGCAGCAACACGCGATACCCCTGATCGGCCGCAAGGCCGCCAAGCGCTACGCTGGTGGTGGTTTTACCCACTCCACCTTTTTGGTTAGCGACTGTAATCACACGCACGTCAAGACTGTCCTCAACATCTGGCCTCTAAACATAGACCCAAAATATTCATCAAAAATAGCGCCGTAAAAAGCGTCAAACAGACGTCAGTTTAGGCTCGCTTTACCTATACGCAAGGCGATTTCACTGGTTTCAGCAATCTTCATGCCGATCTATAGATTGCCGCAAATAAGCTGCTGGAACTTATAGTTTAGCCCTTATAGGCTTGCTTGATTAATTCCCCTACCCGCTTGAGCGCCTTTTCTTTTTGCGGCGTCCAATAACCACCCGAGGATAACCGCAGGCAGTTTTTGTATTTCTGAGTGGTGGTGAATAATTTACCGGGCATTATGGCGATGCTTTCATCCAGTAAACGTAACGCCAGTTCGTAAGTATCAAAACTCTTGGGCAACTTTTCACTGGGTAGTTCAACCCAGAGAACAAAGCCGCCTTCAGGTTTGGTAATGCGGGTATCCTGGGGAAAATAGCGCTCTATCGCCAGGATAAGTTCATGCATGGCCTTCGCCAGCTGGATACGAATGGAACGCAAATGCCGCTCATATTTACCGCTCGCCAAAATATCGGTGAGCGCATATTGAACGATGGTTGGGCTGGCAAGGCTGCTCATAAATTTTAATTGGCTAAGCGAACTTGCCAATTGTTTGGAGGCGATCCAACCCACTCGCAAACCGGGCGCCAGGGCTTTGGAAAACGAAGAGCAATAAATCACCCTTTCATCGTAACGCTTACAAATACTTGAACGTTGATTGCCAAATCCCAAATCGCCATAGATATCGTCCTCGACCAGGGCGACTTTGTTTTTGCGGCAGAGTGCTACCAGCGCCTTTTTGGTTTCATCGGTGAGGGTTGCCCCCAAAGGATTGCTAATATTGCTCATAACCAGACAGACCTTGATGGACCAATGGTCAAAGGCCAGTTGCAAGGCGTCCAGCGAAATACCTTCGACAGGATCAGTCGGAATCTCAATAGCGCGAAGCCCGAGATGCTCAATAATTTGCAGCAATCCGTAATAGCTGGGCGATTCAACCGCAACATAGTCGCCCGGTTGTGTCAGGGCTTTCAAGGTCAACGACAAGGCTTCCTGGCAACCATTGGTAATCACTATGTCATCCACACTTAACTGGCATCCGAGCAACGCCATGCGCTTGGCGATCTGTTGGCGCAATTCGGGATTGCCCGCTGGCAGCGCTTCGTAGCTACACACATTGGAACGCTGCAGGCGCGCCATTTTAATAATGGCCTTTTCAACAATACTGGTGGGTAGGATTTTGGTATCTGGCACTGCCGTGCCCAGGTTGACCGCATTAGCCAGTTGGATCTGTTGCAGCAGTTCAACCACTAACTCCTGCCCCACCACATCCCGCGGTGTTACTTTATGAGATGTGAGTTGCGGCGATAGGAAATCCGCCCCAACCCGCGAGCTTACATAAAAGCCCGAGCGCGGACGCGATTCCACATAGCCGCCATTAAGAAGCTCATCGTAAGCGGCAACGACTGTTGCAGGGCTTACACCACGTTGGGAACTGATTGTTCGCACACCGGGCAATTTATCGCCCACTTTGTAAATACCTGTGTCGATTTGCGAAATGATTTCGGTGGCGAGTTGATGATAGAGATTTCCCATAGTGAGACTCCGGGCGGGGAATACAATACAGATGCACCAGGCTTTGACCAGTACAGTTTCATAGAAACCAATCTGTACTGGCAATTTATTTGAAGTCTAAATCTGTATTCATCACCGCGACAAGCATATTCTGACCATCGTGAAAACCACCACCAGAGGAACCGCCATGTCAGAATCGTCTTTTCCGTTTTTTATCATAGATGCGTTTAGCTTCGGAGCTTTCACTGGCAACCAGGCCGCGGTATGTATTCTTGAAGAGCCTAAAAGTGACGAATGGTTACAGCAAATCGCAGCGGAATTTAATTATTCAGAGACGGCTTTTCTGTGGTACCGGGGCAACAATCATTGGCAACTGCGTTGGTTTACGCCCAGCTGCGAAGTAAAACTTTGCGGTCATGCAACCCTGGCATCTGCCCATGCACTTGCCCGGGAAATGGGAATAAAAGAGTCGGAATTTCTATTCTCGACCCTGAGCGGCACCCTGTCAGCCAAAACGGGAGCGGAGAGCATCACATTAACCTTTCCCAAAATTCAGTGTGAATATCTGAGTAAAGTCTATTTGCACGAATTGGGTTTTGATGAATTGGGGTTGAATGCACTGGACACTTACCGCGCCGGGGAAGATTTTCTCATTCACCTTGGCAGCGAAGATGAAGTGAAAAACTACGAGCCGGATTTTGCAACCATCGCACGACTGACACCTCGCGGCATGATTATCACAGCCGCCAGCAGCAATTCTGAACGAGACTTCGTCTCGCGTTTTTTTGCACCAGCGGTAGGTGTCAATGAAGATCCGGTAACAGGCTCAGCCCATTGCAGTTTGGCCGTCTTCTGGGAAAGGCAATTGGGAAAGTCTGAATTACGCGCAGAACAGTTGTCAAAACGCGGAGGCATTCTTGATCTGAAAGTTGACGAGGGCAGCGTAAACCTGACAGGCAAATGTTTTACGTTTGCCAAGGGTAAGTTTAGATAACAATTGAGCTAGGTACGATTATGCTCAGTGCCAGCATTACGTTTGGTGGGGTTAATACGATCTACGCATTAATAGCGAATAAAGCCAAAGCAATTCTCAGCGAAAAAGATAATAGCGGTATTATCAATAAAACAGCGGGCTCATTAATGATAGCGACGGGAGCAGTAACGGCACTCAAATCATAAAACTATAACTGCGAAGGAGCGGCCTTTGGTCGCTCCATTTTGCGCTTGGCTACCATAATAGCCACACGGCGATTTTGTGCGCGACCGGCTTCAGTATCATTAGGCGCAACCGGTTGGAATTCACCATAACCCACCGCCGCCAAACGCTCTGGTGCAACTCCCCTGCCCGCCAGGTATTTCACAATTTCTGTAGCGCGCGCGGAAGATAGCTCCCAGTTGGTAGGATAACGGGAATTACTGATGGGAACATTGTCAGTGAAGCCTTCCACTTGAATGGGATTGGTGTAGTTTTTCAGTATTTCAGAAATCTCATCAAAAATAGCGCGCGCTTGCGCACTCGGATCTACACCGCCGGATGGGAATAAAATACTGTCATTCAATTCGATTTGCAGCCACAACTCATTGCTGGACACTTTGATCATTTGATCATTAATCAGCTGTGAGAATTTTTCGTTCACCAGATCAGATATTTGCGTGAGCTCATCACTGGTGGGCGTGGATGCTGTTGTATTGCTCTGGGCATTCATTTCTGGCTTGGCAGTGTCCGTTACAATCACAACTTGCTGAGGCTGGGTTGAATCTTCCGTTGCGGTCTTACCCATATTAACCGGCGCAATCACATCGTTAGACGGATTGGTTTGCTCCTGTGGCATAGGGTTCGCTTTGGAATCGTTAGGTTGATTAAAGGCCTGCACGAAGGTTTCAGAAAGAACACGATATTTGCTTTGGTTGACCTGGGAGATGGAATACATCACTACAAAAAAAGCAAATAGCAATGTAATGAAGTCCGCATAAGACACCAGCCAACGTTCCTGATTGACATGAATATCTTGTTGTTTACGCCTGACCATAAAAGACCCCGGGGGCTTCTCTCAGATGAGCCTAGTTATGCAGATAACCATTGAGTTTGATTTCTATGGAGCGGGGATTTTCGCCATCGGCAATAGCAATAATGCCTTCAATAATTAACTCGCGATATTGTGAGCGCTCATTAATGCACATGCGCAGTTTGTTGGCGATGGGCAGGAAAAACAAGTTTGCCAAAGCAACACCATAAATGGTAGCGACAAAAGCAATCGCAATGCCGGGTCCAAGGGTTGCAGGGTCGGCAAGATTATTCATCACATGAATCAAACCCATCACCGCACCTATAATGCCGATGGTGGGCGCATAACCGCCCATGCTTTCGTAAAACTTTACCGCGTCAAAATCCCGTTGTTCATCAAGAATTAAATCGGCTTCCATAATGCGGCGAATAGCTTCCGGCTCACAGCCGTCCACCAATAATTGCAACCCCTTTTTTGCGAAGCGATCTTTTTCGGTTTCAGAAATATGCTCAAGCCCCAGCAAACCATCTTTGCGCGCGGCATTGGCCCAGCGCACCAATTTACTGATGCCCTCTTTGAAAGGACTGTATGGCGGTTGGAACACCCATTTGAAAATAGAGAGCGCCCGCTTCAAGCTTTGCTTGGGCGTTTGCAAAATGGCCGCAGCCAAGGTGCCACCAATTACAATCAGAGCTGCCGAGCCATTTAACAGCGAATGAATCGAGCCGCCTTCAATAAAATTTCCGCCAATAATGACAGCAAAGCCAAGGATGACGCCGACAATGCTGAGAATATCCATCAGACAACCTCACGCGCCAATCGCGGCCCAATGTCCTTGAGACTAAGAACACGATCGGTGAGGCCAGCACGGGCGACGGCCATAGGCATACCATAAATCACACAGCTGGCTTCATCCTGCGACCATAGTTGCGAGCCAGCGGCTTTTAACAGCTCCGCACCCTTGCAACCATCTGACCCCATACCCGTCAGCACAACACCCAATACTTTATCGGCATAGCAGTTGGCCGATGAACCAAAGGTGATATCGAGCGATGGTTTGTAATTTACGCGATCATCATCTGGCAATACGCGCACGCAACCACCATTGCGTTTATCCAACATTAATTGTTTTCCACCTGGCGCAAGCAGCGCCAACCCAGGTTGCAATAGATCGCCGTCAACCGCCTCACGCACACGAATTTTGCATTGTTTATTCAAGCGCTCAGCAAAGGCTTTGGTGAAATTTTCCGGCATGTGCTGCACCAGCACTATAGGTATGGGGAAATTTTCGGGCAGCTCGGTTAACACCTCCGTCAGCGCAACCGGACCACCGGTTGAAGCGCCTATCACCAATATTTTTGGCTGACGTTTCAAACGATAAACATCAGAGGATACCGCAGGAGCCGCTGGTTTGACTGATCCTGCAAAGGCTGGCGACGCAGCCGGGGGAACCGGAGCGCGTGCACTGGTACTTAAACCGGGAGCCGGCGCTGCCGGGCGTGGCGAGACTGGTGAAGTTGTTACCGGAGCCGGCGACGAAACAGCGGGTTTACCGGCGCGCGCCAGCGTAATAATTCGCTCATGGAGTTTTTGCTTGAGTGCTGCAGAATTACGTGAGACTTCCGCAAAATCTTTAGGAATAAAATCCAGCGCGCCCGCCGCCAAAGCATCAAGGGTAACCTTGGCACCTTCATAGGTGAGCGATGAAAACATCAGGATTGGGATTTTTTTCTTTGCCATTATATGGCGAGTGGCAGTCACCCCATCCATGATCGGCATTTCGAAATCCATGGTGATCAAATCAGGATCGAGCGACTCGGCTTTTTCGATGGCCTCGCGACCGTTGCTGGCGATACCAACAACTTTAAGTTCCGGGTGTTCATTAATGATTTCTTTCAACCTGTGTTGAAAAAAACTCGAATCATCAACGACCAGCACCCGTAACGGCATGAACTTTACTCCGCAGCTATGCGCTACTCTAGGTTTATATTGTGCAAGCCCGCAGCTTACGAATGGTTCCAGGCGTTGGCGCCGCGCGCATAACGACGCAACAAACTCGGCACATCGAGAATCAATGCAATGGTTCCGTCACCTGTAATAGTTGCTCCCGCCATACCAGGTGTACCCTGCAACATTTTACCCAAAGGCTTGATCACTACCTCTTCCTGACCAATTAATTGATCCACCACAAAACCGACACGACGAGTACCCACGGTAACAATAACTACATGGGCAAATGGCTGGCGGGAATTATCGCTGCCATTTTTGATAAGCCAATCTTTTAGATAAAACAGCGGGATGGCCTGATCGCGAATCGCAATACAATCCTGCCCATCTACCACGTGGCTTTTGGACATATCCATGTGGAAAATTTCGTTCACACTCACCAACGGCAACGCAAAAGTTTGCTGGCCGAGCATGATCATCAGTGTCGGCATAATGGCCAGGGTCAGCGGCACTTTGATAATAAAACGTGTGCCCTTGCCCAACACCGATTGAATTTCCACACTGCCATTCAGCTGGTTGATTTTGGTTTTCACCACATCCATACCAACGCCGCGGCCAGACACGTCAGAAATTTCTTTTTTGGTAGAAAAGCCGGGCGCGAAAATCAAATTAAAGGCTTCTACATCAGACAGGCGCGCCGCCGTATCTTCATCGTACAACCCTTTTTCCACTGCGACGCGACGCAACTTAACCGGGTCCATGCCCGCGCCATCATCGCTAATGCACAGTAAAATATGATCGCCTTCCTGCTCTGCAGAAAGTACTACCTGCCCTATACGCGCCTTGCCATTGGCTTCGCGTACATCGGGGAATTCGATACCGTGGTCGACCGAGTTACGCACCAAGTGCACCAGTGGATCTGCGAGCGCTTCCACCAGGTTTTTATCCAGGTCAGTCTCTTCACCCACCAGCTCAAGATTGATTTCTTTTTTCAGGTTACGCGCAAGATCTCTCACTACACGCGGAAAGCGGCCAAACACTTTTTTAATTGGCTGCATGCGAGTCTTCATCACCGATGTTTGCAAATCGGCAGTGACGACATCCAGATTGGCAACGGCTTTAACCAGTGCCTCATTGGTTGAAGTATTGCCGAGACGAACCAGGCGATTGCGAACGAGCACCAGCTCGCCCACCATATTCATAATATCGTCAAGACGCTGGGTATCCACGCGCACAGTAGTTTCTACTGCAGCTGGACCCTCTTTATCACCAGCGGGTGCCGCTGCGGCGGGTGCCGGCGCGGGAGCAGCCGCTCGCGGAGCTTCCGCTTTGGGTGCTTCTGCCCTGGCAGCAGGTTTGGGCGCGGCAGCAGGCTGTGCTGCAGGCACTACGGGTGCTGTAGGAGCGGCAGCGGCTGGCTGCGCAACGGCACCTGGCCCCTTCCCTTTACCATGAAGTTGATCGAGCAGGGCTTCAAATTCATCGTCATTAATTAAATCAGCACTTGAACCAGCCGCAGGTGTTGCTGCGGCCACAGGTGCGGCAGCTGCCGGTGCAGGTGCTTTCTCGCCAGGGCCTTTACCTTTGCCGTGGAGTTGATCAAGCAGGGCTTCAAATTCGTCCTCACTGATTTCATCTCCACTGTTAATAACAGGCGCTGGAGCAGCTGCGACGGGCGTTGGTGCTGGAGCAGAAACTGCCGCAGCGCCAGGGCCTTTACCCTTACCATGCAGTTGATCGAGCAACGCATCAAATTCGTCTTCGGAAATTTCATCACCGCTGGAAGACGTTGCTGCAGCTGAAGGCACTGCAGCAGGTTTTGCTGCAGGAGCATCGCTGATGGCGTCCAACAGCATTTCAAATTCATCGTCGGTAATATCACCTTGGGGTGTAGCTGGGGCAACAGGTGTAGATGCCACCGGTGCGGGAGCTGGAGGAGCTTCGACAGGAGCTGCAACTGCAACGGGCCCTGCTGCGGTATCAGCCAAATCCTCGCCGGAAACCAGGCGTTCAAGGGCATGAATTAATGCAGGATCAACCGGCGGCAGTTCGCCGCGTGCGGATACAATTTCAAATTGAGTGTTGACGCTGTCCAGTGCCTGCAGCACCACGTCCATTAATTCGGAGGTAACGGTACGTTTACCATTACGCAAAATATCAAAGAGGTTTTCGGTGAGATGGCAGCACTCCACCATGGGTGTAAGTGATAAAAATCCAGCACCGCCTTTGACAGTGTGGAAACCGCGAAAAATCGCGTTTAATAAATTTTTATCGTCAGGACGCTGTTCAAGATCGACCAGCTGCTGCGACAGACGCTCAAGGATTTCACCGGCCTCAACCAGAAAATCCTGAAGAATGTCTTCGTCATCACCAAAACTCATTCACATCCCCCTAGAATCCGAGACTGGACAGAAGATCATCGACTTCGTCCTGTCCGGAAACCACGTTATCGCGTGCTTTATTTATTTGCGGGCCTTCGGCCTCGTGCTTGCGTTTTTCGATTAACTCTTCCAACTCTTTTTCATCAGTTACGGGCTCTGCCAAACCAGTAATTTCTTCGACCTGGCTGGCCATTAACACTAACTGGACCAAATCTTTTTCAACTTCGCTGATCAAACCCATCACGCGTTTTAGTACTTGACCGGTTAAATCCTGAAACCCTTGTTCTAACAAAATATCTTGCAAACTTTTATTTAAACGCTCTGTGCCGATCTCCATTTGGCCGAGAAAGCCATCCATGCGTTCGTAGAGTTCGCGGAACTCGGCGGCGGTCATTTCGCGACGTTTCAGGCGAGCCCAATCGGCGCGAAGCAAGCTCGCTTCTTGTCCGAGATTAGCGGCAATAGGTGCAGCTTCATCCACCATGTCCATGGTTTTTTCGGCGGCTTTTTGTGTGAGTTCTATAACATAGCCCAATCGATTGGAGGCATCGTGAATATCGGAATCCGCTATTTGCGGTGGGCGCTTGGTCAGATCGGCATCAACGTGGAAATTAACAATGGCATTGTGCAAACCGCGCGTCAGCTTACCGACCGTTTGAAAAATATGGCGATCGCGAGCCTGGGTCATGCTTTGAATGAGTACCGATGCCTCTTCAAATTCATTACCGTGCAATTTGTCAGCGAGCAATTTGGCGCACTCTTTAAGCTCTGCCAAAAAAATGCTGTTAGGATCTACAACTATGTCGGATGCCATGGGTGTGCCTTATTGTTGGGTTGCGGCAAGCAGTAGCAAAAAATTTAGCCTACGCGGTCAAAGATTTTTTCGATTTTTTCTTTGAGCGCTTGCGCGGTGAAGGGTTTTACCACATAGCCATTTACACCGGCCTGGGCCGCTTCAATAATCTGATCGCGTTTTGCCTCGGCAGTTACCATCAACACAGGTAGGGTCGCCAGCTTTTCATCGGCGCGTACCGCGCGCAGCAAATCAATACCCGTCATTCCCGGCATATTCCAGTCAGTTACCAGAAACTGGAAGTCGCCACTTTTCAGCATGGGCAGTGCAGTCATACCGTCATCTGCTTCATGTGTATTGGAAAACCCCAAATCCCGCAGCAGATTTTTAATGATCCGCCGCATTGTCGAAAAGTCGTCGACAATCAAGATTTTCATGTTCTTATCCAAAGCAACCTCCATCACACCTACAGGAATTTCGTTTACTGTTAGTCTAGCCAGCATTGTCAATCTGGCCAGTTTTTTGACGCTAAAAAACTTTTTTTAATGCCAATAGCATTTTGTTTGAGCGACCTGATTACAGGATGAGCAATCACCTGCCAGACCACCAAAAAAATGACTGAATAGGGGTAAAACTGGCGCGTCGAGCGGTTAGTTAAACTGCCAGCCGCTTTCTTAACCAGGCTGCCAGCCGCTTTCTTAAGTAGGCTGCCAGCCGGCAAGGCGGGCCTTGAGACGGGCAGCCGCCTGGCTGTGGATCTGGCTGATGCGCGACTCGCTGACCCCAAGCACCAAGCCTATCTCTTTCAGGTTGAGCTCTTCATTGTAATAAAGGGCAAGAACCATACGCTCGCGCTCGGGTAACTGGCTAATGGCGTCAGCCAGGGCACGCTTTAAGCCCTCGCGTTGCAGGCCCTCAAAGGGGCTGGCAAAAGCACTGCTGGCATCGCTTGCATCTATATTGCTGTCTTCTTCGCCGAAGGTTTCTTCGTAGCTGTAGAGGCGGCTGCAATTGGAGTCCTGCAGCATGGAATAGTATTCCTCCATACTGACATCCAGCTCGGCGGCGACTTCAACATCATGGGCGTCGCGACCGGTGCGAGCTTCTACGGAACGTATGGCGCGGGCAATTCGACGGGAGTTGCGGTGGACGGAGCGCGGCGCCCAATCCCCGCGGCGCATTTCATCCACTATGGCACCGCGAATGCGGATACCGGCGTAGGTTTCAAAGCTGGCGCCTTTGGAGGCGTCATATTTTTGGGCGGCCTCGATCAAACCGATCATGCCGGCCTGGATAAGATCATCGACTTGTACGCTAGCGGGCATGCGCATCATCATATGAAAGGCAATGCGCTTCACCAGGGGAGCGTATTCCTCAATATTGATTTTCTGCACGCTTAGCTCGGCTTTATCGTACATGGCTAACCTATCGACTGCGCCCATACATCATCTCAAACAGGAACTCAGATCTTAAAAACGATCGTTGGCGGCACGCAGTAACCGCTCAACAAAGAATTCAAGACGCCCACTTGGACCGCTGGGCAGCGGCCATTTATCCACCGCTTGCGCAAGGCCACGTATAGCAACCGCCGCCTTACTGCTGGGAGCAAACTCCAGCAGCGCTTTTTGCTTGCGCACGGCGTTGCGCACGTTTTCGTCAAAGGGAACCTGGCCGACAAACTGCAAAGTGACATCCAGAAAACGCTCACAAACTGTATTGAGTTTGTTGAACATGTTGGTGCCTTCGGCGGGGTTGCGCGTCATATTGGCAATCACGCGGAAGCGCTGCATGCCATATTCCTTATTGAGCAGTTTGATCAACGCATAGGCGTCTGTAATAGAAGAAGGTTCATCACACACCACGATTATCACTTCATTCGCGGCGCGTACAAAGCTGACCACTGTGTCGGAGATACCGGCGGCGGTATCTATTACCAGTACATCAACTTGATCGCTTAATTCATTGAAAGCATTAATTAAACCCGCATGTTCGGCGGGGCTGAGCTCTGCCATGCGCTGCACACCGGACGAGGCTGGCACTATGCGCACGCCTGAGGGACCTGTCACTAATACTTCCGACAGGGAATGGGTTCCCGCCAGCACATCAGCAAGCGTATGGGTTGCTTTGATACCCAACAACACGTCCACGTTGGCGAGACCCAGGTCAGCATCCAGCAGCACCACGCGACGGCGCATTTCGGCCAGGGCGATGCTGATATTGACGGAGATGTTGCTCTTACCTACCCCGCCTTTGCCGCCGGATACGGCTATCACTTGTACTGGGCGCATTATTTTTAACTCCAACAACCGGCCAAAACTGAGAATGTGAACTGAGTATAGATACTGATTTAGCGCGCGACTGATTTTTTATAACTAACCAACACCCTTAAAATACACCTGTTGCAGGATTTGTTCAGGAAACAGCCGTCGCCGTATTTTGTTTGAGCAATGCCACCGCTTTGGCCACTAATTGATGGCCACGAGCCACTTCAATATGCTTGGGAATATCCTGGCCATCGGTGGTGTAAGCCACCGGTAAACGGTTTTGCGCAATCACACCCAAAGCTTCACCCATACTCGCAGTTTCATCCAGTTTAGTAAGGATGCAACCTTGCAAACGCGCCGCCCCGTAGGCGTGAACAGAAGCCTTTAACATCTGCTGCTGGCTGTTGCAGGACAACACCAGATAACTCTTCACCTGCTGCTGATCAGCAAGCGCCTTCAGCTGGGCTTTCAGGTGTGGATCGCCGTGACGGAAACCCGCCGTATCGATCAACACCAGCGAGCAGTGACGCAAGCTACGCAGCAGGCTTTCCAGGGAATTGGACTCATCCACCACTCGCACCGGCACACGCAAAATGCGGGCTATAGAGCGCAGTTGGTCGTGGGCTGCAATGCGATAGGTATCCGTAGTAATGAGTGCGACTTTGTCGGCACCGTGCTGCAATACATAGCGAGCCGCCAATTTTCCGATAGTGGTGGTTTTGCCAACACCGGTTGGGCCAACAAAAGCGAACACACCACCTTGATCCACTATATCGCGACCGCTGACTGGCAACTGGTGGGCAAGATTGGCAAGTGCATCAGGCCAGGCTTCCGCCAGGCTACTGCCTTTGGTGCAACGACTCAGTACTTTGCCTACAAGATCAGCTGGTAAACCCAGACGCTCCAGACGACGGCCAATGCTGTTGAGGATGGGTGAATTGGCAGCCGGCGCTGGTGTAGTGGCGATGCGGTCGAGTTGCTGTTCCAGCAACAGGCGCATATCGGCGATTTCAGCTTGCAGCTCCAATAACTCGGTATTGCGATCTTGTTTGTGGTTCGCTTGCGGAGCCTCAACAACTGGATCTACCAGTGGATAGCGCTCAGCGGCGCTCATTGCACGGGGTTTTGCAGCTTCTGCAGCTGGCTTGCGAACTTCAGTAGCCCGACCCGGCGCACGACCTACGGCTTTACGTGTTTCGACAGCGCGAGTGTCAGCGGCTGGGCTGCGAGGGATAGCAGCGTTAACGCGAGCGTTGTTGCTGACCAAAAATTCTTTTGCTGAGTCTTCAAGCTTTTTGTTGGCAAGCATACGCTGGCGGGCCTGCTCAATTTCATCTACCAACTGCTTGCCGCTCTTGCCCATATTGCTGCTGCCTGCGCTTTGGCCATTGCCAGCCTTGACGCCCGCCATAGCATTGGCAAACGTCTGGCTGGGAGCAGCCTGGCGAGCCGCACGCTCGATAACTTCAGTTTCGGCCCAGGCGCCATCGCTCATCATGGGGGATGCACTGGCCAAGGCCATGCGCCCAAGAGGTTGTTGCTGCAGCTGCGCCAGCTCACTGTCTGAACCTGTAGTGGTCAGTAACTCAACGCCTTCAGGGATTCGGTTACTGGAGAGAATAATGGCGTCCGGGCCAAGCTCCTGACGGACCAGTTCCAACGCACGACGCATATCGGCTGCAACGAAACGTTTAACTTGCATATTCATCTCCTGCCCTTTGTGGCGGGCTGGCCGTTATGACCGGGTCGGTTAAGCACCGACGCTGGCATCTATGGTGATCTGTTTGTTTTCCGGTATCTCTGTGTAACCCAGCACGCGCATGTCGGGGAGGCTCTGGCGAACAAAGCGCGCCATCATCATCCGCAGCGGGGCTGCAACCAGCAGTACCAGGGGTTTACCGGCCATCTCCTGCTTTTGCGCTGCGTTGATCAGCGAGGCTTGCAGGCGGTCGGCCAAGCCAGGCTCAATAAAGGCGCCGTCATCAGCGCCAGCTTTTTGTGCCTGCTGGACGGTACTCAGCAATAACTGTTCCAACGAGGGATCAATCGTGATAACAGGCAGGTTTTGCTCGCTTCCAATGATGTTTTGGACAATTTGTCGGCTTAAGGCCACCCGCGCCAATGCCGTTAAAGCGACGGGATCTTGACTCCTGCCCGAACCCGCCAAGGCTTCGGCGATAGAGCGAATGTCGCGGATGGGTACGCGTTCGCGCAGGAGGTTTTGCAAAACTTTCAACAACACATTCAGGCTGACGGTACCAGGCACGAGTTCTTCAACCAGTTTGGGGGAGGTTTTGCCAAGCATATCCAATAGCTTTTGGACATCTTCGTGACCGATCAGCTCGTGGGTATGTTGCTGCAATATTTGATTGAGATGCGTAGCAACAACGGTGCTCGGATCCACCACCGTGTAGCCCAGGGTTTGCGCCTGATCTTTCTGGCTGGAGGTAATCCAGATGGCGTCCAGGCCAAAGGCCGGATCTTTGGTTCTCATGCCGTCCAGATTGCCAAATACCTGGCCGGGGTTAATGGCAAGCTCACGGTCTGGATATACCTCCGCCTCCGCTACTGCAACACCCATCAGGCTGATGCGATAGCCAGTGGGCATAAGGTCCAGGTTGTCGCGAATGTGTACTGAGGGAATCAAAAAGCCCATTTCTTGTGAGAGCTTTTTGCGGACACCTTTGATGCGTCCCAACAACTCGCCACCCTGGTTTTTATCCACCATAGGAATCAGCCGATAGCCCACTTCCAAGCCGATAATATCCACGGGCTGAACGTCATCCCAACCCAACTCGGCCGCCTCTGGCATGCCGGGTGGCAACGCCGGCGCTGTGCGTTGTGGGGCTATGGTTGCAGAGCCGGACGGCGCTGCCGCCTGGGCATTCAGTTCGCTGGCAAGACGGCTGCCGGAGGGAATATAGGAACCTTCGTCCACCACTGCAGGCTGCTCTTTTTTCCAATAGATGTAATAGGCAATGGCAGAGCAAACCAAACCCAACCCCAGGAAAGCCACATGGGGCATACCGGGAATCAACCCCATGATCACCAGAATACCAGCGGCCACACCCAGCGCTTTGGGCGATGCGAACAGCTGGTTGACCATTTGGGCGCTCATGTCCTGAGCGCTGTTAACGCGGGTTACCAGGATCGCTGAAGCAACGGATAACAGCAGTGACGGAATTTGGGCGACCAGGCCGTCACCTA
The DNA here is from genome assembly GCA_021151695.1 of Cellvibrionaceae bacterium. Classification (GTDB taxonomy): domain Bacteria; phylum Pseudomonadota; class Gammaproteobacteria; order Pseudomonadales; family Cellvibrionaceae; genus Cellvibrio. Next base: position 41,742 of record JAGKWU010000001.1, on the reverse strand, counting down.
TGGTCAAAAGAGTGTACTTCTGCAGTGCATCGGAAAACGCCAGGCTGTGCTGCAACACACCCACCGCCAGCCCGCCAAAAATACAGATAAACATAATCAGGATACCGGCGACGGCGTCACCGCGGACGAACTTGCTGGCGCCGTCCATAGAACCGTAAAAGTCCGCTTCGGCAGATACCTCTTTACGGCGATGGCGCGCTTCATCCTGATCAATCAAACCGGCGTTCAGGTCGGCATCAATGGCCATTTGTTTGCCGGGCATAGCATCCAATGTAAAGCGTGCACTCACCTCTGAAATACGGCCAGCACCCTTGGTAACCACTACAAAGTTGATGATCATCAGGATAACGAACACAACTATACCAACCGTGTAGTTACCGCCAATCACCACATTACCGAAGGCCTCAATCACCTTACCGGCAGCGTGCCCGCCTTCGTGGCCGTTAATCAAAATCACACGGGTAGACGCCACGTTCATCGCCAACCGCAGCAATGTAGCCACCAACAGCACCGTCGGGAAAGCGGCGAAATCCAATGGTCGCAAGGCATAAACGCTTACCAGCAACACCACCAGCGACAGTGCAATGTTGAATGAGAAGAAGGTATCCAGAAGGAAGGCAGGTATGGGCAACACGATCATGCCCAGCAACATCAACAACAGTAGAGGTATACCAAAATTACCCTTGCCTATCCCGCGGAAGGACTGCAGCGCGGTTTTTCCGCCAATGTTGTTGAGCTGACTAAATGTAGGTAAGGCCATAATCACGGATTCTTGACGCTAGTGGGCTTTGTAGCCTGCTATCGCAAGAGGCGTGCCGATATTGTTAAAGAGTGCGTGCCGATATTGTTAAAGAGTGCGTGGCGATGTTGTTAAAGAGTGCGTGGCGATGTTGTTGATGAAAGAGAAACAGGGTTTCTCAAGTTTTTCAGCAGAACGCCGTTAGCTACTAAATAGGCAAAGTCTTGGCGATCAAGCTGAACCAACCTGAAAAGGACAGCGCTATGCAATTGGATATTATTCAACCTCCCCTTACTCCGACAGTCCCCCAACGCGCCAGCTCAGCTATAGAAGACAAACAAGCCCTTGCCACCATCGCAGTGGTTGACAATGCAACACCGGCTACCACCGTCAGCCTTTACAATCCCCCCTCGCTGCCTGATACCTACGCTGATGCCATTGAAGTTTTCCAGGTGCGCAAACAAATCGACCAGACAGAAGCCCAAGCCAATTTCACCAAAAGCCTGGCGACTGAATTAAGCAAAGCGCGCACCGGCAAGACGGCCATTTCCACCAGCCAATTTTTTCACCAGCTGGGCAATTTGAGCCGCACCACCAGTGATTACCAGAATGAGGCTCGCAGCTTTAAAGTCTCCGGCAATAAAACCCAGGACTTGGGCAAGCTGGATTTCAATGCCGACAGAGGCGCAATACTGGCTCGTACCAACCTGAATATTCGCACCCGCGATGGCGACTCCATCGACATTCATCTGGAGCACAGACGCGGCCAAAACGGCGAATCCGCCGAAATTTCGTTTACCGTCACCGGAAAACTATCCAAAGAAGAACAGGATGCGCTCGAAAAGCTAGCGCAAAAGCTTGGTGAGGTTGCCGATGAGTTTTTTCGCACGGGCAGTACCGAATTGCACGGACTGGACGAATTCGATCAAACCCAATTTGCCAGCTTTCATCTGGACATGAGTAAACCCAAAAGCGACAAGCTGGTAACCACAAGTTACGACTACGCCGTCGATGAACGCGGTCGCCACCTGCACGCGACAGATGCTGATGGCTATAAAGTCGATATCAATATCGCGTTGCAAAACCTCACGGGCAAAGCCAATAGCGATGCATTGCAAGCTTATCTGGATGTTATTCGCGATTCGCTCAACCGCTTTCAAAGCCCAAGCGCCAACGCGCGTTTTATTCGGGATGGTTTCGCCAGCCTGTTTGGCAATACGACAACAACCAGTACCAATCGTGTTATGGATGCCTTTACCAGTGGATTGCCGGATTTTGATGCCTCCATTACCGCGCCTGTCGCTCGCGACATTCATTTAAAAACGTTTCCGGAGTTTTTCGATTTGAAACTCGCGCAGCAAACACGCTATGACCAGTTTGAAAATCATCAATTGATTAAACAAACCAATAGCTATGAATTAAACAGCCACCGCATCAAAGGGCTACCGGGCCAGGAAGATGGCGACCTCAAACACGGCAACTTCATTTATGAAAATATCCACGAGCAACGCGAAACGACTCGACTACTGGATATGACTCGTGACTCCAGCAGCATCATCAGTGAACAACGACAGGAAAAAGACAACAGCCAGAAAACCTATCACCAATTCGGTCTGGTGGATGAGAAAAAGGACAGCGACAGTCAATACAAAGTCGACCGTCTGATTCAGAAAAGTGACAAGGATAAACTGGGATTGGTATACGAACTTCTGCAAAGCCGCAAAGTCCTCTTGACATCCATATTGTAAATTTAATTGGCCGACTGGTTTTCTGATGCTGATTGCAGTCGCAATTTTTTCGCGCGACTCTCCAGTAGCAAATAAATGACCACCGCCATGGCTAAAGGCACCAGATAATAAACGACACGGTAGCCAATCAGCGCCGCCAAAATGGCACCCTGTGAAAATTTGTGCTGCAAGAGCGCGACAAAAATTGTCTCGAGCACACCCAGGCCAGCGGGAATATGCGTAATAGCGCCGGCGATACTGCTTAGTAACAATCCACCTAAAATAACCGGATAACTGGCCTTCACATCAAATAACACAAAAAGCGCAAAGGCCATCAACGACCAGTTAGCCGCCGCCAATAACACCTGCACAAGCGCCAAGGGTAATGTCGGCAAATACACTTTATGCCCCCAAAAACGCCAGGTGCGTCGTCGCGCATATTTACAAGCAAATAAATAAGCGAACGGGATGGCGAGTAAAATCACACCAATGATTCGCAAACCGCCCTGCCCCAATTTCCACTGGGGAGGCATATCCACTAATCCACCGGTGAAAATAATGCCGGCGAGCAGCATATAACCGCTCCAGTTGGTGATGATATTCAATGTAAATATTTTGGTAATGGTGGGTGTATCCAAACCCAGGCGACTGTATAAACGAAAGCGCAACGCAAAGGCGCCAGCCCAAGCGCCGAGGTTTAAAGTGAAGGCATAACAGACAAAGGCTATCGACAATACTTTGGGAACAGCCAGGTTGTGATGGGTGTAGCGGCGACCAATTACATCGTAACAACTATAAACCAGATAACTGCCAAGCCCCAACGCAAAAGCAAGCCCTATATTGCGAGGCTTAAGTTCACTCAGCCCCTGTTTTACGTCAACCCAATTCACTTCACGAATAATTAGCGTTAGAAAAGTTGGTACAGCGATAAATACTATCAGCGTAAAAATCCGTTTTGCCCACAATTGCCACGCTGGCTGCTTACGCCTGGTGTGTTGATGGGCAGCATCGGAGACAGTCACGAAGGCTCCTTGAGGTCATCAACTTGTTTATCCACCGCCTGCTCTTCATGAGCATTGCCGATATGCGCTTGCAAATTGGCGCTCAGGGTTTCAAGCCTGGGGGTATGTGCGGGAAACCAACCCGCAATACGGGGAAAGCGCCGCGCAAAGTGGAAACCGATAAACGCCAATAGCAAACGCCACCAGTTGCCACCCAATGCAACCTTGGCATCGACCGGTTGTGAATAATCCCTCGCGAGTTGCTGCAAGTGCTCATAGAGCTGTTGATTGAGCGCCTCATCTTGCACAAACAGATTGGCTTCCAGATTCAGCGACAAACTTAACGGATCGAGATTGCTGGAGCCGACGGTTGTCCAGCGGTCATCCACAATGGCAACTTTTCCGTGCAGTGGCCGCTGGTGATATTCGTAGATAACAACACCGTCGCGCAGCAAATAGTTGTAGAGTAAACGCGAGCAGGCAGTCACCCAAGGCATATCTGGACGCCCTTGCAAAATCAACGTCACATTTACACCGCGTCGCGCTGCCTTACGCAAAGAGCGCAATATACGATAACCGGGAAAGAAATAAGCATTGGCGACCAGAATACGCTCTTTAGCCAGGTGAAACGCTTGTATATAAAGCCGTTCTATATCGCGTTTGTGACGAAAATTATCGCGCAACGCAAACAGTGCCCTGGCATCACCTTGCGGCTGCGCATCAACCCTGGCAAGTTCTGCAACCTGTCCCGAGCTGGCTCTGGCTAATAGTTTTTGGCAGGCAGCACGAATGTCATCTATCACAGGACCACGTACTTGCAACGCATAGTCCTGTTTGGCTTTAGGACCGTAGCCGATCAAGTGATCGGATACAAAGTTTATTCCTCCGACAAACGCCACGTCGCCATCAATTAACACAATCTTGCGATGCAACCGACGAAACATATTCATGCGCACACCGAGTAACCGGGGCGTGGGATCAAACACATGTAGATGCACGCCGGCTTCGGCCATGTCGGCCACAAAATCTTTAGTTAAATCCGCTGAGCCATAATCGTCTACCGTAACTTCGACACGCACACCTCGCTTTGCGGTCTCCACCAACAAAGCTTGCAGAGCTTTTCCCACCTCATCGATATTGAAAATAAACGTTTCCAATACGACTTCATGTTTTGCGGCTTTAATTGCATCAAACACGCGGGGAAAAAATTCATCGCCATTAATCAATAATTCCACTTGATTTCCATCACGCCATATTTGCTTCACAAGCGTACCTCCACCGATAGAGGCGCATGATCAGACAAATGCGACCAGGGTCGTTGATGCAATACTCTGGGATGGTGCCCAGTGGCATTACGCAGATAAACACGATCAAGGCAGAGCATTGGGAAACGTGCGGGAAAACTTCTCGCAGGCGAACCATACTCTTCAACAAATGCTTCTTTCATTCCATGTTCGAGTAGCGCGCCGTCAGCGCGTTTTCGCCAGTCATTAAAATCACCCGCCAATATCACCGGTAAATCCGGCGCTATGCTGTCGAGCAAATCACCTAATAATTTTATTTGCTGACGACGATGGGATTCACGCAATCCCAAATGGACACAGACTGTATGCAGCTCGCGTTGACCGGGAATATCCAACACAGAATGTAACAGGCCACGCTGCTCAATATTCCCAATAGACACATCCAGATTTTGATATCGCAAAATGGGAAACTTGGATAACAATGCATTGCCATGATCGCCATGGGGATAGACAGCATTGCGACCGTAGGAATAATCAGCCCACATGGAATCCGCTAAAAACTCATATTGCGGCGCTGCCGGCCAGTTCTGATGGCGCAGCGGATGCTGGCTGTGTGCGCCCAGCACCTCCTGCAAAAAAACCACGTCGGTCGATAGCGTTCGCACGGCATCGCGCAGCTCATGCAAAATAAAGCGGCGATTAAAAGTGGTAAAACCCTTGTGGGTATTGAGGGTGAGAATTCGCAGTGAAGTGACCGCTGCCCCGGATTGCTGATCGACAGCGAATGCGGCTGAAGCTTGCAAGGATTTTGTCATGTTGCCACCACCAAATCCGTATTAAAGAAATATTCTTTGATGACATTTTGTTTTGTTCAGCCCCACCATTAACGGCAGAGCTGGACGCATTACGAAAACATAAACCGGTTATTAGAAATGATAGACCACGCCGCCAAACAAACCTTGCACATCATCTTTACGGCCCGGTAAATCTGACAGGTCAGCGTAGTTTTGGTATTCCAGGCGCAGCGAAAATTGTTCGCTAAGGTTGAGGCTGACACCTGCCCCCCAGAATGGGGTGTAGCCATCTTCATCCTTCACCGCCACTGACTCCACAAATCCGGAATTGTTAGTGTCGTAGTGGGCATAACCTACACGTCCGTAAATACCAAACCACTCACCCAAGGGCACAGTGCCCAACACACTCAAGGTAATGGCATTGGATTTTTGCGTAACACGCAGCGAATTCTCGTTGGAATCGAACACTGTACCAAAGCTGGCGTACCCCAACTCCGCCGACCAGTATTGGTTAAAGTCGTAGCCCACCTCTATTTTTGGGCCATTATCAGAGTCATCACAGTTAGTAATGTGATCGCAATATTTTTTAGCCTCAGTGCGGCCGTAATCTATACCCAGGCTAAAGCCCTTGCGCTCTTCTGCAAACGCACTTGATGAAAAACTCAAGCTGCAAAGGGTTGCGCAAAGTGCGCTGGTGATTAATTTATGTTTTAACATGGTCATTCCTCCCAGTAGTATCGGTACAACAGCGCTACAGCCGTTGTGTTACATGCTCTCCTTTTTTAACTGGTCAAGAATGCGGATCAGTGTTGCTCTGGCGTTTCGTACAAGCTCCCCAATGATGTCATCACGCAATAGTGATAGCTCTTCATGAGCGGCTTTATTCCTTTCATCCCTAACTACCCATTAATCCCTGAGCTCACATATTCTTATACGCACAATCCAGCATCTGAACCTCAGGTTAAAGAGCAGCCCTCAGGGTGTATGTACGGCAACCAACGTTAAAAGCGGCGGCAGTTTTCCCGCAGACCATTTTGGTATACCCTTGCCGCCCTGTTTTTTGTCGATTTCGCAGCTATGCAACGCCAGCATTTTTTTTACCAACTTCCCGATTCCCTGATCGCGCGAGCGCCCACCGCAGAACGTCGCGGCAGTCGTTTATTGCACCTGGATGGCCCTAGCGGCGCCCTCACCCATCGCCAGTTTCCTGAGCTGCTGGATCTGGTTAACCCGGGCGATCTCATGGTGTTTAACAATACCCGTGTGATTCCCGCACGCCTGTTCGCACAAAAGCCCTCCGGGGGGCAGGTGGAAATCCTGGTGGAGCGTCTGCTGGATGACCGCCGCATCCTCAGCCATACCCGCGCCAGCAAATCGCCCAAGCCGGATGCAGAAGTACTCCTGCAAGACGGCACCCGCCTCAAGATGATTGCACGTCACGATGCGCTGTTTGAGTGGGAATTCCTGGGGGATGAGCCAGCGTTAACAGTGATGGAGCGCATCGGCCATATGCCGCTGCCGCCCTATATTGATCGCGAAGACGAGCTGAGTGACCGCGAGCGTTACCAGACTGTCTATGGTGAAAAGCAAGGCGCTGTGGCAGCTCCGACTGCCGGCCTGCATTTTGATGAATTGATGCTGGAGCAATTGCGAAACAAAGGAGTACAGATTGCTTTTGTGACCCTGCATGTAGGTGCCGGCACCTTTCAACCAGTGCGAGTGGATAATATCGACGAACACAAGATGCACTCTGAAGTGATGGAGTTATCCGCCGAAGTCTGCGCCCAGGTACTGGCAACCAAAGCCGCAGGCAAACGTGTGATAGCCGTGGGAACCACCAGCGTACGTTGCCTGGAGTCAGCCTGCCAAGGCTTTGACAATCCCGAGCACAAGGGCACCATCTACCCTTACAAAGGCGAAACCAGCATCTTTATTTATCCTGGCTATCACTTCAATGTGGTGGACGCCTTGATTACCAATTTCCATTTACCGGAATCTACCCTATTGATGCTGGTATCTGCGTTTGCAGGCTATAAGCACACCATGACGGCTTATGGGCAGGCGGTGGCGAATGAATACCGCTTTTTTAGCTATGGGGATGCGATGTTTATTACCCGGAATCCGGATGCAGAGACTGAATTGGTGTCTGCCGCACAAGTTTAACCAATTACGTGGTGGGAGTCGTCATCCTCGCGCAGCGGGGATCCAGCTCTTGCTTTTGCTGTTAGATTTTTAAGAACTGGATCCCCGCTGCGCGAGGATGACGACTCCCTAATTAACAAGATTTTTCGCTGCCCCACATTTGAACCAACGTCGGATAGGCCTACAGCCAATCCAACCTACATGAGATAAGAGCGTGTCCAACACTTTCATGAAATTCGAACTCGACCTCACCCACGGCCGCGCGCGCCGTGGCCGTATGACCTTTCCGCGCGGTACGGTCGAGACGCCAGCATTTATGCCAGTCGGCACCTACGGCACCGTCAAAGGCCTGATGCCCCGCGACGTGCAGGACTTGGGCGCCCAGATCATCCTCGGCAATACCTTCCACCTGATGCTTCGCCCAGGTACGGAGGTAGTGAAGGCCCACGGTGACCTGCATGACTTTATGCAGTGGCAAGGCCCCATCCTCACCGACTCCGGCGGCTTCCAGGTATTCAGCCTGGGCAAGATGCGCAAGATCACCGAGGAAGGCGTGACTTTCAAATCGCCTATTAACGGCAGCAAGGTGTTTATCGACCCGGAAATTTCCATGCAGGTGCAGCGCGACCTGGGCTCCGACATTGTCATGATCTTTGACGAGTGCACGCCCTACCCGGCCACCGAAAAGCAGGCGCGCGATTCCATGGAGCTGTCCCGCCGCTGGGCTGCGCGCTCAAAAGCTGCCCATGGCGATAATCCTTCGGCATTGTTCGGTATCGTCCAGGGTGGGATGTACGAGCACCTGCGGACAGAATCCCTGAACGGTCTCACCGAAATTGGCTTTGATGGTTATGCCATTGGCGGGCTGTCCGTCGGCGAACCCAAAGAGGACATGATCCGCATACTCAATCACCTGCCGCCCGGCATGCCGCAGGACAAACCGCGCTACCTGATGGGTGTAGGTAAACCCGGGGATATAGTGGAAGCCGTGCGCCGCGGCATAGATATGTTTGACTGCGTAATGCCCACCCGTAACGCGCGCAATGGACATTTATTTGTGAGCGAGGGCGTGCTCAAGCTGCGTAACGCCAAATACCGTAACGATACTGGCCCACTGGACGAACGCTGCGATTGCTACACCTGCAAGAATTTCAGCCGCGCCTATCTGCATCACCTGGACAAGTGCAACGAGATGCTGGGCGCGCAGCTCAATACCATCCACAACCTGCATTTTTACCAAAACCTGATGCGCGACATCCGCAAAGCATTGAGCGAAGGAACTTTTGATGCGTTTTTAAGCGAGTTTTATGGCCGCCAAGGCTTGGAAGTTCCACCGGCGCCCCAATAAATGCCGGAATCGCCAGAAAGCCTGCCAGCCAACCGCGTGACAGGCTCTCAAACATGCATGCAAGTCGTTGTTGCGGCGCGTTAAATCGGTATAATCCGGCGCTTTCACTTGTTGGCCCACTCGCAGTAGGCGTTTAGCGCACATAAGTGTTTACAAAGATAAGAAGAGCGCGCTTATCTGCCACGGGGGCCTTACCAAACATCAGTACACCGGAGCGTGTCGCTGACCAGGCCTTACAAGAATTTTTACATTCGCCACGGTAATTTCTATGTTAAACCGCTATCCACTCTGGAAATACTTGCTGATTCTGGCCACGACGGTATTGTCGCTGGTCTATTCAATTCCCAATTTTTACCCACCCGATCCAGCTATCTCCGTCTCCGGGCAGTCTGGCGGCATGGTGATCGACAACACGGTGCTCGCGCAGGTTGAAGCAGCATTGAAAGAGGCGAAAATCGATTATTTCGCTCCCGAAGCCAACGGTAAAAGCGCACTGGTTCGCTTCCACAACGCCGACCATCAATTGGTTGCGCGCAAGCTGGTGCAAAAAAGCATGGGGGACAACTATGTTGTTGCTCTCAACAGCGCCTCTACAACCCCACAATGGCTGCGCAGCATAGGTGCTTCACCACTTAAACGCGGCCTGGATCTGGCAGGTGGTGTGCACTTCCTGTTGGAAGTAGATACCGCCTCCGCCATCGAAAAGCGTCAAACCATTACAGCTGACGATTTCAAGGAAAAATTGCGCAAAGCCAAAATTCGCTACGGCGCAATTGTTAACGATGCCAACAACGTCATCGTTGCTCACTTCCGTACCGCCGAAGCCCGCGACCAGGCTTACAGCGAATTGCGTACCGAATCCAAGCAACACCTGTTCACCAAACCCACCAATACCGATACAGCGGAAGACTTCACCTTTATCGCCGAGCTGAGTGAATCAGCCGTAAAAGAAATTGAAGACTACGCCATCAGCCAAAACCTGCAGACCCTGCGCAACCGTGTAAACGAATTGGGTGTATCTGAACCTATCGTGCAACGCCAGGGCCGCAACCGCATCATCGTTGAACTGGCAGGTGTGCAAGATCCAGCAGAAGCAAAACGCGTCATCGGCAAAACGGCCAACCTGGAATTCCATCTTGAAGCCAAGCCTGACGCTATGGTTTCCACTAAAGACCAATTCAATTTCCGTAGCGAACGCGAAGCCGCACAACGCGGCCCAAAGTGGCTGGAAAAACAAATTATCGTCACCGGCGACCAGGTTACCGATGCACGTAGCAGCATGGACCCGGAAACCAACCAGCCCCAGGTAAACATCACCCTGGATAGCAGCGGTGGTACCAAAATGAACCATGCTACCCGCAACAACGTGGGCCGCAGCATGGGTATTTTGTTTATCGAATACAAAACCCACACAGAATTTGTCACCAACGAAAAAGGCGAACAGGTAGAGAAAAGTACCCAGTACGTCGAACGCAAAATTATCAGCCTCGCCAACATCCAATCTGCACTGGGGGTTCAATTCCGCATCACCGGTGCCGAGAGCCAGGCTGACGCCGCCGAACTCGCTTTGCTGTTGCGTGCCGGTGCTCTCGCCGCCCCTATGCACTTTGTTGAAGAGCGCATGATCGGTCCATCACTGGGTGCTGAAAACATCAAGAAAGGCGTTCTCTCTTGCGCGTGGGGCCTCGCGGTCGTGTGCGTGTTCATGGTGGTTTTCTACCGCGTTTTCGGTTTGTTCGCTAACGCTGCACTTACCATTAACCTGTTTATGATGCTGGCCATCCTGGGTATCTTCGGCGCAACACTCACGCTGCCTGGCATCGCCGGTATAGTGCTAACGCTGGGTATTGCGGTAGACGCCAACGTACTGATTTATTCGCGTATCCGCGAAGAATTGCGCAATGGCGTAACGGCACAACAGGCAATTCATATTGGTTACGAGAAAGCCTTCATCACCATTCTGGATGCGAACGTAACCACCTTTATTGTTGGCTTTATTCTCTTCTCTGTGGGAACGGGCCCGATCAAAGGTTTTGCGATTACGCTGTGTATCGGTATCGCAACCTCCATGTTTACTTCGATCATGATCAGCCGTGCATTAGCTAACCTGGTTTACGGCCGCCGTAAAAACCTGCAGAAAATTTCGGTCTAAGGGGAGCCAATCGCCATGACACAAGAATTAAAAGTCATTAACTTCATGGGAATCCGGAAATACACGTCCGGCTTCTCAATCATTATCAGCATCATCGCGCTGTTTTCGATTTTCTTTCACGGCTTTAAATTGGGCCTGGATTTTACCGGCGGCACCCAGCTTGAGCTGTTGCTCGACAAGCCAGCCAATCTGGCCGAAATCCGCCACGTGTTGGAGGAAGAACAATTGCGCAGCCCGGTGGTAGCCATCTTTGGCGAAGCCAACAACGTGATGGTGCGCACCCAGGACGAAATGAAAGCCAAGGGTCGCCAACAACTTGAAAGCGAAATAGCCAAACTTGGTAATGGTGCAGCGCTCAAGAGCGTGGGCAATCCACCGCGCGATCAGGAAGGTTTTGCAGAAACCATCCTGATTGAAAACGTCACCCAGGAGCAATTGATCAGCGCCAATATTTTTAATCAGGAACGTTTTGGCAAGGTCGTTTACACCCCAAGAGACAAGCAAGTGACTGTGGCCATCGCCAACTCACTCAATGCGATCTACAGCCAATACCTGAAAGAAAAAATCGAACACGCCACTGCATCCAAAATTGAAATCCGCAGCAGCGAAAGCGTGGGTTCACAAGTGGGTGGCGAGCTGCGCGATAAAGGCGGCCTGGCAATGATTTGCGCTTTTGCGCTGGTATTTTTGTACGTGGCCATCCAGTTCCAATGGAAATTCTCCGTGGGTGCACTGGTAGCCTTGATTCACGTTACAGTAGTAACTCTGGGTTGCTTCTCACTCTTCCAGTGGGATTTCGACCTGAACGTACTCGCCGCCGTCATTGCGCTTATCGGATACTCGATTAACGATACTATCGTTATTTTTGACCGTATCCGCGAAAACTTCCGCAAAATGCGCAAGATGGACCCGATTGAAATTGTAAACATCTCCATGACACAAACACTGGGCCGCTCCATCATGACCCACGTTACTGTGTTCCTGGTAATGCTGGTGCTTTACATTTTTGGTGGCGAGTTACTGGCAGGCTTCTCCAAAGCCATGATGATCGGTGTGGTATTCGGCACCTACTCTTCTATTTACATCGCCGCAAACTCCACAGTGGCTTTAGGCATCAGTAAAGAAGATCTCATGCCCGCTACCAGAGAAGATACTGAAACTGATTCAGCACCGTAACGAATCCTGTTCTTCGCAGAAAAACAGCGCCTGGCGCTGTTTTTTTGTTTCCGGGTAACGGAAAAATTATCGGCCATGGCATTTATGTCCCTTCTGGTTTATCTTCACTGAATCTTTACTTACTTTTTGCCAACTCAACCCGGCTGGCGCATCACTATGACAAAAAATATAAGCATCAGAGCAGATCTCCGCGACTCAACCGACCTTCCGGTATTACGCGAAACCGTGTTGCGCTTTCAGCGCATTTTCAATGGCAGTGGCTACGGTTTCTGGGATTGGGATCTCGCCCACCAACATATAGATTGGTCAGGTGGTTTTTGGGAGCGTATGGGCTATGTCGCCGAGGACGAAGACGAACTTTGCGACGCGCGCAATATTCTCAACTACATACACCCGGAAGATCGCGATGCAAGCCGGGAATGCCTGCGCCAGCATTTGCGCAAGGGCACACCCTATAACACCAGCTACCGCGTGCGCACCAAAAGCGGCGAATACATCTGGACCCAGGTGCGCGCCGATTCCATTCGCGATGAACAGGGCCGCGTGCTCTTCATGTCTGGCGTGAGTTTCGATATCACCGCGCTTAAAGAAGCTGAAGAGGCACTGCGCGAATCCGAAGCGCGACAAGAGCGCATCATCCAGTCATCTAACGACGGTATCTGGGAATGGTACGCCAAGAAAGGCGGCTTCCATTTTTCCAGCCGCTGCTGGGAATTAATTGGCTATGACGCCAACGACGATGAAGTTACCCAGGGCGAAGACAAAATTATCGTATGGCGCAAACACATACACCCGCAAGATTTATCCAAGTTTGACCGCGCGTTGGAAGAACACATGGCCGGGCGTGCGCCCTTCGACATCGAATACCGATTAATCGGGAAGGATAAGGAGGTCCATTGGGTACGTGGCCGCGGCCGCGCCAGCTTTGACGCTCAGGGCCGCCCTACCCGCATGTCCGGCTCCAACATGGACATGACACAAATCAAACGCGCAGAAGAGCGCGTTATACAAGCTAAAGAAGCCGCCGAAAAAGCCAACCAGGCAAAATCCGAATTCCTATCCAGTATGAGCCACGAGCTGCGCACACCGCTCAACGCCATCCTCGGTTATGCGCAATTATTTGAATACGACTTGAACTTAACCCAGCAGCAAATCAACAACATGCGTGAAATCCGCAAAGCGGGCGATCATCTGTTGCAATTGATTAATGACGTACTCGATCTTGCCAAAATTGAGTCGGGCAAAATGACCGTATCGCTGGAACCTGTGCTGGTGTCTCGTATCATCCAGGAAGCCTTTACATTGATACAGCCGCAAGCCGATGCAAAAAGTATCGATGTAACTTTCAAACATAATGAACTGGATAAGCTTTACGTCACCGCCGACAACGTGCGCTTTAAACAGGCACTTATCAACTTGCTCAGCAATGCCATCAAGTACAACAATATGGGCGGCCATGTAGAGGTTCGCCTCGAAACGCTCTCCAGCAAAAGCCTGCGTATCATTGTGAGCGACAACGGCAAAGGTATTCCCGCCAGCCGCCAGGCGGAAGTCTTCCAGCCCTTTAACCGTTTGAGTGCAGAGTTCAGCAAAATCGAAGGTTCTGGGGTGGGCTTGGTAATTACCAAGCAGTTGGTAGAAATGATGAACGGCAAGCTCGATTTCAAGAGTACCGAGAATGTTGGCACTGAATTCTGGTTTGATTTGCCGCTCGCCAGCGAGTGGAATAAGCGCGAGCACGAGATCATCAAATCAGCTGTGTACGCACCTACACAGCTGGCCTTCGAAAACCACAAGAATGTACTTTATATCGAAGACAACCCCACTAACATCCGCGTACTGCAACAGTTTTTTGATCGCCACAGCTGCCTTACCCTGGATGTTGCGGAGGAACCGTTTATTGGCATTTACAAGGCGCGCAGCACCCAGCCGGATTTGATTATCCTCGACATCAATTTACCCGGCATGGATGGCTTTGAAGCCCTGAGCGTACTCAAAAATGACCCTATGACCCGCCACATTCCTATCGTCGGACTCTCAGCCAATGCCATGCCTTACGATGTCGAGCGCGGCATCAAAGCCGGATTTGATGAGTACCTTACCAAGCCGGTCGATATGAATCGCCTGATTGAAACCCTCAACCGGATTTTTTCCAGCTGACGCAAAATCTTTGCGCAACCTGAATCCAATTAGCCGGAGCTTACGTCTCACTTTGTGGCACCAACTCCGGCAATTGGTTTTTCAAGGAACCGCTATGAATAATAACTATCTACAACACAACCAGCTACAACACAAACAGCCCCAACACAACCCCAACACAGCCAACACTCGCATTCTCAGCGTGGATGTACTGCGCGGCTTTGCGCTCTTCGGCATACTCCTGGCCCATATGATTTTCTGGTACGCGGGCGGCCCTCTGCCAGAGCATTTTTACCAGTCGTATATGGATGTGCTTTCCGGCATCACCATGGGCACCTATGCGCTATTTGTTAACAGTAAATTTTTTGCGATCTTTTCGTTTTTGTTTGGCCTGAGCTTCTATATACAGATCAACAGCCTGAGCAAAAACAACCAAAATCCTGCACTGCGTTTTGCCTGGCGATTGTTATTGCTTGGCATTATCGGCGTGATTCACCACGCCATCTGGCGCGCTGACATTTTATCCATCTATGTTCCGCTAGGTTTTGTCTTATTGCTGATGCGCAATTTGAGTGACAAAGCCTTGCTAATCATTGGTGCCGCCTGCGTGCTCAACGTACCAACAAAAATTATCGAGATCATTTCCATTTTTGTACAAGGCACACCGCAATTTATCCCGGATAATTTTGTCGCCGAAGGTAAACGTTATTTCGCGACTATGACAACGCATTCCATCAGCCAAATGATGATCGACAACCTCTACTTTATGAAAGAAAAGTACGAGTACCAATTAAGTTCTGGCCGCTTGTTTATCACCCTGGGCTTTTTCTTGCTAGGTATGCTCAGCGGGCGTCGCCGCTGGTTTGCTGATCTTGAGAATCACCTCGATGGTTTTAAAACAGTTTGGAAAAAAGCAGGCAAAACATTTTTAGCCACCGCCGCCATTGGTATAGTCTTTGGACTGTCACTGAATTTGTTGGATATTAAATTTGATGGTCACCCATGGGTGCGTTGGTGTGGCGGTAGCATTATGGATGTGATTAATTCAAGCCTCACAGTACTGTATATTTGTTTGCTGCCACTACTTATGCAAAAAGCCAAGTGGCACAAACGTCTTGCCGTGCTTGCACCTGTGGGAAAAATGGCACTGACGTCTTACCTGATGCAAACTTTGTTCGGTGTGAGTTTATATTTTGGTGTGGGTTTTGGATTATTGCTCGACACATCGCCCGCGCTAAACATAGTAATCGGCATAGCGATATTCGCTGCACAAGTCCAGTTCTGCCGTTTTTGGCTCGCACATTTCCACTACGGCCCTGTGGAGTGGCTCTGGCGTTCGGCCACTTATCTCAAGTGGCAACCGCTGCGTAAATCCACCAACGACATGAGCGCCCTCCCCCAAACGGAATGATCACGCCCCAAATAAAAAGCCCCGGTGTTTTTTTGCACCGGGGCTTTTTCAATTCAACAACCTTGTCGAGCTCTTATCAAAAAAGGTCAAAAAATTATTTCAAATAACCCAAATTTTTCTGCACGATTTGCAGTATGGGTTTAAACACTTTGGGAGCGCCGCACACTATGTGGCCAGTTTCCAGGTAATCCACACCGCCGTTGAAATCACTCACCAGGCCGCCGGCTTCAGTCACCAGCAAAATACCCGCCGCTATATCCCACTGGTTCAAATTCATTTCCCAGAAGGCATCAAAACGACCAGAGGCAACATAGGCCAGATCCAACGCCGCAGAACCACAGCGACGAATACCGGAAGTCTCGCCAGCAATTTCTTTCACACACTCAAGATAAGGACCAATGTGTTCAAAGGCGTAGCCGCTGAAAGGAATGCCTGTGCCAATCAACGCACCTTCCAGACTGCGACGGGGAGATACGCGGATACGGCGATCATTGAGCATGGCACCGCGGCCACGGCTCGCGGTAAATTCTTCGCGCTTAATAGGATCAATAACAACGGCGTGTTCAATCTGGCCTTTGTATTTGCAAGCGATAGAGATGGAGAAATGCGGCACGCCGTGGATAAAGTTAGTGGTGCCATCGAGGGGATCGATAATCCATTCATAGTCAGAGTTTTTACCCTGAATGAAACCGCTCTCTTCGCCACGGAAGCTGTGGTCGGGATAGGCTTTGCGGAGGTGGTAGATGATTTCCTTTTCGGAGGCTTTGTCGACTTCAGTCACGAAATCGTTACGACTTTTGGTTTCAACGGGGATCAGATCAACGCGTTCAAACGCACGTTCAATCAATTCAGCAGCTTTGCGGCCAGCGCGCAAAGCCATAGTCAACATGGGTTCCATAGAGCACCAATTAAAAGAGCATCAAAAGAGCAGGAAAGAAAACCACCAGTGAGAGCGGGTATGGATTGTCAAAGAACGGGGCCGCAGATGTCATGCATCTCACGCCGAGGGCGCGCAGTATACCTGAGCCCCCGCGCCAGCTCTAGCCCGGCGCCGCTTTTAATTTAACCCGGCCAAAAGCCAGTATAGCCAAGGCGATGATAACCAGGTTGACTGCAAAGACCTGGTGGTAGCCGTAGATGTCGGCTACCAGCCCTACCAGCAAGCTGCTGATAAGGTTCCCCATATGGGTAGTGTTGGTGTAGAGCGCCGAGGCGGCACCGGAGCGGCCAGGCATCAGCTCCTGGATCACTGAAACCCCCAAACCCGCCAATATCCCAATAAACACAGCGTTGAATATCTGCAACGCAAAAAACTGCCAGAGCGCCTGGGCAAAATAAACGCCCATATAAAGCACCAGCGCCGAGAGACCAGCCAGTTTGATCAGGCTGACAATCTTCACACGCGCCGCGTAATGTCCTGCCAGCAGCATAAAAGGGATTTCCAGGCCAGCGCAGGTCCCCATCACCCAACCTACCCATTCGGTGCCAACGCCCAAGCCATCTTTGAGATGCAAGGGCATGCTGATCAGGTAGGAATTATTGGCACCCCACATGAGCGAAAAGCCCAGCACACTGAAGACAAGCGCCCGCTTCTGCCAGCTTACCAAGGGTGTAATATCGGCCCGCTCCACCTCAAGATGCTGGGCATGGGCATCCAAACGAGGCAACAACCAAAGGGATAGCAGTGCGACCAGCAGGAACATGCCGGCAGCCAGCAAATACATAAAGGTAAAACCCAGGTAACCGGCCAGAAGAAAACCTGCCGGCGGCCCCGCCACCCAGGCAATAGCGATCTGCGCACGCACTATGGCGTTGAACAGGGGAATGCGTTGGGCGGGAATGTACCTGTCAGCATAATCCAGGCTATAGGCCAGTATCTGTGAGAAGGACACCAGCGCAAGACTCAACAAGCACACCACTGTGGCGGCGACCACCCAATAATGGCGGGACATAGCCAACACCAGGCACACAAGCACACCCACCAGACAGAAACCCGCCACCAGTGGGCGGCGATCCGCCAATTTATCGGACCAATGGCCGATCACCTGGTTGTAGATCATGCTGGTCAAGGCAATACCCGCGAAAGGCAAGCCCACCAACAACGGACGCACGCCGATTTCTTTAGCGAGGAAAAGGCTCAGGGTTGGCAATATAAGTGCGCCCACCAATCCGGCGAGACAGAAAAGCCCGTAAATTCCCAAGGCGAGTGGACGAAAAAGTGGTGACACAGGTATGACCGACAGAATGAATAGGCTTAACCGGACAAATGTATAAGATTAACCGGCGAAATGAATCTGAAGAGCAGCGATAAGTTGCGGTAGAATAACCGAAATTTTTTTGGCCCACATGTACCAGCCTCCGGCTTTACGTTTCTCAACAAAGCCGCTTTACCAAGAGCCCTGCCTATGCAATGCATCAGCATCCAGATTCAGCCGGAATTTCTGAACACGTTTGACCGTAAGATGTTCCTGGCGCAGGTGCGAGCGCAAGGCCGCTCACCGGAGATAGATGAATTTGAGGAGAAGGGTAAAACCTATCTCAACTACAATTTCTTTACCGAGTTTCCTAAAAAACTCTGGCAGGATTTGCAAGCAGCACTCTATCAGCACCCGGACTATGCCGCGGTCATTGCGCCGGTTTCCATCGCCGTTTGTGAAGACGAGAGCGACCCGCAAGGCTACCTCCTGCTGCATCATTTCGATGCCAGCGAAAAAACCGTCCAACTTTAAGCTTCCACATTATTCAGTAGTTTATTTTTATGTCATCACCGATTAACTGGTTCCCCGGCCACATGCACAAGGCCCGCAAAGAAATTGCGGAAGTTATGCCCCATGTGGATGTTATTATTGAAATGCTCGACGCACGCGTGCCATTTTCCAGCGAAAACCCGCTGGTACCGGCGCTGCGCGGCAATACACCTTGTATCAAGTTGCTAAACAAAGCCGACCTGGCTGACCCCGAAATGACTGCGCTCTGGGTGGCCGAATTCGAAAAAACGCAAGGTGTAAAAGCCCTGCCAGTCAGCCAGCAAAACCCCGAGCAAATTCGCCAGCTGCTGCAGATGTGCGAAGCCCTGGCGCCGGAACGTAACTCCAGCATCCATCCTGCCCGCGCTATGATTATGGGCATCCCCAATGTGGGCAAATCCACCTTGATCAATACATTGGCCGGGCGCGTAGTTGCAAAGACCGGCAACGAAGCGGGAATCACCAAATCCCAACAAAAGATCAAACTCGAGAACGGCTTTTTGCTGACTGACACCCCGGGCTTCCTCTGGCCAAAACTGACACCGCCCTCTTGCGGTTACCGTCTCGCAATCACCGGTGCAATCAAAGACACAGTGTTCGATTACGCCGACATCGCCTTGTACGCTGTGGAATACCTGGCCAAAGCCTACCCCCAAGCATTGCAGGAGCGCTACAAGCTGCAGGAACTGCCAGGGACAGATATAGAGTTGCTGGAAGCCATAGGCCGTGCGCGCAATTGCGCAGGCAAAGGCGGTGGCGTGGATTTGCAAAAGGCATCGAGTTTATTGATAAATGAATTGCGTGCCGGTCATTTGGGGCGACTCACACTTGAAACGCCGGAGATGACAATTAAAGAAGTGGAAGACGCAAAAATCGCCGATGAAATCAAAGCACGCGAAAAAGAAGAGGCTGATCGCATTCGCCGCTTGAAAACCAAAAAGAACCGTCGCTAAGGCTATTGCCAGCGATTCATACGCAAGGATGCGGTCCGGCGCCGGCGTTAATAAGCCGAACAAAAATCCCTTATGACGAAATCCTTGGCTACACTCAAGAAAATTTCCACGATCGTTCTTTCTTGATTGCTTCAGGTGCTTTTCACAATGGGCTCATCCCAGTACCGAATTATTGGCATTTTGCTGTTGCTCTGTGGCGCTTCAGCAAACGCAGATTCAGGCATTACCAACCATTTTTCCGGCTTCGCTACTATAGGCGTCGCCAGCAACTCCAACGATGAATTAATTTTTCGTCGCGATGTCACCCAAAAAGACGGTTCACTCAACGGCAAACCCGATTGGAAAAGTGATTCCCTGCTGGGCCTGCAATGGCAAACCCAGTGGTCCTATCAGTTGGAAACTACCGCGCAGTTTGTCATCAAAGACCGGGTCGAAAATGATCTGGGCAGCTCCCTCGAATGGGGCTTCTTGCGCTATCGCCCACTAGAAAGTCTCGACCTGCGCATCGGGCGTATGGGTAGCGATATTTTTATGCTGTCGGATTACCGCCAGGTCGGTTATGCCCTGCCTTGGGTACGACCACCCCACGACACCTACGGTTTATTTTCCTTTCACCATTTTGATGGCGTGGACATACTCAAACGCATCGACCTTGGCGACAGCAACCTGAACCTCAAAGCGTTCTACGGTCGCCTGAACCAAAAATATCCGCTTGAGCGCTACGCCGACTCCGTATATCGCCTGGCCTTTGAAGGCGGCGGCGGCAGTATTAATTGGGAGCGCAATGAGTGGAAAGTCCGTTACAGCTATGCAGATGTAAATGTCGACAACAATAATGTCACGCCGCTAAGTGAAGCCCTTGCCGCTGTCGCACCTATCTGGCCGGAGGCTGGTGACCTGTCGCAGAGCCTCGAAACCCGCGCGAAAAGTTTACGCTTTCACCAACTTGGCTTCATCTACGACAACAATACCTGGTGGACCCAGGCCGAGCTGACCCGCTTGATCAGCGAGGCGGACGTTATTTCCGGCACCCGCCATTTTTATATCAGCGCCGGTCGCCGCATAGATACCTTTACGCTCTATGCCATTAGAGGTTATATCCACAGCAGGAGCGATGTGCGCAGTATCAACGCACCAGTGGGCTATCCAGAACCAATCAATCAGCAACTCCAGACATTGGCCAGCGTCACCGAAAACACGTTCAATGGCGGCCGCTCCGATCAGGAGAGCGTAACGCTTGGAGTGCGCTGGGATTTCGCCAGCAAAAAGGACCTCAAATTCCAGATTGAACACTTTGAAATAGATAAGTATGGCTCAGCGCTCTGGCTCAAAGCCCATCAAAACGCCGCACCACAGGATGAAACGGCTAATGTCGTCAGCCTCTCACTGGACGTACTCTTTTGATGCGCGCAACATTACTCACATTCAGTCTTTCGCTGATCTGCAGCTTGAATGCGCGGGCCGACCTGTTACTTATCGTCAATGCCGACAATCCGGTTGCAAGCCTTGAACGCAAGCAGGTGGTGGATATTTATATGGGCCGTGTCTCGTCTTTCCCCAACCAGCATCCAGCGCACACGCTTGATGTAGAAAGCGGCGATCTGCGCGCGGAATTTTACAAAACCTTGACGGGCAAAACGGAAGCTCAGGTCGACGCTTATTGGGCAACACTCATCTTCGCGGGCCGCATGTCGCCACCGCAAAAATTATCGGACGAAGCGGCGGTTATTAAAGCCGTAAAGTCCAATCGCGATGCTATCGGCTATGTATCCCGCCAAGCCTTACCGTCTGGCGTAAAAATAGTAATGGAGCTGAGCCAGCAATAGCATTTCACACTGAACCGTATTGCGTTGCGGTGCGTATTATTAGCGCACCACCTTTTATTAACCTTTGAGCATTAACAGGCCACGATGAGCAACAATTCCACTGGCGGAAAAAAATTGAATATCAAAAGCCTGCACGTAAAAGTGTCTCTGGCAGTAGCGACAGCTGCACTGCTGATAATGCTGGTGTCCTCGTTCTTTTTTTATCAACGCATCTATCGCAGCTCGTTGGCGGAAAGTGAGCGCTCCGTTCAACAATTACTGGAAACAGTGAGCGCCACCGCCGCAATAGCTGCGTATGTTGGCAACAACGAATTGGCAGAACAGGTCGTTAGCGGCCTCACTAAAAATGATATTGTTGAGGGTGCAGAAATTTTAGTGGGCGACAAAGCCATAGGATCAAAAGGAAAAAAAATTAATTCATCAACGCAAGATTATGTTCACCTGCAATTAAAAGCCCCGTTTGATGATAAAGAAATCGTTGGTCAATTATCGGTATTAACCAATCTACCACTTATCGCAAAACGCGCACGCGACTCAGCGCTGGTCACCACCATGAGCCTGGCAGCGCAAGCCGCTGTTGTTGCCATACTCGTATTGATTCTTGTGTACTGGATGATGACACGCCCACTGTCATCACTCTCAAGCCGTTTGCACAACATCATCCCCGGCGACGGAAAACGCCTCAACATTCTTAAACAGCATAAATCCGACGAGATTGGCTTGCTAGTCAACGACATTAACTCCCTGCTCGGCACCGTAGAAAATATGCTGAAGGAAGAGCGTCAACTACGCCACAGAGTTGAACTGCTTGAACATCGCTTTCGCGGTATTTTCGAAGACAGTAGCGCGGGAATTTTCCTGGTGCGCGAAGACGGCACATTAGTAACGGCCAATCCCGCTTTCTTCAAATTAACCGGTAAAGAAGACGGTATGGAAGCGATAGCATCAAACGCCAATATCGTCAGGGAAACATTTTTTGAGCCGGACCAAGCGCGCGCCTTAATCAAGCTCGCTATTGTGAGCCAGCGTCCCTGCTCCTGGGATTTGCAAATCTCTGCCCATAACGGTGAGGTTAATCGCTGGGTTCACTGCATCTTTTCACCGGCAGGCGAAGACAAAAAAAATCCTGTTGTCGAAGGTGTTATGTATGACATCACCCAACGCAAACAAGCAGAGGAACACACGCGCGAACTTGCCGAAAAAGATTCCCTCACTGGCCTCGCCAATCGTCAAGCTGCCGAAAGCACCTTAAAAGAACTCGCTCACAATGCCATATACAGCGATGCCGGTTTTGTAGTGATGCTGATTGATTTGGACAGATTTAAATATATCAACGACACCTATGGCCATGACGCCGGCGACTGGGTGTTAAAAGTAGTTGCTGATCGACTGCGCAAACGCGTGCGCGCATCAGATCTGGTGGCGCGCCTGGGTGGCGATGAATTTCTGGTTGTCTTTAACCAGACAGATAACAGAGAGAAAGTAAAAGAGATCGCGGAAAAACTATTAACCGACCAACGCCAACCCATGGAAATTCAACCGGGCTTTTTTGAAACCGTCGGCATGAGCATCGGCATTGCGTTTTTCGACAAGGAAATTGATAACGAAATGAGCGTGCGCAAACATGCAGACCAGGCCATGTATGCCGCCAAACGCAAGGGCAAAAACGGCTACGCGATTTACAGCGCCATGGGAAAACACGACATAGTTGTCGGCAGCACTACGGCTACCGTCAACATGGACAACAACAGTTAAAACCGATAAACCAATCTAGCAACAAGCCAATCTAGTTAGTACCACTCAACACGCCGCGCACATAATTCACTAGTTCGTCGCTACCCTGCTCTGCTTTCAAGCCGGCCGGCAACTTGCGCATATGCCAAAGCACTTCCCAATCCAGTCGTTCGTTGGGTTCGAGTTTGGTCATCAAACTCTGCTCGGCAATTTCCCAAAAAGTTTTTTCGGTATTGGCAAACATTTCTATTTCGCCTTCACCTGCCACCATCAGCTCCACAGGCACATCAGCAAATTCCTTAACCAATAATTTTTGGTTAACTGTGTAGGCAATCCACCCCTCTTTGCCGTCGGTCATCAACTTGTGATGATTGTTGTAAATTTTTTGGGCATCGTAAGTTGCCCAGGTAATATCGTTAATATGCTCGGTGGGAAACGGATAGAAAATTCCGTTGGAAATATCAGTATTCCCCTGGGGAAAAAATACCGTTCCTGTTGGACGCAGTCGCGTGACCTCCCATGCCGCCAGGTTTTTTTCTGCGCTGGAATTGTTAATGATTGTGTAGTGAATACTCAGGCATTTTTTATCACTGTTAATGCCGTAGCTCTTGATAAATTGATAGCCGGTTTGTTTGTCTACCTTGCTGGTAAACACTACTCGATTGTCACTCACACTCACGTCGTAGGGGTTGTTATCCAGCGTTGCCAACGGCGGCCAGCTCCATTCACTTTGCGGGCTGGACCAGAGCACATTGCCCCACACAGTGTTGCTGGCCTGATCGGCGGTGAGCAAAATTTCCTGGCCAGCAATTTTAAGCGAAGCAATACGGCCAGCATTATTAGCACTGATCTCAAGCTCGGCATCGCCTTGCTTGATAAAATATTTGCTGCCTTTATGTACAACAAACTCGGGCAGCGCAGCTGCATTAAGCGCGTTTTTTTTCTCGGCATCACATGCGCCCAACAGGCAACACGCAGCCAACAACACACCTAATTGGCGAAAAAAAATCATTGAATCCTCAAAACAGATTGTTTGGTATTGTTGGCTTGCACCTGGTCAGGTCAGTAAGGTCAGCCATTGCGAGGTCATTCCCCGTGTCTCAAACTCCGGGGGTGCCCCAAACTCCAACTCACGAACAAGTTTACCGAGATTTGGTAGACCGGACTATTTGGCAAACGCAAAATCTAGTAAAGCAACGTAAATAATTTACGTTGGAATTCGATAGCCAGCGGATCACCCTTGCCCAAAGCCACCAGAATGTCCGTGAATGCCTTTCGCGCAGCGCCCTCGGCATGGTTGCGATCTTTACGCAAAATGGCCATCAGCAGCTCCAATGCCGGGCGATGGGTGCCCTCTGCGTTGTATTGCACGGCCAATTGGTAAGCTATCTCCATATTGTCAGGCTCTGCCTCATGGGCGGCCTCAAGGGCTACCAGCTCCGGTGTTTTTGCCGCCTGTTTTTTCAGCGCCACCTGAGCCATCAACTGCTCATAAAAACTATCCTGATCCACCATCTTGATACCGGCCAATACCGCTTCGGCGTTATCAATACGGTTCAGCTCCAAGTGGCACTGCGCCATAAACAACGCAATAGCCGCAAGTTGCCCCGACTCTTCATAGGCGGAACGCAGCAGCGGCAAAGCACCTGCAAAATCACCGGCCATGATGAGCGCTTGCGCTTCTTCAACCGGCTTTTCCCAGGGCTTGGGCAAATGCTTGGCCAGTAACTCGCGCACCTGTACCTCTGGTAACGCACCGGCAAAACCATCGATAGGCTGGCCATCTTTCATCAGCATGACGGTAGGCAAGCTGCGCACACCGAATTGAGCGGAAATCATGCCCATTTCATCCGCATTTACCTTGGCCAGCAAAAACGCGCCCTGATATTCATTGGCCAGTTTTTCGAGAATGGGCATCAAGCTCTTGCAAGGCGCGCACCAGTCGGCCCAAAAGTCCACCAGTACCGGACGTTTGAACGACTCATCTATCAGCAGCTCTTTGGCATTTTCCAGGTTGATTTCAACAATATTCATTAAAGGGACTCCATCTCGCGCAGCTCCAACTCAATGCTCTGCTGCTGGTTTGCCACATAGGCAATTGATTCGGTAATGGTCACGGTCAGGCTCATGGTCTTATCTGCCATTGCCACCAGCGGTTGCAGCTCATCAGCCGCAAAATAATTGATCGACACTTTAGGCAAGGCCTTTATAGCCGCGCTGTTATTCTTCCACCAGATATCCAGCCCACGACCATAGCTGAACACCTTTACCGCCTGTGACTGGCCAGAGGCTTTTTTAAGGCGGTCTGGTGCGGGCTGGCCAACTTCAATCCACTCAAGGATGGTGCCGTTATCGTGCTTCAACCACAAATCAGGCTCATCCATCGACGACAAACCTTTGGTGAAGGTTAAATTTTCCGCGGCGCTGTAACAAAAGGCTAGAATACGCACCATCATGCGCTCCAGTGTTTCTGAGGGATGCAAGGCAATCGTCAGGTTGTAATCGCCGTATACATGGCGATCCATATCCGAGAGGGTAATATTCGCCTTATAAATAGTTGCCTTTTCCGCCACAATTTTCTCACTTAACCAAAATACAGAATGACCGATACCAACATCGACAAACCGCAGAAATTTGAATTCACTGTTACCAAACCGGAACAGTCCGCGTTGGATTTACTGGCCGAAGGCACAGGGCTATCCAAGCAACGCATTAAAGACGCCATGAATAAAGGCGCCGTCTGGTGGACACTCAAAGGCAAACAATTGCGTTTGCGCCGCGCCACCAAGCTGCTCAATAAAGGATCAACCATCCAGCTTTACTACGATCCACAAGTGCTAGCGCGCAAACCGGAAACCGCCGCACTGATTTACGACGCAGAGCGCTACAGCATCTGGTACAAACCGGCCGGCATGTTATCGCAAGGCTCCCAGTGGGGCGACCACTGCAGCATTTTACGTTGGGTTGAAGTGAATGGCGAATATTCGCAAGGAAAACATCAGCGCGAGTGTTTTCTCGTGCACCGTCTCGATGCAGACGCTGCCGGCCTTATCATCATCGCCCACGACAACCAGGCCGCTGCGAAGTTATCCACCCTCTTCCAGGCCCGCGATATGCGCAAGTTTTACCAGGCATGGGTAAAAGGCGATTGGCAATTGTCTGATGAAGGCCTAACGATTAACCAACCACTGGATGAAAAATCCGCAATCACCAACATCAAAAAAATCACCGCAACCGACAACAAAACCTTGCTCGACGTTCACATAGAAACCGGCCGCAAACACCAAATCCGCCGACATTTATCCAATGCAGGTTATCCGATTATTGGCGATAGAATTTACGGAACCACGGCAAGTTCGGGCTTGCAGTTGCTGGCTTATCGATTGGAATTTGTTTGTCCGTTTAGTGGGCGAGAATTAATTGTTGAACTGTCTCCAGAACAACAATTCAACAAGTGATTCATTAACTCTTTTCTCCACCCAAGAAAAAAGCCAGCATTGCGCTGGCTTCATACAAAACATAATGTGCAAGCGGGCCTACTATTTACTGCCCCAATTTTTGCGTTGCAGTTTGCTCACGGTAATCCAACACAGAACCATCGGGTTTATAGGCGACATCAATTGTGGTAGTGACTATTTCCGTTTTGTAGTACTCATAGCGAGTCATGGTCCGCACTTTACCTTGATAGTATTGATATTCTTTTAAGGGCTTTTTGTAAGAAATATTATTGGGATCATTATCGATTTCCGCAATAACAACCCCACCCTCACCACGAATATAGTCAATAGCTGGATTATCAGTAGTTACTGTCAGGTTGGCCAACCTGGGATCATAAGCAACACTTGCGCTAGCACCGGCCGCCGTAACTTTTCCAGCGGCTACCGACGATACATTTGCGCTCGCTGTGGCCTCAAGAGTAGCAGAGGACGTCGCGCTTACACCTGGAAATCCTTTCTGGGGAGAATCCACGGCACCAGTTGGTGAATGCATAATCTTGTAGCCAACGCCGGCCCCAATCAATAATAAGGGTATGACAAGCAATAATTTTTTGTTCATGTTTCTTCCAATGAGTATTTGCTAGAACGCGGCAAAAGTTACGTTATCGATCCATACAGAATCGTTCACAGTGCTCACACTGCCATCTTTAACGTAGCGCCATTCAATCTGGTGCGAACCGCTCGCTAAAGCAACACTGAACTGCGCCCAGTTAGCGGCCTGGTAGTAGGCAATGGTTTGGCGTAAGCTGCCGTCAACATAGACGTAAAGTTTGTCGCAGCAGGACTCAGCATCCACTTTCGCATAAAACTGCAGAGTACCTGCCGAAAACAAACCAGAAAGTACAACACCGCTCTTTTCCGAATCGCCGATATTTCCAGAACGCAGACTTTTTGCACCACCAAAAGCTTGTGATGAATCTACATACCAATTTGCATTGTTCGAAGCGGCGTTAACCCAAAACACAGGCAGCACATCCGATTCAAACAATTGATTCATTATAGTGATGGACTGCGGCTTCGAGTTTGCATCATTTGGATCAGTCGCGTAGCCAAGTATTTCGTCCTGGTCACTAAAGCCATCACCATCAGTGTCAGCTATCAAAGCATTAGTGTTGTAGGTAACCGACTCTTGATAATCGGAAAGGCCATCTCCGTCTGTATCAGCCCGCAACGGGTCTGTATGGCGCGTATTTATCTCGTTACCGTCAGACAGGCCATCACCATCGGTATCGGCAGAGGTCGGTAAAGTTTTTAATTGGAACTCTTCAAGATTACTTAAACCATCTGCATCACCGTCGAGCACAGCATCAGATGCATTTGCGTCATCCAAACCGTAAAGCGCCTCCCACCAGCCGGGCAGTCCGTCACCATCATGATCACCAAGGGGAAGCGCATTAAAAGTAACTACGCCGTTTAGACTACGGACCAATATCAAATCATCACCATCTTTCAATAATCTCAGCGGAGTTCCTGAAATATTAAAACTATTCAGTAGCGCAAAATTGGTACCGTCCCATAATTTAATATCACCGGATGACTCCACAGTAGCGAGCAAATTACCCAGCCACTGAGTGTCAACAAAGCTTCCATTGATTTTGCTGGTGCGCGCTAAATTGGAGGTGGCAAACACATCACCGCTGCTTAAAGAAATTTTGCTACCGTCACCCGACACACTGACGGGGCCGCGTAGCGCGTAACTCCAGGTATCCGGCGCGGCTGCAACACTGGTAATTTTACCGTTCAATTGACCTATAGTTTCGTAACGCAAACTGCGCGGGTTTTGCGTATCGGCTACGTAGTAAACACGTGAACTCACAGGGTCCCATAGATACTCATCGGAATAATAATTCCAACCTTCCGTATCAGTGATTTCGCCACTTTTACTTAACACATAGTGTGTCGCGTAGGAGCCGGAATCATCTTGTGCAAGCAAGTAGTCACCTACAGCACCAAGGCCTTTTACAGCCAACGGCAAAGCGGCAAAGGGCTGCTCGATTTTTTCTGCCAGATCTATGTACTGAATCGCACCTGTGGAGTATCCCAGGTACAAGCGATTGTGAGATGTTGAAACGGCCATTTTCGATGGTGCCAACAGAACCCCTGCCTGATTAATCCCCACCACCAGAGAATCAATATAAGACTTGCTTGCCATTGACCAGCGATAGACGCGCTTATTAGCTTTATCCAACAAATAAACAATTCCACCATCGCTCACCACTTGATCTGGTGTGAACGCAGGAACACTCGCGGAATAATCACAAACCCCGCCGTTGCCCTGGTTTGCGCTAGAGCACGAAGCGTCTTGCGCAAACGCATCAAGTTGCAATCCGCTCGTACTATCAACCTGGCTATAGCCAGCATTCCAGGCATCAGGATAACCATCCCTGTCAGAGTCCACAGAAGCCGCCGGATCATTGGGGAAAGCATCAGAAATATTATTTACACCATCACCGTCTGAATCGTTGTTGGGGATGTACGACTGGAATACGAGCGCACCATTATTCTGCAAAACCACAAACATTTTTGACGCTGAGCCGTAAATCGCCAGAGGTGTACCTGTGTAATTAGCTTCTTCAAGAATTTGCAACCTGGCATTACGTCTTTGCAATCTGGTGCCGCCATTGATATTACTCAAGGTCACCAGGGATCCATCGCTAAACCATTTCGCATCGACAATTGCACCACCAAGCGATGCAGCCCAGCTCATGTCCTGATCGTTATAAATATATCCGGTACCCAACAACACAAACCGGCCATTTACAGAAACGCGAACAGGCTTGCTGATAAAATCATCAGAATATATACCGCACGAGTCAGAGTGTTTTCCAGTCGCCTGACTGATAATTTCGCACTGCAACACATTTTCATGATCGGGATTTACTGCATAATACAATCGAGAATTAACAGCATCCCACTCGTATTCGCCAGAAATTAAGCCAGCCGAATAACGATCCGCCAGGTAAGCACTCCAATTTAATACACTGTGTATGGAGTAGGATTGGCTATTATTGCGGACCACTAAATAATTTCCAGCGGCCATAAGCCCTTCTACAGAACTCGTCACACTGGTAAACAAGGTCTCACCACCACCATTCAAATTAATATAATTGATAGTGCCCGTGCTATATCCAAGATAAAGCCTGTTCTGATTTTTCTGGATGGCGATTTTATTTGGCGCAATTGTGGTGGCGCCAATTTGCTGTCCCACTATTATAGGATTTAGATAAGCACCATTGGTAACGGACCAACGATAAACACGCTTATTGGCTTTGCTGAGCAAATAAATAATATTGCCATCACTTACAATCTGATCAGACATAAAGTTACCTATAGTCGCTGCTATACCACACCCTCCTCCACTACTTTGAGCCAACTCAAAACAAGCTGAGTCCTGGGGAAATGCATCAAGCTGCAGGCCAGTTGCACTATCCGTTTGGGTATAGCCAGAATTCCATGCATCCGGATAACCATCACGATCCGAATCAACAGACGCCGCGACATCATTGGGAAAAGCATCACTCAGGTTTGTAACACCATCACCATCCGAGTCATCATTGGGAATGTAAGCGTAACTGGAAACTGTGCCATCCTTTATTACCATTACCAACATTTTCTGGGCACTACCATAAACGCCCAAGGCAGACCCGTTGATACTTACCTGTTCGACCACGTGCAAGTTGGAATCGCGTCTTTGTAAAAGCGTATTTCCCTCTTTAGTTGTGAGTGTCACCAATTGATTGTCCTGCAACCACAAAGCTCCAACCATTGGACCATCGAGACCGAGTGAGGCGCGCCAGATTAATTCTGTCGAATCATAAAGCGAACCAGTGGCACTCAGCACTTTTTGCCCGTCCAGAGATACCAGTACAGGAAGATTGCCGAGATTTACGTAATAGTTGTAAACCGAATTAGATTGTGTAAATAACCCGGTGGACTGATTTATTAACTTATACCTTATCTCGCCCCCCCCGACGCTATAGAGCTTGGAGGCTACAGGATCCCAGGTATAAGTTTGGCCATTGAAATAGTTAGAAGTAACCAGCGTTGCGTTTTGATCATAGGTGTACAAAGTATTATTGTCTTGCAGTAACACGTAATTACCTGCTGCAATCAATTGCGCAGATGCCGGATTAGCTGCCGACAGGAATGGGTTCTCTTTCACTTCGCCAAGTTTTATGTAGCGAATTGCACCGGATTGATAAATGAGATACAAACGATTTTGTGTTGTAGCCAAGGCCATCTTTAACGGAGCCGTTAAAATATCACCTTCCTTGATACCAACCACCAATGGATTGATATAGTTGCCCGTAGCAATATCTTTGCGGTATACGCGCTTGTTGGCGATACTCAGTAAATAAACGGTTGTACCATCACTCACAATTTGATCCGGTGTGAAGTTAGGTACTGTAGCGGCGTAATTACAAACACCACCACTACCGTGAGATGCGTTATAGCAGGCAGCATCTTGTGCAAAGGCATCAAGCGTCAAACCCGTCGCGCTATCGGCTTGCGTACGACCAGAATTCCACGAATCGGGATAACCATCGCGATCGCTATCGACCGATGCGGCAACATCATTGGGAAATGCATCGGTGGTGTTATCCACGCCATCCCCATCAGTATCGTTACTGGGCACAAATGTTCGAATAGTCACTGCGTTATTGTTAAGGGTCAGCAATGCCATGCGATTACTGTTGCCATAAACTCCCAGCGGCGCGCCGGCATAATTCACCTGCTCCAACAATTGTCCCGTGTCGCTACGTCTTTGTAATAAAGTTGCACCATCTGTGTTTGTTAATCCAACAAACACATTATTGGAAAGCCATCTGGAGGATTGCAGGCTGTACCCCAAGGAGGAAATCTGGTTCATAGTTGACTTGGCGTACATAGCGCCAGTACCCAACAGTATTTTTTGGCCGTCGGGAGAAACACTTATCATATTGGGATTGGTGTATGCATATCGCTCCCAATAGTTGCTCGACTTACCTGTTGCCTGGTCAAGCTGGTAATAACCAAAATAAGATCCATCGATAAAATAGGCTCGTGCGCTCGACTGATCCCAGAAATTTTCCAGGTCATAACTCCAGGCTCGCTCAATAACAACACCGGAGCTATTGATAATTGAACGATAACCGTAAAGGGAACTTTCGCGCGCAATGAGGTATTTACCAGCCACAAACAACTCGCCAACACTGCCGGAAATTGTTGCAAAGAGACGCTCAGCTGCAGCGGTTTTGACCGTAATATATTGGATTGCACCAGTGCTGTAGCCCAGGTACAAACGCGTTGCATCCCCGGAAATTGCCATGGCATCCGGAGCCAACACGCCAGTTCCCTGCACGATACCAACCGCCAAAGGACTTATGTAAGCGCCATCCGCAATAGACCAGCGATAAACGCGCTTGGCGGCTTTACTCAGCAAGTAAACAATATTGCCATCACTTACCACCTTGTCCGGCGTGTAAGGGGCAATAAGCGCGGCGTAATCACACTTGGTGCTATTGGAAAGCTTCAAATAGCAAAACGCATCTTTGGGAAACGCATCCAACTGCAAACCTGTTGTACTATTTTTTTGCGTGCGTCCGCTGTTCCATTTATCAGGATAGCCATCACCATCAGTATCCGCTGAGGCTGCCACATCCAACGGAAACGCATCCTTATCGTTTTTAATTCCATCACCGTCCGTATCGTCGCTCGCGGTATAAGTAGAGTAAGTAACGAAACCATTTACTCTCGTCACTATCGTAAATTTATTAGCAGCGTAGCCGAATATACCAATGGCAGAACCATCAAAAGTTTTTTGGTCAATCACACGAGAGTTAGCATCAAAACGTTGTAACAAAGTCACGCTATTTGAGTTGCGGATTGTCGTAACTGTTCCCGCTGCATCCCAGGACGCGTCTGTAATTGACACACCTAAAGAACCACCAAAAACCAAACCCTGGGTTTTGAAGAAATTCCCACTGCCAAGTAGAATATTTTTACCATCATTTGACACACGAATAGGTTGCTGAATTGCGTAGGTGCCGTTGTAGGGGCTGTCACCGGAGCTAGAAATTTTTCCCGTGGTTTGATTGATTACTTCGTAACGCAAATCGTTGGGATAATGGGAATCCTGCAAAAACAAAATGCGTGAAGTTTTTACATCCCAGGTGTAATCACGGGAGAAATAATTCCATTCTTTACTATCTGTTTTAGTGCCCGCCTGATCGAAAATATGATGGGTTGCCCAAACACCACTGTAGTCCTGAGCCAAGACATATTTTCCCGCTATCGCCAATCCATTAACTGCGGCTGGCGTATTGGCAAAGGCCACCTCGGACGGATCGCCCGACACATTGATATAGCGGATAGCACCTGTACTGTAGCCCAGGTAAATGCGCTGATGAACAGCAGATACAGCTATTTTTGACGGAGCCAGTGTATTGCCACCTTGGGCCAGCCCCACCGTCCAAGGGCTAAGATATTCACCCGCAGCCATGGACCAACGAAATATTTGCTTATTACTGGCACTGAGCAAATAAACCACTTTTCCGTCACTGACAACCTGATCTGGAACGAAAGCCGGAGCGGGAAATTTTTCGGTTTTGGCTTCAACGAGGTGAAAAATAGAGAGGAGCGCAACACAACAAACAACTTTAATTATTCGAGCAAACATGCCTGTATCCTTATTCCTACTCAATCAATGAGTAAAGGGAGCAGCTAAACCAGCTGATGAATTTATAAAAAGAGGTATTATTAGCGATTTGGCAAAAAAACGTGACAATGCTAACAAATTGAGGATATTTACGCCACAAACACTGCTTGTTTTTTGTCCTTCACCGAAGCCAAGTCCGCAATGACGGCGATCATTTTTTATAGACAAAAAAGGGGCGGCTCTCGCCACCCCTTTTAAAAGATCCATTATTGATATACAAACTTTATGGCGACGTAAAAGTAATATTATCAATCCAGACGGAATCATTTTGCGTACTTACACTACCATCCTTCTGGTAACGCCATTCCAGCTCGTGGGTTCCACTGGTCAAGTTAAAGCTGAATGCATTCCACGATGGAGTATCCGACTGGGCAATTGTTTGCGCCAACACGCCGTCAATATAAAAATACAATTTGTCGCAACAGGATTCAGCATCCACCTTTGCATAGAACTGCAGAGTGCCCGCCGCAAAGACTGTTCTGAAACGCACCCCACTTTGCTCGGAATTACCTATATCACCAGAGCGCAAGCTTTTTCCGCCGGTATAAAAATCTGATGCGTCAATATACCAATCAGCCTGACTAGACGAGGCGCGCGACCAGTTAGCCGGCAAACTATCCAGTTCAAATGACTGAGTCATTGAGGTCATCTCTGCAGGCTTCGAGTTAGCATCGTTTGGATCTGTGTGATAGACACTCACCTCTTCATCATCACTAAAACCGTCGAGATCAGTGTCTGCCGCCAACGGGTTAGTGCCGTAGGTATTGACCTCAATTGCATCGCTCAACCCATCGCTATCTGTATCCGCTTTAGCGGGACTTGTGTGGCGAGTATTAACTTCATCTCCATCCGTCAAACCATCATCATCAGTATCAGCATCATCAGGCTTGGTCAGTTGTGCAAATTCAGCGAGGTTATTTAACCCATCTGCATCTCCATCCAGGGTTGCATCGGATGAATCGCTATCACTCAACCCATACAAGTCCTCCCACCATTTGGGTAAACCATCGCCGTCATGATCACCCAGCGGGATTTTTGTGTAACTGATACTGCCGCCTACAGAACGAACGGCAATCAGATCACTACCATTCAAGATCAATTTGACAATATCGCCCTCAAGCTGGAAGCTCGTGAGCATCTGCAAACTATTTGCATCGCGCAATTTAACCAGGCCCGAGCTTTCGGCCGTAGCCAGGAGAGCGCCATCCCAACGCGCATCCACAAGGTTTACACCTAACCTGCCAATCTGAGCCAGGCCTTGACCTTGGTAAACATCCCCGCTCCCCAAAAGAATTTTGGAGCCGTCTTCAGAAACTCTTATCACACCAAAAAATGGAAAGTCGCCATGGTAGGGAGTTTCGCCAACCGATGAAATGGCTCCGGTATCCTGGTCTACAACTTCATAATGCAAATCATTGGGGCTTGTGTCGTCGCGGAAAAAATACACCCTTGACGTAATTGGATCCCAGGCATATTCATGCGAATAATGATTCCAGTCTTTGCTAACAACCAGCGTACCGTCTTGCGCAAAGATATAGTGTGTAGCCCAGGCGCCACTAAAATCCTGCGCCAATACATAATTTCCAACTACAGCCAATCCATTTACCGACTTGGCAGTATTGGCCAACAGGCGCTCTTCAATACCATCAACCGCTATATAAGTAATGGCGCCCGAGCTATATCCCAAATAGATACGATTGTGAGCAGAAGACACTGCCATTTTTGTTGGTGCCAACACACCGGTACCCCGATCAATACCTATGACCAACGGGTTGAGGTATGAATTGTTTGTGATAGACCAACGATAGATACGCTTGTTGGCAGTGCTCAACAAATAAATGGTGTCACCAGCACTCTCAACCTGATCCGGTGTAAAGCTGGGCACAGCTGCATTGTAATCACAACCACCGCCACTAGCCTCAAAACAGGCAGCATCTTGCGGATAGGCATCGAGCGTCAGGCCACTGCTGCTGTCAGACTCGCTGTGTCCAGCATTCCATGCGTCCGGATGACCATCTCTATCAGAGTCGACAGACGCGGCCACGTCCAGTGGAAAGGCATCTACTGTATTAGCAATACCGTCACCATCAGTATCATCGTTAGGAACATAGTTGTAAGTCGCAACAGCACCGTTCCTGATAACAACGATAACCATCTTCTCAGACGAACCATAAATACCGACAGGGACACCACTAAAGGTCAATTGCTCGACGACTTGTGAATTGGCATTGCGTCTTTGCAAAAGAGTAGAACCTTCACCGCCAGTCAAACTAATCAACGAACCATCAACCAACCATTTCGCATCAATAACAGTCGACCCAAAAGATCGAGCCCAGGTCAAACCATCGGTATTGTAAATATCACCACTACCTAACAACAGGCGCTGGCCATCAACTGAAACACGAATCGGTGGGGCTATATTGTAATCACCGTGATAAGGCGTTTCACCGGCATCTGTGATTTGGCCCGTCGTTTGATCAACCACTTCATAATGCAAATCATCCGGGCTAGTGTCATCGCGGAAGAAATACATACGGGACATAACCGGATCCCAAGCGTAAACGCGTGAGTAATAATTCCAGTCCCGTTTGGCCGTTACATTACCGTCCTGATCAAATACATAATGGGTAGCCCAGGCTCCGCTGTCATCCTGAGCCATTACATAATTTCCTGCGACGGCCAATCCACCCACCGACATAGCGGTATTTGCCAGGAGATGCTCTTCAATACCACCGATTGTTATATAGGTAATAGCCCCCGAGCCATATCCCAGATAAACCCGATTATGCGCTGAAGACACAGCCATTTTTGTTGGTGCCAACACGCCGGCACCACGGTCAAAACCTATCACCAGCGGGTTGATGTATGAGCTATTCGCAATAGACCAGCGATAGATACGTTTATTTACAGCACTAAGCATGTAAACGGTGTCACCATCACTATCAATCTGATCCGGCGTAAAGCTGGGTACAGCGGCGTTGTAATCACAAACACCACCACTACCTTGCGCCAAATCAAAACAAGCAGCATCTTGCGGATAGGCATCGAGCGTCAGGCCAGTGGTGCTGTCAGACTCGCTATGTCCTGCGTTCCATGCATCCGGATGACCGTCTCTATCAGTGTCGACAGACGCGGCCACATCCAATGGAAAAGCATCAACCGTATTGGCAACACCATCACCATCAGTGTCATCGTTAGGAACATAGTTGTAGGTCGCAACAGTACCGTTCTTAATAACAACGATAGCCATCTTCTCAGGTGAACCATAAATACCAACAGGGCTACCATCAAAAGTCAGTTGTTCAACAGTTTGCGAACTGGCATTGCGTCTTTGCAAAAGAGTGGAACCTTCACCGCCCGTTAAACTAATCAACGAACCATCAGCCAACCATTTCGCATCAACAATGATTGCCCCTAAAGATCCAGCCCAGGTCAAACCGTCGGCGTTATAAAAATCACCACTGCCCAGCAACACGCGCTGACTATCGGCCGAAACACGAATCGGCGGAATTATGCTGTAAGCGCCATGATAAGGCGTTTCACCAGCATCCGTAATTTTACCCGAAGCCTGATCAATTACTTCATAGTGCAAATCGTTCGGGCTGGTGTCATCGCGGAAGAAATACACACGAGAAGTACTCGAATCCCATGCGTATTCACGTGAATAGTAACTCCAGCCAGTACTGTCCTGAAGCGTACCATTCGCGGCAAAGATAGAATGTATTGCCCAGGATCCAGGGCTATTTTCTACCAATAAATAATTTCCGACCGAAACCAATCCACCAACTGAACCACCCACTGACGCGAAAGGTTGTTCACTGATGCCATTCAACGCAATGTACTGAACGGCACCATTGGAATAACCTAAATAGAGGCGATTATGGGCAGCCGATACTGCCATCTTGTTGGGAACCAATACCTCACCCAAATAATTGAGCTTAACAACCAACGAATCTATGTAGCCACCTTTGGCTATCGACCAACGATACACACGTTTATTAGCTCTACTTAAGAGATAAATAATTCCGTCATGGCTCACAACCTGATCAGGAATATAACTTGGCACTGTCGCAGCGTAGTTGCACACACCATTGACGCCATGGGCAGCACTGTAGCAAGCGGTATCTTTTGGATAGGCATCCAGAACCAAGCCAGTGGTGCTATCAGACTGGCGCTTGCCAGAATTCCAGCCATCAGGATAGCCGTCCCTATCGGAATCAACAGAGGCCGCAGGATCAAGCGGGAACGCATCTTGTATATTCGGAACTCCATCACCATCCGTATCGTTATTAGGTATATAGGAGTAAGTGGCAACAGTATTGTTTTTGATAACAACTACTGACATTTTGCTTGCACTTCCAAAAATGCCCAGTGGCGTGCCGCTGTAAGTCAGCTCTTCAAGCACCTGCATAGCGGCATTGCGGCGCTGCAAGATTGTAGCTCCCTCACCTTCTTTAATAGTTACGAGACTACCATCTTGCAACCAAATAGCATCCGCCGGTGCAAACCCCAGATTAGCGTTTAACGTAAAATTGGTTTTACTAAATATCTGACCACTACCAACAAGAATGGATTTTCCATTTACAGAGACACGCACAAAGTTAGAACCCGTGTAAACGGAGCTATATTCAGATGATGCAACCTTGCCAGATGTCTGATCAATTTGTTCGTAACCTAAAGCACCACTGTTCAGATAGTAGGAACGAGAGCTCGTAGCATCCCAGTCGTAGCGCCCGGTGCTCACCCAATTTAATTTCTCGACAGCTTGGCCATTGGCATTCAGCGTATAACGCATTCCCCAGAATTCATTTTGCTGCGCCAGCAAATACTTGCCCGCATCTGCCAACATACCCACATCAAAAGGTACTGTAGCGAAAGGTTTTTCCAACGTATCCGTTTTAAGGGTAATTGACTGAATGTCTCCACCGGCATAGCCGAGATACAAACGACTTCCATCCGTTGATAGTGCAATTGCCGAAGGAGCAGTGATCACCCCGAAACGATTCAACCCTACTGTTAATGGGCTCAAATAAGTTGCATTGGCAATCGACCAACGATAAATACGCTTGTTTTCACTACTCAGTAAATAAACCGTGCTGCCATCGCTAATTGTTTTTTGCGGAACAAAGTTAGGCACAATCAGGTTGTAGTTACATTTTGAACCGGAGCCTTGGGATTTAAGATAGCAGGCGGCATCTTTGGGGAAAGCATCCAACACCAAACCAGTAGTACTGTCTTTTTGCGTACGGCCACTATTCCATTTATCGGGATAACCATCTTTATCCGCATCTACAGAGGCAGCGGCATCCGTCGGGAACGCATCCAGATCATTCTTTACACCATCGCCATCACTATCATCATTCGGGACATAGTTGTAGGGGGTAACCAAACCATTCTTGATGGTCAATACCGATGTCTTACTTCCGCTGGCAAAAACACCAAGCGCAGTTCCAGCGTAAGTTTGTTGATCAATCAAGCGGAAGTTAGCATCACGTTTTTGAAGCGTGGTAGCCCCATTATTTGTCTGGAGACTTACCAGTGAACCATCGGCTCCCCATACCGCATCAGCAATTGCAAACCCAAGGTTGCCAGCGACCGAGAGCGCGGGGTTTTTAAAGATATTGCCATTGCCAACTAAAACATTTTTGTTATCTGCCGACAGGCGAATGGGCTTGATGTTGGCGGCGTAATTGAGCGTTGCCACACCACCCGACGAGGTGATTTTGCCGGTAGTCTGATCAATGACTTCATAGGTTAAATTGTTGGGAGAAAGATAATCCTGGAAATACAGCACCCGGGAATTTTTAGCATCCCAGGTATATTCAGATGAGTAGCTATTCCAGTCGCGGCTATCGGTCAAAACGCCCGATTGACTGAATATATAATGAGTCGCCCATGCACCGCTCGCGTCCTGGGCCAACAGATACTTACCCACAGCGGCTAGGCCAGCAACACCAAGGGGGGTGGATGCAAAGGCAGTCTCAATTGGATCGCCGGAGAGTGGGATATATCTGATAGCCCCGGTGGAGTAGCCGAGGTAGAGGCGTTTTTGAGTGGTGGATACGGCTATTTTGGCCGGTGCGAGAATCGTCCCCCCCTGATCAACACCCACATCCAGGGGGGCCAGATAGTCGGCGGTGCTAACTGACCACCTGTAGATCTTCTTCTGGCTTGCGCTCAGTAAATACACCACTTTGCCATCATAGGCAGTTTGATCCGGAGCAAATGCCGGAATCGGGAATTTCTGGGTTTTCGCAAAGGCGACATTGAAAGAGAAGATTAATACTAAACAACAAAAGGTTTTAATTATTCGAGCAAACATGCCTGTATCCTTATTCCTACTCAATCATTGAGGTTAAAAGCCTTGCCAATGCAGCTTGCAACTCGAGCACAAGTCGGCGAAGAGGCAAGGAAAGCCGCGCCATGCTATCAAATTGGTTGCCGATTGAACAGGCAACCACTGCATATTTAACACGGTTCCAGCCTTCCCCCTCCAATAAATTTATCCACCTCAGGTCATATCAAGTGGTGTCGGCTTTTCAATCAAGACTATGAGAAACTGTTATGGATTATATTACCTCCTTGGTGCACGGCATCCCTTCCCGCTGCATAGTCACGCCTGATCCCTTCCAACAAACCCATTACGAAAATCACTGCATCGAAATCCATTCGCCAGAAGGCATTCATCTAGAAACCATAAGCCAGGAACTCCAGCGCGAAAACCAATATCATCGAGATATACAATTTCGGGATCAAATTGCGCTGGTGGAATCGCTGTTGGTTCATATAGATAAAGATGTGGATTTACCGAAAGAAGCTGTTTCGGGATTGGCGGATTTGATGGTGAGAATGCGAGGGGTTTGTGAGAGGGGTTTTAGGTAAGAGCAACACACCGGGCTCCCTACGAGGATGACGATTTCAAAAAATAGATCTTTCTATCGTCATGCCCGTAGGGCATCCAGTGTCTTTATTTAAGATGGCCGTTCTTTATAAAATCCCTAATAAAACTGTCCGATAAATTGAGGGAGGTCCACACTGACCCCAATTATTCTTTCTCCTCTTTTTTACCTATAATTTTCCAACGCAAAAGATCACTTTTAGTGGCAAATGCTATTACACTGCCCACAACCCCTTGTGTATCAGCAAATATTGCCATTCCACAATTTTTACACTCATATATCAAACTGCCGCTAGAAATATCTTTATAAATCCCGAGCGACATATATCCGCACCTCAAACAATCCTCGTCAATCCTCAAAACAATTAAGCTTTCCAACACATTTCGAATTAGCCTTGCGAAGCTTTCCATATCTTGTAAAGAATATTTCTGTATATGATTTTTAAAGGCCTTAAAATCGTAATAATCAAACCCAGAAAGCTCGACAGGATAGCTTTCGAGCTCCAAGTTAGCGTACATTCTAAGGTTATATAAAGAAAAAGGCTTTTCCTCCAAAGCATTGTAATTTTCTTTCAGCCAACAAGACAAAATGCTAAATACTCCTTCTGGAGTAAAGCACTCATCCATCCTAACAATTTCATTCTTTAGTTGAAGCAACTCTAATTTTCCAATTTTCATATAAATCACGGAACAGGGTAAGTTGTAATAAGGTTGCCAGCCCTATCGGTAAAAACTTTAATAGATGAGGTCGGAAGCTCCCCATATTTTTTTGCAGTTTTACCAACGACCGTTCCAGCATTAACAGTGCGCACAAAGACACCATTACCTATTGCTGTTACAGGAGAACTAACAACCGTCTCGCTCTGCAAAATGACCTTCAACTCTTCGGGAGTTATACTAAAAATCGATCTACTATTAGCAGCAGGCCTGTAAAAATGATCATCCAGCACATGATCAAAACCAGCAGAGACCTTTTCTCCCGTTAGCCTATAAGGCGTAGTCTCTGTTGGCCCGTCAGCAATGTTAATTCGAGATTTCACTCGCCCAGGAACAAGATCTACCGCCTCGCCAGCGGCGATTTCAACCTCACCTGTTGCGGCCGTAGCACGCAAAGAAACTTTTAGCGCGGTTAGCTGTCCGGCTATCTCCACCCCGAATAGAACAAACTCTCCATTCGTGGTTAGTATTACCTGCGCTGATTCCAGATCATACTCAACTTTTGCTAAAAGCAACTCATATTTATCATCAGATATTTCTCCATCATCATGAGCCCTATTAAGCTCTACATATTCCAACATAGCCCATTTTGTTCCGTCGTCTCCCAACCTAGCTACGACGTTATCTGACTTTTGTGTAAACCAGCAATTTTTCCACCATTCCTCAGCATCCTTTTTATACTCTTCCAGTTTTGCTGCAATATGATTAAAGGGGTCAGAGCCCTTTAATTATCATCCTCTTCACTGGCTAGCACCACCTTAACCGGCCTGCCACGTCGTGCGTGACCCACTTTACAACCC